>JAFVXH010000004.1 GCA_017501225.1 Clostridia bacterium
CTCGATTGAACACGCTCCGCAGAGCTATGAAACAGGAACGCTTCGTTATCTGATAAAGCCAATCAATCCCCGAAAGTTTTACGAGGCATTGGATGCGGCTCTCCTTCAAGTGAAAAGAACCCGTGATCGTTATTTGAAGTTCAAGACGGAAAACGGTGTTGCGAGCGTAAACGCAAACCACATTATGTACTCGGAAGCGCACGACCATTATCAATATATGAGGAAAGATGATGGCGAAGAAATCAAAGTCAGAATGACCGTCACGGAGCTTTTTACAATACTCAGCAAATACGGCGGTTTTGTTCGTATCGGAAGTGCGTATATCGTCAATCTGAGGCACGTTAAAAACGTAACTCCGACAAACGTATGCCTGTATAGCAATATCAAAATTCAAATTCCAAGAGGAAAATTTACCGAGATCAAGAACACTTTTTGGAATTTTCAATGCGAAGGACAGGAGGACTGACGAGCATGACAGGAACTATCGTTGAATTTATACTTTTACTGATCGCTCATGCTGCTGCCGGCATCTATTCCTCTACTCTCAAATACAGCAAAAAGATTACTTATCTCGTATGGGGCACTTGGGTAGTCCTTCAAACAGGGCTTCTGTTCTTCACAGAATTCGTGCTGACAAATTTGGCATTGCAGTTCTTTGTGGGATTTATTCTATCTCTCATCGGTCAGTACGTAATCTTCTTCGTGACCACAAAAGGAAAGCTTACGCAAAGAATTTTTACCATGCTGACCTATTCGATCTTCTTCTGTATTGTGATGTCACTCTTTACTATGGTGAAAGGCACGTTTAGCGAGTTGCATTGGACACTTACCGCGCTCATCCAAGCGGTTCTGCTTTCGGCTATCGTTATCTATTTTCTTCGCTACGTATGCACCCTTTGTCGGGCGGCATCAAAGAATATTACAACGGGTTGGGCGCCTTTGATATTCGTGAACATTGTCTTTATCATTACTATAATACTGTCCTCGGTATTCCCGGTAAGGCTTACAAGCTTTCACGATCCTGCGGTTATCACATTCGTATTTTTAAGCATTTCGATCATGGCGGTGTATCCCGTTATCTTCTCAAGCATTAACCATATGTCAGAAGCAGCTGAAAAAAGAGAGGTCGAAACACAAAACAAGCTGCTTGTAGCGCAGATCGAAGCGGAAACCGCACAGCTTGCGGCGGACAGTCAATCAAGACACGATAGACGTCACCACAACCTCATTATGCTTGGCTTGGCGAGAAACGGAGATTATGAAAGTCTTAAAGAATATCTTGAGAGTCTCGTAAATGACGATAACAAGGTGTGGGGCGAAACAAGATACTGTGAGAATACCACGATAAATATGATTTTGACCATGTATCAAAGACGGGCAAAAGAAAACGGTATCTCCGTAAAGATCTCCGCCAAAGCAAGCAATAACCTTGCCGTGCCTCCGCAGGATCTCGTGATTGTAATTGCCAATCTCTTTGAAAATGCAATCAATGCAACCGCAAAATTAAATGGGAAAGGCAGAAATATTGATATTCAAATTAAGGACAGTCCCGAACGGTTGCTCATTAAGATAGACAATCCGTGCAGGGCAAATCTGAGCTTTGATGAAACGCTCTACGGCATCGGTATTCGCTCGGTGATTGCCACCACAACCAAGTACGAAGGTATGTACGATTTCACAGCCGAGGACGGTGTGTTTTCTGCCAAAATCATCCTAAATTTGAGGTAAAAATTACAATCTACGCCAAATCAGATACATTCTACGACAAACTCCCCACATCGGGGAGTTTTTTTGTTATATTTTTAAAAAAGAAAAAAGTTCTCTTTTCAAAGTAAAAACTTGAATCATTTGCGCAAAGGAGGCGCTTAATCTTGGACGAAAAGAAATATAACGAAGAAGGCTATCTGATCGTATCGGAAATGGATACTTGTCCATTGTGGGAAAAGGATACCATTCCTTGTAAATCAGGATGTAATAACCGTTGCTTTTTTTGCAGGTTTGGGGAATTTCGCACACCCAAGTATATAAGATATGCCGAAGAAATGCCGCGAGGCGAACCACTGCATAGCGTTTGTCGTAACGAGAAAAATAAGAGAAATGGAAACGAGAGCAATGAGTAGGATTATGGAATACGATTATTACGTTGTATGAGGAATTTTTGAAATGAGGTGACATGCAAAAATGAAAAGAATTTTATGCTTGCTGTTTGCGCTTCTTATGGTAGTAAGCCTCCTGGCAGGATGCGGTTCTGCAAATAATGAAGGCATCGGTTCTGACGGTGGAACGAAGCTGAGTGATTTGTCGGGAAAAAAGATAGGCGTTATGACAGGCTCCATTCAAGCCGTTATGATGCCCGAGCTTGTTCCCGATGCAACGTATATGGAATTCAATTCCGTGTCGGACTTGATCGTTGCGCTGAATAGCAAAAAAATAGATGCCTTCGGATGCGACGAATCGCTATATACGTCAATGCTTTGGGAAGGACAGGCGGTTGATCGCATTGATGAGCCTCTTGGTGAAAGCAATTACGGAATAATATTCCCAAAGGGCAAGAAGCTTGATCTGCAGCAGAAAATGAACGAGTATATTGCAACGGTCAAAGCGGACGGAAGACTTGTGGCTTTGGAAGAAAAATGGTTTGGCGCGAAGGAACCGACAGAGTTTGTATCCTATAATCATCTGAACGGTGCAAACGGCACGATTACTGTTGCTATCAACTCCGCCGCAATGCCGTTTATATATCTCAATAATAATCAATTTGTCGGCTTTGATATTGAATTTATTACCGGATTTGCCAAAGAATACGGTTACAGCATTCAGTTTGAGGACGTAGCGTTTGCTGCTATTCTCGGTGGTGTTCAATCAGAAAAATATGACCTTGGTATGGCTGGTATTACCATTACCGATGAAAGAGAAGAAAGCATGGACTTCTCCGATGTTTATCACGTAGAAGACCTTGCGGTAATTATCAGAAGCGAAGCAGGCGCAAATGACCTTTCACAGTTTAACACAGCAACCTTGGGTGTTGTTACGGGTTCACTCTACGGCGGATATTCGAGAGAACAGTTTCCGAACGCAAAAATCAAAGAGTTTAATAACTTCTCCGATGTTCTTGTTGCCTTAAAACAGGGCAAGGTTGACGGCATTATGCTGGATAAGCCCAACTTCAATTCGGTTGCACGAACAGATAAGAGTCTTTCTTGCATCACAGTTCCGGCTTATTCGGTGGAAATCGGTTTTGGTTTCCAAAAGAATGACGGCGGTTACTCGCTTCAGGCGCAAATGAATGAGTTTTTGGCAAAGCTCAAGAATGAAGGTAAGATCGACGAACTCATCAACAAATGGTACGGTGAAACGGAGCCCGAGGAAAGGATTCCTCTTGATCAGCTTGCAGGGGGCACGAAAACGCTGAATGTAGCGATAGATACCACACGCAAGCCCTTCGTGTATATGTACGAGGGTAAGCCTGTTGGCTTTGAAATTGAAGTGCTTTATATGTTCTGCCAAGAGTACGGCTACAACGTAAACATTTCTGATGTTTCCTTTGCTTCGGGACTTGCCGGTCTTGCAAGCGAAAAATACGACCTCGTTTGCGGTGGTTTGTATATGACAGACGAACGCAAAGAAAACGTAAACTTCTCCGATCCTTATATGAATGCCGAAGTTGTTATGGCAAAGTATGAGAGAAGCGGATTTGAGAACTTTTGGTTGTCTCTCAAGGATAGTTTTGAAAAGACCTTTATCCGAGAGCAAAGATGGAAACTGATCGTAGAGGGTATCTACACTACTTTGATCATTAGCTTCTTCTCGGTGCTTGGAGGTACGCTCTTTGGCTTTGCGCTGTATATGCTTGCAAGAAGCAAAACAAAATGGCTTTCAAAGCTATCGCGGGGATTTGCCAAGGTGTATTCCACTATTATCGCGGGAACACCGACGCTCGTTATTTTGATGATCCTGTTCTATATCGTATTTACCTCGCCCGATATGAGTGGAGTTGTGGTAGCCATACTCGGTTTTATACTGACCTTTGGTTCTTTTGTATACGAACAGCTATCCCTCACCGTTTCCGGTGTAGATAACGGTCAGCTTGAGGCGGCATACGCACTTGGATATAGCAGAAATCAAACTTTCTTTCGTATTGTTCTACCGCAGGCAATGAAAATGTTCCTGCCGTCCTATTCCGGTGAGATTGTTAGTCTAATTAAGGCAACCTCGGTGGTTGGCTATATCGCGGTAAACGATCTGACCAAAATGGGAGATATTATAAGAGGTAATACATACGAAGCCTTCTTCCCGTTGATTGCGGTTGCAGTGATTTATTTCGCAATCACTTGGGGCGTCGCAGGACTTCTCGGCATTTTGAAAAAGAAAGCCGAACCGAAACGAAGAAAGAACAAAAATATTCTTAAGGGGGTTGTAAGATGATTAAGATAAATCACTTGAGAAAAGAATATGCAAACGTTACTCCCTTAAAGGATGTAAATGTTCATATTCATAGGGGCGATGTTATTTCAATCATCGGCCCTTCCGGAACAGGTAAATCAACCCTTATCCGTTGTATCAATATGCTTGAAACTCCTACTTCGGGCAGTATCTTCGTTGGTAACGAATGTATTACCGATAAAAAATGCAACATCAATAAGATCCGTCAGAAGATGGGTATGGTGTTCCAATCCTTCAATCTGTTCAACCATATGAACATCATTGAAAACATTATGGCAGCACCGATGGACTTGCTCGGAAAATCAAAGCAGGATGCTTATGATGATGGTATGGAGCTTCTTCGTACAGTTGGTCTTGCGGATAAAGCATTTAACTATCCCGATGAGCTTTCGGGCGGTCAGAAACAGCGTGTTGCAATAGCAAGAGCACTTGCAATGGAGCCGGAGATTATCCTTTTTGACGAGCCGACCTCGGCACTCGATCCTACAATGGTCGGCGAGGTTCAGGCGGTTATTAAGGAACTTGCGAAGAAGGGCTTGACACTTATGATCGTCACCCACGAAATGCGTTTTGCACGCGAGATTGCCAACCGTGTGTTCTATATGGACGAGGGCGGTGTTTATGAGGACGGAACTCCCGAAGAGATTTTCGATAACCCGAAACGAGAAAAAACAATCAGATTTATAAAGCACCTTAAAGTATGGGAAAATCTTATCACATCAAAGGATTTCGACTTTATCGGCTTTAATACTTCTCTTGAAGAATTCGGCAGACGAAATCAAGTTCCGCAGAAAACCATTTATCGTGCGCAGTCGGTATTTGAAGAACTCGGCGTACAGTGTATTCTTCCCGAACTTGATAATGAGTTTAAGTTAAGTGTAGCTTTTGAATACTCACAGGAAGAAGAAACGCTTTCAATGACACTGAAATATGACGGAAAACATTTTGATGTGAGAGAATCAACTAATATGATTTCACTCGCCATTGCGAAAAATGCGTCAGAAAGCATAGAATATACCCAAACCCAAGAAGACGGCTTTACAAATCTTGTAACCGTTAGAATAAAATAATTAATTTTAAGAAAGAGGTACATAACAATGACCATTGAAAAGAATTTGAACGGAGCCGAACTGAACGTAAAGGTGATCGGCAGACTTGACACCACGACCGCACCGCAGCTTGAAGCTGAATTCAAGGGGAACATTAACGGAGTAGAAAAGCTCGTGCTTGATTTTGCGGAGCTTGAGTATCTTTCTTCCGCAGGACTTCGCGTAATTCTTGCCGCGCAGAAGGTAATGAACAAGCAGGGCGAGATGATTATCAAGAACGTAAATGATACGATCAACGAAATTTTTGAGGTAACAGGGTTCATTGATATTCTGACGATTGAATAAGGTGAACTCCAATGAACCAAACAAGTATTGGAGGGATATGCCTATGAAAGCAAAAAAGCAAACAAGCATTTCCTACAACTTCCTAAAATGGCTCTTATTCTTAATGCTCATTGCCTTTATTGCCACAACCATGTTCCTATGGATGTTCCAAACACGGATTGCAAACAACAATGCTGACAATCTCTTGCGGCTGAACATCACTGATGTCAAGGCAGATATAAAGGACGCCACCAACGACCATATGCTTGAGATCGTTCGCAACATATCGGCAGAGCTTGACGATATAGATGCAGACACCGCATCAGAAGAGGAAATGAGTGCAAGAATTGCGGAAATGCTCACACGGTACGATGTAACGGAGATTGATATTATCAACAGTAAAGGTATCATCGTGGCGTGTAATATCGAATCTTTCGTCGGCTTCGATATGGCATCGGGCGAGCAATCCAAAGAGTTCTTGGTGCTGCTCGATGGCGAAAAGGAAATGGTACAGGAATTTCAAGCTCAGTCCTATGACAGCTCCATAGAGCGCAAGTATGCAGGTGCATCGCTTACAAACGGCGGTCTTGTGCAGATCGGTTATGACTACGCACATCTGCAGGCGAGCGTTGACCACGAGGTTGTATCACTCACCCGGAATCGTCATGTGGGCAACAACGGACGAGTTCTGATCGTTGACCAAGATAAAAACATTGTCAGTAACGTCAAAGGTGTTGACCGCAAGAAGCTTGATTTAGAAGCATTCGGAATAAAACCCGGTTCTGTTCAAACAGGACAACGTGTTACCGCAAATGTAGAGGGCATTGAGTTCTACTGTATGGCAGAAATGGCAGAAGGCTACTACATCATATCCGCCATACCCGTAAAAGAAGTAACCATTACACGAAATATGGTTGTCATTATGGCGGTTGCGGTGGAGATGCTGATATTTATTGCTCTGACGCTTCTTGTCTACCTTTTGATAAAGAAACAGATCGTTGTCAGCGTGAACCGTATCAACCATTCGCTATCGGAGATCACCAACGGAAATCTTGACGTTACGATGGACGTGCGTAACAATTTGGAATTTGACTCACTTTCCAACGACATCAACGCAACGGTAGATACTTTGAAGCGGTACATCAAGGATGCAGAAGAACGCATCGACGCAGAGCTTGCCTTTGCAAAAGCCATTCAGCACTCGGCGTTACCTTCTGTATTCCCGCCTTATCCAAATAGAAAAGAGTTTGAGATCTTCGCCACGATGCACACGGCAAAAGAGGTTGGCGGCGACTTCTATGATTTTTATTTTGTGGACGAAGATAATTTTGCGTTCTTGATAGCAGACGTATCCGGCAAGGGTATCCCTGCGGCAATGTTTATGATGCAGTCCAAGACCATCATCAAGAGCTGTGCCGAGTCTGGCATGAGTGTTGAAGAGGTGTTTACCGTTGCCAACGAAAAGCTCTGCGAGGGTAATGATGCAGGAATGTTTGTTACCGCTTGGATGGGTATTCTCAACGTAAAGACAGGCAAGGTACTCTTTGCCAACGCAGGTCACAATCCTCCCCTTGTAAAACACGCAGACGGTACATACGAATATCTCAAAACCCGTGCAGGCTTTGTCCTTGCAGGTATGGAGGGTGTTCGCTACCGCAAGAATGAGCTGGAGCTTGCACCCGGTGATGCGATTTACCTCTACACCGACGGAGTTACCGAAGCGACCGATCTGAACACCGAGCTTTACGGAGAAGATCGTCTGCATATCGTTCTTGAAAAATACAAAGATGCAGCACCGCAAGTGATCTGTGATGAAGTCAAAAAGGATGTAGACGCCTTCGTCGGGGAAGCTCCGCAGTTTGATGACATTACAATGCTTGCGCTGAAATACTACAGGAAGGAGGATGCACAATGAAAGAACTAACCATTGCCGCAACGGTAGAAAACATTGAAACTGTAACGAACTTTGTAAACGAGCAGCTTGAAGCTCTTGATTGCCCGATGAAAGCGCAGATGCAGATTGATATTGCCATCGACGAGCTTTTCGGCAATATCGCACACTATGCGTACAACCCCGAAATCGGTCAAGCGACCGTGCGGGTTGAAGTGGTGGAAGAGCCACTCAGCGTTGTTATTACTTTCATTGATAACGGCGTGCCTTACGATCCTCTTGCAAAAGCCGATCCCGACACAACGCTTTCCGCAGAGGAAAGAGGAATCGGTGGTCTTGGTATCTATATGGTAAAGAAGTCTATGGACGAAATCGCCTATGAATACAAAGACGGACACAACATTTTGAAAATCAAAAAGAATCTGAATTAAAAGGAGATTTGAATTATGAAAAACATTAAGAAACTTTTGGCAGTCCTCTTGGCAGGACTTATGCTCCTCTCCCTCGCCGCTTGCGGTGAAAAGGAGAATGTAGTAAAAATGGGCGTGCTTGAAGTAGGTGGTATGGAAGGCTTGCATACCGGCACACACGATGAACATATGAGAATTGGCGCTGATGATACAACCGAGTGCATTACTTACAACAATCTGGCTACTGCACTTATGGACCTTGAAAGCGGAAAGATTAAGGCCATTGGTCTTGAAGAATATACTGCAAAATATGTAGCAGCACGCAATGAGAATATCATCGTAGGTTATCCAGCGACTAATTGCGTAAAGACTCACTTTTCTATGATGACTATGGAGAACAATAAGGAAGTTTATGATATTCTCAACAATGCCATCGTAGAAATGAAGGCTGACGGTACGCTTGACAGCCTTATCGAAAACGAGCTGAAAGCCTACATTGAAAGCGACCCCGTGGCAAAAGACCTTCCTCACTTTGACGGCGCAAAGACCATCAAGATTGGTGTAACCGGCGACGTACCTCCTATGGACTTCGTTGCGGCCAACGGCAAGGCGGCAGGCTTCAATATCGCACTTCTTGCAGAGATTGCAAACCGCGCACAGGTAAATATTGAGCTTGTGCAGATTGAAACAGGTGCAAGACCTATTGCTCTTTCTTCTAATAAGGTTGACGCTGTTTTTTGGACAAAGAGTGTAACTTGTTCAGAGTGTAACGGAGAGTGGGCTGAAGTTGTTGAAGGTACGCTCGTAACAGAAAGCTATTTCTCTACTCAAACGGTTGCAATTGCCATCAAATCCGACAAGTAATCTCACAAAACGAGTAAAGGAAGATTATAGCCATGTTTCAAAAGTTTTATGATCTTCTCATAGCCGGCGGGGCTTGGCTAACGATTTTGGAAGGACTTTGGGCAACCGTTCAGATTTCCTTTTTCGCCCTCGTTTTAGGCACGCTCCTCGGTGCAGAGGTTTGTGCTATGAGAAGAAGCAAACACAAAATCTTAAAAATCCCTGCATCCATTTACATAGCGGTGCTTCGTGGCTCACCCGTATTGATGCTCTTGATGCTTTTCTACTACGTGGTGTTTGCCAAAACCGATATGGATGCCCTTGTGGTAGCCATTATCACCTTTGGTCTGAACACGGCGGCATATATCGCAGAGCTGATGCGCTCCGCACTCGATGCCACCGACAAAGGACAGGTGGAAGCCATGCGTACACTTGGCTTCTCGGGCTTTGCGGCGTTCCGCTACGTGACCTTGCCGCAGGCGGCAGAAATTGCAAAGCCTGTGTATCAATCCACCATAATCAACCTCATCCAATGGACGAGCGTGGTGGGCTACGTAACCATTACCGACCTCACAAGAGTCATCAACAACATTTCCGCAAGGACAATGCAGCCACTCTTTATGATTATCGTCGGTATGATTATCTATCTCGGACTGTCCTATTTGGTAACGGGTATTTTTGCCCTGTCTGACAGAATCAAGAAAAGAAAGGCAGGTGCGAAAAAATGAGCTTAATTGAAGTAAAAGGACTTTGTAAGTCTTTCGGGAATCTCGAAGTCTTAAAGGATGTCAGCTTCACCGTTGACGAGGGTGAGGTCGTGGTCATCATCGGCGGTTCGGGTTGCGGTAAGAGCGTAACGCTCCGCAGCATTGAGCTTTTGGAAAAGCCCGATAAAGGTCAGATTTTCATTAACGGCAGAGAGATCACCGCAAAGGGTGCGGACATTGACTCCATCCGTCGTGAAATGGGTATGGTGTATCAGAGCTTCAATCTGTTCTCTCACATGAACATTGAGGAAAATATGATACTCGCTCCCACAAGGCTGCTCAAAATGCCCCGTGAAGAAGCGGTTGCCAAAGCAAAAGACCTCTTAAAGCAGGTCGGTCTGCTCGACAAGCTCCACGCAATGCCGCAGAATCTTTCGGGCGGTCAGAAGCAGAGAGTAGCAATCGCAAGATGCCTTATGATGGAGCCGAAGATCATGCTCTTTGACGAGCCGACGTCGGCGCTTGATCCCACAATGGTTGGTGAGGTTCTTGCCACCATGCGTATGCTTGCCAAAAAGGGCATGACAATGATTATCGTTACCCACGAAATGAACTTTGCCAAAGAGATTGGCAGCCGCATTATGTTCCTTGCCGACAAGGGCGTTTACGAGCAAGGCACACCTGCCGAGATCTTTGACAATCCGAGGAAGGAAAAGACCATTGCTTTCATTAAAAAGCTGAAGTTTATCTCGATGCACATTGAAAGCCGTGATTTTGACCTTATGGAGCTTCACGGTAACATCACCACATTCGGTGAGCGTTACGGACTTGGTTCTAAAGCGGCATACCGCTTACAGCTTTGCGCCGAGGAACTCATATACGAAATGTTCAAGTGTGCCGAGGACGAAATCGACACCGACCTTTCAATCGAGTATTCCGAAAGCGAAAAGTGCATACGGCTTAACATTGATGCGAAAGGCAAAGAGTATAACCCCTTTGCGCTTTCCGAGGATGACGAGCCTATGGGCGTGATGATCGTGAAAAGAACGTCACAAAACTACAGCCATTCCTACGTCAGCGGCACAAACAAAATCAGCGTTGAAATCTAAATGCAAAGTGCAAAATGCACAATGCAAAGTGAGGTGTAACGATGGACAACATAATTGAAACAAAAAGTTTTACCTTTGCTGTGCGGATTGTAAATCTCTACAAAATGCTGACAAACGACAGAAAAGAGTATGTTCTTTCAAAACAGCTTTTAAGAAGCGGCACAAGTATAGGTGCAAATGTTTCGGAAGCAGAAAGAGGGCAAACAAAACCCGACTTTTATGCAAAAATGTGTATTGCCCTGAAAGAAGCAAACGAAACACACTATTGGCTCCGCTTGTTATACAAAACGGAATATTTAACCAAAAAAGAGTTTGACAGTATGGAAAACGATATAAAGGAACTAATCAGCATCCTTATTTCCATCTGCAAAACACAAGAAAAAAACAAAAAATAATTTTGCATTATGCATTTTGCATTTTGCACTTAAAAACTGGAGGTTTTTAGAAATGAAAAGATTTTTAGCAATTATTTTGGCAGGACTTATGCTCCTCTCCCTCGCTGCTTGCGGTGAGAAGAAGGATGATGGTAAAACTAAAATTGGTGTTTTGCAAACGGGACAAATGGAAGGTTTTCAGTCTAACGAGGCACACAACAAACACAGACAGGGCGAAGTCACTGTTAAGCGTGAATATATCCCCTATAGCAACTTATCCGCAGCTCTTATGGATTTGGAAAGTGGCAGAATAGATGAGATTGGTATTGAAAAATGCACAGCGGATTATGTTATTGCACATAACGATAATATCGAATCATATGAAGATTCAAAAGAAATGACCGTTTTCTCTATGATGACATTGGACACTAACAAAGAAGTTTATGACATTCTCAACAACGCCATCAAGGAAATGAAGGCTGACGGAACTCTTGACAATCTGATTGAAAACGAGCTGAAGGCATACATCGAAAGCGATCCTGTTGCAAAAGAACTTCCTCACTTTGACGGTGCAAGAACCATCAAGATCGGTGTAACAGGCGACGTTCCTCCTATGGACTTTGTTGCGGCTAACGGCAAGGCAGCAGGCTTCAATATTGCTTTGCTTACCGAAATCGCAAACAGAGCGCAGGTGAACTTTGAGCTGGTTCAGATTGAAACTGCTTCAAGACCTATGGCTCTTTCCTCCAATAAAGTTGACGCTGTTTTCTGGACAAAGGGTACAGAATGTCCTGTTTGTGGTGCAGAAGATGCAGAAAAAGTTGAGGGAACGCTTGTAACCGAAAGCTATTATTCTGATTATTTCGTTAAGATTAAGCTCAAGTCTGACAAGTAATCGGGGCACCGAATCGCAGGGGATGTGTACGCATCCCCTGTGTAATATAACTAAAAATTAGTTTTGAAATGCAGGTGAAATAAATGTCAATTAAGGGTAAAAAATTCACAGACGATGGCGTGGTGGCTGAAATTGAAAACGAGATCTTGAAGGAGAACCTTGCCATAGCTTTGGAAACCCTTTCCGAGCGTGAGCAGGACGTTATTGTGCTTTATTATTATCACGAAATTCCCCTTCGGGACATTGCTATAAAAATGGGTATTACATATACCAATGCGAAATTTATCAAACACAACGCAATCGCAAAGTTAAGGATTGCGATGAGGAGAGGAGTATAAATTATGAAAAACGCGAACGAAGAAATCAAAAAAGTAAACGGCGCACAAGAGCTTGACGACGATATGCTGGACGGTGTTTCGGGCGGTATTGTGCAGCTGATTAATCCCAGTTCTGGTGATCTGTATAGATTTAAAGACGGTACCGTATGCCAGTATTGTGGTGATGACCGTGGAAAGTACAAGAATGGATATATGAAATGCGATGATTGTGGTAAAAAAATGGTTAATCGAAAAGTGGATGAGAGTGAACTGAAGCATACCGGTGGCGGAATCCTGTAATAAGCAAGAAGCAAATATGAAGATCGCACACGAAATTACAACAAAAGGAGAAAAATCATGAAAAACACAAGCGAAGAAATCAAAAATCCAAACGGCGCAGAAGAGCTTGAAGACGAAATGCTTGACGGTGTTTCGGGCGGTCTTGTGCAGCTTGTTAATCCGAGTGATGATTATGAACAGTTTAAGAACGGTACCAGATGCCAGCATTGTGGGTATAAAGATGGAAAATACAAGAACAATCGGATGATATGCTACGGTTGTGGAAAAGACATGGTTGGTCGGGACGTAGCAGAGAGTGAAATAAAATACTGTTTCTGCTTGTAACACGGAAGGAGTAAACATGAAACTTACACACGAAATTGTTGAAAAAATAAAATCCGCAAATAGCGCGGACGAGGTTTTGGCAATTGCCAAGGAATGTAACGTGGAGATCACCCCGGAGGAGGCAGACAAATATTTTCATCAGCTCCATTCGGGCGAGCTTGACGATGACCTTCTCGTTAACGTGTCGGGTGGCTGTGATCCTTCTTCCGATGACGACGATGATGACGATTACGAAGATAAAAATCAGTGGCTCATTTTTTCTAAACTATAAATAGTAATGCAAAGTTGGGAGAAAAACTATGAAAAACTTTAACGCAGAAATGATTGAAAAGGCAAAGACCGTAAAAAGCGCAGATGAACTGCTTGAACTCGCAAAGGCAAGCAACGTAGAAATGACCGCAGACGAGGCGGCTACATACTTCGCACAGTTAAACCCTAAGAGTGGCGAGCTTGACGATGATGACCTTGATGCTGTTGCAGGCGGCGCAAGCGGATGTTCCGAAGAAGATGATGAGCCGGAAAGCATGGAAAAAACGAAGTTAGTACAATAAATTTTCCATTTACCGAGGAAATATGACTTACATACTGAATAAAAACATTGCTCTGCGGTCATGGTGGCGCGTGCCTTACGCCTATTACGTAAAAGGTCGGCGCGACGCGCAGAGGTTGACAAAAGAAGAATTTGAATTGCTATCGCTCTGTGACGGGCAGACCGAGATAGCCGACAGCTCTCTTGTGCAAACTCTCATTCAAAGAGGAATGATTTCTGCTTGCGAGGTGGGCGCGGCTTGCCTTGATCCGTGGCAGAAGATGGACTGTGACAACCGCTATTTTCCTGCGATGAATTGGATGATTACAGGCAAGTGCAACTATAACTGTCTGCATTGCTTCAACGCGTCGGACAACTCGCCCCTGATGGCTGAATTTACGCTTGAAGAAGCCGAAAAGCTGCTTGATGAAGCACAAAGGTGCGGCATCAACGCCTTTACAATTACGGGCGGTGAGCCCATGTGCCACAAGGACTTTTTGCCCATCATTGAGGGCATTTATAAGCGCGGAATGTTCGTTGAGGAACTGAACACCAACGGATTTTACATAAATCAAGCTGTGCTTGACCGCATGAAGGAGATCGGATGCGATCCGCTGATCAAGATTTCCTTTGACGGTATCGGGCATCACGATTGGCTCAGAAACCGCAAGGGCGCGGAAGAAGATGCGCTCCGTGCGATCAAACTCTGCGTGGATAACGGCTTCCGTGTCAAAGCGCAGACCAACGTACACAGAAAAAATATCGAATCTATGCTCCCCACGGCTCGGCTCCTTGACGAAATGGGGGTGTATGAAATGCGCATCATTCGTACCACCGAGGTTCCTCGTTGGAACGAGAACGCAAAAGGCGCAACCCTCGATCTTGACGAATATTTTGCGGGGATGCTCGACTTCGTGAGAGAGTATATTTCCGAAGATCATAAAATGGTGATTGATATTTGGCAGCTTATGACTCTTTTCCCAAGGAGCAAGAGCTATAATCTCCGCACCGTTGCGTGCTGTGAGGGTGAGTACAAGCCCACACGCCCTGTATGCCCCGGAAATCGCAGTATGGTGGCTGTATCGGCAAACGGAAACGTTTTCCCGTGTATGCAGATGTCGGGCTATTACGAGGAAAGGAATGATATTCTCGGCAATGTCAAGGAGTATGGACTCAGGCCGCTACTTCAGATGGGCAAGTATCTTGCGGAGGTCTGTGCCACGGTTGGTGAGCTTGCCGAGGTCAATGAAGAATGCAGAAATTGCCCCTATTTCAAGTATTGCGCCGCCGGATGCCGTGCGGTTGCTCTGACTCTGACGGGCGACAAAATGGGCGTGGATCTTTCCAAGTGCCTGTTCTTCAAAAAAGGTTATTACGAAAAGGTTGTACGCACGATGGGCAATTGGAGAAACAATACGCCGAGCCGCAAGGAAGAATTACCTTTACCGAAGGGTAACTGCTTATAATACAGTCAAAGCGGTGGGCAGAAATGCTCACCGCTTTCTCTCTATCAAAATGCAATAATTGCATCACTGTAGTCAAAGAAAAGGCTTTCGCCGCAAAAGTGGTTTGTGAGTATGAAATGTACCAAACCAAGGCACAAACACAGATTTGCATTTTTGAAGCTCAAATTTACAGTTTCCTTTTTCCGCATTTCGTGAAAAGCCTTCGAAAATAAAAATAGAGCTAAGGTCTTGCAAATGCAATAACCCAAGCTCACTTGGACACCTAATCCGGCATTACGGTACTACGGTACACAGCCTCCGGTGACGTATTAAATTTGCGCCGATTTTGGTCGGAATGACAGGATTCAGGAACCTAACTTTGCGCCGAATGTCTGTGCCGATCCGCTGATAGCGTAGCGCAAAGCATTCAAACGCTTCGCATTTGAGAGGTCCGTCATCGTCAAATTCAATCGAAGATCATACGAAGGGAACGAGTCCCTTCGTTTGATCTTTGGTCGGAATGACAGGATTTGAACCTGCGACATCCTGGTCCCAAACCAGGCGCGCTACCAACTGCGCTACATCCCGATTTGTCTGTGCTTTATTATTGTAACCGATTTTCTCTCAAATGTCAATAGGAGCATTGAAAAATCTTGACTTTCTCACTGCCTTTTGTTATACTGTAAGCAGAAGCGCGCGCAAGCGTATCACACGCAGGGCAGGGGGAGTAGAGCTATGACGCAAGCACAGAAAAAAGAGAATATGGCAGCCATCATCCGGGTGCTGGAGGGGGTCTATCCCGAGGCGCCTTGCGCTCTGGAATGGGGTGGGGAGCCCTGGAAGCTTCTGATCATGGGCAGGCTTTCCGCGCAATGCACCGATGCGCGCGTGAATCTGGTTTGCCGCGAGCTTTTCTCGGCATATCCGACGCCGCAGGCGATCGCCGAGGCTCCGGTCGAGGAGCTGGAGGAATATATCCGCCCCTGTGGGCTCTATCACGTCAAATCCCAAAACACCAAGGATGCCTGCAAGCTTCTGCTTGAGGAATACGGTGGGGTTCTGCCCGACACCATGGAGGAGCTTCTCAGGTTTCCAGGGGTAGGGAGAAAGGTTGCAAATCTGCTGCTCGGCGATATCTTTGGCAAGGGCGGTGTCGTCACCGACACGCACTGCATCCGCATCTGCGGACGCCTCGGAATGTATCCCGAAACGCAAAAAACGCCCATCAAGGTCGAGCGGATCCTGGAAAAGCTCATTCCGCGCGATCAGCAAAGTGCCTTCTGCCACCGCATGGTGCAGTTCGGCAGAGATACCTGTACGGCACGCGCACCGCGCTGCTCGGAATGCCCGCTTGCATCACTCTGCGCGCACGCCTTGAGGGCAGAGAAAAAACGAACCCGATAACCAAGCAAAAAAAATTGGGGGATATTGCCAATCGGCATCCCCCTATTTTTGTGCAAAAAGCAGAAAACACAATATATTGGGATTTGATATTGACAATCTCACAAGATATGGTATAATGGTATTGCTCGATTCACGATTCGACAAACGATGCGCGGCGCATTTTTTACCGGATGTGCCCGCATTTTCCACAATATATTAATTTGAAGGAATTTGAACGGAAAAAGATCAAAAAAGGAGGAATTATGAAGGTCATTAAGAGAAACGGCTCGGAGGTCATTTTTGACATTACCAAGATCATTGCCGCGATCACAAAAGCAAACGATACCGTTGACGAGGGCGCCCGCATGACGCCCATGCAAATTCATAGAATCGCGGAGGCGGTTGAGCTCAACTGCATCCGCATGAACCGCGCTCCCAGCGTCGAGGAGATTCAGGATCTGGTCGAATCCCAGATCATGGCACACGGTGCTTACGAGGTGGCGAAGAAATATATTACCTACCGTTACACCCGCGAGCTGGTGCGTCGCTCCAACACCACCGACGAGCGCATTCTGAGCCTGATCGAGTGCTGCAACGAGGAGGCAAAGCAGGAGAACGCCAACAAGAACCCCATGGTCAACAGCGTTCAGCGCGACTATATGGCGGGCGAGGTCAGCCGTGATATTACCAACCGCATCCTTCTGCCTCAGGAGATCGTCAAGGCGCACGAGGAGGGAATTATCCACTTCCACGATGCGGACTACTATGCACAGCATATGCACAACTGCGATCTTGTCAACCTGGAGGATATGCTCCAGAACGGCACGGTCATCTCGGGCACCATGATCGAGCGTCCCCACAGCTTTTCCACTGCCTGCAACATTGCGACGCAGATCATCGCGCAGGTTGCAAGTAACCAATACGGCGGACAGAGCATCTCTTTGACGCATCTGGCACCCTTCGTACAGGTCAGCCGTGAGAAGATCAGCAAAACGCTTGAGGAGGAGCTGGAGATCTCCGGCACCACTCTGACCAAGGAGCAGTTCTCCAAAATTGTGGAGAGAAGACTGCGCGAGGAGATCCGTCGCGGCGTACAGACCATCCAGTATCAGGTCGTCACGCTTCTGACCACCAACGGTCAGGCTCCCTTCGTCACGGTATTTATGTACCTTGGCGAAGCCAGAAACGAGCAGGAAAAGAAGGACCTCGCGATCATCATCGAGGAAACCCTTTTGCAGCGTTATCAGGGCGTCAAGAACGAGGCAGGCGTTTACGTCACGCCCGCGTTCCCCAAGCTCATCTACGTGCTGGAGGAGCAGAATATCCACGAGGATTCTCCTTACTACTATCTGACCAAGCTTTCCGCAAAGTGCACGGCACGCCGCATGGTTCCGGACTACATCTCCGAGAAGAAGATGCTGGAGCTCAAGATCGACAAGAATGGGGAAGGCCACTGCTACACCTGCATGGGCTGCCGCAGCTTCCTGACTCCCTACGTGGACGAGAACGGCAAGCCCAAGTACTACGGTCGCTTCAATCAGGGCGTCGTTACCATCAACCTGCCCGACGTAGCCCTTTCCTCGGGCGGAAATCTGGATAAGTTCTGGAAGATCTTTGACGAGAGATTGGAGCTCTGCCACAAGGCTCTGCTTTGCAGACACGAGCGCCTGAAGGGCACGCTTTCGGATGCCGCTCCCATTCTGTGGCAGTACGGAGCACTCGCAAGACTGAAGAAGGGCGAGCCCATCGATAAGCTTCTTTACGGTGGATATTCCACCATTTCTCTCGGATATGCAGGACTTTACGAGTGTGTCAAGTACATGACGGGCAAGAGTCACACCGATCCTTCGGCAACGCCCTTTGCGCTTCAGGTCATGCAGCATATGAACGACGCCTGCAAGAAGTGGAAGGAGATGCACTGCATCGATTTCAGCCTGTACGGCACGCCCCTGGAATCTACGACCTACAAGTTTGCCAAGTGCATGCAAAAGCGCTTCGGCATCGTTCCCGGTATCAACGATAAGGGATATATCACCAACAGCTATCACATTCACGTTACCGAGGAGATCGACGCGTTCTCCAAGCTTGCGTTCGAGGCAAAGTTCCAGCAGCTCTCGCCCGGCGGCGCGATCAGCTACGTGGAGGTTCCCAACATGCAGGACAACATTGAGGCAGTGCTTCAGGTCATGCGCTTTATCTACGAGAACATCATGTACGCTGAGCTGAATACCAAATCCGACTACTGTCAGGAGTGCGGCTGGGACGGCGAGATCGAGATCGTCGAGGAGGACGGCAAGCTGGTTTGGCGTTGCCCTAAGTGCGGAAACACCGATCAGAGCAAGATGAACGTGGCAAGACGTACCTGCGGATACATCGGTACTCAGTATTGGAACCAGGGAAGAACGCAGGAGATCAAGGAGCGCGTACTCCATCTGTAAGTTGCTACGGGTGTCAATATCCAAAGAGGGATTATGTATTATTGCGAATTAAAACGAAACGACATTGCGAACGGCGAGGGCGTACGCACCACGCTGTTTGTGTCGGGCTGCACCAATCACTGCCAGGAGTGCTTTCAGCCGCAGACCTGGAGCTTTGAGTACGGTCAGCCCTTTACCAAGGACACCGAGGATGCCATCATCGAGTCGGTGAAGCCTTATTACATCAACGGCTTGACTCTGTTGGGAGGGGAACCCTTCGAGCCTGCCAATCAGCGTGCGCTGGTGCCGTTTTTGCACCGCTTCCGTCAGGATTGTCCCGATAAGACGATCTGGTGCTATTCGGGATTTACCCTGGACGAGGAGCTCTGGCGCGACGGCTCCTACCCGCGCTGCGAGGTGACGGACGAGATGCTGTCACTTCTGGACGTTTTGGTGGACGGACGCTTTGTCAGGGAACTCAAGGATATTTCCTTGCGCTTCCGCGGCTCCTCCAACCAGCGTCTGATCGACGTACCGAAAACCCTTGAGGAAGGAAAGATCGTCCTCTGGGGAACGTAAAAAAGAACGGGCGGTTCTGCTTGAACCGTCCGTTTTTTTCATTGTTTTGCAAGGAATTCCTTGATTTTTGCAAAGCTTTCGTCGCTGATGACGTGCTCGATCCTGCAGGCGTCGTCATCGGCAATCTCGGCGCTGACGCCAAGTGCTGTCAAAAATTCGGTCAGAAGGCGGTGTCGCTCCAGGATCTTGGCTGCGACCTCGCGACCGCTCTTGGTCAGATGGATATATCCCGATTCGTCCACGGTGATATGATTGCTCGCCTTGAGCAAGCCCATCGCGCGGCTGACGCTCGGCTTGGTATATCCCGTGTGACGCGACACGTCGATGGCACGCACGGTCTGATTTTGCTCGCAGAGCAGCAAAATACTTTCCAGATACATTTCTGCGGATTCGGTATTCTTCACGGCGCACCTCCTGCGTATGATTGATACAACATCAGTATAGCACATCCGCGTCCCAAAATCAAGACTTTGGCAAAAAATCGGCGGGGAGTATAAATTAAGGTTGACAATTCTCTTTTTTTGCGGTATAATAATCTTTAGAATTGTTTGCGAAAACGATCGAATTCTGATGCTTTGAAAGGTCGGTTTTATCATGAAGCGTGATTTGCTGAAAGCAATTGAAGATGAGATGCACTCCTTTTCCAAGGGACAGCGGCTGATAGCCTCTTACGTGCTTTCCAACTATGATAAAGCGGCTTATATGACCGCATCCAAGCTGGGAGCCGTGGTTGGCGTTTCCGAATCTACCGTGGTCCGTTTTGCCAACGAGCTCGGATATGAAGGGTATCCCGAATTCCAGCATTCCTTACAGGAGATCATTCGCAGTCATCTGACCTCCTTCCAGCGGATCGAGGTCACAAACAACCTCATCGGCGACGGAAACGTGCTGGACAAGGTTCTTCTGTCCGATGCCGAAAAGCTTCGCCACACCATGGAGGAGATCGATCACGCCTCCTTTGAGCAGGCGGTGGATCGCATCGTAGAAGCAAAGAATATTTACATCATCGGCGTGCGTTCCTCCGCGCATCTTGCGGGCTTTCTCAATTACAGCCTCCGCATGATTTTTGACAACGTCAAATTCGTGCAGACCACGTCGGGCAGCGAGATGTTTGAGCAGATCATGCAGATCGACAAGGGGGATACCATGATCGCCATCAGCTTCCCGCGATACTCCAAGCGTATTATTAACGCCGTGGAATACGCAAGAAGCAGAGGCGCCGACGTGGTTGCCCTGACCGACAGCACGTCCTCTCCCATTGCGTCCTTTGCAAGCCAGCTTCTGATCGCGCAGAGTGATATGGCGTCCTTTGTGGATTCCTTGGTAGCGCCCTTGAGCATCATCAACGCGATCATCGTCGCGGTGGCGCGCAAGCGTCAGGAGGACGTGACCGAGCGTCTGCACCGACTGGAGGAGGTCTGGGACCGTTATGACGTCTACGACAAGAAGGGAAAATGATGCCCCGCGCATTGCCGTGATCGGTGGGGGTGCCGCCGGCATGATGGCGGCGATTACCGCACGGGAGCTGGGATGCGACGTGATGCTGTTTGAGCGCAACGACCGTCTTGGCAAAAAGCTGCGCATTACGGGAAAGGGACGCTGCAACGTCACGAACGCGTGCGAATTGAACGAGTTTTTGCAGAACGTTCCCACAAATCCCCGATTTTTGTACGCGGCGCTGACGTGTTTTTCCACGGCGGATACCATGGCGTTTTTCGAGGCGTGCGGAGTCCCCTTGAAGACCGAGCGCGGACGACGCGTTTTTCCCGTGTCCGACCGTGCCTCGGACATTGTTGCCGCGATGGAAACGAGATGCCGCACGCTCGGTGTCCGCGTGATCAAGCGGCGCGTGCAGGAGATCCTTTCCGAGGACGGCTGTGTTACGGGTGTGCGTACCTCGCCGGGCGTGGAGGAGTTCGATCGCGTCCTGCTTTGCACGGGTGGAAAATCCTATCCAACCACGGGCTCGGACGGCGACGGTTATCGTTTTGCCAAAGCCCTGGGACATACCGTGACGCCTATTTTTCCATCCTTGGTTCCCATTGTGACCGAGGGCAGGCTTTGCCAATCCATGCAAGGGCTTTCTCTGCGCAACGTCACCCTTCGGATGGTGGAGCGCGATACGCAAAGATGCGTGTTTGAGGATTTTGGCGAATTGATGTTTACGCATTTTGGGCTGACGGGACCGCTGGTCCTTTCGGCATCGGCGCATCTTACGGAGATGAGGGCAGGGAAGTACGAGGCGCAGATCGACCTCAAGCCCGCATTGGACGAAAAAATGCTGGACGCCCGTATTTTATCGGATTTTTCGAAGTATTCTAATAGAGATTTTATCAACGCGCTGGCAGATCTGCTACCGCAGAAGCTGATCGCGCCCTTTGTGCAGCTTTGCGAGATCGACGGGCGTAAGAAGGTCAATTCGGTCACCAGGGCTGAGCGTGAGCGCATGGTTTCGGTCATGAAGCGTATGCGTATCGGTGTGAAGGGCTTCCGTCCCATTGAGGAGGCGATCGTCACGCGCGGCGGTGTCAGCGTAAAAGAGGTCAACCCCAAAACGATGGAGTCCAAGCTTGTTACGGGGCTTTATTTTGCGGGGGAAATTCTGGACGTGGACGCCTATACGGGCGGCTACAATCTGCAAATTGCGTTTTCCACGGCGGTAGCGGCGGCAAGAGCGGCGAGCACGTGGTGAGAGGAGTACTATGATTCAGATTGCAATCGACGGACCGAGCGGCGCGGGAAAGAGTACCGTTGCAAAGGCGCTTGCCGCAAAGCTTGGCATCGTTTACGTGGATACGGGTGCGCTTTATCGCACCATCGGCTATTACGTCAGAAGTAAGGATGTGGATCCGCATGACGGGGAGGCAGTTGCCAAGCTCCTGCCCGATATTCATATTGAGCTGGCGTACGAAAACGGAACCCAGCAGGTCATTCTCAACGGAGTGGCTCTGGGGGATAAGATCCGCACGCCCGAGATGTCGATGTACGCATCCGCCGTTTCCGCCATTCCCGCGGTACGCGCGTTTTTGCTGGAAACCCAGCGCTCCATCGCGCGCAAGTGCTCGGTGATCATGGACGGTCGCGATATCGGAACGGTGATCCTTCCGAACGCGGACGTCAAGATCTTTTTGGTCGCAAGCGCCGAATGCCGTGCGCGTCGCCGTACGGACGAGCTGATCGCAAAGGGCATGCAGGTTTCCTACGAGGAGGTCCTTTCGGATATGCAGGCGCGCGACAGGGCGGACAGCACGAGAGAGGTGGCTCCCGCCGTGGCGGCAGCGGATGCCGTCACCTTCGACAACTCCTGGATGACCCCTGACGAGTGCGTAGAGAAGCTGGAGGCGCTCGTGCTTGCGACCGTCCAAAAAACGGGTGCCACCGTCTAAACGGACTGAACGAAATCACACAAGGAGGGCAGAGAATGCCAACCGTTACCGTTGCAAAGAACGCAGGCTTTTGCTTTGGCGTCAAGCGCGCCACCGACTGCCTGGAGGAAGCGTTACGGAACGCTTCGTCGGGTGAGCGCATCTACACGCTGGGACACCTGATCCACAATGAAACCTATAACGAATCCCTGCGTTTGCGCGGGGTTGAGGCGATCGACGCAGAGGAGATCGATTCCGTGGCGGAAAGAGCAGACGCGGATCATCCCGTGACCGTCCTCGTCCGCGCGCACGGATGCCCAAGACCCGTGACCGAGCGGCTTGAGGCACTGTCCGCGCAGAATCCGCATTTTCGCTGGCTGGACTGCACCTGCCCGTACGTCAAAAAAATTCATAAAATCGCGGCGGAGTGCAATCCCGAGGAGTGCGTGTTCATCCTCATCGGAACAAAGAACCATCCCGAGGTCAAGGGGATCATGAGCTGCTTTGAGGGAGAAAAGTACGTTTTTTCCTCGGCGGAGGAGCTCGAGCAGTCATTTTTACAACAAGAGGATGTCAATTTGCACAAAAAAACGCCCGTTATGGTGGCTCAAACGACCCAAAATTTAGCAAATTGGCACCAAAGTCAAAAAAAAATCAAAAACCTATATACAAATGCAATTATTTTTGATACAATATGCAGTGTGACTGAACTCAGACAGACCGAGGCGGCAAGCCTTGCTTCCGCATGCGATTTTATGGTCGTCATCGGAGGCCGTGAGAGCTCAAACACCGCAAAGCTTTACGAAATTTGTCGCAAGCAGTGCGAAAATACCGTCTGGATCGCAAGCGCGTCCGAGCTTTCGGAGCACATGCCCTCAGGCGCCCATCACATTGGAATCGTGGCCGGTGCATCGACACCGAGCGATGAAATACAGGAGGTATATAAAACCATGAGCGAAATGAATGAAAATTTCGAACAAATGCTGGAAAGTCAGTGCAAAACTTTAAATACAGGAGATGTCGTTACCGGAACCGTTACACACGTATCGGACGCTGAGCTTCAGCTCGACGTTGGTGCGGGCGTGACCGGCTACATAAAGGCAGAGCAGATCACAGATGATGCTTCCTTTAAGCTGACCGAGAACTTCAAGGTCGGTGACCAGGTTGAAGCCTTCGTCATTCGTGTCAGCGATATCGAGGGTGTTGCCGAGCTTTCCAAGAAGAGAGCAGACGCAGACAAGAACTGGCAGAACGTTGTAGCTGCTTGCGACGCTGAAACCGTGCTCGAGGGCAAGGTTGCAGAGGCAGTCAAGGGCGGCGTCGTGATCTACACCAACGCAAACCGCATCTTCGTTCCCGCTTCTCAGACCGGTGTTCCGAAGGATGGAGATCTCTCCACTCTCGTTGGCACCACCGTTGCGTTCAAGGTCATTGAGATCAAGGGCAGAAAGGCAATCGGCTCCATCAGACGCGTACAGCGCGAGGTTCGCCGTGCACAGGAGGCTGAATTCTGGGCAGGCATCGAGGTTGGCAAGACCTACACCGGTGTCGTTAAGAGCATGACCTCTTACGGCGCGTTCGTAGACCTTGGCGGCGTTGACGGCATGGTTCACGTAACCGAGCTGTCCTGGAAGCACATCAAGACCCCCGCAGAGGTTGTTTCTGTCGGTGACACCGTGACCGTATTCGTTAAGAGCTTTGATCCCGAGAAGAAGAGAATTTCTCTCGGCTACAAGACTGAGGAGTCCAATCCCTGGAACATCTTCAAGTCCCAGTACGCAGTCGGCGATATCGCATCCGTAAAGATCGTCAGCATGATGCCCTTCGGCGCATTCGCTGAGATTATTGACGGTGTGGACGGTCTGATCCACATTTCTCAGATCGCAATGCAGAGAATCGCAAAGCCCGCGGATCTTTTGGAGATCGGTCAGGTTGTGGATGCTCGCATCATTGAGATCGACGACGAGAAGCAGAAGGTCAGCCTTTCCATCCGCGCACTCCTCGAGGAGGCAGCAGCTGCCGCTGAGGCAATGCCCGAGGATTACGTCGCAGAGGAAGCAGAGGCTCCTGCTGACGCAGAGTAATTCCGAAAATCAAAATGGGAGAGTCCTGAGGGCTCTCCCGTTTTTTTGCGCGAGGAAGGCTCTTGCGTCGTTGGTCAAATGCGTCCCCTTACACAGGGGAGCCTATCATGATACCGAGCAGCAGCAGGAAAGAGGCGTTGGAGCATTGGGCTATTTGCGGTGGTATTCCGGCTGCTGTGACGACTTGCAAAAGAATTTACAAAAACACCTTGCAGAATCGGGGAAACCGTGATAAAATGAAAGAAAAACATCCTTTCAGGAGAGAATATGAAAATCTTATTGCAAAATTGTACCCTTTGGCAGCCGGATTGCCGATTTGAATCGGGCGTTTCGGTTTTTGTGGAGAACGATACCGTCGTTGCCGTCGGCAAGGACGCGGAGAAAAGGGCGTACGACGTGGTTTACGATCTCGGCGGAGCGCGTGTCATCCCGGGACTTGTGGACGTCCATACACACGGACGGGCAGGGAAGGACTTTTCCACCGCAACCAAGGAGGAGATGGAGATGCTTCGTCTGTCTTATGCAAGACAAGGCGTGACCTCGGTCTTTCCCACGCTCGCGTCGGGAACGGACGAGGAATGGCAACGCGCGATCGATAGCATTCAGGCGTGCGGCTTTGACGGAATTCACTTAGAGGGAAGATACCTCAATCCGCAAAAGCGCGGTGCGCATCCGCTGCCGCTGCTTTCCTTGCCGGATGCAAAGGATTTGGAGCATTTCCTTTCCCGCATCGCGATTCCTTGTCACGTCAGTGCCGCATTGGAGCTGGACGAGGACGGAAGCTTTACCAAAGCTGCCCTGGCACACGGCGCGACCGTAGGGCTTGGACACACCAACGCCACGGCAGAGCAGACCAAGCTGGCGCTTGCGCGCGGAGCGAGCTCCTTTACTCATCTGTTTAACACCATGCCCCCTCTGCACCATCGGGAGGGCGGTGTGCTTGCGATCGCCCTGCAGGCAACGGGATATGCCGAGCTGATCGCGGACGGAATTCACGTCTGTCCCGACGTCGTATCTCTTGCTTATCACTGCCTTGGCAAGGAGCATCTGGTGCTTGTGACCGATTCGATGGAGGCGACGGGATGCCCGGACGGAGATTACACCATCGCAGGTCAGCCCGTCAGGGTTGAGAACGGGATCGCCCGCACCGCCGCCGAGGGCGCCTTGGCGGGAAGCACGCTGGAGCTCTGGCAGGGCGTGCGCAACCTGATGCGCTTTGCAAGTGTTTCCTTGGAGGACGCCGTCCGAAGCGCGACGCTCACTCCCGCCAAAATGGTGGGGATCGACGGCAAGGTCGGCACGGTCGAGACAGGGAAGAAGGCAAACCTGGTGATCCTTGACGACGCGCTCGAAATCGCGGGCGTGCTGTTGGACGGAAATTGGATCATAGATCCAAACGGAGGGAAATGATGAGCAAAAAAGCTTTGGCAATTCTCAAAATCATTCTGTGCTGCACGGTGGCGGTGCTTGGCATTGTCGCTATGATTTTCAGCATCCTGCCCACGTCGGGCGACCTGATCGTCAGAGAGGTCATCTCGGTGTCCTCAGCACCGCTTGATAATACGAGAACCTCTTTTTCCTCTTACATGGTTGGCGAGCTGTTCAACCCGAGCGACAAGGAGATCGTCATAGATTCTTTGACCGTGGAGATCGGAAATGGGCAGCGTCCCCTTCAGACGGAAGCGCGCAATCTGGGCGAGATCCGCATTCCCGCGAGATGCAAGCACCCCCTTTACTTGACGTGGGAGGGAACGCAGGAATTTGATCGCGTGGCATCTGTCAAGGCGGTCGTTGGCGGGCAGGAGATTACGCTGGACAATCCCGCAAAGGGCTTGCAGATGTCGGAATTTACGTTGCTTTACCTTGCATTTACCGTATTTGCCGTCATGCTCTCGGTGCGCAGCATCAAGGGGCTGTATTATCTTACGCAGGAGGAGCACGCAATCGCGAACGCTCCTGCGGAAAAGCCGGAGAGTGAGTAGGGAAATGACGGCGCTTCTGATTAAAAAGGCGTGCAGATACGTACAATGCCGGTATGCATTTGAATGAGGAAGGAGGCGAGGTATGATCAGTAAAAAGCAAACAGGGTATTTGATTCTTTGCACATATTCTGTTGTTGTATTTTTAGGATATATTGCAACGACGCTTATAAGCCCCGGCCCAAATTCAGTTCCCGGAGCATATGAATTTGTATACCTCGTATTTTTGATGCCTTGCTTTGCGCTAATTTACGGTATAGCCTCCCATATCCTTACGAAGAGGGTAGTGATTCCGAATTTTATATTTGCCTTAACATTCAATTTTTTAGTGATCTTTTCTCCTTTCAGTCAAAATTTCCTTGAGGCATTGATGGAATCATGGCCTGTTGGCATTATTCTTTTTGCGATATCAACCACATGTTCTCTTATAACAAAATTTATTTTAGCTTTCCTGATTAAAAATAAAAAAAGCAAAAAACAGTAGGGTGTGAGTTGCAAATTTAATGCACTCAATGGCAACGGCGCAGGAGCAGAAAAAAGAATTATCAATCGTGCGAGGCCACCGTCATGCGGTGACCTCGCAACTTTTGTTTACAGGAAAGCGGATGTTTTGACAAATTACTTGACATTTTTTGTAAACTGTGATATACTGCATTCTGTATGGGTATGCTAACGGTAGAAAAGATGCGTAGCATACCAAAAATATGTGCGCTCTACGAAAGGAGTCCGACAGTATGAAAGGTATTATTTTAGCGGGAGGATCGGGTACCCGTTTGTATCCGCTGACCAAGGTCACCTCCAAGCAGCTGCTCCCCATTTACGATAAGCCAATGATCTATTACCCCATGTCGGTTTTGATGAATGCGGGAATCCGTGATATCCTGATCATCTCCACACCGCAGGATACCCCTCGCTTTCAGGAGCTTCTGGGGGACGGACACCAGTTCGGTGTCAATCTGAGCTATGCGGTTCAGCCCTCTCCCGACGGACTTGCGCAGGCATTCATCATCGGTGAGGAGTTCATCGGCGATTCCTCTGTTGCAATGGTGCTGGGTGACAATATCTTTGCGGGTCACGGTCTGAAAAAGCGCCTCAAGGCTGCCGTCGAGAACGCGACGACGGGCAAGGGTGCTACGGTATTCGGCTACTACGTCGAGGATCCCGAGCGCTTCGGCATCGTGGAATTCAACGAAGAGGGCCAGGCGATCTCCATTGAGGAAAAGCCCAAGCAGCCCAAGAGTAACTACTGCGTTACCGGCTTATATTTCTATGACAACCGCGTCGTTGAGTACGCAAAGAATCTCAAGCCCTCAGCACGTGGAGAGCTCGAGATCACCGACCTCAACCGCATCTATCTTGAGCAGGGAGAGCTCAACGTCGAGCTTCTCGGTCAGGGCTTTACCTGGCTGGATACGGGTACGCACGAGAGCCTGGTAGAGGCGACGAATTTCGTCAAGACCGTCGAAACGCACCAGCACCGCAAGATCGCGTGCCTGGAGGAGATCGCGTACCTCAACGGCTGGATCACGCGCGAGGAGGTCCTGGCGGTTTACGAGGTGCTCAAGAAGAACCAGTACGGTCAGTATCTCAAGGACGTTCTGGACGGCAAATACATTGACGTGCTTCGCCAATAAAGCAGAAAGGGAATTACCGATATGACGATGATTGTAACCGGCGGTGCCGGATTTATCGGAAGTAACTTTATCTTCCACATGCTGAAAAAATATCCCGACTATCGTATCATCTGTCTGGATAAATTGACCTACGCGGGAAATCTTTCCACGCTTGAGCCCGTGATGGACAACCCCAATTTCCGCTTTGTCAAGGCGGACATCTGTGACCGCGAGGCGGTTTACGCCCTCTTTGAGGAGGAGCACCCCGACGTTGTGGTCAACTTTGCGGCGGAAAGCCACGTGGACCGCTCCATCGAGAATCCCGATATTTTCCTCAAGACCAACATTCTCGGTACGGCGACCTTGATGGACGCTTGCCGCAAGTACGGCATTACGCGCTATCATCAGGTTTCCACCGACGAGGTTTACGGCGATCTTCCTCTGGACAGACCCGATCTGTTCTTTACCGAGGAAACGCCCATTCACACCTCCTCTCCGTACTCCTCCTCCAAGGCAGGCGCGGATCTCTTGGTGCTGGCTTATCACCGTACCTTCGGCTTGCCCGTCACCATCAGCCGTTGCTCCAACAACTACGGTCCTTACCATTTCCCCGAGAAGCTGATTCCTCTGATGATCGCAAACGCGCTTGCCGACAAGCCTCTGCCCGTTTACGGCGAGGGTCTGAACGTGCGCGATTGGCTCTACGTTGAGGATCACTGCAAGGCGATCGATCTGATCATTCACAAGGGACGCGTGGGAGAGGTCTACAACATTGGCGGACACAACGAGATGAAGAACATCGACATCGTCAAGATCATCTGCCGCGAGCTTGGCAAGCCCGAGTCGCTCATCACCTATGTGACCGACCGCAAGGGACACGATATGCGCTATGCCATCGACCCGACCAAGATCCACTCCGAGCTTGG
This sequence comes from Clostridia bacterium, assembly GCA_017501225.1. GTDB lineage: Bacteria > Bacillota > Clostridia > Oscillospirales > CAG-272 > UMGS1865. The sequence continues at coordinate 29,307 of JAFVXH010000004.1, forward strand.
CTGGCTGCCCGAAACCATGTTTGCGGACGGTATCAAGAAAACCATTCAGTGGTATCTGGACAACCGCGAGTGGTGGGAAACCATTATTTCGGGTGAGTATCAGAACTACTACGAGCAGATGTACGGCAACCGTTGACGCGAGGCGACTATGGGAAAGATCACTGTTGAGAAAAACGTAGGCGGCATCGAAGGGCTTTGCATCATTCAGCCCACCGTATTTGGGGATAGCCGCGGCTACTTTATGGAAACCTATAACCAAAACGATATGCAAAAGGCAGGACTTGACATGGTGTTCGTTCAGGACAACCAGAGCATGTCCGTCAAGGGCGTTCTGCGCGGTCTGCACTTTCAGAAGCAGTTCCCGCAGGGGAAGCTTGTACGCGTGATCAAGGGAAGTGTCTTTGACGTAGCGGTAGACCTGCGCTCGGAAAGCAAGACCTACGGAAAATGGTTCGGCGTCGAGCTGACCGAGGGAAACAAGAAGCAGTTCTATATTCCCGAAGGCTTTGCGCACGGATTTCTGGTGTTGAGCGATACCGCGGAGTTCTGCTACAAGTGTACCGACTTCTATCATCCCGGTGACGAGGGCGGTCTTGCATGGAACGATCCCGAGATCAACGTCGCGTGGCCGGGCGTCAAGGGCTCCTACCAAGGCACCGCTTCCGCACAAGGATACACCCTTGAGGACGGCACGCCTCTGAGCCTGAGCGAGAAGGATCAGGGCTGGAAGGGCCTTGGCGAAAGCTTCGCTTTTTAACCTTTTAGCAATTAAAAATTGCGCACAAAAACGCACCCTCCTTGTATTCCGCACATCCTTGTTGCGCGGATCTCAAGGGGGGGTGCTTTTTATACAATTTCGAACAAGGAATTTTGTCTAGCATGCCGATTGTAAAAAAGTAGAATTTTGTGTTATAATGGATTATGTCAAGTTGCACCCATACAATTTTAAGGAGGACTACAAGCATGAAAATGAAGTTCACAAGAGCGCTTTGCTTGCTGCTTTGTCTTTTGATGCTCGTTCCGTTTTCGCTGACCGCTTGCGGCGGTGGTGGAGATGACAACGGTGACGGAACCACCAAGGCGCCCACCAATACGGTTGCCCCTGACGGTGGAGAAGACGATACGATCGATTTGGAAAATCCCGATTTTACGGAGTGGGTCGAGGTCTACGACATGGGCGTTGACGGCGGTGCCCGTCAGATCAACTTTCTGACCTATACCGATTACAACACCAGTTCCTATTTTTTCCGCCACGAGGGAGATGCGGATCTGGAGGACGGTGACGCGCTTGCAATTGCCGCGGGCTCGCGCACGATGGCGATTGAGGAAGCCTATAAGGTCGCTTTCAACGTCATTGATAATGATAAAGTAGGCACCACGCTTCAAGCCTCCGTTATGGGGAACGGTGGAGAATACGATCTCATCTATCCCCATCCAACGGTTGAGATGAATACGATCCTGACCAACGGTCTGCTTCAGAATCTTTATGCCTTCGACGCGATCGATCTGAGCAAGCCCTGGTGGAATCAGGATCAGGTGCACGCCTATTCTATCGATGACTGGCTGGTGCTTGGCGTCAACAACATGTCTATCTGCGGGCAGAGCATGGTCTCCATCGTTTACAACAAGGACATCTACAGTCAGGAAAAGATCGGCGAGGACCTTTACGGAATGGTCTACAACGGTCAGTGGACGGTCAGCGCGCTCAAAACCATGGCAATGAAGTTCGGTGAGGGTGCGGGTGACGATATGATCCTCGATCAAAACGATAAGTGCGGATGGTTTGCCAACTATCATAATTACAACTATTGGGCGTTCGGCGGACGCGTCTTTGACAAGGATGCGAACGGTGAATTTTACATCGCGATCGACGCGACACAGGCAGATCAGATGTCCAAGGCTTTGTACGATATTTTGTGGAGCAGTGAGGACAAGGTGTGGTGCGTACAGGATCCGTCCAATAATGCAACCTTTGGTTCCTCCAAGGTGCTTGCTGCCTTCTATCAGGGAAATGCGCTCTTTTACACCTACGACCTCGGCGCTCTTTATAAGCATCTGTGGAACTGCTCCTTTGACGTAGGGTATCTGCCGTATCCCATGCTCAATACCGAGCAGGATGCTTATTACTCCGCAAGCAGCGCAGGCTTTTTCGGAATTCCTCAAAAGGTGGCAGATAAGAAGGCAAGCGGCATTCTGCTTGAGGCACTTGCCATTCACAGCTATACCCATATGCGTAAGACATTCTTTGAAACCATTCTGCTTTCCAGAATGTCCGATAATCCCGAGGATTACAAGATGCTCTCCTTTATCCACGATACCAAGATCTACGACTGGGGACTGCGCCATATCGTAGAGCATGAGCGTTCGGATGCTCCTTCCTCGCAGAACTTCCTGGTTTACTACGTTGTCACAAAGAAGCAGGAGTCTGTTTCCGGCTACGTAAGCTCCCGTAAAAAGCTTTGGGACAGATTGCTTGACGATTTGAGCAAGATCCGTAACAGCGAATTTGAAGGTTGATTGCACGCCCCCCGCTTCGGTGGGGGGCGTTTTTGATGGGTCGGAATTTTGCACAATTTCTTTCGTTTAAATTTGTCTAATATGGTAATTGTCAAAAGATAGAGTTTTATGTTATAATTAACAATGTAGAGTTATATCTATGCAATTTAGAGGAGGATTACGAAGCATGAAGATGAAATTCACAAAAGCGCTTTGCCTGCTGCTTTGCCTTCTGATGCTCGTCCCGTTTTCGCTGACAGCTTGCGGCGGTGGCGGTGATGAAGGTGGAGATGAAACTACGAAGGCAACCACAAGCACGAAGGCTCCCAGCGACGATGACGGTGAGGATCTTGATCTGGAAAGTCCCGATTTTACCGAGTGGGTCGAGGTCTACGACATGGGCGTTGACGGCGGTGCACGTCAGATCAACTTCCTGACTTATTCTGAGTATAGCGAAAGATATTATTTCTTCCGCCACGAGGGAGATGCGGATCTGGAGGAGGGTGACGCGCTTGCGATCTCCGCGGGCTCGCGCACGATGGCAATGGAGGAAACCTATAAGGTTGCTTTCAACGTTATTGATAATGATAGAGTAGGCACCACGCTTCAGGCATCCGTTATGGGTAACGGTGGAGAATACGATCTGGCATACCCCCATCCCACGGTTGAAATGATCACGATCCTGACCAACGGTCTGCTTCAGAACCTTTATACCTTTGACGCGATCGATCTGAGCAAGCCTTGGTGGAATCAGGACCAGGTTCATTCTTACTCCATGGACGGTTGGTTGGTGCTTGGCATCAACAGTATGTCCATTTGCGGCCAGAACATGGTGTCCATCGTTTACAACAAGGATATTTACAGCCAGGAAAAGATCGGCGAAGACCTTTATAGCATGGTCTACGACGGTAAGTGGACGGTCGGTGCGCTTAAGACGATGGCAATGAAGTTCGGCGAGGGCGCAGGTGACGACTTGATTTTGGACCAGAACGACAAGTGCGGTCTGTTTGCAAATTACCATAACTATTTTTATTGGGGCTTTGGCGGACGCGTCTTTGACAAGGACGAAGCCGGGGACTACTACATCGCGATCGACCCGTCCCGCTCGGACGAGATGGCAAAGGCACTTTACGATCTCCTCTGGAACAGTGAGGATACGGTTTGGAACGTGTCCGGAGATCTGGTGCTGCCCGCCTTCAAGCAGGGCAATGCGCTCTTTTATTCCTTCGACCTCGGCGCACTCTTCAAGAATCTGTGGGATTGCTCCTTCCAAGTAGGCTATTTGCCTTTCCCGAAGCTGAACGAAACTCAGGATCAGTATTATTCGGGAAGTAGCGCAGGCTTTTTCGGCATTCCTCAGAAGGTTGCAGATAAGAGGGCAAGCGGTACGCTCATGGAGGCACTTGCTATCCACAGCTACACCAACCACAGAAAGACCTTCTTTGAAACCATTCTGCTTTCCAGAATGTCCGAGAATCCCGAGGATTACAAGATGCTGTCCTTCATCCACGATACCAAGATCTACGACTGGGGACTTCGCCACATCGTAGAGCATGAGAAGAAGGATGCTCCCTCCTCTCAGAACTTCCTGGTTTACTACGTTGTTTTGAAGAAGAATGAATCTGTTTCCAACTACGTCCAATCTCGCGGTAAGCTTTGGAACAGACTGCTTGAAGATCTGAACAAGATCCGCAACAGCAAGCTTGAAACTTAATTTTTATCTCCCTCCGCTTCGGCGGAGGGAGTTTTTTTGAAAGGCGGAAATAGTATACAATTTTAGGATTGAATATTTGTATGAAATCACGATTGCAAAAGAAAATACTTCCGTGGTAAAATATAATTGCGTACCTTTAAAATCTTTCAAGGAGGACTACAAAGCATGAAATCGAAAGTAACCGAGGTGTTTTGCTTGTTGCTTTGCCTTTTGATGCTCGTTCCGTTTGCACTGACCGCCTGCGACATTGACGGTGATCATGGCGGCGCCACCACCGCAGCAACGACGGGCACGACGGCTTCCGGCGACGCCACCACCGCAGCAACGACGGGCACGACGGCTCCCGGCGACGATGACGGTGGCAATGACGTCGATCTCGAAAATCCGAACTTTGCAGACTGGGTCGAGGTCTACGACATGAGTATTGACGGAGGCGCTCGTCAGATCAACTTCCTGACCTATTCGAATTTTAATGAAAGATTTTATTTCTTCCGTCACGAGGGTGACGCGGATATGGGCAAAGGTGACGTGCTTGCGCTCTCCGCAGGAACTCGCACGATGCTGATGGAGGAAAAATACAAGGTAGCCTTTAACGTCATTGAAACCAACACCATCGACTCGAAGCTGGCGGCATCGCTCATGGGAAACGGTGGAGAATACGATCTCGTATACCCCCATCCCACGGTCGGTATGAATACGCTGCTGACCAACGGCTTGCTGCAAAACCTTTACAACTTTGAGGCAATCGATCTGAGCAAGCCCTGGTGGACGCAGGCACAGGTAGAGGCTTACTCTATGGACAATTGGCTGGTTATGGCAACCAACCAGATGTCCATTTGCGGTCAAAGCATGATCGCGATCGTTTATAACAAGGACATCTATAGCGAAAAAAAGATCGGTGGAGATCTTTATAGCATGGTTTACGACGGTCAGTGGACCATCGGTCAGCTCAAAACCCTGGCAATGAAGTACGGCGAGGGTGCCGGTGACGACCAAATTCTGGACGAGAACGACAAATGCGGCATGCACTCCGATTACCATAATTCGTACTATTGGGCGTTCGGCGGTCGCGTCTTTGACAAGGACGAAAACGGTGACTTCTACATCGCGGTCGACGCAACGCATGCGGATCAGATGTCCAAGGCTCTCTACGATTTCCTCTGGAATAACGAGGACAAGATCGCCCTCCCCGACACTAGCTTCAGCTTAGCCGACGCTGCTTTCTTGAAGTCTTTGAAAGCCTTCAAACAGGGGAATGCACTCTTCTTCACATGTGAGCTGGCTGGACGCTATCAGCGTCTGTGGGACTGCACCTTTGACGTAGGATATCTGCCGCTCCCCATGCTCAATACCGATCAGGATGATTACTATTCAGTATCCAGCAACGGCTTCTTCGCAATTCCTCAGAAGGTTGTTGACAAGCGCGCCAGCAGCACGCTGCTCGAGGCACTTGCCATTCACAGCTACACCAACCATAAAAAGATCTTCTTTGAGACCATTCTGCTCTCCAGAATGTCCGATAATCCCGAGGATTATAAGATGCTCTCCTTCATCCACGATACCAAGATCTGGGACTGGGGCTACCGTCACATCGTAGAGCACGAAAGACAGAGCGAGCCCTCCTCTCAAAGTTTCCTGCAGTTCTACGTCGTTTACAAGAAAGAGGCATCGGTTTTCGACTACGTTCAGACCCATAAAAAGAATTGGAGCAGACTGCTCGACGATCTGAACATGATCCGAAACAGCAAATTTGAAGCTTAATTTTCCACCCCCTTCGCTTCTGCGGAGGGGGCTTTTTGAAAAGGGAAATATGTACAATTTTCGCTGACAAAATTTGTATAAGATAACAGTTGCAAAAAATGCGTTTTTATGTTAAAATTACTACTGTAAAACTATAATCTTTTCAAGGAGGATTGTAAAGCATGAAAATGAAGTTCACAAGGGCGCTTTGCCTGCTGCTTTGCCTTTTGATGCTCGTTCCGTTTTCGCTGACCGCTTGTGGCGGTGGCGGTGATGGTGACGGCGACGAAACCACCAAGAAGCCCGACAGCACGACGGCTCCCGAGGGCGACGGTGGAGAGGACGTCGATCTGGAAAACCCTAACTTTGAGGACTGGGTCGAGATCTACGACATGGGCATTGACGGCGGCGCACGCCAGATCAACTTCCTGACCTATTCCGATTTTAACGAAAGATTCTATTTCTTCCGTCACGAGGGTGATGCGGATCTGGACAACGGTGACGCACTTGCAATCTCGGCAGGAAGCCGTACGATGCTGATGGAGGAAAAGTATAAGGTCGCCTTCAACGTGATCGGTACCGGTACGATCGATTCGGCACTCCAGTCATCCGTCATGGGTAACGGTGGAGAATACGACCTCATCTATCCCCATCCCACGGTGGGTATGAACACGCTGCTGACCAACGGCTTGATGCAGAACCTCTACAACTTTGAGGCAATCGATCTGAGCAAGCCCTGGTGGACGCAGGCGCAGGTTCAGGCATACTCTATGGACGATTGGCTTGTTATGGCAACCAACCAGATGTCTATCTGCGGTCAGAACATGATGGCGATCGTTTACAACAAGGACATCTACAGCGAGCAGAAGATCGGTGAGGATCTCTACGGCATGGTTTACGAAGGTCAGTGGACCATCGGTCAGCTCAAGACCATGGCGATGAAGTACGGCGAAGGTGCCGGCGACGACCAGGTTCTGGACCAGAACGACAAGTGCGGTATGTTCTCCGAGGGTCACGCTTCTTATTACTGGGCGTTCGGCGGACGTATCTTTGACAAGGATGAAAGCGGAGAATTTTACATCGCGGTTGACGGAACGCATGCGGATCAGATGGCAAAGGCTCTCCATGATTTCCTTTGGGTCAACGAGGATAAGATCTGGAAGATTGAGGATCCCTCCAACAATGCAAACTTTGGTTCCTCCAAGGTGCTTGCATCCTTCAAGCAGGGCAACGCACTCTTCTACGCTTACGACCTCGGCGCTCTCTACAAGCATCTGTGGAACTGTGGTTTTGACGTAGGATATCTGCCGTTCCCCATGCTCAACACCGATCAGGACGATTACTACGCAGTATCCAGCACCGGCTTCTTCGGCATTCCTCAGAAGGTCGTTGATAAGCGCGCCAGCAGCACGATACTCGAGGCACTCGCAATTCACAGCTACACCAACCACAGAAAGACCTTCTTCGAGACCATTCTGCTCTCCAGAATGTCCGATAATCCCGAGGATTACAAGATGCTCTCCTTCATCCACGACACCAAGATCTGGGACTGGGGTAACCGTCACATCGTAGAGCATGAGAGATCGGATGCTCCTTCCTCTCACAACTTCCTCCTGTACTACGTTGTTTACAAGAAAGAGGCATCGGTTTCCAACTACGTAAACTCCCGCAAGAAGCTGTGGAACAGATTGCTGGACGATCTGAACAAGATCCGCAACAGCAAGCTTGAGGCTTAAAATTTATTTTCCCGGAACCTCTGCCGTTTGGCAGAGGTTCCTTTTTATACGGTTGCTCAGATTGCAAAAAAGGTGAGTCCCGAGAATGTGAAAAAATAGACAATTGGGATTTGTAAAGATTGTGCAATGTGACTATTTAAAAAAACAGAAAGCTATGGTATAATGATAACACAGAATAATACGTAAAGGAGAGGTTACATGAACATTGTAAAGTCCAGAACAACAAAATTGCTCTGCCTGTTGCTTTGCCTTGTCATGCTCGTTCCGTTTGCATTGACCGCCTGCGGCGGTGACGGCGGTGACGGTGACGGTGACGAGACTACGAAGGCACCTACAACCACCAAGAAGCCGACTGAAGATCAGGATCCCGGCGATATTGAGATCATTGATCCCGCGGTTGAGGATTGGGTAGAGATTTACGACATGGGTGTTGACGGCGGTGCCCGTCAGATCACCTTCGCAACTCACGAGAAATACAATCAGAATTACTACTTCTTCCGCCATGAGGGTGACGTAGACGTAGCAGCCGGCGACGTGCTTGCAATGTCCGCAAATACACGTACGCTTTTCATCGAGGAGAAATTCAACGTTGCGTTCAACGTCCTTGAGTACAACGGTCTGTATACAGTGGTTGAAGCATCCCTGATGGGCAACGGTGGGGAGTACGATCTGCTTTACCCCCATCCCACGGGAGGAATGATGAACTTCCTGACCAACGGACTGTTCCAGAATCTGTACAATTTCGATGCGATCGATCTGAGCAAGCCCTGGTGGAATCAGGCACAGGTTCAGGAATTTACCATTGATGACAAGCTCTACATCGCGGTCAACGATATGTCCATCTGCGGACAGGGATTTGTCGGTATCGTTTACAACCGCAATCTCTATAACGAGCTCAAGCTCGGCGAGGACCTCTACAGCATGGTTTATGACGGTCAGTGGACGGTCGGCGTGCTCAAAACGCTTGCTATGGCGTACGGCGAGGGTGCCGGTGCTGACTTGGTTCTCAACTACGACGATAAGATCGGCTTTATGTGCCAGTCCAACGCATGGTACTGGAACTTTGGCGGCCGCGTGATCAGCAAGGATAAAGACGGTGAGTTCTACATTGCCATTGATTCGACCGAGTCCGACGCTATTTCCAACGCGCTCTACGATCTGCTTTGGAATACCGAGGATCACGTTTGGGTAGTTGACGAGTATTTCGACTATGCTTCCCACGCAATGTCCAAGACGCTTGCAAACTTCAAGCAAGGAAATTCACTTTTCTACTCCTACGATCTTGGCGGTCTGTACAAGAATCTTTGGGGCGTGAACTTTGAGGTCGGTTATCTGCCGCCCCCCATGCTCAACACCTCTCAGGACGATTATTACTCGCCCTCCAGCTCCGGCTTCTTTGCAATTCCTCAGAAGGTAACCGATAACAAGGCTACCTCCACGCTGCTTGAGGCACTTGCGATTCACAGCTACACCAATCATCGCAAGACCTTCTTCGAGACCATTCTGCTTTCCAGAATGTCCGAGAAGCCCGCGGACTACAAGATGCTGTCCTTTATCTATGACACCAAATGCTACGACTGGGGCTCTCACCTCTTTGTAGACAGCCAGAATAAGTCCAACTCCTTTATCACCTATTTTGCTCATGAGCAAAAGCAGCCTTCCGTTTCCAACTACGTTAATTCCCGTATGAAGGCTTGGCAAAACCTGCTCAAGAACGTTGAGAATATTCGAAACGGCAAATTTGGTGGCTAATTCCAAAAATCTATAAAAAGCTGCCGTCAGCCTGCGGGCTGACGGCAGCTTTTTTGATATGTGATTACTTGAAATAATAGAGGAAGCTCCAATCAATTTCCAGATATTCGTCCTTGGTGAGCCATTTTTCCTGATCGATCTCAAAGGCGGCAGCGGCCGCGTTATAGTATTCGACACGGTAACAGTAGCGATCGGTTTCCGAGTAGTAGATCATAGAAACGCGGGTCTTTGGAACAAGGACCCCATCCTCCCAAACGCGCTTGGTGACCGAGTCGGTCGAAACGGTAATGCTCGGGAAATCGGGCGATGGGGCTTTTGTGATGCTGACCGATTCCGCGAAGGAGAAGATTGCCTCCAGCTCGTGATCTGCCCGCAGGTTTCCGAGAGAAGAAAGCTCCTTGGATTTTTCGTAGGTTTGCTTTTCGGGATTGTAAAGCCAGCAGGTCGAGTAGAGGACGTTGCCCTCGATTTCGGTGGCGAGCGCGAGATCTACGTAGCCGTCAAAATTGAAATCTGCCGCTTGAAAGCCGTAGGTTCCGTTTTGTGATCCGATCTTCTTTGCGGCTTTTTCGGTTTTTGCCCACACGATCTCCTCGCCGCGCTTGACGACGACCTGCTTTGCTCTCGTTCCCGAGCCGCGCACGCAATAGGTCACACCGTCCAGCTCAATGGAATAGAGCAGCTCGTAACGCTCCTTTGCGGCGCAAGAGGGAAGCGGAAGCAAGAGCAGAAATGCAAGGATTGCCAAGAGTAATCTTTTTTTCATAAAGCCTCCCACGTGGAAGTGTCCGTTTTTTCTTATTGTATCACAGAGATCGGCAAAATGCAAGAGGAAAGGACGTTTTGGCGGCAAAAAAGCAACGAACGCAAAGCGCGTTCGTTGCTTTTTTTTGAAAGCCTTGCCGATAAGCCGGGTTCTGTCGTGAACGGTCATCAATCTGCGCGTCACGTCACCGTGCCGCTTCGGGAATACTCCCGTGCCACCTCGGAGCATATGTCGGACCGACGCTCCATGGGGTGTTGCTTCGAATAGGGTTTACAGCGGACGTATGTTACCATACGAACGGGTGAGCTCTTACCTCGCCTTTCCATCCTTACCGTTTTTGCGGCGGTTTCTTTCTGTTGCACTTTCCCGACGGTTACCCGTGGCTGATGTTATCAGCTATTCTGTCCTGTGAAGCCCGGACTTTCCTCACGATACTACCTTTCGGCGTGATATCGCGCGACCGTTTAGCAAAGCTGTATTCCCATTATACCCAAAAACAGACTTTTTGTCAAGCCCCTTTTCTTTTTGGGAGCGCTTTTAGGCGTTCGCGTCCTTTTTGGGAGAGATGACGGGAATGCGCGAAACGATAGCGGCGGCAACCGTTGTAATGACGATCTCGGGCAGCATATAAAGTCCGTTGTAGACAATGGAATAGAGGATGGCAAGAAGCTGACCGGAGAAGATCTGCAGGATCTTTTCACCCAAGGGGAAGCCCTCCTGAGAGAAGAACCACTCTGCCCACGCGCCGTAAAAGATGTAGCCCGAAAGAATGTGCACGAGATAGCGGAGCGAGAGCGCGACGGCGGCGCCTAAGCAAAGAGCCAGGGTTTTGTTCTTGATGCGGGTTCGGAAGATGCCGCCGAGTCCTAAGACGGTGTAAGCGACAAGGTAATCCAGAAGCAGGATGGCGATCGCGGCGAAATATCCCATAAAGTCATCCGACGTTGGCATAAAGAGCGCCATGATCGTAGAGCCCCCCGGTCCGAGCATCAGATCCATCAGGATCTGCAAAAAGGAATAGGTCAGGGCTGCGAACAGTCCCCACGGAACTCCGTAAAGGTAGGACACAAGGACAATGGGAAGCATGCTTGCGATGGTAAATCCGCCGCCAAACGGCAAATTTAAGAAGGGAATGAGCTGGCAGGTGACGGCGAGGACGACGGCGATGGCAAGCATCATCGCTGTGGTGGTCAGACGGTTGACGGTTTGTTTGTTGTGCATGGTAGCACCTCCTAAAATAAAATTGAACCGCACGAAATCTCCGTGCGGTCCATTTCATTTTGGTGCGAATGCGCCATATTGGAATCTCCCTACGCCGGTATTATCCGTATCAGGTAAAAGGGTTCAGCAAACGCCATCTCAGCCGTTGCGAGGCAACAGCACCCCCGATTTTATGCGGTTTTGTTTATGATAACACCAAATTTCGAATTTGTCAAGTAGAAAATTTGAAAAAATCAGATCAAATTGTAATTGATTGCAACGTTTTTGATGCTGGGAGCACCCGCGAGCACCTTTTCGTCCACGTAGATCTCGGGGAAGTAGGTCTCGCAACGCTCCAAAAAGAGCTTTTCGATCAGGTTCGAATTGAAGTTCTCAAACCAGGTTTCGTTTGCGGGAAGGGAATATGCCTTTTCGGTAAAGGGATATTTCTTGATGACGTGATAGCCGTAGGGAGAAGGAACCAGCGCGACGTCGCCGTCCTGCATCTGATCCAGCTTTTCAATGATCTCGGACAGATATGCCGAATCCGAGCCCGAGGCAGCAAAATCGACGTTGCGGTCGATATAGTATCCGTCTGGGTGCTGCTCCAGATCGTTTTGCGGGGTGATCTCCTTGCCGATCGCGATCTCAAACTCCTCGTAGCTCTTGCCCGTCAGCTCCTCGGTCAGTGCGTTTGCACGCGCCTCCAGTGCCTTTTTTTCCTCCTCAGTCATTTCCACGATCTGATATTGCGTCGAGTTTTCCACCATCAAATAGGAGGGCGAGCCGTTTGCCTTGTTGTAAGCGATGGTCTTGTACTCGCCGTCATTGACAAAGTAGACGGTATCTCCGTTCTTATCCTTGATCACGCTTCCGTCCTCATTATATCCTACGACGCCGTTGTGCGTGTCATAGTAGACGTGGTCGCGCATCGAGCCCTCGGTGTAGTAGTAGACGGTATCACCGTTTGCGTCGGTTTCGGTCTTGTAGTTGTAGGTGGGGAGGAAGATCTGACGGAAGTGAACGTAGTTTTCCTTCATATGATCGGTCTTGATGTCGTCACCGATCAGTCCCGCGTTCTCGCCAAAGAGTGCGTTTTGTACCGCGGTCACCTTTTTCTCCAGAAGGTATGCATCCTTCAGCATATTATAATTGACGCCAAAGCCCGCAAGATAGGAGTTGAGCTTGGTCTTCGAGCCTCCGCCGTCCGTACGCACCAGCTCGTCCAAGCGCTGCTGCACGTCCTCAAGATCGGCGTTCGTCAATTGCAGATCCATCTGCTCAAACAGATAGAGCGAAACAAGATAGGTGCGGCAGTTGGTCAGGATGTTCTGATGGTAGTACTGATCCAGCGTCATGACGGTATCTCCCTCAAACTTGGAGGTATAATTCCAGAACGCCTGACTTTCGGGGCCGACACCGTTGTTGGTGTAGCCGCCGTTGTAAAGCACGCCCTTCATGCGGCAGAGGAAAAGCTCGTACAGATTGACCGAGAGCGTGACCTTGATGCCGTCCTTTTCCAGCTTCATCAGCGTTTTTCCCTGATTTGCGCATGCTGCAAACGAGCACACGAGCAGGGAGATCATCAAAAGCAAGGACAGAATGCGCGCTGAGTGGCGCAAAAACGTCTTTTTCATACGGTTGTTCCTTTCTTTTTTGGGGCACTGCATTCATTATACACCATTTTGCAGGATTTGTCTATGCCTTTTCGTTGCGGATTTCGAGATATTTTTCAAACATTTTGTAAACCGTGCCGAGCACGTCCTCGCCCTTTTGCGCGCGGTAGCAAACGTGACCGCCCCCCGCGACCAGAATGCGCAGTCTTGCGGGGAAGAGATCTGCGAGCTGTGACCAGATATCAAAATCCAGCTCCTTGGGATAAATGTGGATCTCGTTGCCCTCCTGACGCAACGTCAGGATCGCGCAGCGAACGGCGGTGTTGTGAATGAGCGAGATCTGCAACAGATTCTGCGTTGGAATGGGAAGATCGCCGTAGCGGTCGATCAGCTCATCCGTCACGTCCTCCAGATCCTGCTCCGTTGTGATCAGGGCGATCTTTTTGTAGAGCGCCATGCGTTGCGCGGGGTAGGGGACGTATTTTTCGGGGAGGTAAGCGTCGTAATTCAGAGATACGGTGCATTCGACCTCGCTCTCCTCCGTCGGGGCTGCCTCGCCCTTTTCCTCCAGCACCGCGCGGTTCAAAAGCTTCATATACAAATCGTATCCGATGGCGTCGAGATGCCCGTGCTGCTGCGCGCCGAGCAGATTTCCCGCGCCGCGGATCTCCATGTCGCGCAAAGCAATCTTAAAGCCCGCTCCGAATTCGGCGTATTCGCGAATTGCCTCCAGTCGCTTTTGCGCGATCTCGGGAATGGAACGGAAGGGGGGATAGGTGAAATACGCGTAGGCACGGCGCGAGGAGCGTCCGATACGTCCTCTGATCTGGTGAAGCTGAGAGAGCCCGAGTCTGTGCGCATTGCTTACGATCAGCGTGTTGGCGTTCGGGATATCCACGCCGGTTTCAATGATGGTCGAGCAGACCAGGATGTCGATCTCGCCCGAGAGCATCTGCTCCCAGATCTTTTCCAGATCCTCCTTGTCCATCTTGCCGTGCGCGACAGTGATGCGCGCCTCGGGGATCATGGCGGACAGACGTGCCGCGACCTCGCCAATGGTTTCCACGATATTGTGCAGATAGAAAACCTGTCCTCCGCGACGGAGCTCCTTGCGGATCGCTTCCTCCACGATCAGCTCGTCGTATTCCAGCACGTAGGTTTGTACGGGTAAGCGGTCGATGGGAGCATCATCCAGGATGGAGATGTCGCGGATGCCGCCCATCGCCATATTCAGGGTGCGGGGAATGGGGGTTGCGGAGAGCGAGAGAACGTCCACGCCGGAGGAGATCTGCTTGAGCTTCTCCTTTTGCGCGACGCCAAAGCGTTGCTCCTCGTCTACGATCACAAGCCCTAAGTCGTGGAAACGGATATCCTTGGACAAAAGACGGTGCGTGCCGACGATGATATCGACCTCGCCGCGCTCCAAGCGGCGGAGCGTTGCGCTTTGCTGCCCCGAGGTACGGAAGCGCGAGATCATATCGACATTGACGGCAAATGCACGCATGCGGCTGACGATGGTCTGATAATGCTGAAGTGCCAGAAGCGTTGTGGGAACTAAGATCGCCACCTGCTTTCCGCCAAGCACCGCCTTGTATGCCGCGCGGAGCGCGACCTCGGTTTTTCCGTATCCGACGTCACCGCACAAAAGGCGGTCCATGGGAACCGGGCGGATCATATCCTTTTTGATCTCGTCGGCGGCTTGCAGCTGACTCTCGGTTTCCTCGTATTCAAACGCCTCCTCAAAGTCCCTTTGATAGCGGTCATCGGCAGGGAATGCGTGACCTGGCTTGCGCATGCGCTCGGCGTACAGACGGATCAGATCCTTTGCCATATCCTTGACGGCTGCCTTGGCGCGCGCCTTGGATTTCTTCCAGGATTCGCCGCCCATCTTGGAGAGCTTGACGGTGCCGTCGTCGGCGTGCGCGCCGATATACTTGGAAACCTTCTCCAGCTTTTCAACGGGAAGGAAGAGCTTGTCGCTTCCGGCGTACTGGATGCCGATATAGTCCTTTGTCACGCCCTCGCAGGTCAGTGCCGTAATTCCCGTGTAGCGACCGATGCCGTAGATCTCGTGCACCACGTAGTCACCGACCTCAAGGTCGTTGTAGGAGAGAATGCTTTTTGCGGTCTTCTTTTTCCGCTTGCGAAGCACGCTGCGACCGGAGAAGCTCAGTCCTCCGCCTCTTGCGTCGGGCAGGCAGGAAAGAATCACCACGCGGGGAACGGGAAGCTCAAACCCGGGCAAGAGCTCCTTCCAAAGCACGCAAACGCTGCCTCGCTCCATATCGGCAAGGGAATCGGGGGCGGGAACCACGATAAAATCCCGCTCTGTCATCGCCTGCTCCAGGGAGGCTGCCATGGCTTGGTTTTCGGCAAGCACGATGCAGCGGTATCCTCCTACGACGTAGCCGTGCAGATCCTCAAAAAAGAGGGATTCGTTCTCCGCATAGGAAACGGTGTGGCGCGAGCGGAAGCCGAACAGCCCTGCAAGCCGCTTGTCACTGACGTTGTAGGCGATCGAATCGACGTGCAGGGTGACGTTGGCGTCGCAGAAGCTCCAAAGAGCGCTCTCGTCCTTTGCGTAGCTTGCGTATTTGGAGGAGATGGTTCCCCCCTCCAAAAGGTCGATCACGGATTGATTTAAGTGCCAGACCGATGCCTTGATGCGATCCGCTACGGCGTTGCTTCCGCGCAGAAGGACCAGCGTTTTTTGTGAGAAATAATCGAGAAGGGAAGCCTTCTCTGGATAGATCAAGGAGATATATTTGTCTAAAAAGTGCAGGGTACTGCCACCGTCGGAAAAGGTGTCGAGCGCTGCCTTTTCCTGAACCAGCACCTCAAGTGCTCGCTCGTCGCTCGTTGCGCGGAACTGTGCCGAGATCGCCTTTTTCAAGCGTTCAACGGAAGCTTCGTCGACCAAAAGCTCGCGTGCGGGGGTGAAGGATGCCGATGCGATCGAGCGAAGCATTCTTTGCGTATCGGTGTCAAACAGTCCCATACGGTCGATCTCATCGCCAAAGAATTCAATACGCAGAGCGTGCGCGCCGCTTTCCCGAGCTCCGTCGGTGTCGCAGAATTGCGCGTAAGGAGGGAATACGTCCACGATTCCTCCGCGGAGCGCGAACTGTCCGGGGCTGTCTACCATATCCACGCGCACAAAGCCCGCGTCCAGAAGATGCCCCGAAAGCGTCTGCGGATCAAGCGTATCGGTCTGCGTGATGTTCAGCATCGCGCCCATCAGGCGGTCCTTGGGGACGGTAAAGCCGAGAGCGGCGTCGGGAGTGGTGATGACGACGTCGTACTCGCCCTGCGCGATCCCGGACAACACGCGAAGCCTCTCATGCTCGTACTCATGGGAGGCGGTGATGTTATAGAAGGTGAGGTCGCGCGCGATATAGAACGCGGCGCGCAAGCCCTGCTGCTCAAGGGTCTGGCACAGACGGACACAGTCCTTTTCCTCGGCGCAAAGCAGCAGAGCGCATTCTCCGCCCCGGAGTGCTTTGCTGTCCTCAAGGATCGAAACGAGGAACGCGTCGGACGCGCCGTCGCACAGACCGCTTGCGAGAATGGGGAGAGGATTGGTACGGAAGACCTGTCCCAGTGTGCGCAGCAGCTGCTGATATTCCGTATCGTGACGGATGCTTTCGGTTAAAATACTCATCGTATTTCCTTGCTTCGTGTATTAGTCGGGGGTGTGGGAGTTGCAGATCTGCATGGCGGCGTCCCACTCGTCCGCGAGATATTTCAGGATCCCTGCGTGGACGTCGTCAAAGGAGCCGATCAGGCGCTTGTATTCCGCGTCGGTAAAATTCGATAGCACCCAAGCGGCAAGATCGTAGTCGGGATGGGGCTTTGCTCCTACGCCGAAGCGCAGGCGGGGAAAGGCGTCCGTGCCAAGGCAGGTGATGATATCCTTCAGACCGTTGTGACCGCCTGCACTGCCGTCACGGCGAAGGCGGAGTCTTCCGGCGTCGCGCGTGATATCGTCGGATAAGACCAGAATGTTTTTGGCAGGGATCTTATAGAACGCGGCTGCCTCCTGCACCGCAAGGCCGGATGCGTTCATCATGGTCTGGGGCTTGAGAAGCAGAACGTGATGACCGCCCATCTGCACCTCCGCGCAAAGCGAATGAAAGCGCGAGCGGGTGAGAGCGGCGCCATAGGCGTTTGCCAGATGGTCGATCGCCAGGAAGCCCGCGTTGTGACGGGTTCTTACGTATTTATCCCCCGGATTTCCAAGTCCCACGATCACGTGTGTGACGGGGGTAGGGGAGGTTGTTTCCTTTTTCTCGATCTGGCGGAAAAGATCAAAAATATTTGCCATGCCACGTTCTCCGTTTCGGTGATTTTTACAGTTCCTCAAACAACGCAAAAGGCGCCCGATTGCACAGCAATCGACCGCAACGAAAGGCTTTTTAAGGTTCGAACATATTATACAATGAAAAAGACCTTCTGTCAACGAATTTTGATAGATTGACTATTTGTTCACAAAATATTTACACATAACTTTTTGGTAAACCTGAAAAAACTATGGAAAAAAGGAAAAAAATGTGTTATAATATCATGTACTGTGCGGTCGTATGGCAAAAACGGCTTTTTGCTGTGCCTGCACGGTGGAACCGTCAAAAAAACATTGATATAATGGAGGATTTCAAACATGGCAAAAAAGTATTGCTATCTGTTTACCGAGGGTAACGCAAGCATGCGTGAGCTTCTCGGAGGCAAAGGCGCAAACCTCGCGGAGATGACCAACATCGGTCTTCCTGTACCTCAGGGCTTCACCATTTCTACCGAGGCCTGCACGCAGTATTATGAGGACGGCAAGCGCATCAACGATGATATCATGGCAGAAATCATGACCTACATCGTTAAGATGGAGGAGGTTACCGGCAAGAAGTTCGGTGACAAGGAGAACCCCCTGCTGGTTTCGGTTCGTTCCGGTGCTCGCGCATCCATGCCCGGTATGATGGATACCATCCTCAACCTCGGCTTGAACGAGGAGGTTGTTGAGGTTTTGTCCAAGAAGTCCGGCAATCCCCGTTGGGCTTGGGACTGCTACAGAAGATTTATCCAGATGTACTCCGACGTCGTTATGGAGGTTGGTAAGAAGTACTTTGAGGAGCTCATCGATAAGATGAAGGAAGAGAAGGGCGTAAAGCTTGACGTTGAGCTGACCGCTGACGACCTCAAGGAGCTCGCTTCTCAGTTCAAGGCTGAGTACAAGGCAAAGATCGGCACCGATTTCCCCGCAGACCCCAAGGAGCAGCTCCTGGGTGCTGTCAAGGCAGTCTTCCGTTCTTGGGACAACCCCCGTGCGAACGTTTACAGA
>JAFVXH010000005.1 GCA_017501225.1 Clostridia bacterium
CAGTTGGTAGAGCAGGGGACTGAAAATCCCCGTGTCGTTGGTTCGATTCCGACCGGAGGCACCATTCCGCGGATTTAGCTCATTTGGTAGAGCGCCACCTTGCCAAGGTGGAGGTGGCGGGTTCGAGCCCCGTAATCCGCTCCATTCATGGGCACGAAGCTTTCGTGCCCATTTTTCTTCAAGTATGTAGAGGGCATTTGAGATCTACTCCCCTACCCTACGTGCTTGAAATATGGAAAAGGAGGAGCTCTCTCCCCGTTTTCCAACTGAATACGGCGCCATAGCCAAGCGGTAAGGCAGAGGTCTGCAAAACCTTCATCCCCGGTCCGATTCCGGGTGGCGCCTCCAAAAAATTCCGTACACGCGAGTGTGCGGAATTTTTTACTTTTTCACTTTTCACTCTTCACTTTTCACTCTTCACTTTTCACTAATTTCGCGTGCACGGAATTTTTTGAAAGTAATAAGTAATAGTGAATAGTGAAGAAGTAAGGTAGCTTTTCGCTGGGTCGAAAAGCATTTTATATTGCACTCAGCCACAATGTGTGCTATAATAAACTCAGAAAGGCGGTGGAGATATGTTCAAGAGATTTTTTACACTTTTCATTTCGCTGTTCATATTGGCAATGTTTGTGGGATGCAATGATACCGACGTTGATCATTTAAGTGAGGAGGAACAATCCGCACCTGTAAGTGATAGCTTTACTTCCGGTACCTTTTTTGACGTGAAAGAGGGCGATGACCTGACCAACGAGGAGCTTCACTCCGTGATTTCTGCTATCCCATCCGACAAATATGAATCTTACCCCGACACGCACAATATTCCGATATCTGCAACACTGTATAAGGATGGGAAGGCAATATCATTGGACAGAGATGATCCCAGACTGATCAAGCTCATCAATTTCTTTAACAACTGTGTTTATCATTCTCAATGCACTTACACACAAGGTCTGTTGCCCTTGGATTATCTTGAAGAAAACATTATCGCTTCTGACTTCAGGCTTGAGCTTAAATACACGCCGTGTAGCGATACAGCTCCCTCGCCTTACGACAAATCTACCACAGGATGTGACACGATCATTATAACGAACACATCCTCATTTACGCTGATTGCACATGATCTTCCCGGCTATGAGGGACAAGAGGAGCTGTACCCGTACCGAGCAGTAGGCTTTTATCCGCTTTATAATAACTATTCTTGGCTAGATCTGTTTGGATTTTGAGCTTATAGTTGACATCTTTTTTGTCAACACATCCCAACGAACGAAGCAACCCAACAGGGTTGCTTTTTTCGTTGGAGGCGCTGCCCTTCATCGGATCGGGCTTTTTGCGCCGTGGCGCAAAAAATCCGGTTCGAATCCCCCCGCCGAAGCAGGCTTTGTGTCATTCTGAGCGAGCAAAGCGAGTCGAACTTTTTCGTCCGGGATCCCAAACGTCGCCTTGCTCCGTTTGATCCTCGCATCGCTCGGATTTCGACTGCGCTCAGGATGACATATTTCGGCTCCGCCGAAATCGGACGAAAAAGCGCAAGGCAAAGCCGCAGCGGAATCTACAAAGCGGTCGAGCGCGCGAAATTCCGAGATACAACGAAGCACGCCCGTTCCCACAAGAACACAAGGCATGGCGGACGACCAATGGTCGCCCCTACTTGACGCCCCGACGGTTTTATGCTATACTAAAACCAACAACACGAAAGGCGAAAGAACAATGTTCAAGCTCAATATCCTCAAGGGGTATTGACAATTTTGCGAAGATTGAGTATAATAAATGTGACAGTAAAACCCAAACTACAAGAAAGAAGGATCTAACAATGAAAAAAATTTTAGCTCTTGCCCTTGCAGTCGTAACGATGCTGTTGCTTGCTTCCTGCGATTTCCCTCTGTTCAACACACAATCCGATGATGGCAAACAACCGTCCGAAATTTCCCGCGGTACTATTAAGGGTGATGTTTACACGTCCGAATATCTAGGTCTTTCGTTTACAAAACCGGAGGAATGGGTATATTCCACCGACGAAGAGATTGCGGCGGCACTAAACTTGGGTGCGGATATGATTCTTGGAGAAAACTTCAAAAACGCCTTGGAAAACAATGGAACTATATACGATATGATGGTAGTAGACATTGTTACAAGAAGCAATATTAACGTAGGATTTGAAAATCTCTCCAAAACATTTGCCTCCAACATCACTGTGGAACAGTACATTCAAGCAGTGAAAACCCAGATGGAAAGTGTGGCGGGCATGACGGTCACTTTCCCCGAGTCTTTTGAAACTGTAAAGCTTGGCAAAACCGAGTTTACAAAGGTTGAGTGTACCGCCACCGTTCAGGGTGTCGCCATGAAGCAAGTATATTATCTGAAAAAGGTTGACAATATTATGTGCTTTATCACTGTAACCATCCCGAGAGGATACACGGTAGAGCAGATTGAAGCAATGTTTAAGTAAGTGCAATATATTGTTTGAACCGTGCTAACACTTATCTTTTCTGCTAACACGTGTCAACAAGGGTGGGTACCCAAACGGGTGCCCATCTTTTTTGTTCTCACCACTCCTCCATCACCCGCGCACCGCGCGCCGCAGGTCTAGCAGGATCCGGTTCGAATCCCCCGCCGAAGCAGGCTTTGTGTCATTCTGAGCGAGCAAAGCGAGTCGAACTTTTTCGTCCGGGATCCCAAACGTCGCCTTGCTCCGTTTGATCCTCGCATTGCTCGGATTTCGGCTGCGCTCAGGATGACATATTTCGGCTCCGCCGAAATCGGACGAAAAAGCGCAAGGCAAAGCCGCAGCGGAATCTACAAAGCGGTCGAGCGCGCGAAATTCCGGAAAACGGACAGTCGAGGACGCCTGTCCCTACAAAACGGCGGGAGCAAGACGGTGTCCTACGATTGACAATCCATCGATTTTATGCTATACTAAACCCAAGAAAGGCGGTGAGATTACGGAAAAGCAAACGAAGAATATAATCACGCGAGAATGGATAGAAAAGGAGCTCCGCTTTTACAATACCGCTAATATTAAATCGGGGCTTGTTTTATGCGGTGTATCTACGGTCATCTTCTTGCCGATAACGATCGCCCTGATATACGGGATCGCAGGGTCATTTGATAGTGTATTAGTGAAAACTGTTTTGTCGATATTTATAGGTGGTATAACAAGTTCTCCGATATGGCTCTTTTTCTTATCAACCCGAGAGGCTTTATGTGAAAGAAAGATGCTTGCTCGCGGTGACTTTGATATTGTTACCCGTGATGTATCGTACAAGAGTGAGGAATTAGTTCATCGGCACTTGGAGAAATATCTCCACTTCTGTGAGTTCAATAAAATTTCTGTCGGACACACGACCTTTCAGCTCGCTTCGGTGGGAGATACATTTTATATCGTCCATTATAAAGATAAAAAAGACATCAAATTATTTTATTCTGCCAAAATGTATGAGTATCAATAACGGCATCTTTTTTGTCAACGCCCCCCTTTCCGACGGCTTTTTCTTGCGCAGCGCTTGACTCTTTTGCGGCTTTGCGATATAATGAAAGTATCGCAGACGACGAAATTCGACGCTTGTGTCGCTCACAGGAGGTTTTAGGATGTTTTCCGCTCAGCATTTCATTTGGATGGGACTTTGCGCGCTTTTCGTGATCGGTATGACGCTTGCCGCCGTCAAGGGAAGGTGGTCACTCAAAGCCTCGGGACTGGTTATGACTGCCATTTGCGTGTTCAGTGAGGTCAGCAAGATCATGAGCGACATGGAGGCAAGCCCTGTGACCGAGGGAATGGTCCTGAATCCGAAATCCCTTCCCTTTCATCTGTGCAGCCTGCTTTTGTTCGCGGTTCTGTTGATCACCTTTGGCAAGGACGGAGCCTTCAAGCAAGCACTGATGAATTTCATGGCATTTGCCGGAACGGTCGGCAGCCTGTGCGCCATCCTGATCCCCACGAACGGAACGGATTTTGCCTCCCTGGGAGCTTACCAATGCTTTGTGTACCATGCGGGACTGATGTGGTTCTCCGTGTATTTGATTGCCACCGGCAGAGCAAGGCTCGGCATCAAGGCCTACGGGCAGAACACGCTGGTACTGTTGTCATTGGCAGTGGCGATGCTGTACGTCAACAGCGCGCTCTCCTCGTACGGAACCAATTTTATGTACCTGGTACGCCCGCCGATGGAGAATCTGCCGATCCTGAATCTGGACCACGGCTGGTACGTGTATTTTCTGACGCTTCTTGGAATCGGCGCCGCCGCGCTGACGCTGTTCCACCTGCCGTTTATCCTGATCGAAGGACACAAAAGGACGGACAAGGGAAGATAAATCATATCCGATGCCGATCCGGGCATCCCCTGAAAGACAGCGACCGCGCCCATATGGGTGCGGTCGGTTTTTTATCCCCATTTCCCTTTTAATACCGTTTCGGGTCATCCGGTTTTCCCATGAAAAGATGTATTTATTACGTTACAGACAGTTTTAGAGTATTGACATGGAACTTAAAATGGATTATAATATAAAAAACGATACTCGCTTCAGGTCTTTCAAGCCTTGATTGATGCCTGTCTTTTTACACTTTACATTTGGAGGGCTTTTGATATGAAAAGGATTCTTTCTGCCATTTTGGTGATATTTCTTGTCGTTACTACGCTTGCCGGCTGCAGCTCTACCAAAAAAGAAACCGAGTTTTACGATCTGGTCGTTGAAACGCAAGAGCTTTTGGAGGAATACGCTACAGACATTCTCGACTGCTGGTCCGATCACGTTCACGATAAGAAATATGCAACCATCAATCTTGCACTATCGGCAGCGAAAAGGATGAATTCCGATACCATAGAAGCCATTGAGGCAAACCACGAGATCATTCAAAGCCTGTGTTACAAAATCAAAAACGGTAAATTGAAGGCAGAAATCAAGAACGTGTTTCTCGCTTACGATGACTATTACACCTTTGTAATGGATGCAGGAGGCTCCTATAACTCTTTTTCCGAGAAACTGCCTGAAATAGAAAAGGTGCTTTCCGATGCCTTGAAATCTCTGAAATACGAATTGTAATGAAATCACATTTCATAAAGAGCCGCACCCATATGGGTGCGGCTGCTTTTGTTCCCGGCGGTTGACAATGAGGGAATTTTGTGCTACAATGGGGACAATCATCGTTTGGTCGGGCAAGGATTCCTTCAGCCCGAGCACAGAAAGGTGTCATACATCCAATGAATTCGTTTTTGTTTGCGGTCAATGCAGTTCTGCCGATCGTGCTGCTTGTGGCGATCGGATATGCTCTGCGACGCGCAGGGATCCTCAATACCCACGTCGCCAAGGCAGTCAATAAGCTCGTCTTCCGTCTGCTCCTTCCCTGCATGCTTTTCCTCAACGTCTATAAGATCGATTCGATCGCAAGCATCGGCTTCGGATATATCTGGTTTTCCGCCGCGGCAATTCTTGTGATCTTTGCCGTGGGCATCCCTCTTTGTCGGCTGATCACCAAGCAGAACGATCAGCGCGGCGTGGTATTGCAGGCGATCTTCCGCTCCAACTTCTCTTTAATCGGGATCCCTCTCGCAACCTCCTTGTTTGGCGAGGAGGGCGGAGCCGTCGCAACGCTTCTTTCGGCATTTTCCATTCCGCTGTTCAACGTTTTGGCAGTCACGTGCCTGACGATCTTTGTGGACGGAGAGAAATTCAACCTCAAAAAGATCCTGTTGGGGATCGTGAAAAATCCCTTGATTCTGAGCATTGCGCTTGGTGGCGTGTTCCTTGGCATACGCGCGATCCTTGAAAAGCACGGGATCGCGTTCCGTTTCAGCGATATCAAGCCCGTATATTCCGTTCTTGAGCAGCTCTCGCGTGCCGCCACACCCATCGCTCTTTTGATGCTGGGTGCGGAATTTGAGCTATCTGCCATCCCGAAGCTGAAAAAGCAGATCATCCTCGCAACCTTGATGCGCGTGCTTGCCGTTCCCGCCGCGGTGCTGACCGTCGCATATCTGGTCGGCGGATTTACCGGTGCGCATTTTGCCTCCTTTGTCGCACTGTTCGCATCCCCCGTCGCCGTATCCAGCGTTCCGATGGCGCAGGAGATGGGCTCGGACTCCGAGCTCGCGGGACAGCTCGTGGTCTGGACCACAGTGGCGTCCGCCTTTACGATCTTTCTGTTCTCCTTCGTCCTCAAAAGCGCGGGGATCTTTTAGAATAGAAGAAAATCCCATGCAATATTTACAAGCATATTTTTTTGTGATATAATGGAATCAAGTATTCTTATCTTGAGAGGAAAAGAAAATGAAAAAAACAGTTTTATACTTATCCGTCATCGTCATTCTCGCAGTGCTGGCTATTGGTCTTACGCCGGCAGTATCAGCAGATGATACGGTCGTCAGCGGCACTTGGGGTTCCCTTTCGTGGGAGCTGAACCAGACCACGGGACACCTGACCGTATCGGGTAATGGTACCATGAATACCTTCAACTTTAGCGGCTATAATAAAACTGCATGGCATCCCTATAAAACATCCATCAAATCCATCACGGTCATGGAGGGCGTCACCAAAATCGGAGATTTTGCATTCTACGATTGCAAAAATCTTACGAGCGTTACTCTCCCCAACAGTGTCACCGGCATCGGCACTTCCGCCTTTAACCTCTGCTCAAGCCTTACCTCTATTGCCATTCCAAACAGTGTCGTAAGCATCGGGGCATCTGCGTTCTTCAATTGCACAAGCCTTACAAGCGTCACGCTTCCCAACACCCTCACAGCAATCAATGCTTACGTATTCCATCAATGCTCCGCTCTCACCGACATTACGATTCCCGAGAGTGTCACAAGCATCGGCAATTCAGCGTTCGAGTCCTGCACGGGCTTGGATCGCATTACGATCCCCAAAAACGTTACAAGCATTGGAAAAAAGGCGTTCTCCGGGTGCAAATCTCTGACCGAAATTGCGATTCCAATGAACGTTGAGAGCATCGGAGAGGAAGCATTTGCGAGTTGCCCTGAGCTGACTTCCATCTCCGTTGATGCCAATAACGCTTTTTATCACGCTTCTGAACATTGCCTGATTGAAACCAAAACAAAAACATTGCTTCTCGGTTGCAAAAACAGCGTGATTCCAAGCGACGGAAGTGTTACAAGCATCGGAAAATCCGCGTTTGCGAATTGCAAGGACCTTACAAGCATCGTCATCCCAAGCGATGTTATCAGCATCGGAGCATCCGCATTCTTCAATTGCGGAAGCCTCACAAGCGTTACTCTTCCCGAGAATCTGGCAAGCATCGGCAATTCGGCATTCTACGAATGTAGAACTCTTGAGAGCATCACCATCCCCAATAGCGTGACAATCATCGGTGAATATGCGTTCGGCGGTTGCAAGGCACTGACCGAGATCACCATTCCAAACGGTGTCGTACACATCGCAAGCTACGTGTTCTTTAATTGCCCCAAGCTTACAAGCGTCGTCATTCCCGGTAGTGTCACAACCATTGGAGGCAACGTATTTAACACATGCGCGAGTCTTCAAAGCGTGATCTACTGTGGCACCGCAGAAAAATGGGAAGCCCTGAATCAATCCGCAGGGATCGATACGAGCATCGTGTCTTTCCATCAATATCAATGGCGATCCATTGATGCGGAAGCACACGGAAACGTTTGCATCTTCTGCGAAAGCGTCACGGAGGCATCTCCACATACCTGGAGTAGCGGTGAAATAATCGCACAGCCCACGCACCTTGCAGTCGGTATCAGGCTCTACACCTGCCCCGGTTGCAACGGCAACAAGACGGAGGAGATCGCTAAGCTCCCGGGGCACACGTATGCAGATAAGTGGGTTCCCCACAATGATTCACAACATAAAAAGCCCTGTGAATGCGGCGATGCCATTTACGATTTTCATTCCTGGGACATCGGCGTTGTCACCAAAAAGCCCACCCACCTTGAGGCAGGTGTTAAGACCTATACCTGCTACGACTGCGGCGCGACCGCAACCGAGGAGATCGCAAGGCTTGCAGGACACACCTACGGCGAATGGACCAAGCACAACGAAACGCAGCATAAGAGAACCTGCGAGTGCGGGGATATGGAATACCACGGTCACGCATGGAATACGGGCGTCATCACCACGGATCCCACTCACCTTGAGGCAGGTGTCAAGACCTATACCTGCACCGAATGCGGTGAGAGCAAAACCGAGGAGATCGCAAAGCTGGCAGAGCACACATACGGTGACTGGGTGATTGTAAAATCCCCCACGGTAGACGAGGAGGGTCTGCGTGAGAAAGCTTGCATCTGCGGTGATAAGATCACGGAAAGCATTGCAAAGCTGACTCCTCCCGCACAGACCACCGCCCCCGCCGACACAACAGAAGGTACTCCCAATCAAACCGAAGCCCCTGCCGATACAACGGGAAATGAAATCACTCAAACGACTGCAGCCAAAACCACAGCATCAACCAATAAAACTTCCAAAGCCAACGGCTGCTCCGGCACTGCCTTAGGCAGTTTGAGCGTGCTCGTTCTGCTCCTGCCTGCCGCCTGCGTTTTGTGGAAAAAGAAAAAATAATCACGCAAAAGAGGAACGGCTCGCCGTTCCTCTTTTTCCTGTCTACAGCACTTAGCACTCCTGTGCTCAACCTTCAAAGGACTTTTGTTCCCTCGCACAAAACCCTTGACTGTCCGTCGCAGATATGGTACAATAGAAGTTGGGAACCAAATCTATGAATGTGTGGTGTTTTTATGCATATCGAAAACAATAACGGCGCTTCGTCCAAGGCGTGCGGCATGCAATCGCTGACCGAGCTGTTCAAGATCGGCAGAGGTCCCTCCAGCTCGCACACGATCGGTCCCGAGCGCGCGTGTAAGGCTTTTCTTGCGCGCTATCCCGATACCGACGCCCTCCGCGTCACCCTTTACGGCTCGCTTGCCAAGACGGGAAAGGGACACGGAACCGATCGCGTCATTGAAAAAACCGTCGCGCCGATCCCCTGCGAGGTGCTCTTTGACTGTGAGCAGACCGATCTCCCCCACCCCAACACGATGGACATGATCGGCTTCCACGGTGGCGTCGAGATCGCGAAAATCCGCATCCTGAGCGTTGGCGGCGGAACGATCGCCTTTGGGGACGAGGCAGTTGCGCAGATCCCGAATATCTATTCCGAGCATACCTTTACCGATATTGCGCAAATCTGTCGCGATCGCTCGATCCGCATCTGGGAATACGCGATCGAAAACGAGGACGCAGACTTTCTCCCCTATATGAATCACATCTGGGATACCATGAAGCAATCCATTCAGAGAGGACTTCGCGACGAGGGGATCTTACCCGGCGGTCTTGACGTCCGCAAGAAGGCAAAATCCCTGTTCCGCAATCAGCACATTGACGAAAGCCCCGAAACGCGGGAAAACCGCATGGTCTGTGCCTACGCCTTCGCGGTGAGCGAGCAGAATGCATCGGGTGAGCAGATCGTCACCGCCCCCACCTGTGGCGCGGCGGGCGTCCTTCCCGCAGTCCTTTACTATCAGCAGCAAAAGAACCGATACAGCGACGAGCAGATCGTGCAAGCACTGATCACCGCGGGAATCGTCGGCAACCTCATCAAGACCAACGCGTCCATCTCGGGCGCGGAGTGCGGATGCCAGGCAGAGATCGGCAGCGCGTGCGCCATGGCGGCAGCGGCACTGGGCGAGCTTTTTTCGCTCGATATCGACAAGATCGAATACGCCGCCGAGATTGCCATTGAGCATCACTTAGGTCTTACCTGCGATCCCATCTGCGGCCTTGTACAGATCCCCTGTATCGAGCGAAACGCCGTAGCTGCCATGCGCGCGATCAACGCCATCAGCTTGGCAAGCTTTTTGTGGGACTCCCGCAAGATCTCCTTTGACAAGGTCGTTCATACCATGAAGGAAACGGGAAAGGATCTTTCCGTATCTTACCGCGAAACCTCCGAGGGAGGACTTGCCAAAATCGTACTTTAACTTACGTAGAAAGGAAACGTTCTTATGAAACTGAAACGCACCGTTGCCCTTATCCTCGTACTGATCCTTTGCGTCATGCCCTGCATCGGCGCATATGCACAAGCCCCCGAGAGCGGTGAGGAGATCACGGTTCTCTTTACCCACGACCTCCACTCCCATCTGCTTCCCGCCGCCAACGAATCGGGCGACGGTGAATACGGAGGATACGCGCGTCTTGCGACCGCGATCAAGGCGCAAAAGGAAAAAGATCCCGACGCGATCTTGGTCGACGGCGGAGATTTCTCAATGGGCTCTCTTTTCCAGACTGCATACCCCACCTCCGCGATCGAGCTTCGCATGATGGGAGCGATGGGCTTTGACGTCACCACCTTCGGAAACCACGAGTTCGATTACCTGCAATCGGGACTCAAATCCATGATGCGCGCGGCAATTGAGAGCGGCGATCCCCTGCCCTCCCTCGTCTGCGCGAACTATCTGCCTCCCGCAGAGGGACAGGACGGCTACGATCCCGAGCTTTGGGAGGTCTATCGCGATTACGGTGTCAAGGATTACGTGCTCCTTGAGCGCGGCGGCGTGTATTACGCGATCTTCGGCATCTTCGGCTTTGACGCCGACGACTGCGCGCCCAATTCGGGCATGATCCTGGAGGATCCCATCACAGTTGCCGCCGAAACGGTCAATGCCGCTGTCAACGAATGCGAAAGCCTTTACGGACAGCATCCCGTGGTCATCTGCCTCTCCCACAGCGGAACCAGCGAGGGCAAGGGCGAGGACTACGAGCTTGCCAAGGCGGTCAGCGGCATTGACGTCATCATTTCGGGACACACGCACACAAAGCTGGATGCCCCCATTACGGTCAACGGCACGGCGATCGTATCTGCCGACGAATACGGCAAGAATCTCGGTGTGCTCAAGCTGCGCCGTGAAGGAAACGGAACGAGCGTTGTCAGCTACGAGCTCATTCCCATCGATCAAACGGTCGAGGACGATCCCGAGATCGCAGCCCTGACCGAGCAATACAAGAAGACCGTGGAGGAGGATTACCTCTCCAAATACGGCTTTACCTTCGATCAGGTGCTTCTGCAGAATCCCTACAAGTTTGAAACCGACGACGAGGTGTCCTCCCATCAGCACGAATCTCCTCTGTGCAACGTCTATTCCGACTCCTATAAATGGGCGGTCGAAAAGGCACTCGGAAAGAAGGTCGACGTTGCGATTACAGCCGCAGGCGTCATCCGCGGCAGCCTCCCCATAGGGAACGTAACCGTGTCGGATACCTTCAACGCGGCTTCGTTAGGCGTTGGAACCGAGGGAGAGCTTGTCGGCATCTATCTGACGGGTAAGGATCTGATGAACGCGATCGAGCTCGACGCATCGATCCAGCCTCTGATGCCCACGGCACAGCTCTTTATGTCGGACGTGGAGTATTCCTTCAACCAATACCGCATGATCTTTAACAAGGTCGATTATGCAATGCTCCGAAACGACGACGGAACGCTGAGCGAGATCGAAGCGGACAAGCTCTATTTCGTAGTAGCGGGAATGTATATGGGACAAATGCTCGGCTCGGTGGAGGAAACCTCCATGGGACTTCTGAGCATCACTCCGCGCGATGAAAAGGGCAATCCCATCTCCTCGGATCAGCTGGTCAACTACGTCATCAGGGACGAAAGCGGCAATCCCTTAAAGGAATGGTACGCGATTGCGGATTATCTCAACCAAATGGGCGGCGAGATGGATGCAAAATACGCCTCCACCGACGGACGCAAAACGGTCTATGCCAGCTTGAATCCTATCAAGCTCTTGCGTAACGCAAATCTGTATACCTATCTCGTTCTGACCGTGATCGTAGTGGTTCTTGCTATCGTCATCCTTGTGCCGATTCTGATCGTGCTCCTGATCAAAAAGAAGCGCAAGAAGGCATAATTCCATCCACGTTTTGCAGAGCGCACCCCCATGTGGGGGTGCGTTTTCATCTCTGTTATTTTTTGTAAAAAATAAAAGGCGACTCTTGACAACCTATTCTCGCGTGTGATAAAATAAAGGTATCAAAATTCAATTTGATTGGAGGAACACCTTATGAAAAGAATACTCAGCGCAACGCTGGCCTGCATTCTGCTGCTCCTTCCCTGCCTTTCCCTTGTGTCCTGCACGACGGCGGAGGAGCTCGTCAATCCCATTGATTTTGGTAAAAAGTATTACCTCAAGGGTGACGAAAAGAAATATTACGTATTCAATGAGGATCACACAGGATATTTTGAGTGCTATCATCAATACGTAAACGGCATTGACACGAAGTACGACTATACGCTATCGGGACGCGTGGAATTTGAGTGGAGAGAGGATTCCAACGGCGCCGTCCATCTCTTTGCCGGCAAGGCGGAGTATCGCGAGGATCATACGGAGGGAGAAACGATCAAACTGACTCCCACGCCGATCTCTTTTTCCGAGGAGTTCTTCTCCTATTATACGGATAACCAATACGGAGGCTATACGACGTATTACATCAAGGAAGGCTCAGACTTGAAAGGCTTCCTGGATGAAAACAAGCAGGAATAATATCGATCAAAAAACGGGAAAGCCGATCGGCTTTCCCGTTTTTTTACTTTATTGCTCCTCAAATTCCTTGCCTGTAATCAAATAGTCGATGGAAACGTTAAAATACTGTGACAGCTTACAAAGCATTTCCACGTCGGGACTTCTCTTTCCGTTCTCATAATAAGAAAGCGCCTCACGGCTGATGGAAAGATCCATGGCAACCTTCAGCTGGCTGTACCCCTTTTTCTTCCTGATTTGAACCAATCCGACGAGCTTCATCAAAATTCTCCGTTTTTTTGAATTTTCCTCTTGACATTATTGTAACATTATGTTACAATGCTTTATGTAACAATTTGTTACATTCAAAAAGACATTCTAAGGAGGATGCTATGAAATTTTGTTCGAACTGCGGAAAGCAAGTAGATGAAAATGCAGTCGTCTGCGTCAGCTGCGGTCATGCTCTCAGCGGAAGCGCAGCACAAAGACGAAGCGGCGAGGATGC
Source organism: Clostridia bacterium (assembly GCA_017501225.1). Classification (GTDB taxonomy): domain Bacteria; phylum Bacillota; class Clostridia; order Oscillospirales; family CAG-272; genus UMGS1865. Next base: position 12,988 of record JAFVXH010000005.1, read on the forward strand.
ACCGAACATGGGATTTGTCATTTTGGGATTTTTTATCCCGATTGTAGGATTGATCCTGTGGCTGATGTGGCGCAACGATTATCCCTTGAAGGCAAAGAGCTGCGGAAAGGGTGCTTTGATTGGGTTCGTTACCAACATCGCATTTACCGTGCTGTACATTATACTCTACATCGTTGTGTTGATACCTGCTATGGGGATGTATTTTTAAGAAAAGAGAACGGCACGCATTGCGTACCGTTCTCTTTTTATTACGATGGCTCCGATCAGGAGTTCTTCATCACGATCAATTCCACGACGTCCGCGACGTGCTCGCAGGCATCCGCGCATCGCTCCAGATACTCGTAGACCTTTCTCTGTGCGATGACCTCCAAGGGATCGGTCGTGTGCTGCGTGACATTGCGATAAGCCTCCAGATAAATGCGGTCGCAATCCTCCTCGGCGTCGCTGATCTGAATAATGGTCTGCATCAGATTATCGGGCTTCTTGAAGTTGGGAAGCTCCTCCAGCATCGCAGAAAGTCTTTGGCAGCAGGTAGAAACCTTTTGCGCCATCAGGATACTCTCGGGCGTAACCTGCTTGGGGCTATCCATGTAGAAGCGCTGCAGAACCTCCTCGATATCGTCCGCAACCTCGTCCAGATTCTGGCTCAGCTCTGCAAGATCCTCTCTTTCCAGAGGGGTAATGAACGCCTTGGAAAGAGTCGCATTCATTTCATGCTTCTTGATATCGGCGGAATGCTCAAACTCATGCATGACCTTCAGTCTGGATTCGATCGCGTCGGGATCGTAGTTTGTCATGCACTCCACAAGATAATTTGCGGCATTCACGCAAATCTTTGCAACCGCCTGGAAATTTTCAAAATAAAAAGCATCCGATTTTTTAGACATAACAGTGATCTCCTTCTGTATTCAAGAATGTAATTCGACAGAACTGCTTAGAAAATCCACATAAAGAGCTTGGTCATGAGGAATCCGATCAGACCGCAGCCCGGGAAGGTCAATACCCACGTCAGCGCCATATCCTTGACGACGCCGAGGTTGATGGCAGAGAGACGCTTGACGGCGCCGACACCCATAATGGAGGTGGTCTTGACATGCGTGGTGGATACGGGGAGCGAGAAGATCGAGCAGATCAGAAGTGATGCCGCCGCCGCGATATCCGCGGAAAAGCCCTGATATTTTTCCAGCTTTACCATATCCATACCGACCGACTTGATGATCTTCTTACCGCCAATCGCGGTTCCAAGTCCCATGATCAGGGAAACCAGGAGCATCAGCCAATCGGGAGGAACGACTGCCTCGGGCGTCTGTCCTTGGGACAGGAACGTGCAAAGCAGGATAACACCCATAAACTTCTGTCCGTCCTGCGCGCCGTGCATGAACGCCATGGACGCCGCACCCGTAATTTGCGCACCGCGGAAGAATCCTTGCGTTTTTCTGCGCTCCATGTTCTGGCAGATCAGCGTCACCAGCTTGCAGATCAGCCAACCGAATACAAAGCCGAAGAAGATGGAAACGCCAATACCGTAGATGACCTTCATCCACTCGCCGCCATTGACACCGTTCAGGTTTCCGTGCAATGCAATGGCACTACCCGTAAGGCCCGCGATCAGTGCGTGGCTTTCGCTCGTGGGAATTCCGAACCACCAGGCAAGCGTTGCCCAAAGCACGATGGCAAACATCGCAGCACTCAAAGCGATGATCGCTTCTTCCTTGTTCTCACCGAAATCCACCATCTTGGTGATGGTTTCCGCAACCGTAGCATTGACCTTTGTCATCACGAACACGCCCAGGAAATTGAACACCGCCGCCATCAGAACTGCGGCTCTTTCCGACATACAGCGTGTGGAAACACAGGTTGCGATGGCGTTTGGCGCGTCGGTCCATCCGTTGACCAGGATGACACCCAGCGTCAGCAAGATCGCCATGGCAAGCAGCGGATTGGAGATTGCCATTGAAAAGAACTCTTGTAATTCCATGTGTACCTCTTTCTTCCTGCTTTTTGTTTTGTCCTGCATCATTTGACCGCTCCGCAGCATCCCTGCCCTATGCGGCGATCGATTCAAAAACACCCTCTTATTCCCTTATATTATATCCTAAAATTTGCCATGTGTCAAGCAAGAATTACATCATTTTTCCTTTTTCGTGTATACTCCCAAAGCAATTGGGAATACTTTGATTATCCATCATACAAAAAGGAGAAAACTATGGTCGAACAAGATACCGTAAAGCTGCTCAGAGAATGTGACGCAGGCGTCAAAATGGGCGTCGCATCCATTGAGGACGTCTTAAAATTCGTCAGATCCAGCGAGCTGAAGGAAAAGCTCAACGATTGCCTTGAGGAGCATCAGACGCTTGAGGATGAGCTTCAGGAGCTTTTGGGCAAGTACCACGACGAAGGGAAAAATCCAAACCCCATCGCAAAGGGAATGTCCTGGATGAAAACCGAGGTCAAATTGGCAATGGACACCTCCGACGCGACCATCGCCGACCTGATGACCGACGGCTGCAACATGGGTGTCAAATCCCTCAACCGTTATCTCAATCAGTACGAGGCTGCGGACGAGGTATCCAAGGATTGCGCAAAAAAGCTCATTCATATGGAGGAAACGCTCGCAACGGACATTCGGAAGTTTCTGTAACGAACCGTTCGCAACAAAAAGGGAGCACGCCTGGCGTGCTCCCTTTTTAAGATTTTTTAGTTATTCTGTGCCTCAGCAACTACCTTTGCGGTAATGTTCGCGGGAACGGTGTCGTATCCCGTGACAGAGAAGCTGAACGAGCCGCGTCCCTGCGTCATTGCGCGCAGAACGATGGGATAATCCATCAGCTCTGCCTTGGGAGCGATCGCTTGCACCACGGTGTAGCCCTTCTTCTCGGAGGGCTCCATGCCCATCACGCTTCCGCGACGCTTATTCAGATCGCCCATAACGTCACCGACAAGTCCTTCGGGAACGGTAATGCTCATATCGCCCACAGGCTCGAGCAGTACGGGAGCCGCGAGCTCCAGTGCCTTCTTGTATGCCAAGGATGCCGCAGTCTTAAAGGAAAGCTCATCCGAGTCAACTGCGTGGTAAGAGCCGTCGTACAGGTCTGCTGCCAGGCAGATCATGGGATAGCCGTAAGCACCCTTTGCCATGGAATCCTGAATTCCCTTCTCTACTGCGGGGTTGAAGTTCTTCGGAACGGTACCGCCGACGACCGATACGGTAAAGGTCAAGCCCTCGCCCTCACCGGGTGCGAAGCGCATCTTGACGTGTCCGTACTGACCGGAGCCGCCGTTCTGCTTCTTGTGCTTGCCTTCGACGTCCACAGACTTGGTGATCTTCTCGCGATACGCGATCTTGGGAACCTCGAAGCGAACGTTCAGACCGAAGCGTCCCTTGAGCTTTGCAGCCAGAACCGACAGATGCATCTCGCCAAGGCCGTAGATCAGAAGCTCCTTGGTCTCTGCGTCGTTTTCAAAGCGGAGGGTGTAGTCCTCCTCGATCATTCTTGCAATACTCTGAGAGATCTTACCCTCGTCGCCCTTGGAAACGGGGATCATTGCCTTGGTCAGGTACGGAACGGGGTATGCAATGCCTGCGTATCCGAACGCCTTATCCCAGGTCAGGGTATCATTGGTGTTGGTGTTGCTCAGCTTTGCGACCATACCGATGTCACCGCAGGAGAGCTCCTCGACCTCGGTCTGCTTCTTGCCCTTGACCACGTAGATATGAGCGAGCTTTTCGCTATCTCCCGTGGTGTTGTTGCGAAGCAGCATATCGCGCTTGACGGTACCGTTCATGACCTTGAAGAAGGACATCTTTCCGACGAACGGGTCCGCAACGGTCTTAAAGACGAAGATCGCGGGCTCACCGTCAGGCTGGATCTCCATGATCTCGCCACCGATCAGATGCTCCTGCTTCTTTGCGGTGTGACGCGGGAAGGAGGTCGCGATCTTATCCAGCATGGTCCAAACGCCCCAGAGCTTGGTTGCGGCACCGCAGAATACGGGAACGATGTCGCCGTGGATGATACCGTCGTGGATGGCGTTGAGAGCCTCCATGGGAGTGATCTCCTCACCCTCGAAGTACTTCATCATCAGATCCTCGTTGGTGCTGGCAACAGCCTCCATGAGCATTTCGTAATACTTATCCACAGCCTCCTGAGATTCCTCGGGAATCAGCTCGACGCTGTGACGTCCGTTGTTGTCAAATACGTGTGCGGTGCGATCAACAAGGTCAATGGCACCCACGACCGTGCCGTCCTTGACCATCGGAATGGTCAGAGGGCATACGTGCTTACCGAACGTGGTATGCAGCGCATCCAGAACGCGGGCAAATCTTGCCTCGTTGTCGTCGAATTTATTGATGAAGAATGCGCGAGGAAGCTTTGCAGCCTCTGCGGCGTCCCATGCAAGCTCGGTACCGACCTCGATACCTGCCTTACCGTCCACAAGGATGATGGCACTGTCGGCAACGCGCAATGCCTGCACGACCTCGCCGTTGAAATCCAGGTAACCGGGCGTATCAATGACGTTGATCTTGATATCCTTCCACATCATAGGAGCTACCGTTGCGTTAATAGAGAACTTTCTTGCGATCTCCTCTGCATCATAGTCGCATACGGTGTTGCCCGCAGTTACGCTACCCAGACGGTCCGTTTCGCCGGTAATGTAAAGCATTGCCTCTGCCAAGGATGTCTTTCCCGATCCGCCGTGACCGAGCAATGCGATGTTTCTGATGTTCTTGGTTTCAATCTTAGCCATGATAATTAACCTTTTTCTACCTTTCGTTTGTGAGTCCCGCATCAAGAGCTTTTACGCGGGCTTTCCTTTATTATACAATAGAAGGCTTTATTTTTCAAGCATTTTTTCAATCTTTTCGACGATGAAATGTAGAAATTTAAGATTTCTTTTTGTCTATTATTTACAAATTCTCTCTCAAAAACAGACGCTTTGCGTTGCGCAGAGTTTGCTCTGCCGCAGCCTCGGGAGTGCAATCCCACAGAGAGCCCAGCACCTCCAGCGTGTAGGAAAGATAACCCGAGTGGTTCAGCTTTCCTCTGTGTGGGTGAGGAGCAAGATACGGGGCGTCGGTTTCGATCAGGAGCTGCTCACGGGGCACCGAAAGAGCCGCGCGTCTGACACGCTCGGCATTGCGGAAGGTCAGCGTACCCGAAAAGGAGAGATACCACCCTCTGCGAGAGAGCTCGCCCGCCATCTCGGGACTGCCGCTGTAGCTGTGAAAAACGCCTCTTACGTTCGGATAACGCAATACCGTATCAAAGCAATCCCCGTGCGCCTCGCGGTCGTGAATGATGACGGGAAGCCCGTATTTTTCCGCCAGCTCCATCTGCCGATCAAAAAAGTACGCCTCGCGCGCTTTGTCCATGGGGATCTCCCCGTAGTTTTCATAGTGATAGTCCAAGCCGATCTCACCAAGCGCGACGATCTTGTGTTCCCTTCTCTTTTCAGGGGTATCCAAGAGGCTTTCAATCGAGGCAAGTGCCCCGTCCGCATCCGCGATCACGTGACAGTCCTCGGGATGGATGCCAACGGCGGAGAACATCAGAGGGTATCTCTTTGCCTGCCCGATGCAGGCGATCGCGTTTTGCGGGTTGGTAGCAACGTTGATGATGCCCGCGATCTCTCCCTCAAACAACACACGGAGGACGGCATCCGCGCCGCCCTCCGTTTCATTTTCAAAGCGCTTATCAAAATAATGCGCGTGTGTATCAAAAATTTGTTTCATTGGAAGCTTTACTCTCAGTTCAGTTCTTGTTTCAGGCTTCTTTCAAACAGCTCACCAATCACCTGCTTGGGCTCTGCTTGCTGATACAGGATCTTATAGACCGCCTCGCAGATGGGAAGCTCCACGTGATACTGCTCCGCCAGAAGCATCATGGCAACGGCGGTTTCATACCCCTCCGCAAGTCCCTGATTGGGCTTTCCGAGAATGAGGTTCTCACCAAAGGCGCGGTTGTGGGAATGATGCGAGAACACGGTTGCCTCATAGTCACCCAGATGGCAAAGTCCGTATGCGGAAAGAGGGTTTCCTCCCATCGCGCCGATCAGACGCGAGATCTCGCGCGTACCGCGGCTCATCAAAGCCCCTTTCAGGGTGGAGAGCCCCAGTCCGTCCAGAATTCCCGCGGCAATACCGATGACGTTCTTGGACGCGGCGCCAACCTCGTTTCCAAGCAGATCCTGACCGTAATAGAAGCGGATCAGATCCGATGCGAAGGCATCTACCAATCTTCTCTTGACCGCCTCGTCCTCACTGTCAATGACCATGCAGTTGGGAACGCCGCGATAGAATTCCTGCACGTGACCGGGTCCGATCCAGACCGCGACCGAGCAAGAGGGATCCAGCTCCTCACGCGCGACCTGCGACAGGCGTTTTCCCGTGGTATTCTCAAGCCCCTTCATGCAAAGCACAAAGGTCTTATCCTTCAGATGTAAGGGAGCGAGCTCGTCGCGCAGCAGCGCGCGCAAGCCCTGAGAGTTGATGGAAATAATGATGGTTTCAGCCTCGACCGCCTCGCCAAGATCCGTGCAAAGCCCGACGCTCTCGGGGAGCGTGAGCAGATCGTTGCTTCTGGTTGCCAGAAGTGCCTTCATATGAGGGGTGTCCGCAGGGCCGTACACCTTGACCGAATGTCCCATGCGGTCAAGATACCACGTAATCAGCGTGCCCCAACGTCCACATCCAATAACCGTAATCTTCATGCAGATTCTCCTTTTTTCTGTATGTATGGGAACGAAGCAGGAGCATATCCCGCTTCGTTCCGAGCTTTTCGATCAGCGAATGCGCTCGCCAAGCGGCATCTCGTCGGGTAAGAAGACCACGCGCACGGTGTCCTCACCGCCGGCGAGTATCATGCCGTTGGATTCCACGCCACAAAGCGTTGCGGGACGCAGGTTGCAGACAACGACGACCTTTTTGCCGACCAGCTCCTCGGGCGCGTACCATTTCGCGATGCCCGAAACGACCTGACGCTGCTCGTAGCCCAGGTCGATCTGGAGCCTTAGCAGCTTCTTTGCCTTGGGCAGACGCTCGCAAGCAAGCACCTTGGCACAGCGCAGCTCAACGTTCATAAAATCCTCGATGCCGATCTGTGCCATCGGCTCGGGCTTCTCCACCGCGGGCTCCTCTTTTGCCGCGGGCATCGACGCAAGACGCTCCGCCTCCAGCTCCGCGAGCTTCTTCTCCTCGTCCACACGGGCGAACAGAACAACCGAATCCTCCACTGCGTTACCGGGGATCATACCGTCAAAGGACGCAAGGCTTGCAAAATCGCGCTTATCGGTTCCAAGGCGGTTCAGGATCTCCTCGGAGGTGGTGGGAATAAAGGGAGAGAGCATCACAGCACCTTGACGGATCGCCTCCATCAGATTGTAGAGCACGGTGCCAAGACGGGCGCGGTTCGCCTCGTCCTTTGCCAGCGTCCAGGGCGTGGTTTCGTCAATATACTTGTTGGCGCGGCTGAGCATCTCAAAGACTGCCTCCAGGGCGTCCGCGATGCGGTATTCCTCCATCGCGTCGCAAAGCGTCGCATACGCCGTAGCACACGCCGCCTTCAATTCGGCATCGGTTCCCTCCTCGCCTGCGGGTGCGGGAATGATCTTATCGAAATACTTCTTCTCCATATCCAAGGTGCGCTTGAACAGGTTTCCGAGGTTGTTGACAAGATCGGTATTGTATCTCTTGATAACCGATTCGTAGGTAATGGAGCCATCGTTGGTATAGGGCATCTCGGAGAGCGCGTAATAACGCACGCCGTCCACGGAAAAGTGCTCGGCAAGCTTATCGGCATAAATGACGTTGCCCTTGGATTTGGACATCTTATCCATGCCGAAGTTGAACCAAGGATGCGCGAACACGCTCTTGGGGAGCGGCATATCCAAAGCCATCAGGAAGATGGGCCAATAGATGGTGTGGAAGCGCAGAATATCCTTGCCGATGATATGCACGTCCGCAGGCCAGTACTTGCGGAAATGCTCGCTTTGCTCCTCGTAGGTCTTATCGGGATCGTATCCGAGCGCCGTAATATAGTTGGTCAGCGCGTCCAGCCAGACGTAAACGACGTGACGGGAGTCGAAATCCACGGGAATTCCCCAGGAGAAGGAGGTGCGGGAAACGCACAGATCCTGAAGGCCTGCCTTGAGGAAGTTGTTGACCATCTCCTTTTTGCGGAGCTCGGGCTGGATAAATTCGGGATGCTCCTCGATGTGCTTCATCAGGCGATCCGCATACTTGCTCATCTTAAAGAAGTATGCCTCCTCCTGTGCCTGCGACAGAGGACGGCCGCAGTCGGGGCACTTGCCCTCGACCGCCTGCGTTGCGGTAAAGAAGGACTCACAGGGCGTGCAATACCAGCCCTCGTACTGTCCCTTATAGATATCTCCCTGCTCGTAGAAGCGCTTGAAGATCTTTTGCACGGCGGCGACGTGATAATCGTCGGTCGTGCGGATAAAATAGTCGTGGCTGGAGGAAAGCGTTCCCCAGATATCGCGGATCTGCCCCGCAACGCCATCCACGTACGCCTGCGGCGTCACGCCCTGCTCACCTGCGAGCGTTTCGATCTTCTGACCGTGCTCATCCGTGCCCGTGCAGAAGAAAACGTCCTTTCCGCGGGCACGCTGATATCTTGCAACCGCATCGGTCATGATGATCTCATAGGTATTGCCGAAGTGCGGCTTGCGAGATGCGTAGGCGATGGCGGTCGTTACGTAAAATTTTTCATTCATGCTTTTGTTCCTCCGAGTATATCAATTCATCAGTCATTCGGTTACAGTAGCAAATATAACACAGGCACATGCGCGGCAGGGTGTCACTGAGCAGCAGGATCCCCAGCGTCAAAAATCCAAGGGCTACGTGCGGTACGTAACCGATCCAGAACAGAAGTCCTGCGCGCAGCGAATAGAAAAATCCAAGCCCTGACGCCCGTTTTTCACCCGTCAGCTGCCGATACAGCCTTGGAAAGGCAGACACGCAAAGGACCAGTCCTATGAGCACCTCAAGCGCGACGGCTGCGAGCCGGATCGGCAACGCGAGCGGCATATCGCCCAGCAGCCAGGATAACCCGTACCACGTGGTGTCGGCGATCAGCCAGACCAGCCACGGTCGCCAAAGGAGGTCTACGGACATCAGCAGCGCCCGTCCGTATGCGCGGCGGTCGGCAAAGGGAGCAAAGACGTCCGAGAGCGTCAGATCCTTTCCTTGCGCAATCCCCAATGCAAGATGCAAAATTCCAAGCAAATACGGAAGCAGAGCAAAAATGACAAGCAACGCAAGGAGAACGGCGCAGACAAGCTCCGCCGCCAGGGCGTACAGCGGTCCGTACGTCGCCCCCAGCATCGCGCCAAGTGCTCCGAACGCGTTTTGCATCAGGATGCAGATGGGAAGAAACAGAAGCGCCAGCATCCACGCCTGCATCAAAAGAAAGCGATGGTCGCGGCTGACCAGCAGCTCCTTTGCTTTGCTGCGTGCGTCCGCAAACGCTGCAAGAACTCTTCTTTTTGGTGTTGCCACGCACTCGCCTCCCCTCATACTTTCCTTTTATTATACCAAATATGGGGATATTTTACAATAGCTTTTTGAATTTTTTCCAAAGTTTCTGCCCATAATCAAGGCAGAAAAGCAGAAAAAACCAGCAAAATCGCAAAAAGGATGGGAGGGATCGCCATAGAACGTCGGCTGCGGCAGAACGCCGAATCGCAAATCCTGCGCGCCCTGGAGAACCGCCGGATGCAAAAGCACCGTTTTTTTCTCGGATACCAATGGGATCTTTTCCGACGCGGCGAGCTTTACCGCGGATGGCGCACCTTTCTTTCCTATCTGCGCCGCTTCCGCATGCTGGCATGGATTGTGCAGGGCATTTCCGTCCTCTTTGCACTGCTGCAAACGGGCACGCTGGTTCTTTTGTGGGTAGCGCTGATCCTGATCCTTCTCCCCGTCCTGCTGCTGCTTCTGATCGTTCTCCCCATCATCGCTTTGGTCGAATCGCGCCGTACCGACAGACTTCTTTCAGGGGAGCTCCAAAAAAAGCACGTCTATATCCTCTTTCTTCCAAACGGTGACGACGCCTTTTGTCGGGAAACCGCAAGGATGCTCGTACAGGATGAGTCCGCCGCCGTGCTCTTGATCTCCCCGTTCTTTCTTTCGGCAAAAAAAGGAGCCTCACGCCGCTTTTACCTCACGGCACGAAAAGAGGCGCACTCCGTGTTCCTCGTGCGAAAATACTATCTGTTCCACCTGCGCAGGGCTCTGCTAAAGGACATTCCCTGCACCTATCTGTACTGAATCCCGAATACGCGCGCAAAAAAAGGGGCACCCCGCATGGAGTGCCCTCAAATATGATCCTATCAATCCAGAACGGGAACCGTCAGCACCACGGTCAGCTCGGAAAGCGCATCCCTTGCTTCCTTTGCGGTCATGGGCGCACTGATCAATGCGTATCTTCCGCCCTCGACGCCAACGCAAGCCTCGGCACGCAGCGCCTTCGTTGCCTTGTCCGCACACTTTGCGCATCCCTCGATCAGGAACAGATGGCGGCAAACGAGTACCGACGCATCGGTCTGCTCCTCTGCGGTTGCCGTTCTCCACTGCGGAAGGCTTCTCTCCTCGGCACGGTGAGAGAGGATATCAATGATATCCGCAACCACTGCGCTCGCGGTGGGAAGCTTGCCCGCGCCCGCACCGTAGAACAGTGCGCGCCCGAGCATATTCGCGTCTACTAAGATTCCGTTGAAAACGCCGTCGACGTGGCTGACGGGGTTCTGCGAGGGAACGAAGAAGGGAGAAACCATGGCAAGAACCTTGCCGTCGACCGTACGGGTGTGTCCGATCAGCTTGACCGCACCGCCAAGAGCGCGTGCCGCCGCGGTGTGATCCTTGGTAATACCCGTAATACCGGTGGTGGAAATTTTATTGGGATCAAGAAGCACGCCGAACGCAAGCGCCGCCAGAATGACGATCTTACGCGCCGCGTCCAAGCCCTCGACGTCAGCGGCGGGATTTGCCTCAGCATATCCGTTTGCCTGCGCTTCCTTGAGAGCCGACGCAAAATCCGCGCCCTCGCGCTCCATCTTGGTCAGAATAAAGTTGGTCGTGCCGTTGAGAATGCCGCTGACCGACAGGATCTGATTGGACGCAAGGTCGGTCTGCAAGGGACGGATGATCGGAATTCCGCCACCCACGCTCGCCTCGAACAGATAGCTGACGTGATGCTTGCGCGCAAGCTTCAAAAGCTCTACGCCAAAGGTCGCAACGACCTCCTTGTTGGAGGTGACCACGTGCTTGCCCGCCTCGATCGCCGCGCGGGTAAAATCGTAGGCAGGGTGAGCACCCCCCATCATCTCGGCAACCAAAGCGACCTCGGGGTCGTCCAGAATCACGCGAATATCGTGTACCACACGCTCTCCCAAGGGATGATCGGGAAACTCGCGCAGATCCAGAATATACTTAATATTGACCTCCTCGCCGCAATGCTTGGCGATCAGCTCACGGTTTTGAGTCAGAACCTCGGCGCTTCCGCTTCCGACCACGCCAAAGCCCAAAATTGCAATATGAATCATAATTGTCCTCTTCCCGCCCCCATGGGCTTCCTCAGTATCTCAAAAAACGCCGTCACACAGCATTTTTTGCGGTATTTTTCAAGTTGGATACTATTATACCACAAAATATTCCAAATTGCAAACAAAACTATTGAAAAAACGAAAAAAATATGCTATACTCGTAAAGGAATCCCAAACGCGAGGATGAAAGGAGGAGCCCATCATGCCGTCAAGCCCCATCGGAAGTAAGAACAACGTCAAGATCTTCGTGCTCTATCTGATGAGAAATATCAATTATCCCTTGGACTTTGTTACCATCAATGAGATCGTCATGCAGACCGACTACGTCATGTACTTGGATTTCGCCGAGGCGTTTTGCGAAATGCTGGACTCCGATCTGATCGTACAGGATGGCGAAAATGAGCGCGGCGAGCCGCTCTACTCCGTCACCAAGCGCGGCAGCATCGTTGCCGAGAGCTTGCGCTGTGATATCCTGCCCTCCCTTTTGGACAAAAGCATGTCCTGCGCCCTGCGTTATCTGGATTTCCAGCGCAGAGGCATCACGGTGGACTGTACCTACGAAAGCCTTGCCGATCACACCTTTGACGTGACGCTCCTGCTTCGCGAGAAGGACAAGACGATCCTGCGCACCACGATCAACGTGGACTCGGAATACCGCTGCCGCAAGATGCGCGAGCTCTTCCGCTCCCGCCCCGAGGTGGTCTATCGCGGAATCCTCGCATTGCTCTCGGGCAACGTGGATTATCTGTTCGACAAGCCCTAAATTTTGCATTTTATTCAAAAATTGAAAAATAAAATTTAACAATTTTTCCTCAAGCTTACTGTGAAAAATCACCAACAAAACTCTATCGTTTTCGTGATTTCGGTAAATTTGAGGAATCTTTTTTTGTTCATTTAGACGATTTTATCATGGAAAATGTAGAAATTTGGAGTAATTATTGCCAAAATACTCCTTGACATTTGAAAATTGTGTGCTATAATGATATTGTTACGTATATTTTAAGATAAAAGCTTCAAAACGCACAAGCATCTTTGCGTTTTGCGGCATCGGAAAGGGACCCCAGCGCTATGAGCAAAGCACCGTCAAGCGATCAGATTAAGAATCACGAATTGCTTGCACAGGCGCAGGCAGGTGACCAACAGGCATTCGAGACGCTTCTGGAACGCTACACGCCCCTGATCGAGGCGATGACCGCGCAGTTTTCCACGCCTGATACCTCCCTGCAGGATCGCGAGGATCTGCGTCAGGAGGCATGGATCGCGCTTTGCGGTGCGGTGACACACTATCGCCCGGACGTTGGAAGCGCATCGTTCGGAACCTTCGCAAAGGTTTGCATCCGCCATCGGCTCATCTCCCATCTCCGCACGTCCTCTCATCAGATCGAGGTGCTTCCCCTGGAGGCGCACGGAGAGATCGCAGAGCAGGTCAATCCCGCATCGCACCTGGTGGAGGAGGAAGCCTATCGGGAGCTTTACCGCAACGTCAGAAGCAAGCTTTCCGATCTGGAGAACCGCATCTGGTGGCTCTACCTTTCGGGCCTTACCGCCAAGGAGGTCGCGCATCAGCTGCAATGTGACGAGAAGGCAGTTCAGAACGCCATCTACCGCATCCGCAAAAAGCTGCGGAGCACCATACAGAACACATAACGAAATAAACCTGCACCGCGGTGCAGGTCCTATATGCCCACATAGCTTAAAAAAAGCGTTGAGCGATCAAAGATAACGGTGTAAGTCCGTTTGGGGTAAGACATTTTTTCTACAAAGAGAGGGTACCACCATGTTCCAAGAAGAAAACTACGATGCAGTAACAGCGACCGAATTTGTCGACGAGACCTTGGTTTGCAAGGATTGCGGCAAGGAATTTGTGTTCACTGCGGGCGAACAGGCTTTCTACGCTGAAAAGGGATTCCAGAACAAGCCCAAGGCTTGCAAGGCATGCCGTGACGCGAGAAAGAACGCCAACAAAGCTCCCCGTGAGTATTTCACGGCAGTATGCGCAGAGTGCGGCGGCGAGGCGAAGATTACGTTCCAGCCTTCCAACGACAGACCTGTATACTGCAGTGCTTGCTTCGAAAAGAAGAAGAACGCACAGGAGTAATTCTGTCTGTATCAGTTAGTTGATATAAATAGAGTTAGACAAACGGGCAACCGATATCGGTTGCCCGTTTGTGTTTTTATACTTGCCCGGAGGAAGAAGCGTCTACCTCTCTGCCCACAAGCTCACAGTATTCTCCGTAGCTGCAGAGCATACGAAGCGCTGAGAGCAAGGCGTTCGGCGTCATCCCCCGTGGGAGTCCGACCTTTTCGGCAAGCGCGTCGCGCCGCTCGGCGCATCCCTGACGTCCCGTAAGACCGTCCACGTACAGATCGGTTTTGGAGAGCGGGTTTTCCTGCATTCTGCGCGCAACGCTTTGTTCGTCGGCATAAGGGGAAAGCAACTGAAACAGCAGCTCCGTCCCGATCCCCTCAACGCCAAGGATCCCCTCGGCAGAGGGCTTTTCTTTTCTCTTTTCCTTGCCTTCAATGCGCGGAACGTACAGATGGATCAGGCGATCCCTTGGAATGGAGGAGGTCAGATAGGAACGGATGACCTTCCCTGCCCCGTCGCTGTCGGTCAGAACGATCAGAGGCGTCTTTTTCGAGAGAGCGCAAAGAAGCTGCTTCTTCTCCTTTTGGTTGAATACCCCAAAGCCGTCGGTCGGAATGATCTGTCCCTCCATGACCTGCTCGAGGCGCAGCTTATCGTATCTTCCCTCCACGATCACAGGGTACGGGATCTTTAATCGTTGATGTACCATAGCGTTAAATCACGTATTTCAGGAGGGCTGCCAGGAGCACGATCGCGCCCAGCACGATGCGGTAAACACCGAAGGACGCAAAGCTGTGCTTTTTGACAAAATCCATCAGGAATCGGATAGCGGCTACGGAAACGGCAAAGGAAACGGCACATCCCACCAACAGCGCGATCCACGCACCGATCGGGACACTGACGTTTGCCTCCATCACCCACTTTGCAAAGCCCAGAACCTTGATCCCACTGGCACCGAACATCACGGGAATTGCCATAAAGAAGGAAAATTCCGCGCCTGCGGTACGGGAAAGCCCTAAGATCATCGAGCCTAAGATCGTAGATCCCGAGCGTGAGGTACCCGGCAGAATGGAAAGTGCCTGAAATGCGCCGATCAGAAGCGCCGTTTTATAAGGCAGCTGATCGAGCGAGTCGATCTTTGCCGTTTTGTTTTTGTTGATCTTTTCAATGATCAAAAACGCGATACCGTAAACGATGAGTGCCGTAGCAACTACCACGGAATTGTAGAGCCACCCGTCGATGTCCTTACCCGTCGCGATCTCCAAAATCTTATCCAGACCGATGCCGACGGCAGCAGCGGGAACGCTGGCGACCAAAACCTTTGCCCAAAGCGTCCAGATGCGCTTTTTGTCCCCCTCGCTCTTATCTTTTCCAAACGGAAACAGACGTCCCCAGAACAGAAGGATGACGGCAAAAATCGCGCCAAGCTGGATCACGACCTCGAACATCTCCCAGAATTCGGCATGGAAGGCCGCGTCCATACCCGCAAAGCGGAACGGCAGCCATTCCTCCACCAGGATCAGATGTCCCGTGGAGCTGATGGGAAGCCACTCCGTAATACCTTCGACAATGCCGTAGAGCAATGCCTTGAGCCATTCTAATACGATCATTCAGCAATCTCCTTTCAAGCGGTCCTTTGCGCGGACCTCCAGCCCTTTTCCAAAGGAAGCGCGCAAAATATCTCCCTCGTGTACTGCAAAGGGTACACGGCACCAATAGATCATAGAGGGGTGCGGTGTTGCGGGCAAGGGCGTGCCGTCAGGCGCGTAAAGCTCGCCCACCGAAAAGCCGATGCCGGTCTTGCCGGGAGAGATCAGCTCCGCTTGCTCACCCGCGCTGAGCTTGTTGCGCTGAATGAAGCGGTAAAGTCTTCCCTGCCCGTTCTCCATCTCGACTCCGGCAGCGGCGATCGCCTCTGCCTCGGTTGCATCATATTCGGTGGCGGTGGCATAATATGCCTTCTCGCGCAGGTATCCGCACTGACTGACCAGCTGGGGATTTTCCATCGGATCGTCAAAATAAAATCCCGTTCCGTATTCACGGTGTGAAACGCTCTCCAGCTCCTCCAGCCACGCGGGGTCAAACCGATAGCCCGCGGGGTCCTTTGCGTAAGCATCCATGGCAAGACGGTAGGCGTTCGTCACCACAGCAGTGTAGTACGCGCTCTTCATGCGTCCCTCGATCTTGAAGGACGAGATACCGCTTTCCATCAGCTCGGGGATATGCTCGATCATGCACATATCCTTGGAGGACATGATAAAGCTTCCCACTTCACTCTGCTCCACGATCGGAAAGAGCATATCGGGACGCTTTTCCTCCACGATGGCATAATTCCAGCGGCAGGGCTGCGAGCAGGTTCCTCTGTTGCCGTCACGCCCGTTCATGGCGTTGGCAAGCAGGCAGCGACCGCTGTAGGACACGCACATCGAGCCATGGATAAACGCCTCCAGCTCCACGTCGGGCGGAAGCTCACGGCGAATGTTCAGAATTTCATCCAGCGTAAGTTCCCGCGCAAGCACCAAGCGCTTTGCGCCAAGTCTTGCGTAAGCCATGGCAGACGCGGGACTGACGATGCTGGTCTGCGTGGAAATGTGGATCTCCATATCGGGTAAAAGCTCCCTGACGGTTGCGAGCACACCCATATCTCCTACGATCATAGCGTCAATGCCTGCGTCCTTGATATCCAGCAAAAATTTGCGCAGGAGCGGATACTCGTTGGCACGCGGCATGGTGTTGACGGTCAGATAAAGCTTCTTTCCCCGCTCGTGAACGTATCTTGCCGCCTCGTACAGCTCCTCGACGGTAAAGTTATCCGCCGCCGAGCGCATGCCGAACATCTTGCCCGCAAGATAGACCGCATCCGCGCCGTACAGAATGGCGACACGCAGCTTTTCAAAATTTCCCGCAGGGGCTAACAGCTCGGGCTGCTTACCCGTGTTTTGATATTCCATATCCTGTTTTTCCTCCTTCCCTTTCGGTTTTGAGAAACAAGGGAGGTGCTCGGCGGAGCACCTCTTTGTTCGGTGATTATTCTTCCGTTTCGGTTTCGAGCACAGCGATGCCAAGCTCCAACAGATCCTTTTCTGCCACGGGCGTGGGACACTGCGACATCAATTCACTTGCGTTCTGTACCTTCGGGAAGGCAACGACGTCGCGCAAAGAGTCCGCACCCGACATCACCATGGCAAGGCGGTCAAGACCCATACCCGAGCCTCCGTGAGGAGGTGCACCGTATTTGTATGCGTCGACCAGGAAGCCGAACTTGCGCTCGATATCCTCGCGCGTAAGCCCCAAGACGGAGAACATCTTCTCCTGCAGCTGCCAGTCGGTGATACGGATGGAGCCCGAAAGCAGCTCGGTGCCGTTGAGCACCATATCGTAGCACTCGGCGCGCACACGACCGGGATCGCTTTCCAGATACGGCAGGCACTCGCTAAGAGGCATGGTAAAGGGATGGTGCATCGCATCCCAGTGGTTGGTGTCCTCGTTCCACTCAAAGAACGGGAACTCAACGACCCACAGGAAGTTGAACGCGCCCTCGTTGATCAGATTCAGCTTTTTACCCAAAATCGTGCGCAAAGCGCCCAATACGGGAAGCGTGACCTTGTTCTTGTCGGCAACGATGAGCATGACGTCGCCTCGCTCCATCTGCCCTGCCGCCAGAATCGCCTTGAGCTCGTCCTCGGTCAGGAATTTGGAGAAGGAGCAGGTGGGAGCCTCGTCCACCCAACGGATATACGCCAAGCCCTTGGCGCCGATTCCGCGCGCGTGCTCGGTCAGCTTGTCGATCTCCTTGCGCGTCAAAGCTTGTGCCGCGTTCTTTGCCACGATGCAACGAACACTTCCGCCGTCCGCAATCGCAGAGGTAAAGACCGAGAAGCCGCAATTCTTGACGGTGTCGCTCAGGTCGTTGATCTCCATACCAAAGCGGGTGTCGGGCTTATCGGTTCCAAAGCGGTTCATCGCGTCCGCAAAGGTAATACGAGGCATGGGAAGCGGGATATCCACGTTCAGGACCTCTTTGAAGACTCTTTGAATAAAGCCCTCGTTCATGGACATGATATCCTCCTGCGTCGCAAAGGACATCTCCAGGTCGATCTGGGTAAACTCGGGCTGACGGTCAGCACGCAGGTCCTCGTCGCGGAAGCAACGCGCAAGCTGAATATAGCGGTCGTAGCCCGAAAGCATCAGAAGCTGCTTATAAAGCTGGGGAGATTGCGGAAGCGCATAGAAGCTTCCCTTGTGCACACGGCTGGGCACCAGATAATCGCGCGCTCCCTCGGGAGTGGACTTGATCATCATAGGCGTTTCGATCTCCAAAAAGCCGTTTTCATAGTAATACTCACGCGCAACTCTTGCGATATGGTGACGCATCATGATGTTGCGCTGGAGCGACGGACGGCGCAGATCGAGATAGCGGTACTTGAGCGCGATCTCGTCCTTGGTTTTCTTGGCATCCGACACCTCGAAGGGAGGGGTCTGTGCCGCGGAAAGGATCTTGAGCTCGGTTACAAAGATCTCAATCTGTCCCGTGGGAAGATTGGGATTGATCGCTCCCTCACCTCTGGGACGGACCGTTCCGTGTACGGCAAGAACGAACTCGGCACGTACCGAGAACGCCTTTTCAAAAATTTCACGGTCGGTTTCCTGATCGAACGCCAGCTGCACGATACCCGTGCGGTCGCGCAGATCGATGAAGATCAGGGCACCAAGATCTCTTTGACGCTGTGCCCAACCCATCACGCAAACCTCTTTGCCGATATCCTGTTCCGTAACAGTGCCGCAATAATGTGTGCGTCTGTCATTTTTTGTCATCAATTCTGCCATGGTCTAAACTCCTTTGCCAAAAATCAGATGGGAGCGCCGCTCTTGTCAAACAGGGGCAGCTTTTCCAGATAGATCAGATCCTCTCTTGCCTGCGCATCTCCCTCAGCAAGAATCGCCATTCTGCCGCAGATCACGCCGCCCGCATTCACAACGAGCTCCTCGAGCGCGTGAATGGAATCTCCGAGAGATACCACGTCATCCACCAGAAGGATGCGCTTACCCTTCATCAGCTCGGCATCCGCGCCGTCCAGATAGAGCGTCTGGTCGCGCTGCGTGGTAATGGAATGCACGTTGACCTCAAGAATGTTGCTCATATAAAGCTTTGGGTGCTTGCGTGCGATGAAATACTTCTGGTTGCCCGCCAGGCGCGCCATTTCGTGCGCCAACGGAATTCCCTTCGCCTCAGCGGTAATGATGTAATCGTACTCGGGCGCTCTCTTGAGCAGCTCCTCGGCGCACGCGGTGGTCAATTCGGGATCTCCGAAGATGACGAACGCGCCGATCAACAGGCTCTCGTTCAGGGGGCACAGGGGCAGGTCGCGCTCACAGCCTGCGATTGTCATGCGATAATACTGTTGTTCCATATCAAGTTTCTCCGTTCTGTCAATCAAAATTCAACGCGAATATGCGTAATCGTTGCACTTGCAAGCGCCTCCTCGACCAAGGCGTCAAAATCCAGCTTCTTTTCTTGCTCGATCACCTTGGAAAGCTCGGGGCGGGTGCGGGGATGCTTGGGCGTAAAGACCGTACAGCAATCCTCATAGGGTTGGATGGAGGTTTCGAAGGTCCCGATCTTGCGCGAGATCTTTATGATCTCCTCCTTGTCCATGCCGATGCAGGGACGGAATACGGGAAGGGTCGCCAGCGGATCGGTCACACCGATCGCCTGCATGGTCTGCGATGCCACCTGACCAAGGCTCTCACCCGTAATAAGACCTCCGCAGCCCCTTCGGTGCGCGATGCGATCGGCAATCGCCATCATGTAGCGGCGGAGCAGAAGCGTAAAGTAATCCTCGTCGCACGCCTTGACCAGCTCCTCCTGGATGTGCGTCAGCGATACCACGTGCACGTCAAACGAGCCCGCATACTGCGCGATCTCCCGCGCAAGCTCCATCACCTTTTCTCGCGCACGCTCGCTGGTGTACGGGAAGGATTCGAAGTGTACCGCCTCAAGCTGTACGCCTCGCTTTGCGATCATATAGCCCGCCACGGGGGAATCGATACCGCCCGAGAGCAAAAGCAATGCCTTTCCGTTGGTGCCCACGGGCATTCCGCCTGCTCCCTTGAACTGTCCTGCGTGAACGTAGGCGGCGTGCTCGCGGATCTCCACATGCACCACGATCTCGGGGTTGTGAACGTCCACACGCAGACGCGGGAGCGCGGAAAGGATCTGCCCTCCGACCTCGCGCGCGATGGCGATGGAATCCAAGGGGAAGCGCTTGTCCGATCTCTTTGCCTCGACCTTAAAGGTCTTTTTGCCGTCCAGGAAGGGCGGAATATACGCGAGGGTGGTCCTGACGATATCTCCCATCTCTTTTTCGCAAACGGCACAGCGGCTGATGCCCACGATGCCGAACACCTTGGAGGCACTGTCAAACATGCCCTCCAGATCCGCCATATCGTCCAGCGGCTCGATGATCAGCGTGCTTTGCGAAGCCGTAATGCTGAAATTGCCGAAATGCTTGGCGCGAAAGCGCATCGTCTTGCAAAGAGATTCCTCAAAATACCGCCGGTTGGCGCCCTTGAGCACGATCTCTCCGTATTTGCAAAGTAAGATTTCTTTCATATTCCGTCCTCATCCTCGCAAAGGGCTTCTCCGTCCTCTACGACCTCGCCGTTGCGGTAAGCCTCCAAAAGCTCCTGTGCCTTTTCCAGAAGCTCCTTGGGAACGAAAATATCGGTACCGAACATCGAATATCCCATGATCGCCTTGACGGCAGCACCGCCTGCGCGCTCACGGATAAAGTAGGGGACGTTCTCCCCATCCAGAATGCTGCGCAGAAGGCTGAGCTCCGCGGGATTGTGCACCGTCGTCAGGTGCGCAACCTCTCCGTCGTGAGAGGTCACCTTATCAAGTCCAAAGAAAGCATCCATGCTTCCGTTCTCCTTTCAGTCCTCGTAATAATTCGGGAAGAGCTTTTCCCACACCTTTGCGCATCCGACGGTATCGGCGATCGAGGTGTGCGCAACGCCGTCCCATTCAATGCCGAGCCGCTCCATCGCGTCCGAAAGAGATGCGTGCACCATGTCGGGATAATGCTCGGACTGGAAGCGCACGAACTCGTTGGCGGCACAGCGTGCCTTGCTGTGCAAGACTTCCTGCTCGGCGGGGGTGGCGTAGATCTTTTTGATGTGGCTGTAATCGGTGGAGATCCCGTATGCCACGATGATATCCGCGCTGTCAAAAATATGCTTGAGCGTCGGGGTCAGATCGGAGAGCATCGGCGCGTCCACAACCATATCGGGCGTAATGCCGTGGATCTTTTCGGTGCGCTTCCACTTTCTCTTGTGCACGGGCTTGACCAGCGTGTCCATGATCACCCTGCCCGTACCGTCCACGATGGAGATCGACAGGATCTCGTCGTGATCGTACACACCCGTCAGCTCCAGATCGAAAAAGAGCACCTTTTCGCGCTTTTGATGATAGAATTCGTTTCGGTGCGCATCGCCCTCCGCACGGCGGATCGCCAGATCCCGCTCAAAGCAGGCACGGCAAAGCTTGCGGCGGAAGCGTACGTCCCCTCCGCATTCCACGCACATTAAAGGGCGGCGCTTTGCGGTCTTCTTGTCGTAAAAGTAGAGAATGCTTTTGTCATTGCGCACCGTGTACGCCACGGGCTCCTCAATGACGTCATAGTTCATCTGATCCAGGCGCTCCTTGGAATAGTATCCGCAGGATGCGGCACGCTTGGTGCTCATCCGCACGATCACAGCACCGCTCTCAGTCGTCATGCTCTCGGTCGGCTGAACCGGCGTGTACCAAAGCTCAGGCGGCGCCTCAACGACACGGCCGGGATCAAAAAAGTATGTAATGCTGCCGTCGGGATTCTCATCGTAAGCGATGGGATCACCCGCGGGCATCAGGTGCATCTTGTTCAGAATGGGGCGCGTCAGATAGTGCTTCTTGTCCGCCTCTGCGGGGCTCATTTGCGGGATCACTGCTCCCGAACGCAATTTCATGGTTGGTTTCAACGAAAAAATCCTTTCCTACCGTTCAAGGCCTGAGCGTGCACGCCTGCGACGGGGAGAAAAGAAAATACCTCCCTTGGCAGCGGTCGCCGACCTTCCAATCGGTTTGCTCTCATCTTTTTTGAGCGAATCAAATTTTTGCGTTCCCTCGCGCGCACGCACGTGGGAGCACATACGTATTTATTATAACACAGTAAATTTCAAACTGCAATAGCATCGTCGGATTTTCTTCGAAAAACTTAAAATTATCCCTATTTTTTAGAAAAAGAATTGATATTATTCTAAAATTCGACAGAAAAAGAGCGCAAAACCGTCAAAAAACGGCTCGCGCCCTACTGTGGTTCTCACAGAGTCCCCTATTCTATTTTCTCTTTTCCTTGTCCGTCTGGCTGTTTTTTGGGAGAATTTCTTTTTCTTTTTCGCCCCTCCTGCTTCTTTTGCCCCGAAACAAGCGACCGTAAAACCTCCAGGGCACGGCTAAGGCCACCCACCTCGTCTATGATCCCGTGCTCGACCGCCTCGTGTCCCTCTAAGATCGATCCGCAATCGGTCGCCATCTGATCGGGACGCATCATCAAAGCCTCGATATCCTCTCTCTTTGCCTTGGAATGCGAGCAGATAAAGCTTACGATCCGCTTTTGCATCTCGCTCATGTAGCGAAAGGACTGCGGAACACCCACCACAAGACCGCTGATCCGCACGGGATGCACCGTCATGGTAGCACTCGGCACGATCAGGGAATAATCGGTCGCCGTGGCGAGCGGTACGCCGATGGAATGTCCGCCGCCAAGCACCAGCGATACCGTCGGCTTGCTCATGGAGGCAATCATCTCCGAGAGCGCAAGCCCTGCCTCAACGTCACCTCCCATGGTGTTCAGAATGAGCAGAACCCCATCCACGTCCTCGCTTTCCTCGATGGAAACCAGCAAAGGGATCAGCTGCTCGTATTTGGTGGATTTTTGCCCCTCAGGGAGCAAATAGTGTCCCTCGATTTGCCCGATGACGGTGATGCATTCGAAACGCTCCTCCCGATTCCCCACCGACATTCCGCCGCTCATTTCCAGATTTTCCAAATGCAGCTGTACCGTTTCTGCCTTTTTTCCTTCGGAGCGCTGCCCTCCGTCCTCCCTCTTTTCCGCCACGGCAGTATTCTTTCCGTTTGCCGCAAAGGTCGATCCGACTCTTTTTTTCTCCATATTCGGAAGCATCCTTTCACAAGATTCCATAATTTGATGCTTTTTTCATATTATGAACAACAGAACCTATTCTTATGTAGGAATAATTATGAAAAAAAAGCCTTTACAATCCGCTTGCATTATGATATAATGTAAGAGAATGGAGATATATGGGCTCCGATAACAATTTTAAATTATTTTTATTTAAGGAAGGTTTTACATTATGGAAAACAAGGTTTTGGTTGAGACCTCTGCAAGACACATTCATCTGACGCAGGAAGCAGTTGAGGCTCTTTACGGCAAGGGCGCTGAGCTGACCGTAAAGAAGATGCTGAGCCAGCCCGGTCAGTACGCAGCCGCAAACGAAAAGATCACCCTCGTAGGCCCCAAGGGCAACCTCGCAGTCAGCGTTCTCGGCCCTGTCCGCAAGGCAAATCAGGTTGAGCTCTCCTTCTCCGACGCTCGCACGCTCGGTCTTGCCGGCGTTCCGGTTCGTGAGAGCGGCGACGTCGCAGGCACTCCCGGCCTCAAGCTCGTAGGTCCCGCAGGCGAAATCGAGATCAACGAGGGCGTTATCATCGCAAAAAGACACATCCACATGACCAGCGCTGACGCAAAGGCATTCGGCATCGAGGACAAGCAGATCGTGAAGGTCAAGATCACCAACGACTGCCGCACCACCATTTTTGACGACGTTGTTTGCCGTGTCAACGACACCTTCGGACTCGCTATGCACATCGACACCGATGAGTGCAACGCCGCTGCTGCGTTCGGCACGGTTTACGGCGAGGTTATCGCGTAACGTCCAAAGATATGCGAATTTTATTTCAGGGTGACAGCATCACCGACGCGGGCAGAGATCGAAGAAACTACCGCAATCTTGGAAACGGATACCCGAAATACACCGCAGAGCTTCTGACGGAAGCCTTCCCCACCGCTGACATCGATTTCATCAATCTCGGCATCAGCGGTGAGCGCACCGCAGGGCTGTTTGCCCGTCTTTACAACGATGCTATCGCGCTTGAGCCCGATAGCATCTCGGTTCTGATCGGCATCAACGACGTCTGGCACCGTCACAATGCCGACCGCGTTGAAACCACGGACGAGATGGTCGAGATCAATTTCCGCGCAACGCTTGCACGCCTGCGCGCGCAGACGCATGCAAGAATCGTCGTCATGACGCCGTTTTTGCTGGATGCCGCGGACAAGGAGTCCTGGCGAGGTGAGGTCGAGCAGGTAGCAGAGATTGTAAAAAGGGTTGCCGCGGAATATGCGGACGTCATCATCCCCTTGGATGAGATATTCGCCAATGCCCTGAAAACGGCACCCGAGCAGTGCTTCTACTCTCCTGACGGAGTGCATCCCAACGAAGCGGGCGCACGCCTGATCGCAGGCGCCTATTTCGATGCAGTCGCACCTTTGGTGGCAGAGTGCATCGAGCAATCCAATTCCACGCTGTAAAATTAATAAAAGGAGATACATAACATGAGCAACGTAAGCAATTGCCCTTACGCACAGAGCCTTGAGGTTCAGAACATGTGCGTTGTCAAAAAGGGCTGTGACCACGGTCCTGCTCCCCTGCCTGAGGAAGGCAAGTGGATCCAGGCAAAGCAAATCACCGACATTTCCGCATACACCCACGGTGTAGGCTGGTGCGCACCTCAGCAGGGCGCGTGCAAGCTCTCCCTCAACGTCAAGAACGGCATCATTGAGGAAGCACTCGTGGAGACCATCGGATGCTCCGGTATGACCCACTCTGCCGCTATGGCTGCCGAGATCCTTCCCGGCAAGACCATTCTGGAGGCTCTGAATACTGACCTGGTTTGCGATGCCATCAACACCGCAATGAGAGAGCTGTTCCTGCAGATCGTTTACGGTCGCAGCCAGTCCGCATTCTCCGAGGGCGGCCTTGTCATCGGAGCAGGCATGGAGGACCTCGGTAAGGGCGAGAGATCGATGGTCGGTACCATGTACGGCACCAAGGAAAAGGGCGTTCGTTATCTCGAGATGACCGAGGGCTACTGCACGCGCATGGCTCTGGACGAGAACAACGAGGTCATCGGATATGAGTTCGTATCTCTTGGCAAAATGACCGACTTCATCAAGAAGGGCATGGAACCCAACGAGGCTTACGAGAAGGCTAAGGGCACATACGGTAGATTCAATGATGCTGCAAAGTACATTGACCCCCGTAAGGAATAATCGAAGGAGGTAGAATGTATCATGGCAAAATTTGAAGGTTACGAAAGACGCGAGGCGAAGATCCTCGCCGTTTTGAAGGAATACGGAATCAACTCCATCGACGAGTGTAAGGAGATCTGCGACAGCTACGGCATCGATCCTTATAAGATCGTTGAGGAGACCCAGCCCATCTGCTTCGAGAACGCAAAGTGGGCATACGTTGTAGGCGCTGCCATCGCAATCAAGAAGGGCTGCACCAAGGCTGCTGACGCCGCTGCCGCAATCGGTATCGGTCTTCAGAGCTTCTGCATCCCCGGCTCGGTTGCCGAGAACAGAAAGGTCGGCTTGGGACACGGAAACCTCGGCAAAATGCTCCTCTCTGAGGAAACCGAGTGCTTCTGCTTCCTGGCAGGTCACGAGTCCTTCGCAGCTGCTGAGGGCGCAATCAAGATCGCTCTGAACGCAAACAAGGTCCGCAATAAGCCCCTGCGCGTCATTCTGAACGGTCTTGGCAAGGATGCCGCTTACATCATTTCCAGAATCAACGGCTTTACCTACGTAAAGACCGCATTCGATCCCTACACCGAAACCGTCACCGTCCTTGAGGAGAAGCCCTTCTCCAAGGGTCCCAGAGCTGACGTAAAGTGCTACGGCTCGGATAACGTTCCCGAGGGCGTTGCGATCATGCGCCTGGAGAACGTTGGCGTTTCCATCACCGGTAACTCCACCAACCCCACCAGATTCCAGCACCCCGTTGCAGGAACCTACAAGAAGTGGTGCCAGGAGAACGGCGTGAAGTACTTCTCCGTTGCTTCCGGCGGAGGCACGGGACGTACGCTGCACCCCGATAACATGGCTGCAGGTCCTTCCTCTTACGGTATGACCGATACCATGGGAAGAATGCACTCCGACGCACAGTTCGCAGGCTCCTCCTCCGTTCCCGCTCACGTAGAGATGATGGGTCTCATCGGCGCAGGTAACAACCCTATGGTCGGTATGACTGTAGCAGTTGCCGTTGCGATCGAGGAAGCAAGCAAATAATCCTTGCGGCGTAAGGCTTTTTGAGATTTGCAGGGCTTCATTAGGGCTTTGTAAAAATCAAATCGCTGAAAATTGAACAATAAAAAGTTGGACACATCATAAACGTATTTTCGTTCGTGATGTGTCCAATATTTTTTATTTTAAAGGAGGATTTTCAAGGTGCAAAAGCTTAAAATGGCAAGAGGTGTAACGTTCACTTTTGAGGCAGGCTGCAACAAGTATTTAGAGAATTGTCGTCAGAGAAATTTAAGAGAAGGTACTATCGAACATTATCGACAGAGCTATGTGCAGTTCTTTAAGTACTTTGACCCTAAGATGTCTATTGAAGATGTTGATGATCAGGTCTATAAGAACTATGTTCTGCACCTCAAATCGACTCTTGATAATGATGTAAGTATCAACTCGTATCTTCGAGACCTCATAACAACCTTACACTTCTTTATGAATGAGGGCTGGATTCCACACTTCAAAATGCAAGCAATCAAAGTTGATAAAAGTCATATCGAAACCTATAACGAAAATGAGTTACAGTTGTTATTGAAGAAACCCAATATCAAGAAGTGTAGTTTTACAGAGTATCAGAGTTGGGTAATGACGAACTTTCTCTTTTCAACTGGAGTTAGACAAAGAAGCCTTATGAATATCAAAATCAAAGATATAGACTTCGATAATAATGTGGTATACGTAAACGTTACTAAGAATAGAAAACCTTTGATAGTTCCACTTAATCAAACTATGATGAGTATTCTTGAAGAATACTTGAAGTACCGACATCACAAATCTAATGATGATTATCTATTCTGTAATAGCTTCGGACAGCAGCTTGTCAAAAGCACTTGTTATCATATGCTCTATGAATATAACAAAAGAAGAGGTGTTGAAACAACCGGAATTCACCGATATCGTCATACCTTTGCAAAGCAATGGATAATCAATGGCGGCAACGTTGTCTCGCTCTCAAAGCTTCTTGGACATAGCAGCTTGGACATAACACAGAACTATATCAATCTTCTCGTCAGCGAGGTGGCAAAGCAGGTTGACGAGTTTAACGTGTTGGATAAATTCTATGGCAGAACCCATATTCCAATGGAAAAGGCTTAATGATATAGGAGGAATACTTATGAGATCGATTTTAGAAGAGTTATTCTATGGCAATGTGTGCCCTAATACAGATTGCAGAAGCTAAAGCAAAGAAACAAAGGAACTAATGGGGTATATTGCAGACCACCACGACAAGTTGATGAAGGAAATAACTGACGAACAGAAAGAGACTTTTGAAAAATTTTCAGATTGCTATGATGAGCTTACCGATATCAACGAGGGGGAGATATTTGTTTATGCCTTCCGACTTGGAATGAGAATTGCTATCGAATCGCTTTTACCTACCACCGATTCTTCAAATATCTGCTAAATTATACGAACGGCAATATTTTGTGCTCTGTTGCTGTTATAAAAATTACAGATAGAAAGAAGAATTATTATGGCAAATATTGAAAATAAAGAAACTGTAAGCAACCCAATTAATAAGACCACAGAAACATTAATTAAAGAACTAGAAACGATGAGCGACGCAGGGCTGCACGACTTATTTATCTTTTTCTATAAGCTCAACTGTCAGCATGGAAATATAATCTACAATGAAACATTCAATGAGTTTCTTGAAGCGTTCAACAGCAATCCATTCAAGCACCATGAGGACAAGGCATTTAGGAAAGAAATGATTGAAAATCTGACCAAGTATTGCTTTGACCATATGAGTCTGCTGACTGCTACACTACTGCTCAAAAAGAAGTTTACGATTGATGAAGTAATCAATAACTACTACGCTAACGTAGATGTCTTTGGATATGATGTATTCTAATTATTAAGCACTGCTATGATAGCACAAAATATCAATAAGGCACTGGCTTATATATAGATGGTGGTTCTTTGGAGCCATCATCTTTTTTATTCGTTTGTCGCATAAACATACGCTAAATTCAATGAAGACGGTTTTAAGACGTAGCCATAGATAGGCCTAGAATATGAAATAAGAAAGGTAGCCTACCATGAACACATTATCACATAACTCAAATCCTTTATATGAATATTTGTCTGAGTTTGATAAAGCTCAGCTAAAGGCTTTATATGGCATACTCGTCCATTACTGGGTAAATCAAAAGGCATTCATTAGTAAGCGAAATTTCTTTAACTTATGGTGTGAGTTGAACGTGCTTTGTCATGAAGTGGATGAGGGCTTTCCTGATATTAATGACCACGAGCTTGTCAAATCATATTGTCATCAACATCCGTATTATTTTATTGATATTCTTGACACAGGGATAGTCATAAAGCTCTTCTGTAAGCATCTTGATGATAGGCTTGACCATCTAACTGCTATGGTTCAAAAGCTTGATACAGAAGGGATTTGGGCTGCCTGTGAGTGCGCAAATGAGGCTCTGGGCTTGTCTGAAAACATAGATGAATTGGTGGCTGAAATAGAGGAACATATAAAGACATATTCTTGATTTGGGTTGTAGACTATAAGTAAATAAAGGTAAGAAAAAAGCATTGAGATCGGGTAGCGGTTTCAATGCTTTTTATGATTATTGTGAAAAGTCTTGGCGTAAAAAATTTATATTTTAATTAAATATTTATATCATATATTAAAAGTTGAGTATTAAAAAACTTTTGGGATAAAAAATATAATAAATAGATATACAATTAATACATTAGTTAACAAGTAAAATTGAAAAACTATAGATGTAAAAAAATAAATAATTGTTATAAATATAAATACAATAGTTGACAAGTAACATTGATAACCCAAGCTATACGAATATCTGCGAGGATTGGAAAGAACCTTAACTACCTTCTCGCCGTCAAGCTCG
>JAFVXH010000006.1 GCA_017501225.1 Clostridia bacterium
ATAACATATCCTTTGTGGAAAAAGGTTGAGTCATTTAGTATTCCTTTAATGAAAAAAGAGATTTTTTCAAAAGCATGTGCCCATTTGCGAGATTACTACGGACTGCAAGAGCCATACATTATAACGAAATGTTATGATTCGACTGATGGAAATTTCAAAAATCATGATGTGTGTATATTTGTCGTTAATGATGAACTTCGCATTACTACCGACTTGATCCGAGGATTTCTTCATGGGCATAGAGATTTAGGATGCTACGTATTCAAACGAGATGAAATAGTAATTTCAAAGAAACGCGAAAATAATCTTTTGATTGTCGAACTTAAAGCAGAAGATACCATTTTCCTGTTGGGATACCGAGCAAAAAGGTTTGTAGAAAATAGTTTTTTATCAAGAACAGATGATAAATAAATATACCTTTTGGAGTTTCCACCCCCATTTTTAGCCGATTTTTATACTTTTTGTCGTCTTGACCCATGTCGAGTCCGTCGTGTATCTGACACGACGGCTCGACACTCGTTGCCGCAGCAACATATCGACATAAACAAAGGACAAATGTGACTTCCCCTCAAAGCTCAAAACCTCGTTTTACAGCAGTTAAATTCACCTGCCAAGATCATGAAGGAGAGAAAATGGAAAATTTCAATTTTTTCAGAAAAAAGAATCCCAAAGGCTTAAAAACGGCTCTCAGCAACGAATGGGTGGATATCGAGCCGGAGATTTTGACGATGCATGCAAAGGTTGCAGACATGTGTTGCTTTACGGAAAGCCAAGGCACGAAGATGCCGATTTTGATCCGAAATTTTTTCGTGCTTTTTGAGGACGACAACGGTCAGATGCATAAAATTGCTGTGGATGAGGAGCTTTACACTGCCTTTGAGATTGGTCAGGTCGGTGAGCTGACGCTTGTCGACGGCGGAGTAACAAGCTATATTTTGGATGGAGATACAGATTAATTCATTGCGATCGCAAGGGAGATACGACTAAAACATTGGATAAGCGCAAAGAAGAATTGGGGAGAGGACGTTTTTTATGATGGACCTATTTGAAGAATATCTGAAGCGCGGCGAGAGCGCGTGGCGCACGCGTGCCTTGACCGATGAATCCATGATCGGCTGTGGGCTGACCGAGGCGCAGACCAACGTCACGCTTGCGACCTACGGTGACGCGGTCCTCAAGCTTGCTCTGTGCGAGCTGCTGTTGGACAAGGTCGAGGAATTGACCATCGAAAAATCCAAATACGAAAGCGACGTATCCTTGGTGCGTGTGGCACAGCACTACCGTCTGATCCCGTACCTGACGGTCGCAAAGGGAAGCACGCTGCCAAGGGATTATCGTGTGTTTGACATAGAGCCTACCTTCAGCTACAGCAAAAAGGAAAAGCTGCGCAAGTCCAACCGACGGCACAAGTACATCGCGACGGCGCTTGAGGCAGTGCTGGGAGCGATGTATCTGGATCATCGCGATTTTTCCGAGATCCTCTCGGTCGTCCGGGGCTTTATGGAAATTCTGGATGCGCGTGGCGATGAGCAAACGGGGCATTGATCAATACGAAAGGGAGCACCCGACGGGTGCTCCCAAAATTTTGACTTCCTTGTAATTTGGATCAGATGGTGCCGGTGACGGTGAGCGTGCTGACACCGGGGGTGACGATCTGAACACCGGTATCGGGATCCTGCGTGTAGGTTGCGGCAGGAACCGTGATCTGACCCGCAACGGTTGCGAATTCACCCGTAGCATCGTTGTAGGTGTAATTTGCGGGCTCGGTCCAGGCGGCGCCGTTAAAGCTGACGACGAGGTCGGAGAGCAACGGATCAAAGGTGTCCTCCACGATGGCGTTCGCCGTAGCGTCTGCCGCGGTGTTGCCGTAGTTCTGGATGACGAAGGTATAGGTCACTCTGCCGTTTTCCGCGATCGGAATGGGCTCAATGCTCTTGATGATGGTCAGATTGGGCTCGGCAGCGGCGCGCACGGTTTCGCTGACCTCCACGGGCGTGGTGATTCCCGTTCCCGTGACGGTTGCGGTGTTGACGATGGTGCCGTCGGTTCCGAGCGGTGCAAATTCGTTCACGCTTGCCTCGTATACAAGAATGAGGTTGCTGTTTGCGGGCAGGGTGATGCCGCCAAAGCTCAGAGGCGTTGTGGACAGGACCGTCGGGGTAGGCTGCAGAACGCCGTTGATGAACAGGCGAACCGAGCCGTCAACGTAGGTCAAGGGATAGAGCGTCGCGGGGGGAAGCAGAGGACCGAGGTCGTACGCGCCGAGATCGTCGGTGACGGTGATCCCCGAAACAGCGGTAGAACCGCTATTGACAACGCTGATCACGTAGGTGACGTCATCCCCGATGGCGTAATTGTCGGAGAGCGCCGTCTTGGATCCCGAAAGGACCTCCAGAATTTCGCCAACCGCAATATTGGAATTGATGACCGTATCGTTATAGGACAGGCGTGCCTGATTGGTAAACTGTGCCATGATTTTCTCCTTTCTGAAAGTGTGGGGATACGGCGCGCGACCGTACCCCCTGCTTACAGAATATGCGACTGTCTTGGATTTTGTCAAATTTTGTCAATGGGGGAAGGGGAGAACTTGAGCCTCTGCAAGTTTCCCCCGTCGGAACCTGACGGTAACGTTACCTCGGTGAAAGATTTTCTGTACCCTTTCTATAACAGTCAAAACTGCAAATATGATAGGTCAGGATCATCAGGCTGCAGAAGGAAATCGTAAATACTCATCATTTAGTGATGTAATCAAGTGTTTAAAATTCGACCCAAAAGTGAAATGTAAATTGTATAGGGAAATAGCTTGACTTTTTTGAGTAACGGTGATATAATTACACAGCAAGCTAATTTCAAGGAGGCATTAAATATGGAATGGCTAAAAAATACTCTTGACATTATTGTTTCTTGGGCAACAAATACAGGATTAAAACTACTTATTGCGCTTGTTCTTATGTTTGTTTCGTTCAAGATAATCAACTGGGTTGCTAAACGGATCATAAAAAATGGTGAAAAAAAGAAACTCGATAAGACCATTGTAAAAACCATTTCGTATCTCGTTAAGATAGGCGGGAAAGTGATTGTTACGGTTTGTCTTGTCGGTTACGTTGGCATTGATACGAGTGCTATTACGGCACTGATCGCATCTTTTGGTGTTTGTATCGGACTTGCAGTAAACGGAGCCGTCTCAAATATCGCAGGAGGAGTTCTGATACTCGTTACGCGTCCCTTCAAGGTGGATGATTTTATTGAAGCGCAAGGCGTTTCCGGAACAGTTGCAGATATCCATATGATAAGCACTAAGGTAGTTACGGGAGACAATAAGGTCGTACATATTCCCAACGGAGCGCTTGCGAACGGAAATATTATCAATTATTCCGAAAAAGAGCTTCGACGTGTTGACTTTAACTTTTCGATTGCGTACGATGCTGATTTTGATAAGGCGAGATCTGTCGTTGAAGATATTCTGAAGTCTCACGAGCTTGTACTTGATGATCCCGCGCCTTTTGTAAGAATGAGTAAGCATGCAGCTTCATCTATTGATATAGTCGCACGTGCTTGGGTAAAATCCGATGATTATTGGACGGTAAATTTTGACGTGCTTGAAAAAGTTAAGGCTGAATTTGATAAGAACCATATCGAGATTCCCTTCGAACAGCTCGATGTTCACGTCAAAAACAATTAAAATAAGGGGGCTGTCTCAAATGCGATTTTAAGAGCCTTTGAGGCAGCCCCTTCCATTGGTGCGGGTAAGAGGACTTGGTCTCGTCGCTACGACGCAAAGCCGAGGTTTTGATTTCGGCTTTGCTTCGCTCCTCGGTCAAGCGCGGCTCTGACAGTCCACCGGACTGTCATTCACTACCGCGCCCCTTCAAGTCCTTTTGTTCTATTCGCAGCAAACAAAAGACGGCACGCTGTTGCGTACCGTCTTTTGTTTGTGAAGGAGCGATAAAAAAGATATTTTACCTTTTTAATCGATGGATTTGAACCCAAATATAATTTAATGCTTTTCGACGGAAGGAGAAAAGCTTCCTTAGCACCTTTTCACTATTCACTTTTACCTATTACCTAATCGACAAGTTTCGTAAGAGAAGAGTGAAAAGTGAAGAGTTAAGAGTGAAGAAGTAAAAATCGACAAGCTTCTGTCGAAACTTGTCGATTTTTGGTGCGGGTAAGAGGACTTGAACGCTCCACAAGCACCGCATAAAATGCGGCAGTCATCCAAGGTTTGGTTTTCGCGGTGCTCCATAGCGAATTTTGCAAGCAAAATCCGCGCGTGAAGAACCGTCGGCTTTTGCCAAACCAACAGAAAAGGGATACGCGATGCGTATCCCTTTTCTGTTGGTGCGGGTAAGAGGACTTGAACCTCCACGAAGTTGCCCCCACTAGAACCTGAATCTAGCGCGTCTGCCAATTCCGCCATACCCGCATGTTGATTTTGTTATCAACAAATGAGATTATACCACATCAAAATCTCTTTGTCAATAGTATTTTTAAGTTTTTTTGGATTATTTTACAACCGAGCGCAAAGCTTCTCGCAATCTTCACTTTTTTGCCGGATTTGAAAAAATATCGATTTTTGTCAAATCTCGCAAATTCCTTGATTTATTGGAAGGGCTGTGATACCGGGTCGTCAGCGA
This sequence comes from Clostridia bacterium, assembly GCA_017501225.1. Classification (GTDB taxonomy): domain Bacteria; phylum Bacillota; class Clostridia; order Oscillospirales; family CAG-272; genus UMGS1865. The sequence goes on from JAFVXH010000006.1 coordinate 4,638, forward strand.
TGCGCTTCTCCAAATCGAAGCACTCCCTCAGCAACCGTAAATCCCCCCGCCCCATGTGCGTGTTCTCCGTTAAGGATCATACGCATGTAGGGCGGGGTTTTGTCTGTTTTTGGGTTTTTCGCTCCACTTTGCCATCAAAACAAGGCTTATAAAAAAACTTTTCACCACCGTATTGACAAGGAATTTTCGGTATGATATAGTGAATTTGTAATCAAAAACAAGGGGGATAAAAATGATGAAAAAACTCGTTGCCGCTTTCCTGTGTCTGATCATGCTTCTGTCGCTTTTTTCTTGCAAAAAAGGAAGCACTGAAGGTATAGACAATCCCTCAGATCCCGATGGTAGTACCGCTTTAGATACCTCCATCAACTCAAACACCAACCCTACAAGTGCAAATTACGACTCCGTGTTGCGTGTCTATCGACGTATCGTTGACAGTTATCCGATCGTCAATCAGAATCCTCGTGCGGTCGCCGCAGAGCTTGGTATTCAAGATGAAGCCGAAATAGAATCTTTCGTTGACTTATATACATCTATCCTTCTGTTTTATCCCGGCAGAGGGCAAGAGGATCGCGTATCTCCTCACTATAAGCTTGGTTGCGGATATTCTGTAAAGGACCTCAACGGCGACGGCGTGGACGAGCTTGTTTTGATGAACAAGGATTATGCTGTTATGGCGATTTTCTCGTATGCCGACGGACATCCGGTTTTGCTCGGCAATTATTGGGAAAGAAATGTTTGCTGGATAGACGGTGACGGACTGATTCACAACCATGGAAGCAGTGGAGCAGATCGTTCGACCAATGCGCTCTATCAAATTGCCGACGGTGGCGACCGCCTCGAGCTGATTGCCGAGTTCGGTACCGACGGTCACGAATGGATAGACGGGGTTGCTTACACAAAATATTACAAGGTGGTAGATGGCGAAAAGGTTTCTATCACCGAAAGTGAATGTGCCGCGTTGGTTGAGCAATACGGAAAAGCCCTCGGTTCCGTGTCGGGAGCTGAGGCGACCAAGCAATATTCCGGCATGATCTTTACCTCGCTCTATACCGAAGCCGAGATCGCTATGGAAATGTACGAGGCGGCGATCAAAGGAGAAATCTGCGTTCTGGATGAGCGCTTAGGTGAGATAAAATTGAAGAACTGCCGTTTCCCGAGTGACAACGTAAGACTTGACGAATGTGAAATCCTTACCAAAGCAATTTTAGATATGGATCAGGACGGAATCAACGAATACGTGATTCAATCCCAAGCAAAGGATCATATCGTATTACGCTACTATGATGGCACAGTTTACAGCTATTGCTTTGACAGCAAGAATTTCTTCAATTTGAATACCGACGGTTCTTTTTATTGGATCGATTCTTGCGAATTAGATCATTGCACGCGCGGATACAGTCAAATCGCATTTGAGGGATCATCATTCAGTATCAAAGAAATATACAGAATCAAACAGACAAGCCCCTATGATTACGGTGACGGTACCCATGAATATTATGTGGATGGTAAGCAGATCACGCGTGAAGAATTTCGGGATTATTGTGACTCCAATTGCAGAGGCAAAACAAGAGCGATCTTCTCTCCGCTTGATATTGATACTTCGTGTGAGTATCCGATCTCTTCGGAAAAAGCCTATGAGCTTGCTTCTGAGTTTTGGGGACTTCAAAGTGGAATGGAAGAGGGGGCTGCCGGAACACGTTATGTGCTCAACATCGTTGTATTGGAAAAGCCGAATAGCGATACACGGTGCTACCGCATCGGTTGTCAGTACGAAGGATATACGAACCACGTAATTGACAGCTTCTACGCTCAACCTCCGACGTCCGTCAGAATACATAAGGAATTAATTGTAAATGCCATAACGGGAGCGTGTCGGGATTCTATAGACCCCGAATTCGAAGCGGAAGCTGAGGTCGCTATGGAAATGTACGAGGCGGCGATCAAGGGAGAAATCTGCGTTGTTGATGAGCACTCGGGTGAGATCAAATTAGAAGACTGCCGTTTCCCGAATAACAACGTAAGCCTCGAAGACTATGGAAGCCTTGACAAAGCGATCCTGGATATAGACGGCGACGGGATCAACGAATACGTGATCCGGTCACCCCAAAGAGATCATATTATTATGCGTTACTATGACGGCAAGATCTACAGTTATGGCTTTGATTTCAAAAGTCTTTTCAGGCTAAATACCGACGGAACGTTTTATTGGTATTCCGACGCCGGCGATTCAACGTCCAATTTGCCAACGGTCGGTTTGAGTCAGATCACGTTTCAGGATTCCTCTATCGTCATCAGGGAAATTTACAAGTTAAAAAATGTTTGTGAATATGCAGAAGAATATTACCTTGACGGTTGCCGAGTGACACGGGAAGAATTTTTGGGTTACTACAACAAAAGTGATAAAACCTGGGTACAATTTTCTCCTTTTGAGTTTTCGTGTCAATATCCGATAACCGCTGAGAAGGCATGGAGTATTGCGGATGATTATTTGGGAAACCCGGATGGAGGACATGACGTCGCAACGGGAAAAACATACTTTTTCAAGGTCGTCATAACCGAAAAACCAACCGATGGCTCAGAATATTACATCGTGGTTGTGCAGCAATTTTGCTTTAGCCACATCTTCGACGGTTGGCAGATCTCAAACCCGGACCCTTTATATGAATTTGAAAGATTGGCTGTCAATGCAATCACCGGTGAGTGTTGGAAGTATGTAGATCCCGTTCCCGACGGAAAATGACGTAACCGTTCACCGATTAAAATCTATTAAAATTTAAAATTCAGGAGGTCAAAATGAGAAAAACCGCAGCCCTTGTTCTTTGCCTGATGATGATCCTGTCGCTCTTTTCGTGTGATGGAAGCGGCGACCAAGGTCCTTTGCCGACCGAACCGCCCGGCACCACCGCATCTCCCACGACTGAGGCGAGCACGACCGCTCCCCCTCAGGAAAATCCGGAGCCGACTCCCGAGGATGTCCAAAATGAGCTGGCGCTGCAAGCCTACGGCGCGGCGATCAGAAACGAGATCAACGTATATTACCCGTTGCTGAACAACGATACACCGACTGAAACTTATTTTGAAAGAATATGTGGCTCGGAAAAAGGCAATCCCATGCGTCAGGCACTGGTGGATATGGACCGGGACGGAATTGAAGAATTGATCTTGAAATATGGATCCTTTTTTGTCATTCTTCATTTCGAAAATAATAAGGTGTACGGAACCGATTTTCACTTTGGTGCCATGGAAATGATCTATACCGACGGTTCTTTTTCCTGGAGTCATACTGACGATATGTTCGGATATGAATGCGGCATCAGCCGGGTTTCGTTCGCAAACGGAATCATGAAAGTAGAAGAGCTTTGCAGAAAAGAAGGCGATTCCAGATTTTTTATCAGCGGTGCACAGGTTACAAAGGAGCAATACGATGACTATCTGGACGGTAACGAAAGAACCCCCGTTGACTTTGCTCCTTTTGATATCTATTTCCTTGATTCCGACGCATTAAAGGCAATAGAACTCGCTTCTGAATATTGGGGGATCAAGGACGGTGACTTTGATCCCGAAAGGGGACTTAGATACCGTGTGATCTGCAAGAGAAAAATAGATGAAGGACGCTACGAGGTTTCTTTGTACCGCTTTATCTACAATCGCTCTTACGAGCATTTTGCACTTGCCACGGTGAACGTGGACACGGGAGAAATCACGGTGGAGAAATATCCAGACGGCAAGGGGTAAGCTGTTTTCGTCCGTTCCTCATTTTGACAGAACAAGCAAAAAATAGGTCGATTTTGCGCACTTTCCGTCCTGTCATTGACAACCCGTCTTGCCTTACAGTATAATACTTTCGTAATGTTACCGCTCCCCGACGGTGTGATGCGCCCTTGGGGAGCGCGAGTATTTTAACTGAGAGGTTTTCAATGGACAAGGTGATCGCCGCTCTGAACCGAGCGCTCGGCTTTGCGTACGATAATATTTTGAGCATTGCGATGCTGGTGCTCCTGATCGCCGCGGGAATTTTTCTTACGGTCAGGACGGGCTTTTTTCAATTCAGGCGCTTTGGCTACGTGCTTAAAAACACGGTAGGGAAGCTCTTTCACAATAATCTGCATCAAAAGGATTCCGGAAGCGTCAGCCCGTTCCAGGCAGTCACGACCGCGCTTGCGGGTACGATCGGCACGGGAAGCATCGCAGGTGTTGCGACGGCACTCGTCTTAGGCGGTCCCGGCGCGGTATTCTGGATGTGGGTGAGTGCTTTGTTCGGTATGGTGACCAAGTACTCCGAGATCCTGCTCGCCTTGAAATTCCGCGAAAAGAGCGAGAGCGGGGCGAATATTGGCGGTCCTATGTATTACATCGAAAAGGGACTTGGTGTCAAGTGGCTTGCCATGCTCTTTGCCGCGTTTGCCATGATCGCCTGCATCGGTACGGGCAACGCGACGCAATCCAACTCCATTTCGGGCGTTCTGCATCTCAATTTCGGTGTAGCCCCCTGGATCACGGGATTGATTCTGACTGTGATCGTCGCAGTGGTCATCATCGGCGGTGTCAAAAGAATCGCGACGGTCAATGAAAAGCTGGTGCCCGTCATGGCGATCTTCTTTATCATTGCCGCCGCACTTGCACTGATCTTCCACGTTGGCAGAATTCCGCATGCATTTGCTTTGATTTTCAAGGAAGCGTTCAACTTCAGATCCGCCCTTGGCGGTGTTGCGGGATACGGTATCCTGTCGGCGATGCGCTACGGTGTGGGCAGAGGAGTGTTCTCCAACGAGGCGGGTCTTGGCAGTGCCCCCATCGCGCACTCCGCATCCAGCGCCGAGGATCCCGTCAAGCAAGGACTGTGGGGCATTTTTGAGGTGTTTATCACGACCATCATCATCTGCACCATGTCGGCGCTTGTCATTCTGACCTCGGGAATCTATTCCTCCGCCTTTGACGCAGGACTTGCTCCCGACGTCAGCGGTGCGGCGCTCAGCAGTGCCGCGTTCGAGGAGGCACTCCCGCACGTGGGCGGTATCGGGATCGCCGTTTCCACCGTCTTTTTCGCGCTCTCGACCGTGCTCGGTTGGGCGTATTACGGAGAGGTGAGTGTGGGATATCTGTTCAGGAATCACTCCAAGGTAGCGATCACGGTTTACAGAGTGATCTACGTGGCATTCGTTTTCATCGGTGCGATCGCGGAGATCAATACCGTGTGGTTGATTGCCGATTGCTTCAATGCCCTCATGGCACTGCCGAACCTGATCGCCCTGATCGCGCTTTCCGGTCTTGTCGTAAAGATCACAAGGGAGCATTTTGCGAAGAAATAAACCAAAAACAGCGAGCCGATTGCAAACTGCAATCGGCTCGTTTTTTGATTTGATTTTTTACAGGTGCATTTTCTTCTCGATCAGATCTCCTCGTACGTAATACGCTCCTCCTTGCCGCTTTCCAGCGCGCGCACAATGGCGTTCATGATAAAGACGGGAGCGATGAAGGTTTCGTACGGAGTGCTTTGAGTCTTTCCCGAGAGGAGGGAGTAGAATTCCTTGAATTCCTCGTAGAACCAGTCGCCCGTGATCGGGATCGTCAGGGCATTCGCGGCGTTTTGTGCCATACGGGAGGCAAAATAGACATAGCTTCCGTTACAGAACAGCCCCACACAGTCATAATTTTCATAGTGGAACAGAACGTGAATGTGACCGCCGTTCTCCCTTGCCGTGACCGAGATGGGGAAGTGCCCGAAGATCTCGCATACCATCTCCACAAGGTGCTGCGCGTAGAAATAGAAGCCGCCGTAGATGCTGTCCTTCTGGTAAGGGGCGCGGACATAACCGCCGAGCGTCCTTCCACCCACCTCGTTCTGCGCCTCCAGCTTGAGCTGCTTGACCAGCGCGTCCTGCTTTAAGGACGAGCCGCCCGATACGGGAGTGCCCTTGCTCTTCAGCGCGCGCATAAGGTCAACAGCCTCATCCTCACGGATGGTGATGGGCTTATCGATGAACATCGGGATGCCGCTCGCAAGGTAGGGCTTTGCGAATTTGCAGTGGCTGTCGCCGTGACGTGCGGTGATCACAAGACCGTCGATCTTACCGACTGCGTCCGCATAATCGGTCAATATGGGCGTGCCGAACGTTTCCTTCAGCTTTTGCGCGGCGGCAGGATCGTCGCTGTATACGCCGACGACCTCGACGTCGCGAAATTCCTCTTTTTCACCGATGCATTTCAAAAAGGCGTCCGCGTGGGAATTTTCGCAGCCCAGGATTGCAATTTTTTTCATAACGTTCTCCTCATTTTCGATCCGATGAATTGAGAAATTGCTGCCAAGGGATTCTCAGCCTTGGTTGACGTAGGTTCCGACCACCTTGAATTTGTCGCAGAAGCGGTGTATCATGTTGATCATGTTCTGACCTGCCTCGCTGTGAACGTCACCCTCAAGCTCCAGGTAGAAGTAATATTGCCACAAAAGCTCCTTCATCGGACGGCTGCGCAGGGTGCGCATATTAAAGCCGTACAGACCGATGATGTCAAGTGCCTTTGCAAGCGCGCCCGCCTCGTTTTTGACGGTAAAGAGCACGATGGAGTGAACGCCGGGATGCTCCGTCGGGGGATTGTCCGAGCGCGAGAGCACTGCAAATCGGGTGGTATTTGCTCTGCCGGAATTGATATTGCGCTCCAGCACGGTCAGAGAAAAGATCTGTGCCGCCTCCTCGCTGGCAATTGCCGCAACGCTGACGTCGCCAAGCTCTGAAACGTACTGAGCTGCCAGCGCCGTGTTTTCGTACTCAATGGTTTTGTATCCGCGCTCACTGATGAATTTTGCGCACTGCGCAAGTGCCTGCGGATGGCTGATGACCGTCTTGATATCCTCGCTCTTTGCGCCGGGGCAGACCAGAAGATCCTGCGACACCGTAAGATCGGTCATACAGTTGACGTACAGACTGCCCGAGAAGAGCAGATCCGTCACCTGTCCCACCTCGCCGCCTACGCTGTTTTCCACGGGAAGAACGGCTGCGTCGCACTCTCCGTTCTCAACCGCACGGTAGGCGGATATAAAATCTCCGTAGGGAACGGGGAGGGCGCTGGGGAAGAGCTTTTTCGTTGCGATGTGACCGAAAGCGCCGAGTGTGCCGCTGAAGGCAACCTTCATGCCCTCGATCAATTTGGACTGATATGCCCGTGAAATTTTTACGGTGTCGCGGATGAAATTGACGTAGTAGGAACGCAGTTCCTCGTCTTTTACCCTGGCGGCAACCGCCCGAATGATTTCTTCCTCACGATCTGCGTCGTAGATGGGAAGTCCGTGCTCCTTTTTGTATTCGGCGATGGCTTTGACAGCCTCCATTCTTTTGCAGAACAGCTGTGCGATCTCGCTGTCAACCTCGTCTATGATCTTTCTTGCGTTGTTTAATGAATCCATTTCAGTTCCTCTTGAAGATAGTGTCTGCGTGTTTCCGAGAGCCCGAGGCGCGCTCGGTATGTCCATATTGTACCTCTTGACGCTGCATTTGTCAACGCCTTTTCGATTTTTTCGCCTCTCAAAGCAAACATTTTTATACTTTTCTCTTTTACTTTTCAAAAAAATATATTGACTTATTGCACAATATATAGTATAATAGCAGTGTGCAGTCATGTCAAATTGCATATACTTTTCTTGCAGTGCGCTTGCACAAATTTTACCGAAAAGAGGGCCTTACGATGAAGATGACAACAAAACTTTTGCTATTGAGCCTGGCGCTCCTGACCTGCCTTGCCGTACTGTCCTCCTGTCAGGGCTCGCAGGGAGATCCTTCGGGCACTACTGCCGAATCGACTGCTCCCGACGGAGGAGCGTCGACTCCGGAATACGATATGCAATTCACCCTCAAGGAGGACGGAACCTATGAGCTGACCCGTTGCACGGGCGTAGTCGACACGATTGAGGTGCCCGCAGAGTATCAGGGCAAGCCCGTGACCTCCATTGCCTTTGGCGCTCTTGAGGGCTACAAGGGATTAAAAGAATTGACGGTTCCTTTTGTGGGATCGGACGTTGACGGGATAGGCGGTGTGCATTTCGGATACATCTTTGGTGCGCGCACTTATTCGCAGAATTCGACCAGTGTGCCGACCAGCCTGAAGCGTGTAAATGTTACGGGCGGTGAGCGCGTGGGATACAGCGCGTTTTACGGCTGTGTTGCGTTGGAAACCGTGATACTTCCCGAGGGGATTATCGGCATCGGTAGAAATGCGTTTTACGGATGCAGCGCGATCCAGTATACCTTTTATGAAAGCGGAAGATATCTCGGAAGCGCGCAAAACCCTTACGCAGTGTTTATGGGAACCTTCTCCGAGCAGTTTGAACGCTTCAAGCTGCACGAAGACACCCGTGTGATCGCGCCGGGCGCATTTGAGAATCAGGAAAAACTGTTTGATATTACTTTGAACGAGGGGATCATCAGCATCGGTGACTGTGCTTTCCGGAACTGTGAAGCCTTGACCGAAATGGTTCTTCCCGGAAGCGTTCGATTCCTTGGAAGCGACATTTTTTCGGGATGCTTCAGCTTGGAATCCGTGACACTGCCGTCGACTCTTGACGCCGTCGGCGAATATATGTTTTATGAGTGCGCAGGGCTTTCCACCGTTACGCTCCCGGCAAGTGTGGTAAGCATTGGGGAGCATGCATTCCACGGTTGTACACTCCTGGAGGAGATCTCCCTGCCGGACGGAATTGAGGTGATTGGAGCATCTGCGTTTGAAGGATGTGTCGCACTTACCGATATTACGTTCTCCGCTACGCTTTCGACCGTTGAGGACTCTGCGTTTGTGGGGTGCACGGCATTGACGCAGATCTCGCTTCCTGCGTCCCTTAAGAGCATTGGAGGCTTTGCGTTCCAAAATTGCACCGCGCTGACCTCCGTGTCCTTCTCTGAGGGGCTTGAGAGCATTGGCGAATCCGCCTTTATCGGATGTAAGAGTCTGCGCTCGATCTCGCTCCCTGACACCGTGACGGTGCTTGGTGCATCTGCGTTTTCGGGATGCTCTGCGCTTCATAGCGTCAAGCTTTCCGCTACACTGCCCAAGATTGATGAAACGACCTTCTACGAGTGCACGGGCATTACGAGCATCGAGATCCCGGCTTCCATGACCGAGATCGGGGAAAAGGCGTTCTACTGCTGCTACAAGCTGGTCGAGGTGCGCAATCATTCTGCTTTGGAGCTGAAGGCAGGGGAGATGACGAACGGTTATGTTTCCTTCTATGCAAAGGACGTCCATCAGGAGGACAGCAAGATCGTTCTCGCAGAGGGTTATCTGTTCTACATGACAGACGAAGTGACCTATCTGTTGGGATACGTCGGTGATGCGACCGAGCTGATCCTTCCCGCAACCTCTCCCACGGGTGGCACCTACATGATCTATCAGTACGCGTTCTACCATGACGCAAGCATCGAGAGTGTGACGCTTCCTGCGGGAGTGTCTGAGATCGGGGACTATGCGTTCCATTCCTGCACGGCGCTGAAAAAGGTTACGTTGCCTAAGGAGATCAGCAAGATTGGCGGATTTTCCTTCTTTGGATGCAAGGCGCTGACCGAGATCGTATATCAGGATACGGTGGCGAACTGGAACAAGGTGACCAAGGGCATGGGCTGGAATATCAGCGCGGGTGCTTACGTTGTGACCTGTACGGACGGAACCGCGAAAAAATAACAAAAAAAGGCAGGCTACCGTGCGGTAGCCTGCCCACTTTTTTTGTCAGGATTGCTTTTTGAGCTGCTCGACGAATTTTCCGGGGCTGATGCCGTATTCGGATTTGAAGATGCGGTAAAAGGTGGTGTAGTTGTGAAAGCCGCAGGCGGTACAGACCTCGCCGGCGCTTCTGCCATCGGAAAGAAGCTCCTTTGCTTGGCTCAGACGCTTGAGCGTGACGTATCGGTAGACGCTGACGCCGATCTGCTGACTGAATTCGTGGGAAAGGTAATATTTGCTGACGAAAAATTTCTTTGCGAGAAAATCCAGCGAGAGATCCTCGCCGTAATGCTCGTTGATATAGGAAATGACGCGGTGAATCAGGCTCAGCTCCTCCATCCTCTCCTGCAGAAGATGCTTTTGCCGTACCATGCGGTTGACCTCCACCAACAGCTGTATCAAAAGACTTTCGGCGTACGCTTGCCCACCCCAACCATCTCCGTTGGTTTCGCGATTGAGCAATTCAAAAAGCTCCGCGATGCGTCCCTGCATCATCACGTTGGAATGCAGAATGTTGACGTGATTTTGACTCGGTTGAAAGCAAGCGGTAAGATCGGCGCTCCCACGGCTGATGCTCGCAAGATACTGTCTGTCGATCCAGAGCACCATGCGCTCGTAGGTGCTTCCCTTGTGGGGAAGGGGCTGATGCAGCTGACGGGGATTGATCAGGAGCAGATCGCCCTTGCTTAGCTTGTGCCGCTGTCCCTCGACAAAATAGGTGACGTTTCCGCCAAGAAAAAAATAGATCTCGTAAAAATCGTGATGGTGGATGCTGACGGACTGCGGCTTTGTGTCGCGGTAGTGAAAGATCTCAAAGGTATTTCGCCCCATGCTCTGGCGACGGTTGAACTTTTGCGTTTGGCTTGGCATCGGATCACCTCCTAAGCGTATTATACCGCAAGAAATGTAATGTGTCAAGCAATAATTGCAATAGATATTACATTTATTTTTTGTTATAATGATATTATATCAATATAGAATATACGGAGGACGCTCTATGCAATTTTTGAATGAGAACTTCTTACTCTCCAACAAGACGGCGCAAACGCTGTATCACAGCTATGCCAAGGACATGCCCATCATCGATTATCATTGTCATATCGATCCCAAGGATATCTGGGAGGATCGCAGCTTTGAGAATCTGGCACAGCTCTGGCTTGGCGGTGACCATTACAAATGGCGTATTATGCGCGCCAACGGTGTTCCCGAGGAGTATATCACGGGGGACGCTCCCGAGCGTGAAAAATTCCAGAAATTTGCCGAGGCGCTCGCACGCTGCATCGGCAATCCCATGTACCACTGGTGCCACCTGGAGCTGAAGAATTACTTCGGATACGAGGGCGTTCTGAACGGAGAGACCGCGCAGGAGGTCTGGGATCTGACCTGCAAGAAGCTGAAGGAGGAGGGGCTGACCGCACGCAGCTTCGTGTTGAACAGCAACGTGGAGATGATCGGTACGACGGACGATCCGACCAGCGAGCTCGACTATCACAGAATGCTGGCGCATTCGGATTTTCCCGTCAAGGTTCGGCCCAGCTTCCGTCCCGATCAGGCGCTCAATCTGCACAAGCCCACCTTCCGTGCATACATCGAGTCGCTTTCCAAGGCGGCCCACTTTGAGATCACGACCGCGAAGGACGTTGCCAAGGCACTGACCGACACGGCGGATTTCTTCCACAGAAACGGATGCCGTGCCGCTGACCACGGACTTGATTACGTGTTCTACCGCGTAGGCACCGAGGAGGAGATCGAGGCAGCCTTTCAGAGTGCGATGGCGGGCGAGGAGGTTTCCCTCGAGGCACGTGAGAAATATCAGACCTACCTGCTTCTGCACTGCGCACGCCAGTATCACCGTCTTGGCTGGGTGATGCAGCTTCACTTCAGCTGCATGCGCAATCCCAACACCAAGGCTTTTGCGACGCTGGGTGCCGATACCGGCTTCGATTGCGTTGCCATGACCGATAGCTGCTTCGCGTTGCGCTCGGTATTGGATGCGCTTCAGAGCGAGGAGAAGCTTCCCAAGACCATCCTTTACAGCCTGAATGCTGCCGACAATTCCTGGATCGTATCCCTGATGGGCGCATTCCAGGGCGAGGGCGTCCGCGGGAAGATCCAGCACGGCTCAGCTTGGTGGTTCAACGATACCAAGGCAGGCATGGAGGCACAGATGATCAATCTTGCCAACATGGGAATCCTTGGCAACTTCGTCGGTATGCTGACCGACTCCAGAAGCCTGCTTAGCTATGCGCGTCACGAATACTTCCGCCGTATCCTGTGCAACCTCATCGGTACGTGGGTGGAGAATGGGGAATATCCCGCAGATATGGAGGCGCTCGGTGCACTCGTTCAGGATATCTCCTATCGCAACGCCAAGGAATACTTCGGGTTCCAATAAGCGATTTGTGCAAGCGCAATCAAATTCAATCAACAAAGGAGATAGATCACAATGAAAATGGGTTTTCGCTGGTATGGCGAAGGAAACGACAACATCAAGCTTTCCGACATCAAGCAGATCCCGGGCGTCCAGAGCATCGTGTGGGCGTTGCACCACAAGATGCCGGGTGAGATCTGGGAGGAGCACGAGATCGCGGAGGTCAAGCGTCAGCTGGACGAGTACGGCTTCTGCATCGACGTCGTCGAATCGGTCAACGTTCACGACGACATCAAGATCGGTCTTCCCACAAGGGACGGCTACATCGAAAATTACAAGCAGACCATCCGCAACTTAAGCAAGTTCGGTGTTAAGGTCATCTGCTACAACTTCATGCCCGTCTTTGACTGGACGCGCAGCAATCTCTTTCACCCCCTGCCCGATGGCTCGACCGCACTGTTCTATGAAAAGAACATGATCCAGGACGACTACAACGCCATGGCAGATTACATTCTGGCGTTCACCGAGAAGTACAACATGTCCTTCCCGGGCTGGGAGCCTGAGCGCATGGCAAAGCTGGACGAGCTTTTCAAGGCATACGAGGGAGTGGATCACGAAAAGCTTTGGGCAAACCTGAAATACTTCCTTGAGGCGATCATGCCGACCTGCGAGGAGTGCGACGTCAAAATGGCGATCCACATGGACGATCCGCCCTGGGATATCTTCGGTCTTCCCAGACTTCTGGTGGACGAGGCAAGCATCGACCGCTTCCTGAAGATGGTCGACAATCCCTACAACTGCTTAACACTTTGCTCGGGAAGCCTGAACGCAAATCCCGAAAACGACGTCGCCGCGATCGTACGCAAGCACTGCGACAGAATCGCGTTTGCGCACATCCGCAACGTCAAGCATTTTGAGAACGGCGACTTCTCCGAGGCAAGCCACCGCGACTGCGACGGCGACACGGGCATCCTTGAGATCCTCAAGGCTTACCACGACGGCAATTTCCAGGGATACATCCGCCCCGACCACGGAAGACATCTGTGGGGCGAGGGTGCAGGCACCGTCCGTCCCGGATACGGTCTGTACGACCGCGCGCTCGGCATTATGTATATGCTCGGCGTATGGGATATGCTGGACCGCCTGAAGGAATCCAAATAAAATAACAACATTATCACGGAGGTATTGAAAATGAGTAATCTTCCTTTGAACATTGACTATACCGGCAAGGTCGTCGTTGTGACCGGTGCCGGCGGACTGATCTGCGGCGCGATGGCGCGCGCATTTGCAGAGAGCGGCGCAAAGGTCGCAGCACTCGACCTGAATGAGGATGCTGTCAAGGCTCTGGCAGCAGACCTTGAGGCACAGGGATATATCTGCAAGGGATATAAGGCAAACGTGCTGGATCCCGAGGCACTCGAGGAGGTGCACAAGGCAGTGCTTGCCGATCTTGGCGCGTGCGATATTCTGGTCAACGGTGCAGGCGGAAACAATCCCCGCGCAACCACCGACAACGAGTACCAGCACGAGGCAAAGGAGGGCGGCAAGTCCTTCTTTGATCTGGATGCCGCAGGCGTTGATTTCGTATTCAAGCTCAATTTCCAGGGAACGCTTCTTCCCACGCAGGTATTCGCAAAGGATATGGTCGCAAAGAAGAGCGGATGCATTCTGAACATTTCTTCCATGAACGCATATATCCCGCTGACCAAGATCCCCGCATATTCTGCTGCAAAAGCGGGAATTTCTAACTTTACGCAGTGGCTCGCAACCCACTTTGCGGGCACGGGCATCCGTTGCAACGCGATCGCGCCCGGATTCTTGGTTTCCGCGCAGAACAAGGCGCTCCTCTTCAACGAGGACGGCACGCCCACCGCACGCTCTGCAAAGATCCTCAAGGGTACGCCCACCGAGCGCTTTGTGGATGCCAAGGAGCTCATCGGTGCAACGCTCTTTTTGTGCGATGACCGTTGCGCTTCCGCCATCACAGGCGTGGTTCTGCCCATCGATGCAGGCTTCTCTGCATATTCCGGTGTATAAGGAGGGAAATACAGATGAACGTTTTGGATAGACTTGCCCGTGCGGGTGTCGTTCCCGTAGTGGTTCTGGATGATGCAAAGAACGCGGTTGCCACGGCAAACGCGATGCTTGCCGGCGGTGTGGACGTCATGGAGATCACCTTCCGTACGGCTGCCGCTCCCGAGAGCATTCGCCTCGTGGCAGAGCAGTGCCCCGACATGCTCGTGGGTGCCGGTACCGTTCTCAATCTCGAGCAGTGCAAGCTCGCGCTGGAAATGGGCGCGAAATTCATCGTTTCCCCCGGCTTTGATGCCGAGGTGGTTGCGTACTGCGTTGAGAACGGCATCACAGTCGCTCCCGGCTGCGTGACTCCCACCGAGATCATGGCAGCGATCAAATTGGGACTGAACGTCGTTAAATTCTTCCCCGCAAACGTCTACGGGGGCCTTAACGCAATGAAGAATCTGGCGGCTCCCTTCGGACAGATCAAGTTCATGCCCACGGGCGGCGTGAACACCGCCAACATCCGTGAGTACATCGACGCACCGTTCATTCACGCAGTCGGCGGCTCCTGGGTATGCCCCAAGGCAGAGATCGCACAAGGAAATTTTGAAAAAATTACCGCTCTGTGTGCAGAGGCACGCAAGGCAGCTTTCGGTGAATAAGGAGGAAGGATCATGGCAAAGGTTGTTACATTCGGAGAATTGATGCTGCGTCTGCAGCCCTATAACTATGAGAGATTCGTGCAATGCGACCACGTCGAATTCACCTTCGGCGGAGGCGAGGCAAACGTAGCGGTTTCTCTTGCAAACTACGGAATTGATGCGGCGTACGTCACAAAGCTTCCCACCCACGCGATCGGTCAGGCGGCTGTCAACAGCCTGCGCCGCTACGGCGTGGATACCACGAAGATCGTCCGTGGCGGCGACCGTGTCGGCATTTACTTCAACGAGAAGGGTGCTTCTCAGCGCGGAAGCGTTTGCATCTACGACAGAGCAAACTCCGCGATCGCAAGGGCAAACGTAGAGGACTTCGATTGGGAGAGCATCTTCGAGGGTGCCGAGTGGTTCCACTTCACCGGCATCACGCCCGCTCTGGGCGGAAATCTGGTTGAGATCTGCAAGCAGGCTTGCCGTGCGGCAAAGGCTCGCGGCATTAAGATCTCCTGCGACCTCAACTACCGCGGAAAGCTCTGGACCAGAGCCGAGGCACGCGAGGCAATGACCGAGCTCTGCCAGTACGTGGACGTTTGCATCTCCAACGAGGAGGACGCGAAGGACGTATTCGGAATTGAGGCAGAGGCAACCGATATTTACGCAGGCTCTCTCAACCACGAAGGTTATAAGTCCGTCGCAAAGCAGCTTGCCGACAAGTTCGGCTTTGAGAAGGTTGCGATCACCCTTCGTGAGAGCCATTCCGCCTTCGACAACGGCTGGAGCGCAATGCTCTATGACGTGGCAAGCGGCGAGTTCTGCTTCTCCAAGAAGTACGAGCTTCACATCATTGACCGCGTTGGCGGCGGCGACAGCTTCGGCGGCGGCTTGATCTACTCGCTCCTTTCGGGCAAGTCCACGCAGGCTGCAGTCGAGTTTGCGGTTGCGGCTTCCGCGCTGAAGCACTCCATTGAGGGCGACTATAACATGGTTACGGTTGCCGAGGTAGAGAAGCTTGCGGGCGGTGACGGCTCCGGCAGAATTCAGAGATAAGACCGATCAAACACAGCAAAACCCAATCCCCGTGACTTTTCAAACGCGAACCCAAACATAAAAATTTAGAGTAGTAAGGAATTTTTGAAATGGATAACAATTTGAAAAGCCAAAACGGAAAAAGACCGTTTGGTATCCGCGACAGTATCGCTTATGCCGCAGGTGACCTTGGTTGCAATATGAGCTTTGCACTGAAGGGTACGATGGCATTATTCTGGACCCAGGTGATGGGACTCGGACTGTATTATTCACTGCTTTTGGTGATCGTACAGATCTGGGATGCCATCAACGACCCTTTGATCGGCTCGATCATCGACGCCGACAGACGTCAGTATCGCAGAAATAAGTTTCTGTCCTACATTTGGTTCGGTTCAATCGGACTGATCGTAGGCGGCGCACTCTGTTTTTTGCCTTTCCCCGGTCTTGAGAACTGGGCGAAGATCATTATCTTCATTTGCGGTTACGTGATCTGGGATGCGTTCTATACCATCGCCAACGTTCCGTACGGCTCTCTTCTGTCCCTGATCTCCAACGATCCCGCGGACAGAGCCTCTCTTTCCGCATGGCGCTCGATCGGCTCCATGATCGGCAACATGCTCCCCATGGTTATTTTGCCCTTTATCATTTACAACAAAGACGATAGCCTGAACGGCGGACGCGTGTTCCTGGCAGCGCTGATCATGGGCGTGCTTGGATTTATCTGCTTCCAGTTTATGATCCGTAACACCGAGGTCCGTGTGGATACCGAGGTCAAGCTCAACGAGGATCAGCCCAAGTTCAACGTCTTTACGGCACTCTGGAACTTCGTCAGAAACCGTCCCGCAGTCGGCGCAACGCTTGCCGCGATGGGTATGTTCATCGGTATGCAGGGTGCTGCCACCGCCGTTTCCGTCGTGTTCCAGATCTATTTCCAGAACGCGAAGATCTCCGGTGTCGTGCAGCTTTTTGCGATGATCCCGATCCTGTTATTTACTCCTCTTGCCCGCAAGATGGTTACCAAGTACGGTAAGAAGGAGCTCTCCGTGGTTGGCGCGATCTGCTCCATCGTCGGAGGTCTCGGCCTGTTCATTATGACTCCCAGCAATACCACGCTCGACCTTGTCATCTACATCATCTGCCAGCTGATCTACAGCTTGGGCCTTGGTGTTTACTCCACGGTTTCCTGGGCAATGATGGGGGATGCGATCGACTACAACGAGTGGAAGACCGGCAAGCGCGAGGAGGGTATCGTTTATTCCATGCACTCTTTCTTCCGTAAGCTGGCACAGGGCATCGGTCCTGCCGTAGCGCTTGTGATCATGAACGCGATGGGCTACGTCAACAACGCAAAGCCCGACGCTGCAGGCAATTTCACCGAGATCGACGTCACGCTCCTTTCCTTTGACGTTGCGATCAATCTGCGCCTGCTGGTTGCGATCCTGTTCCTGGTATCGGCGCTGATGCAGTTTATCGGTCTTGCACTGGTTTACAACCTTGACAAAAAGACGCTGGCACAAATGAACCGCGAGCTTGGCCGCGACGTAACTCCTGCCGAGTAAGAAAAAGAGGTATCAAATGAGAACGATTTTAAACTTAAACCAAAATTGGCGCTTTGCAAAGGGCGCTGCAGAATTTCCGAGTGTCCGCCCCACCGAGTGGGAGGACGTGACGCTCCCGCATTCCTGGAATGCGGTGGACGGACAGGATGGCGGTAACGATTACTACCGCGGCACCTGCGTCTACACCCGCGCGCTGGACAAGGCAGAGCTTGCCGAGGGTCAGCGTCATTTCCTGGAGATCAACGGCGCGAACTCCACCTCCTGGGTCTATCTCAACGGGGAGCAGCTCGCACGCCACGACGGTGGATATTCCACCTATCGCGTAGACCTGACCGACAAGCTCCTGGATACCAATGAGCTTGCCATTGTCGTGGACAACTCTCCCAATCAGGAGGTCTACCCCCAGATGGCAGACTTCACCTTCTACGGAGGACTTTACCGCAACGTCAACCTGATCTCCGTGCCCGCGACGCACTTTGATCTGACCTATTTCGGCGGCAGCGGCATTCAGGTCACTCCCGTGGTCGAAGGCAAGGATGCCAAGGTCACGGTAAAGACCTACCTGACCGATTTTGCAGAAGGGGATCAGATCCGTTACACGGTTCTGGACGCGGACGGAAATACCGTTTGTCAGGAAACGACCGCAGAGGCTGTTTGCGACTTCACCCTGACCGACGTCACCCTCTGGAACGGAAAGAAGAATCCTTATCTGTACCGCGCCGTCGCAACGATCTTGCGCGGTGAGGAGGAGCTGGATTCGGTCAGCGCACGCTTCGGCTGCCGCAGCTACGAGATCGATCCTGCGCGCGGATTTATCCTCAACGGTGAGGAATATCCTCTGCGCGGCGTTGCGCGCCATCAGGACAGATGGGGCTTTGGTAACGCATTGCTTCCCGAGCATCACAGAGAGGATATTGAGCTGATCTGCGAGGTCGGTGCTACCACCATCCGTCTTGCGCACTATCAGCACGATCAGTATTTCTACGATCTTTGCGATGAAAAGGGCCTTGTCATCTGGGCGGAGATCCCCTATATCTCCAAGCACATGCCCGGCGGACGTGAGAATACTATCAGCCAGATGAAGGAGCTGATCGTACAGAATTACAACCACCCCTGTATCGTCGTTTGGGGACTCTCCAACGAGATTACCATGAACGGCGCCAAGGATCCCGATCTTCTGGACAACCACCGTGTTCTCAATGCGCTGGTCCACGAGATGGATAAGACGCGTAAGACCACGATGGCGGTCGTTTCGATGTGCGGCATGGACGAGGAGGAATATCTCACCATTCCCGATGCGGTTTCCTACAACCACTACTTCGGTTGGTACGGTGGAGAGACCTCTATGAACGGTCCTTGGTTTGATAAGTTCCACGCAAAATATCCCAATATTCCGATCGGTTGCTCCGAGTACGGCTGCGAGGCGCTCAACTGGCATACCTCCAATCCCATGCAGGGTGACTATACAGAGGAATATCAGGCGTACTATCACGAGGAGCTGATCAAGCAGCTCTTCAGCCGCAAGTATATGTGGGCGACGCATGTCTGGAATATGTTCGACTTCGGTGCGGACGCACGCGCTGAGGGCGGCGAGAACGGACAGAACCACAAGGGTCTTGTGACCTTTGACCGCTCCTACAAGAAGGACGCCTTCTACGCATACAAGGCTTGGCTTTCGGACGATCCCTTCGTGCACATCTGCGGAAAGCGTTACGTTGATCGCGTCGAGGATGTCACCAAGGTAACGGTATATTCCAATCTTCCCACGGTTGAGCTGTTCGCAAACGGCGAAAGCCTTGGCGTCAAGGAAGCTCCCGACCACTTCTTCTATTTCGACGTACCCAACGCAGGCGTGACTGCGCTGCGTGCGGTTGCGGGCGAGTGTGAGGATACGAGCGAGATCCGCAAGGTGGAAACCTTCAACGAGGCATACCGCTTAGTAGAGAAGGGCGCCATCCTGAACTGGTTCGACATTACGGCACCGGAAGGACGCCTGTCACTCAACAGCAAGATGGGCGAGATCATGAAAACGCTTCGCGGAAAGCTGATCCTGATGGGTCTGTTCAAGAAGCTCATGGGCGGCGCAAAGGGCGGCGCAAAGGCGGCAGGATTTGAGATCAACGAAAACATGATGCAGATGATGGAGGGCTTTACGCTTCTCCGCATGACCTCCTTGGTAGGTATGATGGACGTCACCTTTACCAAAGAGGAGCTGCTGGAGCTTAATGCAAAGCTCAACAAGATCAAGGCTCCTGCAAAGGATGGCGGCAAGGAAAAGAGCAAGCTGTTTGCAAAGATTCCGCCGTTGTACGCTTGGCTGACAGTCGGCGGCTTGGCGGCGGCTGTGCTGATCCTCCAGATCATTCTCATCGCCAACACTTAAACAAGGAAACAACGTTCTACGTACGGGCGAGCCGTTATCGGCTCGCCCGTACCGTTTTTTCGGAGCGTCCCGCTTTTTTGCACGCTTTGCGAGCCAAAAAAGTTTTGGGGAATTTTGAAAAAAGTCTTGATTTTTACAATGGGATATGCTATAATAACTCCGTTGTCGCCGGTATGATGGAATTGGCAGACGTGCTGGACTCAAAATCCAGTGGTAGCGATACCGTGTCGGTTCGACCCCGACTACCGGCACCAAAAGCACTTGCAGATGCAAGTGCTTTTTTCTTTTTTCTATACCTTGATGAGGCATTTTCCATTGCAATGATGCGAGCCGATGCTATCATTACCTTCAAGGTAGAATATCCATTATTGTTTTTCTTGCTTTTCTTTCGATTTTGTGGTATGATGAAATTGGTGATGACAATGAAAGACAACAATGTAGGGGCGACCAGTGGTCGCCCGCAAAGAAAAAAGAACCGTTTGGAGCATTATGATTACAGCTCCTGTGGAGCATATTTTTTGACAATCTGTACCGTGGATAGACGAAATTATTTCTGGGAAAAAGTTGGAGAGATGATAGATTGTCCGGAAGATGTTAAATTATCTCGATATGGCGACATTGTTAATGAAGCAATTCAAAAGATCTCCTCTGTATATCCCGCATTATTGGTTGAAAATTATGTGATTATGCCAAATCATGTGCACTTGTTATTGAGGACTTGTGTCGATGAGTGCGGGCGACCACTGGTCGCCCCTACAATGTCACGGGTGGTGAATCAGTTGAAAGGATACGTTTCTAAACGAATAGGAAGCACGATTTGGCAGAAATCATTTCATGACCATATCATACGAAACATCAAGGATTATGAGGAACATATAAAATATATCTACGAAAATCCAATGCGCTGGTCTTATGATGAACTGTATTCGGAGGAATAGAAACAGAGAGTTTAGCATTGATTTTTTATAATAGATCGGAGAGTGAATGATATGAGATACGAGATGAGGAATTTGAATGAGGAAACGATTCAAAGATTAATTGAATTGTCCCAAGCATGGGAGGCGGAAGCCTGTTCCTACGGCATCGTAGCAAACACTGCAGAGGATATTACGGAGCCGCTATGCGTTGCAATTGAAACCGATAAAATCATTGGATATATATTTGGACATTATTATGTTGTTGAGAACAAAACATCCTACATTGAAGTGGGGGAGAAATGTTTTATGGTGGATGAACTATACGTGTTGCCCGAATACAGAAGTCAGGGCGTTGGACGGGAGCTTTTCAGGAAACTGGAGAACGAAGTCAAAGATTCTTGTGCGTATATCACCTTGAGTACCTCTACCAAAGATTATAAAAAGATTTTGCATTTTTATGTGGATGAGGTAGACATGGGATTTCATAGCGCGTTTTTAATTAAACCGATGAATATTCCGCCCAATTAAATAAAAAACAAAGGAACCCCGACCGAAAGCTGTCAGGGTTCCATTGTTTTACATGATACTACAAGTCCCCCTCTCCCTGAAAATGGAAGGGTGCGGCACTTGACTTTTCTTTCATAATATGGTACAATAAAATGAGAATTTTTTCAAAAGGGAGGAGGGGACCGAGATGTCTTGGATGCATGCGCCGACAAAGAAGATCGGGCTGTTTTTGCTTTGCGGAATTTTACTTCTCTCCTTCCTTTTACCAAGCGTGTTTGCAGAGCCGGAACGCGCTTCTGCACTGGATTACGGCAATCCGCAGCTTGACAGCAACGTCAAGATAGCAGGCTCGGATCTTCTGAGCCGTCTGTACGGCATCACGCCCCTTGCGAGTGAGGCTACCTACCTTGACGGGCAAAAGGAGCTTTCCTTCCTTTACAGCGATACCATTCCAAGGAGCATCGTTACCACGCATTATAACGGAGATGCGGGCACGCTGGACGTCACACTCCCTGCGTATCAGTTTACCGCCAACAACGGCTTTTTGGTCATTTGGACTCCGATGCGTGCAACCATCGGGGAGGATACGAGGACGTTTGCGGTAGAAAACGGAATTTATCGCTGTCGGTTTGAAGGCCTCTTCCATACCCAGGATTACACCATGAACGTGGACTTTTCCTGGTCGGTGGAGATCCCTGCCGAGCAGGCAAAGCGATTGCTCAACGCCGCGTATTCGGCGGGCTCGATCGCGCTTTCGGAGCTTTCTGCCTACGAAGCCGAGCTTGCGACCTATCAGGCACAGCTGAAGGCGTATGAGGAGCATCAGGCCTATTTGCAGTGGTGCCGCGATTTTGAAGCGTTTGAGGCGGCGATGGAGGTCTATGAGCGCGAGAAGCAGGCATACGACGCATACCGCACAGAATATGAAACGGTTTATCTTCCCGCTCTGGAGCGCTATCAGGCGTGGCGCGATTATTACGCTTACCTCAAATATGAGGCAGCTCTTGACGAGGGCAAATATCAGGCATATATGGCATATAAGGCGCAGGTGGATGAGGTCATCGCGGACCTTGCCGTGCTGGAATCTCTGTTTGTCAGGGACAGCAACTACTGGACGTTTTACCCGAGCCTGATGGGGAACACCGTTACGCAGGTGGTAGAACAGAGAGAGCTGCTGCTGCTCGGCGGATGCGATCCCGTGCATATCGAGGGTGCCGCGAGCGCCACGGTAGCGCTTCGTGATTTGATGAGCGCGTACGCCGCTCTGCGTGATGCGACCTATGCCTCAGATCACGACAAATACACCGCGCTGTTCGCCTTTTATACCGCAAACTACGAAGCGTTGCGGGATAATTTCACCCTGCTTTACAGCTCGGTTTTTGCGATCTATCAGGTCACGGGTGTTGCGGAGGAGATGGACCGACTTGGCAGACTTGCACATTTCCAGCAGTTTGCGGGACAGCTCTACGTGACTACCACCACGCTTGACGATGCCAATCCCCGCACCGATAAGTGGAACATCAGTAAAAAATCCTTGGAAACCGTGGTCGAAGCGGTCAATATGGTTCCCGATGATAACCGCGCCAACCCTGCCACCTCCGGCGTTGCGATGCCAACGGTTGAGGTTGAGCGCGTAGAATACGTAAAGCCTATGCCTGAGCCGGATTTCCCGGATCCGGTCGAGGAGCCCGAGCCGCCGACCGAGGTGCCTGAGCCCAAAGCACCGCAAACGGTGTCGAAGCCTCCCGAGATCGTAACCGAGGATATTGAGCATCCGGGTGACGCTCCAAGCGCGCCCTCCATATCGACTGAGCTTCTCTCTGTCGTTGAGGACATTCGTGCAGGACGGCTTTCGGAGAGAGGCGATACGACTCTCCGTCCGCTGAGCTTTACCAAGACCGTTCCTTGCTCGGTATCGGTTCAGAATCTGATGCGCGTGACCTTCTTCGATCAGGACGGCACGACGGTTCTGGATGAGCAGCTTCTGGATTACGGCTCCCAGATCATATACCAAGGAAAATCCATTTCCTTCGTTCAGACCCCCGAGCGGGAATACCGATTCCTCGGCTGGATCGAGGCAGACGGCAGCTCTGCGGATCTGGACTCTGTGACGCGGCATATGACGCTGTACGCAAAATACGAGAGCAAGGATCGCTCCTATTGCGTGACGTGGTCGTTGGATGACCGCGCGCCTTACAGCGAGTATTACTTCTACGGACAGACACCGCGCTATCCCTTCCCGCTGGTGAAGGAATCTACCGACCGATACACCTACTCCTTCGGGGGCTGGGACAAGGAGATCGCTCCCGTGACAGGTGACGTCACCTACTCGGGAAGCTTTCTTCCGACCGTCCGCCGCTACACTGTGACGTGGGAAATTGACGGTGTCGCCCATGAGAGCCTTTGCGAGCACGGAACCATTCCCGTCTATGGGGGAGAGAAGCCCTCCAAGGCGACCGATTCCTACCGCTATACCTTTACGGGCTGGCGCTCGGAGTTCGGGCAGCCCATCGGTACCGTGACGGGGGACGTGACCTACGAGGCGATCTTCTCCGCACTTCCGATCGCGACCGCAAAGGACGGAACGGTGTATGCCGTGACGCAGACCGATACCACCGTCACCGTGCATGCGACGCTCCCCTCCGTGATGATCGGGGAGGCGGTCAAATTGGCAACGGAGCAGGGGAAGTCCCTGCAGATCGCGTGGGGAAATTGCACGCTTCTGCTGGATGCCGACGCTTTGTCGGCTCTGTCTGCCTCCTTCTGCCGCCGCATCGATCTGCGAGAGTCCGTCAAGGAGGGTGGCACACTGTTCTCGCTTCTGTACCTGACGAGCACGGGCAATTCGGCAGGATTTGCAACCAAAGCGACTTTGCGCCTTCATACCAAGGGCGCGGATGATCTTGGAAATATTTTTTATCTGAAAACGGCTGACGGCGAGGAGCGGATTACGGCTTCCACGCTCTCTCTTGAAGGTGAGGTTGCGCTTTTGATGCGCCGAGGACGTCCGTTGCAGGCATCCCCCGTTGAAAAGTGCGATATTTCCGCATTGTATAAATACGCAGAGCCGGGAGAGCGCGTTTCCTTAAAGCTCCCTTGTGTATACGGATACGAGGTCGCGTCCGCTGAGGTAACGCTTTCTGACGGAACGAAAATCCCGGTAGACGGCTCGCTGTCCTTCATTATGCCGGACGGTGCGGTATCGATCCGTCTGACGGTGCAAAAGGTCGTGTATACCGTTACCTTCTTGGTGGACGGTACCGTTTATCATACCGCGCAGTACTCCACGGGGGATGCGATCGTCCTCCCAACCTCTCCGAGCAAGTCCTCGGACGAAGCGTACCATTACACCTTTATGGGATGGTCCCCCTCGGTGCCGGCACTTGCGCTGGGAGAGGATCACGAGCTGACCTACGAAGCGATTTTCTCGCAGACCTCACTGGTAGAGGAGGATCCGTACGTACAAAAGGGTCCCAACCGCCTCTTTACGGTCAATCTTCCCATTTTCCTTGGGGTGCTGACTGTCATCGCGCTCCCGCTCTGGTTTTTCCTCCTTTCGCCAAGCGCCAAGCGGCGCCGCAAGGAAAGGAAGGCGAAAAAAGCGGCGCGTGTGAATACGGACACCCCGCCGCAGAACCCTGAAACGTAAAAAAGCAGGAGGATCTTCCTCCTGCTTATCATCTTACGGTAATATCAGATCCCACGGTGCTCCCTGCGGCATCTCGGAAAATTGCATTGGCTTTTTCGTGATGGGATGCACAAAGGAGATCCGGTGACAAAAGAGCCCGATCGGGCATTTTTCACGCGCGCCGTATTTTCCGTCGCCCAGAAGGGAATGCCCGCGAGAGGCAAGCTGCACGCGGATCTGGTGCGTTCTTCCCGTTTGCAAAAGCACCGAGGCAAGGCTGATCGGTCCGTAAAGGGTTTGATCAAGCGTTTTCCTGACGGTATAGGTAAGGATCGCCTCCTTGACGCCTGCACGCGCGCGATCGGCGACAAAGCTTTTGCCTTGGCGTCGGTCATAGAACAACAGATCGCGCATCTCGCCCGCCTGCTGCTCGGGGATCCCGTGCATCAGGGCAAGGTATTCCTTTTGCATGCTGCGCTCCTGTACCTGACGGCAAAGTTCTGCGGCAGCTGCCTTGGTTTTTGCGTACAGCATCACACCGCCAACCGAGAAGTCCAGACGGTGCACGACCCCTGCGTATCCGCCGTTTTCCGCGGCAAGCAGATCGGCAAGACCGTCCTGTCGCTCGGTGGATTCCGAGGAAATATTTTGCGGCTTCACGACGACCCAAAGGGCAGCGTCCTCATAGAGAATTTTCATAGAATTCCTTTCCAAAATAAACGAACGTCGAATGATAGGAGGTGACGGTATGGATCAAATCGGCAGAGAGCCGGACGTGCTGAGCGCGCAAGGCTTGCGTGACGCTCTCGGCTTCGGTGATCATGGATTGGACGTGCGTGTGTTTGATACGCTGGATTCCACCAACCGCTATGCCAAGGAGCTTGCCAAAAACGGGGAAGCGACGCACGCGTTGATCTGTGCCTCGTCCCAAACGGCAGGCAGGGGAAGAATGGGCAAAAGCTTTTACTCTCCCGACGGCAGCGGTGTCTATTTCAGCATCCTCTGTCCGTTTGAGCTCTCGAGCGCCTGCGCTACCTCGGTCACATCCGCGGCGGCGGTCGCCGTGATGCGCGCCATTCGCGCGCTGACGGGCAAGCAAACCGAGATCAAGTGGGTCAACGATCTCTACCTTGACGGCAAGAAGGTCTGCGGAATCCTCGCGGAAACGCTTCTGATGGGGAGATCCGGCTTTCTGGTGCTTGGCATCGGGATCAACTGGTATGCCGCGCCCTTTCCGACGGAGCTTTCCGAGATCGCGGGCTCTGTCGG
Organism: Clostridia bacterium; assembly: GCA_017501225.1. Classification (GTDB taxonomy): domain Bacteria; phylum Bacillota; class Clostridia; order Oscillospirales; family CAG-272; genus UMGS1865. Next base: position 30,678 of record JAFVXH010000006.1, read on the forward strand.
TGCTGTGGGAGTGGCAAGAAGCACGCTGATCGCGCGCATTTACAGAGAGCTGACCCCCTATCTTTCAGATCCTTCCAATCGGGCTTGGCTGGAGGAGTATCGCGCGCACTCCGCGGTGATCGGCAAGGATATCGTATGGACCGAAAACGGCGTATCGCGAAAGGGGAGGGCTGTCGGCATTGACGACCTCGGCGGTCTTTGCGTGCAGACGGAGGACGGAGAGAGCTGTACCCTGCAATCGGGTGAGATATCGGTCCGTCTTGTGTAACAAACGAAAAGGGATTGTCAACGCCGCGTCCGTAGATCGACGCGGCGTGATTTTTATTGGGGATCTTCCTTTGCAAAGAGTGGGGTGGAGAGATAGCGCTCGCCCGAATCGGGCAGGATCACGGCGATGTGCTTGCCCCAAAATTCAGGACGTTTTGCAAGCTTACATGCCGCAAACAGTGCAGCTCCCGCACTGATGCCGACCAGGATCCCCTCCGATTTTGCAAAGGAGCGGGCGGCGGACATTGCCTCCTCATCCGCCACAGTAATGACCTCATCGCAAAGCTCGGTGTCCAGATTTTTGGGGATAAAGTTTGCGCCGATGCCCTGAATTCCGTGCGCTCCCGCATGCCCTTCGGAGAGCAGGGGCGAGGAGGCGGGCTCGACCGCGACGATATGGCAGTTCGGATTTTGCTCCTTGAGAAATTTTCCCACACCTGAAAGCGTGCCTCCTGTGCCGACACCTGCAACCAGGGCATCCACGCATCCGTCAGATGCCTGCCAGATCTCAGGTCCCGTGCCCTTGTAGTGTGCCATGGGGTTTGCGGGATTGTCGAATTGAGAGGGGATGAAGCTGTTCGGAATTTCACTTGCAAGCCTCTGTGCCTCCTCGATCGCTCCGCGCATGCCGTCCTTTCCCGGTGTTAAGACGATCTCGGCTCCGTAAGCCGCAAGAAGCTGACGGCGCTCTGTGCTCATCGAGTCTGGCATGGTCAGGATCACGCGATATCCGCGAGAAGCTCCAAGGGAGGCAAGACCGATGCCGGTGTTTCCGCTGGTCGGCTCAATGACCGTGCCACCGCGGGTGAGAAGCCCTTTTTCCTCCGCGTCGTTGAGCATAAACAGTGCCACACGGTCCTTTGCGCTGCCTGCGGGGTTGAATGCCTCCAGCTTGCAAAGCAGTGTTGCGCCGATCCCTTGTGCCTTACAAAAGGCTTGGGGGGAATACAGGGGCGTGTTGCCGATCAGTCCTTCCAGATTTGTGACGGTCATGGCATCCTCCTTGAAAACGTTACTACCGATATTATAGCATATTCTTTTGAAGCCTGTCAACAAAATGGAATAAAAAATACGCACGGACAACACGTCCGTGCGTATTTTTTATCGGATGCGGTGGGTTGATCCGCTCCGTGATTACTGCAATGCGTTGAGCTTTTTGGTAAACTGGCTCTTCTTGTGAGCTGCGGCGTTCTTATGGATGATTCCGTAAGCGGCTGCCTGGTCAACCTTCTTAACGGCTGCCTTATAAGCTGCCTGCGCTGCTGCCATATCACCGGAAGCCAAAGCTGCGTCGTACTTCTTGATCTCGGTCTTCATAGCAGTACGGTACATCTTGTTTTGCATGGTTTTGGTTTGAATGACCTTAACTCTCTTTTTTGCGGATTTAATGTTCGGCATCGTTTTCACCTCCCTATCAGATTTTAGCACTTGATGCTGAAGAAAAACGGCGCCTGAGAGGGTGCGCTCATATTTTCATCCATACCCATGTAGTATAGCACATCCATTTCGGAATTGCAAGAGCTTTTTTGAATTTTTTTGATATTTTTTCAAAAATATTACGTGATTTTGTGTAATTCTTATCGGAATGCGGTTTTTCCGTCCTCCAGATAGACCTGTGTGCGCAGGATCGAGTAGCTTTCCTTTGAAGGGTCGCCCACAAGGATCAAGCCCTTGTCCTTTGCCGCCTTGATCAGAAGCTCGGGATTGAGATGATCGGTCATGCCCGCGCGCAGAAGCACCGTGATGCGGACGGTATCCGAGAACGCGGAGGGGTAAACCGCCTTGATGGAGCGGATTCCTTGCGTCAGGTCGATCTCCTTTTCTCCCGATTTTGTTTTCTTCATCATCGGAACGGGGGAGGTCGTAAAGAAGCTGCAAAGCTTTTGCGGCAGCATGAGCGAGGCGTTTTCCAGATGCAGGGTGATCTCGTATTTTGCCCATCCGATGTCCTGGAATTTCGTGCTCGGCTCGTATGCCTCGAGAACGTACAGCTCGTGCGTCAGCTCGCGGTTGAGGCGCTCCTTGAGCTCTGCGGGAGAGATGTCCTTTGCCAAGCGCAGATCGATGAATTCGCATTCGCTTTCGGTTCCGACCGAGAGGGGAAGACCGAAGATGACCTTCGCATGCGGATTAAAGCCCTGCGTGTACCACATCGGGATCCCCGCGCGAACCAGAACGCGCGAGATCGTGCGTTGCAGATCCAGGTGCGAGATGTACTGCAGATTTCCGACCTTGCGGAACGCGATGCGAATGGTTTTGGGCGTTTCCAACGGCTTCCAATCGGGCAGCTCGCGCACAGCAGCCTCGGCGGGAGCAGAAGCATTGGGGGCAGTTTTGCATCCCGGGCATACGGCACGCACACCGCCCAAAGCGTTGGCACCGCACGCGGAGCATTGCTCGCGGCAGTTGGGAGTCGTGCTTGCGGCATACGCCTTTTCTCTCTCGCGGAGGAAGAATTCCTTGGTCACACCGCAGTCGATGATATCCCAGGGGAGCACCTCGTCCGTGCCCCACTTCCGATTGGCGTAGAAGGCGGGATCAATGCCCGTGCGTTCAAAGACGGAAAGCCACTTGCCATAGTCGAAATACTCGTCCCACGCATCAAAGCAAAAGCCTTCCTTCTCGGCAAGCTCCAAGGCGGCACCAAGGCGTCGGTCACCGCGTGCCAAGACCGCTTCGATGTGGGAAACACGCGCGTCGTGGTGCTGATAACGCACGTGACGGTTGGTGATCTTGGAGCTAAGGTAGGCTTGCTTCTCCTCCAACATCTTCATGGTATCCTGCGCCTCCCACTGGAAGGGAGTAAAGGGCTTGGGGATAAAGCAGGCAACGCTGATGGTGACCTGAACCTGGCGCGCGCGGTTGCGGTTGGGATTTTGATAGTACGCCTCGGCAACCTTATCGGCAAGTGCGGCGATGCCGTCCAGATCCTCGTAGGTTTCGGTAGGAAGTCCGTTCATAAAGTAAAGCTTGACGGCGTTTTTCTTGGCGTCGAATGCCACGTTGACGGCGCGCAGCACGTCCTCCTCGCGCACGTTTTTGTTGATGACGTCGCGCAATCTTTGCGTGCCCGCCTCAGGGGCAAAGGTCAGGGAGGAGGATCGTACCGAGTCGATGCGATCCATCAGCTCCTTGCGGAAGCTGTCCACACGCAGGGAGGGGAGGGAAAGACTGACCGTGTTCTCGTCGGTCCAGGAGAGCAGACGGTCGCAAAGAGGCTCCAGCTCGGTGTAATCGCTGATGGAAAGCGAGGACAGCGAGATCTCCTCGTATCCCGTGCTTCGGTAGAGCGCTTTTGCTTGCTCATTGAGCACCTCGGGCGTTTTCTCGCGCACAGGGCGGTAGATCATGCCTGCCTGACAGAAGCGGCATCCGCGAATGCATCCGCGATAGACCTCCAGCATGATGCGGTCGTGGACGGTTTCGATATAGGGCATGACCAGACGGTCAGGGAAGGATACCTTGTCCAGATCTTTTATGATCTGCTTGCGGACCTGCCTCGGGATATCGTCATAGAGCGGCGCGTATTCCGCGATGGTACCGTCGGGGTTGTAGCGTACCTCATACAAGGAAGGAACGTACACGCCCTGAATGGTTTTTGCCGCCTCGTGAAGGAAGCCCTTACGGGTATAGGTACCCTCCTCCTTCATTTTGATGTATAAGCGCACGATGGAGGGGAGCATATCCTCGCCCTCACCAATGTTGAACAGATCAAAGAAATCCGCGATGGGCTCGGGATTGTAAGCGCAGGGACCTCCGCCGATGATCAGGGGCGCGTCCTCCGCGCGGTCCTTGCTCCGCAACGGGATTCCGCTCAAGCGAAGCATATTCAGAACGTTGGTGTAGCTCATCTCGTATTGCAGCGTAAAGCCCACGAAGTCGAACTCCGAGATGGGATCACCGCTTTCCAGGGCGCAGAGGGGAAGACCGTGCTTCTTCATCTCCTCCTGCATATCCACCCACGGAGTATAGGCGCGCTCGCACCAGATGTCGGGGTGCTCGTTGAGCGACGCGTAAAGCAATCTCACACCGAGGTTGGACATGCCGATCTCATACGTATCGGGGAAGCAGAAGGCAAATCTTGCCTTGACGTCCTTTTTGTCCTTGAGCACCTGACCGTACTCTCCTCCCGCATAGCGTCCCGGCTTGGAAACGGATTTGAGGATGGTGCTGTTTGGACGGTTGGTTTGGGGTTTGCTCATGAGATAGTCCTTTCTATACAAGCCAAACGCCTACCTTACGTAGGCGCTTGGAGCGTGTCGGTTATTTTTTCAGATAGAGCCTTGAGCGGTTGAGCTCGGTGTGTGAAGCGATGACGCCCACCAAAGTCCAGAATGCCTGATAGAGCACGATGGCAAGAATTCCAAGCATGTGTCCGTATCCAAGGAATGCGAGCAGCCCGGATGCTAAGAACGCAAGGATCGAGGAGATCACCTGCATCCGCATGCCAAAGCGGTGAACGGAGTGGATTCCGTTTGCGGCGGCAAGCACGCAGACCAGATCCTCCTCCGACTGTGTCGCGACGGCACCCGTGTCGACCAGCTCCGCATCGGTCTTTTCCTCGTGATTTGCGGGATGGATGACGTGGATCGGATCGGTGTCCTCCCCGCAAAGAGCGAGCAGGAACGCGTCGTTCAGGGAAGGATTGTAGGTTCTGATCGCGACTGCGGTATTCTGATAGGACAGACGCTCGATGATGCTTTCAAATTCCTCCTTGACGGCATATTGGATCTCGTAGCGGAGCTTGATGCGTCCGTTGATGGCAACGTACAGAACGCTGACGTCCTTGGGGCGAGCGAGCGCCTGATCGGTGCTTTCCTTCGGCACCTTGATGCCGTTGCGAAGCAGGAAGGCGGCATCGCCGGCGAGAACGTGGGTATTGGTGTTGACGATTGCCTCAATTCCGCCCTCCGTTACGCGGACGATGGAGATGGGCGCATCGGCAAGGGGCCCCTTTGGAGGTGTTGCGATCTGACCCAGGGTTCCTCCCAGCTTACAGAACAAATGAGAAGCGATCTGCAGATCCTCCCCAAAGCCGTCACCGCGGGAGAGGAAGCTCTGCGTGTGGATCTTGGCAACCAGCAGGTCGGTATCGTCGAATATCACGGTATTTTTCTGCGAATATTCGCAAACCGCCTCCTCCCCGAGCAGGGTTGCCTTGCGCGTTGCGAGCAGTCTGTTTGCCAAAAACAGAGGGTAGAAATAATTGAACACCGCTCCTACGGGCGCGCAAAGAAGGACCAGCTTCATAAACAGGGAGAGAGATGCGAAGAAATCTCTTTGATAAACCGCGTAGGAGAATGCGAGCACGATGGAGAAGGCAAGCATCAGAATCAGCGTGACCGCGAACAGACGCACAGAGTCTCCCATGCTGTTGAAGCGGCGGAAGAAGCCGACACATTCCTTTGCGGGATGCACGCGGTAATGCGCCTCACCCGTTCCGTCATGGATCAGCTTGACGATCTTATTGCCCTGACGGAGCTTTTTCTTGCGGGGAGGAGCGGGCTCCAGCACCCATTTGCTTTCCTGAGAGGTCAGGAGCTGTGCCGCCGAAAGCTCACAGCAGAAGCGCAGGACGTCGCACAGCGCAGTGACGAGAAGCGTACAAAGCGCCAGGAAATTGGCGGGGAAGAGCGTCACGCTTGCGGGAACAAAGAGGGCGGCGATATCGTAAAGAAGCACAAGCGGAAGTAGCAGCGCGCTGACCGAGTACGGATTGGGCGCGAATTTGAGCAGCTGACGGATGCCCGCATTGAGCTGACGGTAGGAGAATGCCACGCCTACACCAAGGAGAAGGATCGCCAAAATCGGCAAGAGATAGGGATATGCGGTATCGTAAGCGACAAGTCTGCCTCCGACGAGCGTGGGGAATTCACAAAAGACAGCCAACAGAGTGACAAGAGAGGTCAGAACCGTGCGGATCAGGAGGATCTTCTTGTCATGCGAGTAGGCGGCAAGAATTTTCTCGCGGTTGTGTGTCCCCACGTTTTCCTCACCGCGATAGCCGATTGCGGTGCGGTAGTGCTTGTAATGCGTCTGACTCTTGCGGCGCAGATGCTCGTAGCGAAGCTGCTTGAGATCCTCGGAGCCGACGATGCGACCAAGCTCGTTTTCATAGCCTAATTCCATCACAAGTGCGATGTCATCCTCATCCAGTCCGCTGCGCTTCGTGATGCGCTCGTGGAGCGTCAAGGTGGAGTCAGGTGCTTCCTCGGCAGGACGCTCGGGGAGCTTCTTATGCTGTTTTCTTGGGGTGGGTGCGGCGTTCGGCTCGGCGGTAGCGGCTTGCTCCGCGAAAGCCTTCTGTGCGGACTCTGCGGCGGGCTGCTCCGGTACGACCTCGTCCAGAACCTCCTCCAGCGCTTCCTCTGCAGAGGGCAGAGCTTCTTTTTGGATCTCTACCGGCGTTTCTTGCTTTTTCACCACGCGGCGCTTTCCCGGGGTCGGGCGGGGCAGAGGCTTGGATGACGTTGCGGTCATCACGGTATCCTGCATCTTGCCCGATTCCTGCGGGGGATGTACCACCACGCGGGGGGGCGATGCCTTTGCGACCGAGGACGCCGCTGCTTTTTCTTCGGTTGTCGTTTGTTTGCTCATAGCCGTATTGCTTTTCCCCCCGATGCGGATCGGCACCTGAGAGGAAAACTCCTTTGAAGACTGTGGCGCATCCCCTCCACGCGTCACGCCTTTGGGCGATATCACGATGGGGCTTTGCGGCTCGTATGCGGGCGGACGAATGACGATGGCGTCCCCCTGCTTTTCAAATTTCTTTTGTTCTGCGGGTGCGGTTTTCGTTTCTTTGGAAGTGATGCTCTCCGAGACCGGTGATTCTTCCGCAATCACATCTTCTATGATCGGTTCTTCAACGATCGGTTCTTCAACGATCGGTTCTTCAACGATCGGTTCTTCAACGATCGGTTCTTCAACGATCGGTTCCTCAACGGGAGGTGCCTTGGACTTTTCCTTTTTTGTGGGAGCCTTGCGCTTGCGCGCGGGCTTTTCGACCACGGGAGCGAGCTCCTCGGCAGATTTCTCGACAAGCTCGGGATTGACCTCCTCGACGGGCTTTGCGACGGGTTCTCCGACAGATCCCTCGATAGATTCCTCAACGGGCATCTCTGCGGGTTCGGCATGCTCCTCAATCCCCTCTGCCACGCCTTCTTCAATCGACTCCTCAACGAGCTCCTCTATCTGTTCGGATTTCTCGGGAATCGGTGCGGAAGCGACCTTTTTCGATGCCGTTTTTTTGTTTTTTTTGGAGGGCTTTTGCTCACCCTCGGCGGATGCCAGCGCCGTGCGGAGCTTGTCCGCAAGCTCGTCGTCGGTTTCCGTCCGTGTTGCCTTTTTTGCGGATTCCTTTTTCGGAGAATCCCCAAGGTAGGAAGCGCGCAGCTTTTTGAGGATATCGGATATTTTATTTTGCTCCTGTCCGGATTTCATGGGGCTCTCCTTTCACATTTATTTTGGGTTGTGATGCTGATGCGCCACGTGTGCCAAGAAAATGGCGGCGGCGGTGGAAACGTTAAAGGAATTGACCTTTCCGTACATCTGAATGGATACGATGCCGTCGCAGGTCTTCTTGACCAGCTGGGAAACACCGTCCCCCTCACTGCCAAGCACGATGGCGCAGGGACCGCGGAAATCGGTCTGATACAGATCCTGACCGCCTGCCTCCGCGGCATAGGTCCAGACGCCCGCCTTTTTGAGCTGCTCGACGGTGCTTGCGATGTTGGCGACCTTTGCGATGGCGAGATGCTCGATGGCTCCCGCCGATGCCTTGGATACCAAGGGGGTAAGACCTACTGCACGACGCTTCGGGATGATCAGTCCGTGCGCTCCGCAGCACTCGGCACAGCGGATGATGGCACCGAGATTATAGGGATCGGTGACACCGTCGCAAATGACGATCAGAGGTGCCTCGCCCCGCTCCTGCGCGATGGCAAGGATATCCTCGACCGAGCAGTATTCCTTTTCGGCGGCAAACGCGATCACCCCCTGATGCGGAGCATACCCCGCAAGGGCGTCCAGCTTGGGCTTTTCGGTTTCGATGACGGGAATGCCGCGCTCGATCGCCTGCGCGACAAGGGCTACGATCGAGCCCGTGCGCTCACCGCGCTGAACCAGCAGCTTGTCCACGTCGCGCTCGGTACGAAGCAGCTCACGAACGGCGTTCCGTCCGATGATGGCGCCGTTTTCGTATTCGCCGTGGATGCTCTCGGAGGACGCGGCGTCCTTTTGCTGAATGGGTGCCTCTTTTTTTGGAGCGCGGGGAGGATGCTTTTCAAATTTGCGGTCCTTTCCCGCACCGCGGCGAAGCTCACCCGAGGATGTATGTTTTTTGCCGTAAAATTCTTTTTTTGACTTTTCCTGTTCCATGGATGTCGGGCAGTCCTTTCCGTTTTTTTGGAAATCCAATCATATTACCCATATTATAACATAAAAATTTCGGTTTGTATATAATATTTTTGCAAATATTCGGCGCAGAGGGCGGATTTTTGCTCGACAGAATTCGAAATGATGCGCAAAATGGGACGCGCGAGGGCAAAACGTGTTGAAACAGATCCTTTTTCGCTTACGGTGTGGAGTTACGAAAAAAATTGAAAAAAACAGAAAAAAAGGCTTGACAACCGAAAATCGGTGTGGTATGATATATAGGTCAGCACGGAGAGATGGCTGAGCTGGTCTAAGGCGCACGACTGGAAATCGTGTGTTCGGCTAATAACCGACCGGGAGTTCGAATCTCCCTCTCTCCGCCAAAAACAAAGGCATCACCCAACAGGGAGGTGCCTTTGTTTTTGATGGAGAGCCGGTTGCGAGAATGCCCCGCATTTGCCAAATGACAGAATGAGATCTTGGTATACAAAAGGGGCAAATGCACACGAGCAGAGGCGGACAGGACACCGCCGTCGCGCCGCAGGCGTGCTGCGAAGTTGAGTTCAGAATCTCCCTCTCTCCGCCAAAAAATCCAACTCTAAGGAGTTGGATTTTTTCATTTGTGCCGAGGGCACAACATCATTTGACCGGAGGTCAACATCGTTTCGGAGCGAGAAGTTGCTTCGCAACCTCGCGAGAACATCATTGCCGTGTTACGGCACAAATGAACGATGTTGCGACAAGTCGCAAATGATGTGCTTCGCAATGATGTGATGCTTCGCATCAATGAAGTTGCGCTCCGCGCAAACGGAAAGCGGGCGGTGCCTTTGTTTTTTGTGGAAAGAAGCACACGATGAAGAGCTCCGCGAATTGTCGCTTGCGGCAATTACGCCATAGCGTGCGCATAGATAAATAAGGGATTAAGGGCGCACGGTCGCGCACGCTTGAGTTCCGAATCTCCCATCTAAATGCTTTTCTCATCCATAAGTGCAATGCTTGATCCATACAGAAATAACGATTAAAAATTTTCTCTTTTTTGGATTTTTTTCGAAAAAAGTACTTGACAAATACTGTTTTGTGGTGTAAAATACGATAGTAGTTAGCAGCGGCTAACTCTATTGGAGAAGCTGCTCATCCAAAACAGGCAGAAGGGAAAAACAAATGAAAACATTAGGGGACGTTCGGGTAGGAGAACGCGTCAAGGTCGTCAAGCTGCACGGCGAGGGCGCGTTGCGTCGAAGAATCATGGATATGGGGATTACCAAGGGCGTGGAGATCTACGTGCGCAAGGTAGCCCCCCTGGGAGATCCGATTGAAATGACGTTGCGCGGATACGAGCTTTCCATGCGTAAGGATGACGCGCAAATGGTCGAGGTAGAGTGATCCCACTTTTATGATCGGGAGAGCTCTCCTCTTTATTTCGACGAAATGGTTAGCCTCGGCTAACCGAATGCAATAGACAGAAAGGAACATGGCAATGGATATCAAAATTGCTTTGGTTGGAAATCCGAACTGTGGCAAAACCACGCTCTTCAATGCGCTCACGGGGTCCAATCAGTACGTTGGAAACTGGCCCGGTGTGACGGTGGAAAAGAAGGAGGGAAGGCTCAAGCGGCACGATGACGTGATCATCACGGACCTTCCGGGAATTTATTCGCTTTCTCCCTACACTGCGGAGGAGGTCGTGGCGCGTGACTATCTGGTCAAGGAGCGTCCCGATGCCATTCTGAACATTGTGGACGGTACCAATCTTGAGCGCAATCTCTATCTGACGACACAGCTGACCGAGATGGGAATTCCCGTGGTGATCGCCATCAACATGATGGACGTGGTCGAAAAGCGGGGAGATCACATTGATATTACCCGCCTTTCCAAGGGGCTCGGGTGTCGGATCGTCGAGATCTCGGCGCTCAAGAGTACGGGTATTCACGAGGCGGCAGAGCTCGCCATCGAGGCGGCACAAGGCAAGAGAAACACGCCAAGACATATTTTTTCGGGTAGCGTTGAGCATGCCATCGCGCACGTCGAGGAGGCGCTTGTGCACGACATGCCGGAGGAAAAGCAGCGCTGGTATGCCATCAAGCTCTTTGAGCGTGACGCACGCGTCCTGGAGGAGCTTGCGGTCAGCGAGGAAAAGCGCATGCACATCGAGCGTGACATCCGAGAGGTGGAGGAGCTGATGGAGGATGACGCGGAGGCGATCATCACCAACGAGCGCTATCTTTATATTACCAATCTGCTTTCGACCTGCTATCAGAAAAAAACGCAGGGTATGACGCTTTCGGATAAGATCGACAGCGTGCTGACGCACCGTGTGTTTGCACTTCCGATCTTTGCGGGAATGATGTTTCTGGTTTACGCCATTGCGATGGGCTCGTGGCCCATCTCCATCGGTACCATCGGCACCGACTGGGCAAACGACGTCCTGTTCGGTGAGTGGGTCCCCGCACTGTTTGATAAGCTTTTGCTTGGCGCGGACGGAGCTCCGATTGTGGCGGGCTGGCTTTACGACCTGATCCAGAACGGCATCGTCGCAGGCGTTGGTGCGGTTTTGGGATTCGTTCCGCAGATGCTGATCCTGTTTTTGCTGCTCTCCATTCTGGAGGACTGCGGATACATGTCGCGCATCGCCTTTATTATGGACCGCATCTTCCGCAGATTCGGACTGTCCGGAAAATCCTTTATTCCCATGCTCGTGGCAACCGGATGCGGCGTTCCCGGTATTATGGCAAGCCGTACCATCGAGCAGGAGAACGATCGTCGCATGACCATCATTACCACAGGCTTTATCCCGTGCGGTGCCAAGATGCCTATCGTAGGACTTTTTGCGGGCGCGGTGTTCGGAAATTCTCCCTTGGTGGCGACCTCGGCGTTCTTTATCGGCATTGCCGCCGTTGCCGTTTCGGGAATCATCCTCAAAAAGTTCAAGGCGTTCTCGGGTGAGCCCTCTCCCTTTGTGATGGAGCTGCCTGCCTATCACGCCCCCGTGCCGAGCAACGTTCTGCGTGCGACCTGGGAGCGCGGATGGGACTTTATCAAGCGCGCGGGAACGGTGATCCTCGTTTCCTCCATCGTGCTTTGGTTCTTGCAGAATTACGGCTTTACCAACGGCGCCTTCGGTGCTGTGACGGATAACAATCACTCTCTGCTTGCGGTGGCGAGCAAGGCGATCTCCTGGATCTTCTATCCCATCGGCTGGATGGGTGAGATGGCTTGGAAGGCGACCGTTGCTACCTTTACGGGTCTGATCGCAAAGGAGGAGATCGTCATGACGCTGGAAACGCTGTACCAGAATGCGGGAACGGATCTGGAAAGCGCGATCCGCGTGGATTTCGGAGCATTGACGACCTACAGCTTTATGATCTTCAACCTGCTCTGCGCACCCTGCTTTGCGGCGATCGGAGCCATCAAGCGTGAGATGAACAGCTGGAAGTGGACGGCGTTTACGCTGACCTATATGACGGGCTTTGCGTATCTGATCTCGATGATCGTCTATCAGATTGGCGGACTGTTTACGGGGGAGACGACCTTTGGCGTTTTTACCGTGATCGCAACCGTTCTTCTTTGCGTGCTGCTGTACCTGCTGTTTTGCGAAAACAAATATCAGACCGCCAACGGACAAAGGAAGGCGGAATAATATCTAATCTCAATCAGAAAGGAGAGAACACGATGCCAACGATTTTGGTTTCCGCGGCGTTGATCCTCATCGTCGGAGCAATCGTCTTTGGATGGATCCGTAACAAAAAGAACGGAAAAAGCTCGTGCTGCTCCTCCTGCGCGGGCTGCTCGATGGCAGAGCTTTGCCACAAGAAAAAGAAGGATACCGAATAAAAAAGGAACGGGGAAGGGCACAGCGCTTTGGGGCGTGCGCTTCCCCGATATTTTTTCAGAGAAAAATGCAAAAAAACTATTGACAAGGGAAAGGCATGCGTGCTATACTGTATCAAACCGTTGATGCGGAGATCACGCCGACGACGACCTTACAGAGAGCCCGCGATGCTGGAAATCGGGTAGGAAACGAATCGGCAAATGGACCGCGGAGGGCGCAGTCAAAGGAAAAACCGTTTTCCGAGTATTCTGCGACGCAAGACCTGCGTTACGGGCTAGGATATATCAGTATCCAAAAAGAGCACAGCATGGGCTGTGAAGCAAGGTGGCACCGCGAATCGGGATCTGTCCCATTTCGTCCTTGACAGAAGAAAGGATTCTGTCGGGGACTTTTTGTTTTTCGACGGAAAAAGGAGAGCGACATGAAACGATGGCGATGGCGATCTGCAAAAAATCACAAGACGAAATTTGAACATCAAACGCATTACGGAGGAAACGGTTATGAAATTTAACAATATTGATTTTGATACATATTTTAAGCACTATCCCGATGAAAACGGCTATTTCGGCAAATACGGCGGCGCGTACATCTCTCCTGAATTGAAGGTCGCGATGGACGAGATCACCGAGGCGTATTTCACCATCTGCAAGTCCTCAAAGTTCATCGGAGAGCTGCGTAAGATCCGAAAGGAGTTCCAGGGAAGACCGACACCGATCTCCTATCTGGAGCGACTCTCGACCAGCCTTGGAAACGTACAGCTTTACGTCAAGCGCGAGGACCTGAACCACACGGGTGCGCACAAGCTCAATCACTGCATGGGCGAGGCATTGCTTGCAAAGTATATGGGCAAAAAGAAGGTCATCGCCGAAACGGGCGCGGGACAGCACGGCGTAGCTCTTGCCACGGCTGCGGCTTATTTCGGTCTGGAATGCGACATTTACATGGGCTCTGTGGATATCAAAAAGCAGGCTCCGAACGTCGCGCGCATGAAGATCCTCGGTGCGAACGTCATTGAGGTCACGCACGGCCTTGCAACCTTAAAGGAGGCGGTGGATGCCGCGTTCGAGGCGTACGCAAAGGAGTATAAGACCGCGATCTATTGCATCGGCTCGGTTTTGGGGCCGCACCCTTTCCCGATGATGGTGCGCGATTTCCAGAGCGTGGTCGGAATCGAGGCGCGTGAGCAGTTCCTCGGTATGACGGGTGAGCTCCCCGACGCGGTGGTCGCGTGCGTGGGCGGCGGCTCGAACGCCATGGGCATGTTCTCGGGCTTTTTGAACGACGCGGTGGATATTTACGGCGTCGAGCCCTTGGGCAGAGGCTCGGCACTGGGCGATCACGCGGCAAGCCTTACCTACGGCGAGGAGGGCATCATGCACGGCTTTAACAGCATCATGCTCAAGGATGAGAACGGTGAGCCCGCTCCCGTGTATTCGGTGGCGAGCGGCTTGGATTACCCCTCGTCGGGTCCCGAGCACGCCTTTTTGCACGACCTTGGCAGAGTCAAGTATGACGTGATCTCGGATGAGGAAACGGTGGACGCGTTCTTTACACTTTCCCGTCTTGAGGGGATCATTCCCGCCATCGAAAGCGCACACGCGGTCGCGTACGGCATCAAGCTTGCAAAGACGCTCAAGAAGGGCTCTGTCCTGATCTGTCTGTCGGGCAGAGGCGATAAGGATATGGACTTTATCATCGACAAATACGGAATTCGCTAAACCGCAATGGATCAAAACGCCCCCGTGCAGAGAATGCACGGGGGCGTTTGTTTGTTATACCCGGTTTTCCTCGCGGCAGACCATGTAGATGATCTGATACCGCTGAGCAAGGGTGGACAGCATGGACTTTGCCGCTGTCAGACGGCGGTCGTCCAGATTGACGAAGGGATCGTCCAAAAGAAGCAGGGGAGCCTCGCCGTCCGCGTAAAGCGCATCTGCAAGGGAGAGGCGGATGCAAAAGCGTACCGCATCCCGCCAGCCCTGGCTGAAGCTTTCCATCGTATGCGTTTTTCCTCCGTCGCGGAGCTGAACCTCGAATTTGGTGTTCATCACGGACTGGGGGGCGTCCTCGCCCACCAGATCGCGAAGGAAGCCTTCGAAGGATGCTTGCATGCTACCAAGATAGCGCACCGAGAGCGCGTCCTTTGCTTCCTGCAAAAGGCGTTGGGTTTCCTGAATGGTCTTGTAATTCCGATTGTATTCGGCAAGTCGCTCGTCCTCGTGCGCCAAGCGTTCTTTTACGTAAGGAATGGTATCGGTATCCTGCTCCAACCGCTCGAGCAAGCCCTTTTGCGTTGCGATCTCCTCTTGCAGGTCGTGGATTTTGACCAGCAAAGATTTTTCCTGCGCTTCCAGAGCTGCATAGCTGTCGGTGGCTTCCTCGTGCCGATCATCCAGGTGCTTGTCCAGAACAAATTGACGCAGCTCCTCGGATGCCTTTGCGATCTCCGCACCGAGGCGTATGTATTCGCGGACGCTTTCCTCGATGACGCGGATGCGCTCGCTGACGTGCGTGGGGGCTTCGGGACGGTAGCGCTTGAGGAAGGGGAGTAGCTCTCTTTGCAGATCCTCCTTGTCAGCAACTGCCGCCGCGAGCTCCTCCTTTTGGCGGAATGCCGCCCTTGCCAGAGCGTGATATTGCGCCACGTCACGCCTTAAATCGTTGAGGACTGTGATGGGAGAATCCGTGCGCGCATCGGCATCCCGATAAAGGGTCAGCCGCTCGAGCAGGCGTGCGCTGACGTCCTCTATGCGTGCGTTGACGCCCAAAAGCTCCTCGGCAAGCTGTGACGCACGGTCCGCCTGACTGCGTACCTTGCTGACCAGTAAGGAAAAATTGCTGACGTCACGCGCAAGATCCTCGCTTGGCGTCACGCCGTAGGCGAGCAACAGATTTCTGATTTCCGCGCGCGCACTGTCCTCGGTTTTTTTGAGCTTCTGCGCGGATTGCATCAGGGCGTTTTGCTGCTCGGTCTGCTTTTTGCGGTGTGACGAATGCGCAAAGAAACAGATGCCGCCGACGATCACGCAGAGGATCCCTCCGATGAGGGATGGAAGGAAGATCGCGGTCTTTGCGAATACGGCACACAGAACCAGAAGCAGAACGCCGATCACAAGGAACAGAACCGAAAAGATTGCAAGAGGAGAGGTGGGACGCTTTTCCGCGGCGCGTAAGGTAAGCCTTGCGCCTTCCTTGTGCGCGTCCTCCGATGCGCGAAGCAATTCAAAGGCGCGGTCCAGCGTTTTTTGCGTGGGGAGGCGGTCGGTATGGACCGCGGGAAGCTTTTTTTGCTCCTCCTTGATCGCATCCTTGCGCGAGGTGAGCGTCATTTGCTCACGGACGAGGGCGTCCAAGGAGTCGAGCTGCTCCGCCGACGGGATCCCGTTTGCGAATTTTCCTCGCAGCTGCTCCAATTGCGCGGCATCGGGGATGGGAGCCTCCAGTGCGCTTGCCTTGGTGCGTGCCGCGGATAGCTGCTCGTACAGCGCGCGAGCCTTGGCGCATTCCGCCTCACTCGGAGGAGAGCCCATAAAATCATGTTCGATTTGTGCGCGTCGGTTTTTCTTTTCGTTCAGGGCGCTTGTCATCCGAGCTTTCTGCTCCTGCAGAGCAGCGCGCTCACGCGCAAGACTTGCCTTCTTTTGCTGCTGACGGATCGCTTCTGCTTCAAGCTTGAGCGCGCCAAGCTCTTTTTCCCGCTCCTTCAGGCGTGCCTCCTGATCATGCTGTGCCTGCAAGCGCATTTGCAGACGCTCCAATTCGCGCTCCAATGCCGCCTTTTCCTGCTCTGCCTCCGCAATGGCACCTCTGCCACCCGTCAGAACGTAGAATTTTCTGCGCTTTTCCAAAGCGGACAGCGCGTCCTCGTAGGTGTCGATATCGTCCACCGCGTCCAAAAGGCTCCCAAGGCGTGAGGCGATGCTCGCGGTGCTGCTCTTTTCGGAGATCTCACGCTGAGAAAGATAGGTGCTGCGCTCAAAGCCCTCGGCGTTGATGCCGAACAGCTCCTCGCCCAGAGCCGCGGAATAGGCGGTTGACGGCAGCTTTGTATCCAAATCAAAGAGGGCAAAGCTGTCCCCCGATTCCTTTGCGCCAAAGTAGCGTTCTACACGGAACGAGCCTTTTTTGGTCTGAAATTCCATCGAGCCGCCAAAGGCACCGCCCTGCCAGGGGGCGTATTTTTTGCGCTCGTTGAGGTCAAGATTTTGCTTGGTGGTGGCAGGAAGACCGTAGAGCATTGCCTTGATAAACACGGCAAGCGTGCTCTTTCCCCAGCCGTTTTCCTGACAAAGGAGATTGAGTCCGTCCGTCAGCTCCATGCTGTAATTTTGAAGCGTTCCGAAATTGTCGACGTGTAAGCGAAGAATTTTCACAGTCCCAGCTCCTCTCCCGTCAGGGCGGCAAAGCCGCAGGCAATGACGCGCTCTTTTTCTTCCGCGGAAAGGCTTGAGGCAAGCACGCGGCGTACAAACTCGCCGCGCAGGGAAACGTCGTGCGCATAATCCTTAGGATCGATCTGCATGCGGCTCTCGTCCCGAAGCTTCGCAAAATAAAACCGTTCGCCCAGGATCTGTGTCAGATGGCGCAGATCCTTTTGCAGGCCAGGATCGCTCTCGCCCCGCAGGATCACCTTGACCAGATCGTCGGACGCAAGGGTGGCGACCGATGAGAGGAGTTTGTTCTCCAGCTCCAGATGCGAGGTGATTCCGCTGATATCGCAAAGCACGGTGTGCAGGGTGCGTCTTGCGATGGGGAAGAACGTATGCTGAAGCCGCTTGCCGTCGATCTCGAGCAGCACGTATCCCTTTGGCCCGCACTCGTCAAAGCCGCGCCCCTCAAGGCAACCGGAATAGCAGGCGGTGCAGCGTTTGTCGATGGCTGCCGTGCGATATTCGTGCAGATGTCCGAGCGCTACGTAGTCGATATGCTTGTTTTTGAGCAGCGGAAAGCGTATGATATCCTCTTTTTTTGCGCCTCGGCTTTTCGATTCCTGACCGTGAAGCAAAAGGATGTTGACGCGCTCGGGATTCAGGGAAAGGGCTTCGAGATCGGGGGATTCGCTTCCCGTGACGGTGACGCCGTCAAGCTCGTAGGAGGTCCACTCCTTGCCGAAGGTATACAGATTGCTCGGCTTTTCCTCGGTCGAAAGCAGGGCATTCCCCAGATCGTGATTGCCCGCAAGATAGAAAAAGGAAAGATTTGGATACGAGCGGATCAGATCCAGCACGTAGCGTTCGGTTTTTTTGGTGATATGGGTGCTGTCAAACAGATCGCCCGCAATCAGGATCGCGCGCACGCCGATGTCATCGGCGGTTTTGACCAAGCGCCCGAAGGTAGAGAGGATCTCATTTTTCCGCTCCTTTGCCTGCTCTGCACCGAGATTTGCCTCCATGGGGGAATCCAGATGCAGATCCGCGATGTGGATCAGCTTCATTCGGTCACGTCCTTTCCTTTTTATGTGTCTATATTGAGTATATCATAGCTTTTGCAAAAACGCAAGATGAAAGCTGTCGCTTTTTTTACAGAAAAAGGATTTTTCTTACGCTTGACAAGACGCGCTCTTTCGGGTATGATAGTGGTAGAGCATTCACCAAAGGAGGTTGACGTATGGATCCAAATAAAACGGCGGCAAAATCCGTCGGGCTGTATCTGCATATCCCGTTTTGCCGCAGCAAGTGTCTGTACTGTGATTTTTGCTCCTTTGTAGGCAAGGATGAGGAGAAGATGCGACTCTATACCGCCGCGCTCTGCCGTGATCTTGCGCAATACGCGCCCCGTTTGCGGGATCATACGGTGGACACGGTCTATTTCGGAGGAGGAACGCCGACGCTGCTGCCTCCGGCGCTGCTTGCGTCGGTGCTGGACTGCGTGTTTTCGCATTACTTGATATCGGCGGACGCCGAGATCACGGCGGAATGCAACCCCGCGACGGCAGACGAAGCCGCGTTTTCCGTCTTGCGACGCGCGGGATTTAACCGCTTGAGTATCGGTGTGCAGAGTGCCAATTCCGACGAACTTCGCGCCATCGGAAGGAGGCATCGCTTTTCCGATGCCGAGAGGACGGTATGGCAGGCAAAACGCGCGGGCTTTGACAACCTATCTGCCGACGTGATGTTCGGACTTCCGTTGCAGACGAAGGAGAGCTATCTGCATACGCTGGAGCAGGTCTGCGCGCTCCCCGTGACGCATCTTTCGGCATATGCCCTGACCTTGGAGGAGGGGACCCCTCTTTGCCGTCTTGTGGATGAAGGACGCGTTCAGATCCCTGATGAGGAGGAAACCGAGGCGATGTACTTCGGAGGGATCGAGTATCTGAAGTCCCGAGGCTTGGCGCAATACGAGATCAGCAATTTTGCGCGCGCGGGGTATGAGTCGCGCCACAATCTCAAATACTGGTATGGGCACCCTTACCTCGGTCTTGGCGTCGCGGCTCATTCCGATCTTTTTGGTGAGCGTTTTGGGAATTCTTATGAGATCGACGCATATATTAGTGGGGAAGACGTTACCGAGGAAAGATCGCGCCCCGATGAAAGGGAACGCAAAAACGAATACCTGATGCTCCGTCTGCGCCTTTGCGAGGGCATCGACGAGGGGGAATTTTCCGATCTGTTCGGCGCTTCGTTCTGGGAAAGCTACAAGGAGTGCCTGACTCCGTATCTGGAGCGGGGATATCTGATACGCAAGGACGGCAGATGCGCGATGACGCCGAGAGGCTTTTACATCAGCAATCATATTCTCTCCGATCTGTTGGATTTTCCGGACTGATTTTGTGCCGAAGACAAAAATCTCTTGACATTCAAGTGCGTATCGTGTAAAATAAAAGTGCAAAACCAATACTATGAAAGTATAAGAGGGAAAGAAAATGGATACAAATCAGAATGAGCGTGAATTTTTTACGTTGACCGATGAGGACGGCAAGGAGCTGGAATTTGAGCTGATCGGCGTTGGAGAGGTCAAGGGAAAGACCTACTATGCCATGATCCCCGCAGACGGCACCTCCACCGACGAAGACGGTCAAAGCTTCTGCGAGTACGTCATTTTGCGTGTGGAAACCGATGAGAACGGCGAGGGCTCGCTTGTGACCATCGACGATGACGACGAGTTTGATGACGTTGCCGATTACTTCGACGACATGTTCTCCGAGGAGATCGACTACGACACGCAGGCGTAACACTGTTTGCACACAACCTGCCGTGTGCGTGATGCTTGGCGATATAAACCCACAACTGAACAAAGGAGTCTGACGATGCCGACGGTTTGCAGACCTCCCGTACGCGAGATTTCGATTGACTTGTCTCGACCGCGTGCGGACGTTGGGAGCAGTAAAGTCGCACGGAGGACACCGCCCTGGATAGACAGGGTTTCAACTTCCCAGGCACACGGCTCGGTGGGGCTTTGAACCATCACACAATTGAATCAGCGGCGGCTATCCCGAGATAGCCGCCGCTGATTTTTTCGTTTTTCAACGCTGTCTTAATAAATTTGTAGATTTTTCGTGCTTTGCGTGAACGGATCGGGATCTGTACGGACAAATTCTGCCCGCTTGTCCGAAAAAATGCGCAAAATTACAAAAAAAGAAAGTTTTTTTATAAAAAATGGAAAAATGTACTTGACAAATGACAAAATGCGTGATAAAATAGTAAAC
Organism: Clostridia bacterium; assembly: GCA_017501225.1. Lineage (GTDB taxonomy): Bacteria > Bacillota > Clostridia > Oscillospirales > CAG-272 > UMGS1865. The sequence goes on from JAFVXH010000006.1 coordinate 50,792, forward strand.
TGCATTATAATCGCTCATACTGCGTTCCGGCAAGGTAAAAAAGCAAATTGTATGACAGCCGTTTGCGAAAAAAAGGGACGTTGTTTGGGCACGGAAGTATTCCGGAGTGTTATCAATTCATTGAATGGAGTGATTGAATTAATGGTCAATGTAAAAGAGCAAAAGCTTGGAAAAAACATCAGAAAAAGCTTTGCGAGATCCCGCTTTGATTACCCACTTCCCAATCTGGTCGAGGTTCAGACCAAGTCGTACGAGTGGTTCAAGAACGAGGGTCTTGCCGAGGTATTGCGAGATGCGTCGCCGATTACCGACTATTCGGGCAATCTGATTATCGAGTTTGTATCCCATACATTGGACGAGGAGCATCCCAAATTCTCCGTTGAGGAGTGCAAGGAGCGCGACGTCAACTACGCCGCCCCCTTAAAGGTGAACGTTCGCCTGACCAACAAGCAGACCGGCGAGGTCAAGGAAGCAACCATTTTCATGGGAGATTTCCCCTTGATGACCAAGACCGGAACCTTCGTGATCAACGGCGCTGAGCGCGTTATCGTTTCTCAGATCATCCGTTCCCCCGGAATGTATTACGCTTCCGAGATCGACAAGACGGGTAAGAAGACCTATTCCACCACCGTCATCCCGTACCGCGGTGCATGGCTGGAGTACGAGATCGATGCCAGCGGCGCGATCTACGTTCGCATTGATAAGAACCGCAAGATGCCCCTGACCACCTTCATTCGCGCATTGGGCGTTGAGAGCCGTGAGGAGATCTACGCGATGTTCGGTGAGGATGAGCATCTGGCTCTGACCTTTGAAAAGGATGAATCCGAGCAGCTTGCCGAGATGAATCGCTCCACCCCCGGAGTCGAGGCACTCAAGGAGATCTACAAGAAGCTCCGTCCCGGTGAGCCCCCCACAGAGGAAGCGGCACGCACGCTGATCCATAACTACTTCTTCGATCCGAAGCGATATGATATCGCTCCCGTGGGAAGATATAAATATGATAGTAAGGTTGCAATTCACAACCGTATCGCCAACCACCGTCTTGCGCAGGCCGCTGTCAGCCCCATCACCGGGGAGGTCCTTTGCGAGGCAGGCGAGGTCGTGACTCCCGAGAAGGCGCTGATGCTGGAGCATTCCTGCGTCAACGAGGTCTGGATCGCACTGGATAACGGTGACGAGATCAAGGTCATGGGCAACAACACGGTTGAGCCCGAGTACCTCATCGGTGAGGATCTGAAGGATTGCGGCGTCCGTGAAAAGGTTCGCGTTGCGGTTCTCCGCGAGATCATGGAGGCATGCGAGGGCGACATCGACGCCATCAAGGCAATGGCAAAGGAAAGAATTGCCGAGCTTTGTCCCAAGCATCTGACCAAGGACGACGTATTCGCTTCCATTAACTACCTGCTGACCCTGACGCATGATGTTGGCAACGTGGACGATATCGACCATCTGGGCAACCGCCGCATCCGCTCGGTCGGTGAGCAGCTGCAGAATCAGCTCCGCATCGGCTTTACCCGTATGGATAAGATCATCAAGGAGCGCATGACCACGCAGGATAACGAGAAGCTGACCGTTCAGGCGCTCATCAATATCCGTCCCGTGACCACCGCCATCCGCGAGTTCTTCGGCTCCAGCCAGCTTTCTCAGTTCATGGACCAGAACAACCCCTTGGCAGAGCTGACGCACAAGCGCCGCCTGTCCGCACTCGGCCCCGGCGGTATTTCCCGTGACCGCGCATCCTTTGACGTGCGTGACGTTCACTATACGCAGTACGGACGTATGTGCCCGATCGAGACGCCCGAAGGTCCGAACATCGGTCTGATCTCTTATCTGACCACCTACGCGCGCATCTCCGACTACGGCTTTATCGAGGCTCCTTACCGCAAGGTCGTTCACGTGGACGACGGCAAGGGCGGTGTCAAGCATATGGTGACCGATGAGGTCGAATATATGACGGCGGACGTTGAGGACCGCTACATTGTGGCGCAGGCAAACGAGCCGTTGGATGATGAGGGTTGCTTCATCAATCAGATGGTAACCGCGCGCGACAGGGCGGAGATCGTCGAGGCAGACGCCGCTGATATTTCCTATATGGACGTAGCACCCAAGATGCTGGTTTCGGTTGCGACCGCAATGATCCCCTTCCTGGAGAACGACGATAACACCCGTGCTCTGATGGGATCGAACATGCAGAAGCAGGCAGTTCCGCTGATGGTAACCGATTCTCCCTTCGTTGGAACCGGTATGGAGTACAAGGCAGCCGTTGACTCGGGTGTCGTCGTACTCGCGGAGCGCGCAGGATACGTTGAGCGCGTGCAGGCAGACCGCATCGTCATCGATTGCGAGGGCGGCATTAAGGACGTTTACGATCTGATCAAGTTCAAGAGAACCAACCAGGGTACGTGCTTCAACCAGCGCCCCATCGTTAAGAAGGGCGATTACGTTGAGGCAGGACAGGTCATTGCCGACGGTCCCGCGACCGCAAACGGTGAGATCTCTCTGGGTAAGAACGCGCTGATCGGCTTTATGACCTGGGAGGGTTATAACTACGAGGACGCCGTGCTTCTCAACGAGAGATTGGTTCGTGATGACGTTTACACGTCGCTTCACATCGAAGAATATACACACGAGGCAAGAGATACCAAGCTCGGCCCGGAGGAAATTACCCGTGAGATCCCCAATGTCGGTGATGACGCTCTGCGCGATCTGAACGCAGAGGGTATCGTCAAGAAGGGAACCGAGGTCCGCTCCGGTGACATCCTGGTCGGTAAGATCACTCCCAAGGGAGAGACCGAGCTGACTGCCGAGGAAAGATTGCTCCGCGCCATCTTTGGCGAAAAGTCCCGCGAGGTGCGTGACACCTCCCTGCGCCTGGCGCACGGTGAATCGGGCATTGTCGTGGATATCCGCGTGTTCTCCCGCGATCAGGGCGATGAGCTCCCCGCAGGTGTGAACAAGGTCGTTAAGGTTTACGTTGCGCAGAAGCGTAAGATCTCCGTCGGAGATAAGATGGCAGGACGTCACGGTAACAAGGGTGTCGTTTCCCGCATTCTTCCTCCCGAGGATATGCCTTTCCTGCCCGACGGCACGCCTCTTGATATCGTGCTCAATCCTCTGGGCGTTCCTTCCCGTATGAACATCGGTCAGGTGCTCGAGGTTCACTTGGGTATCGCCGCAAGAAAGCTTGGCTGGAAGATCATGACTCCCGTATTCGACGGCGCAAACGAGCGCGACATTCTGGAGTGCCTGAAGGAAGCCGGACTGCAGCGTGACATGTTCCCCTTGGAAAATCCCGAGGGTAAGGACCTGTACGAGGAGATCACCGATCCCGAAACCGGAAAGAAGACTCTGCGCACCCTCTCCATGGAGGAGCGCGAGAACGAGGAGCTGATGAGCACCTTGCGTGCTGAGAAGCGTCTGAAGATTCTGGACGGCAAGACCATTCTGTACGACGGACGTACGGGCGAGCCCTTCGATAACCCCGTAACCGTCGGTGTTATGTACTATCTGAAGCTGCACCATCTGGTTGACGATAAGATCCACGCGCGTTCCAACGGTCCGTACTCTCTGGTTACGCAGCAGCCCTTGGGCGGTAAGGCTCAGTTCGGCGGACAGCGTTTCGGAGAAATGGAGGTTTGGGCACTCGAGGCTTACGGTGCCGCTTATACCTTGCAGGAGATCCTGACCGTCAAGTCGGATGACATCAACGGTCGTCGTCGCACCTACGAGGCGATCATTAAGGGACAGAACATTCCCACACCCGGAATTCCCGAGTCCTTTAAGGTCATGGTGCGCGAGCTGCAGGGCTTGGCTCTGGACATTCGTGTTCAGGATAAGGACGGCAATGATATTGCGCTTTCCGAGCTTTGCCAGGATGAGGATTCCGTTTCCACCACGCGTGCCGACGCGGATGCCATCGACGCGGTTCTCAATCAGAGAATTGCGGACGAGGAGCTTCGCAAGTCCTTCCTGATGGAGGATGAGGACGGCAACATCGAGGAGGAAACCGAGGAAGAGTCCTACTATGAGGACGAGGTATTCTCCGAGGATTTCTCGGACGAGGAATAAAATGATCCGGTCGTGGGAGGGAATTTCCTCCCACGGCGGGAAACCGTAAATTCAAGCATGAGTTTACCGTTGCGGCATTGATTGACAGTGCAACGCAATGCAAGAAGCATATAGAAAGGGTTCATGGTTATAACTGTGGGGCATAACGAATTTTATTCTATTAAAATCGGTCTGGCATCTCCCGAAATGATTCGCGAGTGGTCTTATGGCGAGGTTAATAAGCCCGAGATCATCAATTACAGAACGCTGAAGGCTGAGATCGGAGGCTTGTTCTGCGAACGCATCTTTGGCCCGACAAAGGATGGCGCCTGCATGTGCGGCAAGTATAAGAACTCGCACAGCAGAGAGGTGATCCGTTGCGAAAAGTGCGGCGTCGACGTTACCACCAAAAAGGTACGCCGTGAAAGAATGGGTCATATTGAGCTTGCATCTCCCGTTTCCCATATCTGGTATTTTAAGGCAGTTCCTTCCCGCATGGCTTTGGTGCTTGATATGTCGCCCAAGGCACTCGAGCAGGTGCTGTACTTTGCAGAGAACGTCGTTCTCGATCCCGGAAGCACACCCCTGGAGAAGGGCATGGTGCTTTCCGAGCAGCAGTACACCGCATATCGCGAGCTGTACGGCAACGCGTTCCGTGTCGGCATGGGTGCAGAGTCCATCAAGGAGCTTCTGGCAGGCATCGATCTGGAGGAGCTGTCCGCATCTCTTAAGGAGGAGCTGGGCACCGCATCCGGTCAGAAGAAAACCCGTGTCATTAAAAGATTGGAGGTTGTCGAGGCATTCCGTAAGTCCGGAAACCACCTCGATTGGATGATCCTGGACGTCATCCCTGTCATTCCTCCCGATATCCGTCCTATGGTACAGCTGGACGGCGGACGCTTTGCATCCTCCGACCTCAACGAGCTGTATCGCCGCGTCATCAGCCGTAACAACCGTCTGCGCAAGCTGATGGAGATCCGTACGCCTGAGATCGTCATCCGCAACGAGAAAAGAATGCTGCAGGAAGCAGTTGACGCTCTGGTGGATAACGGCAAGCGCGGAAAGCCCGTTACGGGTCCCTCCAACCGTCCCTTGAAGTCGCTCTCCGAGATGCTGCGCGGTAAGCAGGGTCGCTTCCGTCAGAACCTCCTCGGTAAGCGCGTGGACTATTCCGGACGTTCGGTTATCGTCGTAGGTCCGAACCTCAAGATCTATCAGTGCGGTCTGCCGAAGGAAATGGCGATCGAGCTCTTCAAGCCCTTCGTCATCAAAAGACTTGTCGAGATGGGCAAGGCGACCAACGTCAAGGACGCACAGAAGAAGATCGACCGTGCATACGATCCCGCAAACGCTTGCGTTTGGGATGCACTCGAAAACGTGATCAAGGAGCACCCCGTGCTCCTCAACCGCGCGCCCACGCTTCACCGTCTGTCTATTCAGGCGTTCGAGCCCGTATTGGTCGAGGGCCGCGCAATCAAGCTTCACCCGCTGGTATGTCCTGCGTTCAACGCAGACTTTGACGGCGACCAGATGCCCGTGCACGTTCCGCTTTCCGCGGAGGCACAGGCAGAGGCACGCTTCCTGATGCTGTCTGCCAACAACCTGCTCAAGCCCATGGACGGTAAGGCAGTCACCGTGCCTTCTCAGGATATGATCCTCGGATCCTACTACCTGACCATGGAAAAGGACGGCGAGCCCGGCGAGGGAAGCCGCTACCGTGACTTCAACGAGGCAATGTGCGCATACCGCAACGGTGTTCTCGGACTTCACGCCAAGATCTGGGTCCGCGTGTTCAAGGAGATCGACGGGGAGATGAAGTCCTCCGTGATCCATACGACGCTCGGCCGCTTGATCTACAACGCCCCCCTGCCTCAGAACCTCGGCTTTGTGGACAGAAGCAAGCCCGAGAACGCATTCAAGCTTGAGGTCGAATTCGTCATCAAGAAGAAGCAGCTCGGTCAGATCATCGACCGCTGCATCCGCAACAACGGTCCTGCCGTTTGCGCAAGAATGCTGGATGACATCAAGGCAATGGGTTATCAGTATTCCACGAGAGCTTCCTTCTCGATCTCGGTCTACGATATGACCATCCCGAAGGAAAAGGCAACCCTGATCGCAGCCGCACAGGAGCAGGTCAACGTTCTCAACGAGTACTACCGTCAGGGTATGTTCTCCAACGAGGAGCGTTACAACGCAGTCATTAAGCTCTGGAACAAGACCACCAATGACGTAACCAATGCATTGCAGGATTGCTTCAGCCAGTTCAACCCGATCAAGATCATGTCGGATTCCGGTGCCCGCGGATCCATTGCACAGATGCGTCAGCTCGCAGGTATGCGTGGATTGATGTTCGCAACCAACGGACGCACCATCGAAATCCCGATTAAGTCCAACTTCCGTGAAGGCTTGAACATTCTGGAGTACTTCATGGGTGCAAAGGGTTCCCGTAAGTCCCTGTCGGATACGGCGCTCCGTACCGCAGACTCCGGATACCTGACGCGCCGTCTGGTAGACGTTGCGCAGGATGTGATCGTTCGCGAGGTCAAGTGTGACACCGATAAGGGCGCATGGGTCAGCGACATCATTGATGAAAAAGATAAGAACGTGCTCGAGCCCTTGGCAGACCGCATCGTCGGAAGATTTACCATGGGTCCCGTCGTTCATCCCACCACCGGTGAGGTCATTCTCGAGGATGACCAAATGATCACCGAGGAGGCAGTTGAGCAGATCCAGGCAGCAGGCATTACGCGCGTTTGCATCCGCACTGTGATCCAGTGCCACGCAAAGCACGGTATCTGCGCACACTGCTACGGTGCAGACCTTGCAAACGGCAAGCTTGTCAACGTCGGTGAGGCAGTCGGTATCATCGCGGCACAGTCCATCGGTGAGCCCGGTACTCAGCTGACCATGCGTACCTTCCACTCGGGCGGTGTCGCAGGCTCGGATATTACCCAGGGTCTTCCCCGTGTTGAGGAGCTCTTTGAGGCACGTCAGCCCAAGAAGGCTGTCATCATGAGCGAAACCAGAGGTAACGCACACATTGGAATGGCGGAGAACTCCAACATTCACGTGGTGACCGTGCATCCCGACGCAGAGCAGCCCGAGGGCGTTGCCGCAGAGGTAAGAGAATATCAGATCCCGTATGGAACAAAGCTTGCGATCACCGAGGGACAGCACCTCGAGGTCGGTGAGGCGATCACCGAGGGTAGCAAGGCTCCCGCGGACATCATGCGTATTCTCGGACTTGACGCGGTATATGAATACCTCATCAAGGAGATCCAGAAGGTCTACCGTTCGCAGTCCTGTAACGTCAACGACAAGCACGTTGAGATCATTGCCCGTCAGATGACGCGCAAGATGCGCATTGAGGATGGCGGAAGCACCGAATTGCTCGTTGGATCCGTTGTGGATATGATGGAGCTTGAGGAAGCAAACCGCGAGGTCGATGCGCGTGCAGAGGCAGGAGAGAGCGGTCTTTCCCACGCACAGGCAAGCGTTGTGCTGCTTGGTATTACCAAGGCATCCCTGCAGACCGAGTCCTTCCTGTCTGCCGCATCCTTCCAGGAAACCACCAAGGTTCTTACCGAGGCGGCAATCAGAGGTAAGGTCGACCGCTTGCTCGGACTTAAGGAGAACGTTATTATCGGTAAGCTGATTCCTGCCGGAACCGGTATGGATTGCTACCACGATATCGACATCCGCGAGGTCGCAGGTGCTCAGGAGGCAACTGAATCCGAAGAGGTTCAGGAAGCCGCTATCTGATTGAATTTCAAACAAATAGCCGCCGCAATCAAACGATTGCGGCGGCTTTGTTATGCGGTTTTCAGTTGTATCAATGCTTGCCGTTCAGCCCGAAGCGCTTTTTCAGGCGGTAGAGGTAAAAGGTGATCAGACGCGTAATGGCAAGGTCGTAGACTAAGAAGCAAGCCAACGCTATGACGTAGGTGACCAAGAGCATCCAGCGCTGTGTGCCGAAGTCGATCAGATTGGGGAATATCCAATAAAAGACGAGATAGATCAGGACGATCCCGACGTGAAAGACACCGAGCTTACAAAGGAAGGAAAAGACGCGCGGCAGACGTTCCAGATACGCCTTCAGGATGGGGTAGTAGCCAAGAAAAAGAGTATAGAACACGGCAGGCGTTTTTTGCACGGGCAACAGGAAGGAGAGCACCGCCGTTGCGAAAAAGACGCCCCACGGATAAAAGCCGCCCATCTCGATCATGGCGTAAACGCACAGGAGCGAGGCAAGCCCTGCCGCTGTCAGATCCAGCACGTCGATCAGAGATCCGAGCGAGATGAAGATCACGCCAAGGGCGGTGAGCATCGCGCACACGGTCAGATATTTGGTTTTGACGGATTGATGTTTTCTCATCCAAGCTTCCTTTCGGGATCAGCAACAGCCGATCAGGTCGCCGCCCATGCATTCACAGCAGCAGTCGGCACACATAAGCCCTGTGCAGATGTCGCAGACACCGACCGAGGAGGACGCCGTATTGTATCCGCGTCCGTAGCCGGTGAATTGCTGCTGCAGCCGTTCCTTTGCCATGCGGTATTCGCTGTTTTGCGGATCCATGGCGCAGGCTTGCTCAAAGAGTCTTTGGGCATCCAGATGATATCCGCGCTTGAGCAGGACGCAGCCCATCAGGAAATGCCATTCGGCAGTTTGCTCCTCACGCGGGATCGAGTTGAGAATGCGCTCCGCCTCAAAGATCTGGTTGCGGTTGATCAAATGGCGTACGTTTGCATAGCGTGCGTCGCCACTTCCTGTGCTGCCGGGGTTTCCCGTAAAGGAGGAATTGCTGCTGCTTCCTTTCCCGGAACGCATCTTCTGGATCTCCTCGTACGCGGCGTTGATTTCCTTCATCTTTTCGCCCGCCAGATCGGCAAGATCGCTGTCTACGTATTTATCGGGGTGATATTTTCTCGCCAGATCCCGATATGCACGCTTGATTTCTTCATCGCTGGCATCGGGAGATACGCCGAGAATCTGATAGGGTGTTTTCATTTTGCGTTTCACCTTTCGGAGTCAGTTTGTTTGGTCCGACGCTTCTTTTTGCAGGTCGGAAAGAGGGCGCTCTGCGCCGCCTTGGGAAGCCCTAAGTAGAGGATATTTGCAAGGATTTCCTGAATTTCGGGATGTGCTGGAGGATCGATGAGCAAAAACGCCTTTTCCGCGTCGCTAAGATGTGCCACCAGTGCGTGCTGAACGAGCTCCTTTTCGGATTGCTCAAGGGAATTGCCGAACTGTGCGGCGTAAGGATTGAAGCGCCCCTTTTTGCAGTCCTCCTCGAGATCGTTTGCCGCGTCGAGCAGATAGATCCAGCGCCCGACGGCGTCGCCGATATTTCCCGCGAGTCGCGCGTCGGTGCCCTCAAGCCCTTCTGCGAATACCGCACGCATGAGTGCCCCGAAATAGGAGGCGGGGAGCTCGATACTGTCATTCGGTTCCGCCTCAAACGCGGAGAGGGCAGAGAGCTGCTCCGCGATCTGCGCATCCAGCTCGGGATGCCTTTTTTTCGCCTTGCGGTAGGCAGATACCAAAAACGGACGGGCAAGCAGGGCACGGAGCTTTTTCAATCCGCTCTCATCCTTGCAGTCGTCCAAGAGCTTTTGGTAGCTCAAAAGTGCCGAGGCGTCGGCACAGTAGGCAAGCGTGGGGGAGTTCATCACCGCCTTGCGCTTTCGGATCCAATGCAGGGGGCACCGCTTTTTTTTGACGGTCAGTGTTTCCTTGGAAAGCGCGATGCGCACGGCTGCTAAGAATACAAAATCATAGCTGAGCGTCATGCGGGAGCATTGCCCCGTGCATTTGCCCATGCTTTTGCAAAGCCCGCAATAGAGCGCGCGATAGCATTCATATTCACGCAGTCGCAGCTCCTGCGAATCGATGCGGACGTATCCCAGCATGCAAGCATCCTCCTTTTTGGAAACAATACCCATACTACTATCATACCCCATTTATTTGTCAATTGCAAGAAGATTTTGTGTATTTTTCGCAAACACGGACAAAAAGCACCGTTTTTTGCTTTGTGTACCGACTCTTGACACATCTGGCGTTTTGTGGTATACTGATGGGGAAGGATTGGAATTGGGAGGATGATGGAATGAAGGAAAAAATCAAGCAAATTTTTTCTTTGGAGAGCGTGATCTGCCGTCTGTTTGCATCGTGGTTCTGCTTCCACGCCATGCGGATGCTGGAGGGAAAGGGCTTTGAAACGGTCAAGGCGGGGGCTGACGTATCCTTCGGTGAGCTTTTCCTGATCGGCGCATTCTTTTTCGTATTATACAGTCTGCTTGCGTATTTTCTCCCGACCTATCCGACCGATACGTGGGGGATGCTGCTGGGCTCAAGCATTTGCGCGTTTGTCTGGATCTTCAAATACGGAAACGCTTCCAACCATATCCTTTTGACGCTGGCGGTCGTGCTTGCCTACGCGATGATGATCGTCTACGTGGTGCGCCGTAACCTGGGGTGGCTCGAAAAATGGGATCCCAAAACACGCATTGTTGTGATCTGCGCCGCCTTGTTTGCCGTTTCCGGGTGTGTGATCCTTTCCGTGATCACCTGCCTGCGATACAAGACCTTCTCCAGCCCCAACTTTGACTTCGGACTGTTTTGCAACATGTTCTCCAACATGAGAAAAACGGGACTTCCGCTGATCACCAGCGAGCGTGACACGCTTCTCTCGCACTTCGCGGTGCATATCTCTCCGATCTTTTATCTGCTCCTTCCATTCTATTACGTTTTTCCCTCACCCATGACCTTGCAGATCGGGCAAGCGGTGATTTTGATGGCGGGTGTGATTCCCGTCGTACTGCTGGCAAGGCATTATAAGCTCGGAAGCAAAGCCACCGTTCTGCTTTCCCTGATCTATTGCGCGTATCCCGTGCTGACAACGGGATGCTTTTATGACATCCACGAGAATTGCTTCTTGCCGTTCTTCCTTCTCTGGACCTTCTATTTCTTTGAAAAAGAGAAATGGATCCCAATGTACCTCTCGGCGTTCTGCGTTCTGATGGTCAAGGAGGATGCCGCGATCTTTTTGGCGATCTTTGCCGTATACGTCATTCTCTCTCGCAAAAAATATCTGCACGGTGGGATCTTAGCGGCGGCATCGGTCGGGTATTTCCTGCTCGCAACGCACCTGATCAACACCTACGGTGACGGGGTTCTGAGCAACCGCTTCGATAACCTGATCCCCGATGCGGAAAGCGGAATCTTCGGCATCGTCAAGGTAGGGCTTACCAATCCCGGATTTTTCCTGACGCAGCTCTTTACCGAGGGCGACGGCGGATGGGATAAGATCGTTTATTTTCTGCTGCTCCTTTTGCCGCTCGGCTTTTTGCCGTTCTGCACCAAGAGGGCATCGCGCTGGCTGCTGCTCGCGCCCATGCTGCTCAACTTTCTCTCCTATTACCAGTATCTCTATCATCCCAATTTCCAATACAGCTTTGGCATCATCGCGTTTTTGATGTATGCGGCGGTGCAGAACGTAGCAGAGCTGAAGGCTCCTACGAGAAGAACGCTGCTTTCCATCGGTGCCGCGGCTGGCTGCTGTCTGTATATCTTCTCCGTTTTACCCTCGCTGGACTCCTACGTCACACGCTGGCAGGAGGGTAAGGAGCAGTATGTGGAGATGAAGCAGACGCTGGAGGCATTGGACGAGCGCGCGTCGCTCAACGTTTCTACCTTCCTTTTGGCACACGTTGCAGATCACGACGTGGTTTACGAGGTTGGATATCACGGCGATAAGCCTGACGTGGATTTCGTGGTGCTGGATAAGCGCTATTCCTACCGCTCCACCATGTTCAATTACACCAAGGCAGGATACACGGTATATCAGGAAACCGACTATATTCTGATTTTGCAAAAGGGAAGCGACGCTCACGCGTGACCCTGTCAAATAAGAAACGCCCGCATCACGTGATGCGGGCGTTTCTTTATTTTCTTTGCACGTCAATCAAGCAGATCGAAGATCGCGCGGCGTACCGCTGCCTTTTTCTTGTTCTTGGAATGCTTCTTGGCGGCTCTGACCGTCAGTCCTCCGAGGATGCAAACGGCTACCACGGGGATGAGGACCTTGCCAACCTTTTTTGCTGTCGAGACGTCCTTCTTGGAAAGGGGCAATATCTTCTTGCGAGGTGCCTGCGCGGGCGTTTCTTCGCGTGCTGCCTGCGCCTCCAGCGCCATCAGCTCTGCGGCAATGCGCTCAGCCTCGCTGGCATCGGCAATCGCCTGCGCTTCCATCAAACGGAATTCCAGATCCTCCTGCTTCTCGGCGTAGTCGCCAAACGCAAGCAGAATCCCTGCGACGATCACGATCAACAGCGCGCCCCCCGCGGTGATGGCAAGATACTGCCATTCAAACGGAAGATTGAGAACCTCGGGCATACAAAGCACGCAATATGTAATGGAGCTCAGAATAAAAGCGAGCCATCCAATGGTAAATATCACCTTTGCAGCGGTGCGGAATTTTACTGATTTCATCATAACTCCTCCCTTTCATGATAATCTGCTATCATAATCATACCACGAAAAGGGCTCCGTGTCAACAGCAGAGCAAAAAAATTCACATTCATTTTCAAAAAAAGGGGAAACGGCGGGGCATAGGTCGATGCGTGTCAGTCGATGGACAGGACGAACACTACGTGGGGAAGCGAGTGGAACTTTTCCAGCTTTTCCTCGGGGCTGACCTTCGCGGGGATGCGGATCAGGGTTTCGACGCCGACGTAGGATCCCGTATTGCTGCGGGCGGGTGTGACCTGAACCTCCTTGGCGGAGAACTGGGTTTTTAAGGTGTTGATGGTTTCCTGCACGGCATCGACACCGTCGATCTCCAGATAGACGAACATCTTCTGGCGCTTGAGATTGAGCAGATGCTCAAGGCTGGAGCCAAACGTAAAGGCGAATACGATGGCAGTGGCGGTGATAAACGCGCCGAAGTAGAAGCCGAATCCGACGGCAAGACCGATGGCAGCGGTTGCCCAGAGTCCTGCGGCGGTGGTAAGTCCGGTGATCTGAGAATTTCCTTTTTTGAGCAGAATGGTTCCCGCACCAAGGAAACCGACACCGCTCATGACCTGCGCGGAGATGCGTGCCACATCCGTGGCGATTCCGAGCTCAAGCGTCAGGTACAGACCGACCAGAGCGGTCAGGGCTGCTCCGAGAGATACCAGCATGTGCGTGCGCAGACCCGCGGCACGCCCGTGAAACTCACGCTCGATTCCGACAAGTCCACCTGCCAGGGCGGCAAGGAAAATGCGCAACAGCGTTGATACGAGGTTAAAGTCCTTGAGATATTCGTAAGCGTCTACTAAAAAATCCACGTCGTTCTTCCTCCCAAATACATTTTATAATTGATTATTATAGCACAAAGAGTGGGGGATGTCAACACTGTTTTTTAGCATTTTTGCCTATTTTTTTAGCAAAAGAGATGCAAAAGTATGAAAAAAGAAGGGTGCGTTTTTGATTTCCTATTGCAATTATATGCGATTGATGATACAATAGAGAGCGGTGAGTGTTTTTGATCCGCACCGAATATCCGTGCCGGGCGCACGGCGAAAAGGAGAGGCTTATGCCGTTTATCGATACCAAATTGAATTTTCCGCTCAGCGAGGAAAAGGAGGCTGCTCTTAAGGCAAAGCTTGGGGAGGCGATCGCGGTCTTTCCCGGGAAGAACGAATACTGGCTGATGCTCAATTTCAGCGACAGCTGCCGCATGTGGTTCCGCGGACACAACAGCTTTCCGATCGCGATGGTAGAGGTCAAGCTGTTCGGAGCACCTAAGGCAGAGCACTGCCAAGCGATGACGCGCGAGATCTGCCGCATCTTCGGAGAGGAGCTTGCGCTTCCCGCTGACCGTATCTACGTCGAGTACAGCCACACCGATCAGTGGGGTTGGAATGGGGAGAATTTTTAAGAATTTTTCTCTTTGAGGAACCGTTTGCCGTTTTTTTCTGTAAAATGTGCAAACGATGGCTGTTTTTGTGTATTTTGAAGGGTGCTTTTCAAGAGAAAATCATCCAAAAATCCTTGTTTTATCACTGTTTTTGACGCATAAAATGTAAAAATGAGGAAAAGAATAACAAAAGCGAAGAATTTTTTTGTGCAAAACAGAGAAAAAACGCTACCAAACGCTTCGTGCTTGACAAAATTGGCTTGGAGTGCTATAATAAGGTGTAATTCTGCGGGTATGCTCGTACTATGCCTATTGGCAGAATTGTGCACCAAAACAGGCAGAACCATGCGGCAAAACAGCCGGATGTCTGTATATAAACATTAAATTTAGGAAGAAGGAGGAAACTGAAGAATGCCAACCTTTAACCAGCTTGTCAGAAGGGGACGTGGCGCTAAGGTCTACAAGTCCAAGGCTCCCGTACTGCAAAAGGGCTTCAACTCGCTCAAGAACAGCGCAGTTGACCAATCCGCACCCCAGAAGAGAGGCGTTTGCACCAAGGTGTCTACCACCAGCCCTAAGAAGCCTAACTCTGCTATGAGAAAGATCGCCAGAGTCAGACTGACCAACGGTCTGGAGGCTACCGTGTACATTCCCGGTATCGGACACAATCTGCAAGAGCACTCGGTCGTTCTGATCAGAGGGGGACGTGTAAGAGACCTTCCCGGTGTGCGTTATCACATCATCCGCGGTTCTCTTGATGCACAGGGCGTTGCAAACCGCAACCAGGGCCGTTCCAAGTACGGCGCAAAGAGACCTAAGAAGAAGTAATCTTCTTAAGTAATCGGGGAATGATCCCCACCAACAAGAAAGCATCAGTTCGCCGTATCGGTTTTCCGTAAATTTAATGTTTATGTTCAACCCGGACGAGCGCTAACAGAAGTTTGCTTTTGAGTACCAATGATTTCATAATTTTGATGAAGGAGGGAAGTACAGTGCCGAGAAGAGGTCGTATTACCAAAAGAGATGTTTTGCCGGACCCTATGTACCATTCCAAGCTTGTAACCAAGCTGATCAACAATGTAATGTACGACGGCAAAAAGGGCGTTGCTCAGACGATCGTTTATGACGCATTCCGTCTGATCGAGGAAAAGCAAGGCCAGAACGCCCTGGAAGTATTCCAGGAAGCACTTGAAAACATCATGCCTGTCATGGAGGTTAAGGGACGCCGTGTTGGTGGTTCCACCTACCAGGTACCGATGGAGGTCAGAGCAGAGCGCCGTCAGACGCTTGGTTTGCGTTGGCTTATTCTGTTTGCAAGAAAGCGTGGCGAGAAAACCATGGCTGAAAGACTTGCAGGCGAGATCATCGATGCGAAGAATAGCGCAGGCGGAGCATTCAAGAAGAAGGAAGAGACACACCGTATGGCAGAGGCAAACAAGGCGTTTGCTCACTACAGATATTGATCTGTTGCCAAGTGTCAATTCTGATAAGGAGATAACCAATGGCAAGAGAATATTCGCTTGAGAATACCAGAAACATCGGTATCATGGCTCACATCGACGCCGGAAAGACCACCACGACTGAGCGTATCCTGTTCTACACGGGTAAGACGCACAAGCTGGGTGAGACGCACGACGGCGGCGCGACCATGGACTGGATGAAGCAGGAGCAGGAAAGAGGAATTACCATTACCTCTGCCGCTACCACTTGCTTCTGGAAGGAAAGACGTATCAACATCATTGATACCCCCGGCCACGTTGACTTTACCGTAGAGGTAGAGCGTTCCCTGCGTGTTCTTGACGGTGCTGTCACCGTTATGTGCGCAAAGGGCGGCGTTGAGCCGCAGTCTGAAACCGTTTGGAGACAGGCTGACAAATATAAGGTTCCGCGTATGATCTACGTCAACAAGATGGACATCACCGGAGCTGATTTTTACCACGTACTGGACATGATCCATCAGAGATTGCGTGCAAACGCAGTTCCGATCCAGCTTCCCATCGGTAAGGACATGACCTTCCGCGGCATCGTTGACCTGATGACGATGGAAGCAGACGTCTACTACGATGAGCTGGGTAAGGACATGCGTGTTGAGGAGATTCCCGCAGATATGCTGGAGCAGGCTCAGCAGTACCGTGAGCAGATGGTTGAGGCAATTGCTTCTACCGATGATGATCTGATGGAGAAATACCTGGAGGGCGAGGAGATCACGATCGATGAGCTCAAGGTCGCACTCCGCAAGGCTACCATCGCGAATGAGATCGTTCCCGTTGTTTGCGGTACCTCTTACCGTAACAAGGGCGTTCAGAAGCTGTTGGATGCCATCGTTGATTTTATGCCTTCTCCCTTGGATATTGAGGCCATTCGCGGCGTCAATCCCGTAACGGGAGAGGAGGAGACCAGACCCGCTTCCGACAGCGAGCCCTTCTCCGCTCTGGCATTCAAGATCATGACCGACCCGTTTGTTGGAAAGCTTTGCTACTTCCGCGTATATTCCGGTATTGTCAATGCAGGTGACGTTGTTTACAACTCCACCAAGGGCAAGACCGAGAGACTTGGACGTATTCTGCAGATGCACTCCAACGAGCGTAAGGACATTGACTGCTGCTATTCCGGTGATATTGCCGCTGCGATCGGTATCAAGAATACCACCACCGGTGATACCTTCTGTGATGAGAAGCACCCCGTTATTCTGGAGTCCATGGAATTCCCCGAACCCGTTATCAGTGTTGCGATCGAGCCCAAGACTCGCGCAGGACAGGAAAAGATGGGCTTGGCTCTGGCAAAGCTGGCAGAGGAGGACCCCACCTTCCGCACCTACACCGATGAGGAAACGGGACAGACCATTATCGCAGGCATGGGTGAATTGCACCTTGAAATTATCGTAGACAGACTTCTGCGTGAGTTCAAGGTAGAAGCAAACATCGGTAAGCCTCAGGTTGCATACAAGGAAACCATTCGCAAGAAGGTTGACCATGAGTGCAAGTACAAGAAGCAGTCCGGTGGTTCCGGTCAGTACGGTCACGTTAAGATCATTATCGAGCCCAACGAGCCCGGTAAGGGATATGAGTTCATCAATGCGGTTACCGGCGGTTCTATTCCGAAGGAGTATATCCCCGCTGTTGACCAGGGTATCCAGGGCGCAATGCAGTGCGGTGTTGTTGCAGGATATAACGTTGTGGACGTAAAGGTTACCCTTTATGACGGTTCCTATCACGAGGTCGACTCCTCCGAAATGGCGTTCAAGATTGCCGGCTCTATGGCATTCAAGGAGGCTATGAGAAAGGCAGATCCCGTTCTGACCGAGCCGATCACCAAGGTCGTTACCATCGTTCCCGACGATTATATGGGCAACGTCATCGGCGACTTCAGCAGCCGCCGCGGCATCATCGTTTCCCAGGAGGCAACCGTTCCCGGCGTGCAGGAGGTTACCGCACACGTACCGCTGTCCGACATGTTTGGATATGCTACCGACCTGCGCTCCAAGACACAGGGCCGCGGTCAGTACTCCATGGAGCCCAGCCACTTCGCAGAGGTTCCGAAGTCCATTCAGGAGGCAATCATCAAAGAGCGCGCTAAGCAGTGATTGCAATTCATTCGTAGTACCAAAAAATAAAAATATTTAACTAATATTTATCAGGAGGAAATTCAAAATGGCAAAGGCTACATTTGAACGTACAAAACCCCACGTAAACATTGGTACCATCGGTCACGTTGACCATGGTAAGACCACCCTGACCGCAGCTATCACCAAGACTCTCTCCCTCAAAAGCGGTAACGTTGAGTTCCTGGCATACGACCAGATCGATAACGCTCCCGAAGAGAAGGCAAGAGGTATCACAATCAACACCAGACACGTTGAGTACGAGACTGAAAACCGTCACTACGCTCACGTTGACTGCCCCGGCCACGC
>JAFVXH010000007.1 GCA_017501225.1 Clostridia bacterium
AGTCTAATCGATGCTCGAGCTTTGCTCTTAGCTTTTTTTACTTTTGTTTGAGTAGTATTCTCTTTGAATTTACGAGATCTCTTTCGCACATGCTTTCTTGCTCTGTACTTTGTCTCTTGTTGTTCAATTTTCAATGACCTTACCGCCACTCTGCGCGACGACTTGATTATTTTATCACTTTCTTTGCAATTTGTCAAGCATTTTTTTCAACTTTTTTTGATTTTTTTGCTTTTTGTCTGTTTTTTCAGTTTTGGGACGGTTTTTCCATCTCTTTTCGGCATTCTTACCAACAAAATCCGACACGTGTAAGAACTGCCGTATCCATTCAAAATTTCTCGCTTGGCAAATTGGTGTTTTCCCTTCCTATCTTTATAACGCGCGCGCAAAAAGCAGCGAGCGGCAACCCCAACTCGGCTGCCGCTCATTCTGCTGCGATATATTCCCATTCAACAGAAGTTTCCAAGGATAAAACGCGAATGCTTTTGTCCCCTGCGCAAGCAAGCTGCGGGCGGGATCAAAGCTCCCGTCTTCCCTCCAGCGCGCGGAATAGCGTAATTTCGTCGGCATATTCCAGATCCGCACCCACGGGAACACCGTACGCCAAGCGGGTGACGTGTACGCCCAAGGGGCGCAAGAGCTTGGACAGGTACATCGCGGTCGCCTCCCCTTCAACGGTGGGATTGGTGGCGACGATGACCTCCGAGATCTCCCCCTCCCCGACACGCGCCAGAAGCTCCTTGATCTTAAGCTGCTCGGGCGTGATGCCGTTCATGGGGGAAATCACGCCGTGCAGAACGTGATACGTACCGCGGAATTCGCGCACGCGCTCCATCGCGAGTGCCGTTCGCGCGTCGGTCACGACGCAGACAAGGCTCCGGTCACGCGTTTCGTCCGCACAGACCGAGCAGATCTCGCGGTCGGTCAGATTCTGACAAACGGGACAGAGGTGAATGCTTGCCTTTGCCGCAAGGATCGCGTTTGCAAAGTCCTGCGCCTCCTCGTCCTCCAGCTCCAGCACCGAAAACGCCATTCGCATGGCGGTCTTTTTTCCAACGCCCTCAAGCCGTCCGAAGCGCTCGGCAAGAACGCGCAGGGATTCCATATATTCTGCCATATCAGAACAGTCCGGGCATATTCATGCTGCCCGTGATCTTGCCCATCTCCGCGCTGTTGGTATCCTCAACGCGCTTGATCGCCTCGTTGACTGCCGCAACGAGAATATCCGAAAGCGTTTCGATATCGTCGGGATCGACCACCTCGGGCTGGATATCAATGGAAAGCACTTCCTTCTTTCCGTTGATCTTAATGCTGACGGCACCGCCGCCCGCCTGTACGTCGTATTCTCTTGCGTCAAGCTCCTCCTGCTTTGCAGCCATATCCTCCTGCATCTTCTGTGCCTGACGCAGCATTGCCTGCATATTTTGCGGGCCGCCGCCCATTCCCTTCGGAATATTTGCTCTCATGTCTGATTTCTCCTTATATTGAATTCTCTGAATTTAATTGGATTCCAAAATTTCATCGATGACCGAAAGATCGGCAACCTTTTCCGCGATCTCCAGGATCAGATCCTTCTCTCCAAGCTCACGGCCAAGGACTGTGGAAATCGCCACGCGCAGCCGTTCCTTTGCCGCGGGCGAAGCAATACGGCTGACACCGAACGCGTTGTCAAACAGCACGATGACGTGCCCCGCCTCGTCGGTCACAGCCCGTGCGGTTTTGAGGAAGCCCGCATCACTCGGCTCCACTCTGCCCACGCTGACGACCACCTCCATCCAATTACGAACGGGGGAAAGCTTTGGCGCTTTTGGCGTTGCGGGAGAGCTCGGCATGGAGGATTTTTCGATTTTAACCGTTTCCTTTACGGGAGCCTCTTTTTTTACTGCTTGCGTTTTGACGGCAGGCACCGTCTGCTTCTCCGCGGACGCAGGGGCTTGTACGACACCCGAGGATACTCGCTCCTCCAAGCGCGCGATGCGGGAAAGGAGTGCCTCGTTCGAGGTATCAAGACGGTCGTCACACAGGCGTACCAGCGTCATTTCAGCGATCACGCGCTTTGCCGCCGTGGACTGCTTGATGGCAAAATAGGCATCCTCCAGCAGCTTGCAATGCAACAGCAGCGTTTCCTTGGAAAACGCATCCGCAAGACGCGAAAGCTGCTCGCACTCGGAATCGGTCAGGTCCAGATATGCCCTTGCGCTTTTGGTGGATTTCATGACCAGAATATCGCGGTAGAGTGAGATCAGATCCTCCCAGAACACAGCAATGTCCTTTGAGGAGCGTACGACCTCCGCAATTTGCGAGAACAAAAGATCGTAATCCTTTTCCAGGACGGCACTGACGGTTTTGATCATGGCATCTCTGCCGCTGATCCCGACAGCCTCCTCAACGGCGGCAACGTCGACCGTGCGCCCTCCGCCCGCGCAAAGCTCCAGCAGGCTGATCGCGTCACGCATACCGCCCTGTGCAAGCTTTGCGATCATTCTTGCGGCGTCGGGCGAAAGATCGATTTCCTCTTCCCTTGCGATGTATTCCAGTCTTGCGACCAGCGTATCGGTGGAGATTCTGCGGAAATCAAAGCGCTGACAGCGCGAAACGATGGTGGCGGGAAGCTTTTGAAGCTCCGTCGTCGCCAGAATAAATACCACGTGCTGCGGCGGCTCCTCCAGGGTTTTGAGCAACGCATTGAAGGCACTGGCAGACAGCATGTGTACCTCGTCGATAATATAAACACGGTAGCGCAGAGAGGAGGGCGAATAGATCACCTCGTCCCGAATATCGCGGATGTTCTCAACGCCGTTGTTGGATGCGGCGTCCATCTCCAGCACGTCGGTCGCGCTCCCGCTGTCAATGGCTTGGCACGCCGAGCACACACCGCAGGGGTTCCCGTCCACAGGATGCTCGCAGTTGACGACCTTGGCAAGGATCTTTGCGCAGGTGGTCTTTCCCGTTCCGCGCGAGCCGCAAAAAAGGTACGCATGGCTGAAGGCTCCGTGCTCCGCCTCATATTGCAGAATGGACGTAATATGCTCCTGTCCGCATACGTCCCGAAAGGTACGGGGACGCCATTTACGATAAAAGGCCTGATACATACGCTTTCCTCCATTCATACAAAAACACGAAATGCCGAGCAGGCGTAAGGGCACCCCGTTCGGCAGTTTTTTACAGATAGCACCGGACCGCAAAACAAGGCCATACACCCTAAGATCGAAAATCGCTCCCACGCGATCTTTACAACACTTGCTCAAAACAGGCACCCTCGCGGCACATCGGGTGTACCGCTTAATGCTGCTTGGTCCCCCACCTGACATGGTTCACAGAGCCCGATTGCGCAAGACCCATCTATCAACACAAGCATTGTAACTCAATTCGTAAAAGTTCATCCCTCAAAAAGGGGATCCACCCTTGCTATAGCGGACTTCAAGTACAGGGCGCCGCTGCTGCCCCGGCTGGTATGGCCTAGCTTTACGGTCCGATGCTACGTAGTTATTATAACAGATTTTTCTCGGTTTTGCAAGAGATTTTCAAAAATTCCTTCAATTATTTGTCGTTTCCCGAAAAAGGCGGATACGCCCTCCGTATTTTTGCCAAAAAAGAGCCTCCCAAATCAATTCCGATATGCCATCACCGCCGCCAGAAGCTCTGCCGCCTGCGCGCGCGTCAACGTCTTGTTTGCCATGATCTGCTCTCCGTCAGCCTTCAGGATCCCGAGCGTATAAAGGGCGTCGATCGCTTCCCTTGCCCACGTGGGGATGCTGTCCTCATCCGCAAAGCTCGGGGAGATGCTCGGTGCCTCCGGCTCAATCATGGAGGAAAGCATCACGGCTGCCTGCGCAAGCGTGATCTCCTCGTTCGGCAAAAAGCAGAGCTTACCCTCCTTTAAGCTTCCGCTGACGTATCCGAGCGAATATGCAGACGCCACGTAGCTCCGCATCGCGTCGGGGATCTGCGCGTCGTCGTAGAAGGCGGTTTCCTTGCAATCGGGAAGCTCGCTCATGCCGATCGCATTCATTGCCATCACCAAAAACTCCACGCGACTCACCCCTGCGTCGGGATAGAAATAGTACTGATTTCCGATCTGCACACCGCTCATCACACCGCTGTTGGTCATGGCAAGAGCGGCAGGATAGGAGCGGCTGTCCTCCATATCCGCATAGGTCACAGACGTCCCCGACAGTGCCACACTCAGCTGTACCGTGGCGGAGCTGCTGTAATTGCCGTACCGATCGCGCACGACGTAGGAAAAGCTGTCGCTTCCCGAATATCCCTTCATAGGCTGATAAACGTAGCTGCCAAGCTTCTTGTCGGTCAGCTGTACCGATCCGTTCTGCGGATAGCGCACGATCTCAAAGCAGAGCTCATCTCCCTCGGGATCGTATCCCGAAAGCGTGCCGTAGGCGGAAAGTCCTTTGTAGGTAAAGACGTTAAGAGATAGCTCGGATGCCATCTTCACCGTCGGACTGTAATTCCAAGCAGAGAGAAAATACAGATTGCAGACCACGGGAACGGTCATGCCGTTCGCCGTAAAGGTAAAGGAGCCGACGGTCAGATCATCCGCCCCTGACGCATAGGTCATATGCGCAAGATTTTGCGCCGAAATGACCTGCCCCGCCACCACGCGCGTCGATCCCAGAAGCAGCTCTCCTGCGCTGACGTCGGGCAGTGTGTGCACCGTGATAAAATCCACCGAGGAGAGGTTAAGCGCTCTTGCAAAGCCGTCCGCGGAGAAGGTCACGTCATTGCCGACGGGGGCGCAAAAGGCTACGTCAAAATTGCTCGCAAGCACCTGCAGTCCGTAGGAAACCGTCGTTTTTTGGGGTGTGATCGCCTCGTTGGCATACGCGCTGCCCGCGCAAAGAAGCATCAAAAGGGCGCAAAGCAAAAGTGTGGAGAGCCCTTTTTTGTAGCGTTTTGTCTTCATCGTTCATTCCGCCTTTCATCAAATTCCTTGCTTTATGGTATGAAAAACATCCTTGGAATAGAACCCGGAAGCAAGGAAAAAGAAACGCGCTGAAAAGCCCTGTGATTTCCGTTTTTTGAATTGACAAACATTTCTTTGGGGTATATAATGAAGCTATCAAGCAGTAAGGGAGAGTTTCTTATGAAAGATTACCTCGGCAAAAATTCCCCGATTCGTTTTCAGTTCCCTATCGACGGCGACTGCATCAACAAAAACGACGGCGAGGAGGTCGACGGCGGCATCCGGATCCAGGCTCGCGTAGAGGCTCCGACCGGACATAGCGTGAGCGTATGCGGTTTGCCCGCAAAGGAATCCGACGGCGTATATTACGCGGACGTGACGGTAAAGTCCCTTGAAAACGCCCTGACCGCATGCGATCTGACCGATCACACCGAATGCACGGTCAAGGTACTGCGTCTTCCCGACCGCGTCACGGGCGGATACCGCATTTCCTCGGACGATAATATTTTGTTTTTGCAGGATATCAACGAGCACAGGGACGTCTATCGCTCCATCTTTGAAAATCCCCATCTTGCGCTCTACAAAAAGGCACATGAGCTTTACGGCGCAAAGGTGCATCTGAATCTTTTCTATGAGCTGGATGCTGAGGCAAGAGCACGCTTCTCCCCCATGCGCCCCTACTTCAATCTCTCCATGATGACCGATCAATTCAAGGACGAATTCATCGCAAACTCGGATTGGCTCAAGCTTTCCTTCCACGCAAAGAGCGAGATGCCGTGGCGTCCCTATCAGGATGCCGATGCCGAAACCGTCACGCGCGACTGCGAGCTCGTGCACCGTGAGATCCTGCGCTTTGCCGGGAAGGAAACCTTAAGCGCATGCACCACCATCCACTGGGGCGAGGCTACCGCAGAGGGCGTCAAGGCACTCCGCACCTTGGGATATCGGACTCTGGCAGGCTATTTTATCCCCGGAAAAGCCCCTGTGGCGTACTATGCCCCCAATGATCTGATCGAGCACATCTTTGACCGGGATTTCTGGTACGACGCCGAAACCGACGTTCTGTTCGGACGGATCGACCGCGTGCTGGACAACGGCACGAATGAGATCAATCTGGAGATCCTTCGTGACGCGATCAAAAGCCCCACAAGAGGGGGTTATATCGAAGTGATGATCCACGAGCAGTATTTCCACAAGGACTACAGCCGCTATCTTGACGATTACGCAACGCGCGTGCTGGACGCCTGCCGACTCCTGCATGAGAACGGATACGTCGGGCAATTTATCGGAGATCTGCTATAAAGCGCGAAACGCGTGAATAAAAAAATATTCCCCGTGGTTTTTCAACCACGGGGAATATTTTGTAGCGCGCAGATCACGTTGCGAGCCGACACGCTTCATGCACACCGCTTGGTGCTTGCAGGATCAGATCTTCTCCTTAACCTTGGATGCCTTACCGATCTTGCCACGGAGATAGTAGAGCTTTGCGCGGCGAACCTTACCGACGCGGATGATGTCTACCTTCTCTACGTTGGGAGAATGGATGGGGAAGGTCTTCTCAACGCCAACGCCGTAGGAAATACGTCTTACGGTGAAGGTCTCGGAAATGCCGCCGCCGTGACGGGCGATAACGGTACCCTCGAACATCTGGATTCTCTCTCTGCTTCCCTCTTTGATCTTGTTGTGAACACGAACGGTGTCACCGATGCGGATAACGGGAAGCTCCGCCTTCAATTGCTCATTTGTAAAAGCCTCAAGTAAATTCATTTGGCCCTCCTAAAACATCGGGTGTTCATGTGAGCATACAGCGGACCACCCTCAAAATCTTGCGCACACAGCGCAACGGACGTATTATACCATACCAAAATCCGTTTTGCAAGTGTTTTTTGAAATTTTTTTCGTTTTTTTCAGCTTTTTTCCAAAAAAGCCTTTCAAAAGTCCAAAAGCGTCAGGTCATCTTCTCCTGCTTGACCTTTTTGTCAATGACGTGACGGGAGGCAAGCTCGCGGTGGATGTCCTCAAGAGAAATTCCCATCTGGATCATCAGGACCATCACGTGATAAGCAAGATCCGCGATCTCGTAGACCGTTTCTCTCTTGTCGTCCGCCTTGCCCGCGATGATGACCTCGGTGCACTCCTCTCCCACCTTTTTCAGAATCTTATCCGTTCCCTTTTCAAAGAGGTAGGTCGTATAGGAGCCTTCCTTCTTTTCGGTCTTGCGTCCCTCGATCAGCTTCATCAGTCCCTCATAGGAAAATTCCTTGAGCGTATCGCTCTCCCAGACGGGATTTTCAAAGCAGGAAACGGTGCCTAAGTGACACGCGGGTCCGTCGGGCTCGACGGCAACCACAAGTGCGTCCTTGTCACAGTCCGCCGTGATGGAAACGATATGCTGATAGTTTCCGCTGGTTTCTCCCTTGAGCCAGAGCTCCTGACGGGAACGGCTCCAGAAGCAGGTCAGTCCCTTTTCCATGGAGATCTTCAGCGACTCGCGGTTCATATACGCCAAGGTCAGAACGCGCTTGGTGACGGCATCCACCACGATGGCAGGGATCAAACCGTCCTTGTCAAATTTCAATTCTTCAATCTGTATCATCGTCATATCCTCTCTTTCATTGGCGCACGGGAATTCCGCTTGCGTGCAGGTGCGCCTTCAAATCCTGCAGATCCACCTCTCGGAAGTGGAAGATCGATGCCGCAAGCCCCGCATCCACCTGCGGAAGCGCGGAGAAGAGCTCGCTAAAATGCTCCCGACGTCCGGCACCCCCCGACGCGATGACGGGAACCGAAACCGCGTCGCAAACTGCTTTTAGCATCGGAAGATCAAAGCCCCCTTTGACGCCGTCGGTGTCGATGGAATTGACCACGACCTCCCCGGCACCCGCGTCAACGCAGCGGCGGATCCAGGAGATCGCCTCCATGCCCGTATCCTCGCGTCCGCCCTTGGCAAAAACGCGAAATTCTCCGCATACACGCTTGACGTCGACGGAAAGCACGACGCACTGATCTCCGTACCGCTTTGCCGCCTCTCCGACAAGGCTTGGATTGCGGATCGCACCCGAATTGACGCTGACCTTATCCGCGCCGCATTGCAGAACGCGCTCAAAGTCCGCAACGGTATTGATACCGCCGCCCACCGTCAGGGGAATGAAGATGGTGCGCGCCACCTCGGTCAGAATGTCGGTAAAGAGCGCACGCCCCTCGGCGGACGCGGTAATGTCGTAAAAGACGAGCTCATCCGCTCCGTGGTCGCTGTAATATTTTGCAAGCTCAACGGGTGAGGAAACGTCCGACAGCCCCTCGAAATTGATCCCCTTGACCACGCGTCCGTTCCTGACGTCAAGGCAAGGAATGATACGCTTTGTAATCATACGCCCGCCACCCGAATCGCATCACGAAGGTCGATCGCCCCCGTGTAATACGCCTTTCCGATGATTGCGCCGTAAAGATCCATCGCGGCAAGCGCTTCAACGTCCGCAAGGCTCGAAACACCGCCCGACGCTACGATCTGTAAGGAAAATTCCTTGGAAAGATCGCGGTAAAGCACCCGATTGGTGCCCTTCATCGCGCCGTCCTTGGAAATATCCGTGCAAATCACGGTCCTGACACCGATGCGCTCCAGCTCTTGGCAAAAGGAGAAGGCATCCTCGCCCGTGGTTTCGGTCCAGCCGTGAATGGCGACCTTGCCGTCCTTGATATCCACGCCGACCGCGATCCTCTCCCCGTAGGTCTTTACCGCGCGGAGAAGAAATTCTCTGTCCGTGACCGCCGCCGTTCCGAGGATCACGCGGTCAACGCCCGCGTCGATATAGGCTTTGACGGTTTCATCATTGCGAATTCCGCCGCCGACCTCGACGAACAGCTCTCCCACAGACAGGATCCGCTTGACCGTTTCGAGATTGGGAGTGGTTCCGCTTTTTGCCCCCTCCAGATCGACAAGATGGAGGCAGGTAGCCCCCGCGCGGCAAAAATCCTCGGCGATCTCCCACGGACGCTCGCTGTAAACCGTCATTTGCGCGTAGTCGCCCTTGTAAAGGCGCACCGCCTTGCCTTCATATAAATCAATGGCAGGAAAAATCAGCATACCCTACCCTCCGTTTCACAAAATGCGCGCAGGATGGAAAGCCCGACCTCGCCGCTCTTTTCGGGGTGAAATTGGCATCCGTACACGTTGCCAAAGGCGACCGCCGCCGTTAAGGTCGCACCGTATTCCGCCGTGGCGATCACGCAATCCCCACACGCAACGCCGTGGTAGGAATGCACGAAATAAACGAAATCCCCGTCCTTGATATACTTGAAGATCGGGTTCTCGCCCCTGAGTTGCAAAGCGTTCCAGCCGATGTGCGGGATCTTGAGCCCTTTTGGGACGGTTTCCTCGATGGGACGGATCTCGCCCTTGATCAGCCCAAGACCTTCGTGCTCGCCATACTCAAAGCTGCGCTCCAGGAGCATCTGCATACCAAGGCAGATGCCAAGCAGGGGCTTGCCTTGCTTTGCCAGCTCGATCACCACGCGGTCAAGTCCCGTGTCGCGCAGCTTTTTCGCGGCATCCCCAAACGCACCGACGCCCGGCAGGATGACATGCGACGCAGCGGCAAGGATCTCCCTGTCCGCAGTCACTACCGCCTCCTGTCCGATGGCGGCGAGGGAGCTTTTCAGGGAAAACAGATTTCCAACGCCGTAATCAACAATGGCAATCATCAAAGAACTCCCTTCGTCGATGGGATCTCATCCGCAAACGCTTCATCGATGGCGACCGCCTGACGCAGGGTTCTGCCGACCGATTTGAACGTCCCTTCGATGATGTGGTGCGAATTCTCACCCGCCAGCTGACGGATGTGCAGGGCACACGCCGCCTGACGGACAAAGCCAAGCCAGAATTCCTTCACAAGCTCCGTGTCAAACTCCCCGACCTTCTCCGTGGGGATCTCCAGGCCGTAGCAGAGAATGCCTCTGCCCGAAAGATCGGTCGCACTCAGGATCAATGCCTCGTCCATGGGCAGGATCGTGCTGCCGTAGCGCGTGATCCCGCGCTTTTCTCCAAGTGCCTGCGAAAATGCTTGCCCCAGAGCGATGCCGATGTCCTCTACCGTGTGGTGATCGTCCACCTCGGTATCTCCCTTGCAAGTAAGCTCCAGATCAAAGCGGCCGTGCTTTGCAAACAGCGTCAGCATGTGATCCAAAAAGCCGCACCCGCTGTCGATCCGCGACTTCCCCTCCCCGTCAAGCTTGAGCGTAAGACGGATGTCGGTTTCCGCCGTTTTGCGTTCTATCGTTGCAATTCTCATGTCTGTTCCTCCAAAATCTTGCGTACGCCGTCCAAAAACGCCTGCATCTGCTCGCGCGTTCCGACCGTGATACGGTTATAATCCTTGATGGACGGTGTCGAAAAATGCCGCACCAGAATGCCTCTTTCCTTCAATCCGAGATAGAGCGCCTCGCCGTCGACGTTCGGGTGCTTGGCAAACAGGAAATTGGTCCTCGAATCGGTCACCGTAAAGCCCATTTCCTCAAGCGCTGCCTTGGTAAACGCGCGGTTCTCCACGATCGTTTTGATGCGTGACTTCGTCTGTTCCTCGTCCGCCAGCATCCCAAGCCCTGCCGCCATCGTCATGGAGTTGATATTGTAGGGATTGGTGGAATACTTGACGGTGTTCAGATCCGCGATCAGCTCGCGGCATCCGACGCCAAAGCCAAGACGCGCGCCCGCCATGGAGCGGGATTTGGAAAAGGTCTGCGTGACGAGCAGATTGTCGTATTTGTGAATCAAGGGCACACAGCTCTCCGCGCCGAAATCCACGTACGCCTCATCCACTACCACCACGTGATCGGGATTTGCCTGCAGGATGCGCTCAATATCGCTCCTCGTAAGAGCCAGCCCCGTCGGGGCGTTCGGATTGGCGATGAAGATTGTACTGCCAAGCCCGAAATAATCCTCGACCGCGATCGAAAAATCCTCCTTGAGGGGAACCGTGGTATACGGAACGCAATTCAGCCTTGCGAATACGGGATAAAATCCGTAAGTGATATCCGCAAACGCGGCAGGCGTATTCTCATCACAGTACGCCATAAAGGCAAAGTTGAGGATCTCGTCCGAGCCGTTCGTCAGAAGGATCTCGTCGGGCAACACGCCCAGCACCTTGGCGAGCGAGGCATTCAATTCACGGCATTCGGGATCGGGGTAAAGCTGCAACCGCTTTGCCGCCCTTGCCGCCTCCTCGATCGCACGCTCGGAGGGCGGAAAGGGGGATTCGTTGGTATTGAGCTTGATATATTGCATTTCCTTGGGCTGCTCCCCCGGTGTATAGGGCGTCAGCTCCCTGTATTTCGGGCTGAAAAAGCGACTCATTCCTCATCCTCCAAGCGCACGACGGCGCTTTTTGCATGCGCGGTAAGACCTTCCTGCGTGGCAAAGAACGCGACGTCCTTCGCAACGCGCGCAAGCGCCTCCTTGGTGTAATAGGTATACTGCGTCTTCTTAATAAAATCGTCTACCGACAAGGGGCTGGAAAAGCGTGCCGTTCCACCCGTGGGCAGGGTGTGATTGGGCCCCGCGAAATAATCCCCCAGCGCCTCGGGACAGTTGCGCCCCATGAAGATCGAGCCGGCGTGGCGGATCGAATCGAGGTAATCAAAGGGATTGTCCACGCAAAGCTCCAGGTGCTCGGGAGCGAGCTTATTTGCAATGTCAATGGCAAGCGAAAGATTGGGGGCGACGATGATCTTTCCGTTGTCGTCGATCGATGCGCGCGCGATCTCGGCACGCTCCAATTGCGGAATCTGGCGCTCCAGCTCCGCCTGCACCGCCGATGCAAGATCAGCGCTGTCGGTGACGAGCACCGCGCTTGCGAGCTTATCGTGCTCTGCCTGGGAAAGCAGATCCGCCGCCACGTGACGGGGATCGCTTCCTCCGTCCGCCACGATCAAAATCTCGCTCGGTCCTGCGATCATATCAATGGAAACGACGCCGAATACCTGCTTCTTTGCCTCGGCAACGTAGGCGTTTCCGGGACCTACGATCTTGTCGACCTTCGGAATGCTCTCGGTTCCGTACGCGAGAGCCGCGATCGCCTGCGCACCTCCGACCTTGAAGATGCGGTCAATGCCTGCCACACGGGCAGCTGCAAGGATCGCGGGGTTGACCTTTCCCTCCTTGTTGGGAGGCGTCACCATCACGACCTCGGGACATCCCGCAAGACGGGCGGGGATCGCGTCCATGAGCACCGTGGAGGGGTACGCCGCAGTTCCTCCCGGAACGTAAAGTCCCGCGCGGTCCACAGGAATGATCTTCTGACCGATGACAACGCCGTTTTGCTCGTTGAGGATAAAGCTGTTGCGTACCTGACGCGCGTGAAACGCGCGGATGTTCTCCGCCGCCGCCTGCAAGACCTCGATCAGCCTCGGGGAAACCGTATTCATCGCCTCCTCGATCTCCTCCTCGCTGACGGTCAGAGAGGAAAGGCGTGCCTTGTCAAACTGCTCGCAATAGCGGTACAGGGCGGCATCTCCCTCGCGGCGTACCGTTTCGATGATCTCGGCAACGGCCCCTTCGACGTTGACCTTGGGCACAACGCGCGCAAAGATATCCTTGCTCTCAACCTCGCCATACGTTAAAATCCGAATCATTTTGCTTCTCCTTTTTGCTCTGCAAGACTGTTTGCGATTCTCTCGATGGGCTCGCTCTTGAATTTGAAGCTTGCCTTGTTTGCGATCAGACGCGCACTGATGGGAACGATGGTTTCATTGACCACGAGGTTGTTCTCCCGCAAGGTCGTTCCCGTTTCCACGATATCCACGATGACGTCCGAAAGCCCTAAGATCGGAGCGATCTCGATCGAGCCGTTGAGATGGATGATATCGATCTCGCGCCCCTGACTTGCGTAATAATTTTTTGCGATGTTGGCAAATTTGGTGGCAACCCGCAGGGTTCTCATTCCGTCGTCGTGAAAATCCGCCTTGGCGGCGACCGCCATACGGCATTTCCCGATATCAAGATCCAACAGCTCGTAGATGTCGGGCTGATATTCCAGAAGAATATCCTTGCCCACGACACCGATATCCGCCGCTCCCCGCTCGACGTAAATGGCAACGTCCGAGGGCTTGACCCAGAAATAACGCACCATTTTTTCCTCGTTTTCAAAAATCAGCTTGCGGTTGTTTTCCTCAATGGACGGGCACTCAAAGCCTGCGCGGGCAAACATGGCGTAGACCTTTTCTCCAAGCCTTCCCTTGGGGAGCGCTACGTTGAGCATTTCCTTCATTGCTTGGCTCCCTCCTTTTCATTCATCCGCACAAGCGTGCGGTATTTCAGCTTTTCAGGGCAGGATTTCTGTGCCGATACGGTGTATCCCTCTCCGATCAGGGCGTCGATGCGCGCCTGCACCGTGCCGGGCGCGTCCGCATCACTGTAAAGCAGCAGGACGTCTACGTCATAGCCCGTTCCCGTTTTGCGGTAAAGCTCCTCCAAAAGATCCAGATACACGGCAAAGCCCACAGCGCCCGCGCGCTTGCCCATACGGCTCATCAGCTTATCGTATTGACCGCCCGACAGAATACCGCTGGGAATTCCTTTGATAAAGCCCTTGAATACGATACCGTTGTAATAGTTGAGATCGCTGACGACCGAGAAATCCAGGCGGATGCATCCGGCGGGAAGCATTTCGGACAGGGAGCGGCACAGCTTGCGAAGCTGACCGAGTGCCTCTGCCGCCTCTCCTTTGCCGAAGCGTGCCTCCAGGATGGGAAGCACCCTTTCCGCAGGGCCGTAGGTCGACACCAGCGCGCGCAGATCCTCCGCCTGCTCCGCACAAATTCCCTCGTCCTCGCAGATTTTCAAAATTCCGTGCAAATTCTTCTCTCCGATGCAAGAAACGATGGCATCCTTGGCAGTGTCCGACAGAGGCATCGCGTCAAGCAGTGCCGACAGAAGTCCCAGATGGGAGATGTCCAGCACGTAATCCTCGGAGATACAGGCAAGGCTCTTTGCCGCAAGCGTCAAAACCTCCAGGATCGCAAAATCGTCAATGTCCCCAAGGCATTCCAGACCTACCTGCGGGATCTCGCGGAAGGAGTGATCCGTGCGCGACGCGCGATAGACCTTCTCATCGTAGTAAAGCCTTTGCACGCAGCCCGCCTGCAGCTTGCTGTTCTTGACGATGGAGAGCGTGACGTCGGGCTTGAGCGCCATCAGCTTGCCGCCCGCGTCGGTAAAGGTGATGACGTGATCCGAAACCAGAAAATTCTTGTTTCGGACGTAAAGCTCGTATTCCTCAAACTTGCTCATCTTGAACTGCGCGTATCCTCTTTCCCGATACAGCCTTCGCAGCTCCAGAACGGCAAGCTCCTCGTTTTTCAAAACGGAACTCCATTCCTTCATTTCTTCTCCTCCTTGGCAAGAGCTGTGCGGTATCCTCCGCTTCCGTAAATAAGGCACTTGTTGACGCGACAGATGGTGGCGGTGCTGGCTCCCGTTAAGGACGAGATCTCCTGATACCCCTTCCCCTCGCTGAGCAGGGTTGCCACCCACAGACGCTGGGAAAGATCCTGCACCTCCTTGATGGTACAAAGATCCTCAAAAAACGCGTCGCATTCTTCCTCGGTTTGCAGCCGTAAAATCGCCTCGTACAGACGGTGTGTCATCTCATGCGGGATCTGTTTCATCTTGCTTTTTTCCTCCACGCTCAAAAATACTTTATCATTTTACCACGGTAAAGTGTGAAAGTCAAGTCCTTTTTCACATTTTTCTGTCATTTTTTCAATATTTTTTAAGTTTTTGCAAAGCGTCCCCAAAAATTCTTACCTATGCTTCCCTCAGATCGGAAAATAGACGCAAAAAAAGTCAAAATCCTATTGACAAGGCAAAAAAAGAGTTGTAAAATGAATGGTAATCAATCCAACCGAAAGATGAGGAAACTGCAATGGCAAACAAAGATATCGACTGGGGCAACCTGGGCTTTGGCTACATCAAAACCGACAAGAGATTCGTTGCGACCTATCAAGACGGCGCATGGAACGAGGGGACTCTTTCAGAGGACGAAACCGTCGTTCTGCACGAGTCCGCGTGCGTGCTCCAATACGCGCAGACCTGCTTTGAGGGACTCAAGGCGTACAGAACCAAGGACGGAGAGATCGTTTGCTTCCGCCCCGACCTGAACGCAGCACGCATGGCAGACTCCTGCCGACGCATGAAGATGCCCGTATTCCCCGAGGACAAATTCGTCGAGGCGATCATCGAAACCGTTCGCGCAAACGCGGATTGGGTTCCTCCCTACGGCTCGGGCGCGTCGCTCTATCTGCGTCCCTTCATGTTCGGCACCAACGCCGTCATCGGCGTCAAGCCCGCAACCGAGTTCGAGTTCCGTATCTTCGCAACGCCCGTAGGTCCCTACTTCAAGGGCGGCGTCCGTCCCCTGACCGTTCGCATCAGCGATTTTGACCGTGCCGCTCCCCGCGGAACGGGACATATCAAGGCAGGACTGAACTACGCGATGAGCCTGTACGCCATCGTGGACGCGCACGAGCAGGGCTACGATGAAAACATTTACGTCGACGCGATGACACGTACCTATATCGAGGAAACGGGAGGCGCGAACGTCCTCTTTGTTACCAAGGACAAAAAGGTACTCACACCCAAGTCCGACAGCATTCTTCCCTCCATCACCCGCCGTTCTCTGATGACGGTTGCAAGGGATTATCTGGGTCTTGAGGCCGAGGAGCGTCCGATCGCTCTGAGCGAGCTTGAGAACTTCGTTGAGTGCGGACTGTGCGGCACTGCGGCGGTCATCTCCCCCGTCGGCAAGATCGTCGACCACGGCAAGGAGATCGTCTACGGCATGGACAGCATGGGCGAGGTCACGCAAAAGCTTTATAACACCCTGCGCAGCATCCAGATGTGCGAAATTCCCGCACCCGAGGGCTGGATCTGCAAAATCAACTGATCGATCCGTTTTGCGCAGATCGGAGGCAGCACACTGCATGCTGCCCCCGATTTTTTCTTTGCATCCCGCTTTTCCTGATAAGCCCGTCATAGAATCGGGCAAAATGCGGCAAAATAGATCAAAAACGGATCTGTGAGGAATTATGCACTACGGAAGCAAACGAGTCGGGAGCCTTGCCCTGATCACGGCGGCGCTGATCTGGGGCGGTGCCCTGGTTCTGCAGGGGCAGCTTGCGGACAAGATCCCGCCCTTTCTTTTTAACGCCTTGCGCTCCTATATCGGCGGATTCTTTCTTTGGAGCTTGCAATGGATGCGCAAAGCGAAACGAAGTCGCCAAAATACCCGCCACCCGACAAAAAACGGAGAAGCACGCGACGCATGGCGCGATCGCGTGCGTCGATCCCGCCGCGGAGGACTCCTTTGCGGCATCCTGCTCTCCTGCAGCCTGAATTTGCAGCAATTCGGACTGTTCCTCTACCCCGAGGGGATCCCCGCGGAGGCGCGTTGCGGCTTTCTTTGCTCGCTCCACGTCATCTTTGTGCCGCTCCTTACGCTCCTGCTTGGGAAAAGGCTCTCCCGTTCTGCCTGGATCTCGGTGCTCTCGGCAGGGATCGGCGTCTATCTGCTCTGTCTTTGGGAGGGGCTGTCGCGCATCTATCTCGGTGACGTCCTGATGCTGCTTTCCGCATTCTTTTTTTCCTTGCAGATTCTTACGGTCGCAAGGCTCGGCAGGGACGTAGATCCCATGTCGATGATCGTCACGCAATTCCTGCTTTGCGGAAGTATCTCTCTGCTTCTCTCCCTGCTTACAGAGCAGATCGGACGAGCGGATCTTTTTGCCGTGCTCCCCTCCGTGCTCCTGCTCGGAATTTTTGCAAGCGGAATTGCCTACCCCTTACAGATCATCGGACAACGAAGCACCGGCGCCACGGTTTGCTCGGTATGCCTGAGTCTGGAAAGCGTATTCGCAACGATCGGCGGCTGGCTGTTTTTAGGGCACGCGCTGACGCTCTGGGAGATCATCGGATGTGCCTTTATGCTGCTCGCTATTTTGCTGGCACAGCTCCCCGAGGGGCGTGAAAAGCAAAATGCGCATCCCCAAAGCAATGCGTTGTAGCATCCCCGCAGCACTCCCCTGTTGACATTTTTCTCACTCGTTTTGTGATTTTTTGCCTGCATTGCGTTTTTTTTGAAAATATGGTTGCTTTTTATTCTTCTTTATGTTATAATGTTAGTTGGTATGCTCTGCTCTTTTGCGAGCTGTCCGAAAAACCTGTGCGGAGGGAGATTGCCGTGGAACGCAAAACGATTGCCATTCTCTTGGCGGTATACGAGCCGAACGAAGACTGGCTTTGTCAGCTTCTCGACTCTCTGAACGCGCAGACCTACCCAGATCTTCACCTCTACGTCAGAGAGGACTGCTCCCCCACGTATTCGCGGGAGCGTCTGGAGGAGGCATTGCGACAGCACGTCACGCGCTTTCCTTACTCGGTTGCCTACAATGAGCAAAACCTCGGATCGAATCGGACCTTTGCGCGTCTTGTCGAGGACGCCTCGGAGCCCTATATCGCCTTCTGCGATCAGGACGACGTGTGGCTACCGGACAAGCTCGGGAACACGCTTGCCTGCCTGGAGGCAAATCCCGAGGCAACGCTTGCCTGCACAAACGTGTCGGTCATGGACGGCGAGGGCAAGGAAATCGCGCCTACCATCGACTCCCACCGCAAGCGTCACGTTTTTCTGCGCGGCAAGGGACTTGCAAAGGATCTGATCTATCGCAATTTCGTCATGGGCTGCACCGTGGTGATGGAGCGGGAGCGGGCGCTGTCCTATCTTCCCTTCCCCGCAGAGCTGGTGCACGACCACTATCTTGCTTACAGAGCTGCTCTGGACGGCAGCATCGAGGTACTCGATACCCCCCAGATGCGCTATCGCATCTACGGCGGAAACCAGACGGGTGTCATGACGGGAGTACAAACCCGCGCGGATTACAGAGAGCGCCGCATCGAGGTGTTCTGCAACCGCGTATCCTGCCTGTCCTCCTATGCGTCCTTCCCCGAGCTTGAGGAGGCACGCGCGTGGGGCGAGGCAAGAAGACAGAATTTTGACCATGTGAAGGGCTCCTTTTCTGCCCTTTACCGAATGAGAAGCATCAATCCCTCCACAACCTATTTTGAGCTGATCGCTCTGCGATTTCCCCGCCCGCTGTTCCGTTTGGCGATCCGAATGATTCGGCGTGGCTTGCTTTGATCGCAAACAGAAAGGAAACAACGAAATGAAGGTTTTGGTTACAGGCGTCAAGGGTCAGCTTGGCTTTGACGTTTGCCGTATCCTTTCCGACCGCGGTATTGAGTATTGCGGCGCGGACATTGAGGAGTTTGACATCACCGATACGAAAGCGACCGAGGAATTCATCACCAAGGTCCACCCGGACGCTATCATCCACTGCTCGGCATACACCGCCGTGGATAAGGCGGAGGACAACGAGGCGCTGTGCTACTCGGTCAATGCGGACGGTCCCCGAAATATCGCATCCGTCGCAAAGCGCATCGGCGCGAAAATGATGTATATCTCCACCGACTACGTCTTTCCCGGCACGGGCGAGCAATTCTATACTCCCGATGACGCAACCGGTCCCCTTTCGGTCTACGGCAAGACCAAGCTTGCGGGAGAGATCGCCGTCAGGGAAGCCCTGGACGAGCATTTCATCGTCCGCATCTCCTGGGTATTCGGTATCAATGGCGCAAACTTCGTGCGCACCATGCTCCGCCTGTCCCAGACCAAGACGGATCTGAACGTGGTATGCGATCAGATCGGCTCTCCCACCTACACCTACGACCTCGCGCACCTGCTTTGCGATATGATCGTCACCGACAAATACGGCACCTACCACGCCACCAACGAGGGAGTATGCTCCTGGGCGGAATTCGCCGCGGAGATCATGCGCCTTGCAGGCAAATCCACTGTCATTCACCCCATCCCCACCTCCGAGTATCCCACGCGTGCGTCCAGGCCTCTGAACTCACGCATGAGTAAGGATAAGCTGGAGGAAAGCGGCTTTTCGCGTCTTCCCACCTGGCAGGATGCATTAGCACGTTATCTTTGTGAGCTTGAGGACTCCTCCTGCCAATAAACCATTTCCGCAGGAAGTATTTTTGACAACAGAAAGGACTTCTTATGAAAAACAAGGCCATCCGCGTAGGAATTTACGTGTTGATCGCATATCTGATATTGGGACTTCTCTTTCACTTCATTGCGGGAGACAGTCTGCGCGCGACCGCAGACACTACATCCCCCGTCAGTCCCAAGGCCGTCCTTGGTGAATTCGTCGAGAAGGATACCATCAAGCAACCCTTCGTCTGCGAATACGACAGCCTGACCAGCATCGGTGTTCTGATCGGAACCAACGCCCGTAAGAACAGCGACACCATCCACCTCTCGATCTGGGATAACCCGAACCGTGAGGGCGAGCCGCTGTATCAAAGCTCCGTCAATGCAGAAAGCATGAAGGATAACACCACCTACGTCTGGGAGCTTGGCGACAAAGCCATTCAGAACGCCGCAGGCAAGACCTTCTATCTGGAGCTGGAAAGCGAGAACGGACGCAAGGGAAATTCCATTTCTCTGTATTACGGAAACACCATTAACGCAGGCAGATTTTCCGTTGCCGTCGACGTCTTCCCGCTTGAGGTCAACGGTGAGCCCCGTCTGGACGACGATGACAATCCCTGCTCCCTTTGCCTGACGCTCGGAGGCATTGACTATCACTGGGTAGGCACCTATTACTGGTACCTCTACGGTGGCGGCGCGCTCCTGCTCGCCCTTTATATTCTGTACGTGCTGCACTGCAAGAAGCATGAGAAGAAATGCGTAGCACTTTCCCTGATCAATTCCATGCTCAAATACCGCTTCCTGATGAAGCAGCTGGTCGCACGTGATTTCAAAACCAAGTACAAAAGATCGGTGCTGGGTGTGCTCTGGAGCTTTTTGAATCCCTTGCTCACCATGAGCATTCAGTTTGTCATCTTCTCTACCCTGTTCAAATCCGACATTGATAACTTTGTCGTCTATTTGCTCACGGGTATCATCTGCTTCAACTTCTTCAGCGAAGCGGCAAATATGTGCCTGATGAGTATCATCGGCAACGCGACTCTGATCAACAAGGTGTACGTTCCGAAGTATATTTATCCGCTTTCCCGTTCGCTTTCCTCCGGCATCAACCTCCTGCTTTCCCTGATTCCGCTTCTGTTGATGCTCCTGATCACGAAAACGCCCATCACGCCAGCCATTCTGCTTCTGCCCTTTGCTTTGATCATGCTCTTTTTGTTCAGCTACGGCGTGGGTCTGATCCTGGCAACCATGATGGTATTCTTCCGTGACACGCAATTCCTTTGGAACATCTTCTCGATGCTCCTGATGTACCTGACCCCCATCTTCTACCCCGAAACCATTATCCCGACACAGTTCCTGTGGCTGTACCGTCTGAATCCCATGTATCAAATCATCACCTTCGTGCGCACCATTCTGATCGAGGGAATCTCTCCCGGTCCTGCGGCTTACCTCGGATGTATCCTGGTGGCGGTCATTCCGCTGCTCATCGGTCTTCTGATCTTCAAGAAAAACGAGGATAAGTTCGTACTCAATATCTGATTCCCGCACCGCAATTCGCCTCTCCCCAAATCGCAATCGCGCATGGAAGAAAGGATCAATACAGTTTCATGATTAAAGCAGAAAATATTACGGTTTGTTACCGCATGTCCCATGACAGAATCCGAAGCATCAAGGAATATCTGGTGGCTCTGGTCAAGGGAAAAATCAAATATGAGGAGTTCTACGCGCTCAACGACGTCAGCTTTGAGATCAAAAAGGGCGAGGTCATCGGCATCATCGGAAATAACGGTGCCGGAAAGAGTACCCTGCTCAAGGTCATCTCGGGCATTCTCCGTCCCACCAAGGGCACGGTTTCCCTTCAGGGCAACGTTGTCCCCATGCTGGAGCTGGGAAGCGGCTTTGACTATGATCTGACGGGCAGAGAGAACGTCTTTCTCAACGGCGCGATCCTCGGCTATTCCGAGGAGTACTTAAAAGAAAAGTACGACGAGATCGTAGCGTTTTCCGAGCTGGGAGATTTCATCGAATCCCCCGTTCGAAACTATTCCTCGGGTATGGTGATGCGTCTTGCCTTCTCCATTGCTTCGATGGTCAACCCCGATATTCTGATCGTTGACGAGATCTTGGCGGTCGGTGACATGGAATTCCAGGAAAAGAGCTACGCGCGCATGATGGAGCTGATGAGCCACGGCACCACGGTGCTTCTCGTTTCTCACAACCTCGATCAGGTACGCGACCGCTGCGACCGCGTCATCTGGCTGGAGCACGGAAACGTGG
Source organism: Clostridia bacterium (assembly GCA_017501225.1). Taxonomy (GTDB): domain Bacteria; phylum Bacillota; class Clostridia; order Oscillospirales; family CAG-272; genus UMGS1865. The sequence goes on from JAFVXH010000007.1 coordinate 21,244, forward strand.
TTGCCATTGGAGAAACGCAGGAGATCTGCGACCGCTACGTCGAGTCCATGCGAAAGACTTAATCGCATAGCAAAATATCGGAAAATATCAAAGCAATCAAAATAAACGTCAAAAAAGGACGAGGGAAATTCCCTCGTCCTTTTTGATTGGATTTTTACGGTTTTTGAATTACAGGTCGATTGCAATACCGAACAGAGCAGCGATGCCCTCCAGCGCCAGACGGTCAGCGTCTGCGTGTGCGGCAAGATAATCGTTGATCGCGTCAACGATCTTCTGCTCACCCTCGGAGCCTGCGCCGCCGATCTGAGAACCGATTCCGAACGGATCCAGAACGGTAACCTGCGTGCCGTCGGTCAGAACGTCCTTAACGGCGTAGGTGATCGCGTGAGATGCCATCAGGATCTCCATGGTCTCATTCTCGGTAGGAAGACGGCCGTCGCCCGCGCCGGGCGCGGTGCTGAAGACAGGCTTTCCGCCCTCGCTGTTCTTGGCAGCCATTGCAAGGTTGAGTACCTGATTGAGGGCGCGCGCCTCTGCGTTGTAGTTGGGCAGATCCTCTCGTCCCATGTAGGAGAACATGGAAACGATCAGCTCCGCGGAGGTGGGTGCGTATTTCTCGGGTATTCCAAAGCCGATCAGACGGTCAGCGGTCACGTAGACCTCCATCATGCCTGCGGTCTGGGGAGTCAGTCCCTCGATGATCTCGGCAAGCTCCTCCTCATTGAGCGTGCCGTCCTCGTTTTCAAGGCTCTTGAGAACATCCATGCTGTTGGAAACGGAGGTCAGGGTATCGGTGTAGTTGACGTCACCCTCGGTTGCCTTGTTTGCCATGCTGGTAGCGGTCTTCATATCAAGGCCTGCAGCGTTGCGAACGGTTTCGGACTGGAATACTGCGGAGAAAAGATCAGCAGTTTTCTCGCTGCCGTAGGTCTGGGACTGGGACAGAGAATCGAGGATGTTACCGACGCTGCCGGCAACCGTGTTCAGATCCATATTCTCAGTATCCGCGCCGACAAGATCGGTAGCGGCATTGAAAATGGAAGAAATCGCGTTGACCTCGCCCTCCAGGGTGTCCTCGTTGATGGACTCCGAAGCCTTAGTCGTATCGATCAGGATCGCATCCAGCGTCACAACGGTGGTGTTCATCTCATCCGAGGATTGGAGAGAAGCGGTGTTCGCAATGGTTTCGGTAGAAACGGGCTTGGTCAGCTCGACGCTCTGCAGATGTGCGAGAACCTCACTCTCCTCGCCCAAAAGGACGGTGAAGGTATCGGTTACGATCTGCGATGCGTTAGCTGCAAAATCCTCGTCCTGCTCTAGGACGGAAAGCTTCTTGCAGAGGTCTGCAAAAACTGCAACCGCGCTATTCTTGAGCTCATCCTCGGTCTTGTTTTCATAAACGGTACCGATCAGGAGAGCAGCCAGCGCGTCAGCCTCAAAGCCAAGCGCCTCGGTCTTGTTCTCTGCCTCGACGCCCTCGATCTCGGTGGCTGTGTAGCTTGCGTAGATCGCGAAGAACGCCTGAACGTCCTGCGCGGTAATTTCTTCATTCTCGTTGTTTGCGATCAGATCCTGCACAAGGCTTGCGGAGTAGAAGTCCAGGATCTCGGCGTCAATGTCAACGCCTGCTCCGTCAAATGCGGTTTCCAGCTTCTCGCTCAGCAGCGCTACCTGTGTAGCACCCTGCTCTCCCTTGACCTCGTTCAAAGCGAGTGCCACGTCATCCAGGAAGTCACCGTAGACTGCGTGAACGTCCTCGGGAATGCTGAGTGCCTGACCGATCGCGCGGATACCCAGGTTGGTGATCTCGGGGATCAGACGCTTCATGCTGTTGTTGGCACCCAGAGTGTTGACCAGAGAAGCAACCACACCGTCACCGCTGAGTACGGTCATCAGCTGATCGGTATCGTTCATATTGGCAAATACGCCGTTCTGCGCGAAGACGGTGATCATGTCCGCAACCGTGCGGATATCCGCCTTCAGAGCGGGCAGATTTCTTGCATCGGCGTGCAGGATCTCAAGCAAGGAATCCATCAGGGGCGTGAACAGCTCGTTCTCACCCATGTTGGGCTTCTCCATGCCGAGGAATGCCTCGCCGTTCATCCATGCATCGGTTGCGGCATAGATCAGATCTCCCGTAATAGAGGGAAGCATCACAGAATGATCGAAGGCATCGACGATCGCGGTGAAGCACTGCGCCTCGCGCTCGCTGTAATTTGCCATTTCGGTTTCGGTCAGGTGTGCTACGTTTCCAAGCATGGAGGCGATGGCGCCAAACTCGTTTTCAACGTTGGTCTTCTGTCCCTGAACCTCAAAGCTGGTCAGGTTCTGACCGATACCCTTGCCACCGAAGGCGCCGAACACCTTTACGGCAGCACTGTCATGAAGCTGCTTGCTGGTGTCAACCAGTGCAACGACGCTCTGCTCGCTCTGAGGATCCTCAGAAAGCAGACCGGACTGCACGATATCGTCGCCTGCCTTTGCAAAAATGCCGGTGTAAGCAGTCAGGGGGATCATGATCACGGAAAGGATCACAACACCCTGTACAAAGCCGATGATACCCGCATACAAAATGCTGACGGGAACCTTCTTGTTCACAGCCTTGGTCATCTTGCCGAATACGATCGCCAGCACAACGTAAACGATCCAAAGGAAGGCGTTGATCGCGGTAAAGAGTACCAGACACAAAGCCGGCGCTACCATCGCAGATGCACAGCCGAGAATTGCATTGGAAAGCGAGGGGGAGAGATTGAGCAGGTCAATGACCTCCTGCATTCCACCCTCCTGCAGATAAGGGATCAACGTATCGGTGATGAACGCTTCATCCAGAAGATTTTGCCGCAGGATCAGGGTTGTAACAACGGCAATCACTGCGCTCAGAATCGTAAGAACCGTGCGCGCGGCGGAATTGATAAATCCTCTTGCCAATCCGACGGCGACACAAATCAAGAGATAAATGGCGATAACCAGAAATAACAATGCACCATTCATATGCTTCTCTCCTTTTCGTCTGTTAAATTTTGTAGGGGAAGGCGCTCCCCTCCCGCCTCATCATACCATAATATGAATTTTTTGTCAAGTAGATTTGAAAAAATATCCTTTCTGTCATCCCGATGCAAAAAAGGGAGTATCCCTTAAAAGGATACTCCCTTCCCCGATTTTCGGTTAAAATCTGGCGTTCTCAATGCCCTCCGTTGCCTCGGGCATCAGCTCCTCGTTGATCACGCGCAAAAGCTCTCCGAACTTTTCGGCATCCTCCGGAGAAAAACGCTGCCGGATGCGCTTCATGACGGTATCCACGTAGGAATAGGTGCTTCCGTAGGTCTGCAGATATTTCTCCGTGACCTCCAGATGGTACTCCCGCCGGTCCTGCTCGGAGCGCACCTTGACGATATAACCCTTCTTCATCAGGTTATTGATCTTGTATACGGCGTTGGGCGCGGAGATATTGACAAATCGCGCGAACTCCAGAATGGTCGGCCGGTTGAGCACGTAGATGGTTTCGGCACAGAAATGCTCCATCGCGGTCAGTGCCTGATTCTGTGCCTCGGCGCTCGAAAAGATCTTTTTATACATCAAAACCTTGAACTTGGTATAGACCTCTAAAAACTGTCCTTCAAACATGACGTTTCTCCTTTTTCTTTACTCGGATGTCAGACACGTTCGGCGTCAAAGCTTTCAATGCTTGCCAATGCCTTGCCTAGGACCGTTACACCGAACACGAAGGGACCTCTGCAAAGAGTGCCCTTGCCCTGCGCGTCGATTGCAAGCACGCGCTCCCCGTCGGTCACTGCGACGTCGCGAATGCCGACCAGCCACCTGCCGTTGCGCTCCTCTCCTGCGGGGATCGCGAACAGCGAGCTTGCAAGCCTTGCATCCCCCTCGTACGCAAAGCGCAGATATCCCACGGGAGCCTCTCCCCGCTTCACCGCGTTTCCGTCCGCATAACACGGAATGCGGTATGCGGCAACGGGAGCATCCGCGCTCAGATAATCCGGATGCACTCGCAGAGAACGGCTTTTTCCGCTCTCACGTAACAAAATTCCGTAAGAAAGCAGACGGTCCAGATAAAGCTGAACCGTTGAGGTGCTCTTATACCCAAGAGCACTCCCGATATCGCGCACACTGGGGGCATAGCCCTTCTCCTGCGTCACGCGGCAAATGTAATCCAGAACGGCACGCTCTTTTTCGTTCAACTGCTTCATACTCGTCCCTCCGTAGCTCCTGATAGTATCATTATAGCACAAATGTTCTTTTTTGCAAGAGGAATCTCGAAATTTTCCACAAAAAAACAAATTTTTAAAACTTAAAAATCCATGATATGACAGAAATTATGAACTTTCCGTAATCTTTTGCAAAGGCTCTTGAAAAACCTCGAAAAAGCGTGTAAAATATAAAATGGATAACGATTGAACCGTTGTCGGAATATTCTGTTTATATAATTATCCACACATAAAAGGAGCAAAGCCAATGACAACCAACAAGCACGTTTTAAGCTGGATCGAGGAGATGTCCTCTCTGGTCTCTCCCGAGAAGATCGTCTGGATCGACGGAAGCGAGGAGCAGGCAAACGATCTGCGCGCACAGGCATGCGCAACCGGTGAGCTGGTAGCACTGAACCAAGAGGAATATCCCAACTGCTATCTGCACAGAACCGCCATCAATGACGTCGCCCGTGTAGAAAACCGCACCTTTATCTGCACCAGAAACAAAGAGGATGCCGGCACCATCAACCACTGGATGGATCCCACCGAGTGCTATGCCAAGCTTTCCAAGCTTTATAAAAATTCCTATCGCGGAAAGACCATGTACGTCATCCCCTACTCCATGGGTGTCGTCGGCTCGGATTTTGCAAAGATCGGCATTGAGTTGACCGACTCGATCTACGTCGTTCTGAACATGCTGATCATGACCCGTGTCGGCAAGAACGTCATCGACGCGCTCGGTGACTCGGCTGATTTCGTCAAGGGTCTTCACGCCGTTGCCGATTGCGATGAGGAGAACCGCTATATCTGCCACTTCCCCGAAGACAACACCATCTGGTCGGTCAACTCCGGATACGGCGGAAACGTTCTGCTCGGCAAAAAGTGCTTCGCGCTTCGCATTGCCTCCTATCTCGGCCGCAAGGAGGGCTGGATGGCAGAGCACATGCTCATCTTAGGTCTTGAAAATCCGCAGGGCGAGGTGCAGTATATCGCTGCCGCATTCCCCTCCGCGTGCGGAAAGACCAACCTTGCCATGCTCATCCCGCCCGAGATCTACAAAAAGGCAGGATATAAGGTCTGGACGGTCGGTGACGACATCGCATGGATCCGCGTGGGCGAGGACGGACGTCTTTACGCCGTCAACCCCGAGAACGGCTTCTTTGGCGTGGCTCCCGGAACCAACGAGCACTCCAACTACAACGCGCTGATGACGACCAAGCGCGACTGCATCTTCACCAACGTTTGTCACGATCTGGATAACAATACCGTCTGGTGGGAGGATCTGAACGACAATCCGCCTACGAACGCGCTCAACTGGAGAGGCGAAAAGTGGGATTACAAGGCCTACAACAAGGCAGACAAGGTGGGCACCGCGGGTGCGCATCCCAACTCCCGCTTTACCGCGAAGGCAGAAAACTGCCCCTGCATCTCCTCCGAGTTCAATAGCTTGAAGGGTGTCCCGCTGACCGCCATCATCTTCGGCGGACGCCGTGCAAAGACCGCACCTCTGGTCTATCAGTCCCGCGATTGGCAGCACGGCACCTTCGTCGGCTCCATCATGGCATCCGAGACCACCGCGGCAGCTGCCGGCAAGGTGGGTGTGGTTCGCCGTGACCCGATGGCAATGCGTCCCTTCGTGGGCTACGATATGGGCGACTATTTCGAGCATTGGCTCAACATGGGTAAGAAGATCGCAAATCCCCCCAAGATCTTCCACGTCAACTGGTTCCGCACCGATGATGCAGGTCACTTCATCTGGCCCGGCTTTGGCGACAACATGAGAGTCCTTATGTGGATCCTCGCCCGTTGCGCAGGAGAGGTAGAGGCCGTCGAAACGCCCATCGGCTTCGTTCCCAAGGCAGAGGACATCAACATCGAAGGCCTTGCAGACGTCAATCTTGACACCGTTCGCGATCTGCTCACCGTCGATAAAAAGAGCTGGCTTGAGGACGTGGAAAACATCAAGGAATTCTACGCGCAGATCGGTGGACGCGTCCCCGCAGCTCTGTACGACGAGCTTGCTACTTTGGAAGCGAACCTGAACAAATAAAATACAAAAACAAAGCCGCCGCAATCTTCGGATTGCGGCGGTTTTTTGGTTCGGGGAATTGGCGGACGCGATCAGCTCGGATCGCGCACGATCGCACTTCCCTTCTTATTTTGCATAGTCAACAGCACGTGTCTCACGAATGAGATTGAGCTTGATCTGTCCGGGGTACTTGACCTCGTCCTCGATCTTCTTTGCCATCTCACGTGCGATCAGCTTCATGCCGTCATCATTGACAAGCTCGGGCTTGACCATAACGCGGATCTCGCGGCCTGCCTGAATGGCAAACGCCTTCTCCACGCCCTGGAAACTGACGGCAATTTCCTCAAGCTTTTGCAAGCGCTTGATATAGTTTTCCATATCCTCGCGGCGAGCACCGGGGCGAGCGGCGGAAACCGCGTCGGCTGCCTGAATGAGAACCGCGATGATGGTCTTGGGTTCGACGTCGTTGTGATGTGCCTCGATCGCGTGAATGACCTCGGCGCTTTCCTTGAACTTCTTTGCGGCGTTGACACCGAGCTCAACGTGGGAGCCCTCAACGTCCTGTGGGAATGCCTTTCCGATATCGTGGAGCAAGCCTGCTCTGCGTGCTACGGTTCCGTCCAGTCCCAACTCGTCCGCCATAATGCCCGCAAGCCATGCAACCTCGATAGAGTGCTGCAGAACGTTCTGTCCGTAGCTGGTGCGGTAACGCAAGCGTCCGAGCAGACGTACCAATTCGGGGTGGATTCCATGTACGTTGACCTCGTAGGTCGCGCGCTCACCCGCCTGCTTGATCACGGCATCGACCTCACGGCGGGATTTCTCCACCATTTCCTCGATGCGTGCGGGATGGATACGACCGTCCGCGATCAGCTTTTCCAAAGCCAGTCTTGCAACCTCGCGGCGAACCGGGTCAAAGCCCGAAATGGTGATCGCCTCGGGAGTATCGTCAATGATCAGCTCGACACCGGTCAGGGTCTCCAGCTTCTGGATGTTTCTTCCCTCACGGCCGATGATGCGTCCCTTCATCTCCTCGCTGGGCAAAGCCACAACGGAGATGGTGGATTCGGTAACGTGGTCGGCAGCACAGCGCTGAATTGCGAGAGAGAGAAGATTGCGCGCCTTTGCGTCTGCCTCCTCCTTGAACTGCGCCTCCAATTCGTCCATGCGTTGCGCCATTTCATAGCGGGTTTCTGTTTCCACCTGAAGCAAAAGCTCCTGCTTTGCCTCCTCGGCGGTGTAGTTGGAGATCTCCTCCAGCTTTTTGACCTGAACCTCCAGGGCCTGCTCGATCTGCTCGCGCAGAGCGTCGTTCGCCTTGAGCTTTTCGTCCAGCTGCTCGTTCTTGCGCTCCAAAGCCTCGGTCTTTCGGTCAAGATTTTCTTCCTTCTGGTTGAGTCTGCGCTCCATGCGAGATACCTCGCTGCGGCGCTCCTTGAGCTCGCGCTCGCCCTCGTTACGCAGGCGGAGCGTTTCCTCCTTTGCCTCAATCAGGACTTCCTTCTTTTTTGCCTCAGCACTCTTTGATGCTTCGTCTAAAATTCGTTTTGCCTCTTCCTCCGCAGAGCCGATCTTGGATTCACCGACCTTCTTGCGGTAGAAAAAGCCACCCAGTGCGCCCAGCAAAAGTCCTACGACCGCCGAGACCACACCGGTAATGATTAATTCCGGCACTTCCTAAACACCTCCTTCTTTTTGTTGTTTTTTGTCTGATGTCTTCCGTATGACAAAACGCTTTCGCGTCCATAACATACCGATTTTATTATACACTTTTTTCCATCGGTTGTCAAGGTCTTTTTTTACATTTTAGCTCCGAAAAAGGACTTTCGCACGCAAAAAAGGAGGACGCGCACCCCCGATTCCGGCAGGGTGTGTGCGTCCTCTTTTTTGACACGTATTTTTTACAGCGTTGTCAGCAGCTGCGAGAAGGCATCCAGCGTCCTCACCTCAAAGGACGGAACAACGTCCGTGCGGTTTTCCTTTCCCTTGGGGTTGAACCAGCAGCTGAGGATCCCCGCGTTGTTGCCTCCCTGCACGTCCGAGGTCAGGCTGTCGCCAAGGATGATGGCGCGACTCGGATCAAACTCCGGGATCGTGGCAAAGCACGCGTCAAAAAATTCCTTTTGCGGCTTGACGTATCCGATCTCCTCGGAGAGAAAAATACCGTCAAACAGGGGGGCAAAGCCCGCGCTCTCGATGCGTCCCTTTTGCACCGCTGTAGTACCGTTCGAGGCGATATAGAGCTTGTATTTTCCGTGCAGCTCGGAAAGAAGCGCCTCCGCGCCCTCCATATAGTAATGTCCGTGGGAGAGCACCTCCTCGTACATCACGCGCACCGATTCCGCATCTACCGAAACGCCAAGCTCCTCGAACAGATACCGGAAGCGGTAAAGCTTGACCTGCGCGCGCGTCAGCTCCCCGCGCTCCAGACGCTGCCATTGCAAAGCGTTGATCTCGCTGTAACGCTGAACGACCTCCTCTGTGGGCTCAACGCCAAATGCGCGCAACGTTTTGGCAAGGGCTACCGCCTCCGCCTTGTGAAAATCCAGAATGGTGTCGTCCATATCCAAAAAAACAAATTCGATCATAGTATTCCTCATTTCAAAATGACGTTTTCCTCGCCAAGCAGCGAGATCAATTCCTCTAATACATAGGGAGAAAGCGCAACGCCCACCGGCGTTTTGTCATATTCCCGATTGGATGCATCGAAGAAAAATACCGGGAACTCTCCGTCAAACAGCCGAAGCAGATTTTCCGCCTTGCGGTAAAGCATTCCGCGCTTATCCGGCACACGCAGGAACAGTCTGCGTGCCTGCGCGATGGGAGCGGACGCCGAAGCTGGGGACAACGAAGGTGCGGCGGTTGCGTGTCCTCCTTCCCTTTCGGCTTCCTTTTGGGGAGCGGTTGCGACGAATCTGCCGTTTTCGATCAGAGCGTCCATGCTTTGCACCAAAATTTTCGGAGGCTCCTCGTCGCGCAGAGAAAGCGTTCCGATCACGCGGACGCCGCTATCCACTCTGACAAGGTGCGAAAGGGACGCGCACTGCCGCGCAAACAGGATGCATTCGATCTCCGCCATGCGATCCTCGATGGTAAAGAACGCCATACGCTCGCCGTTTTTGGTGTTTTTGAAGGTGACGCCCGTGATCATTCCGACCACCTCGACCCGCATCTTTTCGCTCACGTCGGCATCCTCGGACACCAGATCCGAGATCTGCTGCGGATGCAGGCTTGCGACGTGCTCGCTGTATTCATCCAGCATCTGCCCCGTAAAATACATCCCCGTGGCATCCTTTTCCATCAGGAGCTTTTCCCTGACCGAAAGCTCGGCAACATTCGGATATTGCACGTCCGCCAAAGGACGCTCAAAGCCGACGGTGGAGAACATATCCAGCTGTCCGTCCAGCTTGTTTTTTCCTTTTTCGATGGCGCGGTCGATCATAATTTCATACATGGCAAGCATCTGGGAGCGGTGCGCGCCAAGATTGTCAAAGGCGCCCGCCTTGATCAGCGACTCTACCATTCGCTTGTTCAGCTCGCCCGCCGGCATGCGCTCGATAAAGTCCTCAAAGGAGCGGAACGCCCCCTGCCTTCTCTCGTCAAAGATGCGCTCCAGGAACTGCTTGCCCACGTTTTTGACGGACAGAAGTCCGAATCGGATGCCGTTCCCGCTTACCGAGAAGTCCATGCGGCTTTCGTTGATGCTGGGCGGAAATACCCGCACACCGTAGGAAGCACTCTCGGAAATATACTTTGCCACCTTGATCTGGTCACCCAGGACGCTTGTCAGAAGCGCGGCAAAATACGCCTTGGGATAATGACATTTGAGATACGCCGTCCGATAAGAGATCAGCGCGTACGCCGCCGCGTGGGATTTGTTGAAGGCGTAGTTCGCAAAGCTCTCCATATCCAAAAAGAGCTGCTCCGCGACCGCTCTCTCCACACCGCGCTCGGCAGCCCCCGCAAGGAAGGCATCACGCTCGGAAAGCAGAACCGACGCCTTCTTTTTGGACATGGCGCGGCGTACCACGTCGGCATGTCCGAAGCTGTATCCGCCAAGCTCGCGGAAGATGCTCATGACCTGCTCCTGATACACGACGCACCCGTAGGTGGAGCGCAGGATCGGCTCGAGCAACGGCGTTGCGTACTGTACCTTTTCGGGATGATGACGGCACTCGATAAAGGTGGGAATGGAATCCATAGGACCCGGGCGGTAGAGCGCGATCGCCGCGATGATATCGTCCAGTCGCTGCGGCATCAGATTGGTCAGCATCTGCCGCATGCCGTTGGATTCCAGCTGGAAGATGCCCGACGTCTTTCCCGACGTGATCAGACGGTAGGTCGCCGCGTCATCCAAGGGGAGCGTACGAACGTCAAAATCGGGATGCTCCTCACGGATCAGGCGCTCGGCATCATCGATGATGGTAAGATACCGAAGCGCCAGAAAGTCGAACTTCAACAGTCCGAGGCGCGCCACGGTATCCATGTCAAACTGCGTCACGGGGGTGCCGTTGCTGACGGCAAGCGGCAGATGCTCGGTCGTCGGTCGGTCGGTGATCACCACGCCTGCTGCGTGCACCGAAACGTTACGCGGCATACCCTCAAGATCCATCGCAAGATCCACAAGGCGTCTGACCTGCTCCGAGCTCGCGTAAAGCTGCTTCAGCTCGGGCTGCTCCAGCGCCGCCTTGAGGGTGACGTTGAGCTCACGCGGAATGAGCTTGGAAACGCTGTCCACCTCCTGATAGGACATCCCGAGCGCGCGACCTACGTCCTTGATGGCGGCACGCGCGGCAAGAGTACCGAAGGTGATGATCTGCGACACGTGGTCGCTTCCGTATTTGCGCGTGACGTACCGGATAACCTCGTCACGGCGGTTGTAGCAAAAATCGATATCGATATCGGGCATGCTGACGCGCTCGGGATTGAGAAATCGCTCAAAGAGCAATTCAAAGCGAATGGAATCGACGTCGGTAATGCCGAGCAGGTACGCCACAAGACTCCCCGCGCCCGATCCACGCCCGGGGCCGACGGGAATGCCGTTGCTTTTTGCGAAGGCAACGTAGTCCTGTACGATCAGAAAATAATCGGCGTATCCCATCTGCTCGATGACACCAAGCTCGTACGCCATGCGCTCCAGGTATTCCTCCCTGGGATGTCCGTCCGTAAAGACGATCTCGCCAGACCTTTCGCGGCGGGCAAGCCCCTCCTCGGCAAGACGGCGCAGACAGATCGGCGCACTCTCCCCGTCGGGGCATGGGAATTTGGGCAGATACGTGGTGGAAAAATCGAACTCCACGTTACATCTTTCCGCGATCCTTGCCGTGTTGGCAATGGCTTCGGGATAAGCGCGGAAGATCATTTCCATCTCGTTCGTGTCCTTGATATAAAGCTCGTCCGTCGAGAACGCGGCAGGACGGCCCGCATCCACCGTGGTATTGGTCTGAATGCACATCAGCACCGCCTGCGTATTTGCGTCCTTGCGGCGCAGATAGTGACAGTCGTTGGTGGCAACCAACGGAAGATCGCATTCCTGTGCGACACGGACGAGCGACGGCAGAATCGCTCTCTGCTCCGCCATGCCGTGATCCTGTAGCTCAATATAAAAATTGTCCTTGCCAAAGATCTCCGCATAGGTGCGTGCCGTTGCCTTGGCGGCGGCAAAATCACCCTTGGAGAGAAGGCGCGGGATCCTGCCTCCCAGGCAAGCGGAAAGCGCGATCAAGCCCTTCGCGTGTTTGCGCAAAAGCTCCTCATCCACGCGCGGACGGTTGTAAAAGCCCTCTAAGAAGCCTGCGGAAACCATGGCGGTCAGATTGCGGTAGCCTTCCATATCCTTGCAAAGAAGCACCAGATGGTCGGCATATCCGTCACCGCCGACGCTCTTATCAAAGCGGGACTCGGGTGCTACGTAGACCTCGCAGCCGATGATGGGATGAATGCCCGCCGCACGGCAAGCCTGATCAAACGCCACAACGCCGTACATCGCGCCGTGGTCGGTGATAGCGACTGCCTCCTGCCCGCATTCCTTGATGCGCGCAGGGATCTCGGAGATGCGGCAAGCACCGTCCAAAAGGCTGTATTCGGTGTGTAGATGCAGATGCACAAATCCGTTCATGCGCTTCTCCTTAAAGGTCCTTTGCCGCTTCGATCAGTCGTTGCAAGCGGTGATTCAGACCGGATTTTGAAATGGTCGGACAGTGAAGGAGCGTCAGCTCGTCCAGTGTCGCATCGGGATGCTGATAACGCAGCTCTGCCGTCGTGCGCAGTGCCTCGTCAAGCGAGAGCAGCTTACCCGTTTCCATCAGCTTGTCGATCGCCTCCATCTGACGCGTGGCAGCGGAGATCGATTTCTCAATATTTTTTGCCACACAATTGGTGGCGCGGTTTTCATTGTTTCGGATATCCCGCTCGATACGGCTGTTCATCACCTCAAAGATCAGGTGATGCGCACCCATCATGGTGATGAGCTCCTCGATCGAGGAGCTGTCCTTGTAATACAGACCGATCTTCCCCTCTCGCACCGTTCTGCGCGCGGGATAGCCGGCTAGCTCCAGAACGCAGGCAAGGGTATGCTCTGCCCCACTGTTCGTCACGGAGAATTCCAGATGGAAGGACTTGTGCGGATCGCTGACCGTTCCGCAGGAGAGGAACGCGCCGCGCAGAAAATGCGCAAGGCAGCCCTCGCACACCGCTTTGACGCAGCACGCCTGCCCGTCGCCGGCACTCTGCAGAGTGCGTACCAGCTTGGCGGCAGCAGAGGAGGAAAAGGAAAGATCCCAATAGCGGCGTCCGTGCGCGCCCGATTGCACCACTTGCGGTTCGCAGGCAAACAGGGTGTGGATCTGCTCGCATGCCATCGTCGCACACTCCTGCTCCGTCAGGCGGAAGGAAACCTGCTTTGCTCCCTCTGCCACAGCCCCTAACAAAAGACCTTGGAGCAGCGCCTTGCGACAGCACGGCCGCTTGACGGGTAAGAGCGCAAGCTCGCGCCGCAGCTCGTTTGCAAATGACATTTCCTTCACCTCCTATGAATGCCGATACGGCATCCCGTGTTTATAAAAATCGAATTTCACACTCAAGTGTAACGCCCGCTTGTGTCAGTACGGTTTTTCTGATATGCTCCACCAGGCGACGGACGTCGGCGGCGCTTGCGTTTCCTCTGTTGACGATAAAGCCCGCGTGCTTGACGGACACCTCGGCGTCGCCGATGCGATATCCCTTCAGACCGCAATCCTCGATCAATTTTCCCGCATAATTCCCCACGGGACGCTTGAATACGCTCCCCGCGCTCGGAAGCTCCAAGGGCTGGGACGTCCTTCTACGCGATGCAAGCTCCTCCATTTTAGCGCGGATCTCGGCGGGATCGGCAGGGGTCAGCGCAAGACGTGCGCCAAGGATCACCCACTGCGGGTGATCGGTATAGATACTGCTTCGCACAGAGAATCGCTGCGCCTCCCCACGCAAGGTAATGACCGTTTCCGTGTCGGAATCAAAATACTCCGAGCAGATACACACGTCCGACACCGAGGAGCCGTACGCGCCCGCGTTCATAAAGACCGCACCGCCAAGGCTACCCGGAATTCCGTGCAGAAACTCCGCGCCGCCAAGGCTTGATTCCAAGGCATAGGTGGCAAGACGCACAAGAGGAACACCCGCGTCGGCAAGGATCTCGTCGCCTTCCCTCGTCATTTTGCGGCACCCCTCGGTAAAGATCACAGCCCCCGTAAAGCCTTCGTCCGAAAAGACGACGTTGCTCCCCTTCCCGATCACAAGATACGGGATCTCCGAGGCGCGGATCAGCGTCAGGACTTTCGTAAGCTGCTCGCGATTCTGCGGAAAGATGCCGAGATCTGCGCATCCTCCGATGCGAAAGCTGCTGTGCTTTTTCAAATCGCAATCCGTCTGACACGGGATGCCGAGCGCGTCCAGCGCTCTTTGCAAATTTCTCATCGCATTCCCTCCCATCCGCATTCGACACTTCTTCTATTCTATTATACTCTCGTTTTGTAAAAATTGCAATACGAAAAGAGCGAAAAAAGAGCATTACCCCTTGCAAATACCGAAAAAAAGAGGTATAATTAAGATGTATAATTGTTTTTTGGGTAAAACCGTTGTATTTTACGTTACTGTGAGAGGAGGGCGTCCTGATGGCCGCACAACAAAAGATGCTGACAATCGGACTGACAGGACCTACGGGCGCCGGAAAGGGCGAGGTCGCAAGGATCCTTGATGTTTTGGGGGTTCCCGTGCTGGACGCGGACAGGATCTATCACGAGCTCTTACTCCCCCCCTCCCCATGCCTTGATGCCATCGTTGCCGCATTCGGCACGTCCGTGCTGGCACAAAACGGAACGCTTCTGCGCCCCGCGCTTCGAAGGATCGTCTTTTCCGATAAAAGCGCGCTCGCGACACTCAACCGCATCTCGCATCGCTTTGTGATGGAGGAGGTGCGCGCGCGCCTTGCCGAGCTGGAGCAGAGAGGAGCTCCCGCCGCCGTTCTGGATGCGCCGCAGCTCTTTGAGGCAGGAGCGGATGCCGATTGCCATGCCGTGATCGCGGTCTTAGCCCCCACCGAGCTTCGCGTCCGTCGCATCATGGAGCGCGATCGGATCGACGCCTCCACAGCGATGTCCCGCATCTTAGCACAAAAGAGTGATGACTTTTTCCGCGCGCATGCGGACACCGTCATTGAGAATACGGGCGACCTTGAGGATCTGAAAAAAGCGACTCTTGCGGCTTGGAAGCAGCTTACGGAGGGAAGCCTATGAAATGGAATATTTACCGCGTGCTGGCGCTCATTCTGCTCGTTCCCCTCTCCATCGGCTTCGGCTTTGCCTTTGACGGAACGGCAACCGCAATCGAGCGCGCAACGCATCCGCGCGAAGAAGCGATCGCGCCGTTGGTCAAGGAGTACAGCGCGCAGTGCGCCCTGCCCGAGCATATTCTGTGGGCAACGGTCCTTACCTGCAGTGACTTTGTCAGCAACGCCGTATCGACGGACGGACGCGTAGGTCTTATGCAGATCAAGCCCGAAACCTACGCGTTCATCTGCACTGAGATCCGTGGAGGAGAGGCACAGGACGCAGGACTTCTCTATGAGCCCAAGACCAATCTGTTGGCAGGTGCTGAGTGGCTTTCCTACCTCTATCAGCGCTACGGCGTCTGGGAAACGGCATACGCCGCTTACTACGCAGGCACCGACACGGTGGACGCGTGGCTTGCGGACGAGTCGCTCCGCACCCCCTTGGGTACCATCCGCGAGATTCCCGACAAGTCCTGCCGAGTCTTTGTCAAGGATCTTTGCGACGCGGTCGAGATGTACGCAAAGCTTTATTACCAATCGTAAAATCAAAGTTCAAATAAGAAGGAGAATCAATCATGTCCGAAAGAAGCAATTTGCTTTACAAAAAGCAGACCGTTTATGAAAAAGCGGGAAAAGAGATCGTAGAAAAAGCATACGAATACGCCAAGGGCTACGTCGCGTATCTGGATGCCTCCAAGACCGAGCGCGAGGCGGTACAGGTCAGCCAGAGGATGGCAGAGGCGGCAGGATACCGTCCTTATCATTTCGGTGACCCTATGAAGGCAGGCGATAAATTCTATTACAACAACCGCAGCAAGAATATCTTTCTGTTCCGCGTAGGCAGCGAGGATATCAACAACGGCATCCGCATCACCGCCGCGCACATCGACTCCCCAAGACTTGATCTGAAGCAGGTCCCCCTTTACGAGGACAACGGCATGTGCTACCTCAAGACTCACTATTACGGCGGGATCCGCAAGTATCAGTGGCTCGCGCTCCCCCTGTCTCTCCACGGCGTGGTCGTCAAGCAGGACGGCGAGGTCGTTGACGTGGTCATCGGTGAGAACGAAAGCGATCCCGTGCTGTATATTACCGACCTCCTTCCCCACCTTGCCGCCGCGGAAAATCAAAAGACCGTCGGCACGGCATTTGTGGGTGAGAAGCTCAACATCCTGGTCGGCAGCCGTCCTCTTGAGGGCGAGGAAAAGGACGCCATCAAGCTGGGCGTTCTCCAATATCTCAACGATACCTACGGCCTGATCGAGGAGGACTTCCTCTCCGCAGAGCTTTGCCTCGTTCCCGCCGCACGTGCGCGTGACGTCGGCTTTGACCGCTCCATGATCTGCGGATACGGACATGACGACCGCGTCTGCGCGTATCCCTCCCTGACCGCGATCATCGATGCCGATGAGTCCGTCCACACCACCATGTGCCTGCTGGTCGATAAGGAAGAAACCGGCAGCGACGGCGTTACGGGCATGCAGAGCAGCCTGATCACCGACATCATCACCGAGATCGCAAAGGCAATGGGTGGAAACGAAGCGCTCGTACGCGCAAACTCCAAGTGCCTTTCCAGCGACGTAGCCGCCGTTTACGATCCCAACTTTGCGGACGTATACGAGCACCGCAACTCCGCACTCATCAGCTGCGGCGTCGGCATGTGCAAGTTCACGGGCTCGCGCGGTAAGGGCGGAACCTCGGATGCCAACGCGGAGCTGGTCGCATGGGTGCGCAGATGCCTGAATGAGGCAGGCGTGGTCTGGCAGACCTGCGAGCTCGGTAAGGTAGACGCGGGCGGTGGCGGAACCATCGCAAAGTATATGGCAAACCACAACATCGACACGGTAGACCTCGGCGTGGGCGTTCTCTCCATGCACGCACCCTACGAGGTGGTATCCAAGGTCGATCTGTACGAGGCGTACCGCGCATTCGTAGCATTCTACCACTTCTGATTCCCAAAAAAGCTAAAATTTGACGGAAAGGAGGCCTTGCATATGTTAAACAAGCTACAGCAGGCAGAGGAAAGCTATCTGCACTTAGAGGCCTCGCTTTCCTCTCCCGAGATCATGAGCAACCCCACAAGGTGTGCCGCGATCATGAAGGAATACAAATCCCTGACCCCCGTGATTGAAAAATACCGCGCCTATCTGCAGACACAAAAGGAGATCGACGACGCGCTTTCTCTCCTTTCGGAGGGGGGCGATACCGAGCTGCGCGCGCTTGCGAGTGAGGAATTGAAGCTCGCCAAGGAGCGGGCTGAGGTTTTGATGCAGGAGCTGACCGTCCTGATGCTTCCCAAGGATCCAAACGATGAAAAAAACGTCATCATGGAGATCCGCGCGGGTGCGGGCGGCGAGGAGGCTGCGCTCTTTGCGGCGGTTCTGTACCGCATGTATACCATGTATGCCGCATCGGCAGGCTTTCGGACCTCGGTGCTGAACCAAAACGAAACCGAGCTTGGCGGCTACCGTCAGATCGCGTTTTTAGTGGAGGGTGAGGGCGCTTACTCACGCCTGAAATTCGAGAGCGGTGTGCACCGCGTCCAAAGGGTACCCGAAACCGAATCGCAGGGTAGAATTCAGACCTCAACGGCAACCGTTGCCGTCCTCCCGGAGGCGGAGGAGGTCTCGGTCGAGATCAACCCCGCGGATCTGATCTTTGAATCCTGCAAATCCAGCGGTGCCGGCGGTCAGCACATCAACAAGACCGAATCTGCCGTGCGCCTGACACACAAGCCCACGGGCATCGTTGTGGAATGTCAGGAGGAGCGCAGTCAGTTCAAAAACAAGGACAAGGCGTTGCGCATGCTTCGCTCGATCCTCTACGACCAAAAGGAGCGCGAGAAAAACGAGCAGATCTCCTCGGAGCGTCGCCAGCAGGTCGGCACGGGAGATCGCAGCGAGCGCATCCGCACCTACAACTATCCCCAGGGACGCATCACCGACCATCGCATCGGTCTTACGCTTTATTCTCTTGAAAAATTCCTCGACGGTGAGATCGATGTCATGCTTGACGCACTCGCCACCGCGGAAACCGCCGAAAAGCTCAAGGCTCAAGGCGCAAACGAAACTTTGTAAACAGGTGATATCTTGAATACGGAACTCATCAAAATCACAGACCCCGAGGCGCAGGAGTCCAAGCTGACACGCGCCGCACACGTCCTGCGTGCGGGCGGGCTCGTCGCCTTCCCCACCGAAACGGTCTACGGCCTTGGCGGTAACGCCACCGACGACAGTGCCGCAAAAAAGATCTACGCGGCAAAGGGGCGTCCCTCGGACAACCCCCTCATCATTCATATTGCCGATCCTGCGGATGCGGCAAATTATGCATACGTAAACGGTACTTATCTCGCCTTGGCAAAGGCGTTTATGCCGGGACCCCTGACGGTAGTTCTGCCCAAAAAGGACTGTATCCCCGCATCGGTTACGGGAGGACTTGACACCGTAGCGGTGCGCTGTCCCTCTCATCCCGTCGCGCGCAAGCTCATCGCGCTTTGCGGCTTCCCCATCGCCGCCCCCTCGGCAAACCGATCGGGAAAGCCCTCCCCCACCACGGCATCTCACGTGCATGAGGATATGGACGGACGGATCGGTTTGATCCTGGACGGCGGTGAGTGCGAGATCGGTCTGGAATCCACCATCGTAAAAATTGACGCGGACGGAGGTCTTACCTTGCTTCGTCCGGGTGCTGTAACCTACGACGCGCTTTGCATGATCTCCGACAAGGTCAGAGTCGCGGATGCCGTGACCCGTCAGCTTGCCGAAAACGAGCGTCCCCTCTCCCCCGGTATGAAATACCGCCACTACGCCCCCACGGCTCCCTTGGTGCTGCTGTCGGGCAAGGCGGAGCGCGTGCTCGCCTTTTTACAAAACGAGCAAGCAACGCGCAGGTGCGCCATTCTTTGCTATACGGAGGATGCGGAGCACTTGGAAAAAACCGATCTGTTCCCCATCGGCGGGCGCGAGGATCTTCCGACGCAGGCAAAGCAGCTGTTTGACGCTCTGCGACGCGCGGATCACACCGACGCCGAGATCATCTATGCGCCCATGCCCCCAAAGGACGGGCTTGGCTTAGCGCTTTATAACCGCATGATCCGCGCCGCGGCGCATACGGTCAAGGAAATTTTGTAAATCACTCCGATACTTTCAAAGACAGAAGAAAGGATTTCGAATACAGATGGCAAAAAAGCTGAAAAAAGAAAAGAAAGAGCGCATTGACGCTCCTGTGGTCTATCAGCCGATTACCGAAACCATTGAAAAGAACTATATGCCCTACGTCATGAGCGTCATCGTTTCCCGTGCGATTCCGGAGATCGACGGCCTCAAGCCCTCCCACCGCAAGCTCCTTTATACCATGTATAAAATGGGACTTCTGACAGGCCCTCGCACCAAGAGCGCGAACATCGTAGGACAGACCATGAAGCTCAACCCCCACGGTGACGCCTCCATCTATGAAACCATGGTGCGTCTGACGCGCGGAAACGCGACGCTCCTTCACCCCTTGGTGGACTCCAAGGGATCCTTCGGAAAGCAATATTCCTCCGAAATGAAGTACGCGGCATCGCGTTATACCGAATGCAAGCTGGATCCCATTTGCCAGGAGCTCTTTGCGGGAATCGACAAGGATGCCGTGGATATGGTGGACAACTACGACGCCACCATGAAGGAGCCCGTTCTGCTTCCCACGACCTTCCCCAACGTTCTTGTTATGCCCAACATGGGAATTGCCGTCGGTATGGCATCCAACATCTGCTCCTTTAACCTCGCCGAGATCTGCGACGGCACCATCGCGCTGCTTCGCAAGCCCAATCTTTCGGTCGATAAGATGATGGAGCTGGTCAAGGCTCCCGACTTCTCGGGCGGCGGCGTGGTCCTCTACGATACGGAGCAAATGCGCCAGATCTACACCACGGGTCAGGGCTCTGTGCGTCTGCGCGCGCGCTATTCCTACGACAAATCGCAAAGCTGTATCGACATCCTGCAGATCCCCTATTCCACCACCATCGAGCTGATCCTGGCAAAGCTGACAGCTCTGTATAAGGAGGGCAAGCTCAAGGAGGTCACCGACTTCCGTGACGAGATCGACCTGAGTGGATTTAAGCTGACACTGGACATCCGCCGCGGTGTGGATCCCGATCAGCTGATGACAAAGCTCTTTAAGCTCACTCCCTTGGAGGATTCCTTCAAGTGCAATTTCAACATCCTCATTGACGGAGCTCCCCGCACGATGGGTCTGATCGAGATCCTGCAGGAGTGGATCCGCTTCCGCCTTGGGTGCCTCAGGCGCGAGATCGCCTTTGATCTCAAAAAGAAGAAGGACAAGCTCCATCTGCTCTTGGCACTTGGCAAGATCTTGCTTGACATCGATAAGGCAATTCGCATCATCCGCCACACCGAAAAGGACGCGGACGTCGTGCCCAATTTGATGAAGGGCTTTGACATTGACGAGATCCAAGCCAACTACATTGCCGAGATCAAGCTCCGCAATCTCAACAGAGAGTACATTATCAACCGCATCTCCGAGATCGAGGATCTGCAAAAGGAGATCGCGGATATGGAGGAAACGCTTGGCGACGAGCTCAAGCAAAAGGCGCTGATCATCAACCAGCTGACCGAGATCAAAAAGAAATACGGTCAGCCCAGAAAGACGCAGATCGTCGCTCTGGAGTCGGTCGGCGTTTACCGTGCCGAGGAGCATACCGAGAAATACCCTGCGCGCTTTGTTCTGACGCGCGAAGGCTACTTCAAGAAGATCACCTTCCAATCCCTGCGCGGAAACGACGAGCAAAAGTGCAAGGACGGTGACGAGATCGTCAACATCTTTGACGGCGAGAATACCGACAACCTCATCTTCTTTACAGACCGATGCCAGCTCTATCGCGCGAAGGCAGACGATTTTGACACCACCAAGGCGTCGGCACTCGGCGATTATCT
This sequence comes from Clostridia bacterium, assembly GCA_017501225.1. Taxonomy (GTDB): domain Bacteria; phylum Bacillota; class Clostridia; order Oscillospirales; family CAG-272; genus UMGS1865. The sequence goes on from JAFVXH010000007.1 coordinate 42,217, forward strand.
GCCCGTCAAGCTGGGTATGGATCCCGACGAAAAGCCCGTGATGATGAACATTCAGAACGGATATCCGCAAAAGGACAATTTCGTCTTTATCTTTGCAAACGGCAAGGGCGTGCGCGTATCCGCCTCCTGCTACGAAACCACGGGAAATCGCCGCAAGCTGACCTCCGCTTATTCCAAGAACTCCCCCATCGTGGCGGTCTTCTATGAGAAGGCACCGATGGATATTATGCTGACCTCCTCGGAGGGACGCGGCATCGTCATCAAATCCTCTCTCATCCCGCTGATGGCGACCAGAACCTCGGGCGGCGTCACCTTGATGAGCATGAAGAAGGGACACACCGTGATCAGCGCGACCACTGACATCGAAAAGCTTCCCGAGGGTGCCAAGAGCCTGAAAAAGCTCAAAATTCCCGCAGCGGGCGTTCCGCTGCCCAAGTCCTGACAGAAAGGAACCGTAATACCATGCAAAAGAAATCATCCTCCCACACTCCTATGTGGGTGCGCGTGACCGCCATCGCCATGGCGATCCTGACCTCCTCGGGAATTTTGGCATACCTGATGTTTTTCCTGATCGGGTTGTTCTCTTAAAATAAAGCCCGGCAGACAGCATAGAAATGCAAAAATACTGCATACCTCTTTTGAGGTATGCAGTATTTTTTGAAAACCGTCCTTTTTATACGATCATGTTATTCCTTCGGTCTTCTCTTAACAACGTTATCCATTGCCTTGACGATGCAATCGGCGGGGATGACACCGCGCACCGAGGTCAGGGGATAGACGCTTGTTTTCTTGCCGATGACAGTACCCGGATTGAGCACACAGCCGCATCCGATATCCGCACCGTCGCCAAGCATCGCGCCGAATTTGCGCAGTCCCGTTTCATAATTCTCGTCACCGCGTACCACGATATTCGCGCCGTCCGCCTTGAAGTTGGAGCAGATCGCGCCCGCGCCCATGTGCGCGTTGTTTCCCAGCACGCTGTCGCCCACGTAGTTGTAGTGCGGTACCTGAACGTGCTCCAGAAGCACACAGTTTTTCAGCTCGGTAGAGTTTCCGATCACACAGTCAGAGCCCGTGATGACGTTTCCGCGGATGTACGCGCCCGGGCGGATCTCGGTTCTGTGTCCGATCACGCAGGGAGGCAAAATAGTAGCCGTTGCGGCAATGCTCACACCCTCGCCGACGAGAACCCCCTCCGCATACAGCGTAAAGCCCGCGGGGGGATTTTCCAGCAAGCCCTTGATATAAGACTTGATGCTCGGGAGCGCCTGCCACGGATATTCCGTCGCATTCAAAAGCTCCGCAAGGTAAGGTGTCCTTACCTCGTACAGCTCCTTCGTTTTGACAAGCTTTAGCATACGTGTCCTCCGTCCTCGATCGCCTTGCCGATCATATCGACGTATTCACGGCACTGATCTGCATCCTCGCTCTCGACCATCACGCGGACGACAGGCTCGGTCCCACTCTTGCGCAGAAGCACCCTTCCCTTCTTCTGGATGATCTTTTCCACTGTCCTGACCGCCTCCTGGACACCTGCGTCGTTGATGGCGCCATCCTTGTCCTTGACGCGGTAATTCTTCATATGCTGGGGATAGATCGTTACGGGCTCGGCGAGCTTGGAAAGCGTACCCTTGGAATCGCAGATCTCCTCGGTCAGCATGATTGCCGTCAGGAGTCCGTCACCCGTGGTCGCGTATTTCCTGAGAATGATATGTCCGGACTGCTCACCGCCCAGAGCATAATCGTTCTCCTGCATGCACTCGTATACGAAGCGGTCGCCGACCGTGGTCTGCGCGCACTTGATGCCCGCGCGGCGCAGGCTTTCCACAAAGCCGCTGTTGGACATGACGGTCGCAACGACGGTATCGTTGGTCAGCATGCCTCTGGATTGCAGGCGCTTCGCCAGAATATACATCATGCAATCGCCGTCCACCACGTTTCCGTGCTCGTCCACGGCAATGCAGCGGTCCGCGTCGCCGTCAAAGGCAAAGCCGACGTCCAGATGACGCTCACGTACCAGACGGCAGAGAGCCTCGATATGCGTCGATCCGCAGCCCTGATTGACGTTCAGTCCGTCGGGCTCCGTACCGATGGTTTCTACCTGCGCGCCAAGTGCGCTGAATACCGCTCTCGCGATCATCCAGGATGCTCCGTTCGCGCAGTCCAGACCGATGCGCAGATTTTTATAGGAATGAGAAGCCAGAGAGATCAGATACGCAACGTATCGGTTTCTGCCCGCAACGTAGTCGACGATGCAACCGATCCTCTCTCTATGCTCCAAGGGAAGATCCGGACCGCAAACACCGAGTGCATTCAGATCGGAGTCAAGGTATGCCTCGATCAAGGCGGTGGTGTCGTCGTCCAGCTTTTCACCGTAGCGATTGACGATCTTGATGCCGTTATCGTAGAAGGGGTTGTGGGATGCGGTGATCATGATGCCGCAATCAAACTCATCCTGACGCGTCACGTAGGAAACGCTGGGCGTGGTAGTCACGTGCAGCATATACACGTCAGCCCCCGATGCCGTAAGGCCTGCTACGATGGAATACTCCAGCATATAGCTGGAACGTCTGGTATCCTTACCGATCACGACCTTAGGGCGGTGATTGCGCTTGTTGCCCGACAGGGGAGATGCGTAATACCAGCCAAGGAAGCGACCGATCTTGTATGCGTGCATGGAGGTCAGCTCAATATTTGCCTCGCCGCGGAAGCCGTCCGTACCGAAATAACGGTTTCTCTGTCTGGCTCCCGACGGTTGGATCTCGTGCTTCTCCTGCAACAGCTCATCGGTGCTGATGCCAAAGAATTCGCACAGCTGCAAAATCGTTTCAAGCTGTGGGACCGCCTGCCCCATCTCCCATCGGGAAATCGCCTGTCTGGAAACCGAGATGTGCTCGGCGAGCTGCTCCTGCGAGATTCCTGCCAGATTGCGCAGGGTGGTTATCTTTTTTCCAATCGTCATAAAAAATCCTCACTTTTTTTGCATGTTTGGCATGATACCTTCATTATATCAGATCAACGCTCCGATATCAACCCATTTCCTATTGCATTTTTTCGCAACTTTCGGTTGCATTTTTGTAAAATTCGACAGATTCTCTTTTCCTTTCTAAAGGATTCCCAGCTTCAATGCAACCCATGCGTTACAATGGACGGTATCTTTTTAGTTTTGTGGCTGCGTAGGATCCGCGCCTCCCGCAAGCAGGATCTGATAGCATTGATCGTCATTGACCTCGATCCGCACTCCCTCAATATGCAGAAAGCGGGCATCCGCGTAGTTGTAAGAGGAAAGCGGTCGGTCAATGACATCATTGGTCTGGGCACTGACCAGAATTTCCTCTCCTTCTTTTCCCGTAATGACAAGGCTGTGGTACCACGCGCCGCTTGCGTTCCGAAGCTGTACTACGTCGCCAAGCTCTGCCGCCTCCGCCGACACAAGACTCGCAAAAGGACCGACCCCACCGTTGCGGGACGCAAAGCTCGGTGTCATCGTCATAAAATCATAGAAATAGTCCACTCCCGTCCATGCGGGTGCGCGATCCTCCAAGGAAACGTAGTACCATCCGAAATCCGGCGTGTAATTCATCACGCAGCTCCCTGCCAGCACACATTGCGAGGCAAAATTGGTACAGTTTCCTCCAATCTCCGAAAAATCCGCGAACAGCGGATTTTGTGACAGCGCCCATTTCTTGGCATATTCCACGGCACGCTCGCGTTGATAAGGCTTTGTAACCAGCATCGTAAATCCCCCCTGCTTCTGAATTTAAGCAATTCAGTAAAGGATATGACGTCCGTGCGACAGGCGTGAAAAAGCCCTCATCACGCTTCGTGTGAGGGCTTGATCTATCAAGGAAGATAGGTTTCAAAGCAATATTTGACGTCTGCCATCGTATAGTAGCAGGACTTGCGTACCGACTCCGCCGAGGCGTCGCCCAGCACCAGCACGTATTTTTCACCGCTTCCCTGCTTGGTTCCGAAGCAGACGAGGAAGGAGGAATCCCAATATCCCGTCTTGCCACCCTGAAGGGTAGCTCCCGCGATCTTGAAATCTTCCTTTGCATATTCCTTGTATGCTTCCTTGCGCTGGGTGTGCAGCGTATTATAATAGGTAAAACGGAACTCCTCGTACATCCCGTCCTTGTAGTACCAGCCACGGGATACGTATGTCGGGCAGGAAAGAATCTGCGTAATCATGTCGCTTTGCAGGGCATACGAGAGGATCATTGCCATCTCACGCGCCGTGGTATAGTTGTTTTCACTTTCATAGCCGACAGCGTTGTCAAAGTGGGTATTGACCAGCCCTAACTGCTCCGCCTTTGCATTCATCAGCTCGGCAAACGCCTCTTCACTTTCGCAGATCTCCAAGACCACCATCATCACGCAGTCCGAGGCGGATTCGAGCGCGATCCCGTAAAGCAGATCGCGGATCTTGATCTCATCTCCTACGTCGTGTCCGTAGATCTCGCATTCGGTGTGATGCCCCGTGCGGACGTAATCCCAGATCTCCTGCGTCAAGGTCACCTTGCGGTCAAGATCCTCTGTCTTCAGATTCTCGCAAGCGACGATCAAGGTCATGACCTTTGTCATGGAGGCAGGGGAAAGACGCGCATCCGCCTGCTTGCCCGCAAGCACACGGGAACCGTCCCCGTTCATCATAAACATAAATTGGGAATATAATTCATCCCCTGCCACAGCCGTGCCGGCATTCTCCGTCGGGCGCTTGGGTACAACGCCGTTTTCAAATACGTACGGATCGTCAGAGGGCGTCGGGACTGTCTGCGCGGGCGGCGTGCTCTGCGCCGTTCCGTCCCCCGTCGGGGGCAACAGACGGATCGGCATATAAGTAAATAGTAGATAAGCCACCAGAACCGCTTCCAGAACGGCAAACGCAAGAAGCACCCATAGGAAAACGCGCTCCTCCAGAATGCCCTTTTTCTTCTCATCTATTCTTTTGTCAGCTTTTACTTTCTTTTCGGTTGACAATGCTTTTCTCCTTGTACGGTCTTATAAAAAAATTGTATCTTAAAACAAATGTCGTGTCAAGTCCTTTTTGTAAATATCTCGACAAAAAAATTTTTATTTTTTTCAGAAAAGTTATTGACATATGTCACAAACTATGCTATAATAAGCGTGTAAGAGAACAGGATGGGAGGATCGCATATGGCAAGACCAAAAAAAGAACGCGTCATATGCGCCCTGCCACGCACAACGCGCTTTCGTGCGGAGAGCACCGGGAGCGAAGAATACGTAGTCCTGACTCTGGATGAATACGAGGTCATCCGCTTGCATAGTCTGGAGCATCTTGAGCAAGCGCAGATCGCCTCGCAAATGCTGGTTTCAAGGCCCACCGTAGCAGCGCTCCTTGCCTCCGCTCACCAAAAGCTGGCGGACGCGCTGGTCAACGGGAAGTCGATCGAGATCAGCGGCGGTACCTGCCGCGTCTGCGAGATCGGTCTTGCCTGCCCCAAGGAAAAATGCGCGGAGGATTGTCGGAAGCGTCATCGCTGCAAGGCATCCTGCCGGTCGGGCTGCGAGAGCTGTACCCCGTAAATCCATATCAATTTTGTTTCCCCAAAAAATATATAAAATTATAAGAATTAGGAGATTTGATTATGAAAAAATGGAGATGCACCGTTTGCGGAGAAATCGTGGAGTCTGACGTAAGACCTGACAAATGCCCCCTTTGCAAGCAGCCCGGCGAGAAATTCGAGGAGGTTGTTGAGAATGGCGAGATGAGCTGGGCAACCGAGCACGTTGTCGGCATTGCCAAGGACGCTCCCATGGAGATCATCGAGGGTCTGCGCGCAAACTTCCAGGGCGAATGCACCGAGGTCGGCATGTACCTTGCAATGTCCCGCGTAGCGGCAAGAGAGGGCTATCCCGAGATCGCGCTCTACTGGAAGGAAGCAGCGCTGGAGGAGGCTGAGCACGCAGCAAAGTTCGCTGAGCTTCTCGGTGAATGCGTATGCGATTCCACCAAGCAGAACCTGACCGTCAGAGTCGAGGCTGAAAACGGCGCGACCGCAGGCAAATTTGACTTGGCAAAGATGGCAAAGGAGCTGGGCCTTGACGCCATCCACGACACCGTTCACGAGATGGCAAAGGACGAGGCCCGTCACGGCAGAGCATTCGCAGGCCTGCTTGAGAGATACTTCGGCTAATTGCGCCAACACACTGTTAGCAGAACAGAGAGGATAGAACGATGAACGAGAAGATCAAAACCCTGCTGAATGAGCAGATCAACAAGGAACTTTACAGCGCATACCTGTACGTGGACATCGCCAATTACTACGACGCACTTGACCTTGACGGTTACGCAAATTACTACATGATCCAGGCTCAGGAGGAGCGCGACCACGCTCTGCTGTTTATGAAGTACATGCAGAACAACGGTTGGAAGGTAACGCTTGAGGCGATTGCCAAGCCCGATAAAACCTACGGCAGTATTCTGGATCCTCTTGAGGCTGCCGCAGAGCACGAGCGTTACGTCACATCCCTGATCAACGCGATCTATCACGAATGCTATGAGGCGAGAGATTACCGCACGATGAAATTCCTTGACTGGTTTGTTGACGAGCAGATGGAGGAAGAGGACAATGCGGACTCTATGATCAACCGCTATAAGCTGTTCGGAAGCGACCCCAAGGGGCTGTACGCGCTGGATCAGGAATACGCAGGACGCGTCTACACCGCACCGAGTCTGGTTCTTTGATCCTAAGCATCACAGCATCCGGACGGACACATTCAAGGCAATAAAACAAAAAATACAGGGGACAGATCGCGATCTGTCCCCTGTTGCCATCCGTAAGAAAAAACATCCTTTCCTATCAAAAAAACAGGGAGCGGTTCTTGACTTTTTTCGCGGGGTATGCTAAAATAAAAGTGTAATCATTTTTTTGGAGTTTGGAGGTACATCATGGGATTGTTCAAGAAAAAGAAGAAGGCGGATCAGGAAGAAGCCGTAGCCGCAAAGACTGCGCCCGCACCCGCTAAAGCGGAAAAAGCCCCTACCAAGGAAGAACCCAAAAAAGCGGAAAAAGCGCCCGCTAAGACGACCGCTACGAAAAAGGCTGCGGAAAAGGCTCCCGAAAAAGCCCCCGCAAAGGCGAAAGCACCTGCTGCAAAGGCGCCCGCCGCAAAAACGCCGCCCAAGGCTTCGACGGTAACCGCAAAAACGGCAGCTCCCGCAAAAAAAGCATCCAAGTCCGGTGTCACCGTGGCAGCAGGCAGCACTCCGGTGTCCCGTCCGTTCTTTGTCACCACCGATGAGGATATCCGCATCGCGTTTGACAAGGCCATTCTGGACGCCGACGAGCGCATCAAGGCAAACGGCGCCAAGGTAGTCGGAAAATATGAGTTTGCGCTGGAGGTCGACGGCTTCCACTTCTATCTGCTTGCCAACAACGGGCAGATGCTGTTCGACAGCCCCAGCTTTACCACGCTCACGGGTGCGCTCAACGGCATCAAGGCATTCCGCAAGGCAGTCAGCGGCGGAAAGCTGGAGATCCACGAGGATAAATACAAGCGTTACCGCTTCATTCTGGATAACAAATACTACGGCGAAAACTACAGCTCCAAGGAGCAGTGCGTCCGTTGCGTCGATTCGCTCAAAAAATTTGCGGACAACGCAAAGATCATTCGCTATCTGCCCGACCGCGAGGCCGTTCGCGCATTTGAATATGCCAAGAACTGCAAGCGCTCCCCCGACGACATCGACTGGAACGCAGTAGCAAAGGCAGAGGCGCAGGCGCAGAAGATGGGCAAATTCGAGCTCAACCAGGAGGGCGAGGGACAGTTCTGCTTCTATCTGCTTGCCAATAACGGTCAGATCCTGTATTCCAGCCGTTGCTACGCAAACGAGGCAGCCGCCCGTCGTGGGATCGAATCCTTCAAGCGCGCGGTCTACGTCGGCAACTTCTTCGTTGACCGCGACAAGTTCGGGAACTATCGCTACGTGCTCAAAAACATCGGCTCCGCACCCAGCTTCATCGGTGAATCCTACGAGAACAAATCGCAGTGCGAAAAGATCATTGAGTCGGTCAAGAAATTCGTCATCACCGCTTCCGTCGAGCTTGCGTAAAAGCTCCGGTCATACAAAGACAGCCGCAAGGGATATCCCTTGCGGCTGTTCTTGTATAGGCAAAAAATAAGGGAAGGCGTTACCCTTCCCTTATTTTGCTTTCATCAGGCTACCAATACCAGAATGGTCAGCGCGATCGCACATACAACGAACAAAGCACTGCCGATGATGGTCAGCTTGGTCAAAAGCTTTTCCTTGGTGTTGCCGCCGGACTTGCCGAAATAGGTATCTGCGCCGCCGCCAATGGTGCCGGACAGACCTCTTTCCTTACCGCTCTGCTGCAGAACGATGACAATCAGCGCAATGGCAAGAACCAGCAGGATAGAGCCCAGAACATATTGCCAAACGGTGTTGGCGCTTGCAGCATTCTTCGCAGCATCGGTAACGGCTGCGGTCGTGCTTGCCGCATTAAGAGAGAAAAACATATCAAAACCTCCGAAATAGTAGCATTTTTGCAGAGGAACATCGATCCTTCATGCAAACAATTTTCATACTTGTTTATTTTACCATATCTCAATCAAAAAAGCAAGGGTTTTTTCAAAAAAATCCTGTTTTTTTCAAAACAAGCCGTTATTTCTGTACTTTTTGGGAAAAATGCGTCAGAATCCAACGGATGAATCGGGCAACTACCCAGACGAGTGTCGCCCCCACGAGGATAAACAGCGCAAGATAGCAAAGCATGGCACAAGCCCATCCAAGGTGTCGCCAGACGTCCTTGACGATCAGAAAATACGTGCTGTGATACGGGCTCATATAAAAGAGATTAAGCGGCTTTGGCGAGCCCTTCGAAAAGGGATACAGCACAACGTTCAAGACGGTCGCAAGTGCCGTTACGCCAAGGAAGATCGCACCGGCGGGGAGCATTTCCGCAAGATAGGACCTTCCGTACCCCCGTGAGAACAGAATCCAGAGCCCCAGCGCGATCATCGCCACGTGCCAGAGCATGGTATGACAGCAAAGAGAAAGCGTATCAAACCATGCGGGATAGAACAGCACAAGGCAGCCTCCCATCGTGCCAAAGAGGGCAAGAAAGCGATAGATCGCCTCCTTCCACCAGCCCTCCCTCAAAAAGGGCGCAATCAAGCAGAAATACAGCGGGAGCGAGCAGAACTGGAACGGGAACACGCCAAAATCGTATCTTCCGTCACAGAGGATGTAAAAGGAATAGAGCTGCTTGTAAAGCTCCAGGACAAGAAAGAGCATTCCAAAACCGAACACCGTGCCGTCCGTGGCGTCCTTCCCTTTTTTGAGGGCGAGGATCGACAGGAGGACAAACAGGGCAAGACCGATCAAAAGCCAACAAATATGAAATACACCGTATACGGAGGGACGGTCGATCGGGACGTGCGTCAGCTTCAAAAGGGCACGCACGGGAGTCGGATCGATCGCGCTTGCAAGGAGGATCAGCAAAATGGCACCAATGCCGCACAAAAGAGCCACAAGCCGTATCTTGGTCGATTGCTTCATCTCAGCCTCCCTTCCCCGCGCAAGGACTATTGCGCGGAATCTGCTACTCTTATTATACCCCCACAGCAAAAAAATGTCAACGCCTTTCTGATTTTGTCGTCCGCAACGGAAATACGGACATAAAACCACGGTGGGACTTGTTTTTTTGCGCGCGCTTTGCTATAATAGGGTAGAAGATCTGGACAGAAAAGGAGCACGCCATGAAGCAGACAACACTTTGCTATCTGGAGCAGGACGGAAAATATCTGATGCTGCACCGCACCAAAAAGGAGCACGATGAGAATCGCGACAAATGGATCGGCATCGGCGGAAAATTCGAGGATCGCGAAAGCCCCGAGGATTGCATGCGCCGAGAGATCCTGGAGGAAACGGGACTTTGCGTCGAGGCATTCCGCTATCGCGGCATCGTCACCTTTGTCAGTGACCGCTACCCGACCGAATATATGCATCTCTTTACCGTCACCGCATGGCACGGAGAGCAGACCGAGTGCGACGAGGGGGAGCTTGCGTGGATCGACAAATCCGCGCTGCTGCGCCTTCCCATGTGGGAGGGAGATCGCATCTTCCTGCACTTGATCGACGATCCGGGAACCCCCTTTTTCTCCTTGAAGCTGACCTACCGAGGAGATACGCTGACCGAGGCGGTGTTGGACGGAGCGCTGTTAAAATGTTAATCAAACAAAAGGAACAGCCTCGGACGGAAAATCCGTCCGAGGCTGTTTGCTGTTTTATCATGATTCAATTTTCGCGCTTCCCGCCTCGATCATGGAGAGCAGCGTCGCCTCGTCGATCACGGGAATACCAAGGGCTTGCGCCTTGGTAAGCTTGGATCCCGCCGCCTCGCCTGCTACAACGAAATCGGTCTTGGAGGAAACGGAGCCTACCGCCTTGCCGCCTGCCGCCTTGATCAATTTGGTTGCCTCGTCACGCGAGAGCGTGGGGAGCGTGCCCGTCAGAACAAAGCTCAACCCCGCAAAGAACTCTGCCTTCGGCTTTTGCGTTGCCTCGGTCAGAAGCCCTGCCTCGGAAAGACGTGCGCAAAGCTCACGGTTTTGCGGATTGGAGAAGAAGTTCACCACGCACATAGCGGTAATTTCGCCAAAATCTTGGATCGCGCAAAGCTCCTCCACGCTTGCCTGCATGCAAGACCTCAGCGTGCCGAAGTGCCCGGCGAGCGCCTCCGCCGCGACCTGTCCTACGTTGCGAATGCCAAGCGCGTAGATCAGGCGCTCAAGTCCCGCACTCTTGGAGCGTTCGATGGAATCGATGAGATTTTGCGCGGATTTTTCTCCCATGCGCTCCATCTCCTCGACGTCCTCCCGCGTCAGCGAATAAAGATCCGCCGCATCCGAGATCAGACCGTTTTTCAGCAACGCCTCGACGATCTGAGGACCTAAGCCCTCGATATTCATCGCGTCCTTGGAAGCAAAATGCTCGATCCCGCGGGAAAGCTGGGCGGGACATTTGAGATTGACACAGCGTGTCGCCGCGCCCTCGTCGGCATCGTAAAAAACCGGTTCTCCGCAGGAGGGGCAATGCGTGGGCATGTGGAATTCCTTCTCCGAGCCGTCGCGCATCGCAGGGTGCGAGCTCACCACCTCGGGGATAATATCCCCCGCCTTTTGCACCGTAACGATGTCGCCGATGCGGATATCCTTTTGTCGGATCATCTCAATATTGTGAAGCGTCGCGCTCCGGACCGTGGTGCCCGCAAGTCCTACGGGAGCAAGCACAGCAGTCGGCGTCAGAACTCCCGTTCTTCCCACGGCAACAGTCACGTCCAAAAGCTTTGTCTGCTTTTGCTCGGGCGGGAATTTATAAGCAACCGCCCATTTGGGCGTATTGGTTCCCTCTCCAACCTCCGTGCGTTGCGCAAGACCGTCGATCTTGATCACCACACCGTCAATGTCGTAGGCAAGGCTTGGACGAAGCGTGCCGAGTTTTTTGATATGCTCAAGCACCTCCTCACCGCTCTTTGCCACGGCGGTATGCTCCAGCACGGGAAAGCCCAATTCCGCAAGGCGGGCAAGCGTTTCGGTGTGGGAGCGGGGGGCATGTCCGTCAAGATACAGACTTCCCTCCTGGAAATTGAAAATAAAAATGTCCAACGCGCGCTCTGCCGCAACCTTGGGATCAAGCTGACGCAATGATCCTGCCGCCGCGTTACGCGGATTTGCCATCAGGGGAAGTCCTGCGCTCTCACGCGCAAGATTGAGGCGTTCAAACACGCGGCGCGGCATGTAGACCTCACCGCGCACCGTAAAGCTTAAGGGCTCGGAAAGCTTTAGGGGAATGGAGAATACCGTGCGCAGATTTTGCGTGACGTCCTCCCCGACAAATCCGTCGCCGCGCGTAGCTCCCTGTACGAACACACCGTTCTCGTAGCGCAAGGACACCGAAAGTCCGTCGATCTTGGGCTCAACCGAATAGACGGGAGTGCCCAATTGCTCCTCCATGCGAGTGGTAAAGGCAAGCAGCTCCTCAAAGGAAAACACGTCTGAAAGCGAATTCATCTGCACGGTGTGCGTCACCTTTTCAAACTTGTCGAGCGCCTTTCCGCCGACTCTTTGGGTGGGCGAATCCGCATCGAAAAACTCGGGATGCTCCGCCTCCAAGCGCAGTAACTCGGCGTACATCATGTCGTATTCGTAGTCCGAAATTTCGGGATCGTCCTCGACGTAATATTTTTTTGCGTGGTACAAAAGCTGACGGCGCAGCTCCTCGATCCTCCGTTTTATCTCACTCATACGGTGCCTCTTTCCTCCCAGCGTCACTTTTTGGGGAACACTCTCCTATTATTATACCAGTTTTTCCGTTCTCTGTCAATCCCACGGATCTATTTTTCTTCGCCGCATTTCGTCATTTTATACAAAATTTCACACCTGTTTGTAAATTATCTTTGTCCTATCTTTACATGTTCACTTTTTTGTGCTATACTGTATTTGCAGGGGAGATCTCCTTTTCCCTGCAAAACTGAGAGAAAGGCAAGGATGCGCGTATGAAATTGAACATTGTTGGACGGCAGATGAACGTTTATGAGGACATGAAGCTGCTGATTGAGAAAAAGCTTGCAAAATTTGATAAATTCTTTGACCGCGAGGGCGATGCGACCGTCACGCTCAGCTGCAAGCATAACGATAAAAGCATCGAGATCACCATTTCCGCCGCAGGCGCACTCTTCCGCAGTGAGGTCCGGGCTGACAGCTTCCGCGATGCTCTGGACGTCGCTTGCTCGAATATCGAGCGTCAGATCCGCAAGAACAAGACCCGCTTAGCACGCCGTCTGCGTGACACCGGCTTCGTCTTACCCGATCAAGGTTATGACGACGTCGTGCCCGATGACGAGGAGATCATCCGTACCAAGACCTTCCCCGCAAAGCCCATGTCGCCTGAGGAAGCGATCTTGCAGATGAATCTGTTGGGGCATCAGTTCTTCGTATTCAACGATGACCAAACGGGACAGACCTGCGTCGTCTACACGCGTCATGACGGCGGATACGGACTCTTGATCCCCGAGCAGGGATGACCGACCGCTCCAAAACACATTTGGGGGCATCCGCCGCAGCGGATGCCCCCATTCTTGCGATACGGCAAAATTATTTACAAAAACGCCTTTACAATTTCCTTTGCTCATGGTAAAATAAAGAGGAATATACAAGACACTCGAAAGGGAGAAGAATTATGACCAATCAAGAGCGTTTTATACAGATTTTTAATGAAAAGATCACACGCGAGGGCGCGGATAAGCTGCTCGACTACCTCAAAAAGAGCGATTTCTTCACAGCACCTGCCAGCACGCGCTACCACGGTGCCTGCGAGGGAGGGCTTGTCGCGCACAGCCTCAACGTATACGATTGCCTCGTGGATATTCTCAACCGCCCCCGCGTCAAGGATCTCTACGGTATTGAATACAGCGAGGAAAGCATCGCGATCGCAGGGCTGCTTCACGATATCTGCAAGGTCGATTTCTACAAAACCAGCTTCCGCAACGTCAAGGACGAAACGGGAAGATGGACCAGCGTACCCTATTACACCATTGAGGATACCCTCCCCTACGGTCACGGAGAGAAGTCCGTCTACATCATCTCGGGCTTTATGCGCCTGACGCGGGACGAGGCATTTGCCATTCGCTATCACATGGGATTTTCGGGCACGGAGGATACCAATAACGTAGGTCGCGCCCTGGAAATGTTCCCTCTGGCTTATGCCGTTTGCTGTGCGGACATGGAAGCAGCCTTTTTGATGGAGGGAAAGCTTGAGGGCAAGCTTGGGGGCACTCCGTAATGAAAAAGCCCCAAAATTCCACCGTCAAGGCACTGATCCATATTGCTTATTGGCTTCCGCTCGTCACCTATCTGACCCTGTTGATCTACGCCGCGATCCCGCACCTCTATCTGGTGGTGGAAAACAAGCCGCTTGGCACAATCAGCTACTTTCAGCTGCTGATCAATACGTGGGAGCAGGCATTCACGGCATTCGGCGCGAGCGATACGCCCGTCAATCAGTCCTTTTTCTCCTATATTACGCTGGGTTATGCCCTGCTCTCCTGGGCTTGCATTGCCTTTTACGGCGTATTTTCCATTCTGTGCGCGATCTGTACGACGCGTGCGTTTGCCGCAGATCCCACCTCGCAGGAGTCAAACCGCGCAAAAGCGATCCTTCAGATCCTTTGCCCCAACCGCATCTTCTTTTTCCTCTTTCAGCTCCTGCCCATTCTGCAAACGCTCCTCCCCGCCGTGCTGGTGCTTTGCTTTGAGGAGTTTACCCCTCTGATGGGAAAAATTCAAATTCACTATCTGCTTTTGCCAGATTGGCTGCTGGCGGTCATTGCGATTCTGGTAACAGTGACGTTCTTCTGCGCACTCCTTCCCTCACAGAACTCGCTCCACCGCGATATGTTCCGCCTTTACAAGGCGAAAAAGCAGAAACCGGAATAAGAATGAATCCAAAAAATAAAAAACAAAAAAGAACAGGCTAAGATAGCCTGTTCTTTTTTTGTTTGCATGAAATCTTGCGAAAGCATTTTTTCTTATCTGCAGGACATGTGCAATGCCAGCATCACTGCGGCGATTGCCAGGAAGAACAAACCGGTGATCACCATGAACAGAAACGGAACCTTGTGCTCCGCGCGGCTCATGCGGTAATCGTAATAGGTCTGCTTTGTCTTTCTGTTTTTCTTAAAGAGGCCTGCAAAGCTTTTAACACCGAACACGATGGCGTCAAATCCGCCCTCGTTGTTGGAAAACACCAGCATTCCGGCGCCTGCCAGCAGAACACCGCTGACGCAAAAGGCATCACAAAGAATGTGATACGCCGTAGCCGCATCCATAGCACCCGGAGTCGTGGTAAAAAGCCCTTGAATCCAACAGATCAACAGCACGATCGCAATCCCGATCGCAATGGTAATCCCATATTGCTTTCCCTGTTTCATTGTTCGCTTTCCTGAATCTCCTTGGTGTATCTCTCGAATTCCTCGGTGTTGCAATATACGAAGTGTCCGGGAGAGACCTCACGCATGGAGGGACCTTCCTTGGAATAATCGTGATCCAGAATCGGGTTGTAAACGATTCTCTTGCGGTTCTTCTCGGTGATTGGGTCAGGAAGCGGGATTGCGGAAAGCAAGGAACGCGTGTAAGGATGCAGCGGATGTGCAAACAGCTCGTCACTCGTTGCAAGCTCTACGATCTTACCGAAATACATGACCGCGATTCGATCCGAGAAATATTTGACGACTGCCAGATCGTGCGCGATAAAGAGGATGGTAAGTCCCATCTTTTCGCTTAGATCGTGCAACAGATTGATAACCTGCGCCTGAATCGATACGTCCAGAGCGGAGATCGGCTCGTCCGCAATGATCAGCTCGGGGTTCATGATGACCGCGCGGGCAATACCGATACGCTGACGCTGTCCACCCGAGAACTCGTGAGGATAACGGGATGCGTGCTCCTGTACAAGACCGACGGTCTCAAGCATCTTGTATACCTGCTGGTCGATGAATTCCTTATCCTTGATGCCACGGATGATCAAGCCCTCCGCGATGATATCGCGAACGGTCATACGGGGGTCAAGGGATGCGATCGGATCCTGGAAGATCATCTGAATCTCATTGGTCAGATTGTTCTTTCCGTTGTGTCTGGACCATTTTTTGTGGTCAGCCTTAGCAGCAGCGATCTTTGTGAAGTTGATTTCCAGGATCTTATCCAGCTCTTCCTTGGTAATCTCCTTCGCAAAGTGCGCATCGTATGCCGCCTTGATGGCGTCTTCATACTTACGGGTACCCGCACAGATTCGCTCACCCTTGTAGTAAACGGAACCGCCCGTGATGTCGTAAAGACGGATGATGGAACGACCGGTGGTGGTCTTTCCGCATCCGGATTCTCCAACAAGACCGAAGACCTCACCCTTGTAAACCTCGAAGCTGACGTCATCTACGGCTTTGTTCTCGTACTTGCCCATCTTGAAGTACTGCTGGAGATGCTCGACCTTTAATAAGACTTCTTTTTCCTGATTGTTGTCCATATTACTGTCTCTCCTTCTTCAAGCGTTCAATACGGGTCTTGATCAACGCAGGCATCTCAACCTTGGGTGCGTTCGGGTGAAGCAGCCAGGTAGCCGCCGCGTGCGTATCCGTAATGTCAAACATCGGAGGCTCCAGCTCAAAGTCGATCTCAAGCGCGTACTTGTTTCTTGCAGCGAACGCATCTCCCTTGGGAGGATAGATCATGTTGGGAGGAGTACCGGGGATGGACTCCAGCTTCTCGGAGGTGTGAAGGTCGGGCATACTGCTGAGCAACGCCCAGGTATAGGGATGTGCCGGCTCGTAGAAGACCTCCTCTGCCGTTCCGAGCTCTACGATCTTGCCCGCGTACATAACGGCGATTCTGTCTGCCATATTCGCAACAACGCCAAGGTTGTGCGTAATGAAGATAACGGACAGATTTCTCTCGCGCTTGATGACGTTGATCAGCTCCAGGATCTGTGCCTGAATGGTAACGTCAAGTGCCGTGGTAGGCTCGTCGCAGATCAGGATATCGGGGTTTGCGGACAGTGCGATCGCAATGACGATTCTCTGTCTCATACCGCCCGAATACTCGAACGGATACTGATTGAAGCGGCGGTTCGGCTCGGGAATACCAACCTCCTCCATCAGCTTGATCGCCTTTGCCTTCGCGATCTTCTTGTTCATCTTTACCACGAAGCAGGATGCCTGCTCCTTGAGGTAATCGATGATCTCGACCACATGTGCCTCGGAATCAAACTTCTTGAAGTCCTTGATATTTCTCTCATAGCAGTTGCAGAGATTTTCAAGCGTCTTGCAAATATTTGCGCGCTTGAGCTCCAGATCAACCACGACCTGAGGCTTGAGCGTCCAATCCAGCTTCTTGCCCGCTGCGATGGCTGCCTCGTATCTTCTCTTATTGCTCAGGTATTTTCTTTCCTCAATGGGGTTTCTGACAGCACCGGTAAAGTAAGCCTCAACGCCACCCTCAAAGGCAGAGTGGAAGACGTACTCCACGCTCTCCTTCTTGACACTCAGGCGGTCAATCGCGCCGTTTACCATCGGAGTCAGCTTCTTGACGTAAGCATACGCCTTCTTCTTATCCAGCTCCTTGGTTGTGCGGAAGTATTTCAGTGCTTCCTGGACAGGCTTCAACGCCGCCCTCTTGCGCTGAATAGAAACCTTGCGGGAGTAATAAACGCCTCTTTTTGCGGTTTCGATGAATCGGAGCATAAATTCCTTATCCAAGAACTCACGCGTCATGGAATTCATCTCACCGATGGGCATTTTGGTAAGATCCGCCTCGGGATGCACCGAAAGATAATATCCCATCGTAAAGAAATTGGGCTTTTCCTTCTGCAATGCGTCCTTTGTCAGCTGACTGATCTTGCGCAGAACGAGCAGAGACTCCTCGCGCGAAGCGTTCTTGCCCTGCGAAGCGAGAGCAGACAGGCTTGCAAGAGAGGTCGTGTATTCCTCATTCGCCACCAGACCGTACGGGTTGGTAGCACCCTTGTACAGACGGTAAATGCGCTTGAGCGTCACTGCCAGATCGAGCTTCTTGTCGCGCTCCAGCATCAGGACTGCCTCATCGGCCTCGTTTTCCAGTTGCGTCAGGTTGCCCAGCGCCTCATTGAACTCACGCTCAATGTTGGTCGCGGTTACGCAGAAGGAGTCGAAAGTCTTGAGCTGCTTTGCAACAAGCTGACGAGTGTCAATTCCGTGCTCGGCATCCGCCTCATTGATGCTTCTGCCAAGGCGCGTCAGCATGGAGTTAAACGCACGGCGTGCATTCTTTTTACCGGACTTTGCCTTCAAAATCATTGCCTCTGTGAGCTGCTGACCGACTCTCATGATCGGGTTCAGGCTCGACATCGGATCCTGGAAGATCATTGCAATCTTATCTCCGCGGATCTTGTGATAATCCTCCTCGGAGATCTTGAGCAGATCTTGACCGTCATATAAAATTTCGCCGCCTTCAACGATCGAGTTTCCCGCAAGGATACCCATGATCGCTTTACTGGTTACGGATTTACCGGAGCCGGACTCACCAACGATTGCAAGGGTCTCACCCTTGTAAAGATCGAAAGAGATGTCACGAACGGCTTTTACAATTCCACCTTGAGTACGGAATGATATTTGCAGATTTTTTACTTCTAACTTTTTATCCATCAATATCACCATTCCTTTCCGCTGCGTTCCGGCGGGGAGGAGCTCCCCTCCCGCACTGCAGCACTCTATATTTTGATTAGAAATTTTGCATTCAAAACGCCACTTGGGCCGTTTATTCCTCAGTTCCTCTCAAGGATGGGTTAAACGCGTCGCGCAAGCCGTTACCAAACAGGTTGAAGCTGAGCATCAACAAGCTGATAAACAGCGAGGGGAAGAGCAGCATATGGGGGTACGTGAACAGATAGTTCTGACCCGTTGCAAGCATGGTTCCAAGGCTGGTCAGGTTACCGGTGCTAAGGCTGATGATTCCGAGGTAGCTAAGGCTGGTCTCGGAGAAGATAACACCGGGAATGACGAGCACGCTACCGGTGATCAGAGTACCGATCGCGTTGGGGAAAATATGCTTGAACATAATGCGGAAATCTCTTGCGCCAAGTGTTCTTGCAACCAAAACATACTCTTGGTTCTTAAAGCGGTAGAATTGCATTCTGGTTCTTGCTGCCATACCTGTCCATCCCGTCAGGAAGAAGGCGATGAATAGGATCAAAACGTGCGAAACGTTAAAGTGATATTTGAGCAGCGTGATCACGATCATGAACGGAACGGAGGAAAGCAGCTCCACGATACGCTCCATGATGATATCGACCTTGCCGCCGTAGTAGCCCTCGATCGCACCGTAGATCGCACCCACAAAGAGGTTGACGCTTGCAACGATGAACGCGAGGAACAAAGAGAATCTGGTTCCGCTGGCAAGGCAGGTAAAGACGTCCTTACCGGCGTTGTTGGTGCCAAAGAGGAACAGGGGCTCGGTGATTCCGTCGTCTGCTACCGCATGCTGATAAATATAATATTCGCGGTAGTCAACACGAACCATCCAGGAGTTCTGCTTCTTTTCGGCGTAGTTGTACTGCTTGGTATCTCCTTCCCAATACATCTTGGAGGTGTACTGGTCGCGGCCGTCACCGGTATCCTTTTCATAGATCGGAATGAAGTTACCGTTCTTATCAAAGACGATCTCGGTCTTTCTTCCCGCGCCAAGCTTGGTACGGTACCAGATATTTGCGTTGTTCTTATCCTGCTCTGCCTCCGGTCTGCGCTTGAATTCGGTAATGGGCAGGATAACCTGAACGTTGTTCGCATCCTGATATGCCTGCAGTGCCTTATACTGAGCATCGGTCAACTCAACGTACTTGACACCGACTGCGTTATAGGTATCCAGACGGAAGGAGTAGAGCGTCTTGGTTTTACCCATGTAGGTTTCCTCGCGCGCCTCAACGTCGCTCATAATGACCTTGCGGCGCAGCTCCTGCTGGATCGCGCGGTACTGGTCGTAAGCCAGCTGGTTGACCTCTTTTTCCTGACCGCCGTCCCAGAACGGGATGCCGAGGTTATAGAAAATGGGGTTCTTGGGCAGTACGAAGGCGTAGCTGTTGTCCTCGTACGCAACGCTGAAGGGAGTAAGAAAAGGTGCAAGCAGAGCAAACAGCAGCAAAATACCGATGATGATGGCAGCCACGACGGACGCCTTGTTTTTTGCAAAGCGGCGCAGCGCATCCTGGAAATAGGTCAGGGGCTTGGTTTCCAGCTTTGTATCGTGCAGGTTGTCGTTGGTGGCGCGGAAAACGAATTTTTCGCTTGAAATCTTATAGTCTTGTGCTCTCATTATCTTGCCCCCATTCTGATTCTCGGGTCAATAAAGCCGTAGGAAAGGTCGATGACCAATGCCGCAACCAAACTGACGAGCAAGTAAAATCCAGACAGCATCATATAGAAGTCATAATCCATGGAGTTGATCGCGGTCAGATAAAGACCGCCAACGCCGGGGATCGTGAAAATTTTCTCGATAACAAGAGAGCCCGAAAGCACGCCGATAAACTCACCCACAATGGAGGGGAAGATCGGCACCATCGCGTTGCGGAGCGCGTGTCTGATGGTTGCCATGGATTTGGTCAGTCCCTTGGTTCTTGCCAGCAGCATAAACTCACTGGTCAGGACCTCGGTCAGCTCCGCGCGGGTTCCGCGCGCATAACCTGCGATCGATCCAAAGGACATCGCCAGCACCGCGGGAATCATGGACTTGAACATCGTCCACGAGAAGTAATTGTTATTCGCCTCAGCCAGAGACGCCATCTTCAGGGGCAACAGGTCAAATTTAAAGCAAACGGTATATAAAAGCAAGGACGCGTATACGAAGGAAGGCACCGAGATAAAGACCATTACGGCGGTGCTGATGACGTGGTCCTGCCATTTATTCTTCTTCAGTGCGGCAAAAATGCCGAGAGCGATGCCAAGCGGCACTGCAAACAGGGAGGAATAAATATTGATCAAAATTGTGGGGGGAAGCTTTTCAATAAAAACGTCCCAAACGTTCTGCCCGCGATATTCGGGCATGCTGACGCCGACGCCGAAGTCGCCGTCCAAAACGATTCTTCTCAGATACAAGCCAAATTGCTCCATAATGGGGCGATCGTAGCCTCTTGCCTTGAGCTGAGTGAGAAGCTTGGTCGCGTCCTCACCGACGCCGACAGAGGTTGTATCAACGGGAAGTAATTTGATTAACACAAAGCACACAACAAATATAATCGAGAAGGTCATCACCATAAGACCGATTCTCTTTAATACATATTTGAACATGTACATACTTTGTAATCTCCTTTCTTCTTTGTTTTCGCACGCAAATCAAAACAGACACAAAGAGGGATAGTCAAAAACTATCCCTCATGTGTTAACATTTAAGACGCGACTTATTTGTAGTTCAGGGTGCCGCCTGCCTCTTGGACAGCTGCGATCCAACCTTCGTCGTCGTAGTTAAAGGTCATGTATCTGAATCCACCGTAACCCATAAAGGTATTGTACTCATAGGTAACGTAGTCAACCTTGAAGGAGATCAGGGAAGCGCCGAAGCTGTTGTAGGTAGGAACTGCATAGTATACCTTCAAAACTTCCTTCTCAAGAGCTGCGATGAGCTGAAGTCTCTGGCTCTCCTCAAGTGCTGCGGAAGACCAGTCGTACTTCGCATCAGAGTAACCGTTGAGGCATCCGTACCAATCCATCAGGGACATGGTCTCGGTGATATCTGCGCCGTTCTCGCCAACGCCCTTCATGGTGAAGGTCATCATAACCTTGGTGGTATCCCATGCAGCAGCATAGCGGTAGCCCTCATCAAGGTAAGCGAGGAGGAAGTAGCCGGGATCCCATGCAGCACCGGTCCAACCGCCCATGCAAACGTCATATGCGCCTGCGCGGAAGTCGTTAGCCCATGCAGCTGCGAAATCCTTCAGCTCGAGGTCGATCTTGCCCTCAAGAGGCGTGCCGACAGCCATCGTCTGCCATGCAGTCTTGATGTACTCGAAGTGTCTCTGAACGGACTCGTTGATAGCGCCGGTACCGAAGGTCAGGAGAACCTTGTCGCCTTCCTTGATGTCGCCTGCTGCCAGAGCCTCGTTGTAAGCCTTGGTGAGGAGTTCTCTTGCCTGGTCGAGGTCGTAGCCGGTGATGGCTGCAACTGCCGCGTCAAGATCCTCGTACTGCGTGTAATCAACGCCGTAGATCTCGCAAAGAACCTTCTTACCCTCGTCGGTGTTTCTGTAAACGCCGCCGTTCTCTACGTCATAGTAGTGCATAGAGTTGAACAGACCGAAGCCTGCAAGAGAGGAGGTGGTGCACTTTGCGGTGTAGTCAGCTCTGTTGATGGACAGAGAAAGTGCCTTTCTGAAATCCTGGTAGGTCAGAAGGAGCTTGTTTACGCCCTCGGACTGACGAGCCTCAAGCTGAGTAGCGTCAGACTGGAGCTGGAGAGATCCAACGAAATCGTCGGGAGTGAAGTATGCTCTGTCGGAGGTCTTGTAGTCGTCTGCGATGGTAACGTCAATGCCGATACCGTCGATTTCGCCCTTCTGGAACATCAGCCATGCGGAGTTCCACTCCTTAACAGTGTCGCATACGATTCTGTCGGTCTGATACTGGCCCTTGTACTCGTCCATGTTGTAGCCGTACCAGTTCTCGTTTCTGACGAGAACGTACTGCATACCGGACTGGAAGCTCTCGAGCTTGTAGGGACCCCAGCTTGCAGTGTTCAGCGCGTTGGTGCAGTAGGTGGAGGTCCAGAGAGTAGCACCCTCAGCGGGAGCTACCTTGCAAGCCTCCCACTTTGCCTTGTGAACGAGAGGCAGAGAGGAGAGGTTGTAAGCAGCCTTGTAGGAGAGGGAGCCGTCGTCCTTGAGCAGGTCGAGGGGCTGAGAGAGAACGATTACGATCTCATAGTTGTTGTCGCCAACGAAAATACCAACCTCATCGAAGTCAACTTCGGGGAAGGTGTAGTAGGTAACGAAGAAATCGAGCTCTTCGTCGGGATCGGTCTGCCACCAGCCGATCAGAGCATCCCATGCAGCCTTCAGGGTTGCATCAGCCTTGATCTCAGCCATGGTCTTGCCTTCCATAGCAGCTGCAGCCTCAGCAGTGAATGCGGAGCCGCCCAGGTAGTTGGCAATGAGGTAAGCAGCGGTCTTTGCTGCATCATAGCTTGCGGGGAAGCCCATAGCTGCGCGGAAGGAAGCCTCTGCGTCAACGGTGTCCTCACCGACGGAGAGAGGGCCTGCGGGAGCCAGCGTGAAGACGATCTTGCTGTCAAGCTCCTCAGCAGTGTAAACTGCGTAAGGACCGTCAGCTGCGAACCAGCCCTCCTGACCCTGCTTTACGTAGTTCTGCGCGTTAACGAGGTTAACGGAGCCTGCGTAGAAGCTGTCAGCGCGGTAGTGCTGGAACAGAGGATCGAGCTGCTCCTTCATGGTGTATACGAAGTCGTTTGCATCGATAGCGGTGCCATCGTCCCACTTCATATCCTCACGAATGGTGATCTTGTACGCGTAGCCCTTGCCCTCCTCGGGAAGTTCCCAAGCTTCTCTGTAAGCATCGGTAACGTCCTCGAGCTTGGTTGCTGCGCCGTACTGCATCACGAACTCGCCGGGTACGATCTCGCCGTACTCGTCATACTTGAAATCGTAGCTGAAGAAGGAACCAGCGATGTAGCTCATGATCTGAGTATCGTTGTTGTCCTGGTAGGTCAGCTCGTTCCAGTTAGAGGGAGAGAGCGAGGTGTAGGTGTTGTAGGTGTAGAATTTGGGGTCCTTGTGACCGGTGAAGTCTTCTTCAACGGTAGGATCCTGGTTGGGGTTCTGTGTTCCGGTGGTGGTTCCCGCGGTCGTTCCATTTGCAGGGCCGTTATTGCCGCCGCAAGCGAACAAACCTACGCACATCAGTGCTACGAGCATGACTGCCAAAACACGGATAACAAGGTTTTTCATTGTTTTTTCTCCTTTTCAAAAGAATTCATTTGTAATTATAGCACGCAGTGGCACTTTCGTCAACCCTTTTTTAATATTTTTTTGAAGTTTTTTTCTAATCTGCGAGAAAATATACCCATAAATACACCCTGTTTTTTGTCAAAATGACCAAAAACATGCCGAAAGCCGATAGTGCTCATATGCATAAATACGCCGTTTTTGCTTGAGTTTTATACATTTATACATTTTTTGAGCTGCAAAGTTGTGCTTTTGCACAAAAATTGCTGTTTTTTCAGGTTTTGAACCGAAGTGAGTACCAAGAAATCCCAAAATCCACCGTTTTTGGGCAAAAATGGAAGATATACGGGTACATCCGTCACGCTTGATTTTCTCCGCGCGCGCACGTATATATATAAGGATGGAATTTGCCCTATCCGTCATTCCGGGCAAGCCCATTTTGCATGACGGTTGCCTCAAGGCGTCATGCACGCCGATGCCAACGACCGACGCAACCCGCGTGCTCACACTCCCCTTTCGCGCCGCAATACCCCCCATTTTGCTTTGATTTCCTTTTTATTTAGATTTATTCTTATTCTCATTCTAATAAAATCCGATCAAAATAAAAAGCCCTGCCGAAGCAGAGCTTTTTGTATATCGAAATAATCCCAAAAGGGTAATTATCTCTTCGAGTTTTAGCAATACCGTTTGATATCGTGAATATCGTGAGTATCGCCCTATAAAGTGTTGCACCAAATTTGCACCAAGATCACACCAACATTCAACGCTGTTCTGCTCGACAAATTGGAATTTATTAGGCAAGTATGATAAGAAATACAGATGCAATGAGGATAACAATGCCAACTATGAACTCTACTATACCAACTCGTTTTGCATAATTCTCATTCTTTCGTCCAGCCTTATAATCGCTGCTAAAACCATTGATGAGAGAGTATTTCTCCTTAAAGAAGATAAAATACCCAAATAGAGTAAAAGCAATGCCTACGATAACCAAAATTATTTTCAATGCTAACATAGAATCCCTCCGTCACATTCAAGTTTATCGATTAGTTAGATTATACCATAAAAACGGCAAAAAGTAAATACTCTTTGCGAACTTCGCCTTTTGCAAGGCGGTGCTGCGCACTTGTTTTGCTCTTCGCAAAACATTCGCAGAGCAATCTGTACTCGCTCGCTTACAAGCAAGCTTGCAGACTCGCTTCGTTTGATTATATGGACGGCAGGGTTTTTACAAATTGAACCGCATACACGGTAGGGGCGAACTGTGTTCGCCCGCGGGCGTTCAAAGAACGCCCCTACGAAAACGAAAAACAGCACCCATCGAAATGGATGCTGTTTTTGTATCGAAATAATCGCCGTAAGGTCGAAATTATCTCTTGGAGAACTGAGGTGCACGGCGAGCTGCCTTGAGTCCGTACTTCTTTCTCTCCTTCATACGAGGGTCACGAGTCAGAAGTCCTGCTGCCTTCAGAGCAGGTCTGTTCTCAGCGTCTGCTGCGACGAGTGCACGTGCAAGGCCATGGCGGATCGCGCCTGCCTGACCGGAGATACCGCCACCGTTCACCAGTGCGATGATATCAAACTTACCGGTGGTGCCGGTTACTTCGAACGGCTGGTTTACGATGAGCTTCAAGGTCTCAAGACCGAAATATTCGTCAATGTCACGCTTGTTGATGGTGATCACGCCCGTGCCGGGAACGATGCGTACGCGAGCAACGGACTTCTTTCTTCTGCCGGTGCCGTAGAAATAGGGCTTAGAACTTGTATACATGTGTTTTGTCCTTCCTTTCTTTCAATCAGAGCTCAACGCACTCGGGCTTCTGAGCCTCGTGCTTGTGAGCGTCACCTGCATATACCTTCAGACGGGTGAAGGCCTTAGCACCCAGGGTGTTCTTGGGAAGCATGCCCTTGATTGCGAGCTCCATTGCTCTCTCGGGCTTGGTTGCCATCATGGTCTTTGCCTGAACTGCCTTCATGCCGCCAATGTAGCCGGAATGATGGTAGTAGTACTTCTGCTCCAGCTTGTTGCCGGTCAGAATTGCCTTATCGGCATTGATCACGATTACAAAGTTACCGCAGTCAACGTGAGGGGTAAACTCGGGAGCATTCTTGCCGCGGAGCAGATCGGCTGCAGCAACTGCAACTCTACCCATGGGCTTGCCGGATGCGTCCAGAACATACCACTTACGAACTACATTTTCTTTTTTCTGCATAAATGTGGACATTGTAGTATTTCCTCCAAACAAATCATTAAACATTTTTTCATGCTCGCCTATTATAACATACCAAATATGGCTTGTCAAGTCTTTTTTGAAAAAAATTTTATGAATTTTAATTTAGCACCATCATATCTCTCGTTTTCTCTCGTTTTTGCGCTTTTTTGCCCCTATTTCGCAAACGCCAAATCATTTTTTGCGTGCGGAAGAAGAAAAAACGCGTGCGCCTATTGACGCACGCATTCCCTTTTATTCATTTCCGCTCTTGAGGTCGTGAAGCTCCTCCAAGAAGGTATCGATATCCTTGAACTCGCGGTATACCGACGCAAAGCGCACGTACGCGACCTCATCACGCACCTTCAGCTTCTTCATCACCATCTCGCCGATCTCGGTCGAGGTAACCTCCTGCTGCAGCGTATTCTGCAGCTCGGACTCGATCTCATTGACCAGAGCGAGCGCGTCCACGGGACGCTTTTGCGTTGCCTTCAGCACGCCCGCAAGCAGCTTCTGCTTATCAAAAAGCTCCTTGGCACCGCTTTTTTTGATCACGATAATCTGTACCGCCTCCAGCATTTCAAAGGTGGTAAAGCGCTTCTGGCAGGACAGACACTCGCGACGGCGGCGAATGCTGTTTGATTCCGCAACGGGTCTGGAATCAATTACCTTACTGTCTATAAATCCGCATCCCGGACATCTCATCGAATTTCACCGTAGCCTTTCGGCTTCCTTTTTCAGCATTTTGTACGATTTCTTGTATTTTAGCACAAAATATGGGATTTGTAAAGGGATTTTCCGATTTTTTCCATTCTTTTCCGCGAATGCGGTGCTTTTTTACGCGCGCTTTCGGTGCTTTTGTGACAATTCCTGCCAAAAATCCTGTGCGACGTCACGAGCGGTACAGGGTGTGACCTCGCCGTCGCAAAAGCGCACGAACAGCTCGTATGCTTCGGCAAGCGACTCCCCTGCCTCGATCCTCTCACACTCCTCGCCAAAGCGGACAATATCCAGAATTTCTCCTCTCCGGCAAAGCACCCCTGCAGCAGGTGCTCCAGGCGCAATCCCTTGACCGTGCTGTTCGCCCGCATCAAAAGAATCCCCTTTTCGTGTTCCGTATTCATCCAGCCGTCACCTCCTTCATGCTCTGTCCGATCGGTATTCTGTGCGCTACCGAGCGATACGTAAGCACAGTATATCATATCGGAGCCCTTGCAAAATAGAACAGATTGGTACCTGTTTTGTCAATTTTATCCAAAAAAGAAGGTTGATTTTGCTTTTCATACGCTCTTGCGCGCTCAAAAATGGAACAATTATGCAAAAAAGCATCATAAATATACCGTTTTGAGATCGCTTTTCGGACAAGCTCCGTCGGGATGGAAGGATCTGTCACATCTTCCATACATTTTGTATAGACGCAGAGAAGATATTCCTGTATAATAAAAGCAGAGAATATCGGGACGTGCGCGCGATTGCCCTCGCATCTCCCTTGCATACGTGCCGAAAATATTCATTTTTCCGATTCTGAATGTTCATGCAAAAAGGAGGGATTCGTCCGTGAAGCGCTTTCCGTTTTCCGATCTTCCACCCCTTGGAAGGATCGCCAAGCGGCTGTTACATATACAAATGGCGGTGTTATTTTTGGTCGTTGGGATCTTTTTTTATTCGTATCTGACCGCCCGTGCCGAAAATCCTGCCTACGCCGGCATTTACTACGCCTCTATGGTGGAATATCTGCTCGCGGGATTTGTGATCTCGGCAGGCAGTGTTTGCCTTGTGGATCTGATGGAGCGCGAGCAGAGCAAGGATCAAACAAAATGAGGAGATGCCTCGCATCTCCTCATTGTTACGGTTCATATAACAGATATTACAGAGCCTGCTCCCCGTCGGACGGGCTTTCCTCAAACGCCGCGATCGCGGGTCCTGCGGGCTCCTCAGCCGTTTCCTCGGCGATTTCTTCCTCAATCTCCGCGGCGGCTTCCTCGACAGCCTCCTCAACGGGCTCCTCGACGATCTCCTCCTCGATCTCCGTGGCGGCTTCCTCGACGATCTCTTCCTCGATTTCTTCCTCCGCTTTTTCGGGGATGATCTCCTCGGTTTCCTCCTCGTATACGGGAGCTACGGGGGTAGGAGCTACGGGGATCTCCTTGATGAGAATGGGCTCGGAGGCGGTGGCGGATACGCGAAGCGCGGGCATTTCGGTCAGCTTGACAACAGATGCCTTATCCTGTGCCTGAACGATGAGCGCGCCGATCTCCTCAGCAAGGGTTTCTACCAAAGCGGCATCGATCGTGCCCTTGGAGGCATCCTTTGCCAGCTGCTTTGCGCTTACCTTCTTGACGACTACCTGCATGCCTGCGGTCGTTCCGATCGCCATCTGCGTGCCTGCCATCTGGTTGGTTGCCAGCAGCAGCTGGAACGCGATGCGCTTGCTAAACAGGAATACCAGCAAAAAGATGATACCAAGCAGGAACAAAGCAACGGCGCCCGCAATGCAAATGATCGGGACAAACGGAGGAATGGCCTCAAACATTCTCAGAACAAAGAATGCTGCCAGGGCAAAAATTGCAAGAACCGAGAACACGATACAAGCGGCAAGGAAGCCACCTCTGCGGGAAACCTCCACTCTGCTGTTGACAGAGATGACGTCCTGCGTGCGGATCTCCTCTCTTACCGTGCGCTTGACACGGAAGGTTTTGAGCTCACGGAGGCGGATGATGCGCTTGTCGGTGACGATCAGCGAGTCGACACCGTTATCGGATTTTGTGTATTCGTCATAGCGCTTGAGCAAGGTTTCGGTTGCTCCGAATTTCATAGTATTCACTCCTTCAATACGTCATAATTCACAGATGTCCCACTTGAAGGCATCCGCTATCCTTATTATAGCACTCCGAAAAATGATTGTCAAGTGCTGTCAAATTTTTGGAGGGCATTGCTTTTTTACCGACTTTGTGATAGAATGGTAAAAAAGTTCGGACGGAGGACATCACATATGAACGCAGAATTTCAAATCAACGGAACAAGCCTTGAAACAGCTCGGCTGCTCCTGCGCCCATTCCGACAGAGCGATCTGCAGGATTTTTACGAATACGCCTCGGTCGAGGGTGTCGGAGAAATGGCGGGCTGGCGGCATCATGAAAGCATCGAAAAGACACGGGAAATCTTAGATCACTTCATCCGCGAGGATAAAACCTTCGCCATCGTTCTTGGGGAAACGGGCAAGGTGATCGGCTCTCTTGGCGTCGAGAAGTACGGCATGGAAGGAGCCTTGACCGAATTTGACGGCTATCGCGGACGGGAGATCGGCTACGTGCTGTCAAAGGATTACTGGGGCAAGGGACTGATGCCCGAGGCGGTAAGTGCTGTGATCCAATATCTGTTTGATACGTGGGATCTGGATTTTCTGACCTGCGGATATTATGATTTCAACGCACAGTCCAAAAGGGTGCAGGAAAAGTGCGGCTTCCGCCCTTATCGGAAGCTTGTCATGGACACAAGGCTTGGAACAAAAGAGCCCGGCGTGCTGAATCTGCTGATCAATCCCAAAAAGAAGATCAAATTTGTGTTTTCACATCCCGAAACCTTGATCTACAAGGAAGATTGAGTGACGCATTTTTTGAATGAATAAAATCAAAAATCCCACAAACCGTTTGCTTGGTTTGTGGGATTTTTCTTTACGCTTCGGTAGGCTGCATGGGATCCTCCCACACGTCCTCCCCGTCGTCCTTTTGTACCGTTTGCGCCTTGAGCATCATGTCCTTAACCTTCATCAGGCGCGTGGTATTTCCGCGCTCGTTCTCGTCCAGCTTCATCTTGATGCTCTTGATGGTCGCAAGATACTGCGGCATCAGAATATATTCCAGCGCATTGACGCGGCGGCGTGTGCGCTCGATCTCCTCCGCAAGCAGCTGCGCGGTCTTTTCCAGCTCCGCCATGCGGAGCATGTCCTCCATAATGCCGCTCAGCTCACGCAAGGAGGCGTCCAGCTCTCCTGACGTAAACGCCATACCGTAATTGTAGCCGTCGCTTCCACCCTCACTGAGCAGCTGCATCTGAAAGACCGGAACCGTCACACTCATCACGTTTTTGTAGTCGACGTGGAGCTCACCCTCCTTTTTGGGGCAGATGAGTGCCTCCTCCAGCATCTTCGGGGAGCTGACCGCACTTGCGACCGCAAAGCTTCCGTAGACGCGGGAGAGCGACTCCTCGACGCGCTCACGTAATTTTTTATCCTCGCGCACGACCTCCAGGAACTGCTTCATCAGCTCGTCGCGCTTGTCCTTGAGCAGCTTGTGCCCCTTGCGCGCAGTCTGATAGCGTCCCTGAATGCGCTTCATTTCCATTCTTGTCGGGTTGACTCTGAGTTCTGCCATACTAAGGCTTAAGACCTCCCTTCCCCATCCCTGCGGCGCGCGTTACGCCTGCGATTTGGGCCAGTATTTTTCCAGCAGCTCGGGCTTGATACGCTTCATTTCTCCCTTGGGAAGAATGGAAAGCAGCTTCCAGCCCAGATCCAAGGTTTCCTCAATGGAGCGATTCTCGTAGAAGCCCTGATTGATATATTCCGCCTCGAAGGCATCCGCAAACTTCGCGTACAGACGGTCGATCGAGGAAAGCGCGGATTCGCCCAACACCACCATCAATTCCTTTGCCTCTTTTCCTCGTGCATACGCGGAGAAAAGCTGGTTCATGGTGTTTGCGTGGTCCTCACGCGTCTTTCCTTCTCCAATTCCCTTGTCCTTCAAACGCGACAGCGACGGAAGCACGTCCACGGGGGGCAGATAGCCCTTGCGATAGAGCTCACGCGAGAGAATGATCTGTCCCTCGGTGATATAGCCCGTAAGGTCAGGGATCGGATGCGTCTTATCATCCTCGGGCATGGTCAGGATCGGAATCATGGTGATCGAGCCCTCAGAGCCCATCTTTCTGCCCGCACGCTCGTACATGGTGGCAAGGTCGGTATAGAGATAACCGGGGTAGCCTCTACGTCCGGGGACCTCCTTGCGCGCGGACGATACCTCGCGCAAAGCCTCGGCGTAGTTGGTGATGTCGGTCATGATGACCAGCACGTGCATGTCGCACTCAAACGCCAGATACTCCGCCGCGGTCAGCGCCATACGCGGTGTGGAAATACGCTCGATGGCGGCATCCGACGCCAGATTGATAAAGAGCACCGTGCGGTCGATCGCACCGGTCTTTTTGAAGTCGGAAATGAAGAAATCCGCCTCCTCAAAGGTGATACCGATCGCGGCAAAGACCACCGCGAACTTATCGTTCTTATTTTTTACCTTCGCCTGACGCGCGATCTGCGCGGCAAGGTTTGCATGAGGCAGTCCCGAGCCCGAGAAGATGGGCAGCTTCTGACCTCTGACCAGCGTATTCAGTCCGTCAATGGTGGAAATTCCCGTCTGGATGAATTCCGAAGGGTAGTAACGTGCCGCGGGATTGATGGGCGTGCCGTTGATGTCCAGACTCTTTTCGGGAAGGATACGGGCACCGCCGTCGATCAATTCTCCCATGCCGTTAAAGACGCGGCCGAGCATGTTCTGAGAAACAGGGAGCTCCACGCCGTGACCTAAGAAACGCACCTTACTTTGCGCTAAGTTGATGCCTGCCGAGGATTCAAAGAGCTGTACCAGAACGTTTCTGCCGTTGACCTCCAGCACGCGGCAACGGCGACGCTCGCCGTTTGGCAGCTCGATCTCACCCAGCTCGTCGTATTTGACGCCCTCGACCTGCTTGACCAGCATCAGGGGGCCTGCAACTTCTTCGATGGTTCTATATTCTCTGATCATATCCGCTACCCCCTATCAGTCCTTCTGAGCCGCACGCTTCAGCTGCTCCAGCTGATCGCGAATGTCGGCCTTGATCGCATCAAATTCCTTGCGGTACGTGTCATTGGGCGCGCTCTTTGCGCGTCCCATGCGCTCACGTACGGGCAAGCTGTAAATATCCTCGATATCCGCGCCTGCGGCGATCGCGTCCTTTGCTCTCTCCTCGTAGAAGAAGATCAGATCGAGCATTCCGCACTGCTTTTCCAGCGGCGTGTAGCAATCGATATCCACAAACGCGTTCTGCTGTAAAAAGTCCTCGCGAATGGACTGCGCGACGTCAAGACTCAGGCGGTCCTCAGCGGAAAGCGCGTCCATACCGACGAGCTTGACGATCTCCTGCAGATCCGCCTCTGCCTGCAAAACCTTGAGGCAGCGCGCGGTATAATCCATCCATTCCTTCGCAACGTGCTCGGAGAACCATCCTGCGAGTCTGTCGCGGTAGAGAGAATAGGAATTGAGCCAGTTGATCGCGGGGAAATGGCGGCGGTACGCAAGGCTTGCATCCAAGCCCCAGAACACCTTGACGATACGCAGCGTTGCCTGCGTAACGGGCTCGGAGATATCTCCGCCCTGAGGCGACACCGCACCGATGGCGGAAAGAGCACCTTCTCTTCCGTCACTGCCAAGGCAAACCACCTTACCTGCGCGCTCATAGAACTGCGCAAGACGGGAGGTCAGGTATGCGGGATAGCCCTCTTCACCGGGCATTTCCTCAAGACGTCCCGACATCTCACGCAGCGCCTCTGCCCAGCGGGAGGTCGAATCCGCGATGACGGCGACCGAATATCCCATATCGCGGAAATACTCGGCAATGGTAATACCCGTATAGACGGACGCCTCGCGCGCCGCGACGGGCATATCCGAGGTGTTTGCGATCAGAACCGTGCGCTGCATCAGGGATTTGCCGCTCTTGGGGTCGGTCAATTCCGGGAATTCGCGCAATACGTCTGTCATCTCGTTTCCGCGCTCGCCGCAGCCGATGTAGACCACGAGATCTACGTCACTCCACTTTGCAAGCTGATGCTGTACCACCGTCTTGCCCGAGCCGAAGGGACCGGGAACGCAGGCGGTACCGCCCTTTGCGATGGGAAAGAGCGCGTCGATGACACGCTGACCCGTGACCATGGGATCAACGGGAGGCAGCTTTTCTCTGTAGGGGCGCGCCACACGGACGGGCCACTTTTGCATTAAGGTGATCTCCTCGATCGAGCCGTCGGGATACTTGATCTTTCCGATGCGGTCGGTCACGCGGAAGTCGCCCTCACGCAGCTCCACGATGCTTCCCTTTACGTTCGGGGGCACCATGATCTTGTGCAGGATCACGTCGTTTTCCTGCACCGTACCGTAGATATCGCCGGCAGAAACCGTATCGCCGAACTTCAGCGCGGGCACGAAGTGCCACTTTTTCTCACGGTCCAGCGCGGGCTCGTCAATGCCACGCTTGAGGTTTGCGCCGAACTTTTCACGCATCGCCTCCAAGGGGCGTTGAATTCCGTCGTAAATATTGGTCAAAAGTCCGGGACCCAGCTCCACGGAAAGAGGAGCACCCGTAGAAACGACGCGGTCGCCGCGGCCGATGCCTGCGGTTTCCTCATAGACCTGGATCGAAGCGCGGTCGCCTCTCATCACGATGATCTCGCCGATGAGGTTCTTCTCGCCTACGCGAACCACGTCAAACATATTGGCATTCCGCATTCCCTCCGCAACCACCAGAGGTCCGGATACCTTTAAAATTTTTCCTTCTACCATCTTTGCTTCGCCTTTCTTTTATTCCGAATCGTCCATAAACAAAATATCTGCGCCAACGGCACGCTGTGCCGCGCGGCGGATGGCATTCATGCCGTATCCCGTGCTATCTCCCTGACCGGGAATGGAAATCACGGCAGGCAGCGGATCGTCCTTGTAGCGGTCGATATCCTCCTGGATCTGCTCCGCGTACTGCTCGGTGACAAAGATCACCGCGTATTCGCCCGAGCGTGCCAGCGCGTGCAGTTTTTTTGCCGCCTCTGCGGCATTCTCTGCCTCGCTGACTGCAAATCCAAGTGCCATAAAGCCCAGAACGGCATTTCGGGAACCGATAATCGCAACCTTATACATAGCTCTCACGCATCCTTTCCCGAATCATCTCAACCGAAAGTCGCTCGCGCTTGCCCGCAATGCAGATACGCAGATTGCGCACCTCGTATTCCTGCGCCAGCAGATACGCGATCAGCACCTCGGGACCGTACGGCACGAACTTGACGCCCTGAATCCTGCGCATCCAGAAGGAATCCATCTCCCGCTCGATCGCGGACAGGCTCTGATTGCTCTCCGCTACGCGTGCGGCAAGAGAATCGTATGCGGAATAGGAAAGTCGCTCCCAAAGAAATGCCTCTCCGCCATCGAACCACTCCCAGATCTGCTTCTCGGAGATCGAGCCGCCATCCAGGAAGGCTTGTCTTAACAGACGCCGCCCGATCTCCCCGTTGTTCATGCGCAGAATGCGCACGCAGGTCAGAAGATTGACAAGGTCGATCTTGCTTTGCACCAGGGAAATCGCAAATTCCAGCTTGCTTTCCTTCGCGTCCTCCAGCATCAAAGCATAGACGGCACGGTCCAGAATCAGGTCGATGACCTGCGGATTCTTCGTCCTTGCGTACTCGGCGGTTGCCTCGACCGCGCCCTCCCGCAAGGTCTGCGGAAGCGCGGAAAAATCTCCCGTTTCCACCATCCTGATGATCTCATCGGCAGATACGGTTCCAAAATCGAACATCATCGGGCGTGCATCGATCCCTCGAGAGAAGCACTTGATCGCTGCCTTGACGTTGTTTCCGTCGTAAGGATAGAGCCAAAGGCGAAGGGCGGGCGCGTTCTCGGAAAGAGAAACCGCCTCCCCGTAAGACGTGCGCAAGCGATGCAGAAGCGTTTCCTCAAACAAGGGCGCTCCCGCGTCGTCCGTCAGAAGCTCGACGCCAAACTCCCGCAAGGTCGCAGTCAGTGCATCGACGTCCCGAGCCTCAACAAGAAGCTCCATGCGCTCCTTCCCGATCAGCGCGTTTTCCAGCGCGCGAACACGGGCAGAGGCATACAAATAATCAGCCATTCGGTCCTCCTCTCTTAAAATGCGCCCTGCGGTGCATCAAAGAGGGTGCGGCTGACCTCAAGCTCCAGCTCCTCACGCAGCTGCGCCAAAAGGAGCGAGAGCGAGCAGTTGGATTCAATATCTCCAACGCGCAGAATCAGGCCTCCGTCAATGGAAACCGTCGTCTTGGAAAGGCTAAGCATCGCAAGCTTCTCCGCAGGGACCTTGCCCGAAAGCTTTTTGCGCGTTGCCTCCAGGACCGCCTCGCCGACACGCGCGCGGTCACGAAGATTGAAAATCACCTCATACGCGTTAGGTGTGACGGCATCCTCCTCACCGTAAACGGTGCGGCTGATCCGCTCTGCCTCCAGCTGTTCCCAAAACGCGGCAGTCAAAAGTCCTGCGAGAAGCTCTGTGTACTTCTCATCACTAAGTCCCAACAGAGTGTTCAGTGCCTGATCAAACGCGTCGTCCACCAATTCACTCTTGGTTTGCAGCAAAAGGTTGCGCTTCTGATTGATCGCCGCCGATTTTGCACGCGTGACGATCTCGCTTCCCTCCTGCTCCGCTTGAGCATATTGCTGCGCCTTGATGCGCTCAGCGCGCTCCCCGGCGTCCTTTGCGATGCGTGCGCACTCCTCCTCAGCCTTTGCAAGGATGGCGTTTGCCTCCGTCTGTGCCTGCTCGAGAATTTTATCGGTAATTCGTTCCAATCCATTCATCGACATGGATCATCACCTCCTAAACGCTGTAACAGTCACAGCTTCTTACAGAACGAGCAGCAAAGAGATCAAAAGACCCAGGATTGCGTAAAGCTCAACGAAGGAGGCAGAGATAACGGCCTTACCAACGGCTTCGGGACGCTTTGCGAGAACTGCGACGCCCGCAGCGGCAACCTCACCCTGCTTGATTGCGGAGTACAGACCGGAAATTGCGATGGGAAGTGCCGAGAACAGATATGCCGCGCCCTGACCGACCGTCAGGTTTGCGGTGCCGCCCATAATACCGGAGGTAACCAGGATCATGAAGGCAGTGACCAGACCGTAGATACCCTGCGTCATGGGGAGTGCCTGAAGGAGCATGGATTTACCGTACTTGGAGGGATCCTCGGTCATCAGGCCCGCCGTTGCCTTTGCAACGAGATTGACGCCCTTTGCCGAGCCGATACCGGTCAGGAAGGTAGCAAGCGCCGCACCCAGGATCGCTAAGTTGTTACCGGTGAAAATCTGCTGCAGAAATTCAATCAAAGCGGAAGTAACGGTCGGTTCAGCAGTTGCGTTAAGAGCAGTAATAAGTGTCATGATGTTTGACTCTCCTTTTTGTTTTTTTGTTTTATAGTTTTGTTTTGGTTAACCGTTGGAAGCCGGCTCCTCGGAGTATTCCTCCGCAGGAAGCACGGGGTCGAATTGATCTCCGCCGTCCTCGTAGAACTTGCCGAAGAACTCGATATACTGCAATCTTGCCGCGTGAACGAAGGTTCCCAGCAGATTGAGTGCAAGATTGAGCACGTGTCCGAAGATCATCACGATCAGCATCGCGACAAATCCAAGCGCGCCCGTCGCTCCCACGCCCGTCAGCATATTGACGACCTGCGCGATGACGCTTGCGACAAGACCGAGCGCAAGAATGCGGGAGTAGGACAGAAGGTCCGACGCGTAGCTGATCAGGGAATACAAGCCTCCAAGACCGCTGACAAGCCATCCCGTGAAGCTCTTTTTCGCCAAGCCCTTGAAGAGCAGAATGGACGCCATGCCGCCGAAGAAGACGTAAAGACCTACGCTTGAAAGCGTCGAAAGAGTTTGAAGCAACGTAGGTGACAGGGTGCTCGTATCGCTGACGAGCATCCCCACGACAGCGGAGGGAGCCATCATATCAAGTCCCACAAACAGGATCCAATACGGAACGGTGGAGCAGATCGCATCCAAGCGTTGCCCACTTTTCCAGGTCTGTATCATCCCGATCGCCATGCCCGCGATCAGGTGGATCTCACCGAATGCAAGCGCCAACACCAAAAACGCGGTGGAGGAGTTGACGGGATTGAACAAAAGGCCGTTGGCAAAGAAGCTTCCGAGCGGCGTCGTTTCCGCTACCCCCTCGGCGTGATAGATGAAGCTGTTCATGATCGCGGTGGGAAGATTTCCGAACCATCCGCCGAACAGCACACCCATGAGCATACACGAGATGCCGCAGTAGCCGAACATCGCCATCATGCGGCGAAGTCCCGCCTTGGGATTGAGCAGGCGAATGCCGCCAAAGCAAGCAATCGTCAGGAGCAGCCCGTATCCCACGTCCGCAAACATCAGTCCAAAGACGAGGAAATAGAAGATGCTCATGACCAGCGTGGGATCGTAGGTACCGTACTTGGGGTAGGAATACATGCCGATCACCCATTCAAAGGAGCTTGCGAAGCGATTGTTACGAAGCAGAACGGGGGGATCGTCGTCCTCCGTGGGGTCTGCCATCTCGCATGCGCATTCGAATGCGGAAAGCGCCTCTGCGACGCGCTCCTGCATATGCGCGGGCACCCATCCCGTCAAAATCATACAGTTGCGCGTTGCGGCAAGCTTGCGCTTTTGTCGGTAGATCTCCAGATTGGTTGCCTCGATATCGCAAAGGATCTCGATCTCGTCAAGAAACGCCGCATATTCGCGCAGCAGCTCCTCACAGCGAAGGAGCTCCGCCTCGGCGGCAAGGATCGCGCGCTCTGCCTCGTCCGCCGCCATCTGCGCGGTGGTATCGGTTCCGTCAAAGCTTGCTTTGACAAAGCCGTATTCCGCCAGCGTGCGGGCAAGCATCTCGGTTTGATCCCGATGGCACAGCAGCGCAAGATAAATACTTTTTTCGTCCTTGGAAACGATCTCGGCGTAAGCCCCCGCCTGCTCGATCGCAGGAAGGAGAACCTCCTCCTTGACTCCCTCGCCGCAAGAGCCCAATAGAAGTACTGAGGTCTTCGTGCCCGAGCAGCTCAGCGGAGCGTCATACTCCAACCATGGGGCCAGGGAATCCAACAGATTTTTCGCTTTCGTCCTTGCGACGGTTGCGTCCTCGATGGCGGCAGATACCCTCAGGGTATCCTCTACCGCATCCCATGCTACACGATCCTTCCCTGCCTTGATGAATTCCTCGCGGTTGACGCTGTGCAAAAAGCGACCTAAGCGTTTTTTTCGCGTGGAATACTTTGCAAGAATCGGCATGGCGCGTCGGATCTGTGTCAAGCGCTCCTCGGTTTGCCGATGGCGAGAATCGCTTTCCATGCGAACCAATGCCGCGTTTTGCAGATCCTTGACGGGGCGAAGCTCCACACAGCGCAGATTCATCAGCCTCTGCACGATGGAATCGGCATCATCACGGCTTGCAAGGACGGTGAGCTTTTTCATGCTACTTACCGACATTTGCGATGCAACCCCCCGATGATGATTTTCTCCGCCGCCCTGCGACTCAAAGCTGCTCTGTCGCGAATTTCCTGCGCCTCGGCTTCTGCCTCGGCAAGCGTTTTTTCGCTCAAAGCAACCGTTTTTTCACGGATTTTTTCCAAGGTGACCGAGATCTCGTCGGCTGTCCTTTGCTCGACCTCCGCGCACAGAAGCTCCGCCTGTCTTGCGGCTTCCTCCACACGCTTACGCGCAAGCGCGCGTGCGTCCTCGACCAAGCGATCCGCCTTTGCCTCTGCTTCCATCACCTTCAGAATAGACTCTCTTGACATACCTGTCTTTTCCCCTCCTTTTTCATTCGGGATATTCCGAGTGCCCATTGGCAATTTTTGACTTAATATTAAATTTTATTATATCATATCATACCGATGAATGCAAGATATTTATTCAATATTTTTTACGCTCAACCTCATTTTTTCTCTGTCGGCGGAGGCAGTAGCCGCTCCTCGACAAAATGCGAC
The DNA here is from genome assembly GCA_017501225.1 of Clostridia bacterium. Classification (GTDB taxonomy): domain Bacteria; phylum Bacillota; class Clostridia; order Oscillospirales; family CAG-272; genus UMGS1865. The sequence goes on from JAFVXH010000007.1 coordinate 80,729, forward strand.
TGCTCCGTGGGATTTCGGAACAGCAGCAATGCGTTTCCGTCGAAATAAAGCCCGTCGGGAGAGAATGGGAGCATCTGCTTGGTAATCCCTCCTCCGAAGCGACCAAGGATCTGCGGCATCGGTAAAATCAGCTCCTCCGCAAGATTCCACATCTGGGCTGTGCGATAGTAGCTTTTCTGCGGCTCATGCCACTGCCCCGTCAGCTCGGACTCGCACACCACGCTCGCATGCTGACCGTCCTCCCACGGCACGCGCATCAAAAACCGATACTGCTGGGTGCGGAAACGGGATTTTTCACGCACGCTCTCAAGATTCAGAAATTCCTTGCGCAAATGCTCTCCGTGCACCTCCTCCGCCCAGCGCATGCAGGTACCCACCAACCGTTCGTAAAAATCACGCATTCGAGGGCGTTCGATCGGGCAAAGCCACTCCGCCTGCCCCCGAAGCAAAATCTGATATCCCTCGCGCACCGTAACGCGCACCTCTTTCCGTTCTACCTTCATCACTCTCGCCTCCTTTTTTACCTTCTTATTCCCGCAAAACCAAAAATATACGGAGCGGCAAGGGAGAGCAACAAAAAAAGAGAAGCAGATACAAGATCTGCTCCTCCCCGAATATGCGTTTTTCAGTCTACCACCTTGCGGTAATTGATGTTGGTCACCTTGCCGTCGCGTACCAGAAATTCGAGCACGGTGTCACCTTCTGCGTAGGTAAGACCCAAGGAGGTCTGACGCGAGGGCTCGCCGTAGGCTTCCTTGACTGCCTCGACCGTATCTCCTACCGAGATCCCCTTGCGCGTGCTCTGGGTATCGTCCAAAAGATGGATGGCGCGGACGTACTCGATGCCGCCCAGCGTGTAGGTTTCGATCTCGAAGGCGCCGTAGCCGTACACCTTATCGTAGCCCTCGTAGGCACAGGTGGGAGATTCGTCGTAAGAGGTATGCGTGCCAAGCTGCACCAAAAGCTCGGGTGCCTTGGCGTCCAATTCAATACGCACGCCGTTGATGGTCGCGCCGTAGGGCTTCTTCTGCGCAGGCTTGCCCGCGCATCCGACGCATGCAAATAATGCAGCACATACAAGCAATAACGCTAAAACTCTGATAATTTTCATGATTCCGTACCGTTCCTTTCACGATAGTAAGCATCCAGCTTTTCTTGCCAGATTGCGCTCAGAGCGGCATCCTCCTTGTGTCCCTCAAGTCCAAGGTGTCCCGCAAGGATCGCTCCGAAATAAGAGGTCAGCTTCTCCGCTCCAAAGACGTTGAGATGCGCGCCTCCGTCGTAGGTATCCGTGCTCCAATCAATGCCGATCTCCTCGCACAGAGGAATGAAATTGTAGTACGCAAGCTGATGCCCCTCGGCATACTCGCGCACCTGCGCATCCCATTCGTCATACCAATAGTATTTGTAGTTGTTGGTGGGTGCCTTGATCAGGATAAACGCAATTCCCTTCTCCTCGCACAGAAGGCGCATGCGCTCAAGATACTCCATAGATCCCTGTGGTAGCGTATAATCGATCAGCGCGTCACCCACGCGATCCGAGGTCTTGGGATGTACACCCGTTTGCATCATATACCCGTTGTGCGAGATCTTTGCGCGGGTAAAGAGATACTCGAAATCCTCCCACGAAAGCTCCTTCCACCGACTGTGAAAGCGGAGCAGCGGAAAGACGTAGGAGAGGAAGCTTTCCTCCTCCCTCATGGATGCCCGCAAAGCACCGATCTTGGAGGTCGACCAGCGCATCCCGTCCAGCGTCATGCGGTTGTACGCCTCGCTTTGCGGCACGCCGTATTTGAGTGCCAGCACGTTAAAGACCACCGCCTTGGGGGTTTCCTCTCTCAGCATCTCCTCAAGGAGATAGTAGGAATGCCAGGTCAGCTGCTGCGCGCTTCCGCGGATGTAGGAGGTAATGCCGTATTCCTCCCAGAGCGTGGGAGGCGTAAAGCTTTCGTAGACCTCGCAATCCCCGACGAACAGCACGTCGTGCGGCGTCGTTTCGGCATAATATTCTCCGATCAGATTCCCCTCGCGCGACGCGCTCGCGTATTTGGGAACCACTAACAGCTGCAAAAAGGAAAGCAACAGAGCGCATGCCAGCACGATCCCAATACAGCAAAGTATTTTTTTCTTCATCGCTTTCCTTTCTCAGATTTCAGAACTGATTGTAGATAAACTGCGATGCGTCGTATCCGATGCCGTACGCTCCAAAGAGCAGGATCAGCAGGATCAATCCGCACGCGCAAAGCGTAAACGTCACGGGGCGCGTCGAGAGCCACTCCCTGACGGGGCGTTTCTTGCCCGCAAGGCTGACCGCAAACACGAGCAGGATCGCAAGTCCCAGCATACACCACTCGGCACCCGTCAGTCCCAGCGTCCTCCAGCCACCCGTCAACAGCTGCGGCAAATTCCAATCGGTCAGCATGCTAAACCAAAGGGAGAAGGTCTTGCCGACGTCGCGGTAGCAATCCAGGCTTCGGATCAAACCCATGAGCAAGAAGGTTCTCGCCATCTGGAATACACCGTACGCGCCCGATGCGACAAGGCGCGGGAATTTTGCATGAAAGCGATCGTACAGCGGCGTCAGCTCCTGCGATACCAAGATCACAAGGCAGTTGAGCAAGCCCCAGACGATGAAATTCCAGCCCGCTCCGTGCCACAGTCCCGTCAAGAACCACGTGGCAACCGTCGCTACGTAAACGGGCAGACGCTTTCCGATCGCGTTGCCGAGCTTGGCGCGCGAGAATTTGGAGAAGCGCTGCATCGGGGAGCAAACCGAGAGCGGATAAAACACGTAATCGGTAAACCACGTGCCCATGGTAATGTGCCAGCGACGCCAATACTCCTTGGTCGATTTGGAGGAAAACGGTCGGTTGAAGTTCTCCGCCACGCGGATGCCGAGAATTTCGGAAAGACCGATCGTCACGTCGATGCCTCCCGTGAAATCACCGTAGATCTGCGCGGAATAGAGCAGGATCAAAAGAAAAACGTATGCTCCCGTGTAGGTGTCGCTCCCCGTCACAAGGGTCTTGACCGCGATCATGGCGGTATCCGCCACGACCAGCTTTTTAAAGAAGCCCCACAGAACGCGCGCAAGTCCCGAGCGCACGCGGGTAGCGTCCCACGCGTGAGTTGCAAACAGCTGCTCGGAGAGTGCCTCAAATCGGCTGATCGGTCCTTGAATGAGCTGCGGAAAATATGAAATAAAGAGCGCAAAGCGGAAGAAATTGCGCTCCGCTCTTGCGTTTTTCCGATACACGTCGATCAGATATCCCATCGCCTGGAAGGTATAAAAGGAAATTCCGAGCGGCAGCAAAAGATCGGGGATCTCAAAGGGCTCGTTGCCCATTCCCGTCCATGCGGCGCACACGATCCCCGCGGCAAAGCCCGTATATTTGAGCACGGCAAGCATGCCAAAGCCCGCGACAAGACCGCCAACAAGGATAAAAAACCGCTTTTTCTTTTCCTTGGCGCGAAAAGCTTTGCGCTCGCTCTTTTCCAGGCGGTCGCGGTTTGCCTCCACAAAGGCGTCCTCCGCGTCGGCACGCGCCTGCATCAGACGCGCGACAACGTAGCTGACTACGGTGGCGTAAAGCAAAAACGCAAGATACTCCACGCCCGCGAACAGGTAAAAGACGTAGCTTGCGACAAGCAGCACCCACCACTGCCCACGCCGAGGCACGGTGAAATACAGCAGCACCGTAAGGGCGGCAAACAGCAAAAAAGAAGCTGATGTAAACGTCATAAGAGCCGATTATTCCTCATCCAGGCGAAGGATGAGCGCATAGATCGCCTCGGCGCTCGCAAAATTCTCGGGAATGATCTCCTCAGGGGGGATGCTGACGTCAAACGTGCTGTTGATCTCGGTGATCAGCGTGACGATATCCAAGGAATCCAGGATCCCGTCCCCAATCAGATCAGTCGCGGCGGAAAAGTCCACCTCGGGGTGCAGATCCTTTAAAATCTCGATCAGACGTTCCATGTTCTACCTCCGGCTCCGGGCGATGCCCGGATTCATTGTTCAGCTTTTATTATAGCATTTTTTGCGATGCTCTGTCAATGCGTTTTTGCAAGATTTCCCGTAAAAAGCAGAGAAAAGCCGCCTTTCGTCAAAAAGCTGTGACGAAAGGCGGCTGTGGAATATCAAACGGACTCAGCGGCGCTTCTCGGCGATCTCCAGAAGAGCGTCGGCAAGGAACTGATCCACGGTCTTGGTCACCGTTTCCGCTGCGCGGTTACGGACGGCAACACTGCCGCTCTCCATCTCCTTGGCACCGATGACAAGCATATAGGGCACCTTCTGCATCTGCGTTGCGCGGATCTTGTAGCCGATGGTGTTGGAGGAATCATCCAGCTCTGCGCGCAGTCCTGCGGCGCAAAGACGCTCGCGCACCGATTTTGCATACTCAATGTGCTCGTCGCCGATGGGAAGGATGCGTACCTGCTCGGGGGCAAGCCAGAGCGGGAACGCGCCTGCGTACTTCTCGATCAGAAGCGCGAGCGTTCTCTCGTAGCAGCCCATGGAGGTACGGTGAATGATATAGGGCGTGACCATCTGGTTGTTGGAATCGACGTACTCCATACCGAATTTCTTGGCAAGCAGCATGTCGATCTGAATGGTAATAAGGGTATCCTCCTTACCGAATACGTTCTTGATCTGGATATCCAGCTTCGGACCGTAGAAGGCAGCCTCGTCAATACCGACGGTGTAGTTGATGTTGTTCTCATCCAGCAGCTGCTTCATGATGCTCTGCGCCTCCTCCCATTGCTCGGGAGTGCCCTCGTACTTGTCGGTACGGGCAGGATCCCACTGGGAGAAGCGGAAGGAGCAGTCGTCCTTCAGTCCCAGCGTATCCATCATGTAGACCGCAAGGTCCAGGCAGCCCTTGAACTCCTCGGCAAGCTGGTCGGGACGGAGAATGAGATGTCCCTCGGAAATGGTGAACTGGCGTACGCGGATCAGACCGTGCATCTCGCCCGATTCCTCGTTGCGGAAGAGCGTGGAGGTTTCGCCAAGACGCATGGGCAGGTCACGGTAGGAGCGCTTTTTGTTCAGGAATACCTGATATTGGAAGGGGCAGGTCATGGGACGGAGCGCAAAGCATTCCTTGGTTTCATCGTCGGGATCTCCCATGATGAACATACCGTCGCGGTAGTGATCCCAGTGTCCCGAGATCTTGTAAAGATCTCTCTTTGCCATCAGAGGTGTTTTGGTGAGCAGATAGCCGCGCTTTTGCTCCTCGTCCTCTACCCATCTCTGCAGCGTCTGAATGATGCGCGCACCCTTGGGAAGCAGAATGGGAAGTCCCTGACCGATCACGTCCACGGTGTTGAAAAGCTCCAGCTCGCGTCCGAGCTTATTGTGGTCGCGCTTGAGCGCCTCCTCCTGCTGAGCAAGGTATGCGTTCAGCTCGTCCTTGGAGGGGAATGCGATTCCGTAAATTCTTTGCAGCATCTTATTCTTCTGGTCGCCCTTCCAGTAAGCGCCCGTGCACTGCGTCAGCTTGAACGCCTTGATCGCACCCGTGGTGAACAGGTGAGGTCCTGCGCACAGATCCACGAACTCACCCTGGCGGTAGAAGCTGATGACGGCACCCTCGGGAAGCTCCTCGATGAGCTGAACCTTGTAGGGCTCCTCTCTCTCGGTCATCAGCGCGATCGCCTCTGCACGGGGAAGCTCGAATCTCTCGATCTTGAGGTTCTCCTTGACGATCTTCTTCATCTCTGCCTCGAGCGCCTTGAGTGCGTCGGCACCGAAGGGGATCTCGGAATCAAAGTCGTAATAATAGCCGTTGTCGATCGCGGGACCGATGGTCAGCTTGGTTGCGGGATACAGTCTTTTTACCGCCTGCGCCAACACGTGTGCCGCAGTGTGGCGGAAGAGCTTTTTGCCCGCCGCGTCCTCGAAGGTCAGGAGCTTGACCTGATCGCCCTCCTTCAGCTCCTCGGTCAGTGCCACGGTCTTGCCGTCGATCTCGGCACCGATCACGGCGCGGCTGATCAGCTCGGCTTCCTTTGCCGCTTCATACACGGTAATGGGCGCTTGCACGTCCAGCGTTTTGTCTTGCATTTGAATTTTCATCGTCATATCTCCTCTTTCTTGGAAAATAATACTGTTTTTTTGGATGTAGAATATAAAAAACCACACCCCAAAGCAACTGCTTGCCTGTTCGGGGTGTGGATAATTCCGCACGGTTCCACCCGTTCGTTTCACTCATTTTTATTCAACTGACAAGCAAAGTGGTACCTCGAATCCCTCTTGCCGAGAACCTTTCAGCGCAGGATGCGGTTCTCTCTCTGTTGGGCAGAATGAATGGGAAGCGTGTCTTTGCCGACCGAAGCTTCGGATTTTTTCGGAACGTCAGAACGTCTGGTGCTCTGCTCTCTTTTTCTGGTTATAGGCAGAACGGGGATTGACTACCTCGCGCCATGCAAGGTCGCCGCGATCCAGCGCCGTGACAATGACCTCGGCGGTCGCGATGTTGGTGGCAACGGGGACGTTGTAGGCGTCGCAAAGGCGAAGCACCTCTGCCTCCTCCTCGTCCGCAAGGCTTTCGGGACGGGTATCTCTGAAATAGAGCAGGACGTCGATTTCGTTGCAGGCGATGCGGGAAGCAATCTGCTGAATACCGCCCTGCGCACCCGAGAGCACTCTCTCGATCTCAAGGCCCGTCGCCTCGGAAATGTACTTTGCGGTGATGCTGGTGCCGTACAGATTGTGCTTACTTAAAATACCGCAGTATGCGATACAAAATTGTGTCATCAACTCTTTTTTTAAGTCATGCGCAATGATTGCAATTTCCATTGATCGTTCCCTTTCTTGTAATGGGGCGGCGGCACACGGACTCCGCCGACGGAGTAGATTTGGGGTCATCCCCTTACGAAATTAATTCATTATAGCACATGCCCCATCAAATTGTCAAGGGTGCTCCGCTATTTTTTCAAATTTCCGCAAACTTTTTTATTCGTACTTCGCGCGGCTGCCGCCGATGAATTTCGGTCTGGTTCTTGCCGCAAGCAGGGGCGCTTCACCGATCCTTTTGGTCGCAAGGCGCACGGGAACCGCGACGTCCCGCAGATTCATGCCGATCAGGGTGCCGCCGATATCAAGTCCCGCATGGGCTCTTACGTGCTCTACGGCAACGGGATCGTCGAACGCGCCCCACGCCGCCGTCGCAAAGGAGCCGCCCGCCTTGATCTGCGGGATCACGGCAACCTCCTCAAGTCCGTATTTCTCGGCGCATGCGCGCTCGATGATCAGCGCGCGGTTGAGATGCTCACAGCACTGCGCCGCCAGAAAGATGCCTTTTTCCTTCAGCATCGGAAGGATCTCCTCCAGAACGGCTACCGCCGTTTCGGGGCTGGAGCCGTGTCCGATATGCTCGCCTAAGATTTCCGAGGAGGAGCAACCGATCAAAAGGATCTGTCCCGCCTTGATCTGCGATACCTCCAGCAATTCCTTCACGGCGCTCCTCGCCGCTGCTCTGATAGCTTCCATGTTCAGATTCTCCTCTCTCAGATACGGTCGCTTCCGTCCTGCGGAATGACGCGGTTGACCGCCTCAATGGCACACTCGATCATATCGTCGGTGGGCTCAAATACGGTAATATGCTGCAGCCACATGCCGGGCAGCGAGATGATGCGGGTGACAACGTTATCGTGACGTCCCGCAAGACGGATCAGCTCGTACCCGATTCCCATAACCAAGGGAAAGAGTGCTAAGCGCAGCACGGTGCGCAACACGGGAGGCAACACCAGCCCGTCAAAGAGCAGCATGGTAACGGGGTCGATAAAGAACGAGATAAAAATGCTGACCAGCAGCATCAGGATCAAGAACGAGGTACCGCATCTGGGATGGAAGCGCCGCTGCGTCCGTACGTTCTCCACCGTAAGCGGAAGTCCCGCCTCGTAGCAGAAGATAGTCTTGTGCTCGGCGCCGTGGTACATAAAGGTGCGTCTGATGTCCTTCATCAGGGAGATCGCTCCCATATAAGCGACCAGCAACACGATCTTGAAGACGCCCTCAAAAACCGACTTCCAAAGGGACGCCAGCACGGGATTGGAGCCCTTGAGCGCGGGAATCCATCCCGCCAGAAGCTCGTACAGCTTTGTGGGCGCGTAGAAAAAGAGTCCCAACGAGATCGCCACGGCGATCACGACCGATACCGCCATCAGAAGCGTCATCACCCATGCGGGGAGCTTTTTCTCCTCCTCGCCCTCGGCTTTTGCATCCGCGTCCTGCGTTTCCTCGGTAGCGGCGGGTGCGTCCTCGGTTGCCTCCGCAGGATTCTCCTGCGCGTCGGCTTCCTTCTTTTTCTTCGGCTTTTCCTCGACCATATCCTCAAGGCCCGCGATCTCCGCGGAGCGCATCAGGGATTTGTATCCAAGCGTCATCGAGTCGACGAACCCGAACACGCCGCGAATGACGGGAAGCGTCCAGATCTTGGCACGCTTTTTGCCTGAGGTCGCGACCTCCTCGATCACGATCTCCCCCTGCGGATTGCGCACCGCCATATAGGTCTTTTGCGGTCCGCGCATCATAATTCCTTCCATCAGTGCCTGCCCCCCGATGGAGGTCTTAATGGCACAGGAATTTCTCGGTTGCTTTTCTTTCAAAATATCTCTCATCCTTTCGGCATACATTCTGACTCAAACAGTATAGCAGGCGTGTGTGAACAGCGTATGAACCACACGAAAAATCATGATGTTCTTACAAATTTCGGACGTGGCGTGCATACGAATGCCGCAGCACCCATTGCCCGAAGCGCATCAACGGCACGTATCGCGTCCTCCTGCGTGGAAAACACACCGAACACCGAGGGGCCGCTTCCGCTCATCATGGCTTTTTTTGCACCGCAACCGCACATCGTCCGCTTGATGGGATCGACGCAGGGCTGCTCCAAGGGAACGACCTCCTCAAAGCGGTTGTAGAAATCCTCCAATGCCTCGGAAATACTTCCCTGCCGCAATGCGGCACACAAACGGTCGACGCGCGGATCCTTCGGCGTCGGTGTTGCAAAAAAACCGTGGAGCGCATCCAATTTTCCGTATGCCGCAGGCGTGGACACTCCCTCGCCCATGCAGGCTACGACCATAGGAACTGCCGGCATGGAGGGCATCTCCTCCAGGCACTCTCCAATTCCCGTGACCAACGCGCATCCACCGACGGTGCAGAACGGCACGTCCGCCCCGAGGCGTTCTCCGATCGCGCAAAGCTCCCCGACCGAAAGCGGAGAGCCGCAAAGCGCATTCAAGCCGCGCAGCACCGCCGCCGCGTCCGCACTTCCGCCGGCAAGCCCCGCCGCCATGGGGATATGCTTTTCAATGGAGATAAAGACCTCTCCCCTGCGCCCCGATGCCTCCAGAAACCGCTCGGCGGCACGCCACGCAAGGTTGCGGCAATCGGTGGGCATATCGGCGTTTCCGGACGCCTCCAAGCGGATGGAGGTATGGCTTCCGGGATGGAAATCCAGCGTCACGAGATCGCATAGCGACACCGTTTGCATCAGGCTCACCAAATTGTGATAGCCGTTTTCCCGTCGCGAAACGACGTCCAGGTACAGATTGATCTTTGCGTTCGCGCGCTCACATCTCATCGTTGCTCCTCCATTCCCGCGAGCTGACAAAAAACGTCAAGCCCACCTGCTTTCCCACATTATTTTAGCACACTTTCCTCCGCTTTGCAAGAAATATTCGCAAAGAAATGAAAAATACGCGGAAATCTATTGACGAACGCGAAAAAAAAGTATAAAATAATATAAAATAGCATGCTTTAATATAATGGCGTAACTATGTCCGTTTTCGAAGCAGCCGAGAGAAACAGAGAGGACGAAACCATGCAAGAGGAATACAACAATCAGAAAAAGCAGCTGACCCTTGTCGCAATTCTTTATGCTTTGGCTCTGCTTGCCATTTTGCTCATCGCAAGCATCGGAAGCCTTGCGGGTTGGTTTTTCAGCCTTGTGCGGATCTTCCGTCCCATTATCATCGGTCTGATCATTTCAAGCATGTGCAACCCGATCTTCCGACTGTTTGAGCGCAGACTCTTTATCCGCGTGCGTCCGCAGGGAGCAAGACGCGCCCTCTCCCTGACTTGCGCGTATCTTACCCTGCTTGTCATCGCAGGACTTCTGGTGCTCCTGATCTTCCCTCAGCTGATCCAGAGCATTTCCTCCTTCGTACAAAACTATGAGAGCTACCTTTCCTCAACCGTTGCACAGGTCAACGATTTTCTGCGGATGCTCAACGATCTCACCGCCGCATACGTCAATGAGCCCCTTTTCTCCCCCATCAGCGGAGAGAGCCTGCGCCAGGTGCTGGACAACTTCTTCGGCACGGGCGACGGGGGCATCCTCGCACTTTTGAAGCGCATCGACCTCACACAGATCTTCGGTGCCATTTCCCAGACCTTCTCGGTCATTACCGACGTCATTTTAGGTCTTTTCGTTTCTATCTATCTGCTCAGCTCCAAGGAAAAAAGAAGCGCGCAGATCATGAAATTCCGCCGCGCGATGTTCGGCGACAAGACAAACGCGTTCCTTTCCCGTCTGATCGATGCCTTCTCGCGTTCCTTTGAGGGATTCCTCAACGGAAAGCTTCTGGATGCCCTGCTTGTCGGGATCCTGACCTACATCGCCCTGAGCATCTTTGGAATTCCCTATGCGATCCTGGTATCCACCATCATCGGCATCGCCAATATCATCCCCGTCGTAGGTCCCTTTGTCGGCGCGATCCCCTCGGCAGTCATCATCTTTACCACCCGCCCCGACAAGGTGCTCGTATTCGTTCTGCTGATCGTCATCATCCAGCAGATCGACGGCAATATTATTTCTCCCAAAATTCTGGGCGATAATACCAAGGTAAGCCCCCTGTCGGTCATCATTGCCGTTTCGGTCATGGGAGGCCTTTGGGGCTTTGCGGGTATGATTCTCGGTGTTCCGATCTTTGCGACGGTGCTTGAAATTCTGGAGCTCTCCATCATTGACCGCCTGCAGCGAAAGGGACTTCCCTCCGGTCTTGGAAACTACTACGCCTCGGATTCGATGTTCAATCAGGCAAGCGAACCGACCAACAAGAAAACGAACCCGATCGAAGCCCGTCTGGAAAAGAAATACCTCCACGCCAAGAGCCTGCTGGAGCGGGATCCCGACGCGCACATCGGCTTTGGTCTGGAATGCTCCTGCATGCTGTACCGATTGGGACTCCGCTTGCATCTGTTCACGGAGCCCAACGAGGACGCATTGGCTTTCAATGCGGTGCAAGAAGCATTGAGCCTTGCAAAGCAAGCCGGCGACGCGCGCATGGATTGGGAGCTCGACGGCACACAGGCAGACGCAAAGGACACTGCCGATGCCGACCCCAACGAATAAGAAAGGAGAGCACGGAATGCAGTTTATCAAGCAACACAAAAAAGCCTTCCTCATCGGCACGCTCCTGTATGCGCTCGCCTTTTTTCTGATCGTCTGGTCCGCCAATCTTGACAGGATCAATCTTTGGCTCGGCTCGGTGTTCGTGGTGTTCCGCCCGGTGATCATCGGCCTTGCCCTGGCCTATCTTTGCAATCCCTTCTTTCGCTTTTACGAGCGGAGGATGCTTGCCGGGATCAAGTCGCATCCGCTGCGCCGCACCGTCGCGCTGACACTGACGTATCTGACGCTGTTCTCGATCGTAGCAGTTCTTCTGCTTCTCATTTTGCCGCAATTGATCGACAGCGTACGCGGATTTTTGGAAAATCTGGACTCCTATCTTGCCAACGCGGTTGACGAGTGGAATCAGGCGGCACACTGGCTCAACGCCCGTCTTCCCAAGAACGACCTTGGCGAGGGGTTGATTCCCATGCTCCAGAGGGGCAATACGGAAAGCATCACGGAAAGCATTCTCAAATTTTTCCGGCTGGAGGAGCTTCAGATTCTGGATCTGCTGTCCCCCGACATGATCGGCTCGATCTTCGACGTTGCAAGCAATCTCTTCCTGATCGCGGCAGACGTGCTGTTCGGACTCTTTATTTCGCTCTACCTGCTTGCCAGCAAGGAAAAGCGCTACGCGCAGATCATGCGCGCGCGCCGCGCGTTTTTGAGTGACGGTGTCAACGCGGCACTCACCAAGATCTGCACGACGGCGGACCGCTCCTTCGGAAGCTTTTTCAAGGGCAAGCTGATCGACTCCGCCATCATCGGCGTCCTGACCTATATCATCATCTCGATCTTCAACGTTCCTTATGCGATCCTGATTGCCGCCATTGTGGCGATCACCGATATCATCCCCGTCGTAGGTCCCTTTATCGGCGTGCTCCCCGCATCGGTCATCATTGTGCTGACCGATCCGCCCAAGATCATTCCGTTCATTCTTGCGATCCTTGTCATTCAGCAGATCGACGGCAATATCATCGCACCCAAGATCTTAGGAGAGCACACGGGCGTCAGCTCGCTTTGCGTCATCGTGGCGATCACCGTCATGGGCAGCCTTTGGGGCTTTGTCGGAATGCTTCTGGGCGTTCCGATCTTTGCGACCGTCCTTGAGCTTGGCAGCGCTTATCTCGATAACCGTCTGCGCAAGAAGGGGCTCCCCGTGGAAACCAGATATTATTCGAGCGAGCATCCCGACGAGCTTGCCGGCAGTGACGCGCCTGCTCAGCAGGAAGCAACGCAGCCCGCTCCCCGCCGCCACGGAATGGCAAAGGAAAGTCTTTCTCCGGAGGAGAAGCAACAGCTCCGCGCCTACGCGCTGGCACACAGAAGCCAGCTCTTTTCAGAGGATGCGGAAACCGTGCTGGAGCAATACGCTCCAACCGAACATGAAAAGAATTCCACCGATGCCAACGCATAACGGCATCATTTCACCAAAAGGAGTATACACTATATGAGTACCCAATTCCAACAAGGGGAGATCTCGGTACAGACCCAACACATCTTCCCCGTGATCAAAAAATGGCTTTATTCCGAGAAGGATATCTTCCTTCGCGAGATCGTTTCCAACGCGTCGGACGCCATCACGAAGCTCCGCCGTCTTGCATCTCTCGGACAGTACGAGGCGGACGATACGCCTTACCGCATCGACGTCATTCTGGACAAGGATGCAAAAACCCTGACCGTATCCGATAACGGCATCGGTATGACGCGAGAGGAGTTGGACAGATATCTTTGTCAGATCGCGCTCTCGGGTGCTTTGGAATTCGTGGAAAAATACGAAAACGACAACCAGAAAAACGGCATCATCGGTCACTTCGGACTGGGCTTTTATTCCTCCTTTATGGTCAGCGACCGCGTCGAGGTCATTACAAAATCCTATACCGACGCCGACGCCGTCCATTGGGAGTGCAATGCGGACGGCACCTATACCACGGAGCTTTGCGACAGAAGCGCGCGCGGTACCACCGTCATCATGCATATCAGCGATGAGGAATCGGCTTATCTGGAAAAATCCAAGATCGAGGGCATCCTCGAGCAGTACTGTGCCTTTATGCCCGTGGAGATCTACTTTGCATGCGAGGGGGACGCTCCCACCGAGGAGCCGCCCGCGCCCATCAACGATACAACGCCTCTCTGGCTCAAAAATCCGTCGGACTGCACGCCCGAGGAATACAAGGAATTTTACCGCAAGGTCTTTCACGACTTCCGCGAGCCGCTGTTCTGGATCCACGTCAACGCGGACTATCCCCTGAACTTCCGCGGCATTCTCTACTTCCCAAAGATCGGAAACGAGTACGAATCCATCGAGGGGCAGGTCAAGCTCTATTACAATCAGGTCTTTGTGGCGGACAACATCAAGGAGGTCATTCCCGAGTACCTTTTGATGCTCAAGGGCATCCTTGACTGCCCTGAGCTGCCGCTCAACGTTTCGCGCAGCTATCTGCAGAACAACACCTACGTTTCCAAGGTTTCTGCCCACATCGTCAAAAAGGTTGCCGACAAGCTGACAAGCCTTTGCAATCTGGCACGCGAGGATTACGAGAAGGTCTGGGGGGATATCCGCACCTTCGTTGAATACGCCTGCATGCGCGACCGCAAGTTCTACGACCGCGTAAGGGATGCGCTCCTGCTCCCCCTGACCGACGGAAGCTTCCTGACCGTTCCCGACTATCTGGAGGGCGCGAAGGATACCCACCCCGGCACGGTCTACTATGCTTCGGACAAGGCGGCACAGTCGCAGTATATCTCGATGTTCGAGGCGCAAGGTATCCGTGTCGCCCTCTTTGACAGAGCACTTGACGTGCAGTTCCTTTCCATGCTGGAAAGCTACGACAGCACTGTCAAATATATCCGCATTGACGCCGACGTTGCCGACGTCCTCAAGCAGGACGGAGCGGCAAAAGAGGACGAAGCGCTGATCTCTCTCTTCCGAGCAGTATCCGGAAAGGATGACCTGAAGGTAGCGTTTTCTTCCCTCAAGGACACCTCCGTTCCCGCGCTCCTGACCGTTTCCGAGGACTCAAGACGCCTGGAGGAAATGATGCGTCTGTATGCCGCCGGCGGTATGCCCGTGGGCATGGAGATGCCGGAGGATCTGACGCTGACGCTCAATACCGCCTCGCCTCTGATCTCCAAGCTCTCCTCCCTGGAGGCTGACAGACAAAAAACCGTTGCCTCCTATCTGTATCGCCTGGCACTCCTTTCGCAGAGAAAGCTGAGCGCGGAGGAGCTGAGCGAATTCCTCGGACAGGGCTACGCGCTTCTGGAATTGCTGGTATAATCCCCCATGACAGAGTTCGTTACCTATTCTCCAGAGGAGATCATCAACTCCAATCTGCTCTCAACCGCCTCGCGTTTTGACGCGGTTTGTGAGCAGGAGCTCTCGCACCTGAGCGAATTGGCGCACGAGATCGCGCAGACGCTGGAGGACGGCGCGCCTTTCTCGGAGATCCTCCCCGATCACACACCGCTCGCCCTGACAAACGCGCCCTTGTCGGTGCTGGATCAAAACCTGCCCGCCGTCAGGAGCGCAAGGGAGCTGCACAGCACCTGGCAAAAGGCGTGGCTATGTATGGATCTGTACCGCAGGCTTGCGAAAAAAAGGCCGTTTTCCGCCTCCCTGTTCTTTTCCGATACCGAAACGCCCTCCTCCAACGCATACAACCGCATCGCCTATCAGCGAAGCAGCTATGCGGATTCCGCATACCTGAAATTCGCAAAGCTGTTGCCCCTCCCCCGTCTTTCCTACGCGCACAGCTTTGTGTCGGCTTGCGAGGACGTCTACAACGGTCTGTGCGAATTTTGCATCCTTCCCTTGGAAAACACGACCGAGGGGGTGCTCTCCACCTTTTTTAGGCTGATCGAGCAGTATGATCTGAAAATTGCCGCTACTTGCGACATTTCCAGCACGGACGCCGGCCGCACCTCACGCTTCGCGCTGCTGCGCCGCAGTCTGACACCCACGCTGGATCCACAGCAAAAATCGCTGTATTTCTCCTTTTGCATCCCGCAAAGGAGCGAGCCCGGGCTTTCAGAGCTGATGCTGGTCGCAAAGCTGTACGGCATTGAGGTCACCCGTGTCGACTCGTTTTTTGCGCACCGGGAGGAGATCGGTCCTTCGATCCGACTGACAGTCCTTACCGACAGCGTGCGTCTGTACGCCTTTTTGCTCTATCTTTCGATGGAGCTTCCGCACGCCTACCCCATCGGTCTGTATCTCCATCTGCCGCACGGCGATCGGGAATAACGCCATCCAAAATCAGAATATCAAAACGAAAGGATATAGAATATGTCTCGCTTTACTTACCAAACCAAGGGCGTATGCTCACGCTCCATTGACGTGGAAATTGAGGACGGCATCATCACGCGCGTCCAATACAACGGAGGATGCTCCGGAAACACCCAGGGTGTCGCGGCGCTTGTGCGCGGCATGACGCCCGAGGAAGCCATCAAGCGTCTTTCGGGCATTCACTGCGGTCCCAAGCAGACCTCTTGCCCCGATCAGCTGGCAACGGCTCTGAAGGAATTCCTGGCACAGTAACGCATCCCACATACATCCCAAACCTACAAAACGGAGGATTTTTGACTATGAGCAGCTATCTGCAAAACTATCAGAAGTGGTTAAATTCCAATGCTCTTTCCGAGGAGGAAAAGGCGGAGCTTCGCGCAATCGAGCAGGATGACAAGGAGATCGAATTCCGCTTTACCAAGGGACTTTCCTTTGGAACGGCAGGACTGCGCGGTACGATGAAGGTCGGCATGAACGCCATGAACCGACACACCGTCGCACACGCCACGCAAGGCCTTGCATCCCTCATCGTCGCGGAGGGACGGCAGAAGGACGGCGTTGTCATCGCTTACGACTGCCGCAATCAGGGAGAGCTCTTTGCCAAGACTTCGGCACGCGTGCTTGCCGCAAACGGCATCAAGGTCTATCTCTTTGACGCCCTGCGTCCCACACCCGAGCTTTCCTTTGCCCTGCGCGAGCTGAAATGCGTTGCGGGCATCAACGTAACGGCTTCCCACAATCCCAAGGAGTACAACGGATATAAGGTCTACTGGGAGGACGGCGCACAGCTTCCCCCCGAGCATGCCGACGCCGTTTGCGAGCAGATCGATCGCTCGGATATTTTCTCCGACGTTCGCCTGACCGATTTTGACGAAGCGCTCAAAGAGGGCTTGATCGAGATGGTAGGGGCTGAGTTGGATGAAAAATATCTGAACGCGGTGAGAGCGCAGGCGGTCAATCCGCAGGCGGTCGCCGCTGTGGCAGACGATCTTCGCATCGTCTACACCCCACTGCACGGAACGGGATACCGCTTAGTACCCGAGGTCATGCGCCGTATCGGTCTTAAGCATCTTTATACCGTAGAGGAGCAGATGCGCATTGACGGCAACTTCCCCACGGTCAAAAAGCCCAATCCCGAATATCCCGAGGCATTTACGCTCGGAATTGAGATCGCTGACCGTGTCGGCTCCGATCTGATCATCGCGACCGACCCCGACGCCGACCGCGTGGGCGTGATGGCAAGAACCAAGGACGGAACCTTTACCACCATCACGGGCAACCAGATGGGAGCGCTCCTGCTCGATTATATCATCACGGCTTACAAGCAGACGAATACCATGCCCCCAAACCCTTACGCCGTCAAGAGCATCGTATCCAGCGAGCTTACCACCAAGATCTGTGAGAAAAACGGCGTCAAGATGCACAACGTGCTCACCGGCTTCAAGTTCATTGGTGAGGTCATCAAGAACTACGAAAAGACCGGCGACGGCTCCTTCCTCTTTGGCTTTGAGGAGAGCTACGGCTATCTCAAGGGCACGCACGCGCGTGATAAGGACGCCGTGGTCACCTCCATGCTCATCTGCGAGATGACCGCCTACTACCGCGCAAAGGGAATGACGCTCTGTGACGCGCTGTCCTCCATCTGGGAGAGATACGGCTACTGCTACGAGGAAAACGCGGAGATCTACATGGAGGGCCTTGAGGGAGGTGCGCGAATGGCTGCACTGATGACCTCCCTGCGCGAAAATCCTCCTGCCGAGTTTGGCGGTGTCAAGGTAGTCTGTGTCGCGGATTACCTGCTCCAGACTGTCACGGAGGGAGAAGCTGTCCGCAGCACGGGGCTTGTCAAATCCAACGTGCTTTCCTACCGCCTGGAAAACGGTGACGTCATCGTCGCGCGTCCCTCCGGCACCGAGCCCAAGATCAAATTCTATTATCTGCTTGCGTCCGAGAACGAGGCATGCGCAAAGGCATCCATCGCCCGTTACAGCAAAACCCTGGATGCCCTGATCGCGGACTGATCCGACGCTTATCTTCGATTTCGATACACCGATTCATACACCGCCGCCAGATGCTCGCTCATCTGTGCGGCGGTGTAGTGCGTTTGGTAGCGCTCCAACGCCGCGTGGCGCAGACGCATCTCCAATTCGGGATGCAAAATGATGCGGCAAATGTCATCCGCCAGCGCGTCTGCATCTCCCACGGGAAATAAAAATCCCACCCTTGTGACGCTCTCTCCCCGCACAGCCCCCAGCATTGCGGGATTTCCTCCGTAATTGCTTGCGATGCTTGGGAGCGACGCGCTCATCCCCTCCGAGATCGCAAGGCAAGAGGTCTCAGTGCCGCAGGAGCAATTGACGTTGATGCGCAGCAGTCGATAGATCGGTGCCATATCCTCCACAAAGCCCGTAAACCGAACCGCGTCTGCGATTCCGAGTCTGTCGCACTCCTCCAACAGCTCCTCCATCAGCTCTCCCGTCCCCACGATCAAGAATTTGACGGTGGGAGATTTGACGCGCAGGAGCACCTTCCGTGCCGCCCGCAAAAAGGTACCGTGCCCCTTGCAGGGTGTCAGCCTCGCGCAGATGCCTACGACAAAATCCGTATCGGAAAGCCCGTAACGTGCCCTTGCCCTGTCAAGCTCCCATTCCTCCACCTGACGCACCGGGTCCGATCCGTTGATGATGCAGGTGATCCGATCCGCAGGGATCCCGAGCGCGCGCAAATTGTCCGCAGCCGCCTCGGCGGTCGCGATCGAGTGATCGGACAAAAGACGGTTGCAGGTCCTCCCCATCAAGGAAAGAATCGGCAGGCGCAACGCTCCCGTGACGGGATAGCAGCAGTGGCGTGTGTGAATAACGGGAACACCGCAAAGCCTTCCTGCGGCGCGTCCCGCAAGAGATGCATTGGTATGCACAAGATCAACGCTCTCCTCACGCACGACCTGCACAAGCTCACGCATGGAGGAGGGGGAAAGTCGGGAGCATGGGTGTGTCAGCGGACGCACGGGGATGCGCAGCGCTTCAATCCGCCCCCGCAAAAGGCTGTTTTTCGGGAGTGCCACCACGCTCTCGACGCGCGCACGGTCCAGATTGCGTAAAAGCGTTGTCAAAAGCACCCCCGCACCTCCGATATTTTCATCGCTGATGACGTGTAAAACCTTCATACGTCCCTCCGTTTGGATTGAAATTTGATAGTAGTATATCCAAAAATGAAAAAAGCACACGGCAGCTTCAAAAAAGCCACCGTGTGCCGTTTGTGTTCATTCTATTTCGTTACGTTGCCTACGTCCTGCCCCAAAAGTCGGAAAAATCCCCGATGCCGTCATAGCCGAATCGGATCATCAGGTAATTGCGCAGGACAAAAAAGAGCACCAGAGCCACGCCCAGGGCAATCCAGATCCAGCGTGAGAAGCGATAGATATGCTCCTTTCCGCGCAACAAGCGAACCAGAGCGACCGCATCCATGCCAAGGAATACCGCCGCCAAAAGCACCACGTACGCGTTCAGCTCGATCGCCCGTAGGATCTGCAGATGCAAGAGTGCCTCCAGTGCACGGGTACCGCCGCACATCGGGCAATACAAAAACAGATAGCGGTGCAGAAAACAGCCGTCCACAGACGGAAAAAGCCGACGGATCAGGGGCGTACCGATCCAAAACAGAAGGAGTGCTGAAAGAAGGATCGCGTGAACGAGTAAAAACTGCTTTTTGGATGACGGCTTCATGCTACTCCCCCTTTCCCTTGGTATCTTCCCTTTTATTGTAGCACAAAATGAAAAAAATTGCAAATTTTTTCAATCACATCTTCTATTGGAAGAAAAATATGATATAATGAAGGTACAGTCCCGGAAAGGAGTATTCTTATGGATCAAAATCAGAATTATCAATCCGAAGTACAAACGGAAAAGGTCAATGACCGCGCAAGGGTCTACGCCATCGTCGCGCTGGTGTCGGGCATTCTCGCGATCCTGACGGTTACCGTTCTTTGTTGCTTTTATTACATCACCCCCGTCTTCGGCGCCGTTGCCATCGCATTCTCCATTCTGTCTGCCAAAAAGGGCTTTCGGATGCGCGGAATGGCACTTGCCGGTCTGATCCTTGCGATCGTCGCACTCCTTTTGTTCGCCTTGCTCCTTTTGGGCGAGATCATTCTGAACACCGCGTTTTCGGGACTGACCGACGCGGAGATCGAGGCGATGATCTACGAATATTTTGGAATCAATCCCGAGGAGTTCGAAAGCGGCCTGCCCGCAGGAACGCTTCAGCCCTAACAGTCGAATACAAAAAGATACGGTGCGCTCTGTATGCAGAGCGCACCGTGTTTTTTTTATTTCTGAAGGTTCTCAAACAAAAGCTCCGTCACGCGCGCCATGTCCTTTGGCATCGGGCTGTGGAATTCAACCGTTTCGCGGCTTGACGGATGCACGAAGGAAAGCGTTCCCGCATGCAGGCACTGCCCCGTGATCAAGGCTTTGTGCGTTGCCTCAAAGCGCGTACCGTTCCCTCCGTAAACGGGGTCCCCCAGAAGGGGATGACCGATGGATGCAAGATGCACGCGGATCTGGTGCGTGCGTCCCGTTTCCAGCCTGCACTCTATGAGCGTAAAGGACGAGCCGTTCGCCTCTCCCCTTGCCAGCACGCGCCAATGCGTCACCGCTTCCTTGGCACTATGCGACGCGTCGCGGATGACCGCCATGCGCTTGCGATCGGTCGGATGGCGTCCGATGGGCGCGTCAACCGTCCCGGAATCCTCGCGCAGATTTCCAATCGCTACGGCGTAGTAGATCCGCTGTATACGATGCCCCTTTAGCTGCTCGGAGAGGAACAGATGTGCCTCGTCGTGCTTTGCCACCACCAAAAGGCCTGAGGTATCCTTATCAATACGGTGCACGATTCCGGGGCGAATGACACCGCCTACTCCCGAAAGCGAGGAGCCGCAATGATAGAGCAATGCGTTGACCAGCGTGCCGTCGGGATTTCCCGCCGCGGGATGCACCACCATACCGACGGGCTTATTGACCACGATCAGATCGTCGTCCTCGTAAACGATATCCAACGGGATGTTCTGCGGGATCGCCTCACTCACCTCTGCCTCGGGAAGCGTTACCTCAACCGTATCCCCTGCGCGCAGACGGTAATTCTTGGCAGCGGGCTTTCCGCACACCGTCACAAAGCCGCCCTCGATCAGACGGGCGCAAGCGGAGCGTGTCAGCTCCGTCATATCGGACACGAACGCGTCAAGCCGTGTGCCTGCCTGCCCTTCGTCGGCAGAGAAGGACAACACCTCGTTCTGTACGTTCTCCGGATAATCCCTACACATCTCCCGACTCCCGATCCCGGACCGCCTTTTCGGCGCGCTCCTTTTTATACTCCCTGACAATATCCAGCACAAGATACAGCATCATCATGCCCGCACCAACGCAAACGAAGGAATCGGCGATATTGAAGATCGGGAAATCGATCAGCGTAAAGTCGATAAAATCGATCACGTAGCCAAGGAAAATGCGGTCGATCATATTGCCGATGCCGCCGCCCGCGATCATGGAAAGAGATACGAGGAGCATGGGATTTTTCGGGCGGTAACGCAATACGTAGTACAGAATTCCCACGATCGCGACCGTGGAGAACACCATAAACACCCAGCGGTTATCGGCAAGAATGCCCCATGCCGCGCCCTTATTGGTGTGGAAGGTCAGATGCAGGACCTCGCGCCACAGAGGGACAGAGGGCTGTGCCTGCAAAAAGACCACGGCAAGCCATTTGGAAAGCTGATCCAACAAGACAGAGCCTGCCAGAATGGAAAAAAACAGAATCATATCGTTCCTTTCTTTCGATGGCAAGGGGGAGGGATACTTCCCTCCCCTGCCGATGATCAAAGACTGAGAATATTCTTACAGCGCTCGCAGAGGAAGCCGCCCTCGCCGTCGGATACGCCTTCGGTCGAGTAGCTCCAGCAGCGCTCGCACTTGCAGCCGTCGGCACCCTCTACCAGAACGCCGACCTCACCCTCGGTATACGCACCCTCGGGCGCGTCCTCCATGGAGAGGGTAACGCCCGACACGATGAATACCGTGTTGAGCTCCTTGCCGAAGTCCTGAAGGAAGGTATACAGAGAGCTGTCCTTGGTGTAGACCGTGATCTTTGCCTCAAGAGATTTTCCAACCTTCTTTTCGGCACGTGCGATCTCAAGCGCCTTCATCACGTCGTCGCGCATTGCGAACAGACGGTTCCACTTCTCCACAATTTCTTCAAACGCGAGCTTCTCGTCGCACTCGGGCATGGGATTGAGGAATACGCTTTCGACGTTGTCGCCCTTAGCGTGCGGGATCGCCTGCCACATCTCCTCCGCGGTAAACGCGATCACGGGTGCGAGCAAGCGCACGAGCGAGGAGAGGACCAGATACATCGCGGTCTGCGCGCTTCTGCGTGCGGGACTGTCGGCACGCTCGGTGTAAACGCGGTCCTTGGTGATATCAATATAGAGCTTGGAAAGCTCGGTGGTGCAGAAGTTGACCACGCCGTGGGAGATCAGGTGGAACTCGTAGCTGTTGTAAGCATCTCTGACCTGTTTTGTCAGCGCATTGGTCGAGCCGAGGATCCAGCGATCGATCTCGTAGAGCTCATCCAGGGGCACCATATCGGTGTCGGGGTTGAAATCGTTGAGGTTTGCGATCAGGATACGAACGGTGTTACGGATCTTACGGTAAGCGTCCGAGAGCTGCTTGAAGATGGGATCGGATACGCGTACGTCCACGCGGTAATCCGAGGACGCCACCCACAGACGGACAAGGTCTGCTCCGTACTTGGGAACGACGTCGGAGGGAGAAATGACGTTGCCGATGGACTTGTGCATTGCCTTTCCTTCTCCGTCAACCACCCAGCCGTGCGTCAGGACGGTCTTGTAGGGCGCCTGTGCCTCACCCTTCGCACCGACCGCGGTCAGAAGCGAGGATTGGAACCAGCCGCGGTATTGATCCGCGCCCTCCAGATAGAGGTCTGCGGGCCACTGTCCGCTCTCCTCACCGTCCAGCACGTCAAAGTGCGTAGATCCCGAATCGAACCAACCGTCAAGCGTGTCGGTTTCCTTGGTAAAGTGCTTGCCGCCGCAGTGCGGGCAGACAAAGCCCTCGGGCAGAAGCTCGGAGGCCTCCTTGTCGTACCAGATGTTAGAGCCGTTCTCCGCAAAGAGCTCGGATACGCGGGCAATGGTCGCCTCGTTGCAAACGGGCTTCTTGCAATCCTCGCAGTAGAATACGGGAATGGGCAAGCCCCAATGACGCTGACGGGAGATACACCAGTCCGCGCGCTCACGCACCATGCTCTGAATGCGCTCGCCACCCCATTCGGGCAGCCAGGTCACGTTCTGGCAAGCCTTGACGGCATCGTCCTTGAAGGCATCCACCGAGCAGAACCACTGAGGGGTTGCGCGGAAGATGATGGGATTCTTACATCTCCAGCAGTGCGGATACTCGTGCTCCATTTCCTCGGATGCAAAGAGCGCGCCGCTCTCCTTCATGTCCGTAAGGATCGCGTCGTTGGACTGATCGTAGCGAAGGCCCGCGAACTTGCCCGCCTCCTCGGTCTGATATCCTCTGTCGTCCACGGGAACGAGGGGAGGAAGTCCGTAGCGACGGCAGGTGATATTATCGTCCGCACCAAAGCCGCCCGCGGTGTGCACGCAGCCCGTACCGCTATCCATGGTAACGTAATCCGCAACCGTCAAAAGACTCGTGCGGTCCAGGAAGGGATGCTGCGCGGTCATATACTCAAAGTCCTTACCCTGCATTCTGGCAAGCACCTCGTATTCGTCGATGCCGCCCGCGAGCATGGTCTTGCTTGCCAGCGCCTCGGCAACGATGTAGCACTCGCCGTTCGCAGCGCGCAGGATCACGTAGCTCTCCACGGGGTTGAGAGAGATCGCCTGGTTACCGGGAAGCGTCCAGGTCGTGGTCGTCCAGATGATGAAATAGGTGTTGCTGATATCGCAGATACCCGCAAGCTTACCCTGATCGTCCGCGACACGGAATTTGACGTAGATGGAGGTGCACTTGTCGGTCTGATACTCGATCTCTGCCTCGGCAAGCGCGGTTTCATCCTGCGGACACCAATAAACGGGCTTGAGTCCCTTGTAGATATAGCCCTTCTTGTACATCTCGCCGAACACCTTGACCTCGCGTGCCTCAAAGGAGCGGTTCATGGTCAGATAAGGATGCTCCCAATCGGCAGTGACGCCAAGACGGATGAACTGATCCTTCTGAATGTCCACGAAATCCTGCGCGAACGCATGGCACGCCGTGCGGAACTCGGCGATGGACATATTCTTGCGGTCCAGCTTGTTCTTCTTGATGATCGCGGACTCGATGGGCATTCCGTGGTTATCCCAGCCGGGAACAAACGGAACGCGATAGCCCTGCATGGACTTGCTCTTGTTGATAAAATCCTTGAGGATCTTATTCAGGGCGTGACCCATGTGGATGTTTCCGTTGGAGAAGGGGGGGCCGTCGTGCAGAACGTACAGAGGCTTGTCCTTTGCATTCTCCAGCATTTTGTCGTAAAGATTGATGGATGCCCAGTATTTCAGCGTTTCGGGCTCCTTCTGAGGAAGACCCGCACGCATGGGAAATTCGGTGCTGGGCAGATTGAGAGTAGAGGTGTAATCCTTTGCCATAGTTTTTCTCCTGCTGCTTAAAATCCTTGCGGATAAATTTACTGCTTCGGTGCGCAAAAACAAAAAACGCCCCATAGCCTGATGCCATGAGACGGAATGTTCCGCGGTACCACTCATTTTCGCCTTGCGGCGCAACTCAAGGGCCTTGTAAAGGAAAGCCCGTAACCTTAACGCGGTCGCACGGATATGCTTACTGATTCGGTTCAGCATATCGACTCGGAAGTGATGCTGTCGCAAGCTACTGACTGCGCGCTCGCACCGAATGCGCGCTCTCTGTAAGCCTTCCCTTGCACAGTGTCTTCGTCACCGTCTTTTTACCAATATAGTATATCACACTTTTTTTATATTGTCAACAAGATTTTTTGCGAGCTTTATTTTCTCTGAAAACCTGCTTTTTCCTGCTTTTTAACCTTAATTTTAGAAAAAGAATAATTATTGTTCTAAATATTTACAGAAAAAGACAATTTCCGACAGAATGCATATACTGAAAATAAGCCTGCGCAGATCAACTGCCGGGCACAAGTATCAATCGAAAGGAGTCTTTTTCCAATGTATTCCGAAAAAAACAAACGCCCCTGCTCGCGGCGCGCCGGTGATGATTTTCTCCGTCGCATGCTGGGCGGTGACGTGACTTTTGGCAATCAGTGGCAAAACAGCTGCTCGCTCTGTGACCGTCCGCAGGAGCGCAGAGAGGATCGCCCGAGCTGCCATCATTCGCAAGAACGACGTGAAGGCTGCGGTGGAGAGAACGCGTGGGGCGGCGGCTGCGCTTCCCCCAGAAACGACACTCCTGCCTGCAACGGTGGGGACGCAGGCTGCCGGCATTGCCCCGAAGAGATCCATGCTCCGTCCTTGGCGTCCGTCTACTGCCCCATGCAGTGCTTCCGTGGGCTCTATAGCCCTGCCGAGGCGCTTTCGCACGGCACACTGTTTGCCGAATTGAAGCTCCCCTTCTACGGCGCAAAATGTGAGGGAAAGGAGGCTTGCGATTGCGGCTGCGGCACATCCAACCGTGGCTCCGATCGCACTCACGGCAAATTGCTGTGAGAAAGAATGCCATGATGAAACACAAACCCTGTAACGCCTGCCGTGACAGCCTTGCTCTGTTGCGCGCGCTGGATTTCTCCATTCAGGAAACCGTGCTCTATCTGGACGCTTATCCCGACTGTCAGGAAGCGCTTGCCTACTACCATAAGCTGGTCTGCGAGCGGGACGCGCTGATGTCCTCCTATCAAGAGCAGTGCGGTCCGCTTAGCATCTACGGCAACCGCAGCAAGACCTCTTGGGATTGGGTAAACGGACCTTGGCCTTGGGAAATTGAAGCCAATGAATAAAAGGAGGACGATTCAGTATGTGGACTTACGATAGAAAATTACAGTATCCCGTCAAGATCAAAAATCCCAACCCACAGCTTGCGACCATCATCATTTCCCAGCTGGGAGGACCCGACGGTGAGCTTGGCGCATCCATGCGCTATTTGCATCAGCGTTATTCCATGCCCTACGGAAAGGTAACGGGAATTCTCACCGACGTAGGAACCGAGGAGCTGGCGCACCTGGAGATGGTAGCCGCCATCATCCATCAGCTCACGCGCAATCTGAGTGAGGAGGAGATTCAGAAATCTCCGTTTGCAAACTACTTTGTGGATCACACGACGGGCGTTTATCCCGTTGCGGCATCCGCCGTGCCCTTTGACATGAAGTATATCGGTGTCAAGGGCGACGTCATCGCGGATCTGAACGAGGACCTGGCTGCCGAGCAAAAGGCACGCGTGACCTACGACAACATTCTGCGTCTGACCGACGATCCCGACGTCAAGGACGTCATCCGCTATCTGCGCGAGCGTGAGATCGTGCACTACCAGCGCTTCGGCGACGCTTTGCGCATCACGCAGGAGCAGCTGGACAGCAAGAACTTTTACGCCTTCAACCCCGCGTTTGATAAGCATTGCAACAAAAAGCAACGCTGATCGCACGCACGCCCATCCCTTTTCCCCAAAAAAGGGATACCCCCACGGCTTTGTTTGCCGTGGGGGCTTTGTTTTAATGCCTTTAGGTAGTTGGGCACGAAGTGCGAAACAGACAACCACCCGCTATGCGGGTGGGCAATAATGGGGTTATACCCATATTAAACGAGCAAGAAGGTTAGCGTTATGGGGATCATGCCGCCGGATAAACGGATTGAGATCTTTGCAAACGGGACGCCCGGGAGGTCGTCCCCTACAAGGGATGTTCATGATTTTTACGTGGGACGTCCTTTTTTTGACCGTAGGGGTCGACGTCCTCGGCGACCCGTCGGAAATTTTATATAAGCCGTCCTTCCGAAGGGAGGCTGCGTTGGCAAAACGCTTTTGCAAAGCAAAAGCCAGCGGCTTGAGCCGCTGGCCGGTAGTATTGGGCTTTTGCCCCTTGTGCATACCACCCGTTTGACGGGTGGTTATGATTTCGGATATACCCTGATTATCTTGGTTTGACCGCAAAGGGATCGACGTCGTTTGCAAAAATGGGAAGCAGACGGAAGGAGTAGTGATAATCTCCCGA
The DNA here is from genome assembly GCA_017501225.1 of Clostridia bacterium. Classification (GTDB taxonomy): domain Bacteria; phylum Bacillota; class Clostridia; order Oscillospirales; family CAG-272; genus UMGS1865. Next base: position 107,630 of record JAFVXH010000007.1, read on the forward strand.
ATAGATGCAATATTCATCCGCAAGCTTCGGTCCGCAATAGTTCGATCCGACACCGCATTGCTTGAAGTCCACGTTGACAACGGTTTCCGCCATGGGCTCAAGCTCGTAGTCGTGCCGGGTCTGTGTCAGCTGCATCGGCGTGTAGTGCGAGCAGTTGAAGCTGAAATCGGGCGTATTGTCTGCACCCGTGATGAGAAGTCCGTGACCTGCCACAGAGTAGATCTTTGCCCACTTGGTACCAAGATGCGCCATGTTCTCCTGCGGCTTGACGTAATGCTCGAAATGATCCGCAACGCGGCTCTCGAACAGTCCCATACGTGCCGCCAGACACTTATCCTGATAGGTTTCCATCGGTCCCATACCGAAGTAGCGGAGCTGCTCGGTGCCCTTGGGCATCTGGAACTGGATACCCAGACGCGGGAGTGTGACGGGATTATAATAGGTCTGATCGACGTTGACGTCGTAGCGCAGGGTAATTCCCTCGCCGCGGTTGACGGTGTAGAAGACGTCTGCGTGGATCAGCATATGTCTTGTCACCGCGCCGATATGGAGTCTTACCTTGACGGAGATGCAATTCTCGTTCTCCTCGACGACCTGGCATCCGTGGCACATGCTGATCAGGCGATCATAGCCCTGCTCGACCCATTCCAAAGCGGGGGTACGGTCGTTATCGGTAGGAGCGCGCCAGAGATTGAATTCGATGGGAGTGGTCAGAAGCTCCTTGCCGTGATCGCGAATCGAGGTAACGGTGCCCTCGACCTCGCTCACGGTGTAAACCGTATGTCCGTCGCGGATCAGAAGATCGTGCCCACACTTGGTCAGCGAGAATTCCCCCTCGCGCTTGGGCGCAAGCGTCACGTTCTGTGCAGCCTGCAAGGGGAACTGCTCGATACCGACCTCATATCCCGCCTCTGCCCAAGGCAGGTCGTACTTGGTGCGGTAGGATACGTTGAGATAGCAATATCCTCGCAAGGAAGAAAGATCACCAAGGGAAAGACCGATCTCCTCCTCGGTCTGGGGCTGCGTATTGAGGGCTACCTTGCCTCTGCGCACGACCTTGCCGTTGCTTTCGATCGTCCAGCAGAGCTCAACGTCGGAAAGATCGGTAAAGTATTTGCGGTTGCGCAGCGTGATGACCTGACGCTTCTCGTCGAAGGCAGTCGCGATCACGGGACGGAGCAGCTGCTTGTGCTCCAGCATGCCCGTATGCACGCGGCGATCGGGATAAACCATACCGTCAATGCAGCAATTTGCACCGTGCAGGAAGGGATCAAGGTCACCGCCATAGACAAATTTAGGATGCTCGGGCGTTCCGATATCCACGCTGTGGTCGGTCATTTCCCAGACGCATGCGCCAAAGAAATCGTCGTGCGTCCAGATCAGATCCCAATAGGGCTTCAGATCTCCGGGGCCGTTGCCCATCGCGTGGCAGTACTCGCAAAGGAAGAGCGGACGCTCTGCCTCGGGGTTTTCCAGATATTCGTCGATGCACTCCTGCGGCGAAATATACATGCGGCTGTCGACGTCGACGTAGTAATCGTCCAGAAGCTCCTTGAAGTCCTCGTACTTAAGAGTGCGTACCAGGGGATTCTGTGCCTTGAGCATGGACTTGAAGTAGTTATAGCGCTCGTTGTGGACGATGCTGCCGGGCATTCTCGTATGAATGTAGTCTGCCATGGGTCGGTGGTTTTCACCAATGGCGGTTTCGTTGCCAAGTGACCACATCAGCACGCAAGAGAAGTTCTTGTCGCGCTCAAACAGGCAGATCGCGCGATCCATGAACGCCTCGCGCCATTCGGGATAGGTCGCAAGCGTGGGATGATGCGAGCCGTTTGCCCAGTCCATACCGTGCGTTTCCAGGTCCGCCTCGTCGCAGACGTAGAAGCCCAAGCGATTGCAAAGCTCCATAAAGCGAGGCTCGTTGGGATAGTGGCTCGTGCGCACCATGTTGAAGTTATGCTGCTTGAGAATATAAAGATCGCGGATCATGTGCTCCAAGGGAGTTGCCGCACCAAGATTGGGGTGACTGTCGTGGCGGTTGATGCCCTTGCCCTTGACCAGCTTGTTATTGACGTACAGATATTTTCCCTTGACCTCAAAGCGGCGCACACCGATCTCCTGACGGATGACCTCGTTTCCGCTAAAGAAATACAGCTCGTACAGATTCGGGGTTTCATCGCTCCAAAGCATGGGGCTTTGCAGTGTGATCGCGAGATCGCCACGTCCGTTTTCAACGTCGATACAGCCCGTTGCAACGGTCTGACCGTCGGGCGTCAGCAGCTTATACGGAACGCTTGCGTCACCGTTCATTTCCATCTCAACCGTAAGAGTCGCCACGCTCAGGTCGTCGTTCAATGCCGTGCGTACGTAGAAATCCTCAATGCGGACAGGGTCGCGCTTGAGCAGATAGACCTCACGGAAGATACCGGACAGACGGATCTTATCCTGATCCTCAAGGTAGGTTCCGTCACACCATTTGATCACCAGCACCTTGATCTCGTTCGTGCCCGCTACCAGATATCTGTCAATGGCAACCTCGGTCATGCTGTGGCTTCCCTGCGTGTATGCGGCAAACTGATTGTTGACAAACAGATAAAAGCAGGAATCCGCGCCCTCGAACACCAGATTGATCTGAAAATCCTTCAGATCCGGCTCGGTCACCTCAACCTCGCGTCTGTAAAGCGCGCAAGGATTGTAATAGGACACGTGGGGAGGATCGAGCGGAAAGGAATAGTTGATGGCGTGATAGTGCGGACGGTCATAGTCGCGATCCAGCGCCAGCTGCCAGCTCATGGGAACGGTCATCTTCTCCCATTCGGTCACAGCACCCTCCTGCGTAAAAGCGTCGGTTTCGGGCACGTGGGTGTAGTAATGAAAATCCCACTCACCGCACAGACTGACAAAGCGCTCGCTCTCCGCGCGGTTGCCGCGAGAGGCAAGGAATTCGCTCTGGTAAGGGATAAAATACGCACGTTGCTTCTCACAGCCTTGATGTAAAATATCCAAGCTCTTGTGATAGTTCAGTTCCATTGATATGTTTCTCCTGTGTCGAGTATTGATTGCGCCGTTGCTCTTTACTGCTTTTTGGGATTCCACTTGGTATAGAGGAAGCTGGGACGTGCATCGTCAAAATATCTCTGATAGTACACGGTCACAAGCTCACCGCTCGGAAGCTGAGTGGTTGCGGGATAGCCGAGATCATCGCACTCGGGATTCCAGGAGGCGGAAAGGATGATCTCCTCACCCCAATTATATCCGCCGTCATAGCTGAGGATCGCGCGGTTACTCGTGGGTGCTACGCGACGGCTGTAGGACAGCACGATGGCACCGTCCGCCGTTTCAAAAAGGTGGGGGGGAGCACCGATGACGACCTGACCGTCGCAATTGGTCAGAGGCTCCGCGGTCGACCAGGTCTTGCCACCGTTCTGAGAATGGCTCAGATACACGACCTCCTTCTCACTGCGGCGCAGGGTTTCGTTGTTGTCGCCCTTGCGGATGGCAACCAGCAGATGTCCGTTCTGACGCTCTACGACGTGCGCCTCGCACATATAGAAATGTCCTGCGGGATAGTTCCAGGTTTCCGGCGGCATCGAGATATCCGCAAGCTTTTTCCAGGTAGCGCCCTCGTCCTCGCTCACCATGGCGATGACGGAGTTGGTATACTCGGTGGTGTCGCCTGTTGCACGCTGATATGCCTCCACCTCGTGAGGCGTTCCGACGTAAAGCAATCTGCCGTCCTTGAGCCTGGTCGGTCCGTGCGGAGCCGAGATGGGAAGATGGACCTTTTCTCCCCAGGTTTTTCCGTAATCCTTGGAAACACGGATATAGCTTGCGCCGTATCTCTGATCCTCCGGCGTTGCGGCAATGGCATCCAATGCGCGCTTCTTTGCCTCCTCGGTACCGTATTTGGGAATAAAGCGCATCCACCAGCTGTAAATGCCGCCCTCGGCATAGCGGTTAAGATCATGCGTAAAGTAGCTCATGATCATTTTCCCGTCACCCAGATAGCAAATACCCGCGTCACGGTCATCGAATGCATCGTCTACGACCACCTGAGGCTCGGACCAGGTTTTACCTCCGTCCGTGCTGCGATATAAGCAATATTGTCCAAAGGGACAAACGTGCACCATGCGTCTGGATACCACCGCATACAGCACGCCGTTCTCATCGCTGCAGACCGTGGGCCAACCGAAATAGCCCAAAAGATCCTCCTGCTGTCTTGCGATAATTCCCTGCTCGATAATCATTTTTTGTGTTTTCATGGTATAGGTCTCCTTTTTTACTCCCAACAAAAGGCTGTTTGGCAGAGGATTTTCGGGAGGCGCATAGGGGCTCCCGTTGGTTTAATTGTACCATAGGAAATATGGAAAAACAAGCCTTTTCTCAATAATATTTTCAGATTTTTCCTACTCAAATCAGCAAGAAAAAACATAACGTAGCAGGAACAAAAAAAGGGAAGGTCAAATTGACCTTCCCTTTTTTATGTGTAGATTATTCCTCTACGGGAGCAGCCTCTGCTGCCTTCTTGGTGGTTTTGCGCGTCTTCTTTGCGGGCTTCTCCTCAACAACGGGTGCGGGAGCCTCATCCTTTACGAGAAGAACGATTGCCATCTCGGCAGCGTCACCTCTGCGAGGACCGGTCTTCAGGATACGGGTGTATCCGCCCTGACGGTTCTCATAGGTGGGAGCGATCTCCGAGAACAGCTTGGTTACAACGTCCTCTTTGGTGATATAAGCCAGCGCTGCGCGGCGGCTTGCAAGCGTATTCTTCTTGCCAAGCGTAATCATTTTTTCTGCCATGGAACGAACTTCCTTTGCTCTGGTGAGCGTGGTCTCGATCTGTCCGTTCTCAAGCAGTAAGGTAACCATGCCGCGGAGCATAGCGTTTCTATGCGCGGTAGGTCTGCCAAGTTTTCTATTTGCGGGCATTTGTATTCCCTCCTTCTGCTGTTACGAATAATATTTTATTCCGTAGGTAAAATCTTGGATTATTCCTCTTCCTTCTTGAGCTCAAGACCCAAGGAATGAAGCTTTTGGATCACTTCTTCGAGCGACTTCTTACCGAGGTTACGAACCTTGATCATATCATCCTCGGTGCGGTTGATCAGATCTTCAACCGTGTCAATGCCCGCACGCTTCAAGCAGTTGAAGCTACGTACAGACATATCAAGCTCCTCAATGGTCATCTCAAGGACCTTCTCCTTGATGGTCTCTTCACGTTCGACCATAATCTCTGCCTTCCTTGCTTCATCAGACAAATCCACAAACAAGTTGAGGTGCTCATTGAGAATCTTGGCGCCAAGAGAAATCGCTTCCTTCGCGGAAATGGTTCCGTTGGTCAGAATTTCAAGCGTAAGCTTATCGTAATCCGTGATGTTACCAACACGAGTGTTATCCACTGTATAATTGACGTTATATACAGGGGTGTAGATGGAATCGGTATAAATCGTTCCGATGGGAGCAGAGGTCGCATTTCCCAGAAGCTGGGTATGCAGCTGCTTATTTTTCTCCTGAGAAACGTATCCGCGGCCGCTGGCAAAGGTCAATTCCATATAGAATCTCTCATTCTCGCCAACCGAAGCGATGTGATGCTCAGGGTTCAAAATTTCGATGTCGGAATCCTGCTTGATATCTCCTGCAGTTACGTTGCGCTCGCCTACGACGTCAATGATGACGGTCTTGGGACCTGCGCAATGCAATTTTGCGGTAATGCCCTTTACGTTCAGTACGATCTCCGTCACGTCCTCGGTGACACCGGGAATCGCGGAAAACTCATGAAGAACGCCATCAATTTTGATACTGGTGACTGCAACACCGGGCAAGGAGCTGAGCAGAACTCTGCGCAGGGAGTTACCGAGGGTAATTCCGTATCCGCGCTCCAAGGGCTCTACGATAAAGGTACCGTGTACGCCATCTTCGCTCAAATCGACAGTTGTGATATTCGGCTTTTCAATCTCAATCATTCCAAATAAAACCTCCTTCTGTAATAAATCAAAATTGGGTGAACCGATACGGTAACGCTACCGTATCTCAAAAAATCACGCGGGATTACTTGGAATAGAACTCGACGACCAGCTGCTCGTTGAAATCGAAGTCAACGTCCTCTCTTGCGGGAAGAGCCAAAACCTTAGCGGTCATTTCCTCTGCCTTAACCTCAAGCCACTTGGGAGCGGTCTGGTTTGCAGCAGCCTCTGCCAAAGTCTTGAACTTGACGGAATCGCGGCTTGCTTCCTTAACAGCAACAACGTCGCCTGCCTTGATCAGGAGAGAAGGAATGGTTACCTTTTTGCCGTTGAGGGTAAAGTGGCCGTGAAGAACCAGCTGACGAGCCTCCTTGTGAGAAGAACCGAAGCCCATTCTGTAAACAACGTTGTCAAGACGGCGCTCGAGCATGCAGATCAGGTTCTCACCGGTCATGCCTTCCTTGCGGGCAGCCTCCTCGTAGTAGTTTACAAACTGTCTCTCAAGGATACCGTAGTATCTTCTGGTCTTCTGCTTTTCACGCATCTGAAGGCCATACTCTCTCATTTTCTTGTTTGCTGCGCCATGCTGACCGGGAGCGGTGCTTCTGCGGGCCAGTGCGCATTTGCCGGAAGTGCAACGGTCGCCCTTCAGGAAGAGCTTGGTGCCTTCTCTACGGCAGAGTCTGCAAACAGGTCCAGTATATCTTGCCATAATCTTTGTACCTCCACTAAGAATTAAACGCGTCTGCGCTTGGGGGGTCTGCAACCGTTGTGAGGAACAGGCGTTACGTCTTTGATCATCGTGATGGAAAGACCGACTGTTTCCAGTGCGCGGATTGCGGACTCACGTCCTGCGCCGGGTCCCTTTACAAATACCTCAACCGTCTTCAGACCGTGCTCCATTGCTGCCTTTGCGGCAGTTTCAGAAGCGGACTGTGCTGCAAACGGAGTGGATTTTCTGGAGCCCTTAAAGCCGAGTTCACCGGCAGATGCCCAAGCAATGGTATTGCCCGAAGCATCGGAAATCGTTACGATCGTGTTGTTGAACGTTGCTTGAATGTGAACAGCGCCTTTTTCGATGTTCTTTCTCTCGCGGCGTTTCTTGACAACTTTTTTTGCTGCAACTTTTGCCATTGTTAAGCCACTCCTTTACTTCTTCTTGTTCGCAATGGTCTTTGCGGGACCCTTACGAGTTCTTGCGTTGGTCTTGGTTCTCTGGCCTCTTACGGGCAGACCCTTTCTGTGTCTGATACCACGGTAGCAGTTGATCTCGACCATTCTCTTGATGTTCATTGCAACATCACGGCGGAGGTCACCCTCTACATGATAAAACTGCTCAATCACGTCACGAAGCTTTGCAACCTCTTCCTCGGTCAGATCCTTTGCACGAGTGTCGGGATTGATTCCGGTTTTCGCAAGAATGTCATTTGCGCTTTTGCGACCGATACCGTAAATGTAGGTAAGGGCGATTTCTACGCGCTTGTTGTTTGGAATATCAACACCAGCTATACGAGCCATTCTGTTTATTCACCTCTCTACTAGTTTTTGTGGGGTTCTGCTTAACCCTGTCTTTGCTTATGCTTGGGGTTCTCGCAGATGACCATAACTTTGCCTTTTCTCTTGATGATTTTGCATTTCTCGCAAATCTTCTTTACGGATGGTTTCACCTTCATGTCTCTACCATACCTTTCTTGCTTAAATTTTGGTTCTGCTTATTTTGCTCTCCAGGTGATGCGTCCCTTGGTCAGGTCATATACCGAAACCTCAATGGTTACGCGGTCACCGGGGAGAATGCGAATATAGTTCATACGAAGCTTACCCGAGATATGCGCGGTCACGATATGACCGTTGGGGAGCTTCACCTTGAAGCATGCGTTGGGCAGTGCCTCAACGACCACGCCTTCAAATTCGATTACGTCATCCTTCTGTGCCAGAATAATCCCTCCTTACTCAGTGATGTTTGTGTCTTAAAAGCCTTTTTCCACTTCAGTCAGGATCAGTACGCCGTTATCGGTGAGTGCCACCGTGTTTTCATAATGCGCCGAAAGCTGACCGTCTGACGTTTTAACCGTCCATCCGTCCGACAGCTCCGTTACCTCAAAGGTACCCACGTTCACCATCGGCTCGATGGCAAGCGTCATGCCGGCACACAGGCGAATGCCTCTGCCGGGGGTTCCGTAGTTCGGAACGTCGGGGGACTCGTGCATATCGGTCCCGATTCCGTGACCGACGTAGCGCCGCACCGTGGAGAATCCGTTCTCGCGGACCACCGCATCAATGGCGGCACCGACATCGCCTAAGCGATTTCCGATCTGCAAAGCGTTCACGCCTGCCCAAAAGCTGGAGCGCGTGACCTCGATCAGCTTCTCTGCCGTTGCACTCACCTTGCCGACGGGAAGGGTTCTTGCCGAATCCCCCACGTAGCCGTGATAAGTGGCACCGGTGTCGATCTTGACAACGTCACCCTCCTGCAAAATTCTCTCCTTGGAGGGAATTCCGTGGATGACCTCATCGTTTACGCTGATACAAGCGCTTGCGGGAAAACCGCCGTAGCCGAGGAAGGTCGGGGTAGCACCGCATTTCTCGATGTGGCGACGGATCGCCAGATCGATCTCATAGGTGCTGACCCCGGGGCGAACCATATCACGGGCGACCAGAAGCGCCTCTCCCGTAATACGTCCCGCATCCCTCATGGCTGCGATTTGTTTCGCATTTTTTAAGTGAATCATGCTTGTGCCTCGAAGGGCGCCAGTGCTTTGAACACCAGCGCGGTGGTGTCAGCAACCTCCTCCTGACCCTCTACGGTAACCAGAATGCCTTTCTTGGAATAGTACTCCTTAAGAGGCTCGGTCTGCGCGTGGAAGGTATCCAGGCGGTTCTTAACCGTTTCCGCGGCATCATCGGCACGCACGTAAAGTGCTGCGCCGCATTTGTCACAAACATCCTCCTTCTTGGGTGGGATATACACCACGTGGTAGGATGCACCGCAGGAGCAAACTCTGCGTCCGCTCATGCGTTCAATAATCTTTTCATCTGCAACCTCGATGCTCAGCACGACGTCAATCTGAACACCCATCTCGTCCAGCGCCTCAGCCTGAGGAATGGAACGGGGGAAGCCGTCCAGAATGAAGCCGTTCTTGCAGTTATCGGTTGCAAGATACTCCTTGATGATCCCAATCACAACAGAATCGGGAACCAACTGACCGGCATCGACGTAGGACTTTGCAGCCTTGCCAAGCTCGGTCCCTGCCTTCATTGCCCCGCGAAGAATATCTCCGGTCGCAATGGCGGGAATCTGATACTTTTCAGAAATTCTCGCGGATTGGGTACCTTTACCCGCTCCGGGAGCGCCCATCAAAATAATGTTCATCGTTTCCTCCGCTTTGGATGATCAATCAAGGAAGCCTTTGTAATTACGCATTGCCAGCTGTGCTTCGATATCGCGGACAACCTCAAGGGCTACACCGACGATAATGAGCAAGGAGGTTCCGCTGAATGCCAGGCTGGAGAAGTTGATCGAGAACGTCGTGAAGATGGCGTTTGCGATCATCGGTACACCGGCAATGACAATCAGGAAGAGCGCTCCCATCAGGGTAACGCGGTTGAGAATCTTTTTGATATAATCCGAGGTAGGCTTGCCGGGACGAATACCGGGCACGGAACCACCCTGATTACGAATGTTGTTCGCTACTTCGATCGGATTAAAGGAAATCATGATATAGAAGTAGGAGAACGCAAGGATCAGACCGATAAAGAGTACGATATAGAAGATCGAGTCAAAGCTGAACCACTCGGTTACCCACTTCGCAAAGCCACTGCTGGGGAAAAATCCTGCGATGGTTGCGGGAATGGATACGATGGAGCTTGCGAAGATGACGGGCATAACGCCTGCCATGTTCATCTTCAGAGGAAGATTGCTGCTCTGTCCTCCGTACATCTTGCGACCGACCACTCTCTTTGCATACTGGATCGGAATTCTTCTTTCGGAGTTTGTAAACCAAACGATAAAGCCGATGGCTGCAACAGCGAGTGCCAAGGAGGCAACGACCTCCACAACACCCAGTGCGTAGCCCCACCATTTACCGTCAAACTGAGCACCCATACCGGTTACCATGCTGATCAGCTGTTGCACCATTGCAGCTCCGCGGGAGATGATGTTTGCAAACAGGATGATGGAAATACCGTTTCCGATGCCGCGCTCGTTGATCTGCTCAGCCAGCCACATGATGATTGCGGCGCCTGCGCAGAAGCAAGCAACCATAACCGCCATGCCGAAGTAGTACTTCACGGGATCGGTGGTCTTGTCGAGAAGCAGCATGCCGTTGCTCTCGAGCAGCTTGACGTATCCGTATGCGGTAACAAGGGCAAGACCCACGGTTACCCAACGGGTGTACTTGGTGATCTTCTTCTTGCCCTCGTCACCCTGCTTGGAGAGCTTTTCCAGAGCGGGGATCGCGATGGTCAGAAGCTGCATCACGATGGATGCGGTGATATAGGGCGATACCGAAAGAGCAAACAGCGTTGCCTGTGCAAACGCATCACCGGACAGAAGACTTACGAAAGCAAAAATGCTGTCGCTACCGAGCATCTCGGTAAACTGGCTGATGGTGTTGACGTTTACGTAAGGAACGTACAGATTTGCACCGATGCGGTACAGCAGGATGATCATTACGGTAAAGAGCAATTTGGCTCTGAGTTCGGGGACTTTCCACGCGTTTTTAAACGTCTGAAACATCCTTATACCTCCTCTGCCTTACCGCCTGCCGCTTCAATCTTTTCCTTAGCAGTTGCCGTAAAGACGGATGCCTTGACGGTGAGCTTTTTGGTGAGTTCGCCGTTACCAAGAACCTTCAATCCATCCATGGGCTTGCGAATAATTTTTGCTGCGAGGAGCATCTCGAGATCCACCTCGGTACCGTCAACAAAACGGTTGAGCGTCTCTACGTTTACGATCGCATAGTTGGTTGCAAAGCGATAGTTGGTAAAGCCTCTCTTGGGGTGCTGTCTGTAAATCGGGAACTGACCGCCCTCAAAGCCGGGTCTTACACCACCGCCGGAACGAGCGTTCTGACCCTTGTGACCCTTGCCGGCAGTCTTGCCGTTTCCGGATCCGGGGCCTCTGCCCTTACGCCATGCGGACTTTGCAGAGCCTTCTGCAGGACTCAATTCATGGAGTTTCATTGTGCTTACCTCCTTATGCGTTTTCTACGGTTTCAACCGTAACCAGGTGAGAAAGAACCTTCACCTTGCCTGCGAGAGCGGCGCTGTCCTCATGAATGATGAAATCGCCGACCTTCTTCAGACCAAGGGACTGTGCGGTTGCCTTCTGGTTGGGCTTGCAACCGATCAGGCTTTTTGTAAGTGTAACCTTTTTCATATTCCGTTACCTCCCACTCAAGCCTTGACTTGCTCTACCGGGATGTCACGAATCTTCGCAACCTCCTCAGCAGTGCGCAGCGCCTTCAAGCCTTCCATGGTTGCCTTAACAACGTTGGTAGGATTGTTGGAGCGCAAGCACTTTGCGCGAATGTTCTTAATGCCGGCAGCCTCAAGGACCATACGGACCTTGCCGCCTGCGATAATACCGGTACCGGGTGCAGCGGGCTTCAGGAGCACCTTGCCTGCGCCAAATACGCCGATTACCTCGTGAGGGATAGACGTTCCCTTCAGGGAAACGGTTACCATGTTCTTCTTTGCGTCTTCAATTCCCTTGCGGATTGCTTCGGGAACCTCGGCTGCCTTACCAAGACCAACGCCGACGTGACCTGCACCGTCGCCTACAACCATCAGAGCTGCAAAGCGGGCAACACGACCACCCTTAACGGTCTTGGAAACACGGTTCAGAGCGATGAGAGATTCTTTCAAATCATGCTCAGCGGGATTAAATTTTTCTGCCATATTTTCCTCCAAAATGTTCAATGAACTTAAAGTTTGTTGAACAGTGTATAAACCGGAAAATCAGAACTTCAGGCCGCCCTCGCGAGCGCCGTCAGCCAGTTCCGATACACGTCCGTGATACAGATAGCCGCCACGGTCAAATACAACCTCGGTGATGCCCTCTGCAATTGCTTTCTCGGCAATCATCTTGCCGACTTCGCGTGCTGCTGCCTTGTTTCCGCCGTTCTCAGCAAAGCTTTTTCCGAAAGTGGAAGCGCTTACCAGAGTTACGCCCTTGACGTCATCAATGATCTGCGCGCTGATGTTCGCATTCGAGCGATATACAGCAAGACGCGGACGCTCCGCAGTACCGGAAATCTTTGCTCTGACTCTCTTATGTCTCTTCAGACGAGCCTTGTTTGCATCTTTTCTTGATACCATGTCACTTCACTCCTTTCAATTATTTGCCCTTACCGGCCTTACCGGCCTTGCGGCGTACATACTCATCGGCATATTTAACACCCTTGCCGTGGTAGGGTTCGGGAGGTCTCTTACCGCGGATAACCGCAGCCATCTGACCAACCTTCTGCTTGTTGATACCCTTTACGATGATGGTATTGGGATCCGGAACATCAAAGGTGATGCCGTCTTCCTCGGTGATGCAGAACTTTGCCTGAGGAAGGCCGGTGGACACCAGGGAGTGACCAAGATACAGCTGAAGGGTCTTGCCCTGCTTTACAACCTTGTAGCCGACGCCAACAACCTCCAGCTTTTTGGAGTAGCCGTTGGTAACGCCCTCTACCATGTTGAACAGCAATGCACGAGTCAAGCCGTGCAAGCTTCTGTCCTCTTTTTCATCGGTAGGACGGGTAACGATGAGCTCGCTTCCCTCCTGCTTGATGTTCATGCGGGGATGCAATTGCTCGGTCAGGGTGCCGAGCTTACCGGTTACGGTAACGAGATTGTCACTTCCTACGGTGACAGTAACGCCTGCGGGAATCGCAATGGGCATTCTTCCAATTCTAGACATTGTTAATACCTCCCGTTCCGATTACCATACAAACGCGAGGACTTCGCCGCCAACGTTGAGCGACTTTGCCTTCTTGCCTGTCATGATACCCTTGGATGTGGAAACGATTGCAATGCCGAGGCCGTTCATTACGCTGGGCATATCCTCGCAGCCCGCGTAGATACGCAGACCGGGCTTGGATACGCGGCGGATGCCACGAATGACCTTCTGCTTGCCCTGCAGGTACTTCAGGGTAACACGGATGATTCCCTGCTTACCGTCATCGATGACCTGATAGGACTTTACATAACCCTCCTCAACGAGGATATCGGCGATTGCCTTCTTCATGTTGGATGCCGGAATGTCAACAGTCTGATGCTTTGCATTGTTTGCATTGCGGATTCTGGTGAGCATATCGGCAATTACGTCTGACATTTGCATATTTTTTTCCTCCTTATGCAAGTACATTTTCTTGCTGCCGTTTTCGCGGCGGCGTATCGGCGGTTAAATCGGACTGCCCGTGTTGCTTTGGGCCGGTTTGATTTCCTTCCGATAGTTGGGGATTTTGATTACCAGGATGCTTTTCTTACGCCCGGGATCTCGCCCTTGTAGGCAAGGTTACGGAAGCAGATACGGCAGATGCCGAACTTACGGAGATAAGCGTGGGGACGACCGCAGATCTTGCAACGGTTGTACTCTCTGGTAGAGAACTTCTGTTCCTTCTGCTGCTTGTTGATCATAGCTTTCTTAGCCATCGTTATTACCTCCCGAATTATTTCGCAAAGGGAGCGCCGAACATCTTCAACAAAGCGCGCGCCTCTTCGTCGGTTTCTGCAGTGGTTACAAAGCAGATATCCATACCTCTGATCTTCTCTACCTTATCGTACTCGATTTCGGGGAAGATCAGCTGCTCTTTCAGACCGAGCGCGTAGTTGCCGCGGCCGTCAAAAGCGTTGGGGTTGATGCCCTTGAAGTCACGAACTCTGGGCAGAGAGAAGTTGAACAGTCTGTCCATGAACTCGTACATCTTTTCACCGCGCAGAGTGACCTTCGCACCGATCTTCATGCCCTGACGGAGCTTGAAGTTTGCAACGGACTTCTTTGCGTAGGTGGGAACTGCCTTCTGACCGGTGATGATACCGAGATCGCGAAGAACAGCGTCCAGAGCCTTTGCGTTATCCTTTGCATCACCGACACCGACGTTGACAACGATCTTGTCAAGCTTCGGGATCTGCATGACGCTCTTGTAGTTGAACTGCTTCATCAGTGCGGGAGCAATTTCAGCCTTATACAATTCCTTCATTCTAGCCATGGTTGCGTCCCTCCTTAGTCAAATTTGTGTCCGCACTTTGCGCACACACGAACCTTTTTGCCGTCAACTACCTCGTGACGAACACGAACACCCTTCTTGCAGGTGGGGCAGTAGAGAGCGACGTTGGAAGCGTAAATTGCGCCCTCAGCGTCAACAATACCGCCGGTCTCGCCCTGCTTGCGAGCCTTTACGTGCTTGTGAATGATGTTTACACCCTTCACAAGAACCTTGCCCTCTTCGGGAGAAACTGCGATAACCTCGCCCTGTACACCCTTATCATCTCCGGAGAGAACAACAACGGTATCATTTGTCTTAATGTGCATTTTAGCCATTGTCCGTTACCTCCATCAAAGTACTTCGGGAGCCAGAGAAAGGATCTTCAGATAATCCTTCTCACGGAGCTCTCTTGCGATCGGGCCAAAGATACGGGTTCCACGAGGAGTCTTGTCCTCACGGATGATCACCGCTGCGTTCTCATCGAACTTGATATAAGAGCCGTCTGCTCTCTTCATGCCGTGCACAGTTCTTACAACGACTGCCTTGACAACGTCACCCTTCTTGACGACGCCGCCGGGAGCTGCCTTCTTGACTGCGCAGACAACCACGTCACCGATATTGGCATATCTTCTGCCGGTGCCGCCCAGGACTCTGATGCACATCAGCTCCTTAGCACCCGTGTTATCGGCAACCTTCATTAATGTTTGCTGCTGAATCACTTTAATTTCCTCCTACTGATTCAATACGCTACGACGTATTTACTATTCGAATGAATTTCGTTTTGGGAAGGCGAAATTATTTCGCCTTCTCAATGATTTCGACAACGCGCCATCTCTTCGTCTTGGAGAGAGGTCTTGTCTCCATGATCTTAACCTTATCGCCCTCGCCGCAAGCGTTTGCGTCATCCTGTGCGTGAACCTTCAGGGTTCTCTTTACGATCTTGCCGTAAATGGGATGCTTGACGTTATCCTTGATGGCGACCACAACGGTCTTATCCATCTTGTTGCTAACGACCAGACCGACTCTGGTTTTTCTCAGTGCTCTTTCTTCCATGACTTAAGCCTCCTCTTTCTTCATTTCCTGAAGAACCGTCATCACGCGAGCGATGTCGTGCTTTACTTCAGTCATCTTGTGAGGGTTGTCAAGTTGGTTGATCGCATGCTGGAAGCGGAGATTGAACAGCTCAGCCTTGAGTTCCTTCAGCTTTGCTTCAAGTGCCTCAACAGACATGCTTCTGAGTTCTGCTGCTTTCATTGATTAACCCTCCTTTGCTTCAGTTTCTCTGGTAATGAACTTGGTTTTGATGGGAAGCTTGTGGCCTGCAAGACGCATTGCCTCTTTTGCGACGTCCTCAGCAACACCGTCCATCTCGAACAAAATTCTACCCGGCTTTACAACAGCCACCCAGTACTCGGGAGATCCCTTACCGGAACCCATACGGGTCTCAGCAGGCTTCTCGGTGATGGGCTTATCGGGGAAAATCTTGATCCAAACCTGACCGCCACGGCGGATATAACGCGTCATAGCGATACGGGCAGCCTCGATCTGATTGCTGGTGATCCAAGCGGGCTCAAGTGCAACAAGACCGTAGTTACCGTTGCTCAGCTTGATGCCGCGGGATGCCTTGCCCTTCAGTCTTCCGCGCTGTACACGGCGGAATTTTACTCTTTTTGGCATTAACATAATTACTTCGCGCCTCCTTCTCTAGGAGTTCTTTCTCTGCGAGGTGCGCCGGGACGTGCATCTCTGCGATCGCCACGGTTGTTGCCTCTGCGGTCACCGCGGTTATCTCTGCGCTCGCCGCGATTGTCTCTGCGGTCGTTGCGTCTTTGATTGCTGCCGGGTCTGTTGACCTCGTTGAGAATCTCACCCTTGTAGATCCATACCTTGATACCGATCTTACCGTAGGTGGTGTTTGCTTCTGCAAAGCCGTACTCGATGTCGGCTCTGATGGTCTGAAGCGGGATGGTGCCCTCGTGGTAGTGCTCGGAGCGAGCGATCTCTGCGCCACCCAGACGGCCGCTGCAGTTGATCTTGATACCCTTTGCACCAAGTCTCATGGTGTTGCGGATGGACATCTTCATTGCACGTCTGAACGCTACGCGGTTCTCGAGCTGCTTTGCGATGTTCTCTGCAACGAGCTGTGCGTCAAGGTCGGGCTGACGGATCTCAACAACGTTGAGAGCCACAGGCATGCCAACCATAGCTTCCAGCTTCTGTCTGTATTTCTCGATCTCAACGCCGCCGCGGCCAATCACCATGCCGGGCTTTGCGCAGTTAACGAACACTCTGACTCTGTGGCCGTCGCGCTCGATCTCGATCTTGGAAACACCTGCGTCATACAGTTCCTTCTTCAAGTACTTTCTGACATTGTAGTCGGAAACAAGGGTATCTCCAAAGACTTCGTCCTTTGCGAACCATCTCGAATTCCAATTCTTAATAACGCCCACTCTCAAACCGTGGGGATTTACCTTTTGACCCATTCTGTTGTTTCCTCCTCTCTCAGTCTCTTTCCTTGACAGCCAGGGTGATGTGGCTGGTTCTCTTCAGGATGCGGTCTGCGCTTCCCTTTGCACGAGGCATGATTCTCTTCAGAGTCGGGCCGGGGCAAACAAAGCACTCAGACACATACAGCTTGCTGGCATCCATGTGGAAGTTGTTTTCCGCATTTGCGATTGCGCTGTTGAGGAGCTTGATGAGAAGCTCGGATGCAGCGCGGGGCTTGTTCTTCAGAATTCCCATAGCGGTAGCAGCATCCTTGCCTCTGATGAGGTCAAGCACGTACTGCACTTTGCGAGGGGAAATTCTTGCATACTTCAAATAAGCTTTTGCTTCCATTTCAATTCCCTCCTCTATTATTTACCGTTATTGGATGTTTTGGAGCCTGCGTGGCCCTTGAACGTGCGGGTGGGCGCGAACTCACCCAGCTTGTGACCTACCATGTCCTCGGTTACATATACCGGAACGTGCTTCTTACCGTCATGAACAGCAATGGTATGACCGACAAATTCCGGGAATATGGTGGATGCGCGGGACCAGGTCTTAAGAACCTTCTTCTCGTTCTTTGCGTTCATTTCGCAAATACGATTAAAGAGCTTCTCTTCGACGAACGGTGCTTTTTTAAGACTTCTGCTCATTTTATATTCCCTCCTTACTTCGCATTTCTACGCTTTACGATGAACTTATCGGTGCGCGCTTTCTTGTTTCTGGTCTTGTAACCCAGAGCAGGCTTACCCCAAGGAGTAACAGGTCCGGGACGACCAACGGGGGACTTACCTTCACCACCACCGTGAGGGTGATCGCAGGGGTTCATAACAGAACCGCGAACGGTGGGACGGATGCCCTTGTGTCTGGTCTTACCGGCCTTACCGACCTTAACGGTGTCGTGCTCAACGTTACCAACCTGACCGATGGTAGCCTTGCACTCCAGGCGGATATAACGAACCTCGCCGGAGGGCAGACGAACCTGTGCTACGCCGTTCTCCTTGGAGATCAGCTGTGCCATAGCACCTGCGGAGCGAACGAGCTGTGCGCCCTTGCCGGGATACAACTCGATGTTGTTGATAACGGTACCAACGGGAATGTTGGCAATGGGAAGGGTGTTACCGGGCTTAATGTCAGCCTCGGCACTGGAGTACACAACGTCACCTGCCTTCAAGCCCTCGGGAGCGATGATATAGCTCTTGGTTCCCTCGGTATCCTGCAGCAATGCAATGTACGCGGTTCTGTTGGGGTCGTACTCGATACCAACAACGGTATTTGCATTTGCGTTCTGACGCTTGAAGTCGATGATTCTGTACTTAACCTTGTTTCCGCCGCCTCTGTGGCGAACGGTGATGCGACCGTAGCTGTTACGGCCTGCGTGCTTTTTCTTCGTAACGATCAGGCTCTTTTCGGGAGAGAACTTGGTGATCTCCTCGAAAGAAGGAACGGACATGTTTCTTCTGGCCGGCGTTGTGGGTTTATACTTAACCGTAGGCATTCTTCTTTCCTCCTACTCTTAGTTAAGGCCTGCGAAGAACTCGATCTCGCCGGAATCAGCAGTCAGAGTAACGATTGCTTTCTTCCATTCGGACGTGTAACCGAAGTGTACACCGAGTCTCTTGGGCTTCTTTTTCATGTTGACGATGCGAACGCACTCCACTTTTACCTTGTTGGACGCGAATACTTCCTCGACAGCCTTTGCAATCTCAGGCTTGGTAGCATTCTTGGCAACTTCGAAAACGTACTTTCTCTGTGCCATCATATCCATAGCGGATTCCGTGATAATGGGACGGATAATAATATCGTGTGCCAATTTCATTATGCGTACACCTCCTCAAGCTTCTTCACTGCTTCAACGGTCAAGACGAGCTTCTCAGCATTCAGAACGTCGTAAACGCTCAGCGTGGTGCACTGGGTGGTCTTGACGGTGGGAATGTTTGCGCAGCTCTTAATGACAGCAGTGTCAACGCTATCCAGAACAACCAGGGTCTTCTGAGCCTTGACTGCTTCCTTGGTAGCGGTACCGTAAACAGGAGCGCCGTCCTCTACGGTAACGGTCTTATAGGTCTTGGTGTAGGTCTTCTCAAAGCCGAATGCCTTGAACATGCCTACCAAGATCTTGGTGGAGGGCTTGTTGCCTTCCAGAGTGATGTTGTCAACTACAACGAGGTTACCGGACGCAACCTTGTCGGACAGTGCGCTGAACAGTGCAACTCTGCGAGTCTTCTTGTTCATTGCAAGGCGGTAATCTCTGGGCTTCGGGCCAAGAGCGATACCACCGTGAGTCCACTGAGGAGAGCGAGTGGAGCCCTGACGTGCTCTACCGGTTCCCTTCTGTCTCCAAGGCTTTCTACCGCCACCGGAAACCTCGGAACGGGTCAGGGTGGACTGGGTGCCTTGTCTTTGGTTCATCAGATATGCTCTGACTGCAGCATGGAGGACAGCGCCGTTTACCTCTGCTCCGAACAGCTTATCGTTCAGTGCGAGCTCGCCGACTTCGTTGCCGGACATATTCAAAATCTTTACAACTGGCATTTTCTATTCCTCCTTCCGCTTATGCTTTCACAGAATCGCGAATGAACACGATACCGTTCTTGGCGCCGGGAATGGCACCCTTGATGGCAATCAGGTTCTTTTCGCTATCAATCTTGACAATCGTGAGGTTGAGAACAGTTACCTGCTCGTTACCGTACTGACCTGCCATCTTCTTGTTCTTGAAGATTCTTGCAGGGTCAATAACACCCATGGAACCGGACTGACGGTGAATCGGACCGATACCGTGAGTTGCACCCAACAGGTGGAGGTTCCATCTCTTGATCGCACCGGTGTATCCGCGGCCCTTCGTCGTACCCGTTACATCGACCTTCTCGCCTGCGGCGAAGGTATCGACGGTGATGAAGTCACCTACGTTTGCGGAGCAATCTTCAAGGCGGAATTCCTTGAGGTGCTTTTTGCAGGGAACGTTTGCTGCTGCAAAGTGTCCCTTTTCTGCTTTGGTCAAATGCTTCTCCTTAACTTCCTGGAAGCCAAGCTGAAGTGCATTGTAGCCGTCCTTCTCGACGGTCTTCTTTTGTGCGACTACGCACGGGCCTGCTTCGATAACAGTTACGGGAATGACGTTGCCGATCTCGTCAAAGATCTGCGTCATACCGATTTTCTTACCGATAATACCCTTTTTCATGTTGTTTTTTCCTCCTGTAAATTATTGGTTGACATCTTGCCAACGTGACTTACAAAGTTACCGATCATTTCGACCTTTCGGTCAACAACTCGGCTGTTGTCTTTGTTTTGGCTTGAAATGAGATTTGCTTGATATCAGATTTTAACCTCAATCTCAACACCGGCGGGAAGTTCGACACTCATCAGCGCGTCCACAACCTTCTGGGACGGCTTAAGGATGTCAATCAGTCTCTTGTGAGTACGGTACTCGAACTGCTCACGGCTATCCTTGTACTTGTGCACTGCGCGGAGAATGGTGATGATCTCCTTCTCAGTGGGAAGTGGGATAGGACCGGAAACCTCGGCGCCGTTTCTGGTTGCGACCTCAACAATCTTCTTTGCTGCGGTATCAATCAGAACGTGGTCGTAGCTCTTCAGTCTTACTCTGATTCTCTCTTTTACTGCCATTGTTTTTGCCTCCTTATCAGATTTCGCTTGTCTGCGGCGCCTATATAATAAATGGTAGGGAAGGTCCGCAGGCCGCGTTTGTGCAAGGCAGGCTTTTTCTCCAACACTGTGCCGTGCGTTTCTTGATGCTCCTTAAAAATGTCGGACTTTGCCCTTGCCATCAGCATCTGGCAGGACAAATTCCGGGGGTGGATCAGTCAGAATTGCATTGGCACAACGCCTTTGAAAAACACCTTTCGCCCGGTTCAACGGACATACTCCACGAAAATTCCCTGTCGGAGCGTCCCCCGACAGCAACCTTTCGCTTCATCGCATATCAAGCTTTTATATTATAACAGAAACGTTCCGATTTTGCAATAGTTATCTGTTGTGCAAAACATAGAACTTTATTTCAAAAAAGCGCCTTAAAATAGCAACTTGCACAATTTTTCACATTTTTGGAGCCAAAATAGAGGTCAACGGCGGCTTTGGCGCTTCCGGAAGCACCAATCGGCGCTTCCTTCCGACTCTTTTCCGCAACACGGCTCCGTGTGTTTTGTTCCCGGAGAAGCAAGGGAGGTCGCACGCCGTCGGAGCTCATATCAAGGTTTTTGATAATCTTTTTGATTTTTTTGCAATCCGTCGAAAACGGACATACTATGTTCACATTTTTGTTATATAATAAGTTGTTAGAAACGCTACTTTTTACTGATTGCGAGGAATCGGTTCATGAATACAACCCACAAAAAGGTCGAGCGCACCCTTTGGCTTTCCTTTGCCGTTCTGCTGATCGCGACGCTTGCCTTGCAGATGATCGCTCTGCTTTTTGAATATGACGCAAGGGAGAATTATTTTGCGATCGGAGCAAAGCTCCCGATCTTCTCTGCCCTCTGCGCGGTCCTGTGCGGCTTGTGCGGCATTGCGGCGGCATTCCTGACCAAGGGCCGTGAACAAGTGATCGCGCCTGTGGATGCTCCCATCTGCAATCCCGTTTGCTGCGGTCTTTCCGCCATGGGCTTTCTGTGCGCGACCGCTTTGATCCTAATCGCGGATCGCTCCGCGTTCTCGTTGCCCACCGCAATTTTCCTGTTGCTCGGCTTTGTGTATTCGATCCTGATGCTGGTGCGCTCAGTTCTCTCCCGCAGCTTTTCCGCTCTCCCCTGGCTTGGAATGATCACCGTCATCGCAACCATCGTGATGAACGCCTACTATTATTTCGACTCCACCGTAGAGATGAACGCGCCCGTCAAGGTCTGCATGCAGATCTCCCTGCTCTTTTTCATGCTTTCTCTGGTATCGGAGCTGCGCTATCTGTTTGACGCCGCACAACCGAGAATGTACCTCGCGCTTCACGCATGTCTGCTTGCAAGCATCGCGCTTGCCCTGCCGACCCTGCTGTTCGTTGTATTGACGGGACGTCTTGCACGTCTTGATTATCTCGCGGGCGGATTGCTTCTGCTCTTTTTGCTTCCGAGCGCGGTGCTGCGTATCCTTTGCATGCTGTTCGGAGCCAAAACAGAACCGATTCAGGCTTGTGAGGAGCCCGCCGCGCAGAATGACTTGACAGATTCCGATGCAGAAACCGAACCGACCGACGACACCATAGATATAGATAAGGAAGAGTATTGATATGAACGCCAACACACGGATTCAATGGCTTCACAAGAAGCTTGCCTTGAATAGCTATCCGAACGCCCGACGCCTTGCCGAGCGCTTTCAGATCTCACACCGTCAGGCACAAAGAGATCTGAACTACCTGCGCTGCGAGCTGGAGGCTCCCTTGGCGTATGACAATCACCGCAAGGGCTTCTACTATACCGAGCAGTTCACCCTGCCCCTGCTTCTCTCCTCGGATAACGACGATCTCTATATTCCCGAGATCTTTGACGTCAAGAACATTCAGGAGCTTGCCGCCGAGGATTCCATCATCCAGATGCAGATCCCGTATTCCGCCATCATTGAGATCAAGGACAAGCTGGTCGCACTGGAGATGAACCGCTACATCGTCGCGCGCGAGCCCCGCAACCGCTACGTGTGCGAATTTCACAGCATCGAAAAGTTTATCGGTCTTTTGCTTTCCACCGACGCCGATTTTCGCCTGATCGAGCCGGCGTGGCTCCGAGAACGGATCGTCAAATCCGCGCGTCGCGTGCTGGAAAACCACGAGGGCATGGATCAGTGACGGCAGATCATCCGCAATACGGACAGGTATTGCGGATGTCTTTTTATATAAAATGAGGACTTTTTCACTTTTTTGAATTTTTTTCAAAAAAAGGCTTGACAAAGGAAATGCGGTGTGGTATAATACCTCCGTTATCCGAAGACAGCAGGTTCCGGTAAAAGCATTGCTTTCCTGCCGAGGAGATGAATTGAATTACAGAGATGTAGTTGCAATCTTTCCTTGGAGGCGCTGTGCCTGCCGGAGGAAAGATTTTTTATTTGCCAATTCACATTGGGAGGTGAAACGAAATGCCCAGCAATTCTATTTTGATTCAGAAGCAACAGGTTGTAGCAGACCTCGCAGAACAAATTAAGAATTCTACCGCAGGCGTCGTTGTAAACTACCAGGGTATCACCGTAGAGGCTGATACCGCAATGCGTAAGGCTCTTCGCGAGGCAGGTGTCAAGTACGTTGTTATGAAGAACACCATGACCGGCAGAGCATGCGATATGGTTGGTTACAGTGAGATGAAGCAGTACCTCAACGGTATGACCGCAATCGCAATCAGCGAGAAGGATCCCGTTGTTGCTGCAAAGATCCTCAAGACCTACGCCGACAAGGTTGAGTCCTTTAACATTGTTGCAGGTTATGTAGACGGAGCTGTTATTGACGCTAACACAGTCAACGCATTGGCAGAGATCCCCAACAAGGAAACTCTCATTGCAAAGCTGCTTGGCTCTATCCAGTCTCCCCTGTACAAGTTCGCATATGCCATCAAGGCAGTTTGCGACAAAAACGAAGAGGAGACTCCCGCAGAGGCGTAATAAAAACGCTCCCGCGCACTCCCTTCCCATCGGTTTTCATCCGATCATTCAATTCTTACCGCCCCTGATCGCGCGGTAATATCAAAAAAACCATTATTGGAGGTATTTGAAAATGGCATCCGAAAAGATTACTAACATTCTTGAAGAGATTAAGTCCCTGACCATCCTCGAGCTCAATGACCTTGTTAAGGCAGTTGAGGAGGAGTTCGGCGTATCCGCAGCAGCTCCCGTTGGCGTTGTTGCAGCAGCAGGCGCAGCTGCTCCCGCAGCTGAGGAGAAGACCGAGTTCGACGTTATCCTTGCTAACTTCGGCGCTAAGAAGCTCGACGTTATTAAGGTTGTTCGTGAGCTCACCGGTCTTGGTCTGAAGGACGCTAAGGACCTTGTTGAGGGCGCTCCTAAGGCTATTAAGGAAGGCGTTTCCAAGGACGAGGCTGAGAAGATTAAGGCTGCTCTTACCGAAGCAGGCGCTACTGTTGAAGTAAAGTAATTTAACATCAGTCAAAGTTCTGATTCTTATCTGTCTTGGTAACAGAAGAACCGCTACACATCCGTGTAACGGTTCTTTTTTGTCTTTATTTTGCGTCGTACCACGTCTTTCCCACGTGAATGTCCACGTCAAGAGGCACCGCATACGCCACGGCTCCCTCCATCGCATCCTGCAGGATCGAGAATGCCTGCTCGGCACAGGAGCTGTGCGCCTCGATCAGCAATTCGTCGTGCACCTGGAGAAGCAATCTCGCATCGATCCCCGCCTCTGCAAGTGCCTTGTGCGCGCGGATCATGGCAAGCTTGATGACGTCCGCCGCCGTTCCCTGAATGGGGCTGTTCATGGCAACGCGCTCACCGAATTTTTGCTGCATCTTGTTACTGCCCGAAAGCTCGGGGATATAGCGTCTTCTTCCAAAGAGCGTGGTAACGTATCCCGTGTCATAGGCATCCGAGATGACCTGCTTGAGATACGCATCCACCTTGGGATATCCCGCCAGATATTGGTCAATATATTCCTGCGCCTCGGCACGGCTGACACCGATATCGTCCGAGAGAGAAAATGCGCCAATGCCGTACATGATGCCGAAATTGACTGCCTTTGCCTTCTTTCGCATCTCAGGAGTGACCTCCTCGGCAGAAACACCGAACACCTTGGCAGCCGTCGCAGTATGAACGTCCACACCGCCAAGGAAGGCATCGATCAGGCTCTCGTCGCCCGAAATGTGAGCAAGGATCCGAAGCTCGATCTGCGAATAGTCCGCATCGATCAGCACGTAATCCGCATTTTTTGGCAGGAAGAAGCGGCGCAGCTCCCGTCCCATCTCGGTACGCACGGGAATGTTTTGCAGGTTTGGCTCGGTGGAGGACAGTCTGCCCGTCGCCGTACCCGTCTGCTTGAAGGTGGTATGCACACGCCCCTCGTCATCCGCAACCTTGAGAAGTCCCTCCGTATAGGTGCTTTTGAGCTTGGTGACCTGACGGTAATCCAGAATGTCCTGAATGATGGGATGATACGGGCGGAGCTTTTCTAAGATCTCGGCATTGGTCGAATATCCCGTCTTGGTCTTCTTGGCGTGCGGAAGCTTCAAAATATCGAACAGCACCTCGCCAAGCTGCTTGGGAGAGTTGACGTTAAAGCTCTTGCCCGCGTGGAAGTAGATCTGTGCCTCCAGCGCCTCGGCAAGCGCGCCCAGCTGCTCTCCGTAGCAAGCAATCCCCGCACGGTCAATATAAAAGCCCGCTGTTTCCATATCTGCAAGCACCGCCGCCAAGGGGATCTCGATCTCCTCCAGTAAGGCAAGCTGGCCGCTTTGCTGCAGCTTTTCCCAAATTGCCGTGTAAAGGGGCAGCAAATACGCAACGCTCGGCGTGCTTTCGCTCGGCACAGTACCCAAATAGTCCGAAACAAGGGTGGAAAGGTCAAAATTGCTCTTGGAGGAGTTGACAAGATACGCCCCCAGCATCACGTCCTGCACCCGAAGCGAACGCAGATGCTCCAATCCCTTTGTTTTGTAGAGCGTTTTGCAATCATAGCACACCACGGGATGGGCTTTCAGAAGCGGTGTGATCGCGCCGAGGCGCTCCTCAACGCGCAAAATTTCCTCTCCGACGCAAAGCTGTAACGCGCCGTCCTCGCCCATCGCAAACGCAACGGGCGCATCGCCCTGCAGCTTTTCACGCAAAACGGCATACGAAACCGTCTGCACCGTGCTTGGTGCATGGACAGATGGATTTTCGATTCCATCCGTCGCTTCCTCGCTCTCGGTCAGATCGAATTTTTTCAAAAAAGCGGAAAACTCCAGGCGCAGGAACATCGCCCGTGCCTCTTTTTTCTGAATACCCGTATACGCGACGTCCGAAAGCGTCTTGGCAAGCGGCACCGTGCGGCAGATGGTAGCAAGCGTTTGGGACAGATACGCATTGTCCTTCCCCGCCTCCAGCTTGGTGCGCACCGAGGGGGAAAGGGGTGCCGTGGGCAGATTTTCATACACACCGTCAAGGCTTGCGTACTCCGAGATGAGCTTGAGCGCGGTTTTCTCTCCGATTCCCGCAACACCGGGAATGTTGTCCGAGGAATCCCCCATGAGCGCTTTAACGTCCACAAAGGAGGTGGCGGGCACTCCGTATTTTGCAAAAAACGCAGCCTCGTCCATATCCACCGTATCCTGATTGGTGGCAAGCAGTACGTGTACCGAAGGACCGATGAGCTGCAACGCGTCCTTATCTCCCGTCAGAAGATAGGCGTCTACGTCCGCTTCCTCACACATACGCGCAAGTGTGCCGAGGATATCGTCTGCCTCATACCCCTCCAATTCCAGCGTGGAAAATCCAAGTGCGCGCATCAGCTCCTTGGCAACGGGCATCTGCATCTTCAGCTCCTCGGGCATGGGGCGTCTTCCCGCCTTGTAAGCATCGTAAAGATGATGGCGGAAGGTGGGAGCCTTGAGATCGAACGCCACCGCGCAATAGTCGGGCGAAAGCGCCGTTACCTGCTTGGAAATAATGTTGACCATGCCATAGAGCGCATTGGTATAAAATCCGTCCTTTGTAGTCAGGGGGCGGATGCCGTAAAACGCGCGGTTGAGGATGCTGTTGCCATCCACGGCAAGCAATTTTTTCTTCATGGCGATCGTCCTTTCCGATGCATGTGCATTCAATACCGATTCTTGCCTTTATTTTACCACGGATTGCAAAAAAAGTCAATCAAAAGGAACATAAAAAAGCGGAAGATCGCTCTTCCGCAAATATAGCAGCTTCAGATGAGGTCATCCCGCTCCTCACACACCTCCACCTCAAAATCCTCCTTGGAGGCACCGCACAAAGGGCAAACCCAGGATGCGGGGAGATCCTCAAAATCGGTTCCCGCGGGGACTCCGCTCTCATCGTCCCCAAGGCTTGCGTGATATTCATATCCGCAGAGCGCACATACGTAAATTGGCATACACTCACGACTCCTTTTCATATAATGTCAAAGCAGTATTATCATATAGCAAACGAACGGATTTGTCAATACCTGTTTTTGATTTTTCGCCTGATTTTTTCAGTCCTGAAGCATCCGATCATTTTTTCACCCAAGGGGGATCTCCATGAAGCCGCAAGCCAAACGAATTTTCTGGAACGCCATGCTGCTCAGTGTCGCTTCTCTGTTCATGCGCACGGTAGGCGTCAGCTTTCAGGTCTATCTTTCCAACCGCGTCGGCGAGGAGAGCATGGGGCTCTTTTCGCTTTTGTCCGGCGTATACGGCTTTGCCCTGACGCTTGCCACCTCCGGCATCCATTTGGGTGTGACGCGCCTTGTGGTGGAGGCAGTCGGAAAAGGGGAATCGGGACGCGTCCGAAGTGTGATGCGAAAAGCCACCCTCTACGCCTTATGCTTTGGCTGTCTTTCTTCTTCATTGCTCGCCCTATTTGCAGCCCCGATCGGAACGCATTGGCTCAAGGACGCAAGAACGGTTTCTTCCCTGCGTCTGCTTGCCATCACGCTCCCATTGATCTCGCTGTCCTCCGCGTGGGGCGGCTATTTTACCGCCGTGCGCCGTGCCTATAAAAGCGCCGCCGTACAGGTCGCCGAGCAAGCCCTGAAGATCGGCTTTACCATGCAGCTTTTGGCACACGTGCTTCCGTTTGGTGCCGAAGGCACCTTGTGCGTCTTGGTCCTGGGAGGCGCACTCGCGGAAATCTGCTCCTTCTTCCTGGAATGGATACTCTATCTTTTCGATAAGCGCAAAAGCTTTGGAAGGATCACACCGCTCCCTCCAAACGGCGAGGGGCGCGCCCTGATGGGAATCTCCCTCCCCATCGCGTTTACGACCTACATTCGCTCTGCGCTCGTCACCCTACAGCACATCCTCATTCCCGAGGGCTTGCGCAGCAGCGGTGCCTCGCACACGCAAGCCCTGGTCGCCTATGCAAACATTCATAGCATGGCACTGCCCGTCATTCTCTATCCCGCAGCCCTGATCTATTCCTTTTCGGGTCTGTTGGTTCCCGAGATCGCGGAAAGCACCGTGCAAAACGCCACACGGCGCATCCGCTATATCATTTCGCGCGTTTGGTCGTTGGCGCTTCTCTTTTCGATCGGCGTTTCGGGGATCCTGATCTGCTTTTCGCAGGAGCTTGGAGCGCTCCTCTACCCCGGCACAAGTGCAGGAACCTACATTCGGATCCTTGCCCCCTTGGTTCCCATCATGTATCTTGACACCGCGACCGACGCCATGCTGAAGGGACTCGGTCAGCAGGTCTATTCCATGAATATCAACATCCTGGACGCGCTTCTCTCGGTCATCCTGGTGTGGACCTTGGTACCGCGTTACGGGATCGACGGATATCTTGTTACGGTCTACGTGTCGGAGCTGTTCAATACCGTTCTGAGCATTACCCGTCTGCTTTGTATCAGCCGCGTGCAGGTACGGCTGATGAAATGGATCTACGGACCGCTCCTTTGCATCGTCGGAGCAACGTATGCGACGCGCACGCTCCTGCGCCTGATCGGCCCGTATCCGTCGGCACCGACTGCACTCGGATTGACCCTGCACTGCGCGTTGACGCTCCTTCTGTATCTGTTGCTTTTGGTTTTGACGAAAAGCATCGGGCGCGAGGAGCTTTCCTGGACCCGAACACTCTTTCAAAGGTCCGCCGATGCCTCCTGATCAAAGGAATAGCCTCCGGAATTGCCGTCCGTCGAACGCCGCGTGAAGCGTGGGCTGTAAAAGAGAAAAATCCGCAACCAGCGAGTGCGGCTTTTTTTCGGGATCGTCCTGCTCCATCGGAACAAAATAAACGTGCTTGCGGGAAAGCAGCGTGGCGATATTTTTCAAATTTGCGGAAAGCGCGTCGTTGGATGCCAAGGAGATGATCAGGGGACGGTCCGAGCGCAGATGCGCCTTTGCCGCCATGGTCACCGAGGTGTCGGTGATCCCGTTGGCAATCTTGGCGAGCGTGTTTCCGGTACAAGGACAAAGGATCAGCGCATCCAGGCGAACCCCGGGACCTAACGGCTCGGCATCCACTACCGTATGAATGATCGGGTGACCGCAAAGCCGCTCGACCTCCTCGCGCAAAGATGCGGCAGTCCCGAAGCGTGTGTCGGTATTCCAGACGGCATCGCTGAAAATCGGCTGTATCTCATATCCCTGCTCTATCAGCTTTCGCAGCTCCGTAAGGCCTTTGGAATGTGTGCAAAACGAGCCGCAAAATGCGTAACCTAACATGGTCGTTGTTCCTTTCTGTCACAATGTCAAAGCGCAAACAGCTCTTATGGGGTGTATTCCTCCAGAAGTGAGAGCACACCCAGCGCAAGAATGCTCCCCGCGCTCTCGGGCGTACATTTGCCCGGCAGTGCCGTGCCCCACACCGTTCTGATTCCAAGCTCGTTTGCCGCCCCGCGGTCAATGCCACCGGGAGCGGATGCAAGATCGATCAGAACACAGCTCCTCGGAAGATGCTCCAGGACCTCTCTGTCAAAGAGCCAGACGGGGACGGTATTGAAGACCGCGCGACAGTCCTTTGGAAGTTTTGCAAGCGTCGAGGTCTTCCCCTCCCCTGTCAGGAGCATCGGAATCTGGTGATGCAGCTCTGCGCATACCAAAGCCTCTTTTTTTCTTGCGTATACCAAAACCCTTGCGCCAAGCGCGGTCAGCTTTTCGGCAAGAAGCGCACCGATCCTTCCGTATCCCACCACCGCCACAAGACTGCCGTCCAGTGTGACGGGAAGCTCCTTCATGGCAATGGCGATCGCGCCCTCCGCGGTGGGAAGCGCATTTCGCAGCTGTGTGATCTCGGATTGAAAATAATCGATACACGTAACGCCGTATTTCGCGGCATTCTCAGTCAGAGGGGCTTCTAAGCGTCCGCCCAGCAAGGGCTTCCCCTCCATGGCAGGGAATAAGGCGGAAAGACGCAGGCTTTCGTCCTCGTGATGCAACGGACAATGCACGCGTACGCCGTCGACACTTGCCGGCAAAGGCAATATCACCGCGTGCGCCGCAGCGACAGCATCCTCCCACCTTCTGCATTTGCGCACACCGGGGATGGACACCTCGCCAAGTCCCCAAACGGATACCGTGTGCCCTTTTTTAGCAAGATCCCGTGCCAGATACAGCTGTCTTTCATCTCCGCCGATAACGGTCAAGCGCTCAAATTTCATAAGCCCCACCCCTTCAAAGTTCAAACTCAAGCTATGGCTTTGCCTTAATATTCTATGAAAAAAAGCCCCTGCCCGTCACTGGGACTTTGGGGCTTCCTTCACAAAAAATCGAATTCGTCCAAGGCAGACGTGTACCCTGACATCGGAACGGACGGGGAAAACGCGTTCTCTCATGCGCGCCTCCTCCAGAATGACCTCCTGGCACCCGCTTCGCGAGGTCGGGATCATTTCCGTATTGGCTTTTACCATTCCAGCCCCTGCTACCATCAGGTAGCGACTGCTTGACGCAACGTTCTGCGCCTCCGAGGCAAGCGGCGTCATCAGGCAGGACATGTTCATGCAGGTCACACCGACACCGCGCAATCTCGCAAAGAACAGAACCCCCGCAACCGAGGTTTCCTCCGTCGGAGCGTGCGCGTAGCGAACGACCTCCATCGAAGGGATTCCCACCTCGTCGCAATCATACACCACTTTCATGCCAAGCTTCTCCGCATCGGCGTGCAGGCGTCTGGCAATCCCCGCCTCCTTCTCCGTCAGGGGCGGCGGCAAATGGAGCGTCCCGATTCGGATCTTCCCCGCAAGACGGTAAAGATACGCGCTGTATCCGTTGACGTAACGCGTCAGGATCAGATCGGATACCTCCGTGCATCTTGCGAGCTTCACATCGCCGACCAGTGTCGCCAGCGCCTTGGATTTTCCGTCCGAGCAGTCCACCGCGACGCTCTTTCCGCGCTCCGAGAACGTGCAGACCATTCCGTCCCCCGCAAGGGCAAAGCTGACCGATGCATCCCGACAGAGATAGGTCATGCAGAACGCCGACCCCAGGGACAGGCAAAACAGAAGGAGCGGCACGTAGAAATATATGCGCCGCTTGATCGGGAGGACCGCGATCGCGATCAGTGCCAGCGTCATCAGGATCAGAAGCACCACCGTCAAAAGATCACGGACCGAGAGCAATACACCCGGCAGGGACGAGCCGAGATCCGCCACCCAAAGCGTCAGCGTTCCCATCCATCTGCAAAGGATCGGAAGAAGTGGGATCATCGGCAAGGGGATCATCAAAAGTGAGAAAATGAGCACCAATGTCGTCGGAGTCGAAAGGATCAGCGTTGTGGGGATCGCAAGCAGAGAGAATTCTCCAACCGTCAGGGCAAGCAGAAGCATCAGGGCAAAATTCGAAGCAACGCCTACCAAGATCGAGCCTAAGAAATCCAACAACCACCGCCTGATACGCCCGGAAAGCCCGCTTGCTTTGTGTGCCTTCCGTTCCGCCCAAGCAAAATACGCAGGCATAAAGACGACGATTCCCGCCGTTGACAAAAAGGACAGCCACAGGGAAAGATCCAAGATGGCGTATGGCGTCACCGTCAGCATTGCGGCAAGCGCAACGCACAGTGCGGTGAAGGAATCGTATTCCTCCTTTACGAGGAACCCAAGATACATGATGCAGGACATCAGCACCGCACGGCAGATGGAGGCGAGGAATCCCGTCAGTGCCATATATCCGATGGAAAAGAGCGGGAGCAGGATCACACGTAGGATCTTTGGCACGTGCATGCGGCGGAGCAAGATCTCAAGCAAGCCCAAAAGCACCGTGATATGTAAGCCGCTGAGCGCTAACAGGTGCGTCGTTCCCGTGCGGGAAAAGGCAAGCGTTGTGGTAGGCGACAGATAGGAACGGTCGCCAAGCAAGATCGCCACGGCAAGTGCTCCCTCCTCTCCCTTGACCGTATTCAGAATCCTTGAGCCGAGCTTTAAGTTCCAATGATTGCAAATGCTGAGAAGGCTTTTCCCGCCACCGACGGAGAAGCTGCAATCCTCCCGGTTCCGGCACACCATCAGTAACAGATATCCGTTGGAAAGGCGGTATTTCCGCTCATCAAAATCCTCGCCCTCCTCAAATGCGCGGGGTGTGACCGTCGCGCAAAAGGCGTCACCTCCCTGCATGGCGGACGCATACTCGGTTTGCAAAAGCACGCGCATGGAGCAAGCCTTCCCGTCAATTTCCTCGATCGTGACGTCGAACAGCCCTGCATAGGAGGCAGACGCCGCTCGCGCGTTGATCCGTCCCTTGACGTACAGCTCTTTCCCTACCAGCTCCTGTGCGTTTTGGTAGCGAACGTCAAAGAATGCAAACGAGCTGCCAAGCCCTATGCAGACGCCGATCAGGCAAAGCAAGACGCAAAACAGCACGCGCTTGACACGCGCCTTCTTCCGAAAGGCAAGATAGAAAACGACGCATAGGACAAGCAAAACGAGCGCAGCGATCAAAAATCCAAGCTTCAGCTTTGAGAAAAGCGGGAAGGCAAGAACTGACGCGAGCGACAAAAGACAAGCCGCAAGCCCTAAGGGACGGTTATGAAAAATATGCATCTGCTCTCTCCTTTCCTCTTTATTTTTTTGAAAAAATATAAAAAAATAGTTAAAAAATCGTAAAGAGATGTGAAAAAATCCCTTTATATCGAATTTTTTCTTGACAAACGCATAGAAATATTGTATAATGTATGGCGAGTGCTGAACCGTTCAGCGACACCACCATGACATTCATATTGGAGGAATCATTATGTTTGAAACTTTGAAGAACATCCTGGTCGAGGAACTTCAGATTGATGCAAACGACATCACGCCCGAGGCTGAGCTCGCAAACGACCTTGGCATCAATTCCATTGAGCTTGCGGATCTCGTTCTGCTTTGCGAGGAAAAATTCAACATCGAAATTGAGGACAATGACATTCACAAGTTCGTAACCATTCAGGATGTTGTTGACTACATGGAAGCACATCAAGGCTGATTTCCAACAAAAAATAGTGCTCTGTTCTTCGTGGCAGGGCACCATTTTTTTATCTTTTTCCCCTATATCGTATCGCATAATTCGACAAAAGTCAACAGGTAATTCTCAAAAGAACAAAAAAAGCCGAGGCGACAAGGCGTAAGCGGCTGAAAAAATATATTATTTTACAAAAAAGCCTTGAAAAGCACGTGATAATATGTTAGATTATAGGTAAGTATATTTTAGAAAGGTGTTTTCATGAAAACGCTTCAAGGAATCAAAAAATGGCTGGCGGACGCATGTATATACTACACCGTGACGTCCCTTGCGATCATTCTGTTGAATCTGCTTTTGCAAAACAAGATCGATATGAGCGTGACCGTTCGCGTGTCCTCGTTTTTGCTCTTGCTCCCCGCCTCTCTCTGCCTTTCCGCGGGAGGCTTGCTGCTGGCAAATCAAAAGCTTTCCTTTCCGTTGCGTGCGATCCTGCATTACGGGATCACACTGATCAGCTTCCTGCTCTTTTTGTGGCTTCCCGCAAGCGCGGGGGCACGCGGCTCTGCAACCTTGATCATTCTGGTCATCGTTACCGCCCTGTATTGGCTGATCTTCTTCTCCGTACATCTGATCCGAGGACGCGTCATGCGCCTTTGGGAGGAGACAAAGGATTAAAAGGAGTTATCCATGAACAAACAACAACGGGATGCGAGCATTTTTGCGATCCTGCTTTTACTGATCGGAGGTCTTACCGTGTTCTGTCTTCTGGCAGGAGGTGCGTTAGGGATCGCGATGCTGATATCCCCAAAGAGCGATACGCCGACCGATTCCGCACCCCCCGCAACGGATGCGCCGAGTGCACCGTCGGCAAGCCTGATTCCCAACGTCACGCTGGCAGAAGGGCCCGACGCGGGGATGGAATATATCGACCGCATGATCTTCTTCGGAGAATCCACCACCGCGCACTTGGCTTCGCGCGGTGTACTTTCGGGCGGAACCGATACACAGCAGGTCTGGAAGGATTCCTCCGGAACCAAGCGGCTGTCCTCTGCCCTGCTTTCCGAAACCGTGATCTATCCCCCCACAGGGGAGCATCTGACCATCTCCGAGGCACTTGCCAAGGAGCAGCCTGAATATATCGTGCTTTCCTTTGGTCTGAACGGCATTACCGATTTTGTGGCAAACAAGGACAGCTACGTCAGAAATTACAATTCTCTGATCAACGCCATTCAAGCCGCATCTCCAAATACCAGAATCATTCTGCAATCGATCTATCCCGTGACCGCCTCCTGTAACACCTGGAACGAGGACGGTACCACGATTTCCGATTACACCAGAATTCTCAATCAGCTGCTTCCCGAGATTGCCGCCGCACACGAAAACGTGCGCTACGTCAACACCGCCGAGGTGTTGACCGACGGAACGGGCTGCCTTGATATCGGCTTTGACGCAAGCGGTGACGGAATCCATCTTTCCAAATCCGCTTACGAGCAAATCATATACTACCTGCGCACGCACCCGTGGCAGGAAACATCTGAAAGGAATGAAACAACATGAAAAAGCTTCTCTCTTGTCTTCTCGCAGCAGTTCTTCTCCTCTCCATGGTGTCCTGCGTAGGCACCTCCTACAAAACCGACGTTGCCGTGGACGAGCTGGCGCTCAACGCCGCTCCGAAGCTGATTGGCGGTGTCGTGTACCGTGCGGCTGCCACCAACTACTTTGACGATTACTTCGCTATGCCCGACGGCATTGAGGACTTCACCGTCCGCATCACGGGTGACACCGGAAACCTGGACGAGTTCGGCATCTTCCACGTTCCCGCAGGCCGCGAGAAGGAAATGACGGGGCTTTTGCAGGGCTATCTCGCCGCACGTCTTGAGAGAAACGAGGAATTCTACAACTCCTACATTCCCGAGGAGGTCGTAAAGCTCCGCTCCGCCGAGGTCAAGGTGTTCGGCAGCTATATCGTTTACGCCATCCTCTCCGATGACAACAGCACCATTCTCTTCTCCGCAATTGAGGAAGAGCTGACGGCATAAATCTCAATCAAGTCAAAATCAAAAGCACCCCACACCGATCGGTGTTAGGGGTGCTTTTTTCAAGCGTCAGCGCATCAGGAGTGATAGCGTTTTCCCTGCCAGGAATTCCTTGCATAGAGCAGCTTATCGATATCGTTGAGCACGGTGGTCTTTTTTTGACTCCACAGAGGTGCTAAGAGCTCATCCTTCATCCCATCTCCCGTCAGGCGGCCGATCACCGTCTGCGGCGGCAACAGCTCCAGGGCATCGACTACGGTGGAGATGTAGTCCTCTCTTTCCATAGGGAGATATTCTCCGTCCCGATACATGCGCCCAAGCTCGGTTCCGCGCAGGACATACATCAGATGAATTTTGAGCTGATCGGGCACGGTAAGCGCTACGTCCCTGACCGTTCTGAGCATATCCTCCCGCGTTTCCGACGGAAGCCCGAAGATCAGATGCGTGCAGATCTGAATGCGGCTGCTTGCTCGCCGCAGCTTCTCCACTCCCTGCAAAAACACCTCGAAGGTATGTCCGCGGTTGATGAGCGCTGCCGTGCGGTCGGACGAGCTCTGCAGGCCCAGCTCCACGGTCAGGACCGTGCGCTCGGAAAGCTCTGCAAGATACTCAACGACGTCCTCCTCCAGGCAGTCGGCGCGCGTGGCAACGTTGATGCCCACGATGCCCTCCTCGGCAAGTGCCGCCTCATAATACTGCCTGAGCACCTCTACGGGCGCGTAGGTATTGGTGTGCGCCTGAAAATACGCAAGATAGCGCGGCGTATCCCACTTTTTCGAGAGTGCCGCCTTTTGCATCGCGATCTGCTCAGCGATCGAATACGTCGCGACCGGCGCGAACTCGCCGCTGCCCCGTGAGGAGCAGTAGATACATCCGCCAACCGAGCACTTGCCGTCAATATTGGGGCAGGTAAAGCCTGCGTCAATGGGAAGCTTTGCGCACTTCCCGCCAAAGGTCGAGCGCAAATAGTAATCATAGGTGTAGTACCGCTTGTTGCTGTCGCTAAAGGGATACGGATTGCTCTCTGCCTGTGTCATGACGGCTCCTTTCGAAACGTTGTATTTGGATAGCAAAGGGAAGAATCCGTTGAATTCTTCCCTTTTATTTCGTTATGCGTTTGCCAGATATTTTTCCAGAACAGCCAAACGGACGCAAAGCGTGAGCACATTCATTGCCTCCTGCAGATCCTGCTCGTTCGGATAGGTGGGAGCGATGCGGATGTTGCTGTCCGCCTCGTCCTTGCCGTAAGGATAGGTCGCGCCGACGTTCGTCAGCTTGACTCCCGCTGCCGCGCAAAGGGCGTAAGCGCGCTTCGCACATCCCTCCTCCACAAACAGACTGACAAAATAGCCGCCGAGAGGATTGGTCCAACGTGCCACGCCAAGATCGCCAAGATCCTTCTCCAGCGTATTCAGCACGATCTCAAACTTGGGGCGGATCAGATCGGCAAGACGCATCATGTGACGGCGGATGTTCTCTGCCGAGCCGAAATAGCGCACGTGGCGAAGCTGGTTGATCTTGTCAAAGCCGATGGTCTGCGCCGAGATGATGGGCATAATCTGCGCAAGATTTTCCTTGGATGCCGCCATGATGGCAACGCCCGAGCCCGGGAAGGAGATCTTGGAGGTCGATGCGAAATAAAAGACACGGTTGCGGTTTCCGTACGCATCGCACGCCTCGAAGATATCCGCCAACGTATCGCGGCGGTCGGGATACAGATCGTGAACCGCATACGCGTTATCCCAAAAGATGCGGAAATCCTTTGCCGCGGTCTTCATGGCACCGAAGCGACGAACGGTTTCGTCGGAATAGGTAATGCCGTCGGGATTGGAATACTTGGGGCAGCACCAGATGCCCTTGATGGCGGGATCGGATGCGACAAGCTTCTCTACTACATCCATATCCGGACCGCTTGCGGTCATGGGAACGGGGATCATTTCAATGCGCAGCGATTCGCAAATGGAAAAATGACGGTCATATCCCGGCACGGGGCAAAGGAATTTGATCTTCTCCTCACGGCACCAGGGACGCTCGCTGTCGCAAACGCCGTACAGCATCGCGCGCGCGACCGAATCGTACATCAATTCCAGCGAGGAATTTCCTCCGATAAAGAGCTCCTCCTCACGAATTCCCAGAAGCTCGGCAAACAGACGCTTTGCCTCCTTGATCCCGTCCAGAACCCCGTAGTTCCGGCAATCAAAGCCACTCTCGGTGCGGCAATCGGCAGAGGAATTGATGCAATCCAGCATCCCCTGTAAAAGATCCAACTGCTCCGCTCCGGGCTTGCCGCGGGAAAGATCCAAAGAGAGCCCCTTTTGACAGTAGCCCTCGTATTCAATCTGTAACTGTGCAAGAGCCTGTTTCAGCTGCTCCTGACTCATCTGTGAAAACTGCATGATGCGCGATCTCCTATGCTATTCTGTTTCTGATTTCAACACCAAACAGTATATCATAGACAGGTGCATTTTGCAACCCTTTTTGCAATATTTTTTACAAAAATTGCATTTTAGTCTTTTTTGTTAAAATTATGCCAAAATTCAGAGGTGATTTCTGCAAGTTCATGTGGATTTCTTGCATATTGGAGGTGCGACCAGTGAGAAGGCAGAAGCATGCGGTACTGCTCGCTTGCGTACCGCTCGTCCACAAGGACCACGATTCCCGCATCCTCGTCACGGCGAATGACGCGCCCCGCCGCCTGCAGAACGCGGTTCATACCCGGGAACAGGTACGCATAGTCGTATCCGCGCTCACGCGTCAGGTCGTAGTATTCCTTCAGAATGTTGCGCTCGTTGGAGATCCCGGGAATGCCCGTTCCCACGACGATACAGCCGATCAGCCGCTCCCCCGGAAGGTCGACCCCCTCCGAAAAGGAGCCACCCAGCACGCAAAAGCCTACGCGTAAGGTGTGATCCTCGCGGAACTGATCCAGAAACGCCTCCTTATCCCTCTGTCGCATCTGCCGCGTTTGCAGCACGGTGGGGACCTGCGGATATTTGCGTGCAAACTCCGTAGCGACCGCGTCCATATAATCGTAGGACGGGAAATATGCAATATAGTTTCCCCTTTTCGCCGAAACGGTTGCGGCGATCAGTGAGGCGATCTTGGAATAGGATTGGTCACGCGCCTCGTATCGGGTATCCACGCTTGTGACCGCGATCGGGCAAAAGCGCTCGGTCGGAAAAGGCGACGGAAGCTCCATGCGCACGGCATTCTTGCCGCCACCCAGCACGTCGGAAAAATATTCGGTCGGCGTCAGCGTTGCGGAAAACAGCACCGCCGCTTGTGCGCGCGAAAGGCACGCGTCCAAAATACCCGATGGATCCAGACACACAAGGCGAACCGTGATCCGCTCGCCGCAAAGCTCAATAAAGGTCAGAAAATGCCCGTCGTAGTATTCCGAAATGACCTCAAAGCGCTTGCAGAGTCCGCTCAGCGCAAGCACGTCCTGCTCGTAAAGATTGCCTCGGTTGGATTTGAGCCAGGACTCCATGCGCCGGCGCAAAGCACTGACCTGATTGTGAAAATCCACCATTCCTTGACGCGTCAGGTAGTATCCGTGCTCCACTCCCGCCTCGTCCTTTTGCAGAGTATCGCGGCACAGCCTGCGGAAGCTCCGCATGGTCAGAACCAACTTTTCCACCGCCCCAAGGAAGGGAATCTCCTCCTTTGATGCGGCAAGCAACCCGCCAAAGCTCTCATTGCAGAGCTGTGCGGAATACATATCCGTGGCGCGATCCAACAGATTGTGTGCCTCGTCGACCAGAAATACGTATCGCCCGGACGCAAGAGCTTCTCCGTCAAAATAACGGCGCAGATACGCCTGCGGATCAAAAACGTAGTTGTAATCGCAGATGACGGCATCGCAGTATTCGGAGAGCGCAAGCTCAAATTCATAGGGGCAGACGCAATATTTCTCGGAGATCTCCGCGATGCTGCCTCTTGGGAAGCCGTGGCTTTGCGACAGCGCGTCCTCCAATGCCGCGGGAAGACGGTCGAAAAAGCCCTTTGCATAGGGGCAATCAATGGGGTTACAGTGATGTGTAATACCCGCACGATCCGCTCTTGCCAAGGAGTTGGCGCAGATCTGCTCCCGCGCGGTCAGGACGACCGTGTTGATCTGCGCACCCGACAGAAAAATCTGATGCGCGGCGCGGTATGCCTCGCGTCTTGTCGACGCCTTGGCAGTCAGATAAAAGATCTTGTCACAATGTCCCTCGCCCAGTGCGCGTACGGCGGGATAGAGGGTTGACAGCGTCTTTCCGATGCCCGTGGGGGCTTGCGCAAACAAGCGCGAGCCGTGGCGGATATCCCGATAGCATTCCTTCATCAGTTCCTCCTGCCCGGGGCGAACCGTCGAATAGGGGAAACGTGCCGCCGCGGCGGACGGCAGTGCCACGGTTGCGTGCGTTGCGAAAAACGTCGCAAAAAAGCGGATCCTTTCCAAAAGGGACAGATAGAATTGCTCCAATTCCTCGCGAGTATATGCACCGTGATAGTGGCGGCACGTACCGTCCTCCGCACGGTAATAGCTGACGCGCGTGCGGATATGCGTAAGTGCGCTCTCACAGCAAAGAAAATAGGCGTGGCATTTGATCAACGCCTCCTCAAAGGCAGGAAGCAGATAAGGGAAGCGCGCGGTCGAGGTCGTGCGAATGGCGATCACCGTAACCTCGTCGCCGTACAGAACGCCGTCCGCGCGCCCTTGCGCCTCGACGTGCAGATCAAACGCCTGCACAGCGAAAAAGAGGGGGACGTTCGGGACGTAGCGTGCGCCGATCTCCTGCGCCTCGCGCACGACCCTGTTTTGCAGGCTTTCATCGGGGAAAGGGCTTGAAAAGGCAGGAGAATGCCGCTTGCCAAGACGCAGATCCAGATCTCCGCAAAGTGTTGCTCGGTAGCAAAGCTCCTCGGCACTGATTTGCAGCGCGGCGCGCTCGAGGTCGTATTTCACAGGCGTTTCCTCCCTTCCCTTTTTTCTTTATTTTAACACAGAACGCATATCTTTGCAACAGATTTGCCCGATTTTGGGAGCGTTTTTTGAAAGTCCTTGCAAGTATCCGAAAAATATGGTATACTAATTTTGTATTGAGAACGCCATCACGGAGGACAGAAAGAATGACCTATGAAGCACTCAAAAAGGATCCGGAGATCCGCACCTATATCACGCAGGCGGATGCGACGCTGAGCGCCCTCGGGTATACCGAGCACAGCTTTGCGCACGTCACGCACGTAGCCGTCACCGCTGGAAATTTACTCGAGGCACTTGGAAAGGACGAGCGAACGGTGGAGCTTGCCAAGATCGCAGGATATCTGCACGACATCGGCAACCTCATCAACCGCTCCGAGCACAGCCAAAGCGGCGCGCTGTTGGCGTTTTCCCTCCTGCAAGCCCGCGGTTTTTCTCCGCTTGAGATCGCGGAGATCTGCACCGCCATCGGCAACCACGACGAGGGGACGGGCGAGCCCGTCAGCGATATTTCCGCCGCTCTGATCCTGGCGGACAAATCCGACGTGCGCCGCTCACGCGTGCGCAATCAGGATTTTGCCACCTTTGACATTCACGACCGCGTCAACTTCTCGGTCACCGAGTCGGCGTTGCATCTGGACGCGGAGCAAAAGAACGTGGAGCTGACGCTGACGGTCGACACCGCCATCAGCTCGGTCATGGAATATTTTGAGATCTTCCTCGAGCGCATGGTGCTTTGCCGCAAGGCGGCAGAGCGCCTGGGGCTCTCCTTCCGCCTTTGCATCAATAACCAGCATTTGCTTTGATAAAAGAAAAGGAAGTCTGTTTGACAGACTTCCTTTTTTCTTTACTCTTCCCAGTTATGATAAACGTCCATGACGTCGTCGTCGTCCTCGAGCTTTTCGATCAGGAGGTTCATAAACTTGATATCCTCCTCATTTTCCAGCGTGACGGAGGTGGACGCCTGCTTGGTCTTCTCGGCGGAAAGGATGGGGTATCCCGCGTTTCGAACGACCTCCTCAACGGCGTACAGATCATCCGGCTCGGTGATGATCACAAAGACCTCACCGTCTGCCTTGAAATCGGCAGCACCTGCCTCCAGAGCCAGCTCCATCAAAGCATCCTCATCGATATCGCCGTCCTCATTGTTGACCACGATCTCACCGATGTCACTGAACAGATATCCGACGCATCCCGTCTGTCCCATGTTTCCGTGATACTTGGAGAAGTATGCGCGCACGTTGCCCGCGGTACGGTTGCGGTTATCGGTGGTCGCGGTCACAAGGACTGCAACGCCCGCAGGACCGTAGCCCTCGTAGGAAACCTCCTCGTAGGATTCACCGGTCGAGCCCAGTGCCTTCTTGATGCAACGCTCGATGTTATCGTTGGGAACGTTATTTGCCTTTGCCTTTTGGATCAGATCGCGAAGCTTGGAGTTGGACGCGGGATCTCCGCCTCCCTCCTTGACCGCTACGGTGATCTCCTTGCCGATCTTGGTAAAGATCTTGCCTCTTGCGGCGTCGGTCTTTTCTTTTTTATGCTTGATATTCGCCCATTTGCTATGTCCGGACATTGTAATTTACCTGTACCTTTCTTGTGTATCTTTATGATAGGATCATCAGATCTTTTCGGTTTTTCTCAAACAGATGAGGTCGAACGCATTGCCAAGCACGTGCTTCGTTGCCTGCGTGAGCGCTATGCGCGACGCGCGCACCTGCTCGTCCTCGGCACCGAGAATGGAGCAGTTGTGATAGAAGCGGTTGAACGCCGCCGCCACCTCCAGAATGAAGCGGGTAATGTAGCTTGGCTCATAGTCCTCGATCGCGGCAGTCACGCGCTCTCCAAAGCGGCAAAGCGTTTTGACCAGCGTTGCCTCCTCCTCGGTCGTAACGGTGACGGATGCGGCATTCACATCCTGCGCGCGAGAGAGCACCGAGCAAGCACGGGCGTAGGTGTACTGTACGTAGGGACCCGTGTTGCCGTCAAAGCTGAGTGCATCCTCCATGACGAAGTTGATATCCTTCATACGGGTATTGGAGAGATAATGGAACACGATGGCTCCCACGCCGACTGCCTCCGCGATCTCGTCACGATTTTCAAGACCCGGGTTCTTCTCATCCATGATCGCCGCCGCCTTCTCGATCGCCAGAGCGAACAGATCCTTGAGCAGCACCACGTTACCCGTACGCGTCGCAAGCTTTGCGCCGTTGA
This sequence comes from Clostridia bacterium, assembly GCA_017501225.1. Classification (GTDB taxonomy): domain Bacteria; phylum Bacillota; class Clostridia; order Oscillospirales; family CAG-272; genus UMGS1865. The sequence continues at coordinate 149,480 of JAFVXH010000007.1, forward strand.
GTGACACCGTGCCGTAAGGAACGTGCACAAGCTGATCGTACCAAGGATATCCCATCAGCTCGACCACCTTGAACCACTGCGCGAAGTGCAGGCACTGCTGTGCGCTGGTTACGTAGATCGCCTTATCGAACTTGTAGGTTTCCTTACGGTAGACCGCCGCGGCGATGTCACGCGTGGGATAGAGCGTTGAGCCGTCACGCTTTAAGATCAGACAGGGGGGCATGTCGTATTCCGAAAGATCCACGATGGACGCGCCGTCGTCGATCTTGAGTAGTCCCGCATCTCGCAGCTTTTCGACCTGCGCGGGCATCTTGTCGGTATAGAAGCTCTCGCCCTTATAGGAGTCGAACGCAATGCCAAGCTGTGCATAGGTTCTCTCGTACTCCTTGAGGCTGATCGACACGAACCACTTCCAGAGCTCGAGGTTTTCCTCGTCACCAAGCTCTAATTTGTGGAACTCCTCGCGCGCCTTATCGGCAAGCTCGGCATTGGGGGCAATTCCCTTTTCCTCATCACCCTTGATGGCGTTGTTGATGCGCACGTACAGCTCGACGAGCTTATCGATGCCCTCCTGCTCGACCGCCTCGCGGCTTCCCCAAAGGCGATACGCCACGATCAGCTTTCCGAACTGCGTGCCCCAGTCGCCAAGGTAGTTGATGCCGTAGCAGCGGTAGCCCGCAAACTCGTGCAGCTTGCGCAAGGAGTGACCGATGACGGTGGTTCCCAGGTGTCCGATATGGAAGGGCTTTGCGACGTTGGGAGAGGAATAGTCCAGAACGACCATCTTCCCGTCACCAAAGCTTTGCGCGCCGTAACGGTCGCCTTTTTCCAAAATCTCGGGCACGACCACGCTTCCAAGATAGTCCTTGGAAACGGTAATGTTCAGATATCCGTTGAGCGCCTCTGCTTTTTCGATGCAATCGTCCTTCAAGCCCTCTGCAAGGCTTGCCGCGATCTGTACGGGCGAGCGGCGCAACGTTTTGCTCAGACGGAAGCACGGAAGGGCAAGATCTCCCATGGTGGTATCGGGGGGATACTCCAGCATCCCCACAAGGTCCTCTTTCGTCAATTCCGATGCGGGATTGATGCTTTGCACACCCTGATATAATTGCTCCGCAATGCGGTTCTTAATCGTCTGCATATTGAAATCCTTTCTTTACAAGGCGAAATTCCAAATAGTTATTATAACATATCTTTGATCTGTTTGCAAGTGTCTTTTTTCGGATTTTACATCCGAGATCACGTGCGGTATTCCTCCAGCATCTGGCGGGCGGCAAGTCTTTGCGCGTCGGTGATCTCGATACCGCCGAGAATGCGCGCGATCTCCTCGATGCGTCCCTCCCCGTCAAGGAGTGCGACCGACGCCTCGGCACGGTCATTCCGCTCCTCCTTGCTGATACGGTAGTGAGCATCCGCCAAGGATGCGATCTGCGCGGAGTGCGTCACGCAGATGACCTGCGCCTCCTTTGCACTCTCCCAGAGCTTGATGCCGACCTTGCGCGCCGTCTTACCCGAAATACCCGTGTCGATCTCATCAAAGATGACGGTATGCGCGGACGCCTTGTCGTTGAGCACCGAGCGCAACGCCAGCATGATGCGGGAAAGCTCACCGCCCGACGCGATGCGAAGCATGGGCAACAGGGGCTCGCCTGCGTTGGTCGCGATCAAAAATTCCGCATCCTCCATGCCTCTCTCGGTCAGATCGGTTGGTGTCAGGCGGATCTCAAAGCGCACCCTGGGCATATCCAAAAAGCCCAGCGCCTCGGTCACAAGACGCGTAATCTGCGCAGCGGCATCCCGTCGCGCTTGTCCTAAGGTTTGCGCGAACGCCATTGCGTTCTTTCGGAGCATCTTTTCTTCCTTTTCCAGCTTTTCTCTGATCTCGTCGGAGGATTCCAAGGACGCAAGCTCCTCGGAAGCAGCCTCACGGAAGGCAAGGATCTGCTCGATGCTGCCACCGTATTTACGTTTCAGACGCGAAATGCCCTCAAGGCGTCCCTCGATGCGGTCGATCTGTGCCGTTGGATCGGACGGAAGCTCCTCCGCATACCCCTCGGCAACAGCGGCGACGTCCTCGATCTCGGAAATCACGGCAGCAAGACGCTCGGACAGCTCTCCGCTCTCCTCAATGATGCCGTCCAAGGAGCGAAGCGCTCCCCCGGCACGGATCAAAAGATCCATCGCACCGTGTCGCTCCCCGCCCCGCAGGGCGCGCAGAACGAGCGAGATCTGCTTGTTGATATGCTCGCTGTGAAGAAGCCTGTCGCGCTGTGCGATCAGCGCCTCCTCCTCGCCCGCCTTCAGCTTCATCGCGTCAATATCGGAGAGCTGAAAGCGCAGCATCTCGGCACGGCGAAGCAGCTCCGCTTCATCCTGTGTCAGTGCCTCGATCTGTTTTTTGACGCTCCGCCATGCGCGATAAGCGGTCTGATACTCGTCCAGCAGCGCAGAGGTGCCCGCATAAGCGTCCACCAAGGTCAGGTGCGCGCTTTGCTGGAGCAGCCTTTGGCTGTCATTCTGTCCGTGAATGCTGATCAGCAATCTTGCGATCTCCCTTTGCATTCCTTGCGTGATGACCTGACCGTTGAGGCGCGATTGCGATTTGCCGTCCGCCTGCAAGCGGCGCTGCAGCATCAGCGTTCCGTCCTCAATCGGGAAGCCAAGCTCGGAAAGCGACCGGCACACCGACGGAGTCAGCTCCTCAAAGACCGCACTGATCAGGGCGTAATCCTCCCCCGTGCGGATCAGCTCTCTTTGCGCGCGGTTGCCGAGCAGCAGGTTGATGCTGTCGATGATCAGGGATTTTCCCGCTCCCGTTTCACCCGTCAAAACCGAAAAGCCCTTGTCAAAATCCAGATCCGCGCGCTTGACAACGGCGATATTTTCAATGTGTAAGGACCGCAGCATCGTTATACGTTCCGAAGCAGGTCGTGCAAGCGGTCGGATACCAGGGATGCGCTTTCCGCGTCACGCGTTGCCATCAGAATGGTATCATCCCCCGCAACACAGCCCAGGATCTGCGGAAGATTCATCCGATCGATCCCGATGGCGACCGCGTTGGCAAGTCCCGGGTAGGTCTTGATGACGACGAGGTTGCAGGCGTTCTCGACCGAGATAATGGAATCGATCAGCGCCGTGCTGAATTTCATACCCGTCGCGGGGGTGGTGTATTTGGGCACGCAGTAGCGATACTTGCCCTTCCCCGTTGTCATTTTGGAAATATTGAGCTCGCGGATATCGCGCGAAACGGTCGCTTGCGTGACGTCGTATCCGTGCTCGCGCAGGCGCGCGATCAGCTCGTCCTGCGTATCGATCTCATATCTGGTGATCAGCTCCAGCAATTTTTCCTGGCGATTCTTTTTCATTTCTTATCCCCTTTTTTTGCATGGTAATTCTCGTCAAACGAGGGGGTACTCAGCTTTTGGTTCAATCGACCGTAAAAGCTGCTCGGATGCAAGCGAATCAGCTTTGTCTGCAGTGTGGATTTGAGGATTCGCACGCGTTGATTGCGATAAAGCTCAAAATTCATTCTGCCGTCTACGGTCAGGTAGAGCATCTTCTCCCGCACACAGATGTTGCGCACCTCCAGGACCGACTCGTCCGAGAAGATCAGCGGGCGCGCCGTAAAGGAGTGCGGACAGACGGGTGTCACGCAGAAGCACGCGACCTTGGGATCCACAATCGCCCCTCCCGCCGACATCGAATATGCCGTCGAGCCCGTAGGCGTTGCGATGATCAGACCGTCGGCGCGGTAGGTCGTCACGGGCGTTCCGCCCTCACAGAGCTCCAGATCAATGATGCGCGACACCGAGCCGTTGGAAATGACCGCGTCGTTGAGCGCGTAGCAGAAGGAGCGAAGCTCCCCTGCGGCGTTGAGAAGTTCCACACGCAGCATCGAGCGGTTCTCGATCCCGTAATTGCCTTCAAAGAGCGCGTCAAGCTGATCCAGATTCCGCATCTCCAGCTCGGTCATATACCCAAGGCGCCCGAGATTGATGCCGAGGATGGGGGTACCTCTTTGCGCGGCTCTGCGAGCTGCCTCCAGAATACTGCCGTCACCACCCAGCACGATCAGAATATTTGCCTCGGCATACAGGCTCTCCAGAGGTAAGAACCGGAACTCCTCACGGCATCGGTTCGTGCGAACCAATTTTTCCTTGTGGAATGCCGCGATCAGAATTTCGCATTCGTGCGCGAGCAATCGGTCGGCAACACGCATGGCGGCGTTTGCCTTTTCCGAAATATTGAAATTGGTAATCAAAGCGATCTTTAACATCCCGTCGCTCCTCTCAAATCAAATATCTGTATTGGAAAGCACAGCCTGCTCTCTTACAAGATGCGCTAAAAATTCTTTGTTTCCGTCCCCTCCCACAATCGGTGAGGGAATGATTTCTTTTACGGTAAATCCGCATTCCCGTGCCGCCTGCGCGACACGCTCCTGCGCCATTTTGTGCGCACGCGGATCCTTGACCACGCCGCCCTTGCCAAGATAGGCGCGTCCGACCTCGAACTGCGGCTTGATCAGGCATACCGCCTCGCCATCCTCTGTCAACAGATCGGAAAATTGCGGCAAAATGTAGGTGGCGGAAATAAAGGACACGTCCATCACGATTAGATCCGCACGCGCTCCACCGATCTGCTCTACGGTCAAGCTGCGCGCGTTGGTCTGCTCTAAGTTGATCACACGCGGATCCTCCAGAAGGCTCTTTGCAAGCTGTCCCCTGCCCGAATCCACCGCAATGACCATGCGCGCGCCGCGGCGCAGAAGGCACTCGGTAAAGCCTCCCGTCGAGGCACCGATATCAACGGCAAGCTTTTGCCGCACGTCGATGGAAAAGGCATCCAACGCCGCCTCCAGCTTCAGTCCCCCGCGTCCGACGTAAGGAATGACATCGCGCACACTGACGGTATGCTCCCCCTCGTCGATCTGCTGCGACGCCTTGGTCACGAGAATTCCGTCGATCGAAACGCATCCGCTATCGATCAGCATTTGTGCGCGCTGTCTGCTCTGCGCATGGCCGTATTGAAAAAGAAATACATCCGCGCGCATCCGGCGCACCTCCCGATCTCTTATTTTTTCCGTGTGCAGAGCCACTCCGCCAGCGTGCGGAGCGCCTCGGAGTCCGGATACTTCTGAATCGCGCGAACGGCAATCGCCGTGACCTCCTCGGCGTAGAACTGCGCTTCCTTGACGCTGTAGAAGGTCAGGAAGGTGTTTTTGTTGCGCTCGGCATCCACACCGACGTTCTTGCCCAGCTCCGCGCTATCTCCGATCTCATCCAGAACGTCATCGACGATCTGGAACGCAAGTCCAATATTCTCGGCATAGGTCACGACGTCCTTCATGCGTGCGTCCCCAAGGCTTACGCCTGCCGCAAGAGCCCCCATGACACAGGCGGCGTTGATGAGAGCTCCCGTTTTGAGCGAATGAAGCTTGAGAAGCTCATCCAGCGTCAGCTGCTTTTTCTCGCCCTCCAGATCCATGATCTGACCGCCGACCATGCCGTATCTGCCCGCGCAGCTCGCAAGGTACGCAACCGCCAGCGCGTTGATCTCGGCAGTCGTGTGCGGATTGGTTGCGGCGACCTCAAAGGCGCCCGTCAGAAGCGAATCTCCTGCCAAAAGGGCGTTCGCCTCTCCGTAAACACGGTGATTGGTGGGCTTCCCGCGGCGCAGATCGTCATTGTCCATGCAAGGAAGATCGTCGTGAATGAGCGAATAGGTGTGGATCATTTCCACTGCGCACGCAAACGGAAGCGCCGCCTCGTCCTCTCCTCCGAACAAACGGCAGAACGCAAGACAAAGCGCAGGACGGATGCGCTTACCGCCCGCAAACAGGCTGTAACGCTCGGCATCCAGGAGCACCCCGATATCGGGATCCTCGGTGTAATATCCCTTCATCGCGTTTTCGGTCATCACCGCGTCGCGATGCAGCATCAGCTCCAAAACCTCGTGTGTCATGCCTGCTCCTCCTCGCAGAAGGGCTCCAGCGTCACGGACGCCTCGCCCATTCTCAGCTTTTGCATTTTTTGCTGTGCGTTCTCCAATTTTTCCGAGCAAGCGCGCACAAGTCCTATGCCCTCCTCGTAGAGCGTAAGTGCCTGCTCCAGCTCCAGATCTCCCGCCTCCAGGCGAGCGACCACTTCCTCAAGACGTGCCATTGCGGCATCAAACGTCATTGCTTTCTTTGCCATGTTCCATCTCTCCTTCCGTCCGCTCTGCGCGCGCTCTCACCGCACCGTCCGCAAAGCGTATTGTCAGGGCATCCCCCACCGCCACGGCGGCGGCACGGGTGACCGTTTTGTTTCCTTGGTAAACCGCGGCGTATCCACGGCGCAAGACCGACAGGGGGCTGAGTGCCTCCATCTGTCCCGCCATCGCGGATAGCGACGCCGCCTTTTGCTCGTACAGACGCGCAAAGCCCTCCGTGATTCCGCGCTCCCCCTCCGCAAGACGCATGCGGAAGGGATCCAGTGCCTGCGAGGGCTTGGAAAGAGGTGTGCTGTCCGCGAGTCGGGAAAGCTCCCTTTGGTTGCGCTCGATCAAACGAAGCATCGCGCTCTGCATCTGCGTGTCGCACGCAGAAAGCGCTGCAAGCAGCTCCTTCGAATCAGGCACCGCAAGCTCTGCCGCCGCCGAGGGCGTGGGAGCCCGACAGTCGGCTACGAAATCACAGATGGTAAAATCGCTCTCGTGTCCCACCGCCGAAATGATCGGCGTGCGGCAAGCCGCCACGGTGCGGGCAAGGGCTTCGTCGTTGAACGCCCACAGATCCTCGATCGAGCCTCCGCCGCGTCCTAAAATGATAACGTCCACCATCTGTGTCAGATCAAAGAATTCCACACCCGAGGCAAGCTGCGCGGGTGCCTCCGCTCCCTGCACCGCCGACGGATACAGGATCACCTCGGCAATCGGGTAACGGCGCTTGAGCACCTGCCTGATGTCGTGCACCGCCGCTCCCGAGGGAGAGGTGATGACGCCGATGCGACGGGGGAAGGTCGGCAAGGGCTTTTTGCGCTCTGCGTCAAACAGCCCCTCGCTCTGCAATTTCCGCTTGAGCTGCTCGAACTGCATCGCCAGAGAGCCGATGCCGTCAGGCTGCAGCTCCTCTACGTAGAGCTGATACTGCCCCGACGCTCCGTAGACCGAAATACGGCCGCAGGCGATCACCTTCATGCCGTCCTCCGGACGGAAGGCAAGACCCGTCGCGGCATTTCGGAACATCACGGCTCGCAGATTGTCGCGCTCGTCCTTCAACGTAAAATAGAGATGTCCCGAGGAAGCATAATGCTTGAAGTTGGAGATCTCTCCACGGATATACACGCGCCGCAAAAGCGGATCGTTATCCAGAAGAAGCTTCAGATAATCGTTGAGCTCCGAAACCGAAAGAATACTCTTTTCTCTTGCCATATGCATCCCCTCCTCTCTCAAAATTCAATCCTTGTTCTTATTTCTCCGAATGCAGATACTGCCGTCTGCAAAGCAGGGCGATGCCCGCCGCGTTATCGGAGGAAAACGCGGGATCAGCAAAATAGGTATCGGGACGCTTTCCAAGCAGAGCCTGCAAAAGCCTATTCCCCATCACGCCGCCCGCATATACGATGGGAAGCCCGGGATGCGCGCGGTCCAGATCCCTTGTCATCGCCTCCAGCGTCTTTCCCACGAAGGAAAGCACGAACGCTGACACGGCGCATCTGTCCCCGGTCTGCTCCCAAAGCTTTTCCGAAAGGTTCTGCAAGCCCGAAAGATTGCAAAATCCGTCCTTGACGCAAATGCGCGGCGTGGGCAGAGTCCCTTGATAGGACGTCGCAAGAGCTTCAAGCTCCTTGCCGCACGGAAACTGCAAGCCCATCATCACACCCGTGCGGTCGATTGCCTGCCCCGCGTTGATGTCCTTGGTTCCCCCCACCTGCGAGATCGAAAATCCAACCGCGTGCGGTGTGACCAGCAGTACGTCGGTGGTACCGCCCGACACGTGGAACGCGGCAAAGGGAGCTCCACCTTCTATCAGGCGCTCCGTGGCACGCGCGGAATAAAGCGCCGCCATCACGTGTCCCTCCTGATGCGAGAAGGAATACATAGGAACGCCAAGGCCTGCCGCCATGGTACTTGCCGCCGCTACGCCCGACAAAAAGCAGGGCATGTAAGAGCCCTCCTGCGATCTTGGCGCAGAGGACACGCCAACGGCTCTGACCTCGCAATCGGTAAGGATCTCCTTCAAGGAATCCATCAGGATCGGCAGATTCTTGACGTGCGCGAACACCGCGTCGCTTTGCCGCAGGCCGCACGCGCCGCCCTCGACGGGCAGGAGCTGCTTGAGATTTGCGATCACCTCACCGTCGATCGTGCTGACGGCGACCGACGTCGTATAATTGCTGGTATCAATGCCAACAAAGACGGGACGCTTCATCCTTGTGCTCTCTTTTGCTCGATCTCGTCCTTTGCGGCATTGAGAACGCCGTTGACAAAGGCTCTCATCTTCTCATCGTCAAATTTCTTGACCAGCTCGACCGCCTCGTTGAGCGATACGGTCACGGGGATGCTCTCCATGTAAAGCATCTCATAGATGCTCAGGCGCATAATGCTGCGGGAAACGGGCGTGATCCGCTCGGTCCTCCAGCCCTTTGCGTGACGCAGGATGATGTCGTCGATCTCTAAAAGATGTTCGCGGACACCAAAGTAAACCTCCCGGATGTATTCGTTTTCCTCTAATTCGCGGTTCTCCACGGAGCGGGAGTAAACTTGGCAGGGATCGGCATTTGCCTGAAATTCGGTTTCAAACAACAGGTGAAATGCCTCGATTCGTGCTTCTTTTCTGCTCAGAGATGCCATGCTTGTCATCCTTTCTGTGTCAAATTGATCTCATATGCGTCCAAATCCGATCGGAGCGCATACCGATCCATCTTACCTGATTATACATCATTTTTTTCAGAATTTCAAGGGTATAAATGAATATCTTGTATTTTTATGAGAAAAATTCATCATTTTTATTTTAAATCACAGAATATGCTCTGCGAAGAACACGGGTAGAGTGGATTTTGTCATAAAGACCGAGGCGGACGGATAGAATGAAACGAGAGCATGTTGGAACGGAGGCCGCCGCTATGACAGAAAAAAAGCGTTTTTCCCTACTCCCCTTTCTTGCCTTTTTGACCTTTTTATGCTTGCTGGCGTCCCTCTTTTTTGGGCTGTCCGCAAAGGCATACCGCAAGGCATCCCCCACGCAATCCGATCCCGCCCGCCCTATGGTCGTGGTGCTGGATGCGGGACACGGCGGCGAGGACGGAGGTGCCGTCAGCGCATCCGGGATCTACGAGAAGGACCTCAATCTTGCCATCGCCAAAAAGCTGGAGGCTCTGCTGACGGCAAACGGCATCCGCGTGGTGATGACGAGGACCGACGACCGATTGCTCTACGATCCGAATTCGGATTATCACGGCAGAAAAAAGGTACTTGACCTTGCCGCGCGGCGAAGGATCGCCGAGGAAACCGAGGGGTGCGTCTTCGTCAGCATCCACATGAACGCCTACCCGCAGGAAAGCTCCTCGGGGCTTCAGGTCTGGTATTCACGCAATCACGAAAGCTCCCGGATGCTTGCACAGCACGTGCAGGAGCTTGTGCGGCAAGAGCTTCAGCCGGACAATCACCGAAGGATCAAGGCGGCGACAAGCAGCATCTATCTGCTGCATCACCTGCATTGCCCCGCTGTTCTGATCGAATGCGGCTTTCTCTCCAACGCCCGAGAGGCAGCGCTTCTTGCCTCCGAGGACTATCAGGATCGCCTTGCGCGCCTGCTCTTTCTCTCCATTTTGCAAGCGAGCGAGGAGCTTGCGTAAAACAAATTCCGAAAAGCGGATTTTGGTCCTTGATTTGTAAAACAAATTCCAAAAAGCGGATTTGGTCCTTGATTTGTAAAACAAATTCCAAAAAGCGGATTTGGTCCTTGATTTTAGCGCACGGATATGCTAAAATAGAGGTAACGGAACGCTTTTTACGGGAGGATCGAAATGAAGGGCTTGAAAACGGTTTACGTCTGCACGGAGTGCGAATACAGATCTCCAAAATGGATGGGAAAGTGCCCCTCGTGCGGCGCGTGGAATTCCTTTTGTGAGGACGTAGAGCAAATAACTCCCGAAAAGGAAAGCGCGGCGAAGCGCACGAGCATCTTGGCTTCTGCTACCGAAAATCACGCAGTGGGCTTCTCCGAGCTTGAAATTTCGGATTACATGCGCCAAAAAACCGGGCTTAGTGAATTGGACCGCGTGCTGGGCGGAGGCCTTGTGCTCGGATCCGTGGTGCTCCTTTCGGGCGAGCCCGGAATCGGTAAATCCACCCTCCTGATGCAGATCTGCGACGCGCTTGGAAAATCCCGCAAGGTGCTCTATATTTCGGGCGAGGAATCGGGCGGTCAGCTCAAGCTCCGCGCAAAGCGTCTTGGCGTGATCGGTGAAAACCTCTTTATCCTCACCGAAACCAACATCGAAAATATCTTAAAGGAAACAGAAAAGATCTCCCCCGACGTTCTGATCGTAGACTCCATTCAGACCATCTATTCCTCCCTCGTCAATTCTACCCCCGGCAGTGTCACACAGGTCAAGGAAAGCGCCTTGATCCTGATCAATAAGGCAAAGGCGTGCGGCATGTCCGTCATGATGGTAGGTCACGTCAATAAGGAAGGAAGCATCGCAGGACCAAAGGTTCTGGAGCATATGGTGGATGCCGTCCTCTATTTTGAGGGCGAGCGTCAGCAGTCCTACCGCATCATCCGCGCCATCAAAAACCGCTATGGCTCCACCAACGAGATCGGCGTGTTTGAGATGAGCGACAAGGGCCTGATTGAGATCGAAAACCCCTCCCAGATGCTGCTTGCCGGACGCCCGAAGAACATCTCGGGCAACTGTGCCGTCTGTACGCTGGAGGGCACGCGTCCGATCATCGCGGAGATCCAGGCACTCGTCACACCGACCTCCTTCCCCGCTCCGCGACGCACGACCAACGGCATCGATTATAACAGAATGTGCCTGACGATCGCCGTGCTGGAAAAGCGTCTGGGACTGAAATTCTATCAGAACGACGTCTACCTCAACGTTGTGGGCGGCTTGCGATTGGACGAGCCCGCCTCGGACATTGCCGTCGCGATGGCACTGATCTCATCCCTTACCGACCGCATCATTCCGGACGACGTCATCGCCGTAGGAGAGCTCGGTCTTGCGGGCGAATGCCGCGCGGTATCCAACCTTGAGGGGCGCGTCAAGGAGGCGGCACGCCTCGGCTTTACCAAGGCGATCGTTCCTTACCGCAACGTAGAAAAGCGTCCCCTTGACTGTGGGAATATTCAGATCCTTCCCATCCGCGGGATCTATGAGGTTCTGAATCTGATGAAGGCAAAGGACGAAGCATAACCGTATAAAAATCTCCCTGCAACCGCAGTTGCAGGGAGATTTTTAATATTGAATGCGCAAGCCGTAGCTCTGTGCGTATGCGGCGGCGTAGGAATCGCGGCTTGCCAAAACGGTCAGCTCCTTTGCGCAATAATCAAACGCGCCGTACGAAATCTGGATCAGGCTGTCGGGCATCACCACGTGCTGCAGCGACACACACCCAAAAAACGCAAACCACCCGATGCTGACTACCCCCTCGGGGATCACCACCGATTGCAATTGCGTCTGTTCACGGAAGGCGGAATCCCCGATCGCGATGACGGGGAGCCCTTCGATGCTGGAGGGGATCTCTACCGTGCTCTCATGCCCCGTATAGGACAGGATCTGAATTCCCTGCTCGGTTTTGAGGTAGGTAAACGGAAGCGTCTCCTCATTTTGTGTTGGGTTGCTTGGAGGCGTCTGTGCCTCCATCTGCTCCATCAGCTCCGCGATCCGACGCTCATAGGAGATCCGTTCGATGTATTGCTCGCTTTTCAGGCTCAGAAGCTCTGCCTCCAGCTCCGCGAGCAAGCCCTCGTAGTATTCGATGCGGACCAGCGCAGCATCCAGCGCGATCTCTGCCTCGGGAGAGAGAAGCGGTGCCGTTTGCTCGGTCATGCTCTCTGCGCGCTCCTGTCCGCCGCACCCCGTCAGTAAAATGGGAAGTAATACGATCAACGCCAGCCAAGCCTTCATGCTCCGTTCCTCCTTGATGCTTGATTTGCTCTTATCATAGCACAGAGGGCGTGTCGAAAGCAACAGAAGTGCGTCACAGGATCAGGCAATCTCCTTTTTTTCATCGGATTGATCAAAAGAAGCCGTTGCAAACGCAACGGCTTCTTGATTTGTTTGTGTGATCCGACGGATCAGTACTCTTCCTCCTCAGCGCTCAGAGGAACCTCCTCGTCGTAGTAGGGAGCGCCCGTGGCAAGATCCTCATCGTCATCAAAGGCGAACAGATCGTCCGTTTCCTCGGATACGGTGGGCTCGTCCACAAAGGTCTCCTCGGGATGCTCGTCGGGAGCGAAGATGGGAGCCTCGCTGACCCGGTAGGAAAGCTCCTCCGGCTCAGCCTCTACTTGTCCGTCCCCGTAGGAGAAGAGCTGCTCAGCGCCATTCTCTCCCGTGGAGAAAAGATCCTCATAGGCATCCGCGGACACGGGATTTTCGGAATCCTCCCAGACGAACGCCTCCTCGGGGTCGGATCCTTCCATGGGAGAGTCGTCCGTGATGGGCTGCTCTGCAAACGCGTCGTCAAATGCCGCTTGCTCGGCAGATTCATCCTGCATGGCAAGCGTCATGGCAGTTTCATCCTCCTCGGCAGATTCTCCGTCAATGGGTGCTTCATTTCCCTTGTTGGGAGTCCGCTTTCCAAAATAGAACAGGTCGGAGGTGAGCAGCAGGTACATCAGTATCACCTGCAAAAGCATCACGAGAACTCCGAGGGCGAGCACGATGATCGCGCCGTTTGCGGGGAATACACGAATGGTCAGAGCAACCGCGGGAAGGATCGAAACGCTGTTGAGCACCGCGCCCTTCTTGCGGCGAACGACCAGGAATGCGATCGCAATGATCTGGAGCAACGCAACGCAGCCAAGGCAAGCGATCAGAGCCGTCAGGTTAACGGTAGGATCACCCATGATGACAAAATCCGCTACGCGGTCGGCAGAGAAGATCAGGCAATTGCCGTCTCTTTGGGTATCAAGGAACTCAAGCTCGCCCGTCTTTTCGTTGTAATAAGCAATCTGAAGTCCCTGGAGCGCCCGCAGATCGTCTGCAAGCAGCAGACGGAAATAGTACTTGCCCTCAAACTCCGTCAGGGTCACGATTCCGTCCGTGAGCTCGGAGGAATACCAAGCCATCACATCCTTGGAGCGAAGCATGCGAAGTGCCTCCTCCAGCGTCACCGTGCTGCCTGCGACAGATACGTTTCCAAGCTGAATCGAATGGTAAACGGCATCCGTAAACTGATCGGTCAGCTCGTTGCGCGAAGCATGCAGCTGCGTATTGTGCTTCATGCCGGCATCGGAGGTGACGTCCAGATTTCCGCTCTGCAGGTGCGTGATCTTTACTTCCTTCATATCCGAGATCACGGTGTTGAACACGTTCTGCACCGCATCACTTTGCTCCGCACCCCGAATCTGCTCGATCGCAACGTTGTAGATATTGACGAGCTGCTGGATGCTCTCCTGGCTGTACATGCCGGAATTTTTCATATCCTCGAGGTGCTGCGTCAGTTCCGCGATCTTCTCATCCTGCTGTCTTGCAAAGACGATCTCGATCACGACACGGTCATAGATCGCTTCCAGATCCTCGTAGAAGGTTGCCGAAGGAGTTTGCTCGCGCACCTCCTTGATGGCATCCGCGATCAAAGCATCTACCATTTGACCGTCACCGCTCTGCTTGAGCGCCAGCAGATCGTTCACCTTCTGCTCCACGTAGGTAGCGTAGTAGGTGGTGCTTTCAAATTTTGCAAGCTGTCCGTGCGCGTAATTGCCTGCGCTCGACTTGACACGAACGAACACGTAATAGACAGTACCGGGTCTGCAATCCTCAAATATGGGAGAATCCTGCCATACAAGATCCATCTCGTGAACGTCGGGATCGCGGGAGATCGCGAACTCGTACAGATATCCTGCGGGCAGATCGGTGTCCATTACGACCTCAATGACGGTATAGTCCTCGACGATGTCCTTGATCTCCTCGTAAAATACGGGAGCCTTGGGACGTGCCGCAACGGAAAGCGAAAAGACGTTGTTGGAGGTGGTAACACCGTCACCGAAAACGGTTACCTGAACACTCTGTCCGAAGAAGACCTCGGGAATGGAGATTCTGGTCGCCGCCTGACCGTTGACGGTGATCGCACCGTCTACAACCACAACGGTCAGCGTCGTTTCTCCAAAGGTAAACTCATATTTTCCGTCGGGAATATTTCCTGTAACCGTGAACATCTCGCCCACGTAATCCACGAAGAAATCGGGAGCCGCTACGTGAGGAAGCTCCTCCCAGATAGCGTACAGGGTGGTATCGCCTGCAATATCCCAGATCCCCTTGGCAGGCGTTCCGTCTGCATGGATATACAGGGTGCCTCCGTTCTGCTCCGTGCCGTATCCCAGGAACTTATATCCAAATCTCTTGGGAAGAACGAGCCCGTCGAGCACAAAGGGTGCATCAAAGGTTGCGACAAAGCTTGCACTGCCCGCCTCGGTCGCACCGCATCCGTCCAGGGTGACCGTATAATCGGTTGCCTTCCAATTTGCCTTCAGGGTAAGACCAACGGGCTCCGCCTGAGAAAACAGCGCATCGGGAAGGGTCAGAAGGGGCTCCTCGTTATAAGCTCCCTCCGCGCCGTCCAGATATACGGTCCAGCCAAGGAAGGTATATCCCGTGCGCAGGGGCGCGGGGAACGCCACGGGCGTATCGTAGGTGTATTTTGCGTATTGCGTCAGAAGCAAACCATTGAGCGCCTCGATCACGGCGTCGTCGGCTGCGTCCTTGCCGTTCCACTCGTATTTTACGTCATACTGCCGAGGTGTCCAGATCGCCTTGAGCTTGATCTCGCCGAAGCTTTCCTTTGCCAGGAGCACGAAATCGCCATATCCTCGTCCGGTGTAAGTGCTGCCGTCCTTTTTGAGGTAGGAAACCTCCCAATACGCAAAATCGTAGCCGACACGGCTCGGTGCCGGGATGGCAGTGTTTTCGTCAAAGACGTGATGCTCGGGGAATTTGACACCCTCACCGAAGCTGACCGATGCGTTGCCCGCGTTCAGATCCACGTCAATGGCATAAGGCAGCGGCAAGTAGTAGCGAATAACGATATTGCCGATCACGTTGGGATTTTGAACCATCGCACCGAAATTCTCCTCGATCCACGCAAGCGTTTCGGGGGTCTTTTCAAACGCGTTGGTGATTTGGATCGAATCGTACGCAAACTCTGCGTAATAGGAATATCCCGCGTAAAGCGTTGCGGGTCCGTCCGCGCCACTGATCAATTCGTCCATGGGCCCGGAAAGCACCTGATATCCAAGCGCCTCCTTCAGATAATAAGGCTTGCCTGCATCGTAAACCACGTCAAGGCGCACCACGTAGTATTCGCGCTTGGCAAAGATCGGCTCGAGCCAGCAATCGTAGTAAGGGGTAATGTCCTTACCCAGAATAAGCTCCGTTTTGTCAAACCGCGTGCCAACAGCCCCCTCCAGGGTGGGATCCTTATCATAGACCTTCCAACCCGTCAGATCGTATCCGGTGCGACTGGGATTGATGATGGTAACGTTCTCCCCATAGGTGTAGGATTCTACTCTGTCCTGCGAAAAGCTGTAGAGGGATTCGTTGAAATAATGAACGCTGAAGGTATTGGGAACAAATTTTACCTCGCAGTTGATTGGCGTATCTCCCAGATTTCCAACCAAGGCGGGCTTTCCGTTAATCCAAACAGCCTGATATCCCAGTGCCGGCTCAACGGAAAGCGTATAATGCGTTCCCTGCGGATACTCATAGGTCTGTCCGCTGATCAGCTCCGTCTGTTCTCCACCGACGGTGATATAGATCTTACCGAATTCCGCGCCGTCCGTGACCGTAATGGTCAGAGAGGATTGCGGAACGTCCGCCGCCGATCCCGAGAGGGCGAATACACCCAGAACGGTGCCCAGAAGGAGCAAGGAGAGCAATACGGAAAGTCCAATTTTTAAGCTTGTTTTTTGGAACATTTTCTATATACCTCCTTATCGAATCATTGCGGACTCGCCGTCAACGCTGCTGATTGCGATGATGGCATCCATGGTAAAGTGATTTGCTTCTACGTTCAACCGTTTGGAGAGCGACGCGCTTGCGTATACCTTCAATGTCGTAGCGCTCGGCAGGATCAGTCCCTTGTCCTTCAAGGTCTGCAGGCTGACCGTTTCTCCCTCGGTGTAGTATGCCTGCACCGAGCAAAGATCCACGAGTGCTACCGAGGTGTTGGACACCGGAGCTTCCGTAACGGGCTCCTCCTTTTCCTCGATCTCCTCGTATTCGATCTCCTCTGTGTCAAGCTCCTCCTCGGAGATTTCCTCCGGAATTTCCTCAGGGATTTCCTCGGGGATTTCCTCATCCTCTTCCCCGTCGGTTTCCACCTCGCCGAACACCGCTTCTACGTCGGAAAGTGTCTCCTCGCTGTCGGGATCCTCATCGGAGAAGAAGAATTCCTCATCCTCCGCGTCTTCCGCCTGCTCGGGTTCGGACAAGGACTCGTCCGTATCGGGCTCGTCTGATTCGAGCACCCCGTCCTCCGCATCCTCGGACGCGTCGGAAAGCTCGATGGGCTCGGTCGTGGTGATGACCTGCTCGAAGGTAGGCTCTGCATTGGTATAATAGCGCTCCGTGTAGCGCATCTCGGTCACCTTAACGGTTTCGCGCACCGTGGGAGCATCCGTTTCCTCTGCGGCTTCCTCCGCGGTTTCTTCCGCGTTTGGCGAAGCGCACGCAACGGCGGCGTCCTCGGCCGTCCCGTCCTCTGCCACGGGCTCCTCCGCAGACTCCTCCATCCGCTCGTTATCAAACTCCCAAAGGAAATTTGCGTTGGCGGGGATCACGCTTCCGTCCTCCTCGGGAACGTCCGGCGTGTGGTCGGGATCCAATTCAAAGGAGGTCGCGGGCTTTTCCTGACGGATATATTCCTTGATAAGGCCGCGTGCGACCAGATTTTCGGTGGTATCAAAGGCGTATTCCGCCTCGTAGTCTACTTTTTCGATGTCAATGGGAGAAAGTCCGTGCTCCTCGCAGGTGCGCTGAACCAGCTCCATTGCCCACTTGAACTTGCGGGGGGTGCGTACCTTGTACTGGAAGGGCGTGTCGGCATATTTCTTTTTGCTCGATACGTCCTTGCCGCGGTACACCGTACCCTCAAGGCTTGCGGGATCGAGTGCCAGATAAATTTCCAGAATGCGCGTCTTGACGTTGATCTTTGCGATAGGCTGACGGCCGTTGTGGAAGCTGTCGGCAGACCAGCTGATGCGGTTCTTGCTGCCCTTGTAGGAAAGGAGCGCGTTGCGCAGCTCACTGTAATACTGCTTGATATGGGGCTTTGCCTGAATCAGCTTTGCCTCAAAGCTCTTGCGGTAATGTGCTACGATATAGCAACCGGTAGCTTCATCAAAGCCGATGATACGCTCGTTGCCGGTAAAACGCTCGCCTTCGCCGTCCTCCTCGTCGAGGATATCGTCGTCTTCGTCTGCCTCCTCACCGCTCGCGGTGTCCTCGGCGTCGTCGTTTTCCTCGTCGTCCTCGTCCTGATCAACGTCTGCCATGGCAGGAAGGCTCTCGGATCCCTCCGTCGCGGTTGCGGTATCGGCGTCCTTCTTCTTTTGCATTTCGTAATCCAGAAAATCCGAAAGCTTTTCCAGGAGCGCATCAGCGGCAGCGCTCGGCTGCTCGGCGGGAACCTCCTTGATGACCTCCTTGTAGGTTTCGGTCACGACCTTCTCTACAACGCGGTAGGGCTGTGCCTCCTCGGGTGCCGCCGCACCGTCCTCGGGAAGAACCTCCTGAACGGGAACGGGCATGGGCTCCTCAGCATCCTGCAGAGGCTCGTCCGCATCGGCATCGGTCTCCTCAAGCAGCTCCTCCTCGGAGCTTGCAAACAGCTCGTGGAACATTGCCTCATCCGCAGCGTCGCCGTCCAATTCCTCGGCATACAGCTCCTCCTCAATGGGCTCCTCCGTATCCGCAGGCTCGTCCGCAGGAAGTTCTGCATCCTCGGAAGTGATCTCGCCTTCCTCCGCGGGAACCTCCTCGGAGTTCTCCTGCTCCTGCACGCGTCCCGACAGCGCAAAGCGGTAGCCTTTGGCGTTCGCTACAAGCAGAAGGATCACAAGCACCGCTGCCGCCAGCACGCATGCAACCGACAGCCAAAGCAGGGAGGCATACGCGACGGTCGGGATCGCTCCCAGTGCAAAGACGATGCCACCGTGATCAAAATAGGTCTGCTCGTCCGCTCCATCATCGGTGTTTTTTGCATGTCGCATTTTGACGATCAAAATGCAAATGCAAGCCACCTCGATGGCGAGCAGGCAGGCAAGCAATGCCACCAATGCGAAGATCCCCAGCGAGGAAATTTCCGTATTGAGGGCGCAGGAAAAGAATGGTTGAAGCCGCAATGTTTTGTCCCCCTTTGTTGCTTTGTGAATTCCGGATTCGGAAAAAATATTCCGTTTTTTCTCTCTATGGGTATATTTTAGCACATTCTTTTCATATAATCAATAAGTTTTTCAAAAAAAATCCAAGTTTTTATCGCAAAATGCAAGGAAAAATCATCCAAATCAACAAAATCACAAGGCATTTGACGCAAAGTGAAAAAATGTGACGATATCTTTGCAAAACGCGGTAAAAGACGCAAAAAGCAAAAGAAGAAGGGGGAGAAAGCGCAAGCGGCGCCGTCTCCCCGGGATCACGGTAAAAATATTTCTCTTTTCCGATTCTTACATCAGCCTTCCTCAGCCCAACGGCGGCTTCTCTCGACCGCCCTGTGCCATCCTGCAAGCAGCGCTTCCCGCTCCTTCGTTGAGCGCGCAGGCAAGAAGCGTTTTTCGATTTGCCATCTCTGTCGCAGCTCCTCGGGAGAGGAAAAGACCCCCGCGCCAAGTCCCGCAAGGCTGGCAGCCCCCCACGCCGTGCTCTCCACGCAGGCGGGGCGAAGAAGGGGGATCCCCAAAATATCGGATTGGAATTGCAAAAGCAGATTGTTTGCGCTCGCACCTCCGTCCACGTGCAAGGCGGGCGGTGTCGCGTCGGTATCGCTCTGCATTGCCGCAAGCACGTCTGCCGTCTGATACGCCATGCTTTCCAGCGCCGCGCGCACGATATGCGCCCTCGTGGTCGCACGTGTAAGACCTTGGATGCCGCCTCTTGCATAGGCGTCCCAATAAGGCGCACCAAGGCCTACGAAGGCAGGAACCAGATAAACTCCCGCACTGCTTGGCACGCTGGCGGCCAGGGATTCGCTTTCAGCGGCACTTTTGATCAGACCAAGGCCGTCACGCAGCCACTGAATCACCGCACCGCAGACAAAGACCGAGCCCTCCAGCACGTAGCTTACGTCCTTGCCGATCTGCCATCCTACGGAGCTGAGCAGCCCTTGGGAGGAGCGGACGGGCGTGTTTCCCGTATTCATGAGCATAAATCCACCCGTCCCGTATGTATTTTTGACGTCACCGCGCGCAAAGCCGCACTGACCGAACAGTGCCGCCTGCTGGTCGCCCGCGACACCGCAGATCGGGATCTCCTTGCCGAACAGACGAGCGCTCGTTACGCCGAAATCCCCCGACGAGGGACGAACCTGCGGCAGCATCCCCTCGGGAATGCGGAAAAGCTTCAACAGCTCCTGATCCCATTGCATGGTGTGAATATTGAAAAGCATCGTGCGTGACGCGTTAGAGGGGTCGGTCGCGTGGACCTTCCCTCCCGTCAGGCAATAGATCAGCCACGTATCGATGGTTCCGAAGAGCAGCTCTCCTCGCTCCGCGCGCGCCTGCGCTCCCTCGACGTGATCCAGGATCCAACGCAGCTTGGTCGCCGAGAAATAGGGGTCGATCAAAAGCCCCGTTCTGGAACGGATCTCCTCCTCCATGCCCTGCGATCTCAAGGCGTCACAGTCCTGTGCCGTGCGACGGCATTGCCACACGATGGCGCGATAGATGGGCTTCCCCGTAGATTTTTCCCATATCACCGTGGTTTCTCTTTGATTGGTGATGCCGATGGCGGCGATCTCCTCCGCGCCGATCCCCATTTGCAGCATCGCCTCGACCGCGACGCCCATCTGCGATGCCCAGATCTCGGTGGCGTCGTGCTCTACCCAGCCGTCGTGCGGAAAGAGCTGCGCAAATTCCCTTTGCACCGAGGAGCAGATCTTCCCGTCCGTGTCAAAAATGATGCAGCGCGAGGAGGTTGTGCCCTGATCCAGTGCCAACAAATATTGCTTCATTTCGCTTCTATACCTCCGTATCGCCTTGCGTTACCGCAAGCGTATTCCATTCCCTTTGCGTGCGCTCCAGGTGGTGCTGTAATTCTCCCAAAAGATTCCGCACCGCTACGATGGAGCATCCCGCTCCCGCGCCGTCAAAGTCCGCGCTGACCTGCATGCCCTGTAAAAACGCGGGGAGCGCGCGTCCGCAGAGCGCGGATAAGCTCAGCCGAGCACTCCTCCAAGCCTCCGACGAGTGCAAAAATTCCTGCTTTCCCTCCTTCAGAGCCTCCAGCAAGCGACGGTATGCAGGAGCATCGTCCTCCTCTACCAGAGAAAGCACGGCGGAGACCTCCTCCTCAGCCTGCAAAAAGAGCCCGAGGTGCGCGCCAAGCGTACCCTCCCGGCAGGATAAAAAGACCGACACACTCCGCAAAACGGCAAACTGCTCCTCCAGATCGAGCAAAAGGCGGGTAACCCTTGCAACCGTTGCGCGCTTGTCCTCCAAGGAAACGAAGAAGCCGAGCGGCTGTGGGATCTGTTCCGTGCAGATGCGCAAGATCCGGATCGAGCACTCCATCGCCTCGATAGCGCGTTGCCGCTCCGTCTGCAGGCGTCCGTCCGAATCAAGGTCATGTAATGCCTCCTCTGTCAAAGAACGGCAAACGGACAGAACCGCCTTTTGATCGTCAAGAAGCTGCTTTTGCAGCCTCCGACGCTTCTCATCGGTCTGTCCGTTATGTAAATAGGATAAATTTTCTCGTTCCATGCTGCCCTCTCTTATTTTGTCACAAGGGTCGGCTGAACCGACACGGGATTGCTGAAAACAACGGGATACGCCCCCGCAGGGCGCGCAAAACGAATCGCGCCCGGCATCACCTCGATGGTAAAATCGTTGCACTCAACCAATTCCCCATCCAGGGAATACACAAAGCCCTCGGGCGCCTGGACGCGAATGCGCTTGGCGCGGCGGTAGACCACGATATTCTTGAATTTATCTCCCTCCAGATGCTTTCCGTCACGGTAATCCGACATCAGCTGCAAAAAGCGGAAATGCGACACGGGGTGAACCAAGCAGACCTCCAAAAAGCCGTCGTTGTTCTCGGATCTTGGCGCACAGCGAAAAGATCCGCCGACGTATTGCCCGTTTGCGACGGTGCAGAGCAGGATTCTGCCCTTTGGATTGAGCACCTCCCCGTCCGCCGTCACACGGCATTTGTTCCACATCGAGGTTGCCAGAGCGACCACAACGCCGGTCGTGTAAGCGTTTTTACCGCCGAAGACCTTGTTGCGGCGCACGTTAGACATCGTTTTTGCGACGCCGGAATCGAATCCGAAGTGCGTGGCGTTGATGGCGTACTTGTTTCCGACGCGCATAATATCAATCGGCTCTTCCTCCGCCGCAACCAAAGCGGCGATATTGAGAAAGTACTTTTTCCCGCCATAATATTTGACAAAATCGTTACCCGATCCGCAAGGATAACAGCCGAGGGAGGCGTGCGAAAAGCCGACGATGCCGTTCATGACCTCATTCAGGGTGCCGTCTCCTCCGCACGCGTAAAAGCGAACGGGATCGTGATAACGCTCACAGTAGTTCCGCACAAAAAACGTGGCATCCCTTGTGTCCTTGGTCAGATAGATCTCATAGTCCACAGGATTTTTGAGTGCTTCCAGCGCGCGGCGGATCTTCTCCTGCGCGTTCTCTTTTCCTGCTGCGGGATTGATGACAAACACGTGCCTCATAGGAGCTTCCTCCTTTTTTCCGTACCAATATATTTTTATTGTAGCACAAATTTTCGAAAAAATCAAGTATTTTTAGCACGTAGGCGCAATTTCCGACAAAAAGCAAGGATCCAACGGCGGTCACCGTTGGATCCTTGCGGGATGTATCAATAATTTTCTGCGTGAAGTTCGAAATAGCTCTGCGGATGTGCGCAGGTGGGGCATACCTGAGGTGCCTTGGTTCCCACGATGATGTGACCGCAGTTACGGCACTCCCAAACCTTGACCTCGCTCTTCTCAAAGACCTGTGCGGTTTCGACGTTCTTCAGCAGTGCGCGGTAGCGCTCCTCGTGCTGCTTCTCAATGGCAGCAACCAGCAAAAACTTTGCGGCAAGCTCGTGGAATCCCTCCTCCTTCGCGGTCTTTGCAAAGCCCGCGTACATGTCGGTCCACTCGTAGTTCTCACCGTTTGCTGCCTCTACCAGATTGTGAGCGGTATCTCCAATACCCTCCAGCTCCTTGAACCAAAGCTTTGCGTGCTCCTTTTCGTTCTCGGCGGTCTTGAGGAACAGAGCGGCAATCTGCTCATAGCCCTCTTTCTTTGCAACGGATGCAAAATAGGTGTACTTGTTTCTTGCCTGGGATTCGCCGGCGAAGGCTGCCTCCAGGTTCTTCTCGGTTTGCGTTCCTGCGTATTTGTTTGCCATTGGTTTTTCCTCCGTTTGTGATTTTTGATTTTATTTTTATGGAAAGAGCGCGAACGCGCTCATTTCGGTCAGTCTGAAAGCTCGGGGCGGAACGAGGGCATCAGCTGCAGCTTGAACAGATTGATGCTGTGCAGGCGGTCGATGCGCGCCTTCTTTTCCTGATCGTCGATCTTGCCGGTTCGGATATAGCGGTCAAGCTCTGCGTAGGTAAAGCCGAGATTGTCCTCGTCGGTCTTGCCGCACAGCCCGTCGATCGGAACCTTGTCTACAAGCTCCCTTGGCAGCCCCAGCGCGTATCCGATCTCCTTGACCTCCGCAACCGTCAGCTGTGAAAGCGGGCTGAAATCTCCCGCCGCGTCACCGTAACGCGTGGAATACCCCACCCAATCCTCGGAAAGATTGCAGGTATTCGCAACACGTCCGTTGCAGGACTGCGAGATGGCATAGAGTGTCGCCATGCGGATGCGAGGAGGCAGATTGTTCAGTGTCTGCGAGGTCAGGGGCAGCTCCTTTGGCATGCTTGCCTTGACTCCCTCGACGGCATCCTTGACGTTGACCACGTAATGCGCAATGCCGAGATGCTCCACAAGCGCGTGCGCGCAATCAATATCCGCCTGCTCGCCACAGGGCATCAGAACACCGATCACCCGATCCTTGCCGAGCGCCTCGACGCAGAGCGCGGCAACCACCGAGCTGTCCTTACCGCCCGAAATACCGACCACGGCATTGCAGCCCTTGCCGTTCTCCTCAAAAAAGCTGCGAATCCACGCCACGCAATCGTTTTTTACCTTCACTGCATCAAACATATTCCGCACTCTCCTCTTGCCTTCATACACTCGTATTTTACCACAGTTTTTTTCAAAATACAAGAGGATTTTTTCGTTTTTTCCTCCATACGTAAAAAAAGCAGCAAGGAAAAGACGGTGTGTCTTTTTCCTCGCTGCCGGATCCGTTTTATTCCGTATAATATGCCTTTGCAAACTCCGAAATATCGGGCTCCTCGCCGTAGAGATCCTCGTAGTCCTTGCCGAGATAGCAGGCAAAGCATCCGATGTCCTCAAAACCAAGGCTGCGATAGTAAGCGAAATCCGCGTGCAGGACCTCGGCGTCCACCTCAAAATGAACGGGAGGCTTCTTCCACTTGGAGAACAACGAGTTGTCGTACCAATAATCCAATGCCTTAGCACCCGTCTTACCAAAGAGCGCGATCAGTGCCTCAAGCGGCTCACTCTGCTCGCTCTCGCAAAGAGGGCGGTGAAAATCGCGGCTGATGGGTGCGTACTCCACAAAGATTCCCTTGATGGGCTTTACCTTGGTGGGAGCCTTGATGCAGTCGTGGTAGGCAAGATAGGCAAGCTCGGCGTCGGGATTGTCCTTTTGCAGACGCGCAAGCATGCGGTTGAGAATGATGAGCTGCTGATCGGAGGGAGAGAATTCGCGGCACTTGGGACAGTGGCAGGCGGTGTTCTTGGAATCGTCCAGCCACATAAAGTAGCGATTGCTTCCGCGATAGAGCTTCTTTGCCACCTCGGCGGCACGCTCCGCAACAAAGTCCAGTGCCTCCTCGTTGGAGGCGCAGAAGTTGAAATCCGATACGCGCTCGCCCTGATCGTTCATACGGAACCAATCGGGATGCGCGTCAAATTCGGATGCGGGAAGCAGATAGCGGATGACGTGCATCTCGTATTCGATCTTGAGCCCCTTCTCAATGGCGTCGTCGACCATGGCGCGGAATTCGGGCTGCTCCAGCGTTTTGAGCAGATTTGCGAAGGTCTCGTCGGTTTTCAGTCCGCCAACGGGATGAAGACCGAGGGTGGGGATCTTATGAGCGACCATGCGGTCGATCCACTTATAGGAAAGCTCCTCGGGATGAATCAAAAGCGATGCGTTTTTCATAATGGGATACTCCAATCCGTGATGTAAAGTTTGCGTTGCGTGCAAAAACGCGATATGTACCATTATTGTAGCATCTACGCGCGGAAATGTCAAGAAGAAAATCGGGAGTTTTCTACCTGATCAACAAATGAAGTGCGGCTCCGAATCGGTAAGCGGTTCGACAAAACAACGGGGGCGTGCAAAAGCATACCCCCGTTGTTTTGGTGGAGCGTACGGGATTCTGAACCCAAGCGTGCGGTTTTATGAGAGCAGATTTTCAGCTTTTGCGGTATCGCACGCTATTACCAACTTCGTTGGTGCGGCTCCGAATCGGTAA
This sequence comes from Clostridia bacterium, assembly GCA_017501225.1. GTDB lineage: Bacteria > Bacillota > Clostridia > Oscillospirales > CAG-272 > UMGS1865. The sequence goes on from JAFVXH010000007.1 coordinate 174,476, forward strand.
GCGGTTCGATAAAACAACGGGGGCGTGCAAAAGCATGCCCCCGTCGTTTTGGTGGAGCGTACGGGATTCGAACCCGTGACCCCAACACTGCCAGTGTTGTGCGCTCCCAACTGCGCTAACGCCCCTTCGCACCTCGGACTGGTTTCATTGTATCACACCTTTCTTTGCTTGTCAAGCCTTTTTTACTATGCAAAGTCTATCCCCTCCGTACACCTCGGAATTCGCAGTTCGAATCTCACAAAACGCATCCTCGGGGATACTCATGCGTTGAATTTTGTCAACAAATTTCAAAAAAGTGCGCTTTTTTTGATAATTTTTCAAAAAATCTTTGAAAAATCCCTTTTCTTTTGAATATTTTTATTGTATAATGAAAGCAGAAAGCCGTCCGATACGTGTTCGGCGGCAAATTGATCGCAAGGGTCCTCCCATGCGAAAGAAAGGGTACGGCTACGTTATGAAACAAAAATACACCATTACGGTTGCAGACATGGAATTGAGCATCATCAGTGATGCATCCCCCGATGAGGTAGAAAACATCGTCGGCATTCTGGATCGCCGCATGCGTGACATCAACCTCAAGAGCCCCCGTTGCACCAAGAACGAGGCTGCCATTCTCTGCGCGCTCTCCTATTGCTCCGAGCGCATGGCAATGCAGGAAGCATTCAAGAAGATCGAAAAGGACGCCTTCCGCTTTGCAAGCGAGAACGAAAAGCTCAAGAAGACCATCGAGAGCATGCAGGAGGAGCTTGAAACCCTCCGCAAGGACGCTGGTATTATGCGCTCCATTCTCGACCGCGCCGCTATCACCGTCGTTCCCGATGCTCAGGATAGCGCAAAATACAGCCCCAAGGCGATCAATCAGGTCGTACCGACCGAGGAAAGCGCACCCGCAGATCCTGTAGCCCAGCCCGCACAGGCTGAGGAGGAGGTCAAAAAGGCAGAAAAGCCCGCTCAGAAGACGCGCGTCGGCACGATGTTCGATCTGTTGACCTTCAGCGATATCTGATCCTATGAAACAGTTACCCGAGCTCCTTTGCCCCGCGGGCTCTCCCGAGGCACTGGATGCCGCGATTGACGGGGGTGCCGATGCCGTTTATTTCGGCGGTTCCTCCTTCAACGCACGGATGAATGCAAAAAATTTTGGCGGAGATGCTTTGCGCTCCGCCGTTTTGCGTGCCCATGCCTTTGGGGTAAAGGTCTATCTGACACTCAATACCCTTGTGACCGACCGCGAGCTCCCCGCCTTTCTGGAAGCGGCGCGCGATGCCGCGAACGCGGGTGTGGACGCCTTGATCGTTGCCGATCTCGGAGGAGCCGCCGAGGTCCATCACGCGATGCCCTCTCTGGAGCTGCACGCAAGCACCCAGATGTCGGGACACAGTGTACAGATGGGAAAACAGCTTGCCACACTCGGATTTTCCCGTATGGTGGTCGCCCGCGAAACCTCTCTGGAAAATCTGAAAACACTGGTTCAGCAATCCCCCATTGAGATCGAATATTTTGCACACGGCGCACTTTGCGTCAGTCATTCGGGACAGTGTCTGTTCTCCTCCTTGGTGGGAGGCAGAAGCGGAAACCGCGGCGAATGTGCCCAGCCCTGCCGACTTCCCTACGCCTGCAACGGCTGCAAGGGCAAAGCCGACGGCTATCCCCTCTCCCTGAAGGATCTTTCGCTCGCCGAGCACATCCCGACTCTGATCGATACGGGCGTCGCATCGCTGAAAATTGAGGGGCGCATGAAGAGCCCCGAATACGTATACGCCGTGGCGTCGGTCTTCCGCAGACTTCTGGACGAGCGCCGCTGTGCAACGCAAGAGGAGATCACACGCCTTTCGCAAGCCTTTTCCCGCTCGGGCTTTACCGACGGATATTTTACCGCTCACGTAGGACACTCCATGCTCGGCGTGCGCTCTGCGGAGGATAAAAGCCAAAGCCGCGCGCTGACTCCGTATACGGGATTGCAGAGGAAAATCCCGCTCACACTTTGTGCAACCGTCCTGGAAAATCAGCCCATCTCGCTCTCCCTTTCGGACGGCGCGCGCTCAGTCACGGTGTACGGTGAGGTCCCGCAAGCGGCGATCAACGCACCCTTGACTTTTGACGTGGTGGAGCGAAATCTCAAAAAATTCGGCGGAACTGCATACCAAGTGGAGGATTTTACCCTAAATTTGGGCAAAAATCTGATGCTTCCGCTCTCTCGGCTGAACGATCTGCGCCGCCGCGCGTTGCTTGCGCTTGAGGAACAAGCGACAACCCCTGTCAAACAGTATCCTCCCATTGATCTTGTCAAACCTTCCGCAAAAAGCCAAGAGAGAACGTCTCTGCGCTCGGCACGCTTTTATCACGCAGGACAGTTGACCAAGCAAGCACGCGCCTATTTTGACCGCATCTATCTTCCTTTGTGGGAGCATAAGGCGGGCGTGGAGGGCGTGGTGCTCCCCCCCGTGATCTTTGACGCAGATACCGCGCGCGTCGCAGAACGACTGCAAGCAGCCAAGCAGAGCGGTGCGCGCTATGCCTTGGTCGGAAACCTCGGGCACCTTCCCCTTGCCTTGCAGGCAGATCTCATCCCCGTCGGTGATTTTCGCTTAAACGTCACCAACGGAAGCAGCGTCCGAAAGCTGTCCGAGCTGGGCTTTGAGGAAATCCTTCTCTCCCCCGAGCTGACGCTTCCGCAGATACGCGACGTCGGAGGAAATACCGCGGCGATCGTCTACGGTCGCATCCCCTTGATGCTGCTCGAAAAGTGCGTGGGCAAGGAGATCGCGGATTGCAATACGTGTCAGCAAAATAAGCTTTGTCTTCAGGACCGACGCGGTGTCAGATTCCCCGTGCTGCGCGAATGGGAGCACCGAAGCGTCGTGTATAACAGCCTTCCCACCTGCATGTCCGACCGCGCGCAGGAGCTGAAGCGATATTCCGTCACCGCACAGCATTTCCTCTTTTCGACGGAAACGCCCTCCGAGGTCGACCGCGTCATCGAAGCATTCCGGAACGGCACGGCACTCGACAGGCCCGTCAGAAGAATTTGAAATACTATCATATGTAAGCATAAAACGGGGCACGCCCATCAGGCGTGCCCCACTTTTTTAGTTCTCCAAATGCTTCAGATATTCCTCCAGCTCGCTCTTGATGACCGACACCTGCGGTCCGTATACGACCTGAATGCCGCCGCCCTTGCGAAGAACTCCCGCCGCGCCGCTGGCACGAAGCAGATCCTCCTTGACGGCATCCCCGTCCTTGACGCTGACACGCAAACGTGTCGCACAGCAATCCAGCGTCACAAGATTGTCCTTGCCGCCAAGGCCTTCCAGTATCATGGCGGAAATGCCGCCCGCGGACGGTTTGTCATCGCTTGCTCCTCCGCCCTCACCGCGACGCTTGGCATCGAAATCCGCACGGGTATAGAGCTTGCTCTCTCCATCCTCCTCGCGTCCGGGCGTCTGGTAATTGCGCTTTAAGATCAGGAAGCGGAACAGGAAAAAGTAGACCAGGAAATAGATCGCGCCCACCAAGGGGATCATCAGCCAGTTGGTTTTGGCGTTGCCCTGCAAAACGCCGAACAGCGTCAGGTCAATCAGTCCCCCCGAGAAGGTCATTCCCACGCTGACACCCAGCACGTGCATCAGCATATAGGCAAGGCCCGCGAACACCGAGTGGATCACGTACAGAATGGGCGCTACGAACAAGAAAGTAAATTCAATGGGCTCGGTAATACCCGTCAGCATCGAGGTCAGTGCCGCGGAAAGGAGAAGACCTCCTACGACCTTCTTTTTCTCCGTGCGTGCGCAGGTATACATCGCAAGAGCCGCTCCCGGAAGCCCGAAGATCATCAAGGGGAATTTTCCGCTCATAAAGCGGCACGCCTCCACCGAAAAGCGCGCAACGTTCGGCGACGCCAGCTCGGCAAAAAAGATATTCTGCGCGCCGTAAACCATGACGCCGTCGATCAGCGCAGAGCCTCCGAGGCCCGTTTGCCAGAACGGCAGATAAAACACGTGATGAAGTCCGAACGGGATCAGGATCCGCTCGATAAATCCGTAGATCAGCGTCCCCGCATAGCCCGATCGCAGAACGAGGTCGCCAAGCGCGTAGATCCCCGTTTGCACGTAGGGCCACAAAAAGAACAGGATCATTCCCACAAAGAGGTAGGCAACGGTTGAAATAATGGGAATGAAGCGCGCGCCTCCGAAGAAGGAGATCACGTTGGGCAAGCGGATCTTGTAAAACCGATTGGTCAGATACGCCACGCCAAGACCGACGACGATACCGCCGAACACGCCCATCTGCAAGGACTGGATCCCCACGACGTTTGCAAGACTTCCCTCTGCCATCGCCCCCGCCTCGATCAGCCCCGAGATGGAAAGCAGGGTGCTGATGGTCTTGTGCATCACGAAAAACGCGATGGCGGCGGAAAGCGTCGCGGTTGCCTTTTCGTGCTCCGCCATGCCAAGGGCAACGCCCATGGCAAACAGGAGCGGCAGGTTGTCAAAAATGACCGTACCGACCGACGCAAAGAGAGAAAAGAGCGAGTACAGCACCGTTCCCTCTCCCATAAAGCCCGTAAGCCCGTAAGCCTCCAGCGTCGCCGCGTTGGTAAAGGATGCCCCCACGCCAAGCAAAAGGCCCGCGATCGGCAAAAGCGCGATGGGAAGCATGAACGCCCTTCCCACGCGCTGCAATACACTGAATAATCCACCCGTCTGTTTCTTTTTCAGAACTGCCTCTGCCATAATTCCTCCAAATTTTTATTTTTTACGATATTTATAAACGGTATTCCAGGATCACGCTTTGTCCGCCGATGGCACTTGCAGCCTGCGTCGGTTTGAGCTCCTTGGTGATCTCGGGATTGGTGATCAGGAACGGAATAACGGTGGAGAGCCCCGCATCCCGGATGGCCTGCAGATCCACACGGCAAAGCACCTCACCCGCCTTGACCGTATCCCCCTCCCCCACCATGGGGAGGAAGCCCTTGCCGCCAAGACCTACCGTATCGATCCCGATATGGATCAGAAGCTCCAGCCCATCCGCACTCTCAAGCGTGTAGGCGTGTCCCGATTCCGCAATACCCACGACCGTAACGTCGGCAGGGGAATAAATGCTCCCACTGCTCGGCTTGATCGCAATGCCTTTGCCGAGCATTCCCGAGGAAAACGCCTCGTCCTCTACCTGTGAGAGCGGAAGGACCTCTCCGTCCGCTACCGCGAGCAATACACTTTTCTTTTTTGAAAATAACATGGATATCCTCCTATCTGTCGAGCTATTTACACCGCAAGACCTGATCTCGCACCGCCAAAAGCTGCGGAACCGACACCGAAAGCTCGTCGATGTGCATATCCGCAAAGCGCTGTGTCAAGCTCGGATCCGCCGCCAGCTCCCCGCAAATGCCGATCCATCCGCCCGTTCTGTGGATGGCGGCAGCACTATATTCGATCAGGCGCAGGATCGGCTCCTGATTTCGCGCAAGCAAGGGGGCAAGCGTCGGATTTTGCCGATCCGCCGCCAGCGTATACTGCAAAAGATCGTTGGTTCCCACCGAGAAAAAGTCCACCTCACGCGCAAGCTCCTCGCTCATAATCGCCGCCGCGGGCGTTTCGATCATGATGCCGAATTCGATATTTTTATCATAAGCCTGACCGCGCCCATCCAGCTCCCTCATACACTCCAAAAGCAGTGAGCGCGCCTGTCGAACCTCATCCACCGACACCACCATGGGAAGCATCAGGCAAACCTGCCCGTAGGCAGAGGCGCGCAGGATCGCGCAAAGCTGGGTTTGAAAAAGCTCACGTCTTGCAAGGCAGACGCGGATGCCGCGAACGCCAAGCGCGGGGTTTTCCTCCCGTTCCAGCCCAAGGTACGGGATCTGCTTATCCGCACCCGCGTCGAGCGTGCGAATGACGGTACGCTTTCCCTTCAAGCGACGCGCGATCTCCGCATAACCCTCGAACAGCTCCTCCTCGGTCGGGTAATCGGCTTTGCGCAGATACAGAAACTCACTCCGCAAAAGCCCTACGCCGTCTGCCCCCTCCGAGCATGCCGCCTCCGCTTCGAGCGCCTCCCCGATATTGGCATAGATCAGAATGCGGTGTCCGCTTCCCGTCACGGCAGGGGTGGATAGCAGGCGCTTCATCACATCCCGCTTTCTCCTCTCCTCCTGCAGCGTGCTTTTTTGCGCTTCCTCAAAGGAGCGCTGCTCCTCCTCTGACGGAGAGATCCGAAGACTGCCCGCGCGCGCATCCAGAATTGCGAATTCTCCTCCGTAAGCCGTCGGAATTTGCCCCACGCCCACCAAGGCGGGAATGCCCATGGCACGCGCAAGGATCGCGGTATGAGAATTCGGACTCCCCGCAAATGTAACGAATCCCGCAACGCGCGAGCGGTCCAGCGTGGCGCTTTGTGACGGGGAAAGATCGGATGCTACCAAAATCACGCGCTCGTCCCCCGAAAAAATCGGCTGCGTATCCTCACCGTCAAGGATGCGCTCCACACGTCCGCAAACGTCGCGCAGATCCGCGACGCGCGCCCTCAGATAGTCGTCCTCCAAGCCTCCGAGTGTACGACACATCTGCTCGGTCGCCGTAAGCAAGGCATGCTTGGCGTCCTCTCCGCGCGCGATCTGCGCCTGACACGCCTCCAGAAGGTCCTCATCCTCAAGCAGCATCGCGTGGATCCCGAAAATGCTTGCCTCCTCCTCACCAAGGCTGGCACGTACCCTTGCCTCGATCTGCCCAAGCTGTGAAATCGCAGTCCGCATCGCCTCCTGCAGCGTGTTCCATTCCTCCGTCGGTGTTCCCACCTCTCGCTTCACTGTTTTTTCGGGGGATGTCGATGCCTCCCAAAAGGACAGCCGTGCGCAGACCGCCCCCTGACCTACTCCAATTCCGTAATACGCAGCGCCACTCGACAGGACTGCGTCCTCCTTGATGTCCTCCGTCATACCCTGCCCTCGCTCGCGCGTTCTCCATCATTCTGTGCCAGCAGCTTCAAAATTGCGTCCGATGCCGCTTCCTCATCCTCACCCACGATCTCAAACTCCAAGACCTCCCCCGCCTTGGCACCAAGGCTCATCAGGGAGATCAGCCGCTTGGCGTTTGCATCCCGCTGTCCGCACCGTACGCGCACCTCCGAGGAAAATTGCTTTGCGAGATTCGAAAGAGCCCCCGCAGGACGGGCGTGCATTCCGTTTTCATCCCGCACAGGGCACTGAAATTGCTTCATAATCTGACATCCTTTCCCGATTTTTACTACTATTCTGCCTATGCTTTTCCCGTCTTATTCAAAAAGGCACCCGCATTTTCAAAAAATGCAGGTGCCATCAGCACGGTATTGATTTTTGAATTACGAAAAGAGGGTATCCTCGTTTGCCGACGGAGCGAGCGTGAGCGTCATTTTGCAATGCTCGGCTCTCGCGCCGTGGACCTCGATCAGATAATCCAGATAGAGCACGCCGTCCCGCAGCAGACGGTTGTCGACGTGCAACGTATGCACGCAGATCTCAAATTCCGAGAACGGCGTATTGTATAAACAAATGTGGCGCTTGTTCGGCTCGAACACCAGAGCCGTACGCACCATGCCCGTGCGCATCATCGAAACTAAGGTGGGATCGTTTCGGAAAAATCCGACCGTGGTGACAGATCCCTCCATGCCCGTCAGCTCACTTTCGCTGTATACCAGCTCCACGCGGTCGCTGCCCGTGATCAGACGCCCCTCCATGAGCATCTCCGCGGGCTCAAACTCCTGCCCGTCGTCCCATTCGTCCTCCATCGGCTCGTCCGTCGCGTTCTGATCCTCAAACAAAGAATCCGCCAGCTCCTGACGCACGGTTTCGATCCGGATCATAACCTCTCTTTTCGTCATGCCTCACGCTTCCCCTTCCCGATTTCTTCCCGTTGCAGCATTGCCCATACCTTGAGGATGGCAACCTGCGTCTTTCCGTCCTCGATCTCGCCCTTCATCACCATATCTACCAGCGTTGCAAGCGGAATGCGCTCGACCTCGAGAAATTCGTCCTCGTCAAGCTCGCATTCTCCAAACTCCAGCCCATGTGCCAGATACAGATAGACCCGCTCGTCCAGAACGGCGGGCGTTGCGCGAAAGACACCCAGGGAGATCAATTTTTCACAGCGCGCTCCCGTTTCCTCACGCAATTCGCGCAAGGCAGCCTCCACGGGATCCTCCTCAGACGTATTCAGCTTGCCCGCGGGGATCTCCAGCATCAGTCTTCTGTGCGCGTAGCGATACTGACGCACACAAACGACCTCACCCTCATCGGTCAGAGGCAGAACTGCCACAGCGCCTACGTGGTGACAGTATTCACGCACGCCCTCCGTACCATCCGGCAGGCGCACCCGATCGACAAAGAGCTGCACGACGCGTCCGTCATAGATCAGGGAGGAGGAAAGGCAACGCTCCTCCAAGGCTTCCAAATGCTCCAAGGTGCTTCTCCTTTGCAATAGACTGCTTTTATTATACAACGCAAAAAGGATTTTGTAAAGAAGCACTTGCAAAAAAGTTCGGTTTCTGTTATACTGATAAAAAGGAAGGTGATGAGGTTGTCGATCAAGGAGGAATTCTCACGAACAGCGCTCCTGCTTGGCGAGGATGCCGTTGGCAGCTTGGCAAGCAAGCGCATAGCGGTCTTCGGCGTGGGAGGCGTTGGCGGATACGTCTGCGAGGCCTTGGCACGTGCAGGGATCGGAGAGCTCGATCTGTTTGACAGCGATACCGTGTCGCTCTCCAACCTCAACCGTCAGCTGATCGCCCTGCATTCCACGATCGGGCAATACAAGGTGGACGTCATGAAGGAGCGCATTCTGGACATCAATCCCGATTGCACCGTGCATACGCACCGCGTGTTTTATCTGCCCGAGAACGCGGACGAATACCCTCTGGACCGCTACGACTATATCGTCGACGCCGTCGACACAGTGTCTGCCAAGATCGAGCTTGCGGTGCGCGCGACAAAGCTCGGCGTCCCCCTGATCTCCGCCATGGGTGCGGGAAACAAGCTGGACGCGACCGGATTTGCGGTGACCGATCTGCAAAAGACCTCGGGCTGTCCCTTGGCGCGTACGATGCGCAGAGAACTGAAGGCGCGCGGGATCACGCATCTGAAGGTCGTGTATTCCACCGAGCCCGCCGCCTCCCGTCCGTGTGCGGAAACCGATCCTGCAAAGCGTCCGCCCACGGGCTCTACCCCTTATGTACCTCCCGTCGCGGGACTCATCCTGGCGGGCGAGGTAATCAAAGACCTACTGACTCGAATATCATAATCAAAGGAGAACCAAAATGGGAGATTTTATCGTTGGACTGTTGCTGTACTACTTAAAGCTGCTTGCCATGACCTTAGGACCGATCGTGGTCTGCGGTCTTGCCGTGGAGCTGCTCTCGCGCGCGTTTGCACGCCTTGTCGGCTTTGGCTCGGGCATTGTGTTCGGTGTCACCGCCGCGATCGGTACGCCCATTCATGAATTGGGGCACGCCGCAATGTGTCTTCTGTTCGGTCACAAGATCGTAGACATGAAGCTCTGGTCGCCTACTGCGCAGGACGGACTGTACGGCTACGTGCAGCATAGCTACAACCGCAAAAACGTGTGGGCGAGATTCGGAAACCTCTTTATCGGCGTAGGTCCGATCTTCAGCGGTCTTGGCGTAGTGGTCCTGATGCTCTGGCTCTGCTTCCCCACCTCGTGGCACGCGTTCCTTTCGAATTCGCAGGCACTTGCCGCTACGGATATCGGATTTGTCAGCCTGCTCAAGGGCATTTTCTCGCTCTTCCTCAACCTCCCCGCAGCCTTTGCGGAGCATTGGTTTGTAAGCACTCTGGGACTGATCGTCATTCTGTCGGTTTCTCTCCATATCACGCTGAGCCTTCTGGATATCAAGGGCGCGCTCTCCGCGCTTCCCATCTATTGCGGACTGTTCTTCGTGTTCGCACTGATCACCTTCACGGCACGCCTCAACGCCCCCATCGAGGGCTGGTTCTGGCTCCTGACCGTGCGCCTGCTCTCCTTGTTCTCGGTCGTCATCGCCTTCTGCCTGCTTTGGGTGCTGGTGGGCGTGATCATCCGCCTGTTCCGCTCGGTGTTTAAGGCGTTTTGAGAGAACATGTTTAAGAATAAAAACGACGGCAGAAACAATCTGTGTGGAGAGAATGTTCGCATACTCAGACTCTCCTCTCCCAAAAAACTTTCACAAAGGGCACTTGCTGATCAAATGCAACTGATCGGGATAGACATTGACAAGAATGCCATTCAGAGAATTGAATCAGGAAAACGGTTTGTTACCGACGTTGAGCTGCGTGGCTTTTCCGAAGTATTCAATGTCAGCATCGATCGGCTCATTTCCGCAAAATAACACAAAAAAGGACAGAGAAATTCTCTGTCCTTTTTTCGCCCGTGTCATCCTGAGCGAAGCAAAACCGCAACGCGGTTGGCGGAGCCGAACTGCGAAGCAGTGCAAGGTCTTGACCTCGCAGGATCTCGGGAGAGTGGAAACGGCACTTTCCCATCGCAGATCCCGATGCGCCACGCAAAAGCGTCGCATCGCCCTTGCGGGTTCGACTGCGAGCTGCGCTCTCCGCTCAGGATGACACGATGGGGCGAGCCTTCACTGATTATGATTTGGTTCTCGGCTTGAAATACTGATACAGATTGCAGGGGATCATGCCGTTATAGAGCTTGCGGATCTTGTCGGCTCTACGACCGTAGAAGCGCTCGAACTGCGGGTGCGAGGTGATGATATAGATCTGCCAAGGAGCAAAGCCGTCAAACACACGCCCCATATCGCGATAGAGTGCCTCCGCCTCGGCAGGTGTCATCAAACGCTCACCGTACGGGGGATTGCACACAATGGTTCCCTTCCGATCCGGTTTTTGGATGCTTCTGACGTCGGATGCAAAGATGTTGATATGCTCCTCAACACCCGCGCGCAAAGCGTTCTCGTAGGTGACGTCCAGAATGTCCTCGTCAATGTCCGATGCATATACTTCAAATTGGGCATCCCGCAAAATCGCGTCCTGTGCCGCTTCCCTCGCCTCGCTCCAAAGATGCGCGGGAAGATTGGCAAATTGCTCACCCGCGAATTCTCTGCCAAGACCGGGGGCTCTGCCCGAGAGGATCATTGCCGCCTCAATGGCAATGGTGCCCGAGCCGCACATCGGATCCCAGAACAGGATCTCCCTGCGCGGACGGGAGGTCAGTGCCAATGCCGCCGCCAAGGTTTCGCGCAAGGGGGCAGGACCTGATGCGGGACGGTATCCTCTTTTGTGCAGCGGAATTCCCGTGGTGTCCAGCATCAGGGATACCTTATCCTTGAACAAAAAGAACTCGATCTGATATTTCGTACCGCTCTCCGCGAACCACTTGATGCCGTAGTGGCGGCTCATGCGCTCGACCACCGCCTTTTTGATAATACTCTGACAGTCGGGAACCGAGAAAAGCTTGCTCTTAATGGAATGCCCCTTGACGGGGAACGCATCCTCCTTACCGATCCAATCCTCCCACGGAATGGACGCCGTGCCGTCAAAAAGCTCCGAAAAGGTAGTTGCGGGAAAGCTTCCGAGGCGGATAAAGACGTGCTCGGCACAGCGCAAGTGAAGGTTGGCGCGCGCGACGTCGCAGGGCTCTCCCTCAAAGATCACGCGCCCGTCCATGGTTTCAATGCGACGAAGCCCGAGAGCGTCAATTTCCTCTCCCAGAAGCTTCTCTAAACCAAACAGACAGGTTGCGACCAACGTAAGACTCATACTCCGATCCCTTTCTGCGGCAAGGTCGCCGCGGCTTTCGCTTTTTTCTTTATTCATTATACTATTCCCCTCAAAAAATGTCAAGAAGGTATTGCAATTTGAAAAGAAATCGTGTATAATTAGAAATAATTCTTTAAGATACTAAAATCTCGTGTGACGAGGAAAGGAGCTCCCTATGAGCAAAATGAAGGTTGGCGTCATCGGCGCCACGGGTATGGTAGGTCAGCGTTTTCTGACGCTCCTGGAAAATCACCCTTACTTTGAGGTATCGGTTCTGGCGGCAAGCGCACGCTCTGCCGGAAAGACCTATCGCGAGGCAGTCGGCGAGCGTTGGAAGATGACGACTCCGATGCCCGAAAAATATGCCGATATGGTCGTGATGGACGCGTCTCAGATCGAGGAGGTCGGCAAGCTTTGCTCCTTCGTGTTCTGTGCAGTCGATATGAAAAAAGAGGAGATCCGCGCGCTGGAGGAGGCATACGCAAAGGCTGAGATCCCCGTGGTTTCCAACAACTCCGCAAACCGCTGGACGCCCGACGTTCCGATGGTCATTCCGGAGATCAACGACGCGCACCTTGCCGTCATCGAGCATCAAAGAGCACGCCTTGGCACCAAGCGCGGCTTTATCGCCGTCAAGCCCAACTGCTCCATTCAGTCCTACGTTCCGGCACTGACGCCTCTGCGCAAGTACGGCATCAAGGAGGTCGTTGCGACCACCTATCAGGCAATTTCGGGCGCGGGTAAGACCTTCCGCGAATGGCCCGAGATGATCGACAACGTCATCCCTTACATCGGCGGCGAGGAGGAAAAGAGCGAGCAGGAGCCTCTGCGCGTTTGGGGACATATTGAGAACGGCGAGATCGTCAAGGCTGACGCTCCCCTGATCACCACGCAGTGCATCCGCGTTCCCGTCACGGACGGTCACACCGCTGCTGTGTTTGTCAAATTCGAAAACAAGCCTACCAAGGAGGAGATCCTTCAGGCTTGGGCAAGCTTTTCGGGAGCACCGCAGGAGCTGGGACTTCCCAACGCACCTGCGCAGTTCATCACCTACTTTGAGGAGGACAACCGTCCGCAGGCAAAGCTGGATCGCGATATCTACGGCGGTATGGGCGTAACGGTCGGGCGCCTTCGCGAGGACAGCCTGTTCGACTATAAGTTCGTGGGACTTTCCCACAACACCCTGCGCGGTGCCGCAGGTGGAGCCGTTCTGATTGCGGAGCTGCTTTACCGCAAGGGATATTTTGACTGATCAATGGACTTGGGGCGAGCGTCGGTTTGATGCTCGCCTCAAAAAAATGAAAAGCGCGATGCTTTTCCCCGTATTTTTCAGACGAGAAAAACTTTTTCTTTTTTTGCAAAAAATGCTTGACAAACAGAATGGAATGTAGTATAATACATGAGTACGAAAAAAACGTACCTGCGGCGTTAGCTCAGCTGGATAGAGTGTTTGGCTACGAACCAAAAGGTCGGGGGTTCGAATCCCTTACGCCGTGCCAAGAAAAGCAGATGGCTTTTAGCCATCTGCTTTTCTTGTTACCGCATCAAACATTCTGAACCCCTGCCGATGAAATCGGCTATGGCGTGCGTGCACAAGCTACCGACAAGCACCGCACATGGCGCACGCTTGGGTTCAGAATCCCTTGCGCTCCCATGTTCGATCACTGCGGATAGCACAAAGTGCTATCCGCTTTTCTTGTTACTGCATCAAACATTCTGAACCCCTGCCGACGCAGTCGGCTATGGCGTGCGTGCACTGATTGTCGCTTCGCACCGCACATGGCGCACGCTTGGGTTCAGAATCCCGTGAGACTCATTCCGTCGGCTATCTTTTCCGCTTTTGCGCGTCTATCGAACATACGTCTTGACATTCCAAGCCGTATGTGATATAATTAATAGTAATGAAATTCCCTTCCTATTTCTAATACTTGAGGAGAAACTCATGGAAGATATCAAGAGCATCATTGCCAAGAACATCTCCGAGCTCCGTCAAGCCAACCATATGACGCAGCTTGAATTGGCAGAAAAACTGAATTATTCAGACAAAACGATCTCAAAGTGGGAGCGAGCGGAATCCTCCCCGGACATTTCGGTCTTGATGGAAATGGCAAATCTCTTCGGCGTCACGCTCGATTATTTCGTAAAGGCAGAGCATACGGAGCAGGAGATCGTGGAGAGCAAGACCGCGGAAACGAAATACAACCGTCGGGCGATCTCGTATCTTTCGGAAAGCGGCGCCTGGATCGTGGCGATCTTTGCGTTTATCATTACCACCCTGATCATGCAGAGAATGTCCTTCCAATTTTTGTACTTCGTCTATGCCTTGCCGATCGCGCTAATCATCAAGCTCGTGTTTAATTCCGTATGGTTCATTCCGCGAAACAACTACTTGATCATCTCGCTTTTGATGTGGTCGCTGCTTGCAACGATCCATATCACGTTTTTGTACTTCGGCATCGGCATCTCGCTGATCTATCTGCTCGGTGTGGCGGGACAGCTCGTCATTATTTTGTCCTCGTTTATCCGCAAGCCGAAAAGCAGAGCAAAATAGGTGTTTTAGCCCCGTTTTACCGAAAAACGGGGCTTTTTTGTGTCACTCTACGAAACGGAGAGTCGTAGAATCGGAACTCTACGGCTCGACTCCTGACAAGTAGACCTACCTTTTTGAGGTTTCTGTTGATTTTTCCCGCAATTACAGCTATAATAAAATGTAATGAACACGAGCAAGGAGTATACCGCATGAATCAGGAAATTCCAATTTTCTTTTCTACCGATGACAATTACGCGCCTTACCTGGACGTTGCGATCAAATCCCTGATCGCGAATGCCTCCAAGAGCTATCAATACAGGCTGATGATATTGAACACCGGGCTGGACCGAGAAAACGTCCGCAAGGTGATGCAAAATGAACGGGATGGGTTCAAGATCGATTTTGTCGACATCTCCCACGAAGTGGAGGCGATCAAATCGCGCTTTAAGAACGTGTACCACTTTTCCGTGGTGACCTATTACAGACTCTTTATTGCGTCGCTCTTTCCGCAGTACGACAAGGTTATCTACCTTGATTGCGACCTCGTGCTGCTCGGCGACGTGTCCGAGCTTTATCACACCGAGCTCGGAAGCAACATTTTGGGAGCAGCCCCCGAGCAATTCGTGCAGAACACGAAGGAATTCCGCCTGTACGCAGAAAAGGCGTTGGGCGTGGATCCCGACGGATACGTCAATGCGGGTGTCCTCCTGATGAACCTCGCCGAATTCCGGAAGCAAAGGGTTGAGGAGCGCTTTGTGGAGCTGATCACAAAATACGACTTCGACCTTCTCGATCCCGATCAGGCATATCTGAATTATCTTTGCCTTGGCAAAATACACGTCCTGCCAAACGGATGGAACAAGGAGCCGATGCCGCTTGCCTGCGAGGGCAAAAAGAACCTTGTGCATTACGCGCTCTATAAAAAGCCGTGGCAATACGACGACGTCATGGACGGCGAGTATTTTTGGAAGTACGCAGCGCTCTCTCCTTTTTATGAGGAGATCTGCGAGAGAAAGCGCAACTTTGACGAGGAGGAGCGTGCGCAAAACGAAGCAACCGCCAAGGAGATTCTGGAGCACGCGATCAAAATCGTAAGCTCCGAGGAAACCTTTTCAAACACGTTATGTAAGATCTGAGGTTAACGGTATGGAAAAATCTCCGCACAAATTAGAGCTGATCCGCAGGATCGCCGAGCTCGAAGCGCAGCAGCTTTGGCATCTGGACGTAGAGGATGATCCTGAAACCTACCCACTGATGCCGGATCAGGTGGACTATCTGAATGAGAAGCTGATCAGCAAAATCAAAAATAAGATCGCCAATATCGCGGGCGCCCGCTTTTTCGATAAGATGATCGCCAAACGCCAGCTGATCATCAAGGAGGTGCGCGGCATTGAGAATTTTACCGCCGTAAAGGGCGGAAAGATCGTCACCTGCAACCATTTCAGTGTGGGCGACAACTATGCCGTGTGGGTAGCACTCCGCGAGCATATGGGCGGAAAAATGCTCTACAAGGTGATCCGTGAGGGGAATTATACGAATCCCCCGAAGCCCTTCGGTCTGTTCATGCGTCACTGCAATACCCTTCCCTTGTCGAGTCAGACCGCGACGATGAAGAAGTTTTTGCAGGCTGTGAAAACCTTGCTTGGACGCGGAGAGACGATTTTGATCTATCCCGAGCAAAGCATGTGGTGGAATTACCGCAAGCCAAAGCCGATGCAGGACGGAGCATTCGCGTTGGCGGTACGGAATAAGACGCCGATCGTTCCCATCTTTATCACGATGGAGGATAGCGACGTCCTTGACGGCGACGGCTTCTTCGTGCAGGAATATACGATCCACATCCTGCCCGCCATCTATCCCGATCAAACAGTTCCCGCCGCAAAAGCAAAGGCTGCAATGAAACAGGAGAACTATGAGGCTTGGGTAAAGGTCTACGAGGACTTTTACAAGACGCCCCTCGTTTACGCAGAATCATGAAATTTTATCTTGCCACCATCGGATGCGCAATGGCACTGATCTCCGCGGTCAACATCGCCTTTGGGACAGCTTCGTGGTATTACGTCATCCTCGCGGTCATCTTCTGCACCGCACTGCAATTCGCGCTGGACGGGCTGATCGCCATCATCATCAACAAGATGCCAAACAGATGGTTTTCCGTCGACAACCCGCACTACCGCGTATCCAAGTGGGAACGAAAGCTTTATAAAAAGCTGAAGGTGAAGGCATGGAAGGATCAGGTCTGGGAGCTTGGAGGACTTGGCGGCTTTAGCAAAAAGGACTTCCGTGAGCCAAACAATCCGGAATATATTGAGCGCTTCATCATCGAATGCAACAAGGGCGTTTTGACGCACAGGCTGGCGTACCCGATCGGCTTTCTGGCAATGCTGACTCTGCCAAACGTCTGTGCTCTGACGATCGCGCTTCCCGTCGCCGTGGTCAATCTCTTTTTGAGCATCCTTCCCACGATCGTTCTGCGCTATAATACCCCGCTGCTCCAATCGGTTCTGAAGCGGCTGAGAAAAAAGGCAGAGTGAAATACGAGCATTGTGACGGCAGCGTGACGGTCGGATCCGGCACCTCGGTCCTTCTTCACCAAACTTTCCGCTTTGTCTGCCGTTTTTATCTTGCATTTTCCTTTGCTTTGTGCTACAATATAGGAAAGCAAGCATTTGCTAACGCTTACGACAAAAATAGGAGATACGTATGGAAAATATCAGAATTCAAGACGATCTTTACACCTACGTCAACCAAGAAACGCTGGACAAGCTGGTCATTCCGGATGACAAGCCCTATGCAGGCGGCTTTGCCGAGCTTGCGGACGGCGTGGAAAAGATCATGATGGACGAGTTCGCGTCCATGACCGAAAGCAAAAACTACCCCAACGAGCATCTGGCACGCGCTTGCGAGCTCTACGCCATCGCAAAGGATGCCGACAAAAAGGCAGCAGACGGTATCACGCCCGCGCTGAAGGCGCTCGCGATCCTTGACGAGGTCAAGACCGCCGCAGATTTCAGCCGCCTTTACAAGAAGCTTTCTCTGCAAAGCATTCCCACCCCCATCAACATCGGCGTGGATACCGACATGAAGAATACCAAGCAGCGTCTGGTCTACATCCAGGGCGCCGGCGTGATTCTTCCCGACGCTTCCTACTACAAGCCCGAGATGGCAGAGCAGAAGGAGCAGATCCTGGGCATCTGGACGGGCGTCGCAAAGGCAGTCATGGCAAAGACCGATCTTGCTCCCGCGCTTCAGGAGCAGTACGTAAACGACGCGCTCGCATACGACGAAATCATCGGTGGCCTTGCAAAGACCAGCGAGGAATGGGCAAAGTACGTCGAGATGTACAATCCCATGGATGCCGATCAGGTATCCGCGATGCTCACGACCATCGATTTCGGCGCGATCCTGACCGATCTGTTCGGTCATATTCCTTCGACGGTCGTCGTGACCGAGCCCAGATATTTCGAGGGCTTTGAGAAGGTATTCAATGCAGAAAACATCGAGCTTTACAAGCACTGGGCATACGTGACCGGCCTTTTGAAGGCGTGCTCCTTCCTGTCCGAGGAGCTGCGTGAGCTTGGTGGCGCATACGGCCGTGCCATCATGGGTGTTGCCAAGATGCAGTCCATCGAGAAATTCGCATACAATCTGGCATCCAACACCTACTCCGATCCCGTGGGAATCTACTACGGTGAAAAGTACTTCGGCGAGGAAGCGAAAAAGGATATTACCGAGATCGTCCGTCAGATCATCGACACCTATAAGAAGCGCATCAAGACCAACGAAATTCTTGGCGACGCAACCAAGGAAAAGGCGATCCTGAAGCTCTCGAAGATGGGCGTGAAAATGGGATATCCCGACAAGGCAAGAGCCATTTACGATCATCTCGTGTTCAATCCCGAGGATTCCCTCTTTGATATCATGCTCTCCCTGAAGGCAATTCGCGAGCTGGATGCCCTGAGCAAGCTGGATCAGCCCACCGAGCCCGAAAACTGGGCAATGCCGGGGCATATGGTCAACGCCTGCTACGATCCCTTCGTCAACGACATCACCTTCCCTGCCGCAATTCTGCAGGCTCCGTTCTACTCGCTCAAGCAGACGAGAAGCGAAAACCTCGGCGGTATCGGCGGTGTCATCGGACACGAGATCTCCCACGCGTTTGACAGCAACGGCGCAAAGTGCGACGAGAACGGAAACATCAATGACTGGTGGACGAAGGAGGACTTTGAGCGCTTTGAGGCGAAGGTCCAGCAGATGATCGAGCAGTTCGACGGCATCGAGCTCCCCTGGGGCAAGGTCAACGGCTCCTTTATCGTCAGTGAGAACATGGCGGACAACGGCGGTATGTCGGTCACGCTTGACATCATGTCAAAAACGGAAGGCGCTTCCTACGAGGAGTATTTCTGCAACTGGGCAAGAGTCTGGTGCGAAAAGGCAAGACCGGAGTTTTTGAAGATGATCCTCTCGGTCGACGTCCACGGTCCCAGCATCCTGCGTGCCAATATGCCCCCCAGAAACTTTGCGGAGTGGTATACAACCTTTGGCGTCAAGGACACCGATCAGATGTACCTCCCGGAGGATAAGCGCATTGTGATCTGGTAAGTTACAAAAAGCAAAAGGGACGAGAGCCTGCTCGTCCCTTTTTATTCGCAAAATTCTGCAAACGAAATATCCTGATAGGAAATTTCCGCACGCCGCGCGTCCGCATTCCACAAAATTTTCGCGATTTGCGTCGGCGTTCCTGCATCCTCGGAAAGACAGAGGGAAAGGATCGCGTCCTCAACCCGACAGGTCAAAAAACGGAGAGCGCCCTGCTCCGCGATGGAGAAGGTGTCCGCATCCCGTAGCTGCGAAAGTCCGGATCCCGTGTGCTTGACGTACGCCTCCTTGCGTGTCCAGAGTGTCAGGAAATGCTGCGGCGTGGGGGAGGCTTCAAAGCAGGCGTACTCGCGAGGGGAAAACCAGCGCAGGGCAAGCCTTCCGTAATCCTTGTCCCGATCGCGCACAAGGGATTCGGCATCAATGCCGATGCGTCCTGTGGCAGATTTTTCATACGCGCAGAATAAAAGCCCTTGCGTGTGGGTAAGATTAAATTCTGCATCCGAATTCCAAAAGAAGGGACGGCCGAGAGCGTCGTATTGCAAATTCCCCTGCCCACCTGCCAGATGCAAGAGCCAGAGCGCGCCAAGGCTTTGACGCTTGGTGTCGTCCCGTACGTCCTCTCCGTGGCGCTGCGCCCATGATGCAAGCCAATCGGGCGGCAAGAGGCGGCAAAGCTCCAAGGTAGACGGCAAATGCTCGGTACGCGCAAAGAAAATGACCATGCTCCTCTCCCCCTTCCCGTGAATTTGAATTTATTCTATCATAATTTTATACGTTTGACAAGTAAGTGGCGGAAAATATTTTCAAAAACGCCAAAAACTGAAAAAAGGAATTGAAAAATGAGGCAAACGCCTTGACAAAACAGGCAGATTATGCTAAAATAGGAGCGTTGAACAAAAAAGAATATTGGGGTATAGCCAAGCGGTAAGGCACCAGACTTTGACTCTGGCATTCGTAGGTCCGAATCCTGCTACCCCAGCCAAACAAAGGGCACGCCACAAGGCGTGCCCTTTGTTTGGCTGGGGTAGCATCCGGATTCGTCCTATTCTGCGCCGCAGGCGCAGAATGTAGGTCCGCATTTTGCGAGCAAACCGACGGGAGCTCGCTCACAGTCGGTGCGAGCAAAAATCTTCAAATCCGCGGTGCGGATTTGAATACCCTGCTCCTCGGGTGCCCTTTGTTTGGCTGGGGTAGCATCCGGATTCGTCCTATTCTGCGCCGTAGGCGAATACCCTGCTACTTGCGAGCAATTGCCCACAACACAAAACCCGTGAAGAGATTCGAACGACCACATCGGTTAAAACGACATTACGTTGACCTCATCATGAACGGTGGTTCCGAAAATATATCTACGGCAATCATTTTCATATGTCCGACCTCTGCTGAACCATTGGTTCAAAAATTTCTGAACCAATTATACCTGCGATACCTTCCTTGTTGGCAAATTCGTGGTATAATATAGATGCAAAGGAAAAATGGAGGTACAAGAAAATGAATTTATCACTTCCTTCAAATATAAGCAAATTACGAAAAGAACATTCTATGACGCAGGAGCAATTAGCGGAAGCCCTGGGCGTTACCTTTGCTTCTGTTTCAAAATGGGAGCGTGGCGTAGCGACACCGGAACTGACCCTAATGGCAGAAATGGCGGATTTATTCGGAGTCTCGCTTGATGCTCTCGTTGGTTTTGAGGCGCTAAATGGTGGCGCTGAGGCGCTTGAAAAAAGGATACACAACTTACAGCGGCAGAAAAAATATGAGGAAGCTGTCATCGAAGCGGAGAAGGCATTGCTGCGCTATCCCAATGATTTCAAAATTGTATACCGGTCGGGAGAGCTCTATACCGTCGCAGGTATAGAGTTAAGTAACGGGAAATATTTATATCGTTGCATTGAACTTTTGGAACGCTCTATTTTGCTTTTATCACAGAATACCGATCCCAAAGTTGGTGAAGTATCCATTCAAAATGATATCGCTCAATGTTATATCGCTCTCGGCAAAACACAAAAAGCAATTGAAATTCTCAAGAAATATAACGTCAGCGGCGTACACAACGCTTTGATTGCTACTGCATTAACGAACAATGATATTACGGAATTTGAATTGGAAGATGCCGTACCGTTTATGGTAGACGCTTTTGTATCTATCCTAACAGATTCTCTCCGTACCATGACGGCGTACGCAAATTATTTCTACAAAAAAGAGGATTACTTTTCCGCCCGTGAAGCACTTCTTTGGCTGATAGATCTACTTGAACGTATAAAAATTGATGAAGGCTCATCTTGCTTCGTCGATAAGGTAATTGCCCTTTGCTATTCCGACTGTGCAAATTTCTCCCTGCTTCTCAGTGAGACGGACAAGGTGGAAGCGTATATGAGACGCGCATATAAAGCGGCAAAGCTTTTTGATTCAGCTCCAACTATCAAAATGGAAAATATTAAGTTCTGCATTGGCGACATACAGAATGCCACCACATACGATGAAATCGGTGAATCTGCAATTGTGGCAGTAGCCAAAGTGATCACACAGGAAAATCGAAATGAACAACTATTGAGTATTTGGAAAAGGCTCACCCAAGAGGAATCCTACGGAGGTGCGAAATGAAACATAAAAAGTTGGATATTCGTCCATATACAAAACAATTTTACAAAGGCAATATCATATATTTTATTTTCGCATTGTGTGAAATCCTACTTGTGTCAATCGGTTCGTTACTCGTTTCTTGGTTGATGCAACAGTTGATTGATCTGATCGGTGGCTATGACACCGGATTTACATTGCTTCAACTTACCATGATCACCTTGATGCTGATCGGAGGAATTGCGGTTTCCGGTATAATCTCTTACCACTCTAAGCCGAAATTTATTACACGGGGAATTTCTCAATATAAGGAATACGTCTTTGGTGAACTCACAAAGAAAAACATATCCGCCTTTTCCGGTGAAAATTCATCAACCTACGTATCTGCGCTTACCAACGATATCCAGGCAATTGAGCAGGGATATTTGTGGAATACATTCTCCATGCTCGAGAGCTTGCTTCCCTTCATCGGCGCAATGATTTTGATGATATGGTACAGCCCTCTGCTTACGTTGATAGCAATAGGTCTTTCCCTGCTTCCTTTGATCGCATCTATTCTGACGGGCAACAAGCTTGCGGAAGAAGAAAAGAAAGTATCGGACAGAAATGAAGCATACACTTCTACATTAAGAGATAGCTTGGGGGGCTTCTCCGTTATCAAGTCCTTTCAGGCCGAAGCCCAGATAATTCGCATTTTCAAAGAAAATTTGCGGGAACTTGCAAAGGCGCAAGGCGGAAAACATAAAATGAACATTCTTGTTCAGATGTTCGGCGGTATCGCGGGCGTAACGGCGCAGCTTGGCGTATTTATCTTTGGCGCGTATCTTGCAATGTCAGGGAAAGGCATTACCGCGGGTACTACGTTGATATTTGTCCAGTTGATGAACTACGTTCTCAGCCCAATCGGTACAATCCCTGCTTGCATCGCAGAAAGAAAAGCGGCGAAGGCTTTGGTTGAGAAAATCGCAAATGCCTTAAATTCCAATGTCAGAGAAGAAAGCGAAACCGAATATAAGGAGCTTAAGCATAGTATAACAGTAAAGAATCTTTCTTTCGGTTATGAACCCGAAAAGCAAGTCCTTAAAAATGTCAACTGCAGGTTTGACCTTGGTAAAAAGTACGCTATCGTAGGCGCATCGGGTAGCGGAAAATCAACTTTGCTGAATCTGCTCATGGCATCATATCAGGATTATGACGGAACGATACGTTATGATGATACCGAGCTGAGAGATATCAGCAGCAGTAATCTTTATGAAATTGAAAGTATTATCCAGCAGAATGTGTTCGTGTTCAATGCCACGATCAAGGATAACATCACAATGTTCCGTGATTTCTCTGAGGAACAAATTGACGAGGCAATCCGCCTTTCCGGTCTATCTGCATTGATGGAAGAAAAGGGGGCAGATTACCTATGCGGTGAAAACGGAAGCGGATTATCCGGTGGCGAGAAGCAACGTATTTCCATTGCTCGGAGTTTGCTCAAAAAAACGCAGGTGCTTCTCGTTGATGAAGCCACCGCGGCTCTGGATGCCGAAACCGCATATCAAGTTTCAAGCGCTATTCTTGGCCTTGAAAACGTTACAAGTATCGTTGTTACCCACGCGCTTGATGAAAGTCTGCTGAAACAATATGATAGCATCCTCACCCTGAAAAATGGTTCTATCGTTGAAACCGGCACATTCGGTGAATTGTTAGCTCAAAAGGGGTATTTCTATTCGTTGTTTACCATAGCTCAATCATGATACGTGGTTTCGCTACAAGCATGGCGTTGCACTCCGGAAGACAGCGGTCAAGTGCAACCCCCATCATCGCCAAGGGGGACATTGTACCCTCTGCAAAATCAGTGTGTATCTAAATCAGCCACACACGGTTTTGCATCTAAATCGGACACACATCGCAAACAAAGGGCACGCCACAAGGCGTGCCCTTTGTTTGCTGATGCACCTATGCAGGAATCAAAACATCTCCATTCGTGATCACTGCCTTGGAGGCAGAAATCGCGCTATCAACGGTATTGCCGTTTGCTTCGTCAATTCTCCCCTCATAAACAATCTGTACGGTATCGCCCTCCGTGATCACTCTTGCCTCTACGTATCGGGAAATACGCAGGTCATTCAAAAGAATTTTGTATGTGATACCGTCTGCCGGATCATGACACAAAATGGAATCATCGACTAAAATATAGGCATCAGTGATCTCTACGACCTTCCCCACGACCGTGTTTTGATATGGCTCATAGACTACCTCGGAGGAATGTTCCTTCGCATATTTGATCATCATTTCCGATGCAGCATCACCAATGTAAAAGAGATACTGATAATCGAATGCATTTGTCCACAGATATCCGTCGGCGGTAATATACATGACGACTTTATATACACCTAAGGGTTCAGATGTGACGGTAAAGCTGAGATACTCCCGATCGTGAGCAGTCCACGTACCGTCCTCCACAAATTCGGCATCCTTGCAGTCGGCAAGAATTTCCCACACATAATCATCGTTGCTTAAGGCAAAATGCTCCCGCGCTTCACCGTTTTCAGAAAAGCGATTCAACTCAATCACTTTGGGAAGATCCACCAATGCAAAAAGCGCTCCTAACGTGTCCGGCGGATCGTATTGGGAATTTTTAAAAACATAAAAGGTTCCCTCCATCCCGACAGCAACAAACTGACTTTGATCGGCATACTTCAATTGATATACTTGAAAATTCTCGGTGTACTGAGCCTCTGTGATCATATCATAGCCATTCACGGAACGTGTACCGATCAAATCACCTATCCACTGCTCAGACACGGCGCGACCGCGACTTCTGTACGCAGTGCCGTCAAGCGTTAACTCCGTATATTTTTCAAATACGGTGCGGGATTCCCAGGGCCATACGATGGCGGCACTCTCACTGCGGACAATAAAGCTTTTATATCTGCTATCATTCGCATTCGGGGCGCCCCCCTCCCCCGTGGGTTCTTCCCCTCCTAACATCGCGTACAAAATTGCCGCAACGGCAATCATCAGCACCGCCAGACAAGCTGCGAAGGAGCCCCATTGGAGCCACGCGGTGTGCTTGGACTTTGGTTTGCTCTGTGCTGCAGCAGTAATCAGATCATCGTCGATATACGTAACGGCATGTGCAATTCTCGAAATTTTCAAAATTCAACACCCTCCTTGATCAAATATTCCTTTAGCCTCGTGCGAGTGTGATACAACATATTCTTGACCTTGCTCTCGGTAAACGAATAGCGCAAAGCAATATCACCGATTGAATCAAAGAAATAGTATTTGCGAATAAAAACGTTACGGGTTACCTCTTTTTCCTTTTTCAAAAAATCGCTTATGAGCTTTCCGATAGATTCGTCACTCATTCCGTCTGCGATGCTACTGTCCGGCAACACCTCGGCAAGCTCATCAAGAGAAACAAGCATCATTTGTGACCGCTTTTGCCGATTCTTGGCTTCTAAGCGTTTGAGCGATAGATTCCGTGTGATCCGACATAGAAAGGCCATCAGACTGTTCGGTCTTGTGGGCGGAATTGCGTTCCATGCACCTAAATAAGTATCATTCACACATTCCTCCGAGTCCTCATGGCTATTCAAAATGTTATAGGCAATACTGTGGCACAGCCTTCCGTATTTGGCATCCGTTTCTTTGATTGCCTGCTCATCCCGCGCAAAATACAGTTCGATGATACGAAGATCATTCAAGGTCGTTCACCTCCTTGGCTGATTGAAAAGCGCTTTCACCCTATCAGTACGTTTTTTTCGCCGTGGGTTTCAAAATTTTGAAAACTTTTTCTTATTATAGCATATAATTGTGTGTTAAGAATGAACAGGGGAACAAAGATCGGGGCAAAATTCACGGCAAGCGCGGCTCCGAAGATCGGAAAATCGCAATCCATCGCGCCGTGTGCAAATCAGAACCAAATGGTAAGTGGAATACAAGAGTGCGCGTCCGCATTGTGCGAGAAAGCCCACGGCTCTTTCGAGCCGTGGGCTTGTTGCTGTTTTATCCGATCATTTATATTCCCTTGCGGTGCAGAATATAGGAATACACAAGCGGGATCAGTGCCATCGGCAGGATTGCCGCAAGCGTCACCCAAATCCAGCCGAAAAATCCGGATACCATGACGAAAATTCCGCCGATCACCCAGATCCAGCCGGACAGGCGGTGCGTCCGATTCCAGTTTTCCTCACTGCTCAGCGTCCACGGGATCTTAATGCCGATCGTGTAGTTCTGTCTGCATTTGGGCATGTAATTGCCGATGACAACAAACACAAGTCCGAGGAACACAGGGACCAGGATCTCGACGCGCACGCCCTTCCCCATCGCGCTGGAATAGGTTACAGCTGCCAGAAAAACATTCAGGATCGGAATGATCCAAAATACCAATTGCAAGAGCTTGCCCGAATGATTCTGCTTCTTGGGATCGGAAAACGTGACAAATATACCCAACCAATGAAGTCCAAGCATCAAAACGGGCATCAAAACGACTACAAAGAGCTTTCCTGCCCATCCATCGATCTCCCCTTTTGCATTCCAATGGATCGGGATCTGCTCCGGAAGCTGATTCCACAAAATCAAGCCCGCCAAAATCGGCAGCAAGGTCAAGACCGACGTCACGGTCAATATCATCCAATGCTTCTTAATCATGTTTTTCTCCTTTCAAGCCGCTGATCCACAGCATCACTTCCTCCAAAACGGAGGTGTTCAATTCATAATAAATATACTTTCCTTCTCTCGTATCCCGTATCAGATCCGCCTCTCGCAGAATGGAAAGATGCTTGGAGATTGCCGCTCCGCTGACGGGAAAATGATTCGAAATTTCCCCTGCCGGTAGGCGTCCTGCCTTGAGCAGCTCCAAGATCTCCCGACGGATCGGATCGGATAGTGCCTTGATGGTTTTTTGTACTCCCACGCAATCCATTCTCCTTTCATTTAACCTTTTGGTTAAATATAGTATAGCACAGACCTCCTCGTTTGTCAACAGTCAAAAGCAAAAAAATGAAAAAAATTTTTGAAATCTCTTGACAGCACCCTCATAATATGATATCATATTGATATCAAAAAGATTTATCTTTTGAAAAAACATTTACGGAGGTTTCCCATGACTGAAAAACTGTTAACCAACAAAAAGCACGGCATGCCCGTACTGATCCTGACAACGCTTGTTCTGCTGGTCGCTTTGGCTGGCGTGATCTGGGGCGGCATCCGCATGGAGGCAAACGAAAACGACTTCTGGCTCTTCGCCGTTTCGATGGTCGTATTTTGCGTTGCGTGGATCCCCTATCTCGGACTTCGCATCTTAAAGCCCCAGGAGGCACTTGTTCTGACGCTGTTCGGTAAATACGTCGGCACCATCAAGGGCGACGGATTTTTCTTCGTCAATCCCTTCTGCGTCAGCTTCAACCCTGCCGCAAAAACCAAGCTCAATCAGAGCGGCGACGTCAAGAGCAATGCTCTGGCGCTTGCGACCGGCACCACCCCCGAGGCTAGCGTTTCCTTTGAAAATAAGAAGATCTCCTTGAAGATCATGACGCTGAACAACAACCGTCAGAAGGTCAACGATTGCCTTGGCAATCCCGTTGAGATCGGCATTGCCGTTATGTGGCACGTGACCGACACCGCAAAGGCTGTCTTTAACGTTGATAACTACAAGGAGTACCTCTCCCTGCAGTGCGACAGCGCTTTGCGCAACGTGGTCCGCATCTACCCTTACGACGTAGCACCCAACGTGGACACCACGGGTGACGGACTTGCCGATGAAGGAAGCCTGAGAGGCTCGAGTGACGTCGTTGCCTCCCGCATCCGCGAGGAGATCCAGGCGCGCGTGGAGGACGCAGGTCTTGAGATTCTGGAGGCGCGCATTACCTATCTTGCATACGCTCCCGAGATTGCCGCTGTCATGCTGCAGCGTCAGCAGGCATCCGCCATCATTGACGCGCGCAAGATGATCGTGGACGGTGCCGTCGGTATGGTAGAGATGGCTTTGGATCGCCTCAACTCCAATCACGTCGTCGACCTTGACGACGAGCGCAAGGCTGCTATGGTATCCAATCTGCTTGTCGTGCTTTGCGGTAACCGCGATGCACAGCCCGTTGTCAATTCCTCCAGCCTGTATTGATATGGCAGACGAGAAAAAGAAGCAGATACCGCTCCGTCTTTCCGCAAAGCTCTATGCCGAGCTTTCCGCCTGGGCGGAGGACGATTTCCGTTCCCTGAACGGGCAGATCGAATTCTTGTTGACCGAATGTGTCAAAAAACGTAAGAAAAGCAGCTCCTCTTTGAAAAAAACAGAACTCGGGGACAGCTAACAAACGATTACAAAATGCCAAGGAATTTCAAAATTCTTTGGCATTTTCCTTTTGCGCCCTTGCAAAAATATGCGCGTTATGATATAATGGCAGTAGTGTGCCCTGTGCGGCGAAAATTTGTCAGAAAGGAGATTGCCTTGAAAAAGCAGCTGTTGGAAAAGTTCAAGGAAGCGTTGTTTTCGGTGCTTCCCGTCGCGATCATTGTCCTCATTCTTTCCTTTATCATGGTCAAGGACAATCTTCTTGAATTTATCACACTTTTTGTAATCGGTACGGTCCTTTTGGTGCTGGGTATGACCTTCTTTACCATGGCGCCGACGTATCCATGATGCGCATCGGTCAATCCATCGGTTCCCATATCACCAAATCAAGAAAGCTGTGGTTCGTGGCGCTGATCTGCTTCATCCTCGGTGTCATCGTAACCATCGCGGAGCCCGATCTGCGCGTGCTTGCCGAGAACGTCCCCATCGTCAAAACAAGCGTGATGATCTGGGCGGTTGCCATCGGCGTAGGACTCTTTTTGATGGTGTCCTTCTTCCGCGTCTACCTGCAGATCCGCCTTTCCTACATCCTGATCGCCATGTACGTATTGGCATTCGTGTTGGCGGCATCTCCCCTGATCCATCCCGATTTCGTTGCATCCGCCTTTGACTCGGGCGGAGTCACCACGGGGCCTATCACCGTTCCCTTTATCATGGCGCTTGGCGTCGGTCTTGCATCGGTGCGCGGAGATAAAACCTCGAATGAGGATAGCTTTGGTCTTGTTGCCCTCTGCTCCATCGGTCCGATCCTGACGGTTTTGATCCTGGGCGTGTTCGGTGACACCTCCAGCATTGAAGCGGGCCCCGAGAGCACCGTCATCTACCAATCGGTCTGGGAGGTCCTGCTTGCATACGTACGCGCGATCCCCCACTATATTGAGGAGGTCGCCGTTGCCCTTTCCGCGATCGTCGCCTTCTTCCTTGCGTTCCAGCTCATCTCCCTCCGCCTTCCGTGGGATGAGGTCGCAAAGATCGGCGTCGGTATGCTGTATACCTTCTTAGGACTTGTGCTCTTCCTGACCGGTGTCAACATCGGATTTATGCCCGTTGGAACCTTTATCGGTCAGACGCTGGGAGGCAGTACCCTTTCGTGGCTTCTCATTCCGATCGGCGCTCTGATCGGATGGTTCATCGTATCTGCAGAGCCTGCCGTGCACGTCCTGAAGCAACAGGTCGAGGACGTAACCGAGGGCGCGATCCGCGGAAAATCCGTCGGTTTTGCGCTTGCGATCGGTGTATCTCTCTCGGTAGCGTTAGCGTTGCTTCGCGTCCTGACGGGGCTTGAGATCTGGTGGATCCTGGTGCCGGGATATCTGTTCTCGCTCGTTATGACCTTCATTGTTCCCCCCCTGTTTACATCAATCGCATTTGACGCGGGTGGAGTTGCCTCAGGTCCTATGACCGCAACCTTCCTGCTTCCGCTCTCCCTTGGAGCATGCGCTGCCGTCGGCGGCAATCCCCTGACCGATGCCTTTGGCTTGGTCGCCTTTGTGGCAATGACGCCGTTGGTTACCATCCAGCTCTTAGGTCTGATCGGAAAATTGAAGGCTCTGCACGCATCGCGTGTGGCGCTCGGACAACTGGTGCTCTCGGATGAGATTGTCGACTTGAATTTTGAGGAAGGAGGCGATTTGGATGCCTGACGCAATTTGCGCAGTCTTCTCGGTGGTAGATGCCGCAAAATCCAAGGACATTGCCGCCATCTATAAGGAAGGAAACTTCCCGATCGGGATCTCAACACACGGCTTTGGCATGGCGGATTCCTCCGTGCTTGAGCTTCTGGGATTTGGAGAAAACAAAAAGAACATCACCGTAAGCCTTCTTTCCAAGAAGCGCGTGCACGAGTTCTATGCGGCGCTGGAGGATCGGTTGCAGATCACAAAGCCGGGGCGCGGCATCGTCTTTTCCGTCCCCATGACCTCTGCCACCGCGTTCTTGGTCAGCCTTACAAACGCAGATACCGAAAAAAACAGTGATCCGGAAAAGGAGTGTGAGCTTGCTATGGCACAGCATGAATATGAATTGATCATCACCATCGTCACCAAGGGCAATTCCCCTGACGTTATGGCTGCCGCCAATGCTGCGGGTGCGCGCGGAGGCACGCTCATTCACGCCCTGGGGCTTGGCGCGCAGGAAGCGCAGAAATTCCTGGGTATCGCCATTCAGCCCGAAAAGGATCTGATCCTCAACGTGGTACACCGCACGGAGAAAGCAAAGGTCATGAAGGCGATCGGCGAGGCTGCCGGCGTCAATACCGAGGGAAAAGGCATTCTCTTCTCCCTGCCCGTAGACGAGGTCCTCGGTCTTCGCTCCGTCACGGCAGAGGAACGTACGACCGAAGAAAACGCATAATCAAACAATCAGCCGCGCGCTATCCTCTGTAAGATAGCGCGCGGCGGCTTTTTTATGATTACACTTTTCTCTTTTAGAAGCATCAAACAAAAGGGTTGCCACAAGGGCAACCCTTTATTTTTTGAATTAGTTTGCAATACCGGAGTGCTCGATACCTTGTACCAAGAATCTCTGACCGAAGATTGCATATACCAGCACCAAAGGCAGAATGATCATCAAACCGCAGGTATTCCGTATCGCTGTATTATACAGGTCGGTTCCCGCAAAGTCCGTAATCAAGGATGCAGGTGTGGGCAAGGATACAATCTTAACCAGGAACGGTGTCGCAGAGGTTGGGAAGAACATGGTGGTGTAGAACACGTCGGTCCACTGCCAGCAGAACGCAAACATGAACACCGTGACCATCATGGGGATGGACAGGGGCAGAATGATCTGAATGAAGGTGCGGAGTGTTCCGGCGCCATCCATGTATGCGGATTCCTCCAGCTCATCGGGAATGCCGCGGAAGAACTGACGCAACATAAAGATGTAAAGTCCGTTCTTAAACGCAAGACCGCCCAAGGAGAGCAGGATGAACGGGAAATAGGTGCCGCTCAGGTTGATGCCCGCCTGCGTGATATCCATATCCACGCGGTATTGCGCAACCTGCTGCGTACCGATCTGCTTCATGTACCTTCCAAACTTAATTTCATCAGGCAAAACGTTCAGCTTTTCAAAGAAATCGCCAACGCCCTCGCTGATATCCGCGAGATTGAATCCAAAGAACTCAATTCCGCCACCCTTGAGCAAGCGTACAATTCCAAAGATGTCGAAGTATCTGAACTGCATATCCATGGAAAGACGCATGGTCTGGTGAGGAATGATCATGGTCAGCATAACCAGCATGAAGATGGCGCCTCTGAAGCGGAACTTAAACTTCGCAAATCCGTATCCGATCAGTGCACAAATGAAGGTCTGCACGAGTGCTGTGCTGAAGGAAAGGATAAACGTGTTTCCGAACGCTTCCCAATAACCAAGCTCTGTAAAGATCGCACGGTAGATATCAATGCTGAAGGTCTTGGGGATCAAAAGCACGGTAACGTCGACAAAATCCTCGGGTGCCATGAAGGAACCGCTGATCTTGGTGATGAATGGGAACAGTACGATGTAGGAAATACCGACCATCAGGACCAAACGGAAGATCGTGAAGATGACTTTGGTCAGGAAGTAGGTCGACAGGAACTTCGCCTTGAGTCGATCTTTGAGGGGAGAACGGTCAAAATCAACTTTGATCTTGTTCTTGCTCTCTCTTTTGACGACGGGCTTCTTTTCGATGTTTTGAGAGTCCATGTGATTACCTCCTTTTAGTCATTCTTGCGTTGGTAGAATACAAACGCAGAGAAGATGGACGCGATGACCGCAACGATCAGGATAACCATTAAGAAGTAGATCCAATACATTGCCGAGGCCAACGATTGCGCGTTACCACCGGACGGTGTTGCAGCTCCCGGACCGCCGCCGTAAACTCCGTTGATATAGGACATGACCACGTTATCACTGGAGGTGAAGGCATCGATAATGGTATAAACACCGTTTACCAGAATCATCGGGCTGATCATCGGGAAGGTGATCTTCCAGAAGGTCTCCCACGCGGTCGCACCGTCGATCTTACAGGATTCGTAGATCGCAGGAGAGATCGACTGCAGTGCTGCCAGGAAGATCAGCATCTGTACACCGGAGCGGTTTACAATATCAAAGATGTTGTTAACCGCGGTGGCTACGTAGCTTACGATCTCGGTACCGACCTTCATGTTGGCAAACAGCTGTTCAAAGTCCATCACGCTGACCAGGTCATTGGAGGCACTGGTACCGGTACCGGTATCAATACCGCCCGATCCATCGGCATTCTCGAACAGAATATCCGAGCTTGCGATGGTTTCCATAATACCCGTCGAAAGAATAACGGGGACGAAGAAGATCGCGCGGAATACTGCTCTGCCCGCCATCTTCTGGTTGAGCATGACTGCCATGAACAACGAGAAGATCAGAATTGCGGGAACGTCAAACGCCAGCTGCTTCAATCCGGATACCAATGCTTGGCTAAACGCTTGGTTTGCAGTAAAGGCGTCCAAATAGTTACCCAATCCGATGTATTCCAGGGAGTAGCCTGCACCACCGGTCTCGGAAACGTAGTTGATCTTGTGGAAGCTCATGAGCAAGGACTCATAAACCATTGGCAAATAGATCAGAACAAATCCGATCAGGAACGGCAGAATAAAGAACCAGCCTGCACGTGCCTTACGTCTGTCAAGGGAGGCGATTTTCTTTCTTTTCGGCTTTAACAACGCCTTATTTTCTGTCATCGTTTGATTCCTCCCTTTCTCAGTATTCAATGACTACGTATCCATTGCTGGGAATGGTGTACGTAACGTTGTTGTAAGTAACTCTTACGGTATAGCTGTTGTAGTTGAGCAAGAAGGTCTTTGCAAAGGTCTTCTCGTTGGTCTCAGGGTTGCGATCACCGTAGGTAACGACTACAACGCGGTTGTTGCCGGAATCCTTACCGGATCCGCCGATGTTGATGTCTCCGCCGTTGTTTCCGCCATCCTCGCCGCCTTCGCCGTCAATCGGGGCACCTGCCTCCTCGAACAGATCTGCAACCTCGAAACGAATGACCTCGCGGACGTCGGGTCTGTTCATCAGGAGTCTTGCTGCGTTGGACTGCTCCTGGGTTCCGCTGCCGTCTCTGTAGGAAGTCAGCACAGTCAAAGCGTTATATGCGATTTGAGCAACGCACTCGGAGCTGTTGATATCATCGTATCCCTTTGCCTTGAGTGCTTCAATGGCAGCCTTCGCATCATCGGAATAGTGCTGAACCTCGGTTACGATCACGTCTGCCTTTGCGTAGTAAGCCTCTGCAACCTCGGCCTCCAGGTAACCCTCAGCCACAGCCTTTCGCAGGATGTCTTTCGCATTCGTCAGCTCTGCGATCGCACCGTCAACGTTCTCCTGGTAAACATCCATATTTGCCATCAGTCGCAGAACGTCAACAGCGTTCTTTCTCAGACCGCTGACAGTACCGAGGAATCCGCCGCCGCCTTCACCGCCGTTGATACGGTCAGAAACCGTGGTGGCTTCAAAGTCGTACTTAGCCTCAACGATTGCATCAAGCAGCTCTACGATCTGGGTGTTCAGTCTGTCTGCAGTCTCTCTGACGTACGCATATGCGTCGTCAACCTCAACGCAGGCATCCAGCAGCTCCTGGTATACACCGCCGATGATCTCATCCGCCTTCGCGATGCTCTTGAAAGCGTTCGCAATCTCAATATAGCGCTGCATCTCGGTATCTACCTGATTCTGTGCAGCCGAATCCAAAGCCGCCTGCAGCTTGTCAGCAAGGTCTGCCTCCAGCTCATCCAGATCCAGAACGCGCTCGCTGGGCAGGAAGTCATGCTCTACGATTACCTTCAGCTGAATGTCCTTGAGGAGTTCGTTGAGCTCCTTGTAGCTTTCGATCACGTCTGCTTCCCAGATATCATAACGGATACCGTAGTACTGGTTGAGAACCGGATCTTCCTTGAGCTCATTGGTATTCTGGTAAGAAAGGATGAAATACAAGCTTGCGCCGTTTTCGATCGCCTTCAGGATCGCATAATCACTGTCACCTTCCTCATTGAAGGGAGTGCCTGCAAACTGTACGTAGCCGTGGAGAACGGCACCGATGAAGGGAACGGACGCGCCCGAACGGATGTAACGGCTGGAATCAAGATCTACGTTGACCAGGTGGTCGACATAGCCCCACGTATAAGCGTTTCCGCCGTCGGTCATCAGGCTGTAGCCTGCATCCTGCATATCCTCGAATGCGCGGATGGTGTAGTCCTTGTTGTTCTCGCGGTTGTAAGGATCATCCTCATCAAAGTCGGAGTTCAACGCAGTACCCAGGGACGCGACGGACATGCTCATCAGGTCATACTTTGCGTAGTTCTTGAGCAGCTTGTCATAGAACGAGCTGTAACGGGAGGGCGAGATCGCCAAATCGTGGAAGGTTACGTAAGACTGCTGCGTTGCGCTGTACTGACGCAAGGAGGTATAACGGTTATCGATGGTCTTAACCGCGTCACGCTTGAGGTTGACAGCATCGAGCAACGTATTGGTGCGAATGTACGCGAAGTCAAAGTCGGGATACAGTCCCAATTTTGCATTCTCGTCGTTCTGAGAAATCTCCTCGGACTTATCGATCAGCCACTCCAGCTTCTTTGCACCGCCAACGGCACTTTCCCACTTTAAGGAGGAAGGAACCTTTGCGTACATACCGCCGTTTGCAAAACCGGTCAGCTTGAAGTTGACGTTCTTAACACCGGAGTTGTAAAGCTTCTCGTAAATCGAATAAACATTCTCAAAGGTGGTCAAGGGAGTCATTTCCTTGACGGGAACCGTCAGGAAACGCTGCGTGGTCTGAAGGGTTCCAAAGACCTCCATATACAGAGGAATATCCTCGGTAATGTCCTCCTCGGTCATCTTCTCCAGAACACCGGTATTGACCAGATAATCACGGTAAGCCTCTGCCATTCCCAACCAGGTTGCATCATAGTACTTGATGTTGGGAGTGAACTGCTTTGCCTCCTCTACCTTGTTCGCATCGGAGAGGAAGAGGTAACGAAGCTTGAAGCTGCCGGTGTACTTACGGTTGGATACGACGGTCCACGTAGAACTGTTGGTAACCGAGATCGAATCCGAAATGTCATAGCTGTCATTCGGCTTCGGGTTAAAGAAGTTCATCATGGTGTAGTAGTTGCTGGAGGATCCCGCATGGTAAGAGGAGATCTCTGCCAGGGACTCACCGGACTCGATGATCGCGAGGTATCCGCGGCTGTAGGTTTCTTCCTTGATCTCAAGGAGCTCACCCTCGGGGCGCTTGGAAATTTCGTCCTGGATCTTTTCAAAGCTCTTAACCGTCGCGGAAACGGTCTCGCTGTTTACCATCATTTCCATGTTACCGTTCAGATAAGAATAGGAATAGGAATAGATGGTTTCGGTTGCGACCGTACCGTAGATGGGATAACGGATCGCCTTTTGGTAGGTACCCACGATGTTGTGGTAAGCGTAGTCAACGCCGTATACCTTACCTCTTACGGTATTGCTGCGTCCCAGATCGGAATAGAAGAGGGAGCCGGAACCGTCGGGATAGAAGTTGTAGCCCTCGGTCAGGATGTTACCCGCGCCCATATAGGGAAGCACGGAGAGGTACTCCAGAGTATACATGGACATATCGTAGCGCAAGCCGTTACAAGGCAAACGCACGGTCATGCCGTTCTCGTCCAGAGAGTACTCAAGAGCCATCTTGAATACGGGATACTGCTCGTTGGATGCCTCATATCCGGTTTGCTCGTGATCGGCCTCCATCTGCTCGAAGGAGTAATCGGGGCAATATTCCTTAATGAAGCTCTCGCACCAGTTTTCCTTGATATCACCAACAGTCGAGTCGAACACGTAAATGTTCATGGGAACCAGTGCGCCGTTCTCATCCTCAATCAGTTCCTCAATACAAGGATAGGATTTGATCCAGCTCTGTCTTTCTCTTTCGGACTGCGCGATCTCAAGACCGATGGGAGTATAGTACTTGTAGAACTTGGTAAAGTAGAACTCATCCAGAATGCCCTTATCGATGGCTTCCTCCATCGGGCCCAGGATGTACTTGTCGAAGCTGACTGCCGAAATGCGCTGAGGCAACAGCTTTCTGGTTTCCTCACGACCGATGACGTACTCAACGCGAACACCGTTTTTGATGTTCATAACCTTGATCTGCTTTCTCATTGCAGCTTCCTCGAAGCTGTAAAGAGTATTCATAACGCCGTTATCGGTGTATTGGACGACGATCTGGGACAGGATCTGCTTCTTTACACGCGCGTCCATGTCCTTATCTCCACCCATATCGTAGGGAGTGGAGAAAAGCAGCTCGCCGGTGGAAATCTTTTCGGTTACGACCTCGCCGCTGATGGTGTCGATATAAAGCTTATAATCGTGCGCCTCCATCACCAGCTTCATTTTTGCCAAACGCTCGGCGGGCTGTTTGTAGGATGCCGAGGTGTAAGTGCTTTCGATGATCTCGGGGGTCATCATGGACGTATCTTCTTCTGCGGCGGAAGCCCCTACGGTCAATACCCCGGTCAAGGCGCTCACCATCATAATGACAGCCAAGAGTGTCGAAAGAATTCTGTTATTCAATTTCATATTCTAACCTCCTTCTGTCATTACAAGCGATACTGAATTTCGGTCACGAGGTTGGTACCAAGGCTTACCAGCTTGGAAAGCAATACGCTAAACAGCAATACGATAAAGATGATACAAGCCATTGCGACCAGCGTTCCGGCAATGGTGATCAGGTTCTTACCCAAGGAGTAATCATGTGTAACCATGACTCCGAAGTACAGAAGCATGAACACCCAAACGAACGCTACGGTTCCCACGAAGGTAATCAAGCTCTTCTCACTGTCGGTTACCCAGTTGGAGCAAAGCGTTGCGGGAACGATCAAGAGAGGCAGAGGTACTAAGCTATAGGAGGTTGCAATAAAGATATCCTTAAAGCTACCCTCACCCTCAAACAAGGTGGTCAAGCACCAGTTACCGATGACGAACAGCGCCAAGGGAACCAACACCGACAGCGCCTGCATCACGATGGTGGAGGAGGCGCCGGTCGGGTTGAGGGAGTAGCCCTGACCAATGCTCTGGTAGAAGAACGCGAGAACGGTTGCTACGATAAATACGATGGAGGCACGAATCGATCCGCGCTTCTCGTGCTTCAGATCGTAGAAGCCGTCAAACGGGTGGAAAATGACGTGGAAGCCGTAAATGACCTCCTGTCCGAAGCTCTTTCTTGCCTTACCGTCGGTAGCACCTCTCTTGTTGACCTTTGCGGCCCAGGAGAAGAATACGACCACGCCGGCAATCACGGCTGCGATGATCAGCATCATCAGAATGAACCAGTCGGACATCCATTCCTTACGAACCTGCTTGTAGGATTCCGACCAGCTGGTGGTCTCGTAAGCAGTTTCAAAATACTCAAGTGCCTCGGAATAGTCACCGCTACGGTAGAGCGCGTTACCGATACCGATATAAGCGGCATCGAAGTTCGCGTTTCTCTGAAGCACTTCCTCCCAGCATGCGATTGCGTAATCGTAATCCAGGGAGTTTTCCGCGGCGATCGCTTCGAGAAGCAGATCACCGTATTCGGTTCTCTTGTAGACGACGATACCGGTGGATTTATCCAGCACCAGCATGGTGTCGCCCTGATAGCAAACAGCCTCAATGCTACTGATGCTACCCAGCATGTCACCCTTATCACCAAAGGCGAAGAGGAGATTGCCGTTGAAATCGTAGGTGTAGATCTTATTTCTCTTGGAGTCGATGATCGTCCAGGTCTTCTCGGGTCCCTGTGCTACGTCGGTCACGGTGGAAACACCCTTGTAAACCGCCTTGGCAGAGGTGGAGAAGTCAACCTCGCCCGCGGGCGGCCAGAAGCCGTTTCTTCTCATGATCTCGTCACCTGCGGGATTGAGAAGCTTAACAGGCATGTAAGTACCTGCCTTTGCCTTTCCCTTGATCGCGCTCGCAACCTGACTCTCTTCGATGGTAGAGATGGTTACGTATACGAAGCCGTCGGTGCTCAGGCAAATGTTGTTAAACTCGGAAGCGAGGTTTTCTGCCTGATATTTCTCCTGCTCCTCGGTCGCGAACCGACGCCACAGAATATCCCAAGCGCTCAGCGTAACTGCCTGTGCGCCGATGAATCCGATGAACGCGCCGTTGCTGTCCATCATAATGATACCCTGGTGAGTGGTAGAGGAAACAACGTAGATACGGTCGTGCTGGTCAACTGCCATTGCGATCGGCTTGTAAATGTCGTCCTCATCAAAGAGCTGGCTTTCAGGCTCAGGAAGGATGCAATCGAATTCACCCTCTCTGGTAAAGCGAACGATACGGTTCTTCTCGGTATCGCAAACCCAGATGTATTCCTCGTTGACGAATACGCCCTCGGGAGCTGCGAGCGAGTCGGGGTTTCCCTGCTCGTTATCGAACTTGGAGATCGAGAAGCGATACTGATAGTAACGGTCCAGGCAAACAATGCGGTTGTTGCCGGAGTCTGCGATGTATACGTTACCTTCTGCGTCCGTGAACAGGTCGTTGGGCGTGTTCAGGGGAGTGGTAAGTCCCAGCGCCGCAGAATCCAGAACCAGATCTGCGGAATACGCGTCGGGAGAATACAGTGCTTTTCCGTTAATATCGTACGTATAGGTCTGATATGCGGAGGAAGCGCCTGCTCCAACCGTCATAGCCGAAGCTATCATCACAAGAGACAACAGAACCAGCAAAACAGATGTTATTCTTTTCATATTGCCTCCTCCTTAGTCCTTCATACCACTCGAACCCATCGTTTCAATGATGTTCGACTGCGAGATGACGAAGACCAGAATCGGTACCATCATCATCAAAACCGTTGCCGCTGCCGAAGCACCCGCACGCTTAATTCCGCCTGCGGTGATCTGACCGATCGCGTAGTTGAAGGATTTCAATTGCTCAGAATAAATATAAATGGAAGAACCTGCGTTCCAAAGTCCCTGGAAGGAATAGATGATCAGGGTCAGCCACGCGGGCTTAACCATGGGCATCGCGATGGTCCAGTAGGTACGGATCTCACTTGCACCGTCCAGACGCGCACTTTCCAAAACCGTGTCGGGAACGTTGGTATCCATAAACTGCTTCATCAGGTAAAGTCCGAGCGTTGAGCCCCACGCGGGAACGATGATCGCCCAGTAGGTATCGATCATATGGAAGGTACTCATCAGGATGAAGCTGGTGATTGCGGTAACCGTAGAGTGGAACATCAGGGACGTACGAATGGTACGGAACACGAATCCACCGCCGGGGAACTTGATCTTTGCCAGAGCATATGCGCAAGCAGATGCCAAGAACAGGTGACCGAAGGTACCCAGAACCGAGGTAAGGACCGTATTGAAGATGTAACGGGAGAACGGTACCCAGGAGTCGTTCATCAAAGTGAACAGGTCGGTGTAGTTACGGAACGTCGGATTTTTAACCAGGAATCGAGGGGGATACATCCACAACTCGTCCAAAGGCTTGAAGGATTGGCTGACAACGTAGAACATCGGTAAAAACATGAAAATACCGAGGATGGTCAGCACCATGGTAATACCCGCGTCACCTCCGGCGGAACGGGATAATACGACTTTATGTTTTCTTGTTCTTAATTTTGCCATATTACGATCCCACCTTTGAAATAACTTTCTTAACGAGCATGTTTGCACCGATCATGATGACGAAGAGCACGACTGCGATCGCAGAGGAATAACCGATCTCGTAACGGGATCCGCCGTAGTCATCCAAGTGGTGCATGATGGTGTGTGCAGCGTAGTCGACGGACGGAAATCCGCAAAGCGCGGTAACGACACCGCCAAATCCGAAGGAGCTGGTGATTGCCATGATAGCACCGAACATCAGCTGCGGCTTCATGCTGGGAAGCGTGATGTACCAAAGCTCCTGCCAACGGTTCTTGACACCGTCCACAGCGCCTGCCTCGTACAGGGAGCGGTCAACGCCCTGAAGACCTGCGATAAAGGACAGGAAGGAGGTACCCAAAGAGGTCCAGAGAGCAACGATGATACACAGGGGCATTACGTAGTCTGCGTTCTGGAACCACGCGATCGGCGAGGTGATAAAGCCAAGCTCGAGCAGCGTTGCGTTGATCCATCCGTGGGAGTCAGCCGCGAAGAGCGTACCCCAGATCAGGTACACCTGACCTGCAATAGAGGGGGCGTAGAAGATCAGGGTAACGATTGCACGGATGCGGGGGGAAAGCTCATTGATGAACCATGCGATCAGGAATGCCATCAGGTAGGATACCGGTCCTACCACCGCTGCAAAGATCAAGGTGTTTTTGCACGCGATCAGGAAGATGTCATCCGCGAAGAACAGGTTGATGTAGTTTTCAAGCCAGACCGGATTCGGCCATTGCAGCATGTTAAAGTCCGTGAAGCTGATGACGAAGGAAAGAACGACGGGAACAATGGTAAAGACAGTGAAGATCAGAACGTAGGGAGCGATCATAACGTAAGCTACCCAGTTGCGCTTCATTTCTTTCCATATCCATTCACGATAGGTCAAATCTTTCCGCGAAACAGCTTTTACTTCTGCCGTTTGTTTAGACATTGCTTTTTCTCCTTTACAGTTTTAATGAAATGAAGCATCTCAATCTTCGTAGGTAGCCAAAGCGCCTGCGGTGTCCTCCAAGCACTCCGCGATGAAGTAAACAAGCTGATGCTCGTTCAACTTGCGGATCAGGTAACCGCCTTGCTTTTCTTCGGCGGTCTGCTTGGTGACGTTGACGTAGTGAACGGGAACCGTAATCACTTCGCCGTTGACCTTTGTGATCTGCATGGTCTTCTCGCCGTCATTCTTCCATTCAGCCTCAAGGATCGCCTCAAACTGGGCCTGCGCCTGATAGATCTGTTCGATCTTCTTGTTTGCGATCGCATACTTGGCATCGGAAATGGCGTCTGCATACTTCTCAGCATTGATCGCAGTCAAAGCGTCGATCGCTGCCAGGATCTGAGCCGTACGCTTGTCGGCAAGGGTCTGACCGATTTGCAAGGTTTCAAGATTGAATTCCTCGCGCTTACGGGTAATTTCGGTGTTGATGGTATTGATGTAACGGAGCAGCTCGGTACGGGGGTTTGCATCATTATTATAAGCAGCCATGAATGCAAAGCTGGTATAACGTCCGATGATGTAGGTACCGGGATAGTTCGGAACGGATGCGAGGTTCTCGTACTGCTTGCTTACCTCGCTGTACTCGGCACGGGTCCAAGGCATACTCTCCAGCGCCTTGCGGTTTGCCGTGGAGTGCTTTGCGGAGTCACCGATGATTGCAACCATTTCGCTCGCGTAGTCAACCTGACACTGGTCACCGCTCTGCCACTTCATGAAGGTCCAAGCGGATTCCACGTCATCCGTGCCGTTGATCATAACGATCGCGCTGACGGAGGAGATGGACTGGTTGTTGAGCTTACCGGTCTTCTGATCGATCAGGCCGGGCAGCGGAACGAACTTCCAGCAGCCTTCAATTTCGGTTGCGAATACCTTCAGCTGATTGTAAAGGCCCGTGTAGCTTGCGATGATGATGGGCATCTCACCGGAACGGAAGCGGTTCGCCGCATCGTAAGCGTAGGGGAAGGAGTACTGCGTATACATGTCACACAGCTTTTCAAAGGCTGCAAGGCCGGTCTTGGAATCGAGGTTGATTCTCATACCGTCGTCTGCAAACAGGGAGCCTCCCATTTGATATAGGAAGATTTGGTAGTTGTTTGCAAGACCGATTTCCATGTTGTTCGCTTCCAGAGCGGACTGTGCCTCGTAGATATCATCCCAAGTGGTGGGAACCTCAATACCGAGGTCTGCAAGCAGGTCCATACGCAGGAACATCATGACGAAGTCCTGAGTTTCGGGAAGTCCGTAGTAGTGCTTGTCGCCGTCGGCGTCGTAAATTCCAAGAACCTGCATTGCCGCCTCGTTAAAGATGGCATGCATCTCTGCCTCGAATTCCTCTACCGTATCGTGGTCAAGATTTTCGATGTTGGCAAGAGCGCCGCGGATCGCGTAGTTGATGACCGTACCCTGGTCCAGACCCATGTAGGCATCCGGTCCCATGCCCGCCAGAATGGAGGGCAGCAGGGTTCCTGCGTTGACAAGCTTCAGGTCGACCGAGATCTTATACTCGGGAGTGAAGTTGTTGGTGGAAAGGTTACGGAGAACGTTTGCCTGGTCACGTCCGTAAGGAACCCAGACGCTGATGCTCTTGGAGGTCTCCGTAGCATCGCCCGAAGCACCCATGCTGTTGTAGTCACGGATGAAGGACTGAAGGAATCTCTCAAACTCAAACCAGATCGATCTGAAGAAGCCGTACTCAGCTCTGGGTGCCTTCTCGGTCGAGGGCTGGATCCGGAAGAAGTCGATCTGCAGAGGCTGCGTCTTCGCATCGGTCAGGAAGGTACCGAGAGAACCGACGTAGCTCTTGAGGGTGCTGAGGTTCTTTGCGATGCTGTCCTCGTCACGGACCAGGTCGTCCAGCAGGTTCACCAGCTTATCGCACACACCCGTGTAGGTGGAGGATACGCCTGCGCTCTCCTTCAGGAACTTAGAAACCTCTTTCAGGTCCGCGGACTGATCGACGAAATCGTTCATAACGTGAGGAAGCAGACGGGAGAAGCTGTAGTCGCGGTACTCGTCTGGAGTGGTACCGGTCAGCTTGATGATCTCAAGATAGTCGTTGTTCAGTGCCGAGAGGATTCTCTCGATGTCCTGAACCAGCGTGCTCTTGGATCCCAGGGTCGCCTCAAAGCGAACGGTATAAACAACACCCTTTTCGAAATACAACTGATAGGAATCCGCCGCACCGTCCGCGTTGGTATCGTGACCGGCACTCAGAGCACCGACCTGCCACTCGGACTTGTAATCGTAACGGAGCTCGGTTGCCTCAACGAAGGGGAAGCCGTTATAGTAGCCTGCGGTATTGCCGATCTTTGCCTGATATGCAGCCTCCGACTCAGCGTCGGTGAAGATCTGCATGGAACGGCAGACGTACATACCTTCCAGGTAGCTCTGCTTGAAGCGCGTGTAGATATCGTACATTCCGGAGGAATTGACAGAGAACTGATATTCAACCCACTGACCTGCGGTTTTCCACTTATCGCCGCCGATGGTGTTCAGGACGATGTAGGAGGGCGAAGCAGGAGAGGTTGCAGCGGACGTATTGTCCTGAACAGGGTACACCGCGTTCGTAGAGGTATGCGTGGTGCTTTCCGCTTCGATTTTAATAATGTCCTGTCCCTGAGCCGTGCCAACGCTTGCGGTGATAGCAGCAAGGTAATCGGCATAGGTGCGGAACGGAGCATAGGGACGCAGAACGATCTCCTTGATGGCAATCGCCTCGTTGATGCCGCGCAGAGCAACCTGCACCTGACCGTCAACGGGCTCCAGCACGAATCCGAAGTCGTTGCTGTAGTATCCGCTGCTGTCACGCAGAGTATAGGAGGTCCATGCGGGAGTCTGATCCTGCGCGGGACGAAGCTCGTTATCGTTGTTATCAACGGAATAGAAACGAAGCTCGTACTTTTCTATAAACTGTGAGAGCTTTTGCGTGATAACGGCAGGTTGATCGAAGATCAAAGCGGAGCCGTCCGCGGATGCGTTGAAGATAATGCCCGCATCCTTCGCCTCAGCCTCAACCGTTGCGCGATCCAGCTTTCCAAGCACCAGCGTCGCCGTCAGAGCCTTCGCCCCGGTCGCGTAATCGGTCTGGTAAGAGGACCAGAGCTTTGCGAGCGCCAGATTGCGCGCCTCCGCAAAGGGAACCTCACCGTTGATGTAGAATTCACGCTCAGCCGCAGAGTCCTTACCCGCGATCGGATAATAGATGAGATCGATGGAGTAAAGACCGCCGGTGCCAAGACCCATTGCGGCAACGTCCAGCGTCCAGGTGACCGAACCGATGTCGGGAGTGTAGAGTGCGAGCTCTCCGTCAAAGGTATCGAGATAAACAAGGTCGGTCTTCTTGAAGCCTGCCGCGATGGCATCCTCCAAGGAGTTGTAGACCTTGCCGTCAGCCGTCGTCAGCTGCCAGTCGCCCGACGCCGTCAGCGTTACGGTGTTTCTCTGGTCGTCCACGAACTTCCAATCGCTCGTTGCATCCAGAGTATACTCCGTCTTGCCGCCGGCACCGACGTTGTCGAAATAGCTTGCATAGAAATCCTGGTAGTCATCGTAGGAGATGGTATTCAGGATATCCATGTAGTCCTCGATGCCGCCCTTCGGCTGCTCAAGTGTCGCCGCACTTGCGCCGATAACAGCACCACTCACAAGAAA
Organism: Clostridia bacterium; assembly: GCA_017501225.1. Classification (GTDB taxonomy): domain Bacteria; phylum Bacillota; class Clostridia; order Oscillospirales; family CAG-272; genus UMGS1865. The sequence continues at coordinate 218,546 of JAFVXH010000007.1, forward strand.
AAGACATGCCAGAAGCAGACATGCAAGCCTTGTGAACTTCTTGTTTCTCATTTGCGTTTCCTCCTGCAAATCATTTGTTTGTGTTGGATCGCTCCAACCGACGTTCTTGCACCCGACACGCACATGCGCGCGTGACCGCGATGCTCGCTTTGACCTCCTCCATACCAAGCGAGGCCTTCAAAGCCGAGGTTTTCCCCTCTTGCAAACCCGCAAAAGGGCATAATCCCCCCATTAATGTTATAATCATACCACAAAATGCGCCGTCTGTCAAGAAAAACCTTCGCCTCTGCAATCCCTCAAAATCGGTCTTTAGCGGTCAAAAATTCATGATTTGGACAAATTTGATCGCAGAAAAGTTTACAGGTTTTTTTGAACTCCCCTCCGCCGTTTTTGATCGTTTTTTGAAATGTAAATTAAATTTACGGCATTTTGGCGGTGATTCAACGTTTCCTACGACTTTTTGGTTATTTTTTTACGACATTTTTTCTCTTTTTTCGCATAATTTCAAAAACGTAAATCAAATTTACTTGCGAACGGGGATCAAAAAAAGAGGTTTGCCAAGTATTTCCACTGTTTTGGTTGTGCAAATTGCACATTTTCGCGACCGTTTTTTCTACGCTTCGGCAATGTGCACAAAACGGCTTGGTATTTCTCATATTTTTCTCCATAATGTTCAATTTTTGGAAATCCGGAACAAAAAACGTCGGACAAAAGCAGCAAGGGAAACAAAAAAAGCGGGCAGAGGACGTAAGTGTCCCCTGCCCTTTTGGCGGAGCGGATTTGATGCGCCGTACCGGTACATCTTGCCGCGCCGGTACATCTTGCCGCGCCGGTACATCTTGCCGTGCCGGTACATCTTGCCGCGCCGGTACATCTTGCCGCGCCGGTACATCTTGCCGTGCCGGTACATCTTGCCGCACCGATACGTCTTGTCGCACCGATACGTCTTGCCGCACCGATACGTCTTGTCGCGCCGTTCGCAGAGCGCCTCGGCTCACTCGGATCGCGGCAGATCGCGCTCGCGCGCATTGCCTACGTTTTGCCTCCGGAGGGTGCTTTTTACGGTACGTGATGCGTTTTTTTGCAGCACGTAGTGCGTTTTCGTGGAATATTCTGCCGATGAATCAGCGCAAAAATCCGTTGATGATCTCGGCTTCGGCTTCCTTTTCGGTCAGTCCCAGCGTCATCAGCTTGATCAACTGCTCGCCTGCGATCTTTCCGATCGCGGCCTCGTGGATGAGTGCCGCCTCAACGTGATTTGCCTCGATCTGAGGGAGCGCTGTGACCTGCGCATCATCCATGATGATCGCATCGCACTCGGTGTGTCCGTTGCAACGGTTGTTGCCCTTGACACGCGAGAGGAAGGTCTGACGGCTCTGATCTCTCGCCACCGAGCGGGAAATGACGTGCGTGCCGCAGTCCTCGCCGTCAAGGTCGACCGCAAAATCAGTTTCGGCAAATTGATTGCCGTGCGTCATGATCTTTTCCTTGACGATCAGGGTAGCACCCGATTTCAGCGTTGCGCGTGTGGCTCTGCGGGTCGAATCCACGCCCTTGATCTGCGTGGTTTCCATTTCGAGGTAGCTTCCCTCCTCCAAGTGCGCCACGGTAGTGGGATTCATGACGTTTTTACCGTTTCCGTCCCCCTCGCCATAGTGCTTTTCCACATATTTCACGCGTGCATTTTTGCCTACAAAGAAGCTGTGAATGCCACTGTGTTCACTCTCACCGTCACCGCTGTTGTGAATACCGCAGCCCGCAACGATCGTAACGTCACAGTCCTCACCGATGTGGAAATCGTTGTATACCAGCTCCTTCAGCCCCGTCTGGGAAAGCAGAACGGGGATGTGTAGGCTCTCCTTTTTCGTGCCCGGCTTGATATAGATATCGATGCCCGGCTTGTCCTCCTTGGCAACGATCGAGATGTTCTCGGAATCGTTTTTGCCGTACAGATTTCCGTTGATGCGCAAGGAATAAGCGCCCTGAGGAACCTCGTGAAGATCGGCGACCTCCGACAGTAAGCGTTTTTGTACCGAATCGATCATACCCGCACCTCCTTGGTAAAGCGGCAGCCCGCCTGCGCATTCAAAAGCTCGGGCAGAATCTCGGATTTTTCTCCGTAAGCCGCCACCGTGCCGCCCGCGATCACAACGATCTTGTCGGCAATATCCAGAATTCTCTCCTGATGCGAAATGATCAGAATCGTGCCGTGCGTTCTCTCGTGCATGCCACGGAAGACCTGGATCAGATTCTGGAAGCTCCACAGGTCAATTCCCGCCTCAGGCTCGTCAAAAACCGAGAGCTTGGTGCCGCGCGCGTTGATCATTGCGATCTCGATGCGCTTGAGCTCGCCGCCCGACAAGGATTCATCTGCCTCGCGGTTGATATAATCCTTGGCGCAAAGTCCGACCTCGGAAAGATATTTGCACGCCTCGGACACCGAGATTTTTGTTCCCGCGGCAAGGGAGATCAGATCCTTGACCGTAATTCCCTTGAAGCGCACGGGCTGCTGAAACGCAAAGCTGACGCCGCATTTTGCGCGCTCGGTGATGGATTTTTCGGTGATATCCTCGCCATCCAGCAGAATTTTGCCGGACGTGGGCATATAAATTCCCGCAATCAACTTGGCAAGCGTGGATTTTCCGCTGCCGTTGGGGCCTGTGATCGCCACGAAGCGATCGTCGATCTGCAGATTGACGTCCTTCAGGATTACCTTTCCGTCCTCCGTCTGATAGGACAAATTTATTAACTCTAACATTTATTTCTACCTCTTTCAGTTTGTTTTAACATTGTATTATACCTCTCTTTATGCGGTTTTGCAATACGGCAAGCTCATTTTGTGTGTTAATTTTCCGTGAACATCCGCTCTTTTTCTCGGTTTTCTTCACTCCTTATACCTCGTTTTTGTCCCTATTTTTAGAATTAGAATTGTTTTTATTCTAATTTTATTCTTCAAAAAAGAGCAAAATAAGGACATTTTTGCTGATTTGAACCTTATTTTGCCCGTTTTTGATCAAAAGGAAGCAGGTCGAACACCTTAAAAATATCTCCTGCCCCCATCACGATGACAAGATCCCCCGCCCGTGCTTCTTGGCACAAAGCCTTGGCAAGGCAATCGAAGCCTCCGCAGTAAGCAGCGTGCTCGCCGATGGCGTCCGCCAATGCCTCGGAGGTGATCCCCGTCGGATTTTCCTCTCTCGCGGCGTAAATATCGGCAAAAAATACCTTGTCGGCACCCCGGAACGCCCGTACGAATCCGTCAAAGAGCCCCACGGTACGGCTGTAGGTATGCGGTTGGTAGGCGCATATCACGCGGGAAAAGCCCATCTGCTTTGCTCCCGCGATGGTTGCGGCGATCTCGTCTGGATGGTGCGCGTAATCATCATAGACAACAGCACCGTTCAGGCTTCCCTTTTTCTCCATGCGCCGATGCGCCCCCGCAAAGGACAGAAGCCCTGCTTGGATGCTCTCCATCGGCATACCGCAAAGGTGTGCGGCGCTTGCCGCCGCCAAAGCGTTGTAGACCGAATGAATTCCGCAGACCTGCAATCGAATCCTTCCAAGAAGCTCGTTTTTGCGGTAAAAATCGAATTCCGCGCCGTCTGCGTGCAGAGTGAGGCTCTGCGCGGAGAAATCCGCTTCACACAGGATCCCGAAGGTGTACGTCCGTCCCTCAAAATCCGAAAACGCGCGCACACTCTCCGCGTCATCCGCATTGCAAAGCAGGATCCCGTTCTCTCCCGTCCGCGCGGCGAAGGCGCGGAAGGAGGCGCGAATTTGCTCCATGCTATGAAAATAATCCACGTGGTCCATGCCGATGTTGAGCACAATGGCAAGCGTTGGGTTGAAATCCAGGAAGGAATCCATGTATTCGCAGGCTTCAAATATAAAATGCGCGCGCGACTGTCCGATGCGGCAGGAGGAATGCTCCTGACCCGAGAGCTCGGCACCGCAAAGCACCGTGGGGTCGCCTCCCTGACAGAAGATGGCGTCGCACATCGCGGTACAGGTGCTTTTTCCGTGCATGCCCGAAACGCCGATCCGTACGTCGAAATACATCATCAGATATCCAAGATAATCCGCACGGGAGAACAGATGCTTTCCCAGCCTCTTTGCGGCAAGATACTCGGGGTTTTGCTCGTCAATGGCAACGGTGTACACCACCGCGTCGTAGCCCGTCACGTGATCGGCGTCATGCCCCGCAAACACCTTGATCCCGTGTGCGGACAATTCCCTTGTGATCTCGCTGCTTCCCCGATCCGAGCCGCCGACGGTATATCCCGCCTTCGCGGAGATGCGCGCAAGCGCCGACATGCTGATGCCGCCGATCCCGATAAAGAAGATGCTTCTGCAATCCTTCATTGCATTTTGAATATACGTAGCACCGTAGTGCGTGTTTGAAACGGACATGGCATCTCCTTTCTGCCCATCGGCAAGCGTTGAAGGTGGGAAGGCGTTCCTCCACACCAAAATACAGAAAAGGCTATTTCTGCTTCAAGGGATGAAAAAATTCCCGAATTCACAAAAATATGCGCTTTTCATTGAATAATTATCACAAAAAAACTTTATAATAGAGTCAGTAACAGTTCCAATTTTATCACGAACGGAGGATTTTTTATGCAAATCACAGATATCAAGGTCCGAAAGCTGTTTGACGAGGGACCGATGAAGGCCATCGTTTCGGTCACCTTTGACGGTCAGCTTGCCGTGCACGATATCAAGGTCATCAACGCACGTGACAAGTTTTTTATCGTTATGCCCAGCCGCAAAAATCCCGATGAGAGCTACCGCGACATCGTACATCCCATCAACGCGCAGTTCCGTGGGATGCTGGAGGAAGCCGTGATCGCCGCATACGAGGAGGCGGTCAGGGAGGCTGCCGAGAACGGAGCCTTAGAGGAAATGCAAACCGTATAAGACGGATCCCACAAAAGCACTTCGCGATTTCGCGAGGTGCTTTTTTATGACAGACTTCCGTGCGAAAAAAGCACCGTGTCCCTTGTCAGCAGCAGCGTTCCAAAGCTACCGCCGCCATATCCCGACGCGATCGAGCCCGGGTTAAAGAGATACAGAGGTCGCGCAAGCGTTTGCCCGAGGAGCTCCTCGCCCGCAGAAAAGGTACGCAGCGTCGGACGGTGCGTATGCCCGAACAGCACGATATCCGCTCCCGCGGCAAGCGCGTGCCGCAAAAGATGCTCCTCTCCGCTTTTGACGGAGAATTTGTGCCCGTGCGTCAGTAATATCGTATGCCCCAAAAGCGCCGTCAGGCACTCCGTGGGCGGATTTTTTCCATCCCCCAGGGGAGAAAACCAATCGCAGTTTCCCGTCACACGGTAAAGCGAGGCATTCGCGGTATCCAGGGCGTCAAAATCGCGCAGCCCGTCCCCCAAAAAGAAAACGGCTTCGGGGGATTTTACTTGATGGGAGAGCACCTGCTGCATTCCCGCACGGTTGCCGTGCGAATCTGAAAAGATGATCGCCTCCATGCGCTCCTCCCCCTTGCCTGCATTTTTTCATCCGTCCATTATTATAGCATTTTTTAGCCGCCTTGTCTACCGCTTTTCGCAAAAAAAGGAGGACTTTTCACCCAAATTTCATCCTCGCCATATACTGCTCCTGAAAACAAAAACGAAAAAGGAGAATTGCTATGGAATTGGATAGAAAAATGTTAGACCGTCTGCTTCGCATGAACGACGAGCAGCTCTCACAGCTCATCCGTCAGATTGCCGCCGAGGGTGGCATTGATCCCGCCTCTCTCGGTATCAACCCCGAAAACGTGCAAAGCATTCGCGCAGCCCTGGGAGGCGCTACCGAGGAGGACATCGCGCGCCTGAATGAGATCTATGCCGATTACAGGCAAAATCGGCGCTCGCGCTGATACACGTGAACCGACAGGAGGTTTTTATGGAGGAAAGTAATCAGTCCGCAAGGACAGAAAATCAATCCACGCCCCCGATTGGAGCGATTTTGCAGGGGATCGGACAAAATCCCGAAATGCTTGCGCGCCTTGGCAGCATCATGGAGGCACTGAAGGGGCAAGGCATACCCACGTCGCAGGCACAGGAGGCACAAGCACCGTCCCCCGCCGCCGAAGAACGGCAGGTCCCCCCTGATACAGCATCCGTTCCCGCGTCGTCGGAAGGGGTACATCCGGCAGGGGCTCCCGGCATCGACGGACTTTCCGCGCTCCTTTCCAATCCCGCGATGCTCGAAAAGCTCCCCTCGATGCTCTCGGCAATGAGGCCTATGCTCGCGACTGCGGGTGCGGGAGGTACGCAGGAAAAGCATCCGGCGCCCTCCCCCGCATGCTGCCGCGACAATCTGCTCCTCTCTCTCCGCCCCTTTTTGTCGCCCCCCAGACAGACGGCGCTCGATTCCATCCTGAAAATTGCAAAGCTTGGCGCCATGCTTGAGCAGATCAAACCGTAGGAGGTGACGCAATATGTATTCCCGTTCCAAGGACCGTCCGAATGAAGCCGTAAAGGTTCCAAGGCATTACAGCGGTTGCGCCTTCTCCCCGACGCACAGAGTCCAGCCCATTCCAACGCCGCCGCCCACCAAGATCCCCGCTCCTTCCTGCCGTGAGGAGCCAAAGGAACGCTCCCATACGTCTGCGGAGGAGCGCTGCGAGGCGCATCCGACGCCACCGCTCCCGATCCCCGCAGCATCCGAGAACGCGCATTGCCAAGACAGCGCACTCCCTGTCAAGGGGCTTTTTGGAAACCTCGGACTTTCCTTTCCGTTTTCACACGGGATCGGCTTTGACGAGCTCCTGATCCTTGGCGTCATGCTTCTGCTTGCGGGCAGTGAGCAGGAAAGCGATACGTTGCTCTTTTTGTGTCTGCTTCTGTTTTGCGGCTAAAATGCACGACCGCATAGGTTGGGAGAAAATAATACTTGCTTTTTGCGCCAAACTGTGATATCATAATCACAAGGAAGATTGGATATCAAAGGAGGGCGCACATGAAGAAAAAAACGGTTTTGATCTGCTTGCGTGTGCTTCTTTGCATTTTGATCGCCCTGAACGCAGGCGTCATTCTGTCCTTTTCCTCACAGAACGCCGAAAGCTCCGAGCAGACCAGCATCAAGGTAACGGAGGGCATCGCGCAGACGACCGTGAAGGATTACGCAAGCAAGCCGCAGGTCGAAAAGGATCGCATCCTGCAAAGCCTGAACGGCACGGTCAGAAAGCTTGCCCATATGGCAGAATTCGCATCTCTCGGTGCGTTGGTTTTCGCTTTGCTCCTGACCTTTCGGATCAATTTGTGGATCCGATACGGGAGCTCCTTGGGTGCTGTTCTCCTGTTCGCTGTCATCGACGAGTGCACCCAGCTGGGCTCTGTCGGTCGTGTGGCAGAATTTGGCGACGTGATCATCGATCTTGCGGGCGCCGTCATTTCCTGCACCTGCATTTTGTCCGTCATCCTGCTCATTCGTTATTTCAAGCATCGGAAGTCTAAAAAGGGGGTGCCGTCGGCATGACCGTTACGTCGTATCAAATCCATTCTCCGCGCCTGCCGTCTATGCTGATTGCCGTGGCATCGGATCTGCACGGGTGTCCTCACAAGGACGCAGTGGACGCCCTGCAACAGGCACGCCCCGATCTGATCCTGATCCCGGGAGATCTGATGGAGGATAAAATGCTTGCAGATCCGAGCAGCTCGGGATACGCCTTCTTGCGCGAATGCGTTTCGATCGCTCCCACCTTCTATTCCCTGGGCAATCACGAGATCGGCTGCTATCACAAGGGAAATCCGTGGCGGCATCCAACCCCGATCCCCCTGAGCGATCAGGCAAGAGAGGAGATCGCAAGGACGGGAGCCGTTTTGCTGGACAACGACGAGGTGACCTGGAACGGTGTGCGCATCTGCGGACTGACCTCGGGCATCAACGGCAAGGAGAACAAAGCGGACGCCGAGGTGCTTGCGCGCTTTGCCAAGGGCGACGCTCCGCGCATCCTGCTCTGCCATCATCCCGAGTATTTTTATCCCGATATTGCCAAAACTGATATTGAGCTGACGCTCTGCGGACACGCGCACGGAGGACAGTGGTGCTTTTTCGGACGCGGCGTCTATTCCCCGGGACAAGGGATCTTCCCAAAATATACCGCGGGCGTTCTGGACGGAAGATGCGTCATCAGCCGAGGGCTTGGAAATCACACCCGCATTCCCCGTATTTGCAACCCGTGCGAGCTTCTTCTGATCTCGCTCAATCAAAAAGCAGAAGAAAACCAAGTGTAAAAATCAAGAAAAATAAAAGATAGGAGAAAACGCCATGAAGGTTCTTACCATTACAGCCGAAAACTTCGAGAAGGAAGTACTCCAAGCAAAAAAGCCCGTACTGTTGGATTTCTGGGCATCCTGGTGCGGTCCGTGCCGCATGCTCTCCCCCGTTGTGGATGAGATCGCGGAGGAGAACGACACGTTTATCGTCGGAAAGGTCAACGTAGACGAGCAGGGTGAGCTTGCGCAGTCCTTCGGAATCATGAGCATTCCCACGCTCATCGTCTTCCGTGACGGAAAGCCCGTCCGCCAGAGTCTTGGCGTTCAGCCCAAGGAAGCGATCCTTGAGATGCTGAACTGATCGGTCAAACAAAAAAACAGCCCTCTGCCGCATGGCAGAGGGCATTTTCTATGCTATTTTAATGGAATCGAGCTCAGTTGTCGGATCCCGTTTCGTTTTTCTCCTCCGCCGTCTGTTCTGCGGAATCGGCATCGGCACTCTGTTCCCAGATCGCTCCGATCGCCGAGAAGATATTCTTGCGGACGGGGCGGACCGAATGCTGACGGTTTCTCTTTTTGGTGCGGGACAGACGTCGGCGGATCTCCGCGCGCAGCTCACGGCGACGCTCGATCGGCGTATTCTCGTCAGTCATTTCCTCAAACAGACACGCAATCTGAAGCTCGCTGTACAGAATGACCTGCGTCTGCTCGGCAATTCCCCACGTTTCGGCACGCGCTCTGAAAAATTTGGTCTTATCTGCGATGACCATTACCTCGAGCGCGGAGCATCCCTCAAAGGCACCGTGACCGACCGATACGCTTCCGTCGGGCAAAAGCACCGTAACCAGGGACGTGCAATCCGAAAAGGCGTGATCCTTGATCGTCTTCAGTGTCGGGGGCAGCGTCACCGTATGCAGTGCGTGGCAATCGGCAAACGCCCGCTCCTCGATCACCTGCAGGGACTCGGGAATGTGTACCCGACGCAAGGAAACACAGCGCGAAAAGGCGGATTTTCCGATCTTTTGAACCGTGTCGGGCAATTGAATGGCATCAAGAGCGAAGCAAGAGGAAAACACCTCCTCGGGCAAAATCGTCAGGGACGCCTTCAGCTCCACTTGCGCCAAAGACTCACAAAAAGCGAACGCCTGACGGTCGATCTCCTCCACGGTTTCGGGAACGGAGATCCGCGCAAGTGAGGAGCATCCCGCGAAGGCGCCGCCGGCGATGCGACGAAGACCGGTAGGCAGATTGACGTGCTCCAGCTTTTTGCACGCGCAGAAGGAATGGATTCCAATATGCGTGATTCCTTCGGGGAGAACGGCCTCCCGTAAATTTTCACAGCAGGCAAAGGCGTAATCGCCGATGAAGCTCACCAAAGGCGGTACTGTAATCGACGTCAGCGAATCACACTCACAAAACGCGCCGCTTCCGATATAAGTCACACCTTCCGGAAGACGGATCTCACAAAGCGAGGGACATTTTCCAAACGCGTATCTACCCACGGTCTTGATCCCCTGCGGCAAATCCACGCGGCGCAAGGACGGGCAGTTGAACAGCAGGCTGTGTCGGATCGCTGTGATCCCCTCGGGAATCGCCAGCTCCTCCAACGCCTCACATCCGCAAAAGGCGTGCGCACCAAGGCTGTGCAGCCCCTGCGGAAGCACGGCGGTACGCAAGGACAGACATCCGCGGAAGCAACCGTCGCCAATGGCGGTGACGCTGCGCGGAAGGATCGCGCTGCTCAGCGTCCGGCAATCCCGGAACGCCTCCTTTCCGATCTCGCGAAGTCCGGCGGGAAAAGAAACCGAACGCAGATTTTTGCAGCCGCGGAAGGCGTTTTCTTCAATCACGGATACGTTTTTCCCGATCACAACATCAAGAAGCGTCGTATTTCCGCGGAAGGCTCCCTCGGAAATGAGCGTGACAGAATCGGGAATGACGACCTCGGTCGCCTTCCCGTAATAACGAATGAACTCGCCGTTGCGAATTTCACTGTTTCGATATAATTCGTTTCCTTTGCCATCTCGCGCGTTGCGGGACGGTCCCGGGGACGCTTGTTTCATCGCATACCGCTCCTTCCGTTTTCGTATCAGGACTCGATCCCCATCTGCTGCATCAGCCTTTTGTTCAGCTCCTCGGCGGTGTTGTAGCCCATGCGCTTCTGGCGATTGTTCATTGCGGCGATCTCCAGAATAATGGCAAGGTTACGGCCGGGACGGACGGGGACGGTGATGGACGGGACGTCAATGCCCAGAATATTGGTCTTTTCCTCATCCATGCCAAGGCGATCGTACATCTTGCCCTCTACCCAGTTTTCCAGCTGGATGGCAAGATCGATCCTCTCGGTATCCTTGACAGCACCCATACCGAACAGACGGCGGACGTCCACGATGCCGATGCCGCGAAGCTCCACGTAGTGACGGATCATCTCGGGAGCGGCACCGACCAGCGTTCTGTCGGATACGCGCTTGATCTCCACAGCATCGTCCGCGATCAGACGGTGTCCGCGCTTGAGCAGCTCAATCGCGGTTTCACTCTTACCGATCCCGCTATCTCCCAGAAGCAAAAGTCCCTCGCCGTACACCTCCACAAGGCAGCCGTGTCTGGTGACGCGGGGAGCAAGATGGAGGTTCAGTGTGGAGATCAGGTTTGCCATGATCGCGCTGGTGGTGGCGCTTGTGCGCAGCACGGGAACACCGCGCAGGCGCGCGCGTTCAATAACGCAATCGTCGACCGTCAGAGAGGTCGTATACAGAATGGCAACGGGCTTTGCGTCCACCAGCCTCTGCAGCATCACGCGCTTGGTGCTGGGCACAAGAGAATCCAGGTATCTTGTTTCCGCTTTGCCGATCAGCTGGATCCGCTCGGGTTCAAATACGTCGTAAAAGCCCGCAAGCGCAAGCCCCGGACGGTTGACCTCGGGGGACGTGATCTGTACCTGTTCAAAATTCTCGGGCTCCACAAGCACCTCAAAGTGCATCTCCTGCACCAGCTTGGAAAGTGGGATGTGATAAACCTGCTTCATTCCGTTACACCTCGCTCGTTTCGTTTTTTCATACCGTGTAAGAAAAAATCCTCTTGGCTTATTCTACCATAAAAAGTGCGAATTGAAAATACCTTTTTGAAAATTTCGTTTCATTTTTATTCGATATTCATAAAAAAGACACAAGTATCCTGTATAATAGAGACGTGAGTATCACTTGGAGGATAAAACAATGAGAATTTGGAAGCGTGCGCTTGCCGTTCTGCTTGCGCTGTTTTGCCTGATATCGGTGCTGTGCGCCTGCGGAAACGAAAGGCAGGAGCAGAAGGTCATCGGAACCTGTGCCGGCTTTGACGTGCTGTACGAGGAATTGCGCTATCTGACGCTGACCTACAAGGACATTTTTGAGGACACCTACGGAGAGGGCATCTGGGATAATCCCGAAACCGCCGAGAAGTACCGTGCGGAGCTCGAGGAAACGGTGTTCCGCCTGATCCTGAACAATTACGCCGCACTGCGTGCCTGCCAGCACTATATGGGCGAGGAGGAAACTAAGAAGGCAATGAAGGATCAGGATATCCGCGCCTCGGTCGACGCCCAGATCCAGGAGGTCAAGCAGAGCTACGGCAGCAAGGGGGCATTCAAGGATGCGATGAAGGAAAACCACCTGACCGAGCATTTCTGGCGCTTTACCCTGACTGTAGCACAGCTGGAAAACGAGCTTTACTACGTCCTGACCGACGACTTAGGGCTTATCGAAAAGGATCACGAGGCATTCTACAATTGGCTCCGTGACGGAAACAGCGTCTACGTTCAGCACATCTTCGTGGAAAACAACAAGGGCGAGGACAAGGAGGCAAACAGACAAAAGGCAGAGCAGATCCGCGATACGCTGATCTCCTCGGCAGATCCCGCGGCGCTGGTGCTGACCCTTGCAAACGACTCCAACACGGACGAGGATTACTACAACGTCGATCCTTACTACATCGTGCGCGACGTCTACACCGAGGAGGTCGAGGAGGCTGCATTCTCGCTCTCGGGCATCGGCAGCGTCAGTGACGTCGTCGAGGTGGAAACCGGCTTTTACGTTTTGGTTCAGGTCGCGGACGAGGAACCGACTCTGCTTTCCAAGACCCCCAGCCTGCTCTATTCCTACCAGTGGGCAAAGCTGGAGGCGATCATCGAGGGATTTAAATCCGAAATTCAGCTTGAGCTTAACGAATACGGCAAGAGCATCGATCTGCTTGCCATTCGCTGAACACATCGGCAGACCGTAAGGAAAGGAAGGAGGAATTGCATTGTCAAGATTTCATCGGCGACATCACCCCCGTCATCAAACAGGCAAAAAGCTGCCACCGTGGGCAATCCTTCTCATCTGTGCGGGGGCGGCGATCCTGGTCACGGTTCTGATCGGCAACCTTTTGCGGCTTTGGCTGGATGATGAAACCTATCATTCCTTAACCGACCAAAAGCCGCCTGCCACCACCGAGGAGCCGTACGTATCGAACGTCCCGCGGCTGAACGCCTATCCCTTCTCGGTTGGGAGCGATCTGACCGAGGCGGCATCCAAGCGTCAGCTTTCCCTTTCCATCAACAATCCCGCAGGAGAGATCTGCTACCGATCCCCCGTGGCGGACTTTCAGGGGCGCGCGCGTCAAGGCGCCGAATCCCTTACCGAGGCAATGGGTGCTCTGAACGCATACGGCACGTACGTCAGCGGCGTGTATTATCCCCAAGGCTTTGAGCACGCAGATCCCAATCTGCGCTACGCTGCGGCGGTGGAGGACAGTGCGATCCTGCGCGAATATCTGCAAATGGGGGGACGTGAGATCCTTTTGATCGGGCTGCCCTTTGCAAGCGAGGGTCTGGACTCCATCCTCTCCTATCTGAGGACCGTTCGGGACGCGATCGGCAATTCTCCTTTGGGAGTCGCAGTCACGCCCTCCGTCATTGAGGGGGCATACGGCAATCTGGTCCTTGAGGAGCTGCTGGGCATCTGCGATTTTTGCGCGCTGGATCTGACGGGCGCGCAGCTGACCGATGAAACGGTAAACGAGATCGGCATCTGCATCGGCGTTCGCGACACCGTTCACGCGCTGGATTTTTACACCAAGCAGTATGACATGCGCCTGATCGTCACAGAGGAGCAGACACTGTTTGTCGATACCCTCCGCCTTCTGATGGTTTCCAATTTCCAGGTTCTTACCGCACAAAAGACAGAGGAGCCACCCGCACCGGAGCAATAACGGAATCGCTTGACGGGAGCGCAAGATCACTTGCGCTCCCGTCCTTTTTGCTTTTTGCCAATATTTGCGCATAGATGTTGACTTTTTAGAAAAAATATGATAGAATAAGATGTTAAATTGGGTTCGTATCGACGTTTTCAGAAAGGAGTGGAACAAATGGTCTGTATCACCGCTGTCGCACGGGACAGTCACGCCGCGCGCGCAGGGATCACCTCGGGCGATTACCTGATCTCGATCAACTCACACCCGATCCGCGACGTTTTGGACTACCGCTTCTATCTGACCGAGCGCAGGATCAGCCTGCAATTGCGCCGTGGCGAGGAGGACTACACCGTTCTCATCCAAAAGGGAGAATACGAGGATATCGGGCTGGAATTCGAAACGCCCCTGATGGATCGCAAGCATTCCTGCGCAAACAAATGCGTTTTCTGCTTTGTCGATCAGCTTCCCAAGGGCATGCGCAAATCCCTTTACTTCAAGGACGATGACGACAGACTTTCCTTCCTGCACGGCAACTACGTCACACTGACCAATCTGACGGATGCCGACATCGACCGTCTGATCACCATGCACATCTCCCCCATCAACGTGTCGGTCCATACCACCAACCCCGAGCTGCGTGTCAAAATGATGAAAAACAAGCGCGCGGGAAAGGTGCTCTCTTATCTGGATCAATTGGCCGCCGCAGGCATCTCGCTTTGCACGCAGATCGTGCTTTGCAAGGGTTTGAACGACCGCGAGGAGCTGACAAGATCCATGCAGGATCTCGTTCGCCTCTACCCTGCCCTGCGCTCCTGCGCCATCGTACCCGTGGGGCTGACCAAGCATCGGGAGGGTCTGTACCCCTTAGAGGCATTCTCCCGCGAGGATGCCGCTGCGGTCATTGCGCAGGTGAACGCCTTTGGCGAGGAGTGCCTGAAAAAATTCGGCACGCGCCTCTTTTACTGTGCCGACGAATTTTATCTGCGCGCTGATCTTCCTATGCCAAGTCAAGACTACTACGAGGATTACTCCCAGATTGAGAACGGCGTGGGAATGATCACCTCCCTCTCGGATGAATTTGCGGACGAGCTGGAGGAGCTTCCGCAGCTGTTGCAGGATTTTACCGCCCCGCGCACCGTTTCGGTCGCGACGGGCGTTGCCGCATACGGGCATATCCGCGCGCTTTGCGAGGAGCTGGAGCGTCGCGTCCCCGGCTTGAAGATTTACGTCTATTGCATCGAAAACCGCTTCTTCGGGGAAAGCGTCACCGTAGCGGGACTTCTGACTGGGAAGGACGTGTGCGAGCAGCTGACGGGCAAGCCCTTGGGAGAATTGCTCCTCTATCCTGCCGCTATGCTGCGCGCGGACGAGGAGATATTCCTCGACGACATGACGCCCGCACAGCTCTCCGATTCGCTTGGCGGAATCCCCGTTGCCCCCGGTCCCAACGACGGTGCGGCGCTTCTTCACTCCCTCCTGGGAGTCTGATCACATCACGGAGCTTTTCCGTAAAGAAAGGATTACTCATGGCAAAACCGATTATCGCGATTGTCGGACGCCCCAACGTCGGCAAAAGCACACTTTTTAATAAGCTCATCGGCGAGCGCCGCTCCATCGTGGAGGACACCCCCGGTGTGACGCGCGACCGCATCTACGGAGAAACCGAATGGCGCGGCAAGAAAATGATCGTGGTCGACACGGGAGGAATCGAGCCCAAGAGCGACAATATCATCCTGGCACAGATGCGCGAGCAGGCATCCATGGCAATTCAGACCGCCGACGTCATCATCTTTATGTGCGACGTCCGCACGGGCATGACCGCGGATGACCGCGACATTGCCATCATGCTCAAAAAGAGCGGCAAGCCCATCGTGCCTTGCATCAACAAGTGCGACCGCGTGGGTCCCCCTCCCATGGAGTTTTACGAATTCTACGAGCTCGGCTTTGAGCAGGAGCCCATCGGCGTATCCAGCCTGCACGGCAGCGGCTCGGGAGATCTTCTGGACGCCTGCGTCGAAGCACTCGCAGATTGGGAGGATACCGCAGACGAGGACGAAAGCATCCGCGTTGCCGTCATCGGAAAGCCCAATGCGGGCAAATCCTCGCTGATCAACAAGCTCCTGGGAGAGAACCGCCTGATCGTTTCGGATATCGCGGGCACGACGCGCGACGCGGTCGACACGCACCTGGAAAACGAAAGCGGCTCCTTTACCTTCATCGATACCGCCGGCATCCGCCGTCAGGCAAAGATCAACGATAAGATCGAGCATTACAGCGTTCTGCGCGCACACATGGCTGTGGAGCGTGCGCAGGTCTGCCTTCTGATGATCGACGCCTCCACCGGCATTACCGAGCAGGACGAAAAGATCGCGGGAATCGCACACGAGGCAGGAAAGGCGACCATCATCGTGGTCAACAAGTGGGATCTGATCGAGAAGGATAACTCTACCTTCAATGAGTTCAATAACAAGATCCGCACGGCTCTTGCTTACATGCCCTACGCCCCCATTCTGTATATCTCGGCAAAGACGGGACAGCGCGTAAAGGACCTGTTTGAACGCATCAAGTTCGTACACAATCAGGCTCTGCTCCGCATCTCCACGGGTATGCTCAACGACGTGCTTGGCGACGCCATGATCCGCGTCCAGCCCCCCACGGACCGCGGTCGCAGACTCAAGATCTACTATATGACTCAGATCTCGGTGGCTCCCCCCACCTTTGTGATCTTCTGCAACAATGCAGAGCTCTTCCATTTTTCCTATCAGCGTTATATTGAAAACTGCCTGCGCGAAACCTTTGGCTTCCACGGCACTCCCATCAAGCTCATCATTCGCATGAAGGGCGAGGACAACGACTGATCGGACGTTTCAAGCATTTTTACAAGGAGGTGAAGGATATGGAACGCGGACGTCCCGTGCGTCTGTTTTTGCGGATCATTACCGTGCTTGTGGGCATCGCGCTCATTCTGGGCGCCTATGCGATCACACATGCAGCCACGGCTTTGGCGCGCATCTTGCTTTTCGTGCTTGCGGGTACCGCCCTGTTGATCGCGGCGTTTTTCCTTTACCTGCTCATTCTTGCCTTCGTGATCAGAAAAAAAGGACGCAACTATTTTCTGTACGACCGAAAGCGCGGAGGCAATATGGCGCCCGAGGATCTGACCTCGGCGCACGTGTCGGAGCGGATCCTGCGCTACATGGCGCTCTTCCGTCAGGGAAGGCAGCTCTATATCACCTCCCTCTTTGACGAGGAAGGGGGCGCGCCCGAGGTGTTCAAGCCTCTGTTCTGCTATCAGCTGCTCTGCATGATGGCAACCTGTCACGAGCGCGCACAGTGGAACGCGTTTCTGGACGGTGGCAAGGAGCTTGCCGACGTGTTCTCCACGTACCTTTTGCAAGCAAACGAGGAGGAGCTGAGCCGCGAGGTGCAGTATCACATGGCGCATGCCGAGGGCGATTCGCGTCCCTTTCAGCTCTACCTGCAATCCAAAAAGGACTATCTCTTATGCAGAATGCTGGAATATACCAAGCAGCATCTGCATGAATTCGAATAACCTCCCACGAGGGGAAAGGAATGTTCCATGTTTGTTGATCACGTAAAAATCTATCTCAAGGCAGGCGACGGCGGCAACGGCGCCGTTTCCTTCCGCCGCGAGAAATACGTAGCGGCAGGCGGTCCCGATGGCGGCGACGGAGGGCACGGCGGAAACGTCGTATTCCGCGTCGATCAGGGTACGAATACCCTGCTCGCGTTCCGCTACAAGCATAAATTCATCGCCGGGCGCGGAGGGGACGGAAAGGGCTCGAAGTTCCACGGCGCAACCGCGGAGGATCTGATCGTCATGGTCCCCCCCGGGACCCTGATCCGCGATGCCGAAACGGGCAAGATCATTCACGATATGTCCGAAAATGACGGCGCGGACTTCATCGCCTGCCACGGAGGACGCGGCGGCTGGGGCAATCGCCATTTCTCTACCCCTACAAGACAGACGCCGATGTTTGCAAAGAACGGCACGCAGGGTGAGGAAAAGGAAGTCATTCTGGAATTGAAGATGCTGGCAGACGTGGGGCTGATCGGCTACCCCAGCGTTGGAAAATCCTCGATTTTGGCACGCATCAGTGCGGCAAAGCCCAAGATCGCGGACTATCATTTCACCACGCTCTCCCCCAATCTCGGCGTGGTCCGCACGAGGGGCGAGGCAGGATTTGTTGCCGCCGATATTCCGGGTTTGATCGAGGGCGCCGCCGACGGCGCAGGCCTTGGACACGAGTTCCTCCGCCACGTCGACCGTTGCAGACTGCTCCTCCACGTCGTGGACATCTCCTGCTTTGAGGGCAGAGATCCCATTGAGGACGTCAAGGCGATCAATTACGAGCTTGCGCGCTACAGCGAGGAGCTTGCTTCCCGTCCGCAGATCATTCTTGCCAACAAGTTTGACGCCTGCGACCGTAAAGCCGTCGATCTGGACGCGTTCGAAGGCTTTGTCAAGGAAAACGGCTGGACGCTCCTTTACGTTTCCGCCGCGACGGGCGAAGGTCTTAACGAGATGATCTCCCTTGTCGCAAAACGGCTGACCGAGCTCCCCCCGATCCGCATCTACGAGGCGGAATACGCGCCGAAGGAGATCGAGGTCACGGGTAAGCAGACGGTCATTCGTCGCGAAAACGATACCTTCTTTGTCGAGGGTGAATGGCTGAAAAATCTGATGGGTCAGGTCAATCTCGGTGACTACGAATCGCTCAATTTCTTCCAACGCGTCCTGCAGAACAGCGGCGTGTTTGAGGCTCTGGAGGCAAAGGGCTGCCGCGACGGGCACACCGTTTCCATCTATGACTTCGAATTCGAGTACGTAAAATAATCAGCTTACGGAGGTTGCATATGAATATTTGGCACGATTTTTCTCCCGAACAGATCACACCGAAGGATTTTACCGCCGTGATCGAGATCCCCAAGGGCTCAAAGTGTAAATACGAGCTCGACAAGGAGGTAGGACTTCTGCGCCTGGACCGCGTTCTGTATACCTCGACGCACTACCCCGCAAACTACGGATTTATCCCCCGCACCTACGCCGACGACGGCGACCCGCTCGACGTTCTGGTGCTTTGCTCGGAGCCGATCTACCCGATGACGCTCATCCGCGTCTATCCCATCGGCGTGATGCGCATGATCGACAGCGGAAAAATGGACGATAAGATCATCGCCATTCCGCTTTCCGATCCCACGTATCTCGGCATTTCCTCCATCGATGAATTGCCCGCGCATATTTTTGACGAAATCATCCATTTCTTCTCGGTCTACAAGCAGCTCGAGAACAAGCAGACCGCTGTCAAATCTCTGTTCGGCAAGGATATGGCAGAGCGCATCATCTGGGATGCGATCGTTTCCTACAACGAAACCTTCGGAAACAAATAAAGAACGGGCTGCCCTGCATCATCAGCCCAAAGCAACGGCACGGTGCGGGGCAGCCTTTCTTTGTCGGGCTGCGCATCCGTGCGCAAGATCAATCGTCATGCTTTGACGGAAAGGAGCTACTATGAGCGACGCGATCATCCATCGGGACTCCCCCGTCACCGTTCTGTCGGGTGTCGGCAAGGCGCGTGCCGCCGCGTATGAAAGACTTGGCATCCGCACGCTCGGAGACCTGCTTTTGCACTATCCCCGTGCCTATGAGAACCGTGGGGACGTCTGCCTTCTGTGCGACGCGCGCAAGGACGGAAAGTCCTCCGTCATTCTGACCGTTGCGACCTCGGCACGCACCGTGCGCCTGCGCAGCCATAAATCCTTCCTGAAGTTCCGCGCTTTTGACGACAGCGGAAGCTGTGAGATCGTCTATTTCAATCAGGATTACCTCAAGGATCAGTTCGTCGTCGGTGCGACCTTCCGTTTTTTCGGCAAGGTGGAACGCAAGGGAAAGCAGTATACCCTCTCCTCCCCTGCCGCCGAACCCTATACCGAATCGGCAAAGCTTCCTCCCTTCTGGGCGGTCTACCCTCTGACCGAGGGACTTTCACAGAAGCAGATCGCAAAGGACGTCGAGGTCGCGCTCTTTTTACTCAGGCAAACGGGCGAAGACCCCCTGCCTGCCTACTTACGCGAGCGTCGCTCGCTTTGCACGCTCTCCTTCGCTGAGGAGCACATCCACCGCCCTGACTCCAAGGAATCTCTTGCCATCGCGCGCAGGCGCCTGGTGTACGAGGAATTTTTCCTGTTCTCTTTAGGAGGCTACCTCTCCAGAAAGGCGTCCACGCGTGCAGGAGCGCCCAAATGCGAAGCGGCAGACCCCACGCCTCTGCTATCCATGCTCCCTTATGAATTGACGGGGGCGCAGAAGCGCGCGATTGCAGATATCGCCCACGATATGAAGCGAGAGATCCCGATGAGCCGCATCTTAGTCGGTGACGTCGGATGCGGGAAAACGGTCTGCGCCGCCACCGCAATGCTCTTTGCCGTGCAAAACGGACGGCAGGCGGCACTCATGGCACCGACCGAGATCCTGGCGCGCCAACACTATGCGGATCTTGCTCCGCTCTTTGAGCGGCTCGGTGTTCGATGCGAGCTTCTGGTGGGTGCTGCCACCGCTACGGAAAAACGCAGGATCAAAGCTGCGCTTGCCTCGACCGATGAAAAGGAGCGACTTCCCATCGTCATCGGCACGCACGCGCTTCTTTCGGACGGCGTCGAGTTCTCCGCGCCCGGTCTTGTCGTCACCGACGAGCAGCACCGCTTCGGCGCGCGTCAACGCGCAAAATTATCCGAAAAGAACACGCACGCACATCTTTTGGTCATGAGCGCCACCCCCATTCCCCGATCCCTTGCGTTGGTCCTGTACGGAGATCTGGATATCTCCAGGATCGACGAGATGCCCGCAGGGCGTCAGCGCGTGGATACCTTCGTCGTGGACGAGAGTTATCGCTCCCGATTACTCGGATTTATCCGCCGTCAGGTGGCGGAGGGTGGTCAGGTCTATATCGTCTGTCCCTCCATCGAGGAGGACGCGGACGCCGGTGAAGCGTCCATCTCGGAGCTGCTTTCCGCCGAAGGCTCATCGGAGCAAAAGCCCCCCATGAAGGCGGCGGTACAGTACGCCAAGGAGCTGCAAGGGGAGTTGCCCGAGCTGACGGTCGCTTTTCTGCACGGCAAAATGAAAAGTGCCGAAAAGGACAGCATCATGAAGGACTTTGGCGACGGAAAGACACAGATCCTGGTTTCCACCACCGTCATCGAGGTAGGCGTCAACGTTCCCAATGCATCCCTGATGATCGTAGAAAACGCCGAGCGTTTCGGACTTTCTCAGCTTCATCAGCTCCGAGGACGCGTCGGACGCGGAAGCAGAAAATCCTACTGCATCCTCGTCACGCCCGATCTGGCATCCCTTGGCGAGCACTCCCGCGCGCGCCTGAATACCATGCACACGACCTACGACGGCTACCGCATTGCCGAGCAGGATCTTGCGCAAAGAGGCCCCGGCGACTTCCTTGCAAGTAGTCAGACAAGCGCCGTCCGACAAAGCGGCGGTCTTTGCTTCCGTCTTGCCAACGCGGGCGAGGACCTGACGCTCCTGACTGACGCAAGCACCGACGCAAAGGAGCTCGCGGAGAGCTCCCCGACCCTTGCGGACACCCCTCTGCTCGATGCGCGCATCAAGAGCATGTTTTCTCTTTCGGAGGGGCTGATCAGCTGATCGTCCCCCCGCTTGATCAATCAAAAAGCCGCAGCGTTTCGCTGCGGCTTTTTCTCATTCCTCCAAAAACGAGATGATCTGTTGGGCGTTATCTGCCACAAACAGGCAATTCGTCCTTTGCAGAGCCTCCTTGGGACGGTGTCCGTAGGAAACCAGAATGCAATCTGCTCCGATGGCGTGCGCGACCTCGGCATCATGCTCGCTGTCCCCGATCATCAAAGCGCGCGCCCCCGGATTCCGCGCACGCCAGGCAAGTCCTACGTCCACCTTGCTGCCTGCGTGAATGTTATCCAATGCGACCAGCTCGGAAAAATAGTCGAGAAGTCCAAGAGAGGTGCACTGCTGACGAAGCATGCCCTCCTCCGTCGCGGATAGGATCAATTGGCAAAGCCCTGCTTTCCTTGCCCATTCCAGAACGGTGCGCGCATGCTCGAAGGCACGCTCGGGTGTGCTTGCCTCACGGTAATACGCCACCCACTCGGGCGCAAGCTCCTCAAAGGGCGTCTTGGAAAAATCGAACCCCAGACGCTGATAATAATCCACGATGGGAAACCCAAACACCTCGCGGTACCGATCAAGCGACTCGATGGGCGCAAGTCCGTGCGCGCGCAAGAGTCGGTTCGCGCTTGCAAACGAGGGGGCAACGTCGTCCAGAACCGTGCCGTTGAAATCCCAGATCAAGTGTGTATATTGCTTCATATGCTTCTCCTTTTGGCGGCAGAGGGCGCGATCTCTTGCAAAAAAGAATCTTCCTTTTCTGCCACGCTTTTCCAAAACTGTAAAATTCTATCCGATTTTCTCCGCCGAAAAGCAGAGAAATTGGAAGGGCATGGCGGCTTTTCCACAATGCTCCTTCGCTTGCAAAATGTGTGGGTTGAACTCCCTTGCCACATTTGTTATAATATGGCTATATCGCCCCGAGGCGATGAAAACTCATACAAAGGAGTGATGACATTGCATCAAAATCTCACCATCCAACGAAGGCGCACGCGCCATGTCTTGCGTCTTCTGACGCTGATCTTAAGCGTCTGCACGTTGCTTGGAAGCCTTTCGATCGCAGGCTTTGCCGCCACGGATTTTCCGAGCGACGCGACACCCACAAGGGTTTATCTTGACGGAAAGGAAATTTTGAAGGACGAATGCATCATCTTGGATTCCCTGACCTACGTACCGCTTCGCGCCTTCTGCGCGCTGTTTGACGACTGTACCATTACGTGGAATAAGAAGACAAACACCGCCACCGTCAAAAGTGACGCGCTTCTGCTCACCGCGCAGCAGGACAATATTTACATCACCGCCAACGGACATTACTACTATACCGTTGGCAAGATCCGCAACATCGACGGTCGCCTCTATCTCCCCATTCGCCCCTTGGTACGAGCCTTTGCGTCGGAATTAACCTGGAACGCATCGGCGCGCTGTGTGGAGATCAGCACGCAAAACCGCAAGTCGACCGCGGTTGCCTGGGCAAATTACAACGCGGACGAGGTCTATTGGCTTTCCCGCATCATCTCCGCGGAATCGCGCGGTGAGCCCATGGAGGGACAGATCGCCGTCGGAAACGTGGTCCTCAACCGCGTCAGAAGCAAATCCTATCCCAATACCATTTACGGCGTGATCTTTGACCGCAAGCACGGAACGCAATTCTCTCCCGTGTCTATGGGAACGATCTATCACACGCCCGCACAAAGCTCGGTCATCGCAGCCAAAATGTGCCTGGAGGGATATACGCTCTCGGATTCCATTCTGTTCTTTATGAATCCGCGCATCGCGACAAACAACTGGATCTCCAAGAACCGTCCCTTCGCCTTCCGCATCGGCAATCACAATTTTTACAATTGAACCGTACGGCAAAACTGCACTCCTTCGGGGGTGCAGTTTTGTCTTTACAATCCAAGAATCGCCTGCAGGGGAGTAAGATCGACCAGGATACCGACTCCGATCCCCACGCCCAGCAAAATGGCAAGAATGCGCAGAGAATCCGAGAGCGGGCGGTTGTTGCGGAGCAAGAGCGCCGTACCGATGCCCGCATTGACCAGAAGCCCCGACAGCATCGCTCCGACGGGGAGGATCCCCTCCAGACAAAGCTTTGTCAGAATGACGGAGGGCGCGCAGTTGGGAACAAGGCCCAGAAGTGCCGCGAGCAGATTGCCGATCACGGGGCGTCCGCTCAAAACAGCCCCCAGCTTGTCCTCACCGATCAGCTCCACGGCAAGATCCATCAAAAAGGTAAACAGCAGCACGAACAGACCGATCTGCAGCGTGTGCTTGATCGCTGACCGAAGGATCCCGCCCTCACACGCGCATCCGTCGCGCTCGCACATCGCGTCAATTTGCGAGGCGTCCGCGCTCTGCTTGCCGCGCTTGCGTGCGATAAGGTCTACCGCAAAGCCGCAGACCATACCGACAATCAGCTTGGTCGCTAAAATTTTGAGAATGAACGGCAGAGGTGCTGCGCTGGAAATGAGAATGGGCAGCATCTCATCCGAGGTAGAAAGATAGATCGCGATCAGGGTGCCCGACGTGATGACGCGTCCCGCATACAGGCTGGACGCCGCGGCAGAAAAGCCACACTGTGGCAAAATACCGAGCGCGCCTCCTACCAAGGGGCCTACCTTACCCGCGTTCCTTAAGTAGCGTTCCGTCCGCTCCCCCTCCCGATGCTCCAAAAATTCCATGAGCAAATAGGTCAAAAACAAGAACGGAATGAGCTTCGCGGCATCCAGGAGAGAATGCCACGCCGTGTGCAAAAGCAGATGCAAAAATTCCATCATTGCGCCTCCCTTTCACGGCAAGCACGGCAGACACCGTACAGAATGGACTGTCCGCAATCCACCAAAAATCCGTGCTCGCTCAGCATATGACGCGCAAAGGATTCCGAATCCTTGCAATCGATGTGAGAAACCGTGCCGCAGTGCAGGCATTTCTGATGGAAATGCTGACTGCAATCGCATCCGCTGCCAACGTATTGATAGACCGAGCGTCCGCTTTTTTCATCGCGGAATTTACGCACCGCGGATTCCGCGCAAAGCACGGACAGACGGCGGTAGATGCTGCTTTTTCCGCGCTCCGTATCTCCGTTGAGCGACAAGCAGATCTCCTCGGTGGTAAACTGACGGTCGGGATGTCGGGAAAGAAACGTCACCAGCTCCCGCTTCCCCGCCGTTTGATAAGTCTTTTTCATAGCTATCCTCTGTTTCATAAAATGAGAACCGTTCTCAAATTATAGCACAAAACCGAAGGCTTGTCAAGGGTGAAAGATACGTTTGAATAAAAAAAGGGCGTGTGCTGTGCACACGCCCTGCCCGATCAGGAATTGGCGCTCGGAACTCTGGAGAATTGCTGCTTTGCCGTTGCGAGCTTTTGCTCCTCTGCCTTCTCCACCGAATACCATCCTCTGGTCTGCATCTCGCAGAACAGCTCGTCGCCGATGCGATGCTCCTCGGCAAGAATGGAGGAAAGACAATTCTTCACCCCGGGAGTCGCCGCCTCACACTCAAAGGTGTTGTAAACGCCCGTGATATGCTTTTGCGTCGTCAGGGCATCGGTCATAGCATCCTTGTCGGTAAACACGTTCTTTTGATCCATCATCTCATTTTCCTCACTTCAAATTGGAATAAAGCTCCTCGTAGTGGCGCTGATGTGCCACAGCGATGCGCTCATAGCGGTCCTTCAGCGCGCTGTCGTCGGTTGCCAGCGCGTACGCACGGTACTTTGCAACTAGGTTTTCTTCCATCGTCAAAAGATCGGAAAGAGCCGAAAGCTCCTTGCTTGTGATTTGTGCCATTCTGTATTTCTCCTTTTCAAACCAGATACGCCTTCATCTCTTCGATGACGCGCTCCTCGTATTCCTTGACGCTTTGCGCAAGATTGAGTGCCTCCCTTGAGATGTCCGCATGCTTGGCGCCGCGAAGCTGCTCCATCATATCGTTGACTCCCATGGTCGCGCCCTCCACCATCATTTCGGCAAGATGCTCGGTGCTCGAATCCATCATGGTGTTGACCATGCTGGACCACTTGGCACCCATTCTCGCCATCCACGTTTCCTGTTCCGGCTTCTCTCCCTCGCGCCCTAACAGCTTGACGGCACGGGAGGCAAACGCCTCAAAGGTGCTCAGCTGAACGGTCAGGTCGCTTTTGAGCTTCTCGTCCTTGACCTTTGGCATGAGATTGATGATGGAATCCCCCGCCATTTTGACGTTCTTGTAGACGGCATCCAGCAGCTCTCCTTCGGTTACGGTCTTTGTGTGTGACATCATATCCTCCTTTTGGATGTGTTTGATCCTTTATTGCATCAAAAAAAGATACGGTATCAGTATGTACCGTATCTTCTTTTTTATGCAAGGGGAGCATTCAGCGCTCCAATTTTTGTCTGCGCACGTCGGTGCCGTAGAACGGAAGAAGCTGATATTCTCCCAACAGGCGGCTGGTGATGCGATCAGTATAGGACTTGCGAAGCTCCGTCGGCGTCAGGTTGGTGCTGATGACGGTGGGCTTTTGCAGATTCAGGCGTGTGTTGATGACGTGATAGAGGCAGGAGAGCGTGAACTGATTGATCACCTCGGTGCCAAGATCGTCGATGATGAGAAGGTCACACTCGACGTACCGTGCGGTATCGTCCCCCTCCGTCGCAGTAAGGCCGTTGCCAAAGCGGCGGTATTCAAAATCCGAGATCATGCCGACGGCGCTGTTGTAAAGGACGTCGTAGCCGCGTTCGATGATCACACGCGCCATCGCGGTGGAAAGATGCGTCTTGCCAAGCCCCGTGCCGCCAAGCAGCAAAAGGCTCGCGGGATGCTTTCCGTCAGTCGTAAAGCTCTGTGCGTATTGCTTTGCAAATTCCAGATTTTCCTGCATTCTGCGCGCTTCCTCGGGCTTCGCGCGATAATAGTCCAGAGAAAAATTCTCAAAGGACTGCGTGCGCATCAAAGTTGAGAGCCCCGAGGACTGCATCCCCGCATCGATCAAGGCTCTGCGCATGCAGCTGCACATCTTGATGCCGACGTATCCGCTGTCCGAGCAAAGCTTGCACTCGTATTGCGGCTCGGTATAATCGGCAGGATAGCCGTGGGCAAGCAAAAGCTGTGCGCGCGCGGCGCACGCCTGCTCGTTCTCTGCTCGCAATCTCGCGATCTCTTGCTCGGGGTCCTTGGCGTTCAATGCCGCTTGCATGATGCGCAGACCGACTGCGGATAGCCTTCGATCCTGCTCCGCCAATTCCGGGATCGCGGCATACAGTTCAAAGCGGCGCGCGTCTGCCTCCTCTTGCGCACGGAGCGCCCGCGTTTCAAACTCGGTGCGGATGCGCTTATAGTTTTCTTTATTGTATCCCATCCTATTCCCTCCTTTGGCGTCAGTTGCCCGAACGGTTCATGCTCCGTTTGAGCGCCGCCTCAAAGAAATCATCGGTTCCAAAGCTGTCACCCAGCCGGCGAGTGGACTCGTCTTGCTTCTTTTCCGCCGCCTCCTGCTCGATCTGCCGATCGATCTGCTCAAGGGTGGTAAGTCCCTCGGTGTGCCAACGCTCCAGGATAGCGTTCGCGTAGGGCAAGGACGCCTCGTTCGTGGCGTTCACGGTCAATTCATAAGCGCGGCCGACGACGTCGATGCCGTAGCCGTAGGAGCTCCATGCGCGCAGAAGCTTTGATTCCTTTGCCGTAAACGAGCGGCTCTTCATACCGAACAGACGGCGCACCGCGCCCTCAAAGGTATGCATCTCCTCTAAGGTGCGAAGCTCCTCCTGCATTGTCTGTGCCTCGGTGATGCCGCGATCCGCCAGCGTGATCGCGTATTTTTCAATGGCGCGCATGCCCGTCTTGTCGATTCGCTTGCAGTGCGCAAGCAGGAGCAGGACACACTCACCGCTCATGCCGAGATAATCCAGCATCCCCACTAAGATATTGACGTCCGAGGTGGTAAAGATCTTTCCGAGCACGCGCTGTGCCTCGTCGATCAGAACGCGCAGCTCCTCTTTCTTCTCCAGGAGATTTGCAAGCTCGGTCGAGGTATAATTGGGAAGCTCGTCAGCACGCCGGAGAATGTTCTTCTCCTTCACAGGCGCCTCTGAGGTTTCCTTTTCGGACACCTCCGTCTGTGCCATTACCGGAACGCAGGTCTTCTGATACGCTCCGTCCTGCGCAAGCACGCCGCACTCCTGCCAGAAGCTCAGCGCAGCCTTGACTGTTTTGACGTCACAGTCCGCGAGCTTTGCCAGCTGCCTGTGCTTGTCCGCAAGGCTTACGTCCGACGCAAGCCAGAGCAGGACGCGCACATAGGAAGCGTCGGCCTCCGAGGCGTAGGACAGCACCGAGGCGGGCAGAACCAGAACGTCCTGCAAAAAATTCAACTTCATATGTATCTCCGATCTTTTCCTTCTTTTGTATCCGCGCAAAAATCAGTTGGGCTCCTTTTCCTCTGCGCGCCGTCTTGCCAGACGGTAGTTGAGCACCATCAGGGAATCTCCTAAGTGCACGTTCTCGATGATCGCGTTTCCGTCGCCCAGCTTGATCTCCTTGCTGGTAAAGTTCCAGAACGCCTGAACACCGTATCCCGAGAGCTGCTCCGCGACCTCCTCCACGCTTTCCTTGGGAAGCGTCAGAACCGCCATATCCACTTGATGCTTTTTGCAGTAGGCGGCAAGCTCGTTCATGCTGCGCACCTTGACGCCCGCGATCTCGCGTCCGATCTGCTCCGGTGCGATATCGAACATGGCAAGCACCTGAATGCCGCGCTTCTCAAACATCGGAGAGCGCACCAAGGCGCGTCCCAGGTCGCCGGCACCGATGACAATGGCGCGGACATCCGAATCCACACCCAAGAGCTCGCAGATCTTAGAATAAAGATACGGAACGTTATATCCGTACCCTTGTTGACCAAATCCTCCGAAGCAGTTCAGATCCTGGCGGATCTGCGAGGCTGTCACGCCCATCATGCGGGAAAGCTCGGCCGAGCTGACGCGCATCTTATCCTGACGGAGCAGCTCCCGCAAATAACGGAAGTAACGCGGAAGACGGCGGATGACCGCTCCCGACACCTCGATTTTGTCCACCTCTTGCGCGTGCTTCCCCGCAACGCGCTTCTTTTGTTCTGTACTCATTTTTTCATTCCTTTTTTCTGATTGATTGGATGTGACAACACAATTTTTTTGCATCTGCGTTGCCCTCACTTCGAGTCTTTTTTGCTGTAAAAATTTTCTTTAAAATTGAAAAATTGGCACTTTTCACAAAACGCTTCTGTTCGATATTTTTCGATATTTTTCCACAAGGAAGGGTTTTCCACAGCCAGAAATTTGGCAAGAGTTTTCCACAAAATCCACAGCTTTCTCCACAAATCAAGGCTTTTCTGGCGCCCTATGCGACTGCTTTTGCACTTTTTCGATCTGTTTTTCAAGCTTTTCCACAGCCTGTGGAAAAGGCTGTGTGGAAAACGGAATCGCCCGTTTTTGACAAAAAGATATGCAAAGTGACGAATTTGAATGATTTTTCAAAAAGGGCTTGACAAGCCTGTTTCGGGAATGACGTCAAAGCGCCGATTCTCACGCTTGTCCACCGTCGTCACACGCCGAGGCGTTGAGTGACGTATCGGCAAAATTTCGGTTGCAAAATTCAAAATATCCTGCCGCCGCAATCATGGCTCCGTTGTCGCCGCAAAGCGTGCGATCCGCCATGGCAAGCCTTACCCCAAGGCGCGCGCAAAGCGCCTCCAGAGCCGCTCTCAGATGCGAGTTTGCCGCAACCCCGCCCGCCAGCACCAAGGTCTTCATACCCGTCTTGCGAAGCGCCTGCTCGGTCTTCTTGACAATGGCGTCCACGATGCGCGCGGTGTAGGATGCCGCGACGTCCGCACGGTTGATCTCCTGTCCGCGCTGCTCCATGCCGTTGAGGTAATTGAGCGTTGCGGTCTTGATGCCGCTGAAGGAGAAGTCCAGCGTATCTCCCGTAAGGGCGGGCGTGGGCAGTGCGATCGCGTGCGGATCTCCCTCGTACGCCAAGCGGTCAAGCGCCGCGCCTCCCGGATAAGGAAGCCCTATGACGCGTCCGATCTTGTCAAACGCCTCGCCTGCCGCATCGTCACGCGTCGAACCGATCTCGCAAAAATCGGTGTACCCGTTTACCGCATAGATGGAGGTGTGCCCCCCCGATACCACGAGCGCCAAAAACGGAGGCTCTAAATCGGGGTTGGACAGATACGCCGCGGCAACGTGACCGCGGATATGATTGACCGCAACCAGCGGAATGTTGTAGGAATATGCCAGGGATTTCCCGAAATTCACGCCCACGAGCAGTGCTCCGATCAGCCCGGGAAAGGCTGTGACCGCAATGGCGCCGACGTCCCGAATGCCGATCCCCGCCTCCTGCAGCGCCTGCGACGTCACGTTCGAGATCGCCTCGATGTGCGCGCGACTCGCGATTTCGGGGACAACACCCCCGTAGAGGCGGTGCGTTTCAATTTGAGAGGCAACGATATTGGAGCGGATGGCACGTACGCCATCCCCCATCTCCACCACTGCGGCAGAGGTTTCGTCGCAAGAGCTTTCCATTCCAAGAAGATACATCTCTCTGTCTGTGGCAGACCGTTCTGCCCCTTCCTTTCTAAAATACGGTCGTCAACCGAGAATCTTTCGCATCACGACGGCATCCTCGCGCGGATGCTGATAGAAGCCGCGACGTGTGCCGACCTGCTCAAATCCATACTGCAGGTACAAGCCCTGCGCGCCTGCATTGGAGGCGCGCACCTCCAAAAAGATCTCCTTCGCGCCCTTTTCTCTTGCCGCGAGGAGCAATGCTCCAAGGATCTCCTTACCGTATCCTCGGCGTCGGTGCGTGCTGCGGACGGCGATATTGGTAATCTGCCCCTCGTCCAGCGTCAAAAGCATCCCTCCGTAGGCGATCACCTCATCCCCCTCGACGCAAACCACGCCGATCGCGTCCTTGCCAAGCAACAGCTCCAGCGCTTTTTCGCTCCAGGGTTGGTGGAAGCACTCCGCCTCCAATGCGGCAATGCCGCGCAGGTGCTCTTTTTTTACGGGTAAGGTGCTCATTTGGACTCGATATAGCTTTCGATCACGTCGCTGCCGACAGCATAGCAGATGCCTGCCATACGGTCATACAGAATGCCGTTTCCAAAGTTGTAAACCACCGTGCGCTCGGTGCACTCGTTGCCGTCCTTATCGGTATAGGTGTAATCCTCAAAGTGGTACGTAGCACCCGTATACTTGGGAACAAAGTTTTCTTCATCCTCCACACGCTCGGAAATCTCGACGTCGCTTGCAAAGCGCAGATACTCCAGGCAGTAGTAGAGTGTCGGATACGCGGTAGAGTAAAATTTGAGGTAATATTGCTCCACAGCACCCGCCTTATTGACGTGTCGGTCCGAGCATCCCGTGCCGCCGACGTAAGCATCCAGGATCTCCTGCAGCTCCGCGGCATCGGTGATGGCGGCAAGCTGCGCGCTGATGCTCTGCGTTTTACAGATCGCAATGCCGACGGGGTTCATCTCGGTCAGCGTCGGAAGCGTCGTTCCAACGGCGTAAAAGATCTCATACTCCTCATTGGCAAGCATCAGGGAAGGATCTACGCCGTTGATCTCGTAAAGCACTTGAGAGAGTCCGTCCTTGATCTTTGCAATACCGCCCTCCTTAATGGAAACCGCCTCGTAGCAAAGGGAGGCGGGACGGTAGACAATCTCCGTCGTTTTATCCAGATACTGTCCGTCCTTGTAGGTGACGGTATGCAGCTTCGAGCAGCCGCTGAGCAGCAGCACAAGGCCGGTCAGCAAAACAAAAAAGCGAAATACGTATTTTTTCATGCTATGATTCCTTTCAATATCCGAACACGCCACTGAGCGAATCGTCGTTTTCGATCCAATCGGCAACGTTGATGATGCGGTACTCCTCCTTGGTGTCGCGTACGACGACCTGAGCGATCCCTGCGTTGATGACGTGCCGCTTGCACATCATGCAAGAGGAGGTTCCTGCCTCAAGCTCACCGCTCGACGCATTGATACAAACCATGTACAGAGTCGCGCCCAGCATCTGATCACGGGGTGCGGCGATGATCGCATTTGCCTCAGCGTGCACCGAGCGGCAAAGCTCGTACCGTTCCCCACGGGGAATGCCGAGCTGATCTCTCATACAGGTGCCAAGATCGGTGGAGCAATTCTTGCGTCCTCTGGGCGCTCCGTTATAGCCCGTAGCAATGATGGAATCGTTTTTTACGATAATGGCGCCGTACCGCTTGCGAAGGCACGTAGCACGCTCCGCGACCGTTTGCGCAATATCCAGATAATAATTATGCTTTGAAACCCGCTCCATAAAAGCATCCGTCCTTTTTCAGATTCATCAGGGCATACCCTGCCAGTTTACCTATTATTATATAACATTTCCTATCTAAAATCAATACCCTGCGACAGAATTTTTATTTCTCCCCATTCCCTCTGAAAAAATGCGACCGCATTCGGCGAGAATGCGGTCGCATCAGGATTATTTTTTCTTTTTTCCGCCCGAAAGCTTGAACACGTCGTTGGATTTTCCGATCACGACGATATGATCCAGAGGCTTGAATACGTACTGTGCGTCGGGCGTGGGACAAAGCTCGCTCTCGGACTTGACCGCGATAACGTTGATGCGGTACTTGCGTCGGACGTCGAGCTCGATCATGGTCTTTCCGACCCACGTCATGGGAACGGGGATCTCGAAAATCGAGTATTCTCCCGTCAATTCGATGTAATCGAAGATGTTGTCCGCGTTGTAGCGCACCGCGATCTTCTCCGCCATCTCCTGCTCGGGGTATACGACCTCGTTCGCGCCGATCTGAAGCAGCAGATCCGCCTGGATCTCCTGATTTGCCTTGGCGATGACGCACTTCGCGCCCGCACGCTTGAGCAAGGAGGTGATGACGAGGGAGGACTGGAAATCCTCACCCATGGAAACGAAGCACAAATCCATCTGCTTGACGCCAAGCGAGCGGATGACCGACTCGTTGGTGCAATCTCCGATCTGCGCATCGGTAAATTTATCCGCATACATATTGATACGCGCAGGGTCGCGGTCGACGATCATGACGTCGTTGCCAAGCTCCTGCATTTTGGTCGCCAGATGGTAGCCAAAGCGGCCCATACCAATGACAAGCACCGATTTCATAGTTCTCTATCCTTCTTTCCTTATATTAACCAATCAAGATCTTTTCAGTCGGGCGTTCGAGGAGTGAAGTCTCCCGCGCGTCCGCAAGCGCCAGGAACAGCGACATACCGCCAAGGCGTCCCGTGTACATCAGCAGGATCAGAATCAGCTTGGAGGCGTACGTCAGCGTCGGCGTGATTCCCGTAGAAAGTCCCACGGTTGCCACCGCAGAAACCGTTTCAAAGAGCACGTCCCGCATACCCACCGCCGGGTTGCCTACCTCAAGCATGCAGATCAGCATGGACGCCGCCAACGTAAGACCGACGTATACCGCGATCACCGCGCCCGCCTGACGCACCATGCGGTCATGGATGCGGCGCTTGAAGACGACGACGTCCTCGCGGTTCTTTGACAGACGCACGATGCTGAGGAACAGCACCGCAAAGGTCGTGGTCTTGACACCGCCCGCGGTCGATCCGGGAGAGCCTCCGATCAGCATCAGTACCAGCGCCATCAGAATGCCCGCGTCGGAAAGCGAGGATTGCGGAACGGTAAAGAAGCCCGCCGTTCTCGTGGTCACCGACTGGAAGAAGGATGCCATGACGCGACTGCCAAACGGAAGTCCCGCAAACGCCGCGTTGTACTCGCTGATAAAGAAGAAGATCGCACCGATCAGGATCAGGCTACCCGTGATGGCAAGCACCATCTTGGTGTGCAGCTTCATTTTCTTCCAACGGAAGCCCGAGTTGAGCAGATCGTTCCAGACAAGGAATCCAAGTCCGCCCATAATGATCAAAAACATCACGGTAAAGTTGATCAGCGGATCGTCACGGAAGTTGACAAGTGAGTTGCCGACACCCGCAGCGTCCAAACCGATGATATCAACGCCCGCGTTACAGAACGCCGAAACCGAATGGAAAACGGCATACCAGATGCCCTTGCCGCCGTACATCGGATAAAACCGAATGGACAGAAGCCCCGCACCGATCGCCTCAATGACGAAGGTGCCGATCAGGATCTGCGCAAAGGTTCCCGTCGCACCGCCAAGGTGCAGAGAGCCTGAGCTTTCCTGAATCATGCGACGCTCGTGCAGGTTGATCTGGCGGGTTACGAAGAAGGAAACCGCGGTGATCAGCGTCATAAATCCGATACCGCCCACCTGAATGAGCAGCAGAAGAACAACTTGTCCGAAGGTCGACCAATACACGGGCGTGTCGTAAACCACAAGACCCGTTACGCAGGTTGCCGTAGTCGCGGTAAACAGGCAGTCGATGGGATTGGACCACGTGCCTGACGCCGAGGAAAAGGGCAGGCAAAGAAGCAGCGTTCCCGTTAAGATGACCGCCAGAAAGCTGATCGCGATCACGCGGATATTGCTCATTTTTTGTTTTTTGCGTTTTTCGGGCTTCAATTCCAGCATGCCGTTCCCTCCTTCCCGAAAAAATCAAATATTCCGCCTTTATTATAGCACAGCGCGCAAAAAAAGTCAACGCCAAAGGAAAATTTTATCTCAAAATACGACGGGAGCCTGCCGTGTCGGCAGGCTCTTTTTGATTCGTTAAGAATTCTGCTCCTCATCCTCGCTGTACTCGGCGATGTAGGGGAGGTTGCGGTAGATCTCGGCACAATCCAGACCGTATCCGATCACGAAGTAATCGGGGATCGTGAACAGCGCAATATCGGGCTGAAAATCCACTACGCGGCGGGAGGGCTTGTCCAGAAGCGTGACCACGTGAATGGATGCAGGTCCCCGCGCCTGCAGAAGCTTGACGACGTCGTGAAGGGTTCTGCCCGAATCCACGATGTCCTCAACGATGACGACGTGATAATCGGTAATATCGCGGTCAAGATCCATGGTGATCTGAACGACACCGCTCGAAACGGTTCCCTCATAATAGCTCTTTGCGCACATAAAGCCAATCTCGCAGGGAACGGAGATCGCGCGACAGAGATCCGCCAAAAAGACGAAGGATCCCTTGAGAATACTGACAAGCAGGAGAGGCCTTCCGTCATACAGCTTGTCGATCTCCTTGCCAGCCTTTGCGATCTCCTGTGCGATCTGCCGCTGTGAGATGACCTCACGCTTGATTTTGTTTGTGTAAGCCTTCATAGCCTCTGCACGACTCATACCGATTCCTCCAAAGTGGTTTTTTCGATCATCCCAGCAAAACGTCACTGACCAGCATCAGACAAAAGCCCACAAGCAACGCGTAGGTCGCGCCGCGCTGATGTCCGTGCGCGTGTGTTTCGGGGATCATTTCATCACTGATGACGTATAGCATCGTGCCCCCTGCAAAGGCGAGCGCAAAGGGCAGGATCGCCGATGCGATGCTGACGGCAAAGTAACCCAGCAGCGTACCGATCACCTCTACAAGCCCCGTCAGAGATGCGAGCAGAAACGCCCGTCGGGGCTTGATGCCCGATGCTACCATGGGCCCGATGATGACCATACCCTCGGGAATATTCTGCAGCGCGATTCCCCCCGCGATCAGGAGCGCCTGTGAGGGATTATCCTCGATGCCAAATCCCACACCCGCGGCAATTCCCTCGGGCAGATTGTGGATGGCAATGGCGGTCACGAACAGCAGAACCTTACTAAGCTGTGCGTTGTTGTGCGCCTCCCCCTCAGCTCCCGCCAGGCGGTGCAAATGAGGCACCAACCGATCGGTCAGGTTGAGGCAAACGGCGCCCACAAACACGCCGAGCACGGTGATGATGAGTCCAAATTTTCCACCGTATTCCAGCGAAGGCAAAATCAGTCCGAACACTGCAGCCGCGAGCATGACACCTGCCGCAAACGCCAACACGATGTCAGAAAAGCGGTGCGAAAGCTTTTGAAAAGCAAAGCCCAACACGGCTCCGATCACCGTAGCACCTCCGACGCCAAGCGCCGTTAACAGTACAAGATCCAAGCAAAACACCCCTTTCCCGATTGATTATTATTATCATATCACAAAAAGCGAAAAAATCCAATAGCAAAAACGAAAAAAATCCGTTTTTTTGTAAATCAAAGCAAAAAGCGGACTCCGTCGTTTCCTTGGAGTCCGCGGTTCTGCGATTTCTGATATTATGCGCGTCGGGCGGAGGAGAAAAGCTCCATCTTGCGCTTAACCGTTTCCTTAATTGCCTCAACCTTGCGATTGCGGATCTCAAGATACGCCAATCCGTCCGAAAGTCCTTCCGCCATGGCGCGCTCACCCGCGACGCACAGATCGGTGAAGATATTCAGCTTTGCAATACCGTCCCTGACGCATGTGCGGAAATCGTCGTCGGAAAGACCCGAGCCACCGTGCAGCACCAGAGGCGTATCCAGATTTGCGCGGATCTCACGCAATCTTTGGAAATCAAGCTTGGGGGTCTTGACGTACTTGCCGTGCGCCGTACCGATCGAAATGGCAAGCGCGTCAACCCCTGTGGAGGCAACGTAGCTTTGCGCCTGCTCGACGGTGGTATAAAGGGATACGTCGTGATCGTCACCTGCGGCAGCCTGTCCGACGTGTCCGATCTCGCCCTCAACAGTCGCACCAAAGGAGTGCGCGATCTTGACGATCTCTCTCGTCTGCTTGATATTCTCCTCGTAAGGATTGACCGAGCCGTCGAACATCACGCTGGAAAATCCGAGTTGAAGTGCCTCCATGCAACGGTCAAAGGTCAGGCCGTGATCGTAATGAACAACGACGGGAACGGTTGCTCTCTTTGCCGCCGCGATGATCGAGGGGGCAATCAGCTTCAGTTCTCCGAAGGGGAGCAACACCTCGGCAGTGCCGATAACGATCGGGGAGCGAAGCTCCTCGGCAGCGGCGATCGCCGCCTCCAGCATATCGGTATCGGTGGTGTTGAAAAGCCCTACGGCATAGTGATTTTTTTGCGCGTCCTTCAAAACGGCGTCCAAATTAACAATCATGGTCTTGCTCTCCTTGCTTTTTCATAAAACCGGCGCAGATCAGTTCTGCTTTTTTGCCGCTTCTCGGCAGCAGCTCAGGAAATTCTCAAAGAACTTGTGCTCGATGGGATCTCCTGTATGGAAGGATTGCTCGGGGTGCCACTCTGCGGCATAGATGTGCTTTTCTTTGCACTCGATCGCCTCGATGATGCCGTCCTCGGTGGAGGTCGCAACGACCTCGAAGCAGTCGGCAACCCGATCCAGCATCATGCCGTGATAGGTGTTGACGGTGGCACGCTCCTTGCCAAAGACGTCGTAAACGAAGGAGCCGGGAACAATATCGATCTCGTGATAGGAATCACGCTCCTTGGAGTGACTGCCGGGAACGGGAACGTTGGTAAGCGTTCCGCCAAAGTAAACGTTGAGTGCCTGAAAACCGCCGCAAACACCGAAGATGGGCTTGCCGTGCTGCACGAAATATTCGATCAGCTTGGCATCCAGCGCGTATTCGTCCACGCCGTCCGGATTCTCCTCTGCCTGTCCCCCGTAGTATGCGGGATTGATGTTGGTACCGCTGCCGGGAATGATCAAGCCGTCGCAGCACTCACAAATGCGCTCAATGTCGTGCTCGGTCGTGATCGCGACAAGACCGACACCGTACTGCTTCGCCATATCAAGATAGTCCTGCATGATGAAATACCGCTTGCGCCAGGGGCTGTCCTCCGCGCCGATTTTACAAGCTCTGAGCGTGGTTGCAAGATTCATAGTAGTCCCCTCACTTTTCTTGTTTTTCCCCGTTTGGAAACGGGCTTTGACACCTGTAAGTATAGCACCACGAACGGCGTTTGTCAACAGGAGGTGCACACGTATCGCAAAATTGTGCGAGAAAAAAGCAGGGCTGTGAAGATGCCCTGCTTTCTTGACATTCGATCCTTCTGTCAAAACGCGCATTACCCCTTGATTTCAAACTCTCCAAGGATCGTGTTCTCGATGTACTCACCCTTGATCTCGCGCAGACGCGCCATATGGGGCTGCCCGATGTGGACCTCTTGATGCCTCTTGCTTTCCCATGCCTCGATCAGAAGCAGCTCGTTCTCGTCCGTCTCGGAAAAATAATAATCGTAGCGCAGGCATCCGTCCTCCGCACGGATCGCGGAAAGGATTCCCTCACCCTTTACCCGATCAACAAAGGCTTCCCTCCTTTGCGGGATGCATCTGAATTGTACGTAGATCGTATACATACTGTATTCTCCTTCGTAGAATTTTATTTCGTCGTAAGAGCCAGCAGCTCCTGAAATTCAGGCTTTTCAACCAAATCGAACGCCTGACATAGGCTTTCATGCGCAAATAATCCGGCGTGATGCTCCGCATAGAATCTCCCACATTGACGAACGGTCAGGTATCCGCTCTCGCTGACAAACACGTTCAAGATCGACGATGCCTGACTTGCATGCAGATCGTTGATCAGGCGCGCCACCTGCGGTGTCAGCTCGATGTGATCATAGGCAATACGCAGCGAATACGTGTAGTCATTCAAAAAACGGAGAAATACAAAGAACTCTTCACCGCGCGTCTTGTGCTGCAGAGAGCATCTGACCTGAAAGGAGTGCACTCCGCACTCGTACTCAATTCCCCACGGCACCTCCACGCCCTTCAGCGCTTCCCTGACGGAAGCCTCGATTTCTTGCAGATTTGCTTTGTTCATCAATTAAAATCCTCCACTCTTTTTTGTATCTTTGATAACATATTCTCACAGAAATATCAGGAAAAGCGCTCACTCCGACGGAGCGATATCATCTTCCGTACAGCGCATTGAGCCGACGCAGACGCTGTCGGTCGATCGAATCGAGCTGCTCCCGTGTCACGCGGTACGCCCAGTTTCCGTCCGCCTTGCCCGGAGTGTTCAGGCGCGTGTCGCGCCCATAACCCAGCACGTCCTGAATGGGTAGCATCACAAGATCGGCGTGGCTTGCAAAAACGGTACGGATCATGCTTTTCCAGCCGTCCTTCCAGTCGCCCTGATGTCCGCAATAGTTCAATACGTATGCACGCGTCGCGTCGTCAAGCTCCCAAAGATAGCCGAGAAGCGTATTGTTGTCGTGCGTGCCCGTGTATGCCACGCAATGCGCGGGATAGTTGTGCGGACGGTGGATGCTGTCCCCCTCCGAGAGAAAGCCGAACTGGAACACGCGCATGCCGGGAAGACCGCTGTTCTGCACCAATCGGTAGACCTCCGGGGTGATGTCACCCAGATCCTCGGCGATGATCTCCATCTCCCCTGCCGCCGCCTTCAGCGCTTTGACAAAGGGCAGTCCGGGACCCTTGCGCCATTTGCCCTCCTTGGCAGTTTGCGCATGGGCGGGAATCGCCCAGAAGGATTCCAATCCTCGGAAATGGTCGATGCGAACGCAATCGAACATCGTGGACATATGACGGATCCTGTCGCACCACCAGCGATAGTCGTCCTGCCTCATGCGACGCCAATCATAGAGAGGATTGCCCCAAAGCTGACCGTCCTCGCAGAAATAGTCGGGGGAAACGCCCGCGACAAAGGTGGGATATCCCTTTCGATCCAGCAGAAACTGCTCTTTGTTGCTCCAGACGTCCGAGCTATCGAGGGATACGTAGATCGGAATATCTCCGATGATCCGAATGCCGCGACGGTTGGCGTAGTCCTTGATCTCGCGCCATTGGCGGAAGAACTCAAACTGAATAAATTTCCACGCAAACAGCACGTCGCCATCCATCTCCTCGGTGGTCCATTCCTGCCAAGGGGCG
The DNA here is from genome assembly GCA_017501225.1 of Clostridia bacterium. GTDB lineage: Bacteria > Bacillota > Clostridia > Oscillospirales > CAG-272 > UMGS1865. The sequence goes on from JAFVXH010000007.1 coordinate 257,440, forward strand.
CCGCCGTTGGCATCCTTGAGCGCCATAAAGCGGCAAAACTCCGTCAGATACGCAGAGCGCGCGATAAAATCCTCCACCTCTGCCCGATCCTTCACTCTCAGGGCTGCCTGCTTCAAAAGAGGAAGGCGCTCCCGTCCAAGGCGATCGAACTCACAAAGATAGGGCGACGTCTGCTCAGCTCCCGCCAATTCTTTGGCGGTGATCAGCCCTTGGTGAAACAGCGTTTCCAAATCGACAAAATAGGGATTTCCCGCAAACGAGGAATAGGACTTATAAGGTGAATTGTATTCGTCCGCCATGCAGAATGGCAGAACCTGCCAATAGGAAAATCCGCAATCGGCCAGCAGATCGACAAAGTACCTTGCCGACGCGCCAAAGCTCCCGACGGAATACTGCCCGTCAAGGGAGGATATATGCATCAAAACTCCGCTCTTGCGTTGCATCGTTTTCTCCTTTTATGTGTTAGCGTGGCACTGTAAATCCGACTTCACAGAGCCACCGATCTTGTCATCATTATAGCATAAAAGTTGCAGGTTGTAAAGAGCTTTCGTGATATGCCTTGCGTTACGGTGCTTGGTTCGAAGCCGCGGTGACGCGGCAAAAAAGCACGGGGTAGCATTTGCTACCCCGTGCTTTTTGTATAAGGGCTACGAAAAAGATATTTTTCGAGGGTTGCCACTAGGATTCGAACTCAAACGGGGGAATTCCAATCTTTAAATGACCGCGATAATTTTAGCTGTATTTTTTGCTACGATAATAAAAATATTGACAAAATGCGTATGTTGTGGTATAATGAGATTGCCAAACTAATCGAATATTGCAAAGTAGGTATAATTTTCTTTATTGGGAGAAGTATACTCTTTTTCATCACGTAAAAGTTTGAATTTGATAAAATGCAAATTCCGGCTTTTGCGTGAGGTTATACCCATTTTGCAATTGATTAGTTTGGCGACTATCGGAGTTTGCGTTTTTGTGCGCTTACTTCGGTGGGCGCACTTTTTGTTTTTTGGGGGTAATGGGGTAAATGAATATGCAATTTAATGTTGTTTTCGCAAGAGAAATATACAAAAAACTTTACGAATTAGAATATGAAAAAAATTCTTGTATAGATGTAAAGAAAGAAGCAATATTGTTTACCAAAGCATTGCATATGCAGTTATATGGAGAGAAAATAATCTTTTGTGCAGACCAGGACTTTTTTGTCAGCAAATCTCCAACCGGATACGCTGTAGCAGGATATTTTATACAAGAAAATAATGTTAAAGTTCCGTTTACTGTTACCGTCAATAAAATTGATAACAATTGGAGCCCGTCATCAAGATATGTGTCGCCGGATACAAAATCTGTTTCGTATTCCATATGGATATGGATTCTGCTTATGGCGGGATGTTCATTGTTTGGATTAATTTCGTATTTGATATTAAAAGCCAGCATCGGCTTTTGATAAAATAAGATTTGGAGGAATAAAAAAATGTTTTGTTCAAAATGTGGAAAGCAAATTCCAGACGAGAGTGTTTTTTGCTCTTTTTGCGGTGCTCAATTAGCGGCATCTGCGCAGCAAACAACCACAACGCCAACAACCAAAGAGGGGTGGATGCTTCTGGCCATTCAAGATGCTATTCGTGCAGGAATGAAAGATCCGGATAGTGCTAAGTTTGATGGTTTTGAAAATATCGAAATTGATGGATATGGTAGAACATATGCTGAAATCGTTGTTCGTGCTAAAAATTCCTATGGTGCATATGTTCCATCAAGATATGCCGCTGGATTCTATGATGTGACCGACTCTGCCCCCTGTACTATTATTCCGAAATCTTTGGCAATTCTCCCTGGCATCATGGTGGGCGCACAAAGAAAAATCGTGAAGTCTATGATTAAATTTGGAACGCCTAGATAATCAACCGCAAATCGGGGATTTGAGGGGGGAGGAAAAGAGAATGAAATCGCGCTATGCGCGATGAATTCCGAGCAAGCTCGGATGAAATCTTCAGCGTACCGCCTCAGATGAAATCGAAGCCTTACGGCTTCGGATAAACTAAATCCGCCTCCCTTAACCTGCCGCAAGGCAGATTTCATCGCGAAGCGATTTCATCCACCATAGGTGGATTTATTCCGCGAAGGCGGATTTCGTTGAAAAAAGACCAAGTCGATTTCGACTTGGTCTTTTTTCCGGCACTAGGGTATTCGCCTTCGGCGAAGATACCCACCGCTTGCCGCTTACGAGCGAGCTCGACGCGCTCTGCGCGGGGGTATGCGAACCTCATTCCGCGTCGCTTCGCTCGCGGAGCGAGCTTCGAAGCGACGCGTGCCGCAGCCAAAGAAAAGGCTACGAAAAAGATATTTTTCGGGGATTACATTAAGGATTTGAACCCGAGTAAATTATAATGCTTTTCGACCATCGGGAGAAAAGCTACATCAGTACTTCTTCACTATTCACTGTTACTTATTACTTGCCAAAAAACGACAACCTTCTGTCGAAGATTGTCGTTTTTTGTGTTTGGTGACCGTATTAGATGACATATTAAATCACGTTCACGCCTTCTGATCTAAGAATCATTTTGGCTTCCTGTATTTGCTGTTCCGTTGGGATCCATTCTACCCTACCGCTATCCGCAAAACCGAGAAAAACAGATTTTGTCCCGCCGTAAGCATGATACGGAATGAGCTCCAATCTGTCAAAATTATTGATTTTTTTCGCAATCACCGCAAGTTCCTTATAATGCGTCTTATCTGTATTTACACCGTTTACAAGAATACATCTCAAGCGTATTCTCGCCCCCAGTTCATTGATCACGCTTAAATTTTCGAGAATCTTTTTATTTGATACGCCCGTATACTGCTTATGTCGTTTATCATCAGTATCCTTGATATCCCACAAAAACAGATCGACAAATTTCACTGCCTCGCGCAAAACGCAGGGATCGGCATAGCCGCAGGTCTCGACTGCGGTAGATAATCCCGCTTCTTTGCAGGCGCGCAACAGTTCAATAACACTGTCCCCTTGCACAAACGGCTCACCGCCCGAAAGTGTTACTCCTCCTCCTTCGCTGTAAAAGACTCGATCCTTTTCCACGATAGACAAGACATCTTTAACCGTGTACTCGCTTCCGCAAATCTCCAACGCGCTCGTGGGGCAATTCTCCACACAGTTGCCGCATGAAATACATGCTACTCTATCGATCAAGTGCGTTTCGCTCCAAACGTGTACGCCGTTACCGCAGGACGTTTTACAAGCTGCACATCCTATGCACTTATTGGGATAGAAAATCAATTCGGATTTGAGTTTTTGCGTTTCGGGATTGTGACACCACGCACAACGCAAGGGACATCCCTTCAAAAAAACGGTTGTACGAATACCGGGGCCGTCGTGCATACAAAAGCGCTGGATCTCGGTTACTCTTAATTTCATTTCAGTGCTCATTTTGCTCGATCACCATATCCTGCCATTCTTTATTGAGAGTTACAAAGCGCGCATTCCAGCCTGAAACTCTGACAGAAAGCGTTTGATAATTTTCAGGATGCGCTTGTGCCTCACGAAGCAATGCGGCATCCACGACGTCGGGCTGCATAAAGAAGCCGCCAAGCGATACAAAGCCTCTCATCAAGGCAACAAGCGCCTGTATTCCGTCCTCGCCGGCAACGCTTGATGGTAGCAGCTTGAGATCAAGCGCCGCACCGGTGGCGAGCTTGGAAAGATCGGCTTTGCAATAAGAGCGGATGATAGCCGTTGCGCCCTCCCGGTCAGTTCCGGGTGTGGGAGAAGCGTTTGCCGCCAAAACCTCCCCCATGCGCCGCCCGTGCGGTGCGGCGAGCCGCGTGGAGGACCACTCCAGCTGTCTTCCAAAGGTACTGACGCCTCCGGGGAATGCGTATCCGCTCCTTCCGCGCAAGGAAGCGCAAGCATCCGCAAAATCCGAAAGCAACCGAGAAGCGATTGCATCAACCTCATCGTTATCGTTGCCGTAGTACACGTAACGGTTCAATGCGAATTGACGCAGTGCCTCCTCACCCTCCCAATTATGTTTCAAAATCCGCAACAGTTCGGGCAGCGTCAGTCTTTTTTCCTCGTAAACCAATTTTTTGATGGCGTACAGGCTGTTGACGACGTCGGAAAGCCCTCCGATGTGCGGGGAGATTAGATTGTAGACCGGGCCTCCCTCCGAATAGGAAAGCCCTTTTTCGATGCAGTCCCGCTCAAAGAGTGAGATGACGGTACAGGGCGGCTGCGGCTTCCAAATCCAAGTGCCGTTATGCGTGCCGTCTGTGACGAATTTGACGCTCTGCTTGACGCGGAACTCCTCGACCTGCGCGTGCAGATCGGAGGTGTACGCTGAATAAAGCGCTTCAAAATCAGGGAAATCCACGCCCTCGGCATAGCACGAGAGTGTCTTTTTTTGAAGCAGTTGTAAGGCGTCGAATGGGTAATAGGCAAAAAAGGTTTTACCGGGGATTTGAACCTCCCAGCATCCGTCATTGGCGAATTTGCGTGCTTCTCGTTCTGAATAGCCGTCTTTCACTAGAGCCTCGATGATCAGATCCTCGTTGTATATGGCAAGCATTCCACCGCCAAATCTCATAACCTCTGCGACTCTCCTCAGAAGCTTTTCGTCGGTGTTTTTATTAAGTCGTACCGTGGTGGGAAAATCGCTGATGCCAAGCTCTTCCAAAATATCAAGGACAAGATACGTGACCTCGTTAGTCACCTCGATTCCGTTCTCATCAATACCCGCAAGCACTATGTTTTGATAATGCTGGGCATCGCCGCTGCCAATAAATTGACCGTTCACCCACTCACAGCCTTTAATGAAGAAATGCGCCAAAATCTCTCTCGCCTCGTTCAGTGACAAGGTGCCGTTTTCAAGATCCTTTTTGAGATAATCGCCAAGCAGATAATCGATTCGTCCAATACCCGGCCAATTTCCGCAAAGGCGGATAAAGGCAAATGTGAACCAGAGCGACTGTACCGCCTCGTAAAAGCTTTTAGCGGGTTCAAAGGGCACATGCGTGAGATTCTCGTAATTTGCTTTGTATTCCGAAAGATCACGCAACGCATCAAGATATCGTCTGTGCCAGATCTCAAATGCTCTAATACAATTCAAACAGCTTTTGGAAAAGGCTTCCTTTTCGGTGGTTCGATACTTCTCATAAGCCTCCTCGGCTTTTATTTTTATCGAATTTACACCCTCCTTCAGTACCGTTTCAAAATCAACGGTAAGGTGGCTGATGCTTGAGCAAACGGGAGTACCGTTATAAGTCGCGGGAACAGCATGCTTGATTGCGAATCCCAGCGTTGCCGCGCCGCTGATCTTTTCCCCCTCGCAAACGCGAATAGGAGCTTCCTCGGCTATTTTTAGGATCGCAATATCATATTTTTCAAGGGCTGAAAAAGCTGAATAATTTTCATTATTATCTAAGGAAATTGAATTCGTTTTTAAGGTGTCCAATCCATATTTTCTTTCTAAAGACTCATAGGCAAATTGTCTGGTCTGTTTGGATAAACGTATAGGGCGTTTACCGCCGTTTTGTGTATAAAATTTCATACCATCACCTCCGACAATATCATTATATAGGATAAAAATACAAAACACAATTGACAATACTATGATTTATATGTATAATACTATTGAGGTGATCACTTTGGAGATATTAAAAGCAGAAATTAAATATTTAAGATCAGGAAGCTTTTGTTCTGTGTCAAACGAGGGGATAAAGCACGTAAAGATACTCCCCTATCTTTCTGTTGTTCAGGCAACCGAGGGGAGCTATGATATTTCTCTTGGAAACGATGCGACAGTATCAACAGGAGAAGGAGGTTTTTTCATTGCACCGGCTCATATCAAACAGACCATCGTTCATCACGTGGCACCAAAAAGCCAAAAAATGAGCGCAAGGTGGATCTTTCTTGATATTGAGATCAACGATTCCTTCAGATTGGATAATCTTTATAATTTCCCCGTTGTTATAAATGATGAGTTAAAGAAATCCTTAAACAAGCTCTTCGATGATTTCTTTGAGTCCAACGACATATGGGCAAAATACAGTATCTCTTATAAAATTTTAGAAATTTTGATGTCTCGGGCAGAAGCCGTTAAACTTTCGAAGCATAGCGGTATTGTCACGGCGGTGGCTTATATGACCCAAAATGTCACACAACAGCTCACGATCTCGGAACTTGCGCAAATAGCTCATATGTCCAAATCAAACTTTTATGCTGCATTTAAAAAACAATTTGGGATCTCTCCCATATCCTATATCAATCATTATAGATTGTCTGTTGCCGCAGAAAAATTGAGCATAAGCGATCTTACCATTAAAGAGATTGCCCTCTCGGTTGGCATAAACGATGCATTATATTTTAGCAAACTTTTTAAAAATGAATACGGTATATCCCCACGGGAATACCGATCGAGCCATAAAAACGAAGCAAAGCTTGTGAAATGAATACAAGCTCTGCTTTAAAAATACTACGCAATGGTTCAAATCCTTGAAAACCCGATTTTTGCCCCGATGTCATCTATTTGTTTTTAACCTATTTTTTTGTGATAAAAAAAGCCCAGAACCCTTGTGGGCTCCGGGCTTGCGGTGACGTCATCTATTTCGGTCACCAATCATGGCTGCGGCACTAGGATTCGAACTCGAGTAAAATAAATGCTTTTCGACCATCGGGAGAAAAGCTACATCAACACTTCTTCACTATTCACTATTACTTATTACTTGCCAAAAAACGACAAGCGGTTTTAGTGAAAAGTGAAGAGTGAAAAGTGAAAAAGTAAAAACGACAACCTTCTGTCGAAGATTGTCGTTTTTTGGCTGCAGCACTAGGGTATTCGCCTTCGGCGAAGATACCCACCGCTTGCCGCTTACGAGCGAGCTCGACGCGCTCTGCGCGGGGGTATGCGAACCTCATTCCGCGTCGCTTCGCTCG
>JAFVXH010000008.1 GCA_017501225.1 Clostridia bacterium
GGTGGCGGGGTTGGAGTTGACCAGCACCACCTCGTATCCTTCTTCCTTCAAAGCGAGGCATGCCTGCGTGCCCGCGTAGTCAAACTCAGCGGCTTGTCCGATGACGATGGGACCGGAGCCGATGATGAGAATTTTTTTCAAGTCCTTACGTTTTGCCATTTCCTTTTCCTCCGTGTATTATGCTTATTCGTGACGATATTGAATCTTGCCATTTACGACTGTCAAGAGATTTTTGCCGAACAGACGCGCCCCCGCGAAGGGCGTCGCGCGCCCCTTTGAGAGGAACTCGTCGGGATCGACCGTAAAGTCCGCATCCAGATCCCAGACCGAGAAGCTCTCTCCCGCGATCTTGCCGAAGCGTTTTTGCGGATTGACCGAAAGCAGCTCCATCAGGCGTTCAAGACTGATCATTCCTGTCTTGACAAGACCTGTGTAAAGGGCGGGGAAGGCGGTTTCCAATCCCACAACGCCCATCGCACTCCCCGCAAGCCCCTTTGCCTTCTCCTCGGCAGAGTGGGGCGCGTGATCGGTCGCGATCATATCGATCGTGCCGTCGAGAAGTCCTTCGATCAAGGCCTCTCGATCCTCGGGGGCGCGCAGAGGGGGATTCATCTTAAAGCGTCCGTCCTCTTGCATGAAGGTGTCGTCCAACAGCAGATAGTGGGGAGCTGTTTCGCAGGTGATGTCAAGGCCCTCCGCCTTCGCTTTGCGGATCAGATCGACGCTCTCCTTGGTGGAGATGTGGCAGACGTGGTAGGCGGCACCCGTCTGTCGCAAAAGCTCGATGTCGCGCGCGATGGGAGCCCATTCGCTCTCCGATGAGATACCCTTGTGCCCGTGGAGTCTTGCATAGGCTCCGTCGTGAATATATCCGCCGTCACGCAGGACGTCGTCCTCACAGTGCGCCACGATGATCTTGCCGAGCGCCTTGGCACGCAGCATGGCTGCCCGCATCATTTCCTCGTTCTGCACGCCCCGACCGTCGTCGGAAAAGCCCGCGACGTAAGGCGCCATCGCTTCCATGTCGGCAAGCGCCAGCCCTGCCTCGCCCAGAGTGATCGCACCCAGGGGGGCAACCTCTGTCACCGCGTCGCGCGCAATGATGTCGAGCTGCTCCTGCAGGTGGGGAAGCGTATCGGGGACGGGGGAAAGGTTCGGCATCGTGCAGACGCGCGCGTAGCCTCCTCTTGCCGCCGCCATAGAGCCCGTTCGGACGGTTTCCTTATAAGAAAAGCCCGGCTCGCGAAAATGCACATGCACATCGACAAAGCCGGGTAAAATATAACAATTACGGAACTGCAAAAAAGGCTCCGCCCCGATCGACTCGGAAACAGACCCCATACAGCCGTCCAAAGACAGCATATCCGCGCGGTGCAGCTGACCGTCACGATAGATATGGCAATCCTGAAAAACCAGTTTCATTCTTTTTTCTCCTTCCAACGCAAGCTTTCCTTGCGGTCCTTGGCAGTGCCGTTGGAAACCGACACTCCGGACGGGTCCGCGCATACGAACCTGCAAATATTATACACGAGCGCGCGCGTTTTGTCAATAGGCAAAAATAAACATTTATAGGAAAAAGGAAGATATTTTCTTGTTGCGTTTGTCATGCTTCCCCTCGAAAAAACAAGAAAAAACGGAAAATAATCGAAAAAGACTTGATTGTTGCGCGCAGAATTGATATAATAAATCCAATCGATAAAAGACATAGGAGCATTGCCGCGGATGCGGCAAGGGAAACGAGATGCAATTGACGGATAAAACGAAAATAGAGGGAAAGCGCTTTGGCGAGGAGCGCGCGCTGTACGGAAGCCGTGGGCTGTGGGTACTGAACTGCGCCTTTGACGGAGAGGAGGACGGCGAGAGTGCGCTCAAGGAGTCCTCGGATATCACGGTGCAAAACACGCTTTGCAACCTGCGCTATCCCTTCTGGCACGACCGCGGTCTTGCGGTCCTTGCTTGCGAGCTGACCGAGAAGTGCCGTGCGGCGCTTTGGTATTCCGAGAAGATCTCCATTCATGACAGTAAGCTGCTCGGCGTCAAGGCGTTGCGCGAGTGCCGCGACGTCCATATTGACGGTTGCGAGATTGTTTCGGCGGAATTCGGATGGTCGAGTGAGCAGGTATTCATGGAGCACACGAGCGCCGAAGGGGAATATTTCATGCTTCGCGGCAAGGATCTGCGTTTTTCGGACGTGACCTTCCGCGGAAAATATTCCTATCAGTACGTTGAGAACGTGACGATGGAAAACTGTACGCTGGACACCAAGGATGCGTTCTGGCACGCAAGGAACGTCACCCTGAAGAATTGCACGGTCAAGGGAGAATATCTGGCTTGGTATTCCGAGAATCTGACTATGATCGACTGCAGGATCAGCGGAACGCAGCCCTTCTGCTATTGTAAGGGGCTCAAGCTTGTCAATTGCTCGATGGAGGGGGCGGATCTGGCGTTTGAAAAGTCCGAGGTGGACGCCACGATTACCACTCCCGTGATCAGCATCAAAAACGCGACGAGCGGCAGGATCGTGCTGCCGTCGGTCGGGGAATTGATCTGCACAGATCCCGATGCGGGGTGCGAGATCGTCTTGACCGAGTCCATTACATAAAACGCAAAAAATCAAGCGTCCGTAAGGCTTTTACGAACGCTTGATTTCTTTTTTATCACACTTCAAAATCAAAGGAAAGACGCTGTGCGACGTTGGGACGGACCACGCCGACGGCAACCGCTTGATGCAAAGGATTTGCCTGATAGGAAGCCAGCGCCTCGGCGCTTTCAAAGGCGGAATCCATCATCACGTCCCCCGCGCAGACAGGAAGTGCGTCCGTCAGAATGTGCATCTCCAAAAGACCGTCGATCCTGCCGACAAGAGCCTCCAGCTCGCGCTTGATCTCCTGCTTGACGGCGTCCTTGTCCGAGATGTCATCCCTCAGCTTCCAGATAATCATGTGCTTGACCATATTGAGTTCCTCCGAGTATGGATTGTTTTGAGTGATTTGGTATGCGTTTGCCGCAGAATCTGAACTGAAACGCACGCTGAACAACGCAAGAATTTTCAGGTTTTGCTTTGCGTGCGTTCTAGCAAATCCTGCGGATTTGCGGCAGTCCGATTGGGAAGGGCAACAGCAAAAAAGACGGGGCACCTTCAGGTGCCCCGTCTTTTTTGTTGGTGACCCGTAGCAGAATCGAACTGCTGTTACCGCCGTGAAAGGGCGGTGTCTTAACCGCTTGACCAACGGGCCTGTGGTAGCGGGAATTGGACTTGAACCCATGACCTACCGGGTATGAACCGGTTGCTCTAGCCAACTGAGCTATCCCGCCGAAAACACCAACGCTTGCATATTATATCACACGAAAAGATTTTTGTCAAGTGCTTTTTTTATTTTTTTTGCGATTTTATTCTTTTTGCGGATATCCGTCAAAACGGACGGTACTTGCCGTGCCGTCATCCCCACCGCCGCGCGTCGGTCCCCCGTATATAAAGGATGATTTTTTTCAAATCCCGAACGGCGATTTTTCCGAAAAAACGATTTTTTTCTATTAAAAACAGAAAATAACAGTCAAAAAATTAACGAAAAGTCTTTACATTTACAGATTGGTGTGCTATAATGTGGGGTGGTATAAAAACTATATCTTCAAAAATCACAGGAGGTTATGAATTTCATGGCTATCGAAAGAAGAAAACTTTCCATGGATGGTAATACCGCTGCCGCGCACGTATCCTATGCGTTCACCGAAGTGGCTGCCATCTACCCCATCACCCCTTCCTCTCCCATGGCAGAGGTGACCGACACGTGGGCTGCAACTGACAAAAATGCGTTTGGCGAACCCGCAAGAAACATTTTTGGCGATACCGTTAAGGTAATGGAGATGCAGTCTGAGGCAGGCGCTGCAGGTGCCGTTCACGGTTCTCTGGCAGCAGGTGCTCTCACCACCACCTACACCGCATCTCAGGGCTTGCTCCTGATGATCCCCAACATGTATAAGATCGCAGGTGAGCTGCTTCCTTGCGTGATCCACGTTTCGGCTCGTTGCGTAGCATCCCATGCACTCAACATTTTCGGCGATCACTCCGACATCTACGCTTGCCGTCAGACCGGTTTTGCAATGATGGCTGAAACCAACCAGCAGGAGATCATGGACCTCGGCGCCGTTGCACACCTTGCAACCCTGAAGAGCCGTGTTCCCTTCCTGAACTTCTTCGATGGCTTCCGCACCTCCCACGAGGTACAGAAGATTGCCGTTTGGGACTACAAGGATCTGGCAGAGATGGCAGACATGGATGCCGTTGCAGCATTCCGTTCCCGCGCGCTCAACCCTGAGCACCCCGTACTCCGCGGCTCCGCAGAGAACGGCGACATCTTCTTCCAGCACAGAGAGGCTTGCAACCCCTACTACGAGGCACTCCCCGCAATCGTTGAGGAGTACATGGAGAAGGTTAACGCAAAGCTCGGTACCGATTATAAGCTCTTCAACTACTACGGTGCTCCCGATGCAGAGAAGGTTATCGTTGCAATGGGCTCCGTTTGCGACGTAGCGGAGGAGGTCGTTGACTACATGATGGCTGCCGGCGAGAAGGTCGGCTTGATCAAGGTTCGTCTGTACAGACCTTTCGTATCCGCAAAGCTGGCAGAGGCACTTCCCGCAACCGTTAAGAAGATCGCGGTTCTTGACAGAACCAAGGAGCCCGGTGCTCTCGGCGATCCTCTGTATCTGGACGTTGTTGCTGCTCTGGCTGATACCGGTGTCAACGCAAAGGTTGTTGGCGGACGCTACGGCTTGGGCTCCAAGGATACCACTCCCGCATCCATTTTCGCAGTATTTGCAAACCTTGACAAGGCAGAGCCCAAGAACGGCTTTACCATCGGCATCGTAGACGACGTGACCGGTCACTCCCTGGAGGAGACCGCCGCTCCCGATACCGCCGCAAAGGGAACCATCGCTTGCAAGTTCTGGGGCCTTGGCGGTGACGGTACCGTTGGCGCAAACAAGAACTCCATCAAGATCATTGGTGACTACACCGACAAGTACATCCAGGCATACTACCAGTATGACTCCAAGAAGACCAACGGTGTTACCATTTCTCACCTGCGCTTCGGTGACAACGTCATCAAGTCTCCCTACTACATCACCAAGGCAGACTTCGTTGCTTGCCACGTTCCCGCATACATTCTCAAGGGCTACAAGGTCGTTCAGGACGTAAAGCCCGGCGGAACCTTCCTGCTCAACTGCCAGTGGACTCCCGCAGAGGTTGAGGAGCATCTTCCCAACTCTGTCAAGAGCTACATTGCAAAGAACAACATCACCTTCTACGTCATCAACGCGATCGACAAGGCACGTGAGATCGGAATGGGCAAGAGAACCAACACCATTCTTCAGTCCGCGTTCTTCAAGCTTGCGAACATCATGCCCATCGATGAAGCCATCGAGCACATGAAGTACATGGCAAAGAAGTCTTACCTGAAGAAGGGCGAGGCTGTCGTTGAGATGAACTACAAGGCAATCGACGCAGGCGTTGATGCACTGGTTAAGATCGACGTTCCCGCTGCATGGGCAACCCTTGCAGACGAGGCTCCCGAGGCAGCCGCTACCGGCACGAGAGAGGATCTTATCGACTTTGTAAACAAGGTTGTCCGTCCCGTAAACGCAATGACCGGTGACGCACTTCCCGTATCCGCATTCTCCAAGTACGCAGACGGTACCTTCCCGCAGGGCTCCGCAGCATACGAGAAGAGAGGCGTTGCAGTTGACGTTCCCGTATGGTACGCTGAGAACTGCATCCAATGTAACAACTGTGCGTTCGTATGTCCTCACGCTGCAATCCGTCCCTTCGCAATGACCGAGGAGGAGGCAGCAAACGCACCCGCTTCCACCAAGTTCACCGCAAAGCCCGTCATCAAGACCAACTACAAGTTCACCATGGCGATCAGCCCTCTGGACTGCATGGGTTGTACGCTTTGTGTCAAGGCGTGCCCCGTTACCGTAAAGGCACTCAAGGACGGCACTCCCGAGAAGGCAGCGATCGCAATGACCTCTCAGGCAAGCCAGCTGGATCAGCAGGCTGCATTCGACTATGCAGTCGCTTCCGTTTCCGAGAAGAAGGAGCTGATCAACGCAACCGTGAAGGGCAGCCAGTTCAAGCAGCCCCTGCTCGAGTTCTCCGGCTCCTGCGCAGGATGCGCCGAGACCTCCTATGCACGTCTGGTTACTCAGCTCTTCGGTGAGAGAATGTATATCTCCAACGCAACCGGATGCTCCTCCATCTGGGGTGGCTCCGCTCCCGCAACTCCTTACACCGTCAACCGTGAAAGCGGCTTCGGTCCCGCATGGGGCAACTCCCTGTTCGAGGACAACGCAGAGCACGGTTTGGGTATTGCCCTCGGTCAGAAGACCATTCGCGAGCGCCTGATGGGCAAGGTTCGTCAGATGGCTGAGTCCGACAAGGCAAGCGCTGAGTTCAAGGCAGCAGCAGAGGCTTACTTCGCAACCGCAGAGGACGGCGAGAAGAACGCAGAGGCTACCAAGGCTCTGATCGTAGAGCTGGAAAAGGCAGCAGCACAGGGTTGCCCCGTAGCTCCCGCAATTCTGGCAGAGAAGTCCTACCTCTCCAAGAAGTCCGTATGGATCTTCGGCGGTGACGGATGGGCATACGACATCGGATTCGGTGGCTTGGACCACGTTCTTGCTTCCGGTGAGGACGTCAACGTCTTCGTATTCGATACCGAGGTTTACTCCAACACCGGCGGTCAGGCTTCCAAGGCATCCAGCATCGGTCAGGTTGCTCAGTTTGCAGCAGCAGGTAAGGCAATCGGCAAGAAGAACCTTGCAGAGATCGCAATGTCCTACGGCTACGTATACGTCGCACAGGTTGCAATGGGCGCTGATATGAACCAGCTGCTCAAGGCACTCAAGGAGGCTGAGGCTTACCACGGTCCTTCCCTCATCATCGGTTACGCTCCCTGTGAGATGCACGGTCTGAAGGGCGGCATGCAGAACTGCCAGCTCGAGATGAAGAAGGCTGTCGAGGCAGGATATTGGCAGACGTTCCGCTACAATCCTACCCTGGAGTCCAACAAGCTCACCATCGACTGCAAGGCTCCCACGGCTGACTACGTTGACTTCATTCAGTCCGAGACCCGTTACGCGCGCCTGAAGCAGTCCTTCCCCGAAAGAGCGGAGGCACTGTTTGCAAAGGCTGACGCAAACGCAAAGGCGAAGTACGAGAGACTGCTCAAGATGGGCAAGCTCTACGAATAAGCCATTACTTGTAAAACCGCAAGGGCGGCTCATCCAAACGGATGAGCCGCCCTTTGCCGTTAGAAGGTTTTTGCGATTTTTTAGAATATTTTTACGGTTTTTTGAAAGAAGTATAGATTTATTCATAATTTTATGGCATAATGAGCGCATGAGGAGCTGTAAGGCCCCAATCGGAATTTTGAGGAGGCAGACATGGTTATTACCAAACTTATTTCTTCGTTGGAAAAATGCTTCTTGGATGAGAAGATCGATCAATATGAAGCGCTGGAACGGGCGACGATGCTCAAAAATGAGCGGTATTCCTTCCAGATGATCTTCACGTCTGACAAGGACGCCATCCAGGTGATGAAGTTCTGCAAGCCGGTGGTGGATGCGGGTGCCTTGACACCGTTCATTACAATTCGCACGGTGGAGCACGTCCCCGTAACAGAGCCGGTCTATACTCCCGTGCCGGACGATAATTATCTGCGCACAACACCCGGAATCTACCCCGACCTGCTGATGCCCCTGCGTCACAACGGTACGTTTTCTGTGGTTCAGGATCAACTGCGCTCGGTTTGGATCGAGGTCGATCCGCAGGGCAAGGTGGAGGCGGGGAGCTATCCCATCGTCATTGATCTGTACGACCGCAACGGCGAGCATATTTCAAAGGCAACGATGGAGCTGGAGATCATTGATGCAAGCCTTCCCGAGCAGGAGCTGATCTACACCCAGTGGTTCCACTGTGATTCCCTGGCACATTACTATCGGTGCGAGGTCTGGTCGGAGGAGCATTGGACGCTGATCGAGCGCTTTGCCCGTACCGCCGTCCGCAACGGCATCAATTTGCTGCTGACTCCCGTTCATACGCCTCCCCTGGATACCAAGGTCGGAGGCGAGAGATTGACGGTCCAGCTCGTGGACGTGACGCTGGAGAACGGCAAGTATCATTTCGGCTTCGACCGCCTGGATCGCTGGATCGATATGTGCAACCGCGTCGGCATCCAATATTTTGAGATCGCGCATCTCTTTACCCAGTGGGGAGCAGCCCACGCACCCAAGATCATGGCAACCGTGGATGGGGAATACAAGCAGCTCTTTGGCTGGGAAACCGAAGCCACGGGCGAGGATTACGTAGCGTACCTGCACGCCTTTTTGCCCGCGTTCCTTACGCACATGAAGGCAAGAGGGGATGACCGCCGTTGCTTCTTCCATATCTCGGATGAGCCGAATGAGGAGCAGCTTCCCACCTACTGTGCCGCAAAGGACGTCGTCGCCGAGATCCTGGCGGATTACCCGATCATGGATGCGCTCTCCAGCCTTGAATTTTACGAGAAGGGAATCGTCAAGGTTCCCGTCCCCGCAAACGATCATATCCAGCCCTTTATCGAGGCGGGAGCAAAAAATCTTTGGAGCTATCACTGCTGCTTGCAGGGCAACGGCGTTTCCAACCGCTTCGTTGCGATGCCGCTTTACCGCACGCGCTCCATCGGTATGCAGCTCTACAAGTACGACATCGTCGGATTCCTGCATTGGGGCTATAACCACTACCTCAACGTCTTCTCCGAGGACACCGTCGAGCCCTTCTTGGAGCTGGGCGGCGAGGATTGGGTTCCCGCGGGAGATGCGCATTCGGTCTATCCCTCGTTCACGGGATATCCGTTGGAGTCGATGCGAATCGTAGCCTTCTTTGAGGGCTTGCAGGATCAGCGCGCGATGAAGCTTGCCGAGCAGTATTATGGCAAGGAGGCGGTCGTTGCCAAGATTGAGGAGCTCTTTGGAGAGGAGCTTCGCTTTGACCGCTGCGCCAAGAGTGCGAGCACGATGAAAAACATCCGCGAAGCCATCAACGGAATGATCAAGGAAGCAGTATCAAAATAACGTGAAAAAACAAAAGCCAGCCGCACCGGAGGGTGCGGCTGGCTGATTTTTATGCAGTAGGGTATTTGAGCGGTGGATTATTTTTTGAAGATCTTCTTGATCATCCGATAAAGCTTGCGCGCACCGCGGTAGAAAATGCTACCGTCCTTGTGCTTGTGACGCTTCAAGAAGATCTCAATGTCCTCATCGGACAGCTTTTGCTGAAGCGTAAAGCCGATCAGAATACGGCTGATCTTCATGGGCTCCGGGAGATTTAAGTGGATCTGCGGATCGTTTTTCAGGAACACCAGACGGTCCTCGATCATCTCTCCGTTGATCTTGACGTTATTTGCGGTATAGTCGACGGAGGCATCGTTTTCTCCCACAATGCGGATCAAAAGATCCGTGACAGTCAAGGGACCGTATTGGTGGGGGTCAAAGCGGATCGAGGAGATCGGTCCGATATCCTCCTTGGTCGGTGTGAAGCAAAGCTTGAACTGCTTGTCACCGATTTCAAACTCAGGACGGAATTTCTTTGCCTGATCGTAGCCGTAGCCGTCATCGTAGAACAGCTCCTGCCAGCACAGGATCTCCTCCACGTCCACGTCCTCCTCCGGCTTCAGGGCGCTCTTGATGGATTTGGGAGGCAGCAGAATGGGGGTTTCCATGAAGCGGGCAACGATCTTTTTGTAGTTCTTTTCCCACTCCTTTTTCTGGTGAAGCGAGGCGGAGTTTTCCGCGTTCAGCCATTTGCGATACAGGAAGGTGATCTCCTGACTGTTGGAAACACCGGTCAGGAACGCGCAGCGCATCAGGAAATCCCAGTCCTCCGTGGTGGTCAGCTCCTCGTCAAAGCGAATGCCGTATTCGTGGAAGACGTAGGAGGGGAACGCCAGCGTGCAGAACGGGCAGGAGTTCCAGGTCAATTGCTCGTACATCTTGAATTTGCGGCAATAAATATTGTCGGGCGCGCCTGCGGCTCTGGGGGTGTTGGGGTGATCGCCTCCAACGGTTTCCCAGTCCTGCAGCACCGAGTAGGTGTGCAGAATGGTTCCGTTGCGCTTTTTGCTCAATTCGAAGAAGGCTTCCACCCAATGATCGAATACCAGATCGTCGTCGTCCAGCACGGCAATATATCTTCCGCGCGCCTGCTCGAAGCCGCGGTTGAGAGGTGTGGTTCGCGTGCCCCCGTTGACGGGGATCAAGCGCGTTTTTTGACGCATCCACTCGGGAAGCTGCTCGATCAGCGTGCTGACCGAGGCGTTTTGCTCGTCGGTCAGATTATGACCCATGATCAGCAGCTCAAAATCGGTATTGCTCTGTCCCGTCAGGCAAAGCAGCATTTCCTCCAGCATTTCGGGACGCTTGCCCTGCGTGCGGGTGATGACGGTCAGAAAGGGGCCGTCGTGCTTTTCGGGATTGGCAAAGCTCTTACGCGTCTGCTCCATATAGGCGTGAGCCGATTGATAAAGCGCGGTATCGGGGGAGACGGTTCGCTCCAGCCACGCGAAGTATTCGTTGATCGACGAGGGATTGTAATTCTTATCATTCATAAGAGGCACCTCGATTAATATGTGTAGCGGCTTTTTGCAAAATCGTCGCCGTAGAATTTTGCGATTTTATGATTCGGATCAAGCTGCTTGGGAAGGGTTCCCGCCTTCTTCATGGCGTCGAATTTTGCGACGATCCTTTTGCCGACCTCGTCGCCGTTTGCGAATCTGTGGTACAGCTTTTTGAAGCGATCGTTGTTCGACCATTTATACGCCATAAAGAGTGCCGATTCCTGCGAGTAGTATGCCTCGGATGCCGTTGGCTGCCAATTGGCGGTTGCCGTCAGACGCTTTGCGTGGAAGCCCACGCAGTCGGGACGGTAGATCAGCTTTTTGCCCAGGAGGCGAACGCGCCAGGAAAGATCGACATCCTCGCAGTAGAGAAAGAAGGAGTCATGGTCAAAGCCCGAGATCTTTTGGAAGAGCTTTGTCGGGATCATAAAGCACGCGCCGGTCACCCAAGGGGTTTCCAGGGTCACGCGGTCGTATTCCTTCGGGTGCTCCAGGGGCGTCTGTCTTGCCTCGACTATGCCGACGCTATGATCGGAAAAGGGGGAGAGCATGCCGGAGAATATCGTGGGGCAGACCAGAATATCGGGGTTGATGATGAAAAGGTAATCGGCGGTCGCGGATTGACTCAAAAGATTCTGACCCTTTCCGTAGCCCGTGTTTTCATTGAAAAAGGTGTAACGGAAGTTGAAGTATTCGAGGAATTCCTCGGTCAGTGCCGCGACCTCGTCCTGCGTATAGATCGGCTCGGGCGAAGCATCGCCGTAGGCTACGGTGACCTCTCCCAATTCCTTTCCGTTGTTGCGATTGACGCGGATCGCGTTTGCCAAGCTCAAAAATGCCCGTTTGAGCGATTCCTTGTCGTTTTTATATATGACCGCTTGGATTTGTACAGAAACAGCCATGGTGTCCTCCACGATAATTTCATTGGGCCGATTGGCCGTAATTGGGGCCCTCTCCACATTATAACAGATGTGTCGAATATTGTCAAGCATAAAAACAGCCCGATGGGAATTCTGCGGACGGCAACGAAGAACGGATAGGGAAGCCCCCTCCTGCGCCGCTTGCGAGGGCATCGAACGGAGAGGGGGGAGGTGCTTGCTTTTTGACTCTCTCGCTTTTTTGTGCACGGCGCTTGACTTTCCCGCGTGACGATGCTAAAATATAGGTAAAGATTATTTTTGAAAGGAGTTATTCCCATGAGATTGAAGCCGACCACTCTATTGCTTTTGCTCCTTGTCCTGACTCTCGCCGTCACGGCGTTTGCGGGATGCGGAGGAGGAACGGACGGCCCCGAAAACGGTCCCGGTACCGATTCCGGCTTTTCCCAAGCTCTCTCCGCCAAGGATTTTTCCTTTGAAATTGAAATTGATAAGGATATCCAATACGAAGGAAAAGGCAGCGGTACCCCCATTTATGAGGGCGCATCCTGTCAAGACTTGTTTTACGCCAAGGCGAGGCTTATGGCAAAGCTGACGCACAAGGGTCAGACCTATACCCAGGAGGTTGATCTCCAGCACGGTATCAATATGACCGTGGACGTCGGGACGTCCTCCGCAACCGCAACCCGAGATATGACCTACAGCGTTTCCGCCGCGGAGCTTTCCGCGCTTGCCGGTCGCATCCAATCCTTTGCCAATGGCATCATGTCCGATGAGAAGGACAAGGATGGCGAAAAGGGTGAGAAGGAGGACAAGCAGGAGGCCGCAGAGGGTGAAAATCTGTACGTCTTCTCGTATGCGATCGAAAAGCTGATCGCGCAGGTATATCCTTATACGCCCGACGGTTATCAGGCGTTCGTTGACGAATGCCGCAAGGTCGTCGGCGATGACGATATCAAGGCGATGCTGGCTGCCTTGAAGGATTCGTCTGCTACGGATCTTGCCCTGGGCAGCAATCTCGTCACCGTTTCTGCACCCAACACCAAGGCGGTAACGGTCAGCGAGGCAACCGCCTTCAAGCGTTATCTCGAGGATAACAATAGCGCTCCGTTGCTTTACTCCTATCTTGGATACAGCGACCTTGCCGCAGTCGTGGATACCGTCAACGGCAGATCCGTTTATTTTGCGCCCACCAAGGCGGATTTTGAAAATCTCGGCCTTACGCTGGACGACGTCGGTATCGTGATGGACGAGCGCTTCTTTGCACTGTTTGAGGAGGGCTTTACCCTGACGCGCACGCTGGAGGCCGATCCCTTTGCGCACACCAAGGTGGATTACGCCATTACCTATCGCTTCAACTTTGACAACGTCGGCAAATTCGAATTCTACTTCAGCGACCTTCCCACTCCCGAGGTCGAATACGATTTTGAGAACGGATTTGCATACAACTTTACTTACAAGATCGGACAAAAGGAGCTGACCGCCTCCTTCCGCAGCCATCAGGTCGTGTTTGATCTGTATTCGCAGGATTGCGAGTTCCTGCCCGAGATCGTGAAGAAATACGGTGATTTCAGCAACGACATGAACTCCCAGCAGCTCTTTGCAAGCGTCAAGATGCCCGACAGCATCTCCATTTCCTCGGTGACCTCCGTGGTGATCGATGACGAGTTCGCGAATGCTGTGAAGGGCGTGAAGCTGACCTTCGTTTACGGCGACAGAACTACCGTTCTGACTCATGACAATTTCAATACCTATAGCACGGACCGCTACACCATCACTCCCTTGTTCAGAAAATTGCTCGATGGGATCGAGGTCGAATTGGAGCCGAACGGCGGTTACCGTTACGAGCTGTACGCTATCTCGCAATCCGACTGGGGCTTTTGCGCGCAGGAGACGCCTTACGTTTTCCCCTGTGAGCTGAAGCTGGATCGAGGCAACGCGACCTATCATTTCAATTTCTCCGTTACGCTTCTTCCTGCGTACGTACTCGCAAGCTTCGATACGTCCTCCGTTGCCGATACGTACTACGAAAACGATGCGTTGTCCATTGCACCCGGAACGGTCGTCAGTCTGTCCTATCACGCCGATTTTAGCGGCATAAGGAAGTCTGAGCAGATCCTTCTGACCGAGAGCATGATCGAGGGCTTTGACAGCTCCTCCGCAGGACAGAAGGTGATGCGCGCCGTATTCGGCTCGTGCACAATCGAACTTCCTTACCTGGTCAAGGCGGATTCTGTCGTATCCATCCAGACGAACACCGATTTCCTTGATCTGTATATTCTGAACACGCCCATTGACCTTTCCACCTCCTTCCTGACGGCAACCTACGAAAGCGGCAAGGTCGTCAAGGATATTCCCGTCGATGCGTCGATGCTGTCCACGCTTCCCACGGCTCCCGGAGGTGCGGCGCTGACGGTGACCTACGGCGGTGTTTCCACCGAGTGCGATATCATCGTGCTGGAAATTGAGGAGGCAAGCGTTTATTCGGGCATCATGTCGGTTTACATGGTCAACGAAAAGCCCACCGAGATCATCTTCAAGGTCAAGTACAAGGCAAACGAGTTCGGATATGACGAGGACTACGTTCTGCTTCCCGCAACGGAATACGACAGCTTTAACACCGCGACGGCAGGCAGCTACACCTGGAGCTACACCTACGGCGGCTGCAAGATCAGCGCAAAATACGAGGTTTTGGAGAAGATCTACGTCGGTTACACGGTAAACGGAGAGTCCATTACCATCAACGGACTTTATATGGCAACCGACGATCAGATGCTTTACTACGAGCTGACCTCCTGCTCTCGCATCGAGATCCCCGCGACGATCAACGGTGTGACCGTCACCAAGATCGCTGCCAACGCCTTCTCGGGCAAGAATATGATTGTGGAAATGATTCTTCCCGATACGGTCACCGAGATCGGCGGCTCTGCATTCCGCAATATGACGGCGCTGGAGCGGATCAACATTCCCAACTCTGTGACGAGCGTCGGCACCAATGTGCTGGATGGCTGTACGGCTCTGACGCATCTGTCCCTGCCCGGCAGCAAGACCTTCCTCTCCTATTTCAATGCAAGCAATCCCAAGGTTCCCGCACAGGTGATCCTGACCAT
This sequence comes from Clostridia bacterium, assembly GCA_017501225.1. Taxonomy (GTDB): domain Bacteria; phylum Bacillota; class Clostridia; order Oscillospirales; family CAG-272; genus UMGS1865. The sequence continues at coordinate 14,641 of JAFVXH010000008.1, forward strand.
CAACGAGGGCACGACGACGCTTGTCGAGGACTTCTTCCAAAAGAATAAGGGATATACCATTACCAAGCTGATCCTTCCCGCAAGCCTTACCGATATGGGACTTAAGGATCACTTCGACTTCCTCAATCTGAGCGTCGTTGAGACGTTCGAGGTGGCAGAGAACGGCTATTATTCCATCGTTGGCGGTGTCATCTTCGCCGATGGCGGAAAGATCCTGTATTATTTCCCCATGAGCAAGCAAGCATCGATTTACATGATCCCCGAGGGCGTAGAGACTGTGGTCTTTATGGCTGCAAATCCCTATCTGAGCGGGTTGTATATTCCTGCAAGCGTCAAGACGCTGGGCAAGGAGGTCTTCCGTGAGAATACCGCCCTCTCGTCTGTCACCTTCGGCGGCTCTTTGGAGGAGCTTCCTGACGGTTGCTTTATGATGTGCGAGAGTCTGTCCTCCCTGACGCTGCCCACAGGTCTTCTCCGCATCGGAGAGTATGCGTTTGAAAGAGTGGGACTTGATACGATGGTCATCCCGAACACGGTAACCGAGATCGGATACAACGCCTTCTACATGGCGCGCTTTACCAAATTGGCAATTCCCGCCTCTGCAATGAGCTCCTTCTCGCAGATGGGATATCAGTGCCTGGATCAGCTGACCGAGTTCGCTTACGACGGAAGCGTTCGCCTCAACAGCCTCAAGCCGCTGAATGACGGCTTCCAGCGCTCTCCTCTGAGCAAGATCTACGTTTACGGAACCACCTCCTTTGTCGGCGGTATTACGTACACCGCATCCGGTTATACGGTTTATATCTGCGACGAAGTCAGAACGATCACGCATCCCGGTGGAGTGGTGAATGAAAGCTCCTCCTGCACGTTCTATTACGAGGGCTCCAAGAGCAACCTGTCGAGCGCTGTTTCGATCAGAATCGCAGGATACAATCACACCTTTGAAAAGTTCTTTGAGTAAGGACTGACAAGGTAATATACGATCAACAAAAGGAGTACGGGCAAACTGCCCGTACTCCTGATTGTTTTTTTTGCCCCACAGGGCATCGCATATGATATCTTGCCGCTCTCAGTCACCTCGCCCGTTGCGATAGAGGAGGGCGTTCCGGTGCCGGGATCGTAGGAATAGTGGCTACCAACTCTTTGACCAAATGCGTTATAGGTAAAGGTATAGGTCTTGGAGGGCGGGCGCAAAAACGGTACAATTCTATCGCCGATTCCGCCTTTCAATGTCTAATGCTTTTGTCAGATCGAGCAATGCACAGCCTTCGCCTTCTAATATGAGGTCGTTGTTTTGTATTTTTATCCTTTGCCCGTTTGTCAACTTTAGTATCATATATTCCTTGATGCCGTAAATGGAAGCATTTGGAAAAAGCTTGGATTTCGGGCCATCGATCATGTAGTAACAGCTTTCTTCGACAACAATATCTCTGACGAATATTTTTTTATCCCCGAACATCTTGTGGAGAATAATATATGATTCCTCAAGGTTTACAGTTTGCTTTTTACGTCTGACTTTCTTGTTATAAACAATATTATACGTTGCATATTTCCTTGAAACAATAAATAGGCCAAGTGATGCGCAGATATAAATGATAAAAACATATAACATTATGGCAGGCCCTAAGATTTGATCAGAGAACGGTGTGTTGTAGAACGATCTTCCACTATCAGTGGGGAATTCCATAACTATAAAGCCGAAAGTCAGTATGATAACTAAAAACACCAAAAGACAAAATAGATGAGAAGCATAGTATGCCGTGTTTTTTGATACCTTGCGAACAAGCAATATCCTCTTGATAATCAATACGACATCAAGAATGGCAAATATTCTGTATAGCATAAATATTTTAGCATCCATAATACCACCTTACTTGTTGGGAGATTTTGTCAGAAATCACGGATGAACCTATAGTTGATCCGGCATAATTTGCTCCGTTGAAGAGAGTGTGTTTCATCAATTCACGTCTTCTTGCTTTGTATAGCAATTTCCTTTGTGTGCTTACTGCGTTGTTGATTTGCCGCGCGAAGGTGCTCCATTTTCCCGAAATTTGTTTTGCATTAATTCCGGCGTTAGGGATAAACGCGCCGCCGGCACCTAATACCAAAGATGTGAAAACATCAACGGTAGTAATGTTTTCGCCCAGAATTGCCGAACTCGCTGCAGTTTGTAGCATATTAAGTGATGCCCCCAAGAAAGCAGAGGTTAGTATGCCGAATCCGCTGGCAGCAAGCAAACCGTCGATTCCACCAAATATTGCATCACTAAGCACGAGGCCCCAATTGACGGTTTTATTTTGAACCAATTGAGTCGTGAAGCTTGTAGCGGCGCCGATTGCACCTCCAAAGATAAAGGCTCCCAGTAAAATAAGGGTTACGCTATGTCCACTCGGGTCTGCGTAGTTTACGGGATCGTTGTTACAGTACGCATATCGATTCAGTCCGTTGACGGCTTCGGGATCAACATATTCCGTGCTATCAGGCGAAATGAATCTACGCCACTGAGGATTGTAGTATCTGGCATTCAGATAGTAAAGCCCCGTGCCTGTATCGTAGTAGTAGCCGCGATACCGAATGGGATTCACACGTGCAAGAACTGCGTCCGTCGTTTGGCTGGCGATGGTACAATTGCCCCAAGCATCGTAATTGTATTTTACCTTACGATTTCCGGCGGTATCATAGATTTCGATGACGTCACCCTGCAGATTGCGACGGAAATAGTAGGTATTGGTGCCGTTCAGCGACGATGTGTAGCGCATGCCGATGATCGTATTCTGATCGTAAAGGAACACGATCTCCGAGGTGGCAGAGCCGGTGCCGTACAGCGTTTCGGTGGTCGTTTCGGTGACCAATCTGCCAAGGTTGTCGTAGGTGAATGCCTTGCTGCTCTCAGTCACCTCGCCCGTTGCAATAGAGGAGGGCGTTCCGGTTCCGGAGTCGTAGGAATAATGACTTCCCACGCGCTGACCGTGCGCATTGTAGGTGAACGTATAGGTCTTGGAGGGCGGGAAAGAGGGAAGAACGACGGCTCTTGTCGCAGCACTGCCGACTGCACTCACGGAGTGGAGCTTGCCCCAAAAGGGTGCCGCCGAAGCGGTCTGGTGGAGAAAAGCAGATATAATATTTCGGTTACAAACTATAACAGTCATTTTATGAGGAACGGTTTGCAATTTTGCTATTGTGCGACTCAATCTTTGCTTTTATTTTTGGAGGAGCTTTTATGGTTTGCGTCTGTCCGGGGTTACTTGGATGGTCGGCGATAAAGAATCGGTTGGTGTAGTAGGGCAAAATCATATCGAGATTTTTTCGTTTAGATACACTTGACATATTTTGTTTTTTTTCAATAAATCTTTGGTGTAGGAAGGTTGCAATCCGAAATATAACACGTATGAATAATAAAAGGAGCGTTGTCCTTCAGGATATGCGGTGATTCTAATATCATCCCAAGAATATTCTTGTCCTTTAAACTTGATTTTTGTTTTGCTTATATAGACGGGCGTGAAAAAGTCGGTATGGAACAAGTCCCATGTTCCCCAAAGAGTAAGACAAAGAGATAAAGTAACTAGCAGAGCCGGTAAAACATTTGCTAAAAGAAGGAGTATTAAAGTAATATCTGCAGCAAAAACTAAAATACCAAAAAACACAGTTTGTAAAAACGAGAAATAATACATCTTTTTTTGCATATTTACCCCCTTGTTGCTGCTTTTACAATCATATCAGCCACAAAAATGTAAGAACTAAAATAAAAAGCTCCCATAGAATTTGCAGCGATTTGTATAGCAAATTCACGGCCGGCACTTGCCAAAAAATTGCCAAAGCCATTTCCGAGTCCACTAAAAATCCCTGCAGTTAGTGCAGATATTCCGGCGGCTTTAAAATCACGCGGTCTATTGTTCACACGATCGCCAATGAGAGATGTGGTACTAGCGCCTAACGCAGAAGCCAAACCCGCCAAAAGAACTCCTTTGATTCCAGGACCACCAATTCCGCTCAATGCCCCAACAATTGCGCCGGAAAGAGCACCATATGATATAGAATCCCCATTCATATAAGCATTTAATGCCCCGAATCCAGTTCCAACCATTGCTCCCACTGCAATCCCCAGTGCGACAGTGCCAATCCCAAAAGTAGCTATGCTAAATGCAGCAATGCAAGCGGTTGCAGTAACTCCTACAATGATGTCCCAGTTATTTGCCAAAAAATTACCTACTGGACTTATGACATTATCATTCAACCATTGACCTGCCGTGGAAACTGCATTGCCGATAGAATTGAACATTCCATCCCAATTCCATGTAAAAGGATTCCACCAGTCATGACCTAAAGGATCGATACGAGTAACTGGATTGTTCCCGCAATAGACATACCGATTCAGTCCATTGACGGATTCAGGATCAATATATTCCGTGCTGTCGGGAGAGATGAATCTACGCCACTGAGGATTGTAGTATCTTGCATTGAGGCAGTAAAGCCCCGTGCCTGCGTCGTAATAATAGCCACGATAGCGAATCGGGTTGACACGAGCAAGAACTGCATCCGTCGTTTGGCTGGCGATGGTACAATTACCCCAAGCATCGTAGTTATATTTTACCTTACGCACTCCATTCGTGTCGTAGATCTCGACAACATCACCCTGCAGATTGCGACGGAAATAGTAGGTATTGGTGCCGTTCAGCGACGATGTGTGGCGCATGCCGATGATCGTATTCTGATCGTAAAGGAACACGATTTCCGAGGTGGCAGAGCCGGTGCCGTAGAGTGTTTCGGTGGTCGTTTCGGTGACGAGTCTGCCAAGGTTGTCGTAGGTAAATGCCTTGCTGCTCTCAGTCACCTCGCCCGTCGCGATGGAGGAAGGCGTTCCGGTGCCGGGATCGTAGGAATAGTGACTGCCCACGCGCTGACCGTGCGCATTGTAGGTGAACGTATAGGTCTTGGAGGGCGGGAAGGAGGGAAGAACGACCGCTCTTGTCGCAGCACTGCCGACTGCACTCACGGAGTGGAGCTTGCCTCAAGGGCGCCGCCGAAGCGACGCCCGTGAGGCGCAAATAGCAACTGTTTTCTCTGGAATCTTTAGAAAATTTTCAAATGAGAATTGTCTAAAGAGAGATTAACTGGCTTTTACAGTGTCCAGTATGACTAACCTTTGTGTTTCGTCATCATATGCAATAAATATAAAGTTGTGCTCTTGAGTTGAGGGGAGGCTATTGTATTTTTGGTTTCTTGTATCGTAGAATATGAAATGCTCAAAAGGTTCAATTTCACATTGAATATCTGGTGGGAGCAGTCCTTTGATTTCATAGCTTAATTTTTTTTGCCACAAGTCATTTTTTTCAAGTTCGTTTTCAAAGGTTATTTTACTATCTTTATCCACGATTTTCAAATAGCTCACATAATATGAATCAAATTCGATTGTTGCGATTTTTATTGAATGTGGGAGTTCAATTTTTATCTCCTCCTCAATTTGGATGACTTTATTGGTATCGTATGAAATAGTGCTGAAAATGAACCTATACGAACCAAAAATTATGATTAAAGGTAGGCAGATGAATGCAACAATAAAATTCTTCTTATATTTTTGATTACTGTTTTTTAGTTTCATACCAATTAAGATTGATACAATTCCAATGGGAATAAATAACCACATTATCCAGGAATACCTCACTATGCCTGCAACTCCAAATATTTCTGACTCACCAATCCTACTTGCTAAAGCAAACGAGAGTATTGGAGTGCCTAAAGTAATCCAAAAAAATATATTTCCGACTCTTTTGAGGTTTTTCATATTTTCTCTGATTCCTTTCTAAATTGGTTATGAAATAGGAATAGGGCTTGGATCTCCCGTCATGCTTAGTTTATAAAGCCACAAAATGGCAGTGGCTAATAGGCCGGTGTTTATGCCTATTGTTACTGCGTCTGTTCTGGTCCAACCATTACCCAGATCTACATCTCGACCAATTGTGATGGAGGTAGCCCCAAGGACATTTATGTTAGCGCCGATGATAAAGTTACCTATACTAACTTGAGCACCAATACCAAGCATTTCAAGTTGAATCTCTACACCTACAATATCGAATAGATTTATTCCAATCCCGGCGTAGTATGTTGCTCCAAATAGGTTCATTATTTCAGATGTACTACCGGCAAAAGCATACAATATTCCCGAGGACCCCTGCGTATAAGTTTTGTAAGACGAAATGCCGATTCTAATAAAGGGATTAGAGATGGTGCAATCGTTCCAACCCCTTGAAGTTCTCCACTCGTAGCCAAATATATTCATGTTGCTTAACTTTGGTGCCGCCAATGGGTTGGCTATTTGATATTCTCCAATTTGGGCTCTACTTGTAGCAGATACTCTCGGAATGGGAGAAATGGCAATTGATTTATCCGGTTTAATAGAGCCTTGTTTATGTATCACCGGATTATTCCCACAATAGACATACCGATTCAGGCCATTGACGGCTTCAGGATCAATATATTCCGTGCTGTCGGGCGAAATGAATCTACGCCACTGGGGATTGTAGTATCTCGCGTTGAGGTAATACAGTCCGGTACCTACATCGTAATAGTATCCCCTGTAACGAATGGGATTCACGCGCGCAAGAACTGCGTCCGTAGTCTGACTTGAAACCGTGCAGTTGCCCCAAGCATCGTAGTTATATTTTACCTTACGCACTCCATTCGTGTCGTAGATCTCGA
>JAFVXH010000009.1 GCA_017501225.1 Clostridia bacterium
AATGGACTGATTTTTTGTGCATATAGCACTAAAAATGGTCGGAGTGACAAGATTTGAACTTGCGACTTCTTGCTCCCGAAGCAAGCGCTCTACCAAGCTGAGCCACACCCCGATTGGTGTAAAACGGTATTTTTTTGTAAGTGGTCAAACATGTGGTCAGACCGAAGATTTGATGATTTTTCGACATTCGGGAGAGCCGAAAAAGTCAGTGTTTTCAAGGGTTTTCGGCTCTTCTCGAAAATTATACGCCGAGAACGGTGATTGAGTCCCGAACGTAGCGCTCTACCAAGCTGAGCCACACCTCGATGTATATAAATTTTAAATTGCTCATGTACCCGCAAAGCGAGTCACGAGCGCCCCGAGGGCTGAACGCGCCGTCGCATAGTCGTTGCGCGTCGTTCGCTGGCTCACTCCTTCAACTCCTTGCTTGGGGCTGATCGCTGTGCAAAAACGATACGCAATCGTTTTTGCGTGCTCACTACCAAGCTGAGCCACACCTCGATTATGAAATTGGTTCTCGCTCGGTGGGGAAGGGCGATCTCTACGTCCCGAATGCCGAGCGAAGCGAGGATGCGCTCATACCAAGCTGAGCCACACCTCGTGAATATGCTGATCAAGAGAACGTCCTCTTGCGCACTGCAACATTATATCATTCTTTTATCAATTTGTCAAGGGATATTTTTGAAAAACCTCTGTTTTTCCTTTGTATGTTCATAGCTTTTTTTCAAAAAATATTGACGAACCGAGAAAACCGTGGTATAATCTATAGGATATCACAGAAAACACAGGAGGACATGATATGACACTCTACGAGGATTTGAAATGGAGAGGTCTGATTCAGGATATTTCCGATCCTAAGCTCATCGACAAGCTCAACGAAGGAGGCTTGACCTTTTATATTGGCACAGACCCTACGGCAGACAGCCTTCACTTAGGACATTATTCCTCCTTTTTGATTACCCGCCGTCTTGCCAACGCAGGACATCATCCGCTGCTTCTCGTCGGCGTTGCGACGGGACTGATCGGAGATCCGCGCGGCACGGTAGAGCGCAAGCTTTCCGATCGCGATGAGGTGCTTCACAACTTTGAGTGCCTTAAGCGCCAGCTGCAGTCGATCTTCCCATATGAGGTCGTCAACAACTACGATTGGGTCAAGGACATCAACGTTGTTGAATTCTTCCGCGATTACGGAAAATATATCAACGTCGGCTACATGCTCTCCAAGGATCTGATCCGCCGTCAGATGGAAAGCGGTATCTCTTACGCAGAGTTTTCCTACATGCTCATTCAGGGCTTGGATTTCAAGTATTTGCATGAGAATCGCGGAGTGGATCTGCAGGTTGCGGGCTCCGACCAGTGGGGCAACATCACCACGGGTATTGAGCTGATCCGCAAGACCACGGGAGATGAGGTATACGCCTTTACGATGCCTCTGGTGACCGACTCGCACGGCAACAAGTTCGGTAAGAGTGAGGGGAACGCCGTCTGGCTGGATAAGAACAAGACCAGCTCCTACGAGCTGTATCAGTTCCTGCTCAACTCCGAGGACAGCATGGTCATTCCGTATCTCAAGAGATTGACATTCCTCTCCCGTGAGGAGATCGAGGCGATCGAGGCAGAGCACACCGCCGCCCCCGAGAAGCGTCTGGCGCAAAAGCGTCTGGCACAGGAGATCCTGAACGATCTGCACGGCGAGGGCGCATACGAGTCCGCTTTGCACATCAGCGAGCTTCTGTTCGCGGGCAAGATCAAGGAGATCCCCGTGTCGGATCTTTTGGCAGGACTGAAGGACGTTCCTCATTTTACCACCGAGGGTGGCTCGATCATGGACGTTCTGGTGGGTGCGGGCATCTGCTCCTCCAAGCGTGAGGCGCGTGAGTTCATCTCCAACGGCTCTCTGACGCTCAACGGCGACCCCATTTCGGGCACCGATGCCGTCGTGAATGCCGACGTCTGCCTTGGCGGCAAGTATCTTGTCATCCGTCGCGGCAAGAAAAAGTACTATCTTGGCGAATTGAATGCATAAAGCAAAAAGGCTGTTGCCCACAGGGGCAACAGCCTTTTTTGTTATTGAATTTCGAGCACGGTGTAGTCCTTTGCCTCGACGGTTTCCTTTAAGGTCTTGTCGTCGATCGGGGAGAGAAGCGTAACCTCTGCTACGCCCGTTTCATGGTTCGCCACGGCACTCTCTACCTGCGGAAGGGCCTCAAGTGCTTTTTTGACGGATGCCTCGCAATGCATGCACATCATGCCTTCGATTCTGATGGTCTTTTTCATAGTAGGTATCTCCTGTACTGTATTTGATTTTTCAAAAGCTTGTTTTGCTTTTCGTTTCGTTGCGCGATAGGGGTCAAAAAGGTTCAGGCGCAGGGCATTTCCCACTACCAGAACGCTGGAAACGCTCATGGCGGCGGCGCCGAACATCGGGTTCATTTCCCAGTTCAACAGAGGGATAAACGCCCCTGCTGCCAGAGGAATTCCGATCACGTTGTAGCAGAATGCCCAGAACAGATTTTGTCGGATGGTACGAAGCGTTGCCTTTCCGAGTCGGAGCGTTGCGACGGCGTCGCGCAGATTTCCGTGCATCAGCACGACGTCCGCGGCGTCGATGGCAATATCCGTGCCCGCACCGATCGCGATGCCGACGTCCGCACGCACCAGGGCGGGAGCGTCGTTGATGCCGTCGCCCACCATTGCAACGCGACCGTTGGCTTGCAGGGAGCGAATCACCGCTTCCTTCTGATCGGGAAGCACGCCCGCGATGACCTCGTCCACGCCGACCTTTTGGCCGACCGCGTCTGCGCTCCGTTGGTTGTCGCCCGTCAGGAGCACGGTGTGAATGCCCATGTCCGAAAGCTCGCGGATCGCCTCGCGGCTATCCTCCTTGATCGTGTCGGCAACCGCGATGATGCCGAGCAGGGTATCGCCCTTTGCAAAATACAGCGGTGTTTTTCCGCTCTCGGAAAGTCTGTCTGCCTCTGCTTGAAGGGTTGAGGGTATGGAAACTGCTTGGGAAAGATATGCGGCGTTACCGCCTATGACGGTACATCCGTCCAGCTTTGCCGTAAGGCCTTTTCCGGGGACAACCTCAAATTCCGAAACGGGAGCGGGGCTCAGACCCAAGTCGCGCGCATGCGATCGGATCGCAACGGATAGGGGATGCTCGCTGTTTTCCTCCAAGGAATATGCGATTTGTAAAAGTGTTTGCGCGTCGCAGGGGGAGAGGGGAAGCACGTCGGTGACGGTGGGCTCACCCTTGGTGACCGTACCCGTTTTATCAAGTGCTACGATCCCGACCCTTCCCGCAAGCTCCAAGGAAAGCGCGGTTTTGAACAGAATTCCGCATTTGGCGCTTCGTCCGCTTCCCACCATGATGGCAACGGGTGTGGCAAGCCCCAGTGCGCACGGACAGCTGATGACCAGCACCGAGATGCCGCGCGCCAAGGAAAAGCCGAAATCGCGGCTGACAAAGCCCCAGATCACGGCGGTCAGCGTGGCGATGGCAAGCACTGCGGGCACGAACACACCCGCGACCTTGTCGGCGAGCTTTGCAATCGGTGCCTTGGTAGCACCCGTGTCGCTGACAAGCTTGATAATTTGGGCAAGCGTGGTGTCCTGTCCTACGCGCGTCGCCTGACAGCGAAGGAAGCCGTTTTGGTTGACGGTGGCGGCAAAGACCGCGTCACCCATCGATTTATCCACGGGGATGCTCTCGCCCGTGAGTGCCGATTCATCGACCGCGGCATTGCCCTCAAGGACAGCTCCGTCCGTAGGGATCCGCTCGCCCGGACGCACAAAAAAGATATCTCCGACGCGGATCTCCTCAATAGGGATCTCTTGCTCCCGACCGTCGCGCAAAACGGTTGCGGTCTTAGGGGCAAGCTCCGCAAGATCACGCAAGGCCGAGGTGGTTTTGCCCTTGGCGAGCGATTCGAGCCACTTGCCGAGCGTAATGAGCGCTACGATCATGGCGGCGGCTTCAAAATAGAGTCCGTGCAGGGTGTGCGCAAGCGTTTCGGGGTGATGAACGGCGGCATCGGTCATGGAAAAAAGGAGCGCTGTGCTATACCCGAACGCGGCAAGCGAGCCGAGCGATACGAGCGTATCCATATTGGGCGCGCGCCGCAGAATTCCCTTGACACCGTTGATAAATAACGCTTGATTGATGATGAGCACCGCAAGCGAAAGAAGCATCTGGATCAGCGCGATGGCAAGCGGATTCTGCGTGAGGATCCTTGGGAGAGGAAATCCCCACATGCTGTATCCCATGGAAAGGTACATCAGCGCAAGAAGGAATCCGATGGAGAGTAAAAATCTCCACAGCAACGCCCTTGACGCGCGATCCTCGTCCGGCTTTTCGGGCTTTTTGGGAGTGCCGTTCTCTAAGATCGGCGATGCTCCGTAGCCTGCCTTTTGAACGGCGCCGACGATCTCGTCCGAGGATGCCGTGCCCTCTACCTGCATGGAATTGGTCAGCAGATTGACCGAGCAGGAGGACACGCCCTCCAACCCCTCCACCGCCTTTTGTACGTGTGCTGCGCATGCCGCGCAGGACATGCCCGTGACTTCATATTTCATACGCATTTCCTCATTTGATCAGTTTTTGCAGGATGGGGAGCAGCTCCTCAAGTGAGGAATCCTCGCCCGCGCGCAGATCTCTTGCCACGCATCCGTGCAGATGCGCGTCCAGAAGCTCGCGGTTAAAGGAGGCAAGCGCCGCACCCGCCGCAGCGGATTGTGTCAGCACGTCGGTGCAATAGGCGTCCTCCTCGATCATCTTGCGGATGCCGCGGATCTGTCCCTCAATGCGCGCAAGACGGTTGATGAGCTTCGTTTTTGCTTCGTCATCCCGCAGCGTTTTGCGTGTCGCTGTCGGTTGACAGCAGGTGTGTTCTTTCATATTCATTCTCCTTTTACTCAAAAAAGCAGATACCCCCACAGGGTATTATTAGGATATCATAAATTCCGTTTGATTGCAATAGCTTTTTTCATTTTTTGTCGGTAGAAGCGAATTTTTTTCGTAAAAGCCGTACGCTTTTTTGGCATCTGAAAAAAACTCTTGCTTTTTTGGGGGGGTTCTGCTATAATAAGAGAAAGAGATCAGGAAGGGAAAGAGCGGCGTACGGCTGCTTGGACGTGTAAGAAATGAAGCTGCTGCTCGCTCTGTTTGGAATACTGTCACTCGTCGCGCTCATTTTGTACGGCGTTGACAAAAGGCGCGCCGTCAAGGGAAAGTGGCGCATCCCCGAATCCGTGCTCCTTTCCGTCGGCTTTTTCGGAGGCTCGGTCGGGGCACTGCTTGGAATGTATTTCTTCCGCCACAAGACGCGGCACTGGTATTTCTGGGCGGTCAACTGGCTGGGACTGGTCGTCATGTGCGTGTTTCTTTGGCTTTTTGGCAAGAACTTCTCCGTGTAGAAAGGACGTTGCATGAGAATTTTGTTTTTTGATATGGAGTTTGCGGACGGAAAGGTTCCGGGCTCTGTTTTCTCGTTTGGATACGTGGTGACCGATGAGGAATTCTGTGTGCTCGAGGAATCGCGCGATCTACTCATCAATCCCGAATCCACCTGGAACGACTACGTAAAGGAACATATTCTGGCGTATCCCATGGAGCAGATCGAAGCAGCTCCCAATTTCTCCGATCGCTACGAGCATCTTAAGGCACTGTTTGAAAGCGTCGATCTGGCGGTGGGCTTTTCGGTTTCCAACGATAACCGAGCTCTGCGCCGGGCGTGTGAGCGATACGGCCTGCCCGTTCTGACCTACCGCTTTATGGACGTTGAAAAGCTGTGCCGCAGGATGGAGGAGCACAGGGACGCGCACGGACTTGGCGGATGCTTTGCGGCTTGGTGCGACGGTGTTGCGCTCCATGCGCATCGCAGTGACGGAGATGCCGTGACGACGATGCTTTTGCTAAAGGCGATCTGTGAGGCAAAGCACGTCGATGCCGAAATGATGGCGATAGCATACCCCGAATGCCTAGGAGAGATGCAGGTACAGGATGCCGCAAAAAAACGTGATGCAAAAGAAACCTCCCTCAAAGCGCGCAGACGCCGCCCGCGTCGGCGCCGAGGGAAGGGACAGACGTCCTGCGCGCAGGCAGAGAAAGGAGTCTTATTATGATGATATCCATTATCGTTCCTTGCTATAACGAGGAAAGTGCGCTTCCGTTCTTTTACGAGGAAGCAACCAAGGTGCTGACCGAGATGGGGCGGGACTATGAGCTTTTGTTTGTGGACGACGGCTCGAAGGATGCAACGCTTCAGGTGCTCCGTGATCTTGCCGAGAAGGATCCGCACGTGACGTATCTCTCGTTTTCCCGTAATTTTGGCAAGGAGTCTGCTATGTATGCGGGCTTTTGCAACGTGCGCGGCGATTACGTCGCGGTCATGGACGCAGACCTGCAGGATCCGCCCTCCATGCTGCCTCAGATGCTGGAGCTCTTGGAGAGTGGGGAATACGATACCGTTGCAACCAGACGCGTCAGCCGCAAGGGCGAGCCTCCCATCCGCAGCTGGTTTGCAAGAATGTTTTATAAGCTGATCAATAAGATCTCGGATGCCGATATTCAGGACGGCGCGCGCGACTTCCGCCTGATGAAGCGGAATATGGTGGATACCATCGCCGAGATGACCGAGTACAACCGCTTTTCCAAGGGCATTTTCGGTTGGGTAGGCTTCCGCACGCTGTGGCTGCCTTACGAGAACATCGAACGCGTTGCGGGAGAGACCAAGTGGAGCTTCTGGAATCTGTTCAGCTACGCCATTGAGGGAATCATCAACTTCTCACACGTGCCGCTTCGGATCGCGATGTGGCTGGGGCTTCCCCTGACGGCGGGCGCCTCCGTAGCTCTCATCGTTTGCCTCCTTTTGCTGGCATTCGGAACACCGATCGCGTCCTGGGCGTGGCCTGTCTGCGTTTCGGTCCTGATGGGCGGAATTCAGCTCGTTTGCCTTGGAATTATGGGAAGCTACATTGCAAAAACCTATCAGGAGGCGCAAAAGCGTCCGCATTACATCGTCGCGCGCTCCAACCGTGACGACATCAAAAAGGTCAGATAAACGCATAAAAACGCCGCCGCAGAATCACTCTGCGGCGGCGCTTTTCATGTTGACAGGCTTGTATTATCCAAGCTCCTCGATCATTGCCTTGAGGTTTTTATAGCTTGCCTTCAGTCCCTCGATACAGTCCTCTCTGCCTTCGTACTCGATGGTAACGTAGCCGTCATATCCGGCACGCTTGAGAATGGCAAGACACTGCTTTACGGGAACGTCACCCTCACCGATGATGCAGCCCTCGATCATATTCGCGCAGCGGGTAGGGAACGCCACTACCCCCTCGGGGAGTGTTGCACCGTACGGATAGATCTTGAAATCCTTTGCGTGAACATGAATTGCATAGCTTGCAAGACGGGAAACACCGTGTACGGAATCCTCACCGATGCAGGAGAAATTACCGACGTCAAGCAGAATGCCGTAGTTTTCGTGGTTGACGGTGTTATAAAGCGTTTCCAAGCGATCACTGTCCTGACCGACATAGCCGTGGTTCTCGGTGCAGGTGGGGATTCCCTTGGATGCGGCGTATTCGGTGATTTGGCGCGCGTTGTCCGCAATGGTGGGGAGCATTTTTCCAAAGCTGATGACCTTGCCGTTACTGTGCTTTTCGCGGTGGCAGATGTCGTGGCGCATCAGCTTTGCCCCGAGTGCGACGGCAACGTCGACCTGCCCCTTCAGGCGCGCAACCTCGTCGGCGCTTTCCTTTTGCGTCAGACGGAACAGATCCGCTCCGACCGTGTAGGAGTTGATCGGAAGATCATATTTTTCCGCCTCTGCGCGCAGGAGCTTTGCGTACTCCAGCTGCTGCTCGAGCGTCGGATCCTTGCAGGGCTTGAGGTCGTTGAAATCGATGGCTTCAAAGCCGAGCTCCTTGGCTACCTTAATGGTATCCATCTGGGTCATCTTGCCCTTGGAAAGGTATTGATAGAAGGAATACGTTGTGACGGCAATTTTCATCATGATCGAATGCTCCTTTTCTGATTGCATGGTCAAAGGATCGAACGGTAATAGGGGAGGGGAGATCCTTCAACACCCCCATTATATCTCAAAAAACAGCAAAGTAAATAGAGAAAAATGCTATCATATATTGCAAAAAGTGTAATTTTCCACAATCGGGGTGCGTCCTTTCAAGGAGCGGTATCCGTAGGATTCTTGTCCGCGAAGCGATCCGCAAAAGCGGTTGCGAGCTTGTCACAGCGCTCGTTGTAGGGGTGACCGTCGTGTCCCTTGACCCAGACGAATTCCACCTTGTGGATCTCCAGAAGCGCGAGCAGGCGCTCCCAAAGATCGGTGTTGAGCGCGTGGGAGCGGTCTGCCTTTTTCCAACCGTTTGCCTGCCAGGATCTTGCCCAGCCCTTTTGGATGGCGTCGGTCAGATACTTGGAGTCCGAGGTCAGGGTGACCTCGCAGGGCTCCTTAAGTGCTTCGAGTGCTTCGATGGCGGCGCTGAGCTCCATACGGTTGTTGGTGGTCATCGCCTCACCTCCAAAGAGCTCCTTTTCCTTTCCGCGAAAGACCAAAATGGCGCCCCAGCCCCCGTGTCCGGGATTGCCGCGGCATGCGCCGTCGGTATAAATATCAACGTGTTTCATACGATCCCCCATGTGCTTCAAAATCAAACGATCGGTTGGTTCTCTGCCTGATATTATACAATGAAAAATGCGTTTTTGCAATCGAAAAACGTAAATTTTAAAAAAACTATTGATTTTTTGAAAACTTTTGGGTATAATAAGATGTCTTTTGCGAAGTCGACAATATTCGAAAAAAGGAGAAAACCAATGACAGAGCAGCTACAGCAGGAGGAGCAGAAGGGAACCCCTGAGGCGTCCTCCCCCGCACCTACGGAGAATGCAGCGCCTGCCGATGAGCAGAAAAAGAACGTGACTCCCAAAAAACGCCGCCGTCGCTTTGGGGACCGTTCGGACGGATACAAGCTCCGTACCATCAATCCCATGAACAAGTTCATGCCCTACGTCATGCCCCAGCGATGCGACGCATGCAACACCTATGCCGACCGTTTTGATATCACCAAGACCGATAAGTTCTGCAGAGAAAAGGTCAAGGCCGGCAAAACCAATTTCGGATTTTTGCATATCATGGTTGCAGCATACGTACGCGCTATCTCACAAAGACCCGCGCTGAACCGATTTGTCAGCGGACAGAAGATCTACTCCCGCGGCGAGGAGATCCAGGTCGTCATGGCGATCAAAAAGACGCTTGCCTTGGATTCACCCGATACCATCATCAAGGTGTTGCTCCACCCGTCCGATACGGTGGACGACGTCTACGAAAAGTTCAATGCCGCAATCACGGCGGTCCAATCCCAGCCCGAGGAGAAGTCCTCGTTCGATAAGCTGAACAAGGCACTTTCCATCATTCCGGGACTCCTTTGCCGTTGGACGGTCAAGTTCCTCAATTTCCTGGACTACTTCGGCTTGCTCCCCAAGAAGCTTCTGTGGCTCAGCCCCTTCCATGGGACCATGATCATTACCAGCATGGGCTCTCTTGGAATCCGCCCGATCTATCATCACATTTACAACTTCGGGAACCTTCCCGTCTTTCTTGCTTACGGCGGACGTCGCTCGGACGTAACGACCGACAGGGACGGAAACACCGTGACGCGTAAGTACATCGAGATGAAGGCGGTGACCGACGAACGCATCTGCGACGGATACTATTACGCATCGGCGTTCAAGATCATCAAGCGGTGTGTGGAAAATCCCGAGCTTCTGGATGTCCCACCCGAAAAGATCTATCAGGATATCGACTGACGGTCCGTTTGATCAAGCAGCACGCAAGGCGTTTTTCGCTTTGCGTGCTTTTTTGTGTTGCCGGAGTGTTGAAATCGCGTTTTTCGGGTGAAAAATATATAAAAATATAATAAAATATTGGAGGAAGTATTTACAACGGACAAAAGTTGTGGTATACTGTTACAATAGGATAGTTATGTACCAAGGAAAGGAGGATGCCGGTATGAGCGATTCTGAAAAGCTTGAAAATCCGTGGAAGGATCGGGATTCGCTTCCAAGCCCGAAGGGGGAGGATATCGCGCTTGCAATGCTGATGCTGCTGCTTTGCGCGCTTTGCATTCCGTTTTGCTTTTACGACTGGGTTCCCCCCGTCCTGCTCGCGGCAGTGTTCTCCTATATCGTTTACGCGGTCCGCAAGCCAAGGGCTGTGATCGCCCTTTTGCTTCTGGCGGTGATTCCCTCCGCATTTTTCTCGGGTCTTTCCGTCAGCGCGTTGCTTTTTGCTCTGGTGGTGGGAACGGGATGCTTTGCGTATCTGATCACGCTGTGCAAAAGTCCTTACCTTGCGGTGCTTCCGTTTGTAGTGGCCTTTGGGATCGCGCGAGTGATCCTGCGTGATACGGAGCCCGCACTGCTTACACTGGTATGTATTCCGTCCGGCCTGCTCCTTGCCATTGCCACGCGTAAGGCGCTTTCGCGCACGGTCGCGGTGATCATGACGCTGATCGGATTTCTGATCCCACTTGGATTGATCCTGTGGATCGTCCTGGGACGCATGGCGTCGGATATGGGAGTCGAGCTTGCTCAATGTCTTGCGTATATCAGGGAGGAGCTTACCGCATTCCTGATCGCGGTGCGTGAGGAGTTCATCCGCACCATGCCTACGCTGATGGAAGGAACGGACGATGCCGCGGGACGCCTGGCGCAGATGGAGCAAACGGTCAGAAGCGTGCTTTCGGATGCCTTCTTTGTGGATCTGACCGCGTCCTTGTTCAATCTTCTTCCCGGAATTGCCGTGCTGCTGTGCAGCATTCCGGCATACGCGGCGCAATTCCTGCTGGCATACCAATACGCCGGTACGGGCATGGAAGCCGTCGTAACTCCGCAGTCACTGAAGTTTATCATGAGTCCTACGTCGGCGATCCTGTTTATGATCGCGTTTCTGATCAACCTGTTCGCCTCGGGCAACAGCTTTGCCGTTGCGGTCATCGGGAATTTTTATCTGATGCTTTTGCCCGCCTTTTGCGTGGTGGGAGCACAAAGCATCGGCGCCATTCTTCATCCGGCGCGTGGAGGCGCCAGACTGTTCCTTTTGCTCCTGATCGCCTCTGCGATTTGTTGCTTGGGTGTGAATACCTTTTCCATGCTTGCTTTCTTTGGCGCTTACGAAGCGCTGATATACGCAGTTCGCGAAAAAATGGCACGAACGGTGTCTGAGGGCGGCGACGATCACAATGGGGAAGACCCCATGGAATAACCCTTCCCGAAAATAGACTTTTCGAAAAGCAAGGAGAAATTGACTATGCCAAGAAACCCAAAATCCATGTTTCGAACCGATCTGCGGACACCGCTGATCCTGTGCTCCGTCGTCGGACTTGTTGTTTTGCTTGCGGCGGTTGCGGTGTCTTACCTTGTTCCGAGAGAACAGCTCTGGATCTATGAAACCGCTCTTGGCGGCATTTACGTTTTGGTAGTCGGGATCACGCTGTGGGCATACCTTGCGCGTTATCACCGCATTACGTTGGCGAATGACGCGGCGGATCTGATGACCACCGAGGTCAGCGATATGTTCCGCTACGTGGTGGACGTGCCGTATGCGATCATCAATGCGGACGGCATCGTGAAGATCGCCAGCGGTGCTCTGCAGGATATTCTGCAGCTTCGCTCTCCTCTTTGCAATATCGCCGTCAGCAGCTTTTGCAAGATCCCCATGCGCGAGATCGTTGCCTATGCGCAAAACGGTGCACAGGTCAAGGATATTACCGTGACCGAGGACGGCGTGCCGATCGACAATACGCAGCCCATGCGTACCGAGATCGACGGCAAGCAGTATGAGCTGAAATGCTATACCATGCGTTCCCGCGGCAAGGAGTACTACTTCGTTGTCTTTGAGGACGTGACCGAGCTGCAGAGCATCCGCAAGAAAAAGCAAGAGGAAGAACCGATCGTTGCTTATATCGTCATCGACAGCCTTCAGGAGCTTGCACAGTATATCCGTGTCAGCTACAGCACGGCGGTCAGTGAGATCGAGGGCAAGCTCAAGGAGTGGGCACAAAGCTTTAACGGCATGCTTCAGGAATATGAGCGTGAAAAGTATCTGTTGGTCTTTACGCACTCCGCGCTTCAGACCTGCATCGACAACAAATTTCAGATTCTGGATACCATCCGCAGCGTCAAGCTGGGAGATAACAGCTTCCCGGTCACCATCTCCATGGGTGTCGGAGCCATTCAGGGAAGCTTTGAGGATAAAGAGCGTGCCGCAAGCGATGCGCTGGATATTGCTTTGCAAAAGGGTGGTGACCAGGTCGTTGTCAACGACGGGAAGTCCATCACGCCTTACGGAGGACGCATCAATACCATGTACGGCTCCTCCACCATTACCTCCCGTGTCAACTCCGAGCATCTTTGCCATCTGATTCGTGAGGCGGGCAACGTGCTGATCATGGGACACCGTTCTCCCGACTACGATTCCATCGGCTCCTGCGTCGGTCTTGCAAGACTTGCCATTTGTGCGCGTGGGGATGCCTCCAAGATCCGCGTTGTCATCAACCGCGATCACGCCAACTTCCGCATGTGCTACGATCTGCTTGCGGGAATTCCCGAGTATCGCTCAATGTTCATCAGCGGAGATACCGCGATGGATGCCGTGCGCTCGGATACGCTTCTGATCATGAGCGACGTCAACAACGTATTCAATACGGAAACGCCCCGCCTGCTCAAATGCGTCAAGAACGTGGTCATCATCGACCACCATCGCCGTCAGGACCAGCCCTATGAATTCAAGCCTCTGATGACCTATATCCGTCCCGCGGTCGCGGCTGCGAGTGAGCTGGTCAGCGAAATGCTGGAGTTCAGCCCCTACCGCACGCGCCTGCTCAAGGAGGAGGCGAACCTGATGCTGGCGGGCATGATGCTGGATACCAAGAACTTTACGCAGGGCGCGGGTATGCAGACCTTCTCGGCGGTGCAGTACCTCTATCAAAGGGGTGCACACGCGAATGCCATTCGCAATTTCTTTACCGAGAGCATGTCCAACCTCTTTACGGCGTGCGATATCGACAGCCGTACCCGTACCTACCGCGATAAGGTCGCGCTGACCTGGCTGAGTGTCGATCACGCCGCGACGGAAAGTGATAATATCGCGGTCGCGAAGGCGGCGGATAAGCTGATGACCATTGACGGCATCGAGGCGTCCTTCGCGCTTCTTCGCGCAGAGAATACCGTTACCATTTCGGCTCGCTCGCGCGATAAGATCAACGTTCAGATCATCATGCAGCGCTTAGGTGGCGGCGGTCACTACGATATGGCGGGCGCGCGCCTGACGCACACCTCCCTGGAGGCGGCTTGCGTACAGCTCAAGACCGTTCTGGACGATTACCTCGACAACGATTACGAGGAAAACAAATAAGTCGGCTCCCAAGGATTGGGTGTCGGCAGACGATAACTGATAAAAGAAAACGGAGACAATACTATGAAAGTGATTTTACTTGCAGACGTCAAGGGACAGGGCAAAAAGAACGAAGTGATCGAGGTATCCGACGGATACGGCAAGAACTTTTTGATCCCTCGCAAGCTCGCAAAGCTCGCTGACGCGCAGTCCCTCAACGACGTCAAGGTGAAGGCAGAGGCAAAGGCATATCGCATTGAAACCGAGCGTCGCGAGGCGCAGGAGCTTGCGGAAAAGCTCAAGTCCCTCTTGGTAAAGGTTCCCGCAACCAGCGGCGCTGACGGAAGACTTTACGGCTCCGTCACCACCAAGGATATCGTAGAGCATTTGCAGGCACAGCACGGCATCGTGATCGACAAGAGAAAGCTCGTGCTGAACGACGCCATCAAGACCTACGGACGCTTCGAGGTAGAGGTCAAGCTCTACACCGAGGTCACCGGCGCGATCAACGTTTTGGTTTGCGAAAAGTAAGGATTTGATATGCAAGACGAATTGATGAAAAAGCTCCCGTTCTCCATGCCCGCGGAGCAGTCCCTGCTGGGTTCTGTTCTGATTGATCCCGCGGCATTGAACGAGGTTGCCGATCTTTTGTCGGCAGAGGATTTTTATTTGACGGAGCATAAGCAGATCTATCTTGCGATGCGCGAGCTCTTTCTGACCAACCGCGAGATCGACGTGGTCACGCTGATCGACACGCTCGTGGTCAAGGGCATTTACAGCAAGTCGGGAGGCGAGGACTACATCCGCACCCTGACCGCGGCTGTTCCCGATGCGCTCAACGTCAAGGATTATGCCAAGATCGTCAAGGAAAAGAGCGTTCTGCGACAGCTGATCGCGGCATGCTCCGAGATCTCCGAGGCTGCGTACTCCGAGCAGGAGGCGGTCACAAGCATTCTTGACCACGCCGAGAATCTGATCTTCAATATCGCACAAGGACGCGATACCAAGAACTTTTTGCACATCCGCGAGGTGCTTGGCGGCGTTTACGAGCATTTGCACGAGCTCAATACCAATAAGGAGGCTACCGCGGGAACGCCCACGGGCTTTTCGGGCCTTGACCGCGTGCTGGCGGGACTCGGAAAGAGCGATCTGGTGCTTGTCGGCGCACGTCCCGGTATGGGTAAGACCTCGTTTGCGCTCAACCTTGCCACAAACGTTGCAAAGCAAACCAAAAAAACGGTCTGCATCTTCTCCCTTGAGATGTCTGCGGATCAGCTGGTCAACCGTATGCTTTCGAGCGAGGCGTTGATCGATAGCTATGCGATGCGTACGGGCGCGCTCAAGCCCGACGAATGGGAAAAGCTGGCGGTTGCAGCGGGGCAGCTTGCGGGATGCGAAATTTTGATCGACGACACGTCGGGAATGACCGTAACCGCGATGAAGGCAAAGCTTCGCCGTGTCAAGAATCTGGGTCTGGTCGTCATCGACTACCTGGGTCTTATGCAGGGCGACGGACATAAGGAAAACCGCGTACAGGAGGTTTCCGAGATCTCCCGCTCGCTTAAGATCATGGCAAAGGAGCTTTCCGTTCCGATCATTTGCTGCGCGCAGCTCTCCCGTGCTCCCGAGCAACGCCAGGGCAACAAGCCTCAGCTTTCCGACCTTCGTGATTCGGGTGCGATCGAGCAGGACGCCGATACGGTTATTTTCCTCTACCGCAGCGAATACTATAAAACCGATGAGGGTGCCAACCAGGATACCAGCATCGCAGAGGTCATCATTGCCAAAAACCGCCACGGCTCTACGGGCACTGTCAATATGGGCTGGAGCGGTAAGTTTACCAAGTTTATTACCATCGATCGGGAGCAGGAGGCAAGATAATGCCAAAGGAGCATGATCTGAGGCTGCCTTACCGCTTGCCGCACGCCCTTGCGGGAAAAGTACCGGGTGAGGGCGTTCTGTTGGCGCTCTCGGGCGGCGTGGATTCGATGTGTCTGTTACATCTTTTGGCAGAGGATGCCAAGAGATATCAGTTTCCCCTCATCCTCGCGCACGTCAACCACGGCATCCGCGGGGAGGAGGCACTGCGCGACCGCGCATTCTGTGCGCGCGTTGCCGCGGAATACCGTTTGCCCATTCACATTCTGGACGCCGACGTTCCAAGTCTTGCCAAGAGGCATAAAACGACCCTTGAGGAAGAAGCGAGAAACGTCAGATACGCCTATTTTGCGGATCTGATGAAGGCGGAGGGGATTCCGATCTTAGTGACTGCCCATCATGCCGACGATCAGCTCGAAACGGTGCTGTTCCGTCTGTCACGCGGATGCGGGCCGGCAGGTCTTGGGGGGATCGCTCCCGTTCGTGACTTCGGCACGGGGGTTTTGGTACGCCCGCTTCTGGAGGTGACGCGTGGGGAGCTTTTACACTATGCCGATCTGCACGGGATCCCTTCCGTAGAGGATAGCACCAACGCCGATCGGAGCTGTGCGCGCAACCGCATCCGTCACGACGTGACGCCGGTGCTGTGCGAGCTGTTTCCCAACTTGCAGCAAAGAACGACCGCGTTGAGCGCTTCCTTGCGGGAGGACGAGGCGCTTTTGCGCTCTATGGCAAGGGATTTTTTGCAAAGGCGGGATACGAGAGAGTTCCTTTTGACAAAGGAGCTGCTGTCGTTGCATCCCGCCATCGCCAAGCGTGTCATTGCCCTGTGGGTCGAGGAGCGCTTGCAGCTTTCGGTTTCTTCCTTGCAAATGCTCACGGTCTGGAATTTGCTGACGGCGGAGGAGCGCAGGGCAGAGGTCACGCTCACCGGCGGGGCGTCGCTTCGAATCGAGCAGGGACATGTGTATGCCTTGCGAAGGGAATTGCGCGAGGCGATTTCGTATTCGATCCCCGTATCCGTGGGGGAGTGGCAGGTTCCGCAGAGCGATATCCGCGTTCTTGTCACCAAATGCGACAAAAACGCAAAAATTTACAATTTGTCAACGGAAAACGCTATCAATCTGTGTATTCCATCTGCTATGATGAAGAACGTGTTCTGGCGTTCGCGCAAGGCGGGGGATATGATCCTCCTTGGCGGAATGCACCGCAAATTGCGCAAGCTGTATAGCGCAAAGAAGATCCCGCTTTCCCTGCGGGAGCGGATGCCGCTTTTGTGCGACGGGGACGGAATTCTCTGGGCGCCCATGATCGGTGTGCGGGATGGCGCAGCTGTTACGGGGGAGGAGCTTCTGGAGCTTCGGATCCTGCCTGACAAATCAGAAAGCAATTGACAGCTTATCTCGGTAAGCTTGAACGAAAATAAACCTTGGACGGAGGAACCAATGAAAAAACGCAGTTTCATCAGCGAAATTCTGTTTTACGCAGTCGTTTTGGGACTGATCATTTTTGTTCTTTCCACGCTCTTTTCGGGCGGGGCAGAGCAGGTAAAAGAGGATTACGCGACAATCGACTCCTATTTCAGACATGGGCAAGTCGTAAAGGTCTTCATCACGCAGGAGCACGAGCTTGTTCTGGACGTCGTGATAGACGGTGTCGGTCAGCAAAAGATCTATCAGATCGCGGATATCGACAATTTCCATGCATTCTTTGACGAGAAGATCCAGGCGGGCATAGATGCGGGACAGATCGTGTTCTACGACGTTGAGCCCGCGACGGAATATCCGTGGTGGCTCAGTCTTCTGCCCTGGATTTTGATTTTGATCGCGTTGGTCGTGATCTATATCATTTTCTTCCGTCAGTTCAACGCCAAGGGTGGTGCGGGTAAGTTCAATTCCTTTGGCAAGGCACGTGTCAAAACGCCCTCTGCCAACGATAAGAGCAAGGTTCTTTTCCGCGACGTCGCGGGTGCGGACGAGGAGAAGGAGGAGCTTGTCGAGATCGTGGAGTTCCTCAAGGATCCTTCCAAATTCACAAGACTTGGCGCAAAGATCCCCCACGGCGTATTGCTCGTGGGCCCTCCCGGTACCGGTAAGACCCTGCTTGCAAAGGCAGTGGCAGGCGAGGCGGGTGTCCCGTTCTACTCCATTTCCGGTTCGGATTTCGTAGAGATGTACGTCGGTGTCGGTGCATCGCGCGTGCGCGATCTGTTTGAAACCGCGCGCAAATCCACCGCTTCCATCGTCTTTATCGATGAGATCGATGCCGTAGGACGCCACAGAGGCGCGGGTCTTGGCGGCGGACACGACGAACGCGAGCAGACTCTGAACCAGCTGCTCGTCGAGATGGACGGCTTTGGCTCGCATGACGGCATCATCGTCATCGCGGCAACCAACCGCCCCGATATTCTGGATCCCGCATTGCTCCGTCCCGGACGCTTTGACCGTCAGGTTACCGTCAACTATCCCGATATGAAGGGACGCGAGGAGATCCTGAAGGTACACGCGCGCAACAAGCCCTTGGAGGAGAGCGTGGACTTCCGTAAGATCGCGCAGTCTACCATCGGCTTTACCGGTGCGGACCTTGCAAATCTGCTCAACGAGGCAGCGCTGCTTGCCGCAAAGAAGAACAAGACACTCATCGGTATGGAGGACGTCGAGGCGGCTTATATGAAGACCCTGCTCGGACCTCAGAAAAAGTCGCGCATCCGTTCCGAAAAGGAAAACAAGCTCACCGCTTACCACGAGGCGGGACACGCAGTGGTGTCCTACTTCTGCAAGCATACCGATCCCATCAAGCTGATCACCATCATCCCCGCAGGCAGAGCCGGCGGCGTGACGGTTTCCCGTCCCGAGGAGGATATTCACTACGGCACGCGCGGCGGAATGCTGGATAATATCTGCATGACGCTTGGCGGACGTGTCGCGGAGGAGCTGATTCTGGATGATATTTCCACCGGCGCTTCGGGTGACATTCAGCAGGCAACCGAAACCGCGCGCAAGATGGTTACGCGCTACGGTATGAGCGAGCGGCTTGGTACGGTTCTGTACGGATCGGGACATTCCGAGGTCTTCCTCGGCCGCGATTATGGAACGGGCAAGGACTATTCCGAAAAGACCTCTGCCGCAATTGATGAGGAGATCCAGCGTATCATCGCCGAGATGTATGCAAGAGCCAAGGAGATCCTCTCGGAAAATACCGAGAAGCTCCGCTTTGTTGCAGAGTATCTTCTGACGCATGAGAGCATGGACGAGGATCAGTTTGTAGCCGCTATGAAGGACGGCGCAACCGTCGAGGAGCTGGAGGCGATTGCAGCAGACAAGGCAGAAAAGAGCAAGCAGGAAAACGAGCTCCGTCAAAAGGAGCAGGAGGAGCTTGCAAAGCAGAATGAGAAACAGGAGTCCGAGAAGAGCCTGGATGCAACCGATGGGGAGGATATCTCTCCGAGCGGTCAGGATTCCGATGGCAGTGTAGGGCATTAAGCCCGATCGGGCAGCGTCCGTGATGGATTTCATCACGGACGCTTTTTTATGCCTTGCATGCAAAAAAGGTGCGTTTTTTTTGAAAAAGAGTGTGTGACGCATTGATTTTTCAGGGATCATGTGATATAATTTAGTAAAATGGGGTAGGATGGGGATTTTTAAAGATCCACGCGGTTTTCCACCCACAAAAGAAGCAATGACGGAGGATTTCTTTATGGAAAAATGCAGGACGGTCGGCATCGAAAGAATCTCGGTTCTCTTTGACGCCGGCACCTTTGTGGAAACGGGCGCGTATATCAAACGCGCGGATGGGACGCTGACCGGCGTTGTGTCCGGATACGGCGCCATTGACGGAAGGCTCGTGTATGCCTTCGCACAGGACAGCGATCGCAAAAAGGGCGCGTTTGACGCACCGCAAGCAAAAAAGATTGCCGCCTTGTACGCTATGGCAATCAAAAATCAGGCACCCGTCATTGCGATCTTCGACAGCATCGGTGCCACGGTTTGCGACGGAGCCTCGGTGCTTTCCGCTTATGGAACTCTCCTCAAGGCTGTATCCGACGCCTCGGGCGTGATTCCGCAGATCGCCATCATCGGCGGTGTATGCGCGGGAATGGCGGCAACGGTTGCGGCAATGTTTGATTTTGTTATCACGATCAAGGATCAGTCCGAATGGTTTGTCAATGCGCCCTTCGTGCTGGGCAAAGAAACGGACAGCACGGCTACCTACGAAAACGGTCTTGCGTCCATTCTTGCCGAGAGCGAGGCGGATGCCTACAGAAAGGCAACGGCTCTTGTGTCGCTTCTTCCCTCCAATGCGTCAGAGGGTGTTGAGATCGGCGATATCAGCGACGACGTCAACCGTGGGACGAAAGTCGGACTTCGCGGAAGGGCTCTTGTCGAGGAGCTTTCGGACGCAAACGCGTTCCTTTCTGTCGGTGACGGATTCGGCAAGGAGCTGATCACGGGCTTTGCGCGCCTTGGCGGTGTTGCCTGCGGTATCATCGCAAGCGAGCCTGCCTGCAACGGTGGCGCGATCAGCGCGGATGGTGCTAAGAAGGCGGCAAGATTCATCCGTCTGTGCGATGCGTATTCTGTTCCGATCGTTACGCTCGTTGATAGCCTCGGAATCGAAGGAGAGAGCGATGCTGCGCTTGCTTCCGAGCTTGCAAAGCTCGCGATGTCTTACGCAAGTGCTACGACTGCGCGCGTGACCGCAGTGGTCGGAAGAGCATACGGTGCGGCGTTTACGCTGCTTGGCTCCAAGGCGCTTGGCGCGGATACGGTATATGCGACGGAGAGTGCCGAGATCAGCCCCATGGCACCGCAGGCGGCGGTTGCCTTCCTTTGGAACGATCGCATCACGCAGGAGGTTTCCAGAGAGGATCTGGAGAAAGAATGGAAAAGCACGTACGCTTCTCCCGCGGCAGCCGCGTGTGACGGCAGCATTGACGACGTGATCTGCCAAAGCGAGCTTCGTCAGCACATTCTTTCGGCAGTCTATATGCTGACCTGCCGCGACGGGGAATCTGCCAAGCGTCGGCATTGCAATCTTCCCCTTTGATGCGGAGGTTTCCTATGATGAGTGTTTTGATTCCGCAAGCAGGGCTTTTGACGGTTGATTGGGGAGCACATCTCCCGACTGTCGGTATTGCCGCGTGTGCAGGTGCTCTTGCCGCCTGCATCATCTTTGCGATTCTTTGGAGGGGAACGCATCAGGAAAGCCCCAAGCAGGACACCTCCGACCGTGCACCCACGGTACAGGCGACACCTGCAGCTGCCGCTGACGACGGTGCCGTAGTCGCGGCAATCATCGCCGCCATTTCCGCACTCCGCGCGGAGGAGGGAAAGACAAGCGGCTTCCGCGTTGTCAGCTTCCGTCGTGTCGGAAAGAATTCCCGTAAGAGTCAGTGAGTATCATTCTAAAATAAAAGAAAGGTTTGGAAATCGTCATGAAAAATTACCGTGTCACCGTCAATGGTGTTGTATATGAAGTTGCCGTGGAGGAGGTTGCCGCGACCGCACAGCCCGTGCCCTCCGCTCCCGTTGCTGCTCCTGCTCCCGTAGCAGCACCCGCGCCTGCAGCGGCACCCGCTCCCGCAGCGGCTCCTGCCCCCGCACCCGCCGCTTCCGGGAAGGCAGGCTCTGTTGCCGTCAAGGCTCCCATGCCCGGAACGGTCATCCGCGTGATTGCCAAGGTAGGAGATGCCGTCAAGACCGGCGACGTGCTCTGCGTCCTGGAGGCAATGAAGATGGAAAATGACATTCTTGCTCCTGCTGACGGTGTCGTTGCTTCGATCGAGGCGACGCAGGGCGCATCGGTCGCAACCGACGCCGTGCTCATTACGCTGAACTGATCCGCCTCTTGGATAGATAGGAGTACAGACAATGTCGAACGTAAAAATTACCGAAACGGTGCTTCGCGACTCGCATCAATCCCTGATCGCGACCCGTATGACCACCGAGGAGATGCTCCCCATTCTTTCGCAGATGGATCAGGTGGGATATCACTCGCTGGAGGCATGGGGCGGCGCTACCTTTGACGCCTGCATGCGCTTTTTGAACGAGGATCCCTGGGAGCGATTGCGCAAGATCCGCGCGCAGGTCAAAAACACCAAGCTCCAGATGCTGTTTCGCGGTCAGAATATTCTGGGATACCGCCATTATTCGGATGACGTGGTGGAATATTTCGTCCAGAAATCCATTGCCAACGGGATCGATATCCTCCGTATCTTTGATGCGCTCAACGACCCGAGAAACTTAAAGACCGCCATTGACGCCACCAAAAAAGAGGGCGGACACGTCCAGGCGGCATTCTCCTATACCACAGGGCCCATCTACACGCTGGAGTATTACGCGAAATATGCAAAGCAGCTGGAGGAGATGGGAGCGGATTCGATCTGCATCAAGGACATGGCAGGATTGCTCAAGCCCTACGACGCGTACGAGTTGGTCAAGACGCTGAAGGCGTCTACCAAGCTTCCCATTCAGCTTCACACGCACTACACCTCGGGACTTGCTTCCATGACGCTGCTCAAGGCAGTCGAGGCGGGTGTCGACGTGATCGATACCGCCATCTCGCCCATGGCGATGGGAACCTCCCAGCCCCCCACGGAGGCGATGGTTGCAGCACTGCAGGGGACGGAGTACGATACGGGTATCGATCTTGCAAAGCTGGACGTGATCACCAAGTATTTTACGCCTCTGCGTGAAAAATATCTGGCAAGCGGTCAGCTCAACCCCAAGGCGCTCAAGGTGGACGTCAACGCGCTTCTGTATCAGGTTCCGGGCGGAATGCTCTCCAACCTGATGAGCCAGCTGGCGCAGGCAGGGAAGTCCGACGCTCTGATCGACGTCTTGGAGGAGGTTCCGCGCGTCAGAGCTGACGTGGGCTATCCCCCGTTGGTCACCCCCTCCTCCCAGATCGTGGGAACGCAGGCGGTGTTTAACGTCATCCTGGGTGAGCGCTATAAGACGGTCACCAAGGAATTCAAGGGCATCGTGCACGGCGACTACGGAAAGACGCCCGTTGCCATCGATCCCGAATTTATCAAGAAGATCATCGGTGACGAGGCGCCCATTACGCACCGTCCCGCGGATGATCTGAAGCCTGAGCTCGAGCAGCTCCGTGCGGAGATCGCACCTTATCTGGAGCAGGACGAGGACGTGCTGTCCTACGCGCTTTTCCCCGAGGTGAGCAAGAAGTTTTTCGAGTTCCGCAAGGCAAAGAAATACGGCATTGACGCCGAGCACGCCGATCAGAGCCTGGGCGTTCACGCGATTTAACCGTATAAAAAGATCCACCCTGTGACAAGCGCGCAGGGTGGATTTTTGTATGCCTGCTTCTATTATGCGTGCGATTTGCATAGAATGTAGCAAATTTGAAGCATAAAGGAGCAAACGATATGGACAACTACATCAAAGAGGAAACGGGCGGCGTGCGGATGCAGACTGCGATCTGTGACCGTGTGGTGACGGCGGATCTTTCGGAGGATCTTTCCTTGCCCGATTATCAGCCCGAGATCAAGCGGCTTTTGCGTGTGCGCGCGACGGTGCATCCCGCGGACAAATATCTGGGCGCGGGCGAGGCGGAATTTTCGGGGAACGTGGACTATTGCGTGCTGTACGCAGGCAACGACGGAGCACTCTACTCGCTGAGTGAGAGTGGGGAATACCGCTTTTCCGTTCCGATGGAGGGGGCGAATGCGATCGACCTCGGCGAGGGCATCGTCTGCGACGTGCAGATCACTCCCGACATGGTGACGGGGAGAGTCGCAGCCCCGCGAAAGCTTGGTATTAAGTGCCGACTGCGCGCGCGGGTGCGGATGCTGGGCGTGCAGCAGATGGAGAACGCCCTGCCTAAGGATAGCGAGGGCGTGGAGGCTCTGCGCGGCAGCGCGACGGTGGCAAGGATCTTTCTTGGAACGTCAGATGGAATTTCCTTGGGTGATGAGATCACAATGGACCTCCCCGACACCGATCTGCGCGTGATTGCCAGCGAGGGGCAGATCTTTGTGACCGAGGCAAGCGCGGGCAGCGGTGTGGTCAATTGCCGCGGTGAGGTCTGCCTGAAGCTCCTGGTCAGTGAGGAGGGCGAGGGCATGCGCCCGATGACGCTGCTTCGTCGCATTCCGTTTTCGCAGGAGGTCCCGGTGGACGGTGCCGAGGTCAACTGCGATTGCACGGCGCACGGGATCTGCACTGCCATTGGCGTGACGGTCGAGGAGGGGAAGCTTCTGTGCGACGTCACGCTCCGCCTGCAGGCGCGTGCGCAAAGGAACGAGGAAATCTCCTTCCTCCGCGACGTGTACTCCACCAAGAGAGAGTGTCAGGGAAGGATCGAAAGCTTTACGCTTCCGCAGGCGATCTCTGCGATCGGCGGCAATTTCTCGGTCAATCAGACCATGACGCTGGAGGAGGCGGGGATCCGCGCCAACCAGAGCATCTGGGATGCAAGTGCTACGGCGATCCTTGCGGGAATGGAGCAGGAGAGAGGGAAGGTGTATCTGACGGGGCGTCTGCGCTGTCATGCCGTTCTGCTTTGCGAGGGCGAGGTGAGCGCGCAGGAGTTTGAGATCCCGTTCCGATATGCAAATGATCTTCCGCAGGGTGCTACCGTGACCGATTATCAGGCGACGCCTACGGTGCTTTCCTGCCGCGTGCGCATGGACGGAGAGCGTATTCACGCGGATGCCGAGGTGGCGATCAGCGCGACGCTGATGGGAGAGAAAACCGTGCAGATGCTGACCGAGGCGTTATTCGGCGACGCGATCGCGCATAAGGCGTGCAGCTATACCGTGTGCTACCCCTCGCGCGAGGATACGCTCTGGAGCGTGGCAAAGCGATACCACAAGCCCATCGAGGCGATCGCAACCCGCAATGCGCTCCCCAGCGCCCCGATGGCAGATACCACCGCATCCCTGGCAGGCGTGTCGTATTTGTTGGTGTAAGCGAGGGAATTGGATACAAACAGCACACCGCCGCACCCATCGGGTGCGGCGGTGGTTTTTGTGTTATGGTTATTATTGGAATACTACCTGAACGCTCAGCCGGTATAACCCCAAACGACGGGACGGTTGAGAGCATTCCAGTTGTTGTTCCATCCACTCGGCTGGGATGCGGCTTCACAGTAGATGGTGGTCAGGCTCGAACAAGGATAGAACGCATAGCCTCCAATGCTTGTGACGCTGTCGGGAATGACGATGCTCGTAAGGCTGCTGCAATTATAGAACGCCTTCTCACCGATGCTCGTTACGCCATCCGGGATCGCGATATCCGTCAGTCCGCAACCGTGGAATGCATAGTCACCGATGCTCGTCACGCTGTTGCCGATGGTGATATTGGTCAATTTCGAGCAATTGTAGAACGTATAAAGGTCGATACTCGTCACGCTGTTGCCAATGGTGACATTGGTCAATTTCGAGCAATTATAGAACGCATAACCGCCGATGCTTGTCACACTATCCGGAATGATGATGCTCGTCAGATTTGAGCAATCCTTGAACGCTCGGGATCCGATGCTCGTGACGCTGCCCGGGATAACGATGCTTGCAAGGTTCTCACAACCCTCAAACGCAGAAGTATAAATGAATTTGGTGTTTTCGTGAATGTTGCAGGAGGTAATAGAGGTCGAGGAGGCTTCCACGAAAATCACGTAAGGATTCTTTTCGTTACCAAGATATAAGCCGTTATCGTACGTGTTGTATTGCAGGCTCGAGCAGCCGTTGAACGCATTGTTTCCGATGCTTGTGACGCTGTCGGGGATAACGATGCTTGTAAGGTCAAAGCAATTGTAGAACGCATAATGACCAATGCCGGTCACACTGTTCGGGATCGTGATGCTAACAAGATTTGTGCAAAACTCGAACGCTGCATTTCCGATGCTCGTCACGCTATCGGGGATGACGATGCTCTTAAGACTCTTACAATAGTAGAACGCAGCATTTCCGATGCCGGTAATCCCATCGGGGATGATAATATCGGTTGCCAATACGTCGTTGATATACAGATCTGCACCGTTGCTAAGCGGGTTAGCACTGGTTTCTGCAAAAGAAATTCTGCACCATGCTTCCAAATCGGTAATAAACACCTTTTTCAGACTGGTGCAACCGGAGAACGCAGCGTCACCGATGTTTGTTATACTGTTGGGTATCACGATACTTGCAAGACTTGTGCAACCAAAGAACGCATAGACTCCAATATCGGTCATACCATTCGGGATGACGATACTTGTAAGACTCGAGCAACCGTCGAACGCTCGGCTGCCGATGCTCGTCACAGGCAGTCCCTTGTATGTGGAGGGAATAACGATATCGGTGTCCTGACACTCACCGATGCCGGTGACGGAGTAGCTTTGCTGATCTTCATTCGGGGTGTATTCCAGTGCAGGAATTTTGGCAATTGCTTGCGTTTCCTTCTCACCGCAGGCACAGCGTCTTTCCATCAAGCCTTCCTCGGTCGTGGAGGGTTCTTTGACCGTGATCCATTCGCCAAAGAGATGTGCGTGCGTCGGAACACCGCTCCAATTCAGATCGTTCCAAGATACGACAGGACCGCTCGCGGTGCCGTTGGGATCAAACGTCAGATTGCCGCTTCCTTTTTTGATCTCACGCACTGCGCCATAATGCGTATCGCCGCCCTCGGTTGTGACGAATGCTTTGACAAACAGCGTAAACTCCGTGGGGATATCCGTAACGTTGAACAGCGCGAAATACTTTGAGGTCGGAGCGCCCGCCATGTCGGGGGTGTAGGTTTCTCCCGCGCCGAGGATGGAGCTGTAAACCTCGTTCAGGGGGATTCTTGCACGCTGATCTCCAAGAGTCAAAACGAACCCTACCTCGTCGTACTCCAATCCGTCCACAGTGGTGACAAGACGAATCGCGCTCTTGTCCTCATTGAACTGATAGGTCACCTTGAGCATGTCACGGTCAAACGCTGGATCGGGGATTTCTTCCTCCTCCAAGGGCTCCGCTACGGGCGATAACGGTGCGGAAAGGACGTCATTCTGTGCGTCCGTCACGTCTGCCGTTGCGGACACGCAGGGGACGAGCGCTCCCACCGTCATCGCAAGGCAGAGCAGGACCGCTACGATTTTTGATGCTGTCTTCATTGCTTTTCTCCTTTTGTATGTCTTTGCGTTTTTCTTCGGTGAAAATAAAAAAGTGCGCCAACCGAAGTCAGCGCACCGAAAAACGCAAACTCCAATTGTCGCCA
The DNA here is from genome assembly GCA_017501225.1 of Clostridia bacterium. Lineage (GTDB taxonomy): Bacteria > Bacillota > Clostridia > Oscillospirales > CAG-272 > UMGS1865. The sequence goes on from JAFVXH010000009.1 coordinate 26,489, forward strand.
AACAAAAACAACGATATGGGTATAACTCCCCACGGCAGTTGCGGAATTTGCGTTTTTGCTAAATTCAACATCTGCCGTAAAATAGAAATGGACAAAAAGCCCCCTATAAAAAAACAGAGAGTTCACCCATGATATCGTTATTTGTTTTTGTTTGGCTCTTTCATTCTATCATACTTTTTTTCGTTTGTAAATACAAAATAGAAAAAATTGTATTCTGAATTCAAAATCAAAAAACGGGAAGCCGATCTCTCGGCTTCCCGTTTTGGATAGGTTTAGGGGATCTTCGTTTGATCAAAACAGCATTGCTGCGATGTGCCTTGCGAGCAGCTCACGCCCTGCGGGATTGAGGTGTGTGCCGTCGGTTGCCGGGAAATACGTTGCTTTGTTGTATTTGTTGATCCCAAGCGCGTAATAGTTATCGATAAAGGTCAGCTGATACTCCGTTGCGACCTCACCGCTCTTTGCCACAAAATCCGTAAGCTTTTTTCCATCGGCACGGGTACGGGTATTGCTGCCTTCCACAAAATTCCCGTCGGCGTCCATCCAGAAGCGATAGGTGGGAGAGCATACGAAAATGCGGACGTTGGGGAACGCCTCAAGGATCGTTTCGATGCTGTATCGCAACGCTCCTGCGAATTTGGTGGTATCGTAAGGATCACTCTCATTTTCCAATGCGATACCGCCCGTAAAATCGTTTGTGCCGTATGCGATAGTAATGATATCAACCTTGGAAAAATCAATGGATTTCAACGTTGCAAGCGTTGCTTCAAAGTAGGCGGGGAGCTTGCCTTGCCCCTCCGTTGCGGCTACCTTTCCTGCCTCGATGGCTTGCTCTTGCACCAAGAAATTTCCGGACGCGATCGCATCGGCAAGCCGGTACATTCCGAATGCATCAAAATTGGCGATGGAGTGCTTTGCCATACGGCAGCCGCCAAACGCGCAGTTGTAAACCGTCCCGCCCGTGTATTCTGCCAAGAAGGACGATACGCTGTCCTCTCCGCGATAATTCCCAAAAATACTGTCGCCAAGGTTGACGATGACCTTGCCCTTAAGCGGAATGATTCCGTCTTTGCCGTCTTTTCCATCGGTTCCGTCGACGCCGTCTTTACCGTCGATGCCGTCTTTACCGTTGGCGCCGGGCTCACCCTGCGCGCCTTGGATTCCCTGAGGTCCTTGAGGTCCGGTTTCTCCGGGCTCGCATGCGACGAGCGCGCCCGCCATCATGGCAAGACAGAGCAAAAGTGTGATGATTTTTGAGAATTGCTTCATTGTTTTCTTTTCTCCTTATGTTTGGCTTTGCGTTTTTCTTCGGTGAAAATAAAAAAGTGCGCCAACCGAAGTCAGCGCACCGAAAAACGCAAACCCCAATTGTCGCCAAACAAACTCAAGAAAAAGACAAGTATACCTTGTACCCTAACCTGACGGAATTTACATTTTTACCAAGTTCGTATCAATTAGGGTACGACAAAAAGAGCATAGCTATCCATTGCGGATAAATATACCTGCTTTTTCTTATTAAGTTTGTTTGGCTCTTTCATTCTACCATACTTTTTTTCGTTTGTAAAGAAAAATTAAAAAATTCTATCGCAAATTCAAAATCAAAAAAGCGGGAAGCCGAGAGATCGGCTTCCCGTTTCAGGGATTCTGGGTATCTGCAGGGAGCTAAGCGTATCTCAGCCTTCCTCCGGGAGGAAGGGGGACCGCCGAAAGGCGGTGGAAGGAGTCTGCGTGCACGAAGGCTTTACATTTCATTGTAAAATAGGTGTTCATCCATGGTTGCGCACTCTCCTTCCGTCATTTTCTTGCGAAAATGCCACCTCCCTCTCGGAGGGAGGCTATATGGATTATCAAGCAGAGATAAAAAAATCCCCCATGTGTGGGGGATTTTTTTCTTTAAAACATCTTATATTTCAATCGGAGATTATCCGCGATCATCGCGATGAACTCGGAATTGGTGGGCTTTCCTCTGTTGTTTTGGATGGTATAACCGAAATAGGCGTTGAGCGTATCCACGTCACCTCTGTCCCATGCGACCTCGATCGCATGACGGATCGCACGCTCGACACGGCTGGTCGTGGTGGAATACTTCTTTGCGACGGAGGGGTAGAGAACCTTTGTGACCGAATTGATGATGTCGCTGTCCTTGATCGTGAGCAGGATCGCGGTGCGCAGATACTGATAGCCCTTGATGTGCGCGGGTACACCGATCTGATGAATGATCTGCGTAACCTGCGTTTCAATGTCAGGGGCTTGCTCGGTCTGCATCGCGCTGACCGCCTGAGTCTGGCCTCTCTTGGTGACAATGCTCTGGATATGCTCGCACAGGCTGTTCATGTTGACGGGCTTGAGCAGGCAAAGATCCGCTCCCGCCTCGGTTGCCTGAATGAAGATGTTCTGATTGGATACCGACGACACGATGATAAAGGCGGGTTGCGTGTCGTGTCCCCAATCCAAGCTCGCGCAGCTGCGCAGAACACCGATTCCGTCCAGCTTGGAAAGCCAGATGTCCATCAGCACCACGTCGGGATGCATCCGCGTGATCTTGAGCAGCGTTTCCTCGCCGTTGACCGCCTCCTCTAAGTTTCGGTATCCTGCACGCAAAAGACCTTCTCTCATCGCGGCGCGGTTTGCGGGGCTCTCATCGGCAATCAGAATTTTGGTTGTGTATTCCATGGTTCCATATTCCTCCAAAAAATAATACTGTGGTTCTTACAGGAATATTTTACCATATTTTGGAAATTTTTGCAAGGGGTACAAGCGCGAAATAATTGCCAAAAATTTCCATTTTTGATTGGTAAATTTTACCAATTTGATGTTTTTATGCAGAAAAAGAAATTAATTTTTGGAGTGCTGGCAGGGCTCGTTGAAGAAATTTGTCAGATCCATCTCAAATCTGCCGTCGGCATTGCTCGAAAAACCGATCGCGCGGATCAGGGTTTCGTTGTCGTATTTCGCGTCGAAATAGGCGCGGTGCACGCCGCACAAATCGATAAAATTGAGCGTTGCGCGTCCCATGACGAACATGGGCTCGAACTCATATCCGTTCGGAATGTGCGCAAAATGAAGGATCCTTCCGCCTGTCGTATCCATGGTGAATTGGCAGATGCCACGAAGCTCACCGTCCACAAGTGCCTGATACGCCATCAGATCCGCGTCAAAGGGAATGCCGCAGCGCGCGCACAGCAGTTCCTGCTCTTTTTTTGTTTGAATGGGTAATACTTCCAGCATAATGGGTATCCTTTCTATTCCTTTTCCGTTTCTTTTCTTCCATATAAATATGCGACCTCGTCTGCGGTCAGCTCCCGCCACCTTCCAACGGGAAGGGAGGAGAGTGTTACCTCGCCGATCGCGACGCGCCTCAGACGCTTGACCGTCAGTCCTACCGCCCGGCACATCTTTCGGATCTGCCGATTGCGTCCCTCATAGAGTGTCATTTCCAGTGTGTCGGTGTCCAACGTGCGCACTCCGACGGGTTGCAGGGCGTAGCCGTCGATCACCATAGGCGAGGCAAGCGTCAAAAGCTGCTCCTTGGTGGGAGCGGGCGACACTGTGACGTGATAGATCTTGGGAATTGTGTGCCTTGGATGCGTCAGCCGGTTGGTCAGCTCTCCGTCGTCGGTCAGAAGCAACAGTCCCTCGGAGTCCATATCAAGGCGCCCTACGGGATAGACGCGGCAGCCGACGCCCGATACAAGATCCAGCACGGTTTTTCTGCCTTTTTCGTCGCTTGCCGTGGTAACGTATCCACGCGGCTTGTGCAGCATGATATAGCGATGCTCCGCGCCCTGCTTGGGAAGCACGCGGACGCCGCGGTATTCTACCATATCCGAGTCTGCATCCACCTTGTCGCCAAGGCTTGCGACCCGTCCGTTGACAAGGACGCGGCCTGCGAGGATCTCTACCTCAGCCGCACGGCGGGAAAGAACGCCGCAATCGGTAAAATATTTTTGCAATCGGATCTTTTCTGCCATGCCGTCCTCCTTGTCATTTTTGAGTTTTGCTTTTATGGATATCCGTTCGGACCCGTCAAAAGCCGAACAGAGATTTCAGCCAATTCCAAAAGCCTTTTTTCTTGGGGGCTTTTTTTACCTCATAGCACGCGATGAGCTCCACGCTGCCAAGGCTTTCCTTTGTTCCGTCGCCGTTGGTATCGGCAAAGAAGCACACGCTGCCAACCGTTTTTCCCGCAGGCATCGGAGCGTAGGAAAAGCGGGGAAGGCAAACGGTCTTTGTGATCGCCTGAACATCCCTTGGAAGCGTGCGGGAAAGTCCCTCCGGATTGGTTACGACGACGTACTGCTCCTGCCCTCCCACCAGGGGAAGCGGGATCTGAAATTCCTCCGCGGAGCAGAGAAGGTGCGTCCGGTAATTGGAAAATCCGTAATCAAGAAGCGACGCGTGATCGTCCCAATCGTCGGGTGCGGAAAGCGTGACGGCAATCAGGAGCACGCCCTCGCGCTCGGCGGCGGATACCAAGCACCGCCCACTCTTTTTAGTAAATCCCGTTTTGACCCCGATGCAGTCGCGATAGAGGTGCAGGAGCTTATTGTGATTGAGGAGCGTGCGGACACCGCCCGTTTCAGCGTTCGGGATGCTTGCGCGGGAGGTGGAAACGATCTCGCGGAACAGTGAATTCTGCATCGCCTCCCGTGTCAGGATCGCAAGCTCGCGCGCGGTGGTGTAATGCTCCCCGTGGTCCAATCCGTGCGGATTGACAAAATGCGTGTCCTTCAGTCCAAGCTCGGTCGCTTTCCGATTCATTTGCTCTGCGAACGCCTCCATGCTGCCCGAAAGACCGATGGCGATGGCAAGAGCGGCGTCGTTCGCGGATTCCAACAGCATCGCGTAGAGAAGCTCCTCAAGGGTGAGCTCCTCCCCCTGCGAGAGATAGATAGACGAGCCCTCCACGCCCACAGCCTCGGGAGATACCTTGATGCGGGTATCCGGAGAGGCAAGCTCGAGGGCAACGAGAGCCGAAGCAATCTTGGTGGTGCTTGCCATGGGCATTCGGGTGTCGGCACTTTTCCCGTAGAGCAGCATACCGCTCTCCGCCTCCATCAGCACCGCAGCCTGAGCGGACACCGAGGGCATGGGCAGGGGAGCGTCCTCTGCCAAAGAAAGCCCTGAGGAATGGAAGGGGAGTGCGGAAAGAAGGCAGCAGAGTGCGAGCAAGCACGTAAGATAGGAACGCCATTTTGACATAATAATACCCTCCGGAAAAATACAACGGTTGTTTCATTTATATTTTTCCGGAGCGATATTTATGTGCGCCGTCTTAATTGTCGGTCAATTTCTTGGCAGCTCTGCGCTCAGCCTTTTCCTGAATGCGCTGGAGCTGACGGAGCTCCTTGTCGGTCAGGTGAGAGAGAATGGTCTCGTCCACGGTTGCCTGCAGCTCCTCGGGGATCTCGTCGGCAAGAGCTTCGTCCTCGTCATCCTCTTTTTCCTTATCCATGACGTTATCCAGCACGTTCTTGAAGCGCTCGAGAATGGCGGGCGCGTTCTCAAGCAGCTCGGTGACCTGCTCGATGGGGCTGGATTTATCCTGTGTCATGGGGATCATATCAACGGCACCCAAGGGCGACACCGTGATGATGCCGAGGGGCACGAGCGTAACGCCCGTTCCGCCACCGCCGCCGAACTTTTTGTTCTTTTCCTTGCCAATGTTGTCAAGGCCGCCCGAGGCAAAGCCGATCGACAGCTTGGAAACGGGGATGATGGTGGTGCCGCTGGGGGTATTGATGGGAGTACCCATGACGGTGTTGGCGTCCACGATCGAGCGGATCTGATCCAGAGAATTGTTGATGATGTCCTTGATAGAAGATTCAGTTCCCATAGTGGTTCTTCCTTTCCTGTATCGTAAATATGAAATGATTAATGACTTGCTTTTGAATCGGTGTCCTGTCGCGCCAGTGCCTTATCTCCGGCGATCTTCTGCTCCTCGGAGAAGATGGAGTAGAGCTTCCACGCAAGGAGCAAGCCGTCCTTTGTACGGACGGACAGGCGGATGTCGATATCGGCGCGCGTTTTCTGCGAGGCGAAGTCCGCGACACATACGACGCTGTTCTCCTTTTGTACGACCTCCACAAAATGCTCGTCGATCCACTCAAGGAGATACGCAAGGCTTTGCGAGATCACGCCGTAGAGAATGGCGGTCTTGGCGGCATCGTCCGTGGCAACGTAGAGATGCAAGCGGCGCACGGTGAGTCGCAGCTGTCCTTGTGCCTCCGCGTGACAGCGGCGGATCAGGGCAAAGACCATTTCCAGATTTTCTTTTAGGTTTGGTGCGGGCGCGGTTGATTTGCTCGCTGTCGCTCCCTTTTTTCGCTTTTTGCGTTCGGCTCGAAGCCGCTTTCGCTCGGCTTTTCTGGCAAGCCGCCTCTGTCTGCGCCTCTCCCTTGCAAGCACGCGGTCGGGGTTGCGGCAGTTGGTAAGACCTCGGCGCTTTTTCTTGCTTTTCTGCTTGGAGGAAAAGAGCGTAAAGGGGATCCCAAGCACCGATACGGTGACCCGAACGGTATCACGGCACACGATACGCAGGGTGACTCTGCCAAAGTGAAAAAGGGGGATCAGGAGCAAAATCAGACCGACGATCACAGCCATGACGGTCAGAAAGACGTCCATATCAAAGCTCCTCGGTACGGTCGGAATTTTCGTTTTGAGATGCGGGGAGTGCCTCGACGCCGGCTTCGTAGATGACGTCGGTTTCCTCCGAGTCCTTGGCGGGTGCGTAATCGGCAGGAGCGGCCTCCTCCTTGATCGCCTCCTCCGTGCTTGCCTCCTCGACCTGTGATGCCGCAACGGACAACGCCTCGGTTTCGGGCAGCTCATCCAGAGAATGGATGCCGAACACGCGTAAGAACTTGTCGGTGGTGACGTAGAGCATCGGGCGTCCGGGAGCATCCAAGCGTCCTGCCGCCTCGATCAGTCCCTTATCAAGCAGGGAGTTGACGGCATAGGAGCTGTCCACACCGCGTACCAGATCCACAAAGGAGCGCGTGACGGGCTGATTGTATGCGACCACTGCCAGGACCTCCATGGAGGAGGCGGACAGGTTTCCGCCGCGGCGGATATCGAGTGCCTCGCGGATATAGGGAGCGTACTGCTCCTTGGTTGCAAGCTGGCAGGTGGTGGGGAAGCAGAGAAGCTGGATGCCGTGAATGGTGTCGGCATGCTCCAGATGCTCTGCGAGCTGACGGGTGATGCTCTTTACCTCTTTCGCGGTCAATCCGAGCGCCTCTGCGATCTTTTCGTAGCGCATGGGGTGTCCCGCGGCAAAGAGAATTGCCTCAACGGCTTGGAAGCGCTCCTGCTCGGTGGCAAGAGGCTCGAGTGTTACAGTCGTTTTCTTATCTTCCATATCGGTGTCAAAATCCTTTCTGCTTCGATCGTTGTGCTAAGGATCAATGATTTTCAAGCTCTTTTGCTTTCTTTGTCATCGTGCGGATGATTTCCTGCATGTCAAGACCGATGTCATCCATGATGTCCTCGGCGTCGAGCGAGAGCTGCTCGTCAAGAAGCTGTGCCATTTTTGCCTCTGCCTCCAGATCACTGTCGTCCGCATGCTCGTCGGTCACACTCAGCTGCGATGCGTCCTCCTTGGCGCGGCGGCGTTCTTCCGCGCGGCGGGCGCGCTCCTCTGCGCGCAGACGCTTCTTTTCCTCCAGCTTTCGCTCGCGCAGGATGCGACGCTGCTCGCGGTGCATCTCCGCCTTGGAGGAGAGCGGAATGGGCTCATCCGAGTCTGTGTTGGGGACGTATACCTTCTCAGCTTCCTCCTCGTCGGGAGGCGTGTCGTTGATGACAAAGCGCGTTGTGGAGTCGTGAATGACGGTGTAGGAATCCTCGTCCTCCGCGATTAAGATCTTGCGGACCTTGATGAGCTCCAGGATGCCGAGGAAGATCGCGATGAGGTCGGGAAGCGTGACCGCGTCCGAGAGCAGATCCTTCATCGTGGGCTTCGGCTTTTTCTCCATGTGGTGAAGAATTCCCACGATCTTGACGTCAACGGGGACGATGGGACGCGCGATCATAGGAGCAAAGACCTGTTTTTCCGCCTTTGGACGGCTTTCGTTGGCGGCAATGATGCGGCGCACGGCAAGGCAGAGGGAGGTCACGTCCTGATCGGTCACGAAGGATTTATCCACGGTGATCTCGTCGGTGTCCTTGACCATTCTGCCGCTGTACTTCTGATAAAGCGGTGCCATCTTGACCGTTGCAAGCTTTGCCTGCTGATAGCGCAACAGGGCGTCGGCAAGCTCACGGCGGGGATCCTTCTCCTCGTCCTCGGGGCGGGGCAGGAGCATACGGCTCTTGATCAGCATCAGCTCGCTTGCCATGACGATGAATTCGCCCGCCAGCTCCATATCCATATCCTGCGCCTCCTTGATGTAGGCGAGATATTGGTCGCAAATGAGGGCAATGGGGATATCCTCAATATTCACTTTGTTCTTTTGAATGAGGGAGAGCAACAGATCCAAGGGACCCTCGAATTGCTCGATGCGGTAGGTAACCGTTTCCATTGTCGGAGGAGTCGATCCTTTCTTTGGAATTTGGTATCAGACGAAATTGATGCTCGGGAACATAAGGGAGAGAATTCCCTTTGCGATGGGAACCTCGATCAGATTTGCAAGGTTACTTGCGACCCACGAGAAGGGGGAAAAATCAAGCAGGTAGGAAAGCACCAAAAGGGTAAGCAGCACGCCCATCATGATCTGACGCTCGTAGCGCATGACCTTGAAATAGGTCTTCTCGGGCAAAAAGAAGAGTGCGATCCGCGAGCCGTCAAAGGGAGGCACGGGAATCAGATTGAACGCCATATACATGAAATTGAGATATCCCATCAGATTAAACAGGATATACGACCACGTGCAGACGTTTTGCCAGAGAATGGGGGAATCGGTCAGATGCGTGTAGTTCATCAGTGCCAGAAAGACACCCGCAAGCACCGAGCCGAAAATCCCCATCAAAAGATTTGCGGCAGGTCCCGCAGCGGCGGTAAGTGCCATCCCGCGCTTGGGATTGCGGAAGTTTCGGGTATTGACGGGAACGGGCTTTGCCCAGCCGTAGCCTACGAGCAGCATGCAGAGCGTTCCCATGGGATCGAGGTGCTTTAAGGGATTGAGCGTCAGGCGTCCTAAATTATACGCGGTACTGTCGCCGCATTTCCACGCTACAAAGCCGTGCGCGACTTCATGCACGCTCAAAGCCAGGAAGATAACAGGCAGGGCAAGCAGGAGGGAGGCGATCGCTTCCTTCGGGTTGCCTCCGTTCAAAAGGGAAAATAACATGGGGATCCTTTCTCAACGCATGTGTGTCGCGTTGTGATCAGAGCTTGAGCTCGGTGTATTTTGAAATATGGTTCCACAGCTCCGTCCGTCCCTCTCCCTTTTGGGAGGAGTAAAAGAGGATGGGCGTGTCGGTCGGGATGTCGGGATGGGAGCGCAGCAGCTCCTCGGACTTTTTTCGCTCGGTGGCGTTGAGCTTATCGCTCTTGGTGGCGACCACAAGGAACGGAAGTCCCGCTTCTCGCAGATACTGCAGCATCATCGCGTCGTCGCCCGTGGGACCGACACGGCTGTCAATGAGCTGAACGACCAGGCGCAAGCGATCGAGATTGGGGTTTTGCGTAAAATATCCGTCGGTCAGATTGGACCACTCGATCTGCTCCTCGCGCCGCCTTTTGGCAAAGCCGTAGCCTGGGAGGTCGACCAGAAAGAGCTGCTTATCCACGTCGTAAAAGTTGATGGTAACGGTTTTTCCGGGTGCAGCGCTGACGCGCGCCAGGGATTTTCTGCCAAGCAGGGAATTGATCAGGGAGCTTTTTCCAACGTTGGAGCGTCCTGAAAAGGCGACCTGCGCCATGGGATCCCTTGGGAATTGGCGGATCTGTCCTGCGCTGATGCGCAGCTCGGTTTTGTTGAGATTGAGAGCCACGGTACGACCTCCTTTTGTCATGGATTGTGCTCGGTTGCCCGTACCTGCCCCGTCGTGGACGTGTGTGTTAAAGGGGGCTGGAATTGTCCTGCGCTGACGGGATCCGATCCTTTTTTGACGCTTTTATGTACCGAGGGAGGGGGGAGCAACGCGTTCTTGAGAACCTCGGACACGTGACGGCAGGGAATGAATTTCAAGCCGTTTTTCGCCATTTCGTCGATCTTTTCCAGATCGGGGAGATTGTCTGCGGGGATGAGCACGGTCCCCACTCCCGCGCTGTACGCCGCCATGGTTTTTTCCTTGAGTCCGCCGATGGGGAGGACCTTGCCGCGCAGGCTGATCTCGCCCGTCATGGCGATATCGCGGCGCACGGCTCTTCCCGAGAGCGCACTGATCAGTGCGGTTACCATGGTCACGCCCGCGGAGGGACCGTCCTTCGGGATCGCGCCCTCGGGGAAGTGGATGTGAATATCCTTCGTTTTGTAGAAATCGGTGGGAATGCCGTATTCCAGTGCGACGGAGCGAACGACGCTGACCGCGATCTTGGCGGATTCCTTCATGACGTCGCCAAGAGAACCGGTGGTTTCGATCTTTCCCGTGCCCTCAAGCACCGCGACCTCGACCTTGAGCAGGCTTCCGCCAAGCTCGGTGTAGGCAAGACCGTTGACGCAGCCCACCTCATCGCAGGCCTCGGTCATCTCGGGCAACAGCTTACGGGGACCGAGATAGGACGCGACGTCCTTTGCCGAGATCGTGACGCGCTTCACGCCGTCCACAAGCAAGCGCTTGCCCGCCTTGCGGCAAAGAGATGCAAGAGTGCGCTCCAGTCCTCGCACGCCCGCCTCCTTGGTGTAGTAGTCGATCAGCTCGATCACGGCGTCGTCGGTGATGCGCAGCGTCTTGCGCGAAAGGCCGTGGCGCGAGAGCTGCTTGGGCAGCAGGTGCTCCTTTGCGATGGCAAGCTTTTCTCTCTTGGTGTAGGTGCCGATCTCGATCAGCTCCATACGGTCCAGAAGCGGACGGGGAATGCGTTCGAGTGAGTTCGCGGTTGCGACGAACAGACAGTCCGAAAGATCGAAGGGAAGCTCCACGAAATGGTCGCGGAAGCTCTTGTTCTGCTCGGAGTCCAGCACCTCAAGCAGTGCCGAGGTCGGATCCCCGTGGGTGTCGTGCGTCAGCTTATCGATCTCATCCAGGAGGATGAGGGGATTGCGGGATTTTGCCTGCGTCAGCGCCGTGATGATGCGTCCGGGCATCGCGCCGATGTAGGTCTTGCGGTGGCCTCTGATGTCGGCCTCGTCACGCACGCCTCCCAGGGAGATGCGCACGTAGTTGCGGTTCATGGCACGCGCGATGGAGGATGCGATCGAGGTCTTTCCCACGCCGGGAGGGCCGACAAGGCAGAGGATCTGGTTGCGCAATTCGGGATTGAGCTGCTTTGCGGCAACGTACTCCACGATGCGCTCCTTGACCTCCTCAAGTCCGAAGTGGTCGGCATCCAGCACGCGCTGAACGGTCTTGCAGTTGGTTTTATCCTTGGTCATCTCGTTCCACGGGATGTCCAGGCAAGTGTCAATGTAATTGGCAAGGACGGTTGCCTCGGCAGCACCGAAGGGTACCTTTGCCAGACGGTCGTTCTCCTTGAGCAGCTTTGCCTCGACCTCCGCCGGCAGCTTTGCCCCACGGATGCGGGCATCAAACTCCTCGGTTTCCGATCCCTCGCCAAGCTCCTCCTGAATGACCTTGATCTGCTCGCGCAGATAGTATTCGCGCTGATTGCGGTTCATGCGGGCGTTGACGCGGCGGCGGATGACCGATTCCTCCTCCAGCACCACAGCCTCCTCCTGAAGCATATCCAGAAGGATCTCGCCGCGCTGCAGGGGATCGAAGCATTCCAGAATTGCCTGCTTGTCGAGGTTGCGTACCAGAACGTTGGCGGCGATAAAGTCGGCAAGAGAGCCGGGATCGCGAAAGAGCTTTGCGGCATCGATCAGATCGTCCGAGGATGCGGGCAGAAAGCGAGCGTTGTGCTGCAGCGCGCGCATCATCTCGTGATTGAGGGCTTCTCCGCGGATGCCGCCGTGATCGGGCAGGAAGATTTTTTTGCAGACCAGCTCTGCCGCGACGTAATCCTGGCACTTGTAAAAGCGGGTGACGGTGGCACGGACGATGCCTTCGGCAATGATGCGGAGCTGTCCCTCGGGAGAGCGGATCATCTGCTTGATCTTTGCGACCGTTCCGACGGTGTAGTAGGGGAAGGCGTCGTTGACCTCCTCCCCGTCGAGCTCGGAAAATCCCGTGAGGAATATCAGAGAGCCGCCCTCCGACGCAGCCTTTGCGGCGGCGGAGAACAGGTCGGTATTGACTTCAAAATTAATGGCTATGGCGGGGAAGGCGATGCTTCCGCGCAGAGCGATGACAGGCAGGGTCGCCTGCTCGGCTTTTTCAATGTAAGAGGGCATTTTTTGATCCTTTCAAACAGGGGTTGGCTATAATAAAATATATTATTATCCCATTATATCATACTTTCAAACGAATTTCCATAGTTTTTTGAAAAAAGTTATAAGGATTCGGTTTTTGACAAAAAATGCGGGAAACGGGAAGAATTTTCGTGTTCATCCTTTACTTCCAAAAAAGAATGTGGTATACTAAAGGGTAAAGAAACAGGGATCGCCAAGAGATTGACGGAGATCGGAAAGGAACGGTCATGGAAAATCGCCCATTCGTGCTCAAAAGTGAATATTCACCGACGGGTGACCAGCCGCAGGCGATCGATGCGCTTTGCCGTGGAATTTCCGAGGGCATGAAGGCGCAAACCCTCTTGGGTGTGACCGGCTCCGGTAAGACCTTTACGATGGCGAACGTCATCTCGCGGATGAACCGTCCCACGCTGATCCTGGAGCCCAACAAGACGCTGGCGGCACAGGTCTGCTCCGAGATGCGGGAATTCTTCCCGGACGCTGCGGTGGAGTTTTTCGTTTCCTACTACGACTATTACCAGCCCGAGGCGTATATTCCGGGCAAGGACGTTTATATCGAAAAGGACGCGCTGATCAACGACGAGATCGACCGTCTTCGCCACAGCGCGACCTGCGCGCTGTTTGAGCGCAGGGACGTTATCATTGTTGCCTCGGTATCCTGCATTTACTCGCTCGGTGACCCCGAGGAATATCAGGGTCTGGTGCTTGCCATCCATCCGGGCAGTCGGATGAGCCGCGATATTTTCATCCGCAAGCTGGTTGCCAACAGCTACAAGCGCAACGATCTGGCACTTGCGCGTGACTGCTTCCGTGTCAATGGGGATACGGTGGAGGTCATTCCCGCCAACATGAGTGACAGCGCTCTGCGCGTTGAGTTTTTCGGGGATGAGATCGACCGCATTTCGGAGATCAATATTGTGACGGGTGAATTGAAGCGTCTGCTTTCGCACGCCGCCATCTATCCCGCCACGCACTATGCCGTTTCGGACGAAAAGCGTGAGGCGGCACTCTCTCAGATCGAGCGCGAGATGCTGGAGCGTGTGGCGTATTTTGAATCCGAGGGCAAGCTGATCGAGGCGCAGCGCATCCGCGATCGTGTCAAATACGACCTGGAAATGCTCCGCGAGATCGGATTTTGCTCGGGCGTGGAGAACTATTCCCGCGTGCTGGCAGGACGCCCCGAGGGCTCAACGCCCTTTACGCTTCTGGACTATTTTCCCGAGGATTATCTGCTCTTTATCGACGAGTCGCACGTCACCGTGCCGCAGGTGCGGGGCATGAGCGGCGGCGATACCGCGCGCAAGAAAAATCTGGTGGATTACGGTTTTCGCTTGCCGTCTGCCTACGATAACCGTCCGCTGTTCTTTGAGGAATTCGAGGAAAGCATCTATCAGACGGTCTTCGTCAGCGCAACGCCCGGAGATTACGAGGAGGCGCACGCCGAGCAGGTGGTGGAGCAGATCATCCGTCCGACGGGGCTTCCCGATCCCGTCATCGAGGTACGACCGATCGAGGGGCAGGTCGACGATCTGCTTGGCGAGATCCGTCTGCGCGTCGAGAAGCAGGAGAGAGTGCTTGTCACGACGCTGACCAAGAAAATGGCGGAGGATCTGACCGAATATCTGGGAGAAAACGGCGTCCGTGTGCGCTATATCCACTTTAACGTCGACACCATCGAGCGCATGGAGATCATCCGTGATCTTCGCCTTGGTGTGTTTGACGTGCTGGTCGGAATCAATCTGCTTCGCGAGGGCTTGGACATTCCCGAGGTATCCCTCGTCGCGATCCTGGATGCCGACAAGGAGGGCTTCCTCCGTGCCGAGCGATCGCTCATTCAGACGATCGGGCGCGCTGCCCGAAACGCCGGGGGCAAGGTCATTATGTACGCCGATACGGTCACGCGCTCCATGCGTGCCGCCATCAGTGAAACCGAGCGCCGCCGTGCCATTCAGATCGCCTACAACGAAGCGAACGGCATCGTGCCCAAGACCGTCATCAAGGGCGTGCGCGACGTCATTGAGATCGCTGCCGAGGACAAGGGTAGCAAAAAGCGCAAGGGTGACGTGCAGACGCGCAAGCTGAGCGCGACGGAAAAGGAAAAGCTGATCGCCCGGATGACTGTGGAAATGAAGGATGCCGCAAGGCGGCTGGAATTCGAGCAGGCGGCATTCCTACGCGACGAGATCAAAAAGCTGCGGGAGGGCAAGATCGACGCCCCGCGCCGCCACCGATAAATTGTTTGCGTTCTGCTCTAAGTGACGTAAGAAGGAGTAATCATCTTTATGCCTGAACAAATCCGAATTCGCGGTGTGCGGGTTCATAATCTGAAAAATATTGACGTGGATATTCCACGTGATAAGCTGGTAATTCTGACGGGACTTTCGGGCTCCGGCAAGTCCTCGCTGGCATTTGATACCATCTATGCCGAGGGACACAGACGCTTTGTGGAGTCGCTCTCGTCCTATGCCCGTATGTTCCTGGGGCAGCTGGACAAGCCCGACATCGATTCGATCGAGGGACTTTCTCCCGCCATTTCCATCGACCAGCGCACCACCTCCAAAAATCCGCGCTCCACGGTGGGCACGGTGACGGAGATCTACGACTATCTGCGTCTGCTTTACGCACGTATCGGTGTGCCGCACTGTCCCGTGTGCGGCAAGGAGATCCGTCAGCAAACGACGGACCAGATCTTAGATCGCATTCTGCTTCTTCCGCAAGGAGAACGCTTTATGGTGCTGGCTCCCGTGGTGCGTGCGCAGAAGGGTATGCACGAGAAGGTGCTTGCATCGGCAAAAAAGAAGGGGTACGTCCGCGTGCGCGTGGACGGCAATCTCTACGATCTTTCCGAGGAGATCAAGCTGGACAAAAATAAAAAGCATAACATTGAGATCGTCGTGGACCGCCTGGTGATGAAGGAGGGGATCGAATCCCGCCTTTCGGATTCGGTGGAAAACGCACTCGGTGCCGCCGAGGGGCATCTTTTGATCGTCACCGTCCCGCGCGAGGAAGGCGAGGCGGCGAAGGAGCTGGAGTTCTCCCAGAGCTATGCCTGCGAGGAGCACGGGATCTCCTTTGGAGAGCTGGAGCCCCGCATGTTTTCCTTTAACAATCCCGCGGGCGCGTGTCCGCACTGTGCGGGCATCGGCGACCTGCAACGCATTTCTCCCGAGCGGCTGATCCCAAACCGTAAGCTCTCCTTGAGCGAGGGCGCGATCAACGTCAACGGCTTTAAGACGCTGGAGGAGGAAAGCTGGAACGGACCTCTGTTCGCGGCGGTCGGTGAGAGATTTGGCTTTACTCTGCATACGCCCGTCGAGCAGATGACAGACGCGCAATATCGGATGCTGATGTACGGAACGGGGGATGAGATCTACGACATCCACCGCTTCTACGCCAAGGAGGAGCATCATCAGAAGGTCCGCTTTGAGGGACTTGTCAAGATGATCCAGACACGCCGACAGATGATCGGCAACGATTACTATGAGCAGTTCGTGGAGGAGGCACCGTGCCCCGAATGCGGAGGACAGCGTCTGAGCCCCACGGTGCTTGCCGTGACCGTCGGAGGGCTGAACATCCATCAGCTCTGCTCGCTCTCGGTGTCCGCGGCTCTGGACTTTGTGAACGCCCTGGAATTGAACGACACCGAGCGCACCATTGCCGCCGAGATCCTCAAGGAGGTCCGCGCGCGCCTCGGATTTCTTGTCAGTGTCGGATTGGATTATCTGACGCTTGCGAGAAAGGCGGGCACGCTTTCGGGCGGTGAAGCTCAGCGTATTCGCCTTGCCACACAGATCGGCTCCTCGCTGATGGGCGTGCTCTATATTCTGGACGAGCCCAGCATCGGACTCCATCAGAGAGATAATTCCAAGCTGATCGGCACGCTCAAGCGTCTGCGCGATATCGGTAACACGGTCATTGTCGTGGAGCACGACGAGGAAACCATGGAAAATGCCGATTATATTCTGGATATCGGTCCCGGTGCGGGCATTCACGGAGGGCACGTGGTCGCGATGGGCACGCCGCAGGAAATTATGGCAAATCCGGACTCCGTGACCGGCGCGTATCTTTCGGGACGCAAAAGAATTGCCGTTCCCACCGAGCGCAGACCCGGAAACGGCGCGTTTCTGACCGTGCGCGGCGCGCGTCAGAACAATCTGAAAAATATCGACGTAAGGCTACCGCTCGGATGCTTTGTTTGCGTGACGGGCGTTTCGGGCTCCGGCAAGTCCTCGCTGATCAATGGGATCCTGTATCCCGTCCTGGCGGATCAGCTTAACCGCGCCATCACCTTTGCGGGCAAGCACGATGCGGTTGAGGGACTTGAGCATCTGGACAAGGTCATTGCCATTGACCAGAGCCCCATCGAACGCACACCGAGATCCAATCCCGCAACCTATACGGGGCTGTTCGGCGACATCCGCAATTTGTTTGCGCAGACCAAGGACGCCAAAGCGAAGGGCTTTGCGGCAGGTCGTTTCTCCTTTAACGTCAAGGGCGGACGGTGTGAAGCGTGCGAGGGCGACGGTGTCAAGTGCATCGAGATGCACTTCCTGCCCGACGTCTACGTTACCTGCGACGTCTGCAAGGGCAAACGGTACAACCGCGATACACTGGACGTGCACTACAAGGGCAAGAGCATCTACGACGTTCTGGAAATGACGGTCGAGGAGGGCTTGCACTTCTTTGACGGGATTCCGTCCATCCAAAGAAAGCTTCAAACACTGTATGACGTGGGGCTTGGATATATCAAGATCGGTCAGTCCTCCACCACGCTCTCGGGCGGTGAGGCACAGCGCGTCAAGCTTGCCACCGAGCTTGCCAAGCGCGCCACGGGACGTACCGTCTATATTCTGGACGAGCCTACCACGGGTTTGCATTCCGCGGACGTCGCAAAGCTTCTCGAGGTTCTGCAACGCCTTTGCGAGGGAGGGAACACGGTCATCGTCATCGAGCATAACCTTGACGTCATCAAGTGCGCTGACCATATCCTGGACCTCGGTCCCGAGGGAGGAGATGGCGGCGGTCGCGTGGTTGCACAGGGTACGCCCGAGCAGGTTGCCGAGATTGAGGGCTCCTATACGGGTACGTATCTGAAAAAGTGGTTAAATAAGTAAAAATAAGCTGCCGTGCTCTGTCCCTGCAAAAGCAAGGAACGGGGCACGGCAGCTTGAAATTTTTCTTTATAAGCCCCTTCCCAAAAAGGTTTTGCGGGGGTGTGGGGGTGCTTTTATCAAAAGCACCCCCACATAAATGATTCCCCCAAATTATTCCTCCAAAATCCTTTCCAGCTGCGCGCGCACGGTGGCAATGGTTGCGTCCGAGTTTTCCAATTCCTGGTTTCCGAGCAGAAGAACGGTTCCGTAGATCAGGGCGCAATAGGCGTAGGAGATCTCCTCCTCGCGCTTTTGCGGCATGCCGTTTGCTTTGCAATAATCCGAGATCACCGCCCCAAGCCCTGCGGTGATGTTTTTGCGCTCACGCTGACGGGGGCTGCCGATATCGGGATCGTCCAGAAGCAGGATCGAACGGAAATTGGGATTTGCGATCCAGAATCGGATGTGCGCGACACCGATCTCGATCGGCTGACGGCGATCCCCTACGGGGAAGACCGAGGTGATCTGATCCTGCAGAAGCTTCCACTGGCGATTGATGTAGCGGATGATCTCCAGAATCAGCTCCTCCTTGCCGCGAAAATGACGGTAGGGGGCTGCGCAGGAAAGCTCGCAGGAGGTCGCGACACGGCGCAGGGAAAAATCGTTGAGCCCGTGCTCCTCCAATTCGCGGATTCCCGCTAAGATCAGGCGCTCGCGCGCCGCCTCGACGGTGTATTGTTCTTCCATGGCAAACTCCTTTGTAAACGGTGTTAACATCAAAATTGAGAGAAAAAAGAAGGAGAAAACGCTTCTCCCGCATTTCGATATAACTCATTTTAACATATTCTTTCCCGCTTTTCAAGGTTTTTTTCAAAAAATACTTGACTTTTCCGTATTTTCGTGTATAATAGAAGCAGTCGAATGTTAACAGTGTTAACATCGAAGAATGACAGATCGCGAGAGGGAGGCGTCAAAATGGATCTTGAGGGTGCCAGAGCGCAGATCAACGAGCTTGACAGACAGATGGCGGAGCTTTTCGTCGCGCGCATGCGCGCGGTGGAGGAGATTGCCGCTTATAAGAAGGAAAACGGTCTGCCTGTTTTTGATGCCGCACGCGAGGAGCAGCTCAAGCTTCGGAATGCCGCGTTTGTGGACGATGAGATTCTGCGCACCTATTATCTGCGCTTCCTGGAGCATACGGTGGAGCTTTCCCGCGACTATCAAAAGGCGATCCTTGACGGCGCATGGGAGGAAACGAAATGATCCTGCATCTGAATTTACCGCAAAACGCTTACGATATTATTTTGGAGCGAGGCGCGCTCTCTCGCGCGGGGGAATACCTCAGGCTTGACCGTCGCGTGCTGATCGTAACCGACGACGGCGTGCCTGCCGAATACGCGCAAGCCGTGGCACAGGCTTGTCTGCATCCGACGGTGGTCACCCTTCCCGCGGGGGAGGGGAGCAAGAGCCTTACCGCCTTTGAGCACCTTCTTGGTGTGATGACGCAAAATGAGTTCACCCGCACCGACTGCGTCGTGGCAGTGGGCGGCGGTGTGATCGGGGATCTTGCGGGCTTTGCGGCGGCAAGCTATCTGCGCGGCATTGATTTTTACAACATTCCCACCACGCTGCTCTCGCAGGTGGATTCCTCCATCGGCGGCAAGGTCGCCGTCAATTTCAGAGGCGTCAAAAATCTGGTGGGCGCGTTCTATCAGCCAAAGCGCGTGCTGATCGATGCCGACGTGTTAAAAACACTTCCGCGCCGCCAGCTGGCAAACGGCTTTTCGGAGGCACTGAAAATGTCGATGACCTGTGACGCGGAGCTGTTTTCGATTTTTGAAAACGGACTTGCCGAGGAGCAGATCGATACCGTGATCGAACGGTCCTTGAGGATCAAGGCGAGCGTGGTCGAG
Organism: Clostridia bacterium; assembly: GCA_017501225.1. Lineage (GTDB taxonomy): Bacteria > Bacillota > Clostridia > Oscillospirales > CAG-272 > UMGS1865. Next base: position 45,911 of record JAFVXH010000009.1, read on the forward strand.
CGTGACGAGCGCGAAACGGGACTGCGCCGCGTGCTCAATTTCGGGCATACCTTGGGACACGGGATCGAGGCGGCGGAGGAGCTGCACGGGCTGTATCACGGAGAATGCGTAGCCCTCGGTATGATCCCGATGTGTGCTCCCGACGTGCGTGCGCGCTTGCTGGTCGCACTGCGCGCGCTGGAACTTCCCACCTCTCTTGAGATGGACACAGAGCAGGCACTGGCGTTTGCCTCTCACGATAAAAAGCGGGACGGTGACAGTATTTCGGTCATCTGGGTCGAACGTGTCGGCTCCTTTGAGGAAAAGCGCATGCCGCTTGACGTGTGGAAGCAGCAGATCCGCAAGACGGTGCAGGAGGAATTACGATGAAAAATACCTTTGGAAATCATCTTTGCGTCACGCTGTTCGGCGAGAGCCACGGCAGCTGTATCGGCGCGGTTCTGGACGGGATCGCTCCCGGCATTGAAATTGATGAAGCATATATCCGGGCGCGATTGGCGCAGCGTCGCCCCACGGGTGCCATTTCCACCGCGCGGCGCGAGCAGGATGATTTTTCCATCGTCAGCGGTGTATTTGAGGGAAAGACCACGGGAGCGCCTCTGTGCATCCTGATCCCCAATGCCGATACCAATAGCAAATCCTATCAAAAGGATATTCTGCGACCGGGGCACGCGGATTTTACCGCCGCGTGTAAGTACCACGGCTATCAGGATTACCGTGGCGGCGGACATTTTTCGGGACGCCTGACGGCGCCTCTCGTCGCGCTGGGCGCGATCGTTCAGCTTGCCCTGGAGCAAAAGGGAATTCTGATCGGATCGCATATTTCGACTCTTGCGGGTGTGCGCGACGCGGAATTTTCCGATCTTGAGGCGGGAATTCGCGCGCTGAATACCAAAGCGTTTCCCACGCTTTGTGACGAGGCGGGCGAGAACATGAAGGAGCAGATCCGACTTGCCGCACAAGCCGGTGACAGCGTAGGCGGAATCTTAGAAAGTGTGATTCTGGGACTTCCCGCAGGACTTGGCGAGCCTTGGTTCGATACGGTAGAGGGACTTCTTTCGCACGCGCTGTTCAGCATTCCCGCCGTCAAGGGCGTGGAGTTCGGCGCAGGCTTCGGCTTTGCGGATCTGCGCGGCAGTCAAGCCAACGATGCCTTCTGCATTGAGGACGGACGCATCCGTACCGTCACCAACCGCAACGGCGGCATCAACGGCGGCATCACCAACGGTATGCCCGTTCTGTTCCGCACGGTGATCAAGCCTACGCCGTCCATCTTTTTGGAGCAAGACAGTGTCAACCCCGTTACCATGGAGCCTCAGCGTCTGCAAATTCAGGGCAGACACGATCCTGCCATCATCCACCGCGCACGCGTGGTGGTGGACAGTGTAGCGGCGCTTTGTATCGCGGATCTGTTGGTTGGAAGATTCGGAACCGATTACCTGTCTTCCGCCTCGGCGGCAGGGAATTAAAGGAGGGAGCACAGTGCAGTACGGTTGTATTGCGGAGCATCTGGGGCACAGCTTTTCCAAAAAAATTCACGCGCTTCTCGGGAAATATTCTTACGAGCTCCTCGAGCTGGCGCCGGACGAGCTGGATGCGTTTATGAAAAAAAGGGATTTTCGCGGCATCAACGTGACCATTCCTTATAAAAAGAGCGTGCTTCCATACTTGGATGAAGCGGATGAGAGCGTCCGTCGGATCGGCGCGGCAAATACCCTGGTCAATCGCGACGGCAAGCTCTACGGCTATAATACGGACTTTTACGGCATGTGCGCACTTCTGTCGCACTTAGGACTTGATCTGAAGGGCAAAAAGGTTGCCATTCTCGGTACGGGGGGTACCTCACGCACGGCGTTTGCGGTTGCAGAGCATCTGCAGGCGGGCAGGATCCTGCTTGTCAGCCGTACGCAAAAGGAGGATGCCTGCAGCTACGAAACGCTTGTTCATGAGCATGCTGACGTGCAGATCCTGATCAACACAACACCCGTGGGAATGTACCCCCATCTTGAGGGCATTCCCGTTGATCCGGATTGCTTTCCCCGTCTTGAGGGCGTTGTGGACGCGGTTTACAATCCCCTCCGATCCCGTTTGGTGCTGCAGGCGAAGAAGCGTGGGATCCCCGCGGAGGGAGGGCTTTGGATGCTGGTCGCACAGGGTGTCAGAGCCTCCGAGCACTTTTTGAATACGACCTATCCGCAGGACACGGTCGGTCGCGTCTATTCCGAGGTTTTGCGTCAAACGCAAAATATCGTGCTGATCGGGATGCCGGGCAGCGGAAAAAGCACGGTCGGCGCGCGTCTTGCCGGTACGCTCGGGAGAGAATTTTTCGACTCGGACGAGCTGATCGTCGCGCGCGCGGGCAAATCCATTCCTCAGATCTTTGCGGAGGACGGGGAGGCGGCGTTCCGCGATTTGGAAAGCAAAGTGATCCGCGAGCTGCTTGCCGCAAAATCGGGCGCTGTGATCGCCACGGGCGGCGGTGCCGTTTTGCGCGAGGAAAACGTGGATGCTCTGCGCCAGAACGGAAGGATTTACTTTTTGGACCGTCCCTTAAAGGATCTTACGGCAACAAGTGACCGTCCGCTTGCGTCCGATCGGGCGGCGATCGAGGCACGCTATGCCGAGCGATATGCGCGCTACTGCCAATGTGCCGACGTGCGCGTTGACGGCTCGGGCAGTATCGAGGCGGTTGCCGATAGGATAGAAAAGGAGTTTGTATCAACATTATGAAGCTTTATGTTCTGAACGGCCCCAACCTCAACCTCTTAGGGGTTCGGGAGCCTGATATTTACGGAAAACAGACTTACGGAGAGCTTGTGCGCCGTATCGAAGCGCACGCAAAGGAGCTTGGTGTGGAGGTGGAATGCCGTCAGACCAATCACGAGGGTGTGTTGGTGGATTGGATCCACGAGGCGTATGAAAAGAAAATCGACGGTATCGTGATCAATCCTGCCGCCTATACGCATACGAGCATCGCACTCCTGGATGCTCTGAAGGCTACGGGGACTCCTACCATCGAGGTACATATCTCCGACGTAGACGCGCGCGAGCCCTTCCGTCGGATGAGTTATCTGCGCCCCGCGTGCCGCATGTGCATCGCGGGTCACGGGCTTGACGGGTATCTTGAGGCAATGGATCTGCTCGTTTTGCCGCAAATAGGAGAGCGCGTATGCAAGTGAGGATTGAAAAAGGACGCGCGGTGGGAAGCGTGATGGCGCCGCCCTCCAAGAGCATGGCGCACAGACTTCTGATCTGTGCCGCGCTTGCAAGGGGAGAGAGCCTGATTCACGGTATTTCGCAAAGCGAGGACGTCATGGCAACGCTGGATTGCCTGCGTGCGCTCGGCGCCGCTGTTACACTTGACGGAAGCGACGTTCGCATCAGCGGCTTGGATATGCGACGTGTGCGTCTGAGCTCGCATCTGTTTTGTAGGGAGAGCGGAAGCACGTTGCGTTTTCTGATCCCGCTTGCGATGCTGTCGGGGAACAACGTCATGCTGCGCGGCGAGCCCTCCCTGATGGCACGTCCCATGGAGGTTTATCGCGCTCTGTTTCAAAAGCTTGGGCTTACCTATCTGCAGGATGATGAGAGCATCGTGGTCAAGGGGCCGCTTCCCGCCGGTGAATACGCGGTGGTGGGGAACGTCAGCAGTCAGTTTATCAGCGGCTTGCTGTTTGCTCTGCCGCTCCTGGATCGGGACAGCCGCATCCGTATCACACCCCCGATCGAAAGCCTTCCTTATATCAACCTGACGATCGACGCCCAGCGTCAGTTCGGTGTTGAAATTATTTGGGAGGACGAGCACACTCTGCTTGTACGCGGCGGTCAAAGCTATTGCGCGCAGGAGGTTTTTGTGGAAGGAGATTACTCCAACGCAGCATTTCTCGACGCGCTTCGTCTGTTTGGCGGAGAGGTCCGTCTTACGGGACTGCGCGAGGAGAGCCTGCAGGGGGATAAAATTTACAACCGTTATTTTGAGATGCTTTGCAAGGGCTCTCCGACACTTCACATCGGGGACTGTCCCGATCTCGGCCCCATTCTTTTTTCGGTGGCGGCGGCAAAGCACGGCGGCATCTTTAACGGCACGAAAAGACTGCGCATCAAGGAAAGCGACCGCGCTGCTGCGATGGCGCAGGAGCTGAAAAAATTCGGAACCGCCGTCACGGTCTACGAGGATACCGTCGTGGTCTATCCCGCGGACTTTCACGCCCCTGACGGGATGCTGACGGGGCACAACGATCACCGCATCGTCATGGCACTTTCGGTTCTTCTGACCCTGACGGGAGGAAGCATCCAAGGCGCCGAGGCGGTCGGCAAAAGCTACCCGCAATTTTTTGACACGCTTCGGGCTCTCGGCATCCCGGTTTTTGAGGAGGAAGAGCCGACGGAAGGAGGAACACAGATATGAATATGAAATTTTACCGCAAGCTGCCCATTCCGATGGATATCAAGGCGGAACTTCCGCTCTCGGATGAGATGGTCGCCCGCAGGGATGCTTGTATTGCGGATATGAAGCAGATACTGCGCGGAAAATCGGACCGCTTTTTGCTCATCATCGGGCCCTGCTCGGCAGACAACGAGGAATCGGTCTTAGAATATATCTCCCGCCTGCGTACCGTGCAGGATCAGGTCGCGGATCGGGTTATGATCGTACCGCGCATCTATACCAACAAGCCCCGCACCACAGGGGACGGATATAAGGGGATGCTGCATCAGCCCGATCCCAATAAGGCTCCCGATCTCCTAAAAGGCATGCTTGCCATCCGCCGTATGCACATGCGAGCACTCTCGGAGCTGGGGTTTGGATGCGCGGACGAGATGCTCTATCCCGAAAACCATCGCTATCTTTCGGACCTTGTTTCCTACGTTGCCGTAGGGGCGCGCTCGGTGGAAAATCAGCTCCACCGCCTGACCGCAAGCGGCTTGGAGATTCCCGTCGGAATGAAAAACCCGACCAGCGGAGATCTTTCCATCATGATGAATTCCATCACCGCCGCTCAGCATTCCCACACCTTCCTGTATCGTGGCTGGGAGGTCGAGAGCGCGGGAAATCCTTACGCTCACGCGATCCTGCGCGGCTCTGTCAACAAGCACGGGCAGTCCTTGCCGAACTATCACTACGAGGATCTGATCCTCCTGCACGAGAAATACGCGGCAAGCGGATTGCAGAATCCCGCGGTTATCGTGGATACCAACCACTCGAATTCGGGAAAGCAGTATCTTGAGCAGATTCGCATTGCCAAGGAGGTTCTGCACAGCCGCCGCTATTCAGGTGACGTACACCGAATGGTTAAGGGGTTGATGATCGAGAGCTACCTTGTCGACGGCTGCCAAAAGCCGGAGGAAACGCACGTCTTCGGTCAATCCATCACCGATCCCTGCCTTGGATGGGAAAAGACCGAGCGCCTGATTTATGAAATTGCGGACAGTCTGTAATATTGAATACGATAGAAAAGGAGAACGAACCGATGAGTAACTATAAAATCGAAACCAAATGTGTTCAGGGAGGCTATACACCCAAGAACGGCGAGCCGCGACAGATCCCGATCGTGCAAAGCACCACCTTCCGTTATGAAACCAGCGAGGATATGGGCAAGCTCTTTGATCTGGAGGCATCGGGCTACTTCTATTCCCGCTTGCAAAACCCCACCTGCGATACCGTTGCCGCAAAGATCTGCGAATTGGAGGGGGGAAGCGCCGCCATGCTGACCTCGTCCGGTCAGGCAGCAAACTTCTATGCCATTTTCAATATCGCGACCTGCGGTGATCACGTCATTTCCTGCTCCACCATCTACGGAGGAACCTTCAATCTCTTTGCGGTCACCATGAAGAAGATGGGCATTGAGTTTACCTTCGTCAGCCCCGACTGCACGGATGAGGAGCTGCACGCCGCCTTCCGCGAGAACACCAAGGCAGTTTTTGGAGAAACCATCGCAAATCCTGCCCTGACCGTTCTGGATATCGAGCGTTTTGCCCGCATTGCGCACGAGCACGGTGTTCCCATGATCGTGGACAATACCTTCGCAACGCCCGTCAACTGCCGCCCGTTTGAGTGGGGTGCCGATATCGTCACTCATTCCACCACCAAGTATATGGACGGTCACGGTGCCGCCGTTGGCGGATGCATCGTCGATTCGGGCAAGTTCGATTGGCTCGCGCACAAGGAAAAATTCCCCGGACTCTGCACGCCCGACGATAGTTATCACGGCATCGTGTACGCGGAGCGCTTCGGTCTTGAGGGCGCGTTTATTACCAAGGCGACCGCACAGCTGATGCGCGATTTCGGCTCCACCCCCGCGCCGCAAAGCGCATTTTTGCTCAATCTCGGACTTGAGAGTCTGCACGTGCGCATGGAGCGTCACTGTGCCAACGCGCAGGCGGTTGCGGAATTTTTGGAGGGACACGAAAAGATCGCGTGGGTCAACTACTCCGGTCTTCCTTCCAATCCGTATTATGACCTCGCGAAAAAATATCTGCCCAAGGGAAGCTGCGGCGTCGTCAGCTTCGGTGTACGCGGCGGAAGACGGGCGGCTGAGCAGATGATGAAGCATTTGAAGCTTGCCGCGATCGAAACGCACGTAGCAGACGCCAGAACCTGCTGCCTGCATCCCGCGAGTGCGACGCACCGCCAGATGAACGACGAGGAGCTGTTGGCTGCCGGCGTATCGGGTGACCTTGTCCGCCTTTCCTGCGGTCTTGAGAGCGCTGAGGACCTGATCGCGGATCTTGCGCAAGCCCTGGACGCCGTCTGATCGCATATCCCTGACCGAATATTTGCCGATAGGGAATTGACAGACGCGCGAATGCGTGTTATAATGGGCTGATTAGAACATCAAGCTGATATTGAGAAAGGATTGATCCTGACCGTGCCGATTAAAATACCAAACCAATTACCCGCGACCAAGACCTTGACGGAGGAGAACATCTTCGTCATGACCGAAACGCGCGCAAGGACGCAGGACATCCGTCCTTTGCAGATCCTTCTTCTGAATCTGATGCCGACGAAGATCGACACCGAGATTCAGCTTTCCCGCCTTTTGGGAAACACGCCCTTGCACGTGGAGCTGACCTTGATGCATACAAGCTCTCATAAATCCAAGAACACCTCGGAGGAGCATCTGCTGGCGTTCTACCGCAGTTTTGACGAGGTCTGCCACAACCACTACGACGGACTGATCATCACGGGAGCACCCGTGGAGCAGATGGAGTTTGAGGAGGTGGAGTATTGGGAGGAGCTTTGCCGCATCATGGATTGGAGCGTGACGCACGTTCACAGCACCTTCCACATCTGCTGGGGCGCGCAGGCAGGTCTGTACCATCACTTCGGCGTGCCGAAGCGTCCGCTGGATAAAAAGATGTTCGGAATTTTTCCGCATAAGGCGGACTACAAGCGTTCCATTCTGTTCCGCGGCTTTGACGACGTGTTCTACGTGCCGCATTCCCGACACACCACAATCGAGCGCGCTGACATTGAGGCAGTTCCCGAGCTGAAGATCCTTGCGTCCTCCGAGCAGGCAGGCGTATTTGCCATCTCCACCCGCAACGGTCGCCAGATCTTTATTACGGGACATCCCGAATACGACGCGCAGACGCTCAACCGCGAGTACGTGCGTGACGTCAAGGCGGGGAAGCCCATCGAGATCCCCTTCCACTATTTTCCGGAGGACGATCCGACCCGTGAGCCGCTTGTCACCTGGCGTTCCGCCGCCAACCTGCTTTATTCCAACTGGCTCAACTATTTCGTCTATCAGACCACACCCTACAACATCGAGGATATCAAATAAAGGATACATTCGCAAAAGGAGCGTGCCGATCGGCACGCTCCTTTCGACTTTTGATTCTCTCGGGAAACGTGCAAATTTTGTCTGCCAAACCCTTGGAATGCCAAAAAAAGTGCGCTTTTTTCTTCAAAATCCGTTTTTTTACCAAAAAAGTCCTCAAAATTAGCACTCAAAACAGATGTTTACAAAATGTTCACAAGAAAATTCGGAAAAACCCTTGACAAAACCCATGAAAAGTGGTAAATTTGTATCGTAAGTTAGCACTCGGCTCGCTTGAGTGCTAAAACGAGCGTGAAAGGAGTATATTTGGAAGTGGAACTTGAAAATCGCGGATTGTCCAAGAGAAAAAGACAAATATTAAAAGCGATCGTGGATGCGCACATTCAGGACGGCGGACCGGTCGGCTCCAAATATATCCTGCAAAGTCAGCAGCTCGGTTGCTCTGCCGCTACCATTCGGAACGAGATGGCGGAGCTGGAGGAAATGGGATATCTGGAGCAGCCGCACGCATCTGCCGGGCGCATTCCGAGCGAGCTTGGCTACCGTTTTTACGTCGACTCCCTGATCGAGCATTACGTCATGACCACCAACGAGATCGCGCAGATCAATCATCTTTTGCGCAGCAAGATGGGGGAGCTTGATCAGATTCTGACGGCGGCATCCAATCTTGCATCCAATCTGACCAACTACACGGGCATTGCCATCAAGCCCCGCGTTTCTGCGGTCAGTATCTCAAAATTCGAAACCATTTATCTGGATCCCAACCATTATATTCTGATCGCGGTCACGTCGACGGGTGCCGTCAAGAGCAAGCATCTGCATCCCATCACACCTGTCAGTCAGGATGCCGTGGCACTGCTTGCCGACGTGCTCAACGACTGTGTCAGCACACGCCTTGCGGATCAGATCACGCTTCCCATCATTATGGAAATGGAATCGCGCATGGGTGTGGATTCCGGACTTGTCGGAAGCGTCATGAAGGAGATCTACAATCTTCTTGCCGAGCTGGACGAGGGAGAAATGAAGGTCAGCGGCATCAACCGCCTTTTGCAATATCCCGAATACAGCAACGTCGAGCATCTGCAGGATCTTTTGGGAACGCTGGAAAATAAGGAAGACATTCTCAATCTGGTGGCGCAGGGAAGCAATGAGGACGTCAACGTCGTCATCGGCTCCGAGAGCCGCGTCAAGGTGATGAACAACTCCGCACTCGTGTTCAAGCCCATCGTCAAGGACGGTCACACCGTCGGTGCCATTGGCGTCATAGGACCTTTGCGAATGGACTACGCCAAGGTGCTTGCAACGCTTGAGGGCTTGAGCGGAAATATTTCGGATATGATCCATACCAACAAACAGTTAAACGGAGGAACGCGTGATGCAGGAAACGAAAAGGACTGAGCAGGAGGGCGTTTGTGAGGAGCCCACGCACAACGGCTCGGAGGTCGACGCAAAGACCGAAAAGACAGATAAGAAAAAGCAGAAAAAGATAGATGCGGAGCTCGCCCGACTTCAGAAGCAGCTGGAGGCGGCTTTGGAGGCAGAGCGCGCATGCGAGGATAAATATCTTCGTATGATGGCGGAATACGACAATTTCCGTAAGAGAAGCGCCAAGGAAAAGGAGGGCGTTTACGCCGATGCCTACAGCGATTGCATCGCAAGCCTTCTTCCCGTCCTTGACAATCTGGAGCGCGCAAGCGGCTCGGAGAATCTCGAGGCGGTCAAAAAGGGACTTGAATTGACCGCAAAGGCGTTCTCCGATGCGCTGGAAAAGATGGGCGTCAGCGAGATCGAGTGCAAGCAGTTCGATCCCAATCTCCACAACGCGGTCATGCACGTGGAGGACGAGAGCCTTGGGGAGTCCGAGATCGTCGAGGTCTTCCAGAAGGGCTACTGTAAGGGCGACAAGGTCATCCGCTACGCGATGGTCAAGGTCGCAAACTAATCATCAGGACAACAATCAACCAAAATCATAAACAACAATAATCTTACTATATTGGAGGAAACATTATCATGGGAAAAATCATTGGTATCGACTTGGGTACAACCAACTCTTGTGTTGCCGTATATGAGGGCTCCGAGCCTATCGTAATTCCAAACCCCGAGGGAGCACGCACCTCTCCTTCCGTGGTCGCATTTTCCAAAACGGGCGAAAGAATGGTCGGTCAGGTCGCAAAAAGACAGGCGATCACCAACCCCGACAGAACCATCATCTCCATCAAGCGTGAGATGGGCTCTAACTACAAAAAGACGATCGACAACAAGAACTACACGCCTCAGGAGATCTCCGCGATGATCCTGCAAAAGCTCAAGGCTGACGCGGAGAGCTATCTCGGCACGCCCGTGACGCAGGCGGTCATCACCGTTCCCGCATACTTCTCTGACGCACAGCGTCAGGCAACCAAGGATGCCGGCAAGATCGCAGGTCTTGAGGTGCTCCGTATCATCAACGAGCCCACTGCCGCAGCGCTTGCTTACGGCATGGATAAGGAAGCGAACCAGAGAATCATGGTATTCGACCTTGGCGGCGGTACCTTCGACGTTTCCTTGCTTGAGATCTCGGACGGTGTCTTTGAGGTTCTCGCAACCAACGGTGACACCCGTCTTGGCGGTGACGACTTTGACCAGCGCATCATCGATTGGATGGCAGAGCAGTTCAAGAAGGAGAACGGCATTGACCTGCGCAAGGATAAGATGGTCCTGCAAAGACTCCGCGATGCCGCAGAGAAGGCAAAGATCGAGCTTTCCGGCATGTCCTCCACCTCCATCAACCTGCCCTTTATCACCGCGACCGCAGAAGGACCCTTGCACTTTGAGGCAACTCTGACCAGAGCGGAATTCGACCGCATCACCGCCGATCTTGTGGAAAGAACCATGGTCCCCACCAAGAAGGCACTCGCCGATGCAGGTCTTTCGGTAGGACAGATCGACAAGGTGCTCTTGGTCGGCGGATCTACCCGTATTCCCGCCGTTCAGGAGGCAGTCAAGAAGTTCACCGGTAAGGAGCCCTTCAAGGGTATCAACCCCGACGAGTGCGTTGCCATCGGTGCCGCAATTCAGGGCGGTGTGCTGGGCGGCGAGGTCAAGGATCTGCTCCTTCTGGACGTAACGCCTCTGTCCCTCGGTATCGAAACTTTGGGCGGCGTATTCAACCGCATCATCGACCGTAACACCACCATTCCTGTAAAAAAGAGCCAGGTATATTCCACCGCAGCGGACGGTCAGACCTCCGTTGAGATCCACGTCCTGCAGGGCGAGCGCGAGATGGCTGCCAACAACACCACCTTGGGTCGCTTCATTCTGGACGGCATCACGCCCGCACCTCGCGGAATCCCGCAGATCGAGGTTACCTTCGACATCGACGCCAACGGCATCGTAAACGTAACGGCACTCGATAAGGGCACCGGTAAGGAGCAGCACATCACCATCACCTCCTCCACCAACATGAGCCAGGAGGACATCGACCGCGCTGTCAAGGATGCGGAGAAGTTCGCTGAGGAGGATAAGAAGGCAAAGGAAGCGGTTGACGTTAAAAACCGCGCAGAGTCTATCATCTTCCAGAGTGAGAAGACCTTGACCGAGCTTGGCGATAAGGTAGACGCTGCCGATGCACAGGCCGTCAAGGACAGCATCGAGAAGCTCAAGGAAACTCTGAAGGGTGGCGACGTCGAGGCGATCAAGGCTGACACCGAGGCTGTGGAAAAGTCCTTCTACAAGATCTCCGAGAAGCTGTATGCACAGAGCGCGCAGGCAGGTGCTGACGCAGGAAATGCGGATGGCGCACAGAGCCAGGACGGCACCTACTACGACGCAAACTTTGAGGATAACTCCAACAAATAATTTGTGACACGTCACAAGCAGAACGGGAAAGGTGCATCCGCGCCTTTCCCGTGTGGTGTATTCCAACACCGATGAATTCTTAGCAAAGAACATAAAAATTCCGAGGATAAAATGGCAGACAAAAGAGATTATTATGAGGTCCTTGGCGTTGACAAGGGTGCTGACGCATCGACCATTAAGAAGGCATATTATAAGCTGGCGAAGCAGTATCACCCCGATGCCAATCCGGGGGATAAGGTAGCGGAGGAAAAATTCAAGGAGGCGAACGAGGCGTACGAGGTGCTCTCGGACTCCGACAAGCGTGCCAAGTACGACCAATTCGGCCACGCCGCGTTTGACCCGTCCATGGGTGGCGGCGACGGCGGCTTTGGGGGCTTTGGAGGCTTTGGCGGCGGCTTTGGAGATTTCGGCGACCTTGGCGATATTTTGGGCGGTATGTTTGGAGGTGCCTTCGGGGGCTCCTCGCGCCGACGCAATGGACCGATGCAGGGTGAGGATATCGGCATCGGTGTCACCATCACCTTTGAGGAGGCGGCGTTCGGTGTCAAGAAGGACGTTTCCTATTCTCGCATCTGCAAATGCGGAGAATGCAACGGTGCCGGCGGCAGCGGTGTGGAAACCTGCTCGACCTGTCACGGTACGGGACAGGTGCGCCGCGTACAGCGCATGGGCGGCATGTCCTTCCAATCCACGGTGGCGTGCGACGCCTGCCGCGGTAGCGGAAAAACCATTCAGAATCCTTGCTCCAAGTGCCGCGGCAGCGGTATGACCAGAGAAAATAAGAAGCTTACGGTATCCATCCCCGCCGGCATTGATCACGGCGAGCGCATCGCGCTTCGCTCCCAGGGCAACGACGGCAGAAACGGAGGTCCCTCGGGGGATCTGATCATCACCGTTTCGGTCAAACGCCACAACATTTTCGAGCGCGACGGCTACACACTCTACTGCGAGGTTCCCTTAACGGTTGCGGAGGCAACGCTGGGGGCTGAGATCGACGTCCCCACCCTGGAGGGAACGGTCAAATACGACATTCCCGAGGGCACGCAGGCAGGAAGCCGCTTTACCTTGCGCGGAAAGGGTATTCCGTACGTTAACGGAAACGGCAAGCGGGGAGATCTGGTCTTCTCGGTCACGGTAGAGATCCCGAAGGGACTGACAGAGAAGCAAAAGAGCGCGATGAGAGCCTTTGCCGACAGCTGCGGTGAGAGCAACTACGCCAAGCACAAGCAGTTCTTCAAAAAAATATTCGGACAGAAATGAGTGTAACAATGGATCAGGATTATCTTTGCGGAGATTACGGAAATGAAACCGAGTGGACACAGATCCGCGTGACGGTGAAGCTTCCCAAGCTGGATGCTCTGACGGCTGTGATGAGCATGGTTTCCAATCAGCTTCAAATTGAGGATTACAGTGATATCGATCTTAAGACCTGCTACGGAGATCTGATCGACGAGAGCATTCTCAACGCCGACAAAAGCATTGCGTCGGTGTCGGTCTATCTTTCCGCCGAAAGAAGCATTCCCGAGTGCATCGCGTTTCTCAAAGAGCGCTTTTCGGTTACGGGTCTTGAGGATGCCGTCATCGAAACCATCGGCGTCAATGAGCAGGACTGGGCAAATTCCTGGAAGGCATACTACAAGCCTATCAAGATCGGGAAGAAGCTTGTCATCGTTCCCGCATGGGAGAAGTATACTCCCTCCGAGGGCGAGCTGATCGTACGGATGGATCCCGGTATGGCATTCGGTACGGGAACGCACGAAACGACGCGCCTTGTCATCCGTCTTTTGGAGGACTATACCAAGGAGGGGTGCCGCATGCTGGACGTCGGCACGGGCAGCGGAATTCTAGCAATTTGTGCCTCCAAGCTCGGTGCCAAGGAGTGCTTTGCGTATGACATCGATCCGATGGCGGTACGTGTGGCACGCGAGAACGTCAAGGACAGCGGTCTTGCCAACATCACCTGCGAGCAGTCGGATTTGCTGCGTCAGGTGGATAAGAGCCGTCCGTACGATCTGATCTGCGCCAACATTGTGGCGGATATCATCATCCGTATGACACCCGATATTTCGGATTATATGCACAAGGATACGGTGCTTCTGGCATCCGGCATCATCGCCGAGAGATGTGAGGACGTCGTGTCCTGCTTTGAGAAGCACGGTCTTGCCATCGTTGAGCGCGCGATCGAGAACGGTTGGTGCGCCTTGGCGGTCAAGCTTGCGGATCACGGAAGCAATTGACCGACCTACGGCACTTTTACTTTATTAGACTAAATTTTACAAAAGCTATTGACAAATAAAAAAACTTGTGCTACAATGAGTCTATTCTAAATAAAAGACGTTGACGAAGAGGACCGAAAAGAGGGACTTCCACAGAGAATTGGCGGTTGGTGCGAGCCATGAGGGCGCTTTTTGTGTTTGTAGCTTCTGAGTCGGAAGGAAGAACGCCGCGTGTCAGTAGAACCTTCCCGTGATTGCTGCGTAAAGGCATAAGAATTGTCAGATTCTGAGTGACGGTGAAAGCCGTAATTTGAGTGGTACCGCGGGTGTACAGAACACGCTCGTCTCAAAGACAAAAGCTTTGGGACGGGCTTTCTTTGTCCTTCTCCGAGTGTCAGAAAGGAGCAAAAAATGGATATCAAGGGATTGGATTTTAAGATCCGAGAAATGGCGAGCCGTATTCGCGAGCTGCGTGAGATCGAAGGCATTACGCAAGAGGATATGGCGCAGTCGGTCGGCGTCAGCGTCGAGGAATATATTCGGTGCGAATCAGGCGAGAACGATCTGAACTTTGCCTTTATCTATCGCTGCGCGATGAAGCTTGGTATCAACGTGACCGATCTGATCGAGGGACACAGCCCGACCTTGAAATCCTATACCGTGACGCGTAACGGCGCGGGGCAAGAGATCGCGAACGCGCACGGATTGACCTATTACAATCTGGCATACGCGTTCCAGAACCGTATTGCGGAGCCTTTGTACGTGCGAAGCTCCTACGATCCCGCGGCAGAGCAGAAGGAGATCGAGCTGACCACGCACGCAGGTCAGGAATGCGACATCGTCGTCGAGGGTGAATTGATGGTTCAGATCGGCGAGCACAAGGAGATCCTTCGCGCAGGGGACAGCATCTATTACAACAGCTCCACCCCGCACGGAATGATCGCGGTGGGCGGACGCGACTGCGTCTTTTACGCCATCGTTCTCAATCCCACGGGTGAGCCCATCCCCGAGCTGCTTCCCACACGCGCGATCCGTCAGACCCGTGTACAGCCTTACCGCGACACCAAGGAACGCATCTATAACCGATTCGTCAAGATCGAGGAGGACGCAAACGGAACCCCCACCTCCATCGAATTCCGGAATACTGAGCGCTTCAATTTCGCGTTTGATCTGGTCGACGCGCTTGCCGAGCGTGAGCCGGATAAGCTTGCGATGCTGCATATTTCCAAGGATAAGACCGAGCGCCGCTTTACGTTCGGAGAGATGAAAAAGCTTTCCAACCGTTGCGCAAACTACTTCAAATCGCTCGGCATCAAGCGTGGCGACCGCGTCATGCTGGTGCTCAAGCGTCACTATCAGTTCTGGTTTGCGATGCTGGGACTGAACAAGCTGGGTGCTGTCGGGATCCCCGCTACCAACCAGCTTCAGGTACACGATTTTGAATACCGCTTCCAATCGGCGGGGGTTTCCGCCATCATCTGCACGGCAGACGGTGACGTTGCACAGCAGGTAGACGAGGCGGCTAAGAGCTGTCCGACACTCAAGCATAAGCTTCTCGTCGGCGGCGAGCGCGAGGGCTGGCGCAATTTCGACGAGGAATATCCGCTTTACAGCACGCACTACAGCCGTGGCGAGGACGCTCCGGGCGGCGACGATACGATGCTGATGTTCTTCACGTCAGGCACGTCGGGATATCCCAAGATCGCAACGCACAATTACAAGTACGCGTTGGGACATTTCCATACCGCAAAGTATTGGCACAACGTCGACCCGGACGGCTTGCATTTTACCATCTCGGACACGGGATGGGCAAAATCCATGTGGGGAAAATTCTACGGCCAGTGGCTGTGTGAGGCGGCGACCTTCGTCTACGACTTTGACCGCTTTGACGCCTCCGACATTCTCCCCATGTTCGCAAAATATCATATCACCACCTTCTGCGCACCTCCCACGATGCTGCGTATGATGGTCAAGCAGGATATCTCCAAGTACGATTTCTCCTCGGTGCGCCACATGACCACCGCGGGAGAAGCGCTCAACCCCGAGGTCTACCGCCAATTCGAGCAGGCTACGGGGCTTCAGATCCTGGAGGGCTTCGGTCAGTCCGAGAGCACGATGATGATCGGAAACATGACGGGAGCGCCCCACAAGATCGGATCGATGGGAAAGCCCGCGCCGATCTACGATATCCAGCTTGTGGATGCCGACGGCAATCCCGTGGATACGGGTGAGGTCGGTGAGATCGTGGTCAATCTGGAAAAGGGCGCACCCTGCGGACTCTTTACCGGCTACTACAACGACGAGGAAAAAACGCGCGAGGTGCTGCACGACGGTCATTACCATACGGGAGATACCGCGTGGCGCGACGAGGACGGCTTCTATTGGTACGTCGGACGTGTGGATGACGTCATCAAATCCTCGGGATACCGCATAGGACCTTTTGAGATCGAGAGCGTCATTATGGAGCTTCCGTACGTCCTCGAATGCGGTGTTTCCGCCGCTCCCGATGAGGTGCGCGGTCAGATCGTCAAGGCGAGCATCGTTCTGACTCCCGGAACGGAGCCCTCGGAGGCGCTCAAGAAGGAGATCCAGACCTACGTCAAGGAGCATACAGCCCCCTACAAATACCCAAGACTTGTCGTCTTCCGCGATGAATTGCCCAAGACCACAAGCGGTAAGATTCAGAGAAATAAGCTATGAAAAACCAAAAAAGAGTTACGCTGTTTGCAGGACACTACGGCAGCGGAAAAACCAACGTTGCGGTCAATTACGCGCTCTTTCTGAAGCGGAGTGGGGAAAACCCCATCATTGCCGATCTGGACATCGTCAATCCGTATTTCCGTACCAAGGATAGCAGGGAAGAGCTGGAGGCGGCAGGCATTCGCCTGATCTGCTCGGAGTATGCCAACACCAACGTGGATATTCCCGCACTTCCCGCGGACCTGTACACCATTACCGATAACAAAGCGCAAAAGGCAGTGCTTGACATCGGCGGTGACGACCGTGGAGCTCTGGCACTCGGCCGCCTGACGCCTGCTTTGCGTGAGGAGAACGATTATCAGATGCTGATGGTCATCAACTGCTACCGTCCCTTGACGCGCGATGCCGGTAGCACGCTGGAGGCGATGCGCGAGATCGAGGCAGCGGCAGGGATCCCCTTTACGGGACTCGTCAATAACTCCAATCTCGGAGCGCTGACAACCGCGGATGACGTGCTCGCGTCGCTTGCGTATGCCGATGCGGTGAGTGCGCTCTCGGGGCTTCCCGTGGTGATGACGACGGTCATGGACGGACTGTTTTCCGCGCTTGAGGGAAGCATCCCCGATCTGTTCCCCCTGACCCTGCAAAAGAAAATTTGTTGAAGATCTGGCGTAAAGCTTACGCCTTCAACCAAAAAGGAGAATACATATGGCAAAATTAACCTTTAAGACCGACTACTGTAAAGGCTGTGGACTTTGTGTGGACGCTTGTCCGAAAAAGGTTCTGCGTCTTTCCCCCGACAAGATCAATCCCAAGGGACATCATCCCGTAGAGGCAGTCAACATGGACGCCTGCATCGGATGCGCCTTTTGTGCTACGATGTGTCCCGACTGTATCATTGAAGTAGAGAGGTGAGAGATATGGCAGATAAAGTATTGATGAAGGGCAATGAGGCGATCGCGGAGGCTGCGATCTTAGCAGGCTGCCGTCACTATTTCGGCTATCCTATCACGCCCCAGACCGAGATTGCCGCTTATATGGCAAAAAGAATGCCCAAGATCGGCGGAACCTTCCTGCAGGCAGAGAGTGAGATCGCCGCGATCAATATGGTATACGGCGTCGCAGCCGCGGGATACCGCGTGATGACCTCCTCCTCCAGCCCCGGAGTGGCGCTCAAGAGCGAGGGACTTTCTTACATTGCGGGCGCGGATCTTCCGTCGCTCGTCGTCAACGTTCAGCGCGGAGGCCCCGGCCTTGGCGGCATTCAGCCCAGCCAGTCGGATTATTTCATGGCAACGCGCGCAGGAGGTCACGGTGACTTCCGCATGATCGTTCTGGCTCCCGCATCGGTTCAGGAAATGGCGGAATTGACCGTGAAGGGCTTCTCGCTTGCCGATCAGTACCGCATGACCGCGATGATCCTGGCGGACGGTACCATGGGACAGATGATGGAGCCCGTAGCTCTCGATTCGCTCCCCGTATCCCCCATGCCCGAAAAGCCTTGGGCGACCACGGGTACGAAAATGCAAAGACCGCATAACATCGTCAACTCCCTCTATCTTTCTCCCGACGAGTTGGAGAAGACCAACTTTGCGCGCTTTGAGCGCTACAAGCAGATCGAGGAAAACGAGGCGATGTATGAGGAATATCTGATGGAGGATGCGGAATACTGCATCGCTGCATTCGGTATTGCGGCACGCGTTTCCAAGAACGCCATCGACGAGGCAAGACGCAGAGGCATCCGCGTCGGTATGATCCGTCCCATCACGCTCTGGCCGTTCCCCGTAGCACCCTTCAAAAAGGCGGCAGGACAGGTCAAGCACGTCATCTCCGTGGAGCTTTCCATGGGACAGATGATCGAGGACGTACGTCTGGCTACCGAGTGCCGCGTTCCCGTTACGCTTTGTAACCGCGTAGGCGGTATGATCCCGTCCCCCGAGCAGGTCTTGGAGGCAATTTTGAAAATTGCAGATCAAGGAGGTAAACAGTAATGACCGTTTTTAAGAAGCCGCACGCTCTGACCGACGTGCCGATGCACTACTGCCCCGGTTGCACACACGGAATCGTGCACCGCTTGGTCGCAGAGGTCATTGACGAGCTCGGAATTGAGGGAACCACCATTGGCATTGCTCCCGTTGGATGCTCGGTTATGGCATACAACTATTTCAACTGTGATATGATCGAGGCAGCACACGGCAGAGCCCCTGCGGTCGCCACCGGCGTCAAGCGCGCAGATCCCTCCAACATCGTCTTTACCTATCAGGGTGACGGTGACCTTGCCTCCATCGGTATGGCGGAAACCGTTCACGCCGCCGCAAGAAATGAGAATATTACCGTCATTTTCATCAACAACGCCATCTACGGCATGACGGGCGGACAAATGGCTCCCACGTCCTTGCCGGGACAGGTCACCCAGACCTCTCCCTACGGACGTGACGTCAACCATTGCGGATACCCCATCCGTGTCTGCGAGCTGCTCTCCGAATTGGAGGGTCCCGAGTATCTGGCACGCGTGACCGTCAACAGCGTCAAGAACGTCAATAATGCCAAAAAGGCGATCAAAAAGGCATTCCAGAATCAGGTGGAGGGCAAGGGCTTTTCCCTGGTTGAGGTCGTATCCTCCTGTCCCACCAACTGGGGCATGACGCCCAAGCAGGCGCTGGAATGGATCGATGAAAAGATGCTTCCTTACTATCCTCTGGGCGTATACAAGGATAGAAGCGGCAGTCAGGAGGCGCAGAAATGAGTACCAGACAGTTTTTGTTTTCCGGATTTGGCGGACAGGGCATTCTGTTCGCGGGTAAATTTATGGCTTATAAGGGAATGCTGGACGGCAAGCACGTCAGCTGGCTTCCTTCCTACGGCCCCGAAATGAGAGGCGGAACCGCCAGCTGCAGCGTCATCATCAGCGACACGCCGGTCGGCTCTCCCATCGTTTCCACCCCCGACGTATTGGTGGCAATGAACCTGCCGTCGCTTGATAAATACGAGGGAAGTGTAGCCACGGACGGTATGATCTTCTTTGATTCCAGTCTGATCGAGCGCGACGTCAAAAGAGAGGACGTGCGTGCGATCCCGCTTGCCGCAACGTCGCTTGCAAACGAGATCGGCACTCCCACGCTTGCGAACATGGTTCTTCTTGGAAAGATCCTTGCAAGCCTTGGCGAATTCGATGAGGAAAAGATCGCAGCGGTCCTGAAAAAGGTCATTTCCGCCAAGCGCGCGGATATGCTGGAGGCAAACCTGAACGCAATGCGCGCAGGGGCGCAGTCCACGGGACTGATTTAAAAGAAAAAAACGAAAAAAGCCCTTGACAAAAGGAAAAAATGGTGCTATAATCAGTAACATATTCCAGCCAAATCAAAGATTTGAAATGCGATGAAGGAATTATTTTCTTTTGTATGATGCATCTCAGAGAGCCGCCGTTGGTGTGAGTGCGGTATGGATCAAAAAGAAAAGTCTCGTTCCGGAGCAAAATCGCCCAACGGAGAACGATCTCCCAGTAAGCGGTTTCGGCTTGCCCCGTTACCATGGCAACGAATTTGTCAGAATTCGGTAGAGTGACCGCCATGTGCGGTAATTGGGGTGGTACCGCGAAGTTTTTTCGTCCCTGAAATGGCATTTGCCATTTCAGGGATTTTTTCGTTTTTGATTGCTAAGAAGCATTTAGGAGGAGATTTACACATGAACCGAATCAGGATTGCAGACACAACGCTTTGCAGCGGCAACGGCACGCTGACCTTTAAGGAGAAGATCGAGATCGCGCGTCAGCTTGAAAGGCTGAACGTGGATTGCATCGAGCTACCCGAAATTCAGAATGCCAGAACCGATACGCTACTGATACGTACGGTTTCCTCGTTCGTCAAGGAGAGCGCGCTCTCTGTTTGCGCGGGTATGACCAAGGAAAGCATCGAGCTCGCTGCCGCCGCGCTTTCTGGATGCGCAAAGCCCAGAATTCGCATCGAGTTGCCGCTTTCCTCGGTTGGAATGGAATACCTCTGCCACAAAAAGCCGGGAGCGATGATCGAATGGATCGGCGAGGCGGTCAGGTTTGCAAAGACTCTTTGTGCCGACGTCGAATTCTGTGCCCTGGATGCCACGCGAGCGGAGCGAGAGCTTCTGGAGCGCGCCATCGAGGTGGCGACCGAGGCAGGAGCTGACGCCGTAACCGTTTGCGACGACGCGTCGCAAATGCTTCCCGATGATTTTTCCGCCCTGATCGGAGCGCTTTGCAAGGATCGGGCGCAAAGCATCGGTGTGCGTTGCAGCGACAAAAACGGCATGGCTTGTGCAAATGCAATTCTTGCCGCAAGATGCGGTGCGACCACCGTCAAGACTGCTGTGGGCGGGGAGATCGCTCCCTTGGACGTTTTTGCATCCCTTGTGCAGAATTGCGGGGAACGCTACGGAATTTCTACCCGGATGAATCTGACCGAGCTGCATCGCAACGTAGGACAGATCTCTTGGATCTTAAGCGGCGCAAAGAATGATAAAAATGCCGTCAGCCTTTCCTCGGCAGACGCCGAGGGCATTCATCTGGACGCAAAGGATGACGAACAGACCGTCTGTGCTGCTGCCGCAAAGCTTGGATACGATCTTTCCGAGGAGGATTGCGCGCACGTATACGAGGAATTTTTGCGCGTCGCGGCGAAAAAGAACGTAGGAGCGAAGGATCTGGAGGCGATCATCGCAAGCGTTGCCCTGCAGGTTCCTCCCACCTACCGTCTTGTCAGCTACGTGATCAATAACGGCAATATCATTTCCGCAAGTGCTCAGATCACGCTGGAAAAGGACGGCGCTCCCACCACGGGCGTTTGCATCGGTGACGGACCGATCGACGCCGCATTCCTTGCTCTGGAGCAGATCCTCGGTCAGCACTATGAATTGGACGATTTTCAGATCCAGTCGGTTACCGAGGGTAAGGAGGCAATGGGATCGGCACTCGTCAAGCTCCGCTTTGAGGGTAAGCTCTATTCGGGCAACGGTATTTCGACCGATATCATCGGTGCGGCGATCCGCGCTTACCTCAACGCGGTCAATAAGATCGTTTACGAGGAGGTGGCAGGATGAGGTTTTGCTTTTCTACCAAGGGCTGGCACGGCTATACCTTTGAGGAGCTCTGCGACATTGCCGCTGATATGAAATTCGAGGGCATCGAGCTTCACAATATCCACAACGAGCTTTTCTCTCATCGGGGCGGAGCCTTTTACGACTACGCAAGCGCGTCCACGCGCCGCCGTCTGTACGAAAAAAAGCTCAGCGTTGCCTGCATGGACAGCATTTGCGATCTGTCCGACGCGACGCAAGGTCAGGCGTGTATCGAGGAGATCAACCGCTGTATGGAGATCGCCTCCAATCTGCATATTCCGTACGTCCGTCTGAAGGCAACCGCCGTTGCGGATGGGGAGCGCGAAGCGACGCTGGAGCATATCCGTAAGCTCCTGTCGGAGCTCATCCCGCAAGCGGAAAAGAGCAATATTACGTTGCTTCTGGAAACCGCGGGACTGTTTGCCAAGACCGTCGATCTGCGCAATTTGCTGGAATGCTTTGCCTGCGACAATTTAGCGGCTCTCTGGCAGCTTTCCTCCGCCTATTTTACGGGTGGCGAGAGCCCCGAGGTCGTGATCCGAAATCTTGGCGCTTACGTCAAGCACGTGCACATCAGTGACGCCAGGGTTACCGAAAACGGCTTGGAATATTGCCTGCTCGGAGAAGGGGAGCTTCCGCTGGATGAAATGATGCTCGCTCTGCGCTCGGTCAATTACGACGGCTTTTTGTCCTTGGTCTGGGATCCTACGTGGTGTCCCGAGATCAACGACATGGAGCTCATCTTTGCGCAGTTCGTCAACTATATGCGGCAGTACCGTGATCCCTCCAAGCGGGAGAGCACGCTCTACTACAACAAAACGCACACCGGAAAATACGTCTGGAAGAAGGAGGCTCTGATTGATGCGACCTTCTCGCAGGTATTGGACCGCATGGTCGAGGAGTTTCCCGATCAGTATGCCTTCAAATACACCACGCTGGATTATACCCGTACGTACCGGGAATTCCGCGATGACGTGGATACCTTTGCGCGCTCGCTGATTTCTCTCGGTGTCAAGGCGGGCACGCACGTGGCGGTCTGGGCATCCAACGTGCCGCAATGGTATATCGCCTTCTGGGCAACCGTCAAGCTGGGCGCGGTGCTTGTGACCGTCAACACGGCGTATAAGATCCACGAGGTGGAGTACCTGCTCAAGCAGTCGGATACCCATACCATCATTCTGACCGAGGGGGCGAAGGATACCCATTACGGGCGCATCATTGCAGAGCTTTGCCCCGAGCTGCAGACGCACAAGGCGGGAACGCCTCTGCACGCCAAGCGCTTGCCTTTTCTGCGCAACGTGATCACCGTAGGCTTTTCGCAGGCGGGATGTCTGGAATGGAGCCGGGCGGTCGAAAGATCTGTTCAGGTATCTCCCAACGAGGTCGCGCGTATGGCGGCGGCGGTGCACAAGGACGACGTCTGCAATATGCAGTATACCTCGGGCACCACGGGATTTCCCAAGGGCGTTATGCTGACGCATCACAACATCGTCAATAACGGCAAGTGCATCGGCGACCGCATGGACCTTTCCACGGCGGACCGCATGATGATTCAGGTGCCGATGTTCCATTGCTTTGGCATGGTGCTTGCCATGACGGCGAGCATGACGCACGGAGCTACGCTTTTGCCGCTTCCGTACTTTTCGCCCAAGCCCGCGCTGTCCTGCATTCATAACGAGCGCATCACGGCGTTCCACGGAGTTCCTACCATGTTTATCGCGCTTCTGGAGCATCCCGACTTTGAAAAGACCAGCTTTGCGCATATGCGCACGGGTATCATGGCGGGCAGTCCTTGCCCCATTTCGACCATGCAGGACGTGGTCAACAAGATGAACATGAAGGAGATCACCATTGTCTACGGTCAGACCGAGGCATCTCCGGGATGCACCATGAGCTCGACCGACGACAGCATTGAGGTTCGCGTCGGAACGGTTGGAAGACCGCTTCCCGAGATCGAATGCAAGATCATCAATCCCGAAACGGGAGAGGAATGTCCCGACGAGGTCACGGGTGAATTCGTTGCACGCGGATACAACCTGATGAAGGGCTATTATAAGATGCCCAAGGAAACCGCCGCCGCCATTGATGCGGACGGATGGCTCCACACGGGCGACCTTGCCTGCCGCACCAAGGAGGGCAATTTCCGCATCACGGGACGTCTGAAGGATATGATCATCCGCGGAGGAGAGAACATCTATCCCAAGGAGATCGAGGAGTTCATCTATACCCATCCCAAGGTGCGCGACGTGCAGGTCATCGGCGTTCCCGACGAGCAGTACGGCGAGGAGATCATGGCGTGCATCATCTTAAAAGAGGGTGAGAGCATGGATGCCGATGAGATGAAGCGCTATATCGGAGATCATATGGCAAGACACAAGGTTCCCAAGTACGTGTCCTTTTTCGAGGAATTCCCGATGAACGCGGCGGGAAAAATTCTCAAATACAAAATGCGAGAGGATGCCATTGAGGCTCTTGGCTTGCAAAAGGCAAGTCAGGTGGTGACTGCGTAATGGTGCTTGGCAATTTTTCTGTCATTGACGCGCACTGCCACATCTATCCCGAGAAGATCGCTGCCAAGGCGGTGGCGGGAACCGACCGCTTCTACGATACGGTTGCCAAAT
The DNA here is from genome assembly GCA_017501225.1 of Clostridia bacterium. Taxonomy (GTDB): domain Bacteria; phylum Bacillota; class Clostridia; order Oscillospirales; family CAG-272; genus UMGS1865. Next base: position 70,154 of record JAFVXH010000009.1, read on the forward strand.
GCCGAGGAACGGTGGCAGATCTGATCAGCGTGGGTACGGAGGCAGGCGTCGATCACATGATCGTGCAATCGGTCGCAACCACCCCGAAGCAGGTGACGGGCATCAACGAGTTTATCGCCGCGACCGTGGCGGAGAGCGCGGGACGTATGACGGGGCTCGGCACGCTCCATCCCGACAGTGAGGATCTTGCGGGGGACGTGCGTCGCATTCTTTCCTTAGGGCTCAAGGGCGTTAAGCTGCATCCCGATATTCAGGCGTTCAAGATCGACGATTACCGCTTTCTTAAGATCTACGAGCTTTGTGAGCAGGAGGGACTCCCGATTTTGATGCACACGGGGGACAGCCGATACGATTATTCCAATCCCAACCGCCTGCTACCCGTGATGCAGATCTTTACGGGTCTTACCGTCATCGGTGCGCATATGGGCGGATGGTCACTGTGGGAAAACGCGGTCGAGGAGCTCTCTCCGCTTCCCAATCTGTACGTGGATTGCTCCTCCAGCCTTCCGTATATGACGAAGGAGGCGGCGGTGCGTGTGATGCGCCGATACGGTACACACCGCGTGCTGTTCGGAACCGATTACCCAATGTGGGATCCGCGGGAGGAGCTCGAGAGCTTTCTTTCTCTTGATCTGACCGACACGGAGCGCGCCGATATCCTTTCTCGCAACGCACAACGCCTGTTTTCCATTTCTCTGAAATAAACGGATTTTTCACAGCCGCCGTGAAGATGCTTGTCATCTCCGCGGCGGCCTTTTTGTTTTTTGGATTTTTTAATATTTCCTTCAAAAATTTACAAATACGACAAAAAAACCTTGATTTTGCAATTTGAATATGGTATAATGACTATGTACTGCGTCTTGGTTGAACGGCGCGGCGTGAAAAAGCGCTGACGGTACGGCCTTTTTGACAGTGCATTCTGAGTTCAAGACTGTTCCCGAAGGTGCAAAACCCGTTTCTTTCAAAGGCAACCTGTTTTTTAGGATCGTCCCCAAAATTGATTACGGAAAGAAGTAAGATTATGGAAAGCAAAAAGCAGATTCCTACGGAATCGACAAACTCGAATAACGGCACGCAGAGCGTGCAAGGCAACGACCTGAGAGGCAGCGGCTGGAGCATGGTCTCTCTGTTGCTGGTGTTTTACGACGTCGTAGCGGTCAATCTGGCGTATTTTTTGTCACTGTGGCTGCGCTATGACTGCCAGTATACCGCCATTCCGACAGAGTACTTGGCGGCGTGGTTTATGTTTGCACCCCTTTACGGCTTTGTGTGCTTCGTGGCGTTTAAGAGCGCAAACCTTTACCACAGCCTTTGGAGATTTGCCAGCTACGATGAATTGATCCGCATTCTGGTCACGACCCTTGTGACCGGTGCGTTCCACGGTGTGTTTATCACACTGTTCTTCTCGCAGATGCCCACCTCGTATTATATCATCAGCATCGGCATTCAGTTTTTCCTTGTGCTGTCGGTTCGCTTTGCATACCGCTTCATTCTGATGGAGCGCCGCAAGCTCAAAAAGGCGAAGCAGAGTGCCATCGCAAGCCGCGTGATGCTGATCGGTGCGGGAAATGCCGGACGGCTGATCCTTGGAGATATTCAGTCTGCCAAGGAGGTCAACGATACGGTTTGCTGCATCATTGATGACGATAAGTCCAAGTGGGGCAAGTACATCAACGGTGTTCCGATCGTCGGAGGCAGAGAGGATATCCTGCTCAACGTTTCCAAGTATCGCATTGAAAAGATCTATCTCGCCATTCCGAGCGCGAGCGCTGAGGCTCGCCGCGATATTCTGAATATCTGCAAGGAATCGAACTGTGAGCTGAAGAACCTTCCCGGTGTTTATCAGTTTGTGGCAGGGGACGTTCAGGTCAGCGCCATGCAGGACGTCAAGATCGAGGATCTGCTTGGCAGAAAGCCGGTTTCCGTTCAGGTGGACGAGATCTACGGACTGATCTCGGACAAGGTGGTTCTGGTCACGGGCGGCGGCGGATCGATCGGCAGTGAGCTTTGCCGTCAGATCGCGCGCCACAATCCCAAGACGCTGATCGTATTTGACATTTACGAGAACAACGCGCACGCCATTCAATTGGAGCTGCGCGACCAATATCCGGAGCTTGATCTGGAGGTCCTGATCGGATCGGTGCGCGACAGCCGCAGACTCAATCAGGTCTTTGCGCGCTTCCATCCCGACGTGGTCTTTCACGCGGCGGCGCACAAGCACGTTCCCTTAATGGAGGACAGCCCCTGCGAGTCTATTAAGAACAACGCCATCGGAACCTACAAGACCGCGTATGCGGCGATGGCACACAACTGTAAGAGATTCGTGCTGATCTCCACCGATAAGGCGGTGAATCCCACCAATATCATGGGAGCCTCCAAGCGCCTTTGTGAGATGATCGTGCAGACCTTTGATAAAAACGTCAGGGCGGGGAAATTCGACCAGCTTCCCCCCATTTATACGCACGGCGAGGATATCACCGACTCCCACGCCACGACCTTCCGGACGCCGATCTCCTCGCAGACCGAATTCGTGGCGGTTCGCTTCGGTAACGTTCTTGGAAGTAACGGATCGGTCGTTCCGCACTTTAAGGAGCAGATCGCGCACGGCGGGCCCGTCACGGTCACGCACCCTGACATCATCCGTTACTTTATGACCATTCCGGAGGCAGCGTCGCTCGTATTGCAGGCGGGTGCTTATGCCAACGGAGGTGAGATCTTCGTTCTGGATATGGGATCTCCCGTCAAGATCGATACGCTTGCAAGAAATCTGATCCGTCTGTCGGGTCTGCGCCCCGATATTGATATCAAGATCGAATATACCGGTCTTCGTCCCGGAGAAAAGCTGTACGAGGAAAAGCTGATGTCCGAGGAGGGGATGCGTACCACGCCCAATCAGCTCATTCACATCGGCTGTCCCATTCCGTTTGACGAGGAGCTCTTTATGAAGCAGCTCCTGACACTGATGGATGTCGCTTATGCGGGGGACGATGAGAAGATCCGTACGCTTGTTGCCGAGGCAGTGCCCACCTATCATCCCGCAGGGGCTCACGGCAGTGAGGAAAAGGGCGAGGCGTTCCGACTTCAGATGAAGGACGTAGAGGCAAGTGAGGAAGCTGCCGCGAGGGAAGAGGCTCCGTCTGCGGTATAAGCTTTGTAAGAAAAATATCCTGTACCAAGGCTCTGCGGTACAGGATATTTGTTTGACCGATCTCGGTTTTGGATCTCCTTGCTTCACAGAACCGACACATCCGTTCATCAAATCTTCGTTTTTTCTTGCGCCGCTTTTGACAATCGGATGCTATAATAAAGCGGTAAATTTATAAAATGGAGTGTGCCTATGTTTTCCAGACTTGGATACCGTCTGCAAAAATTCATGTACGGGCGGTACGGCAATGACGAGCTTTCTCGTTTTCTATCGGTTACGTCGCTGATCCTGATCGTGGTGACGATGATTCTGACCCTTTTTACAGGTCCCGGTCGACTTTGGCTGAACCTGATTACCCTGCTGCTGTACGTTCTCTCGTGGGGACTGATGATCTGGTCCATCGTACGGGGCTTTTCCAAAAATCTGACGCAGCGCAGAAAGGAACGTGCGACTTACCTCCGCTTGGCGGAAAAATGGCGCGCGCCCTTCCGTCTGTGGAAGAACAAGCACCGTGACCGCAAAACGCATCGCTATTTCAAATGCAAGCGCTGCCACGCGGTTCTGCGTGTGCCAAAGGGGAAGGGCGAGATCATTATCACCTGCCCCAAATGTCAGAACAAGCTTGCCAAAAAGACTTAATACGCAAACGCAAGATTGGTTTTCCCCAGACTTTTGAAGGATATCTTCCGAAAGGAGCTACTATGAAGCCAAAATACAAAGCGCTGAGCTTACTCTCAATACTGTTGCTTACCTTACTGCTGACGGGATTGATCTCCTGCGACGTAGAGGTAGATCCCATCACTTTACCGACGCCGAGCGTTACGGTCAGCAAATACGGCGTGGCATTCTGGCAGCCCGTATCGGGTGCTGTCGGATACCAGTACAGGATCGGTCACGGAGAGGTGCAAAGCACGACCGATTGCTCCGTTTCCCTGATTCAGGGAGACACGCTGTACGTCAAGGCCGTCGGTGACGGTGTCAATACGCTGGACTCTCCTTGGAGCCAGGGAATCGTTTGTGACAGCCCGCACGCGCCGGACGGAAAGCCGATCACGCTGGTTCCTCCTGCGGTGCAGATCAACAACAGCGGTGTCGCCCATTGGATCGCGCTCCCGGGTGCCACGGCTTACGCTTATAAGATCAACAACGGTGCCGAGCAGATCACGGCGGATTGCGCGGTGGAGCTTGAGGTGGGGCAGAGCATTGCCGTCAAGGCGATCGGCGACGGGACGCGCTATCTGGACAGCGTATATTCCGAGCCGCAGTCCTATTCCTGCCGTCACGAGGACAGTGACGCGAACAAAGCATGCGATCATTGCAGCATTCAGATCATCATTCCGATCAATCTCTATTCGCTCAACGACCTGCACGGCTCCTTTATGGATACCGACGCAAACCCCGGTCTTGACGAGTTTACTACCTGGATGCAAGCGCTTTATGCCGATACCGAGGAATACGAGCTTTTGCTCTCCGCGGGAGATATGTGGCAGGGAAGCATGGAGTCCAGCACCAATCACGGCTCCCTGATGACCGAGTGGATGAACGAGATGGACTTTGCTTGTATGACGCTCGGCAATCACGAGTTTGATTGGGGTGCCGATTCGATCGTGGCAAACCAAGCCATTGCGGAATTCCCGTTCCTTGCGATCAATATCCTCTATCAAGGGGAGAAGGTGGATTACTGTCAGCCCTCTGTCGTTGTGGAATGCGGCGGCGTGAAGGTAGGCATCATCGGCGCGATCGGAAATTGCCTGAGCTCGATTTCCGGAGAATTTACCGACGGATTGCAATTCATCGCGGGCAGCCAGCTGACCAAGCTCGTGCAGGATGAGGCGGCACGCCTCCGTCGCGAGGAGGGATGCGATCTGATCGTTTACTCCATTCACGACAGCACGACCGGCTACGATGAGGAGCTTTCCAACAAAAACAGCGGCAAGGGATACGTGGACGTCGTATTCGAGGGACATTCGCACAGTCGCTATGCCAAGAGAGATGGCTACGGTGTTCCGCACGTGCAGGCGGGCGCTTACAATGAGGGTGTCGGCTGCGTGGCGGTCGAATACAGCCTTCTGACAAATGAAATTACCGTTGTAACCGTTGAGATCATCGACAGCGCGATCTACAGTGATCCGTCGATCACGGATTCTCCTCTGATCGACGAGCTGATGGAGAAATATTTCCCGGGATACGACCCGTACCGTGATATTCTGGGGAACAATATGCTCTACCGTGACGGAGATGCGCTTTGCCAAAAGGTTGCGGAGCTTTATCTCGCGCACGGCAAGCAGCATTGGAGCAATTATTCCATCGCGGCGGCAGGAGGGCGATTGCAAACGCGCGAGCCCTATTCGCTTCCTGCGGGAAACGTGACCTACGCACAGCTTTTTGCGCTCTTCCCGTTTGACAATGACCTCGTCTTAGTCAAGGTGGACGGTACGACACTCCGCAGCCTGATCAACGGAGGACGCCTTGTCATGGTGACCGATGCGTCGGTTGCGGGAGGGATCGATCCCGCAAAGACTTATTACATCGTGACCGATACCTACACCGCATACTACAACCGCATGAATATCGTCGATCGCACGTCGGATCTTTATGCAAGAGATCTGCTCGGTGAATTCATCGCAAGCGGCGCGTGGGGCGCGCCCGCTGCCGATCAGATCGAGCGGATCAGCATCCCAAGGGTGTATGAGATCGGTGCGGCCCTTCCCGACAACGGAAGCTCCGATGCGCTGTATTTTGTAACGGGCACCGTAGTTTCCATTGAGAACAGTACTTACGGAAATATGTATATCAGCGACGGGGAGAACACGCTTTTCGTCTACGGCGTTTACAGTGAGGACGGAAGCGTACGCTTCGACGCCATGGCAAATCCGCCAAGGGTAGGGGATCGGATCACGCTTTGCTCCTCGGTCAAGAGATACGTCAACGGCGGTACGGTGACGATCGAATTGATCAACGCGCGCCTTTACGAAATTGCAAATTCATAAAACCGCATCAAAAAACGCATTGCCGTTCTCTTTTCGGCAATGCGTTGTTTTTTTATTCTTTTCCAAGCTTTCTGTTCAGCCTTTTTTGCGAGGCGCGGATGCTGCAATATACCGCCAGCCAGACGGTCAGGTAGATCAGGACAAAGGCTGCGGTAAAGATCGCGAATGCAATCGGCTCAAAGGGCACCCAGCGATTGATCAGATAGCAGATGCTGTAAACGGTGTAAAGCGAGAGAAAATGATACAAAAGGCATTTTGCGAGCGGCCAGCCCTCGATCTGATGAAAGACCGATGCCCCCGCATGGACGAAGGCAAGCAGATACATGGAGAGAGCCATGATCAGAAGCTCGGTTGCGCTGAGCGCGATAGGTGTACCCGATAGCTCGATACAAAAGAGAACGATGCACGTGACAATCGGACCGAATCCTCCGAAGATGAGTCCGCGGTGAAAAAAGGCGATCAGATTTTGCTTCATTTGTTCAGTCCCATCCTTTCCTTGAGTGATTTCAGGCAGCGTCTGGACACGTAATCGGTATATCCGCTACGGAAGGTGACGCGCAGGGCGCAGGAAAGCATCGTGTCAAACTGTGTCATGGCGGATACGTTGGCAAGGCAGGATTGATTGATCTTGATAAAGCTCTTGGAATATTGCTCCTCCAGAACGTACAGACGCGTCTTGACGTGGAAGCGTCCGTCGCTTGTGATGGCGTAGACCTTGCCTCCCTCGACCGAAAAGCAATCGATCCGGTCGATCTCCAGCTTGACGGCGCGGTTTTCCGCGTAGCCTATGATATTGGTGTCGAATCGCTCTACCAGACGCGCAAGCTCCTCAGTCAGCCGACTTTTTGCATGCGCATGGACCACGATCTCCTCCTCTTTCGTCGGATCGATCACAATCCGTAGCTTCATCGTCATCCCCCCATTCTATTTGTATGGTATCACAAAATGAGAAGGGATGCAAGATGTTTTTGCTATGCGGTTGCTTTTTTCGCTTATGCGTTGCCTTTCCTGCGACAAAAAACTTACCGCTTTGTCTTGCAAATCCGGGAAAGCTATGCTATAATGAATAAAACAGAAGCTGCTCTTGAGGAGGATCGTGATGAATAACAACAAATACAAGATCCTTCTGGTCGAGGCAGAGCAGGAGGAGCAAGCCCGCATAACGGAGCTTTTGGAGGAGAACGGATACCGGATCATCGCGGCGGACGATGCAGATTCTGCCAAAATGCTCCACCTTTCCCACGTCCCCGATCTGATGCTTTTGGATCCCGATCTTCCCGATCAGGACGGAAGCGTTCTTCTTGAGGAGCTCCGCCGAGAGGATGCCACGCCCGTGATCATCCTCTCAAGTCACACGGAGGAGGCGGAAACGGTCCGTTTTTTGGATCTGGGCGCGAATGACTATATCAAAAAGCCCTGCGGTGACGCAGAGCTGCTGGCACGCATCCGGTCAACGCTTCGGGACTGTCGCAGCCGGTCCTCGGGTGCTACGTCCTCCGAGCTGTTTGCTCTCGGGGAGCTTGAGATCCGATACGGGTCCAGGCGCGTCTTTCTCGGCGGCAGGGAGATCAAGCTGACGCAGACCGAGTACAACGTGCTGGCGTTGCTCTCACAAAACGCCGATTGCGTCCTTAGCTATGCCACGATCATCAAGGAGATCTGGAGGGAATACCCGACACAGAGCAATATCAAGCGCCTGCAGGTCAACGTGGCAAACCTGCGTAAGAAGCTTGGGGAGCTCCCGGGCTCGGAAGGATATATCGTCAATGAAGCGGGTGTGGGCTACCGCATGGGGGATGCGAAATAACCGACTGTGTATGGCTACCCCCGGTCCGATTGACGCTTGAATATCAAAAAACAGACAGAAAGACAAAAAGGAGAAATCTATGCTTGCACAAATCACCGAGCAGGGCTTGTGGCCCGCAATGATCCTCTTTGCCGTAACCTACGTTCTGATGCTGGTATTTTCCAAATACCGCCATTACATCGCGTTGGCTTCGGGACTCGTGTTCCTCGTTTCGGGAATGCTTCCGATCGGCGAGCTGATCCCGTCCATTGATTTTAACGTCATTCTGATGATCGCAGGCACGATGGGACTTGTCGCACTCTTTATTGAGAGCCAGATGCCCTCGCTCCTTGCCGATCTTTTGATGAAGCGTGTCGGTACGGTTCAGTGGGCAGCCGTCGCGCTTGCACTCTTTGCGGGTATCATTTCCGCGTTCGTGGATAACGTCGCAACGGTGCTGATGATAGCCCCCATCGGTCTTGCCATCTGCAAAAAGCTGAATACCAATCCTGTCCCCTTTATCATTGCCATCGCGGTTTCCTCCAATCTGCAAGGGGCGGCGACGCTTGTGGGAGATACCACTGCGATTATGATGGGCTCGGCATTGGATATGAGCTTCCTTGATTTCTTCTGGTTCGGGGGAAAACCGAGTATCTTCTTTGCGGTTGAGATCGGCGCAGTGATCTCCGCGCTGATCCTCCTCTTTTTGTTCCGCAAGGAGAAAAAGAAGATCGAGAAAACGAATGAGCTGACCGAGGTGACCGATTACGTGCCCAGCCTTTTGCTGGTAAGCGTTCTGGTGCTTCTGATCATGGCGTCCTTCATTCCCGATAAGCCTGCTATCACCAACGGCCTGATCTGCTGCGTGCTCTTCGCCGTAGGTCTGATCTATAAGCTTGCAAGCACCTGGGAGCCCAAAAGTGTGCTTCCTGCCATTAAGTCCATTGATTTTGAAACCATCGGAATTCTTGTGGGACTCTTCCTGATGATCGGCGGTATCAAGGCAGAGGGCGTGATCGATCTGCTTGCCAATACGCTTGCCGAGTGGGGAGGGAACAACATCTTCCTGCTTTATACGATCGTGGTCTGGGCGTCTGTCGTGATCTCGGCATTCATCGATAACATTCCTTACGTTGCCACCATGATTCCCGTCATTATGGGAATTTGCTCCAGCCTTGGCATGGATCCGACGCTTCTGCTCTTCGGTCTGCTTTCAGGCGCGACGCTTGGCGGTAACTGCACGCCCATCGGAGCATCCGCGAACATTACGGGTATCGGTATCCTGAGAAGAAACGGCTATACGGTCAAGAACAGCGATTTCTTTAAGATCGGTATCCCGTTTACACTCGCAGCGATCATTCCCGCGTATATCTACCTTTGGCTGATGTATGCCCCCAAGTGATACGGTAAAATACAATATCAATCATAAGCAAGTGCCGTCGGTCGACGGCACTTGCTTTCTTTACCGAATCTTTACCGATTGTATGATATAATGTAAAACTGAAATATTATGAAAAGGAGTCAATATGGACACAATTCCCCGAAGTTGCCCCTTTATGGGGTTACGAAGCAAGCAAATTTTCCACTTTTCCCGCCACGTAATGCAGATCTTCCGATTGCTGTGCTGACCGAAAGTACTGTTTACAGATAATTACGTGAATGAAAATTTGAATTTGGAGATTTGCTAAAACATGGATATAGCGTTACAACTTTTATTACAGCTTGTTCTGATTTTACTGAACGCATTTTTTGCCGCGACCGAGATCGCGGTGATTTCCCTGAACGAAAAGAAGCTGAAAGCGCAGGCAGAGGACGGCGACAAAAAAGCCGTTCAGATGCTCAAGATCGTAGAGGATCCCACGCGCTTCTTGTCCACCATTCAGGTCGGTATTACCCTTGCGGGCTTTTTGGGCTCCGCTTTGGCTGCGGATAATTTCGCGGACCGTCTGGCCGCCTTCGTCATCAAGACGATTCCCGCATGGCAAAGTGCCCATGGCTTGATTCAGACGCTCTCTGTCATCGTCATTACCTTGGTCCTGTCCTACTTTACGCTGGTTCTGGGTGAGCTTGTTCCCAAGCGCCTTGCGATGAAGCACAAGGAAAAGCTTGCAGGTGCTGTGTGCGGTGTCATTTCCTTTTTGACCGTCGTGCTCATGCCCGTCATCGGATTTCTCAGCGTTTCCACCAACGTCGTGCTTCGCCTCTTTGGAGTGAATCCGCACGAGAAGGAGGAGAAGGTGTCCGAGGAGGACATCGTCATCATGCTGGACGCGGGCGTTGATGAGGGAACCTTCAAGGATGACGATATCGAATACATCAAAAACGTTTTTAAGCTTGACCGTCTGACCGCTGCCGATATCATGACGCAGAGAAGCTCTCTGGTTGCGGTTTCGGAATCGGCAACCGACGATGAGCTTTTGGAGCTCATTGAGCGAGAAGGGTATTCCCGTATGCCCGTATTCTCGGAAAGCATTGACAATATCGTAGGCGTCCTTCACGCAAGAGATTATCTGATCAACCGCGCAAAGGATGAGAAGAATTTTGAGGACGCTGTTTTCGAGCCTACCTTCATCCCCGAAAGCAAGCCGGTTGACACGCTGTTCCAGGAGATGCAGGAGAATCACACCCACATGGTTATCGTGGTCAACGAGTACGGCTTCGTTTCGGGCATCGTGACCATGGAGGATATTCTCGAGGAGCTGGTCGGCGAGATCTGGGACGAAAAGGACGAGGCGATCGAGGCCATCACGCAGACCAAGGATGGAAGCTACACGGTTTTGCCGAGTGTTTCCATTGAGGAGTTCTTTGCGTACTTTGAATTGGATCCCGACGAGGATATTCAGTCCATCACCGTTAACGGATGGCTGACCGAGCATTTCGGCAATATTCCCGAGGTCGGAGATTCCTTTGATTACCACGGACTTACCATTGAGGTTTCCCAGGCTGACGAGATGATGGCGCAGGAGCTGACCGTTACTCTCCGCGAGGAGGAAGCAGCAGAGGAAGCAGATCAGGAAAACGAATAATCCCGAACGGGAGGATCGCCACCGGGCAATCGGTGGCGATCCTTTTTTTAGCCTTGCTTCTATGTATCGTGCCTCTCTCAAAAAGGTAGGAAGTGGACTATTTATAGAAAAAAATAACGTTTTTTCAATATAAATATCAAAATCATACTACCATTTATAAAAATTGACCATTGAATACGGGGATAAAATCGTTTATAATGATACTGTAACAGGCTGTTCCTCAAGGGGACGGTCAAAAAAGCAAAACGAGGTGTTAACATGGAAAAGAAATTAGCGCTTTTGGGCGGAACTCCCGTCGTGCAGGAGCAGTTTCCGGAATCGCTCTTCAAATGGCCCATTATTACAAAAGAGGATGAAGATGCGGCGCTTGATGTTATCCGCAACAACCTCTACTCTCTGAACGGTATTACGGAGAAATTTCAGGAGGAATTCGCCGCATGGCAGGGAACGGAATACGCGGTTGCGTTCTGCAACGGTACGATGTCCCTGGCGGCTGCAATGTTTGCTATCGGTCTTGGTGCGGGGGATGAGATCATTTGTCCGACCAAAACCTATTGGGCAAGCATTACGGGCGCTGCCAATCTCGGTGCGACTGCTGTATTCTGCAACATCAACGAGATGCTGAGCATGGATCCGAACGACATCGAGCGTTGCATCACCCCCAACACCAAGGCGATCATGGTAGTCCACTACGTGGGATATCCTTGCGACATGGACGCTATTATGCCCATCGCGAAGAAGTATAACCTGAAGGTGATCGAGGACGTTTCTCACGCACAGGGCGGTCTTTACAAGGGCAAGAAGCTCGGTACCTTCGGTGACGTAGCGGCAATGTCCCTGATGAGCATGAAATCCTTTGCGGCAGGTGAGCTTGGTATTCTGGTTACCGATAACAGAAGATATTACGAGAGAGCGCTGGCTTACGCGCACTACGACAGAAACAATGCGAAGTACATCACCGAGAGCGAGGAGCTTGCTCCTTACTTCAACCTGCCGCTTGGCGGTGTCAAGGGCAGAGCAAATCAGCTTTGCACGGCTCTTGCAAGAGTCCAGCTGAAGTATTACGATGAAAGATGCGCAGAGATCAGAAAGGCAATGAACTATTTCTGGGATCTGCTCGAGGGTGAGAAGGGCATTTACGCCATCCGCGTGGACGAATCCACCGGATCGAACATGGCGGGCTGGTATTCGCCTCTCGGCGGTTACCGTCCCGAGGAATTGGGAGGACTTGCTCCTGATAAATTCTGCGAGGCTGTCAGAGCCGAGCTCGCGGGTCACAGAGTGTGCTTCCCCGGCGGAAACCTCTGCCTGCACACGCACAATCTCTTCAAGGATTACGACGCATACAATCTGGGCAAGCCCACCCGCGTCGCGTTCAACAGCAGAGATGTAAGAGAGGAAGACGAAAAGTGCCGTCCCTCCGAGCAGATCTGTTGCGTTTCCGTTCCGTGGTTCAAGCACTATGATACCAAGTGGATCGAGCTGTATGCGGCTGCATACAAGAAGGTCATCGCGAACTACCGTGAGCTTTTGGAAGAGGAAGACGCTACGAAGAACAAGGGCGGCCGTTGGCACGGAACGACGGACTAAAACAAAAAACAATCGGCTTTTCGGCGGGTGAATCACATCATCCGCCGATCAGCCAATTATTGATGGGAAAGGAGAAATCAGGATGCCATTTTCGGAAGAACCCCAATACGATAAAATTATAACCAATGATTCGACGTCCTTCTTTCTCTGTAAGCTTAACAAAAAAATTTACGATCAGACCAAATACGTCATGTCCTGGCACGAGCAGGTGGAGATCAAGTATATCATTTCAGGCTCGGTCAACATTGAGATCGGAACCGAGGTGTTCTCGGCGCAGCCGGGCGATATTGTCATCGTCAATCCCTACGAATACCATACAACGCGTGTGGTATCCGGCAAGGAGGCAGTGTACCATCTTTTGTGCGTGGATATCTCGAAATATACGGTGGGAAGCTTTTTTGATAAATACTTTGCGCCGTACACGAGCGGAGAATTCCGCTTCCGCAATCTGATCCGAAACGATCCGACGGTAAAGGATGCCGTTCTGGAGCTTTTCTCCTCCTTTGAGGGGGAGGGGGATCCTTTGATGTCCTGGGGAATTTTTATCAAGCTGTTTTCTTTGCTTTGTCAGCGTAGCAAGGATGACAGCGTGGCGCTGACTGTCAGCGATAAGTATTCCATGAGAAAGCGCGAGCTGGTTCAGACGGCGCTTTCCCATATTCACACCAATTTTCAGAATCCAATCAAGATCGGCGATATCGCGCAAAAATGCTATATGAGCGAGGCGCATTTCTGCCGTGTTTTTAAGCAGCTTACGGGAGATACACCGGTTTCCTATATCAATAAATACCGCATCAACAAGGCGGCGGTGCTTCTGACCGATTCCAGCCTTTCCATCAAGGAGAGCGCTGCTCGCGTGGGCTTCCACGATGAAACTTACTTCCTCAAGAGCTTTAAGAAATACAAGGGAATGTCCCCCTCTGCCTATATCAGTCGGCAGGAGGAATTGAAGAAGCAAGCGCAAAAGCCGACGGGATCCTTTTCTCAGGAGCTTTCCGCAAGGCTTGAGGATACGATCAATGTGCAAAATACGAGAACGGAGGTTGACAATGAACCCTTCTTGTGATATGATAGAGAATGGTACGAAGAAGGAAGTCGGTTTTGGCATTGTCGGCTGCGGTGTCATTATGGAATGGCACGCGGCGGCGATCAAGGCCGCTAACGGAGGACGTCTGGTTGGCATTACCGACGTCAACGTTGAGAGAGCCCGGAGTGTTGCCGAGCAATATGGAGTCAAGGCGTATGCCACTGTGGAGGAGCTTTTGACAGATGACGCCATCGATGCGGTCTGTATCTGCACGCCCAGCGGCTTCCACGCAAGCATTGCTATGAAGGTGATCAAGGCTGGGAAGAACGTCATGATCGAAAAGCCGCTTGCGATCAAGACCGAGGATTGCAAGGCCTTGATCGCGGCTGCCAAGGAGAGCGGCGTTTGCGCGAGTGTGATCTCGCAGAACCGTTTTACCGACACCATTCAGGAGCTGCGCAGGATCGTGCAGGAGGGAAGACTCGGTAAGATCATCACGGTCGACCTTTTGATGAAGTTCTTCCGCTCGCAGGAATATTACGATTCCAGCAATTGGAGGGGCACGTGGGCATTGGACGGCGGCTCCTTGATGAACCAAGGCATTCACGGCGTTGATTTTATGATCTACGTATTGGGCAACGTCAAGAGCGTCTATGCGTATGCGCGCACGCTGGCGCACGATATGGAGGCGGAGGATACCGCGTGTGCGGTCGTGGAATTCGAGAACGGCGCACTCGGTGTAATACAAAGCACCACGGCGATCTATGAGGGACTCCCCCGTTCGCTCACCATTGCGGGCACGAAGGGAACCATCACCGTCAAGGGTGACGAGATCGAAAACGTCAACATTGCCGATTATGAGGTTGCATTGAAGGTTGGAAGCCGTGCGCATGAGAAGAGCTTTGCACATCCCACCCATATCGGTTACGAGGGGCATACCTTCCAGATTCAGGATTTCATCGACGCGATCCGTGAAGGGCGCGATCCGCTGGTCACCCTGGAGGATGCAAGCCGTGCCGTTGCCTTCATCAATGCGGTCTATGAATCTTCGCGTACCGGTAAGCAGGTTTTCTTGAACTGAAATAACCATATACAAATCAGGAGGATTCCGATCATGATTATCGACGCACACAACCACCCCGATTGGTTAAATTGCGACTTTGACGCGTTTATCCGCAATATGAATGAATGCGGCATTGACAAGACGTGGCTTCTGACGTGGGAGATGCCGATGACTGAGGCGCCGGTCACGGGCGGCCTGTCGGGCTTGCCCCTTTCCACCTCTGACCGTCAGTCTACCGTTGCCATTCCGTTCTCCCGTGTGCTCAGCTATGCGGAGCGTGCGCCCGAGCGATTTATCCTTGGCTATGCGCCCGATCCCAGACGTCCTGAGGCAATCGCTTGTCTGAAGAGTGCGGTCGATATCTACAACGTACAGGTTTGCGGTGAGGTGAAGCTTCGCATGCATTATGACAATCCCGACGCAGTGGAATTGTTCCGTGCCTGCGGCGATCTCGGTCTTCCCGTAACTCTGCATTTCGATTATCCCGAGGCGAATACCTACTGTCCCGATCACAACCGCCGCACCTGGTGGTACGGTGGCGCCATCGAAAACCTGGAGCATTTGCTTCAGCTTTGTCCCAAGACCAATTTCTTAGGACACGCTCCCGGCTTCTGGGGACACATTTCGGGCGACGATCTGGCAAGAACGGTCGCTTATCCCAAGGGACCCGTCCTTCCGGGCGGAAAGATCGAGGAGCTTTTGACCAAGTATCCCAATCTTTATTGTGATATGTCGGCAGGCTCTGCAAGAATCGCGCTGTCGCGTGATATGGACTATTCCTATGCACTGATCAACCGTTTCTCCGACAGATTCCTCTATGCAAGAGATTGCTTTGACAACGAACACCGAGAGCTGATCGAGAAATTCAACTTCTCCCCCGAGGTCAAAGAAGCGATCTACTCGGGCAACGCACTCCGCCTGATCCGCAAATAACAACAAAATAAAAACGCGCTGTCACCAAACGGTGACAGCGCTTTTCTTTTGTCGGCATCAGATGCCGTGAACCTCATTCCAGGTTTTGCGCAGGGTATAGAGCATTTCCTCGGCGGCTGCCTCGGGATCGGCTGCCTTCATGACACCGCTGGTGCAGCCCGTTGCAAGCGCTCCTGCGCGGATGACGTTTGCAACGTCGTCGGGACCGGAGATCCCCGCGCCCTGAAGCACCATGATGTCAGGGTTGATCTTGCGCACGGCTTCGATGGTTGCCTTGACGTATCCCATGTCACTGGCAACACCCGTGCCGATCAGATCGGTGGGCTCCGCTACGATGAGATTGGGACCCATCTCGGCAATGAGGCGGATCTCCTCCACGGTGTCAGCGCAAACGATGGTAGCAAGTCCTACCTCGTCCGCACGTGCGATGGCAAGCTTGACCTCGTCCAAGGTCAGCTTCTTCTCGGCGTGGTTGAGCATCACGCCGACAGCACCCGCTTCCTTGATTGCCTCGGGAAGCACGCTTCCAAGACCTCTTCCGGGAACCAAGGAATCCATATGCTGTGCATAGACGTGGATGCGCTCGGTATTCTCGGCAAGCAGACGGATATCGGTGTACTGCGGCGTGACGATGACGTCAAGGTCATACTTGTCCGCGATCCGATCGACTGCCTTTGCCAGCTTCAGCATTCTCTCTCCCCACATAAAGCACTTGGGGCCGATCTCAAAATAGGGAGCTCTGATTTTATAATTCTGATACATGTTCGTGTTACGGTCGCAAGGACCTGTCCTTCCTTTGCAAGCAGGGGCTGCTTGTGTAAAATTATCAGTTCAATTTGTTGTCAAGTTCACAAAAACGCGCAAAGCCCTCGGTGTAGTCCGTGCCGTCGGGCGAATATTTCCGGTCCGCCTTGACCATTGCGCGTACGGCATCCTCAATCGAAGGGTAGATACCAAGACCGACCGACGCGAATGCGGCGCAGCCAAGACAAGCGGTTTCGCTCTCCGACAGAGTAAAGAGGGTTCTGCCCGTGACGTCAGCCTTCATCTGTGCCCAAAGCGGGCTGGACGCGCCGCCGCCGGTGATACGGATCTCTCTGACCTCGTCGGCACCTACGTAATCGAGGTTTTGCTTCAGGGTATATGCAACCGCCTCCATAATGGCTCTGGCGAAGTGTCCTCTCGTGTGAGCAAGCGTCAGTCCCGAGAAGGTCGCGGTCGCCAAGGGGTTATATTTTGGCATGGTGGAGCCGCAGAAGTAGGGAAGCACCGTCAGTCCCTCACAGCCCGCGGGAATCTCCTTTGCCAACAGGTCAAGCTCCTTGAAGGAGAATTGCTCCGCAAGATTGTTGCGGAACCATTTGAGTGCCATTCCCGCGGTCGAGGACCACAGGATCAGGCAATATTTGTCACCAATGGCGTGCAGGTGGCAGGGAACGATGCTGTCCGCGCGGTAGGGAGGCATACGGTCGGTCATGACACAGATCGCCATGATGGTTCCCGTCATTTCGCTGATGATGCTGTTTTGGACGCATCCGGCACCAACCGTGCCCGCGATCTGATCCAGCGCACCGCTGACGACAGCAGCACCCTTGTAATTGCCAACGACTGTTGCGGAGGGAACGATCCTCGGGAGCATCTTAGGAGTGATGCCGAGAAATTCCAGCATCCCGTCCCACCAAGCCTTTTTGGTGACGTCAAAGTAGATGGTGGAGGACTGCACCGTCGGCTCGCTGACAAAGCTACCCGTCAGGTGATAGAGCACCCAATCCTCCAAAAGGAAGATCTTTTTGACCTTGGAGAAGATTTCGGGGCGGTTGCGGCGCAGCCAAAGGATCTTGGACGCAGGCCACCCTGCGGTAATCTCGGGTTGTCCCGTGACGGCATAGACCTTTTCATTTCCAAAGCGTTCGCGAATGCTTTCCGCCTCCTCCTGCGCGCGATTGTCCAGCCAGACGATCGCAGGGCACAGCGGTGTTCCGTCCTCATCGGTAAAGATCAGCGTTTCTCCTTGCGTATCCACCGAGATCGCGTCGAGCGTGCCGCATTCCTGCGTCAGCTCGTCAATGACCTCGTCACACATCCGCAGATAGGCGTTGGCATCAAATTCAATGAAATCGCCCACGGTATCCAGTGTGTAGTCGCGGCTTTTCAGAGCAAGACGCGTGCCGTTTTCATCGAATACCGCCGCCTTGAGCGAGGTCGTTCCGATATCAATGCCAAGCAGACGGTAGCCGTTCCGTTTTTTTGGAGCCATTGAAATTCCTCCTTGCGTGAATTTGGGAATAGGCAAAGCAGAGATCCTTGCGGATTTCCGCTTTGCCTATTTTCCGTTACGTTATCGGATTAGTAACCAACCTGCTCCCAGCACTCAAAGGGCGCTGCAAGCTCTTCGCTTACGTATACCTGAGTCTTCATGAGCTGAAGCATGGAGGAGGGAACGAGGGGGGTTACAGGACCGTGGAGAACCAGACGGGAGGTCATTCTCTGCCAAGAGGAGAAGGTGTTGTTGGTCAGCAGTGCGTGAACCTCAATTCTTTCTCTTGCGTTCTTGACGTCGTACGGACCGATGGTAGCCGCGCAAGGAGGAACGTCTGCGATGTAGCCGGACTGACCGAATACGCCGTGCAGAGAGTTTTGTGCAACCGTCAGAGGATGGAGCTTGAGGACTTTTGCCTTCTGATCGAAGTAAGAGTCGTCAAGACCGGTGATGATCTCCTTGCCCTGCGTGAACTCCTCAACGGGATCGATGAATGCCATGTGTCCCGTCCATCCGGGAGAGGAGGAGCAGATATCAGCGCCGCCCTCACCGCAGTCGGTGATCATATCGGAGTAGCTTGCGATGTTCTTGTTGGTGGGGTAGTGAACGTTGCAAAGAGGCATGCGGAGCTTCTCGTCGATCTGGTATACAGATACTTGAGCATGGAGTGTGCAAAGCCTGCCTGGTAGGTTTCGGGAGCGATGTTGCCATGCTCGTCAGCCCATTCGTCCATTGCGAAGATATGTACGTTCTTGCAGTCGACCTTGAAGTAGTTGATCAGCTGAGCCAGAGGAATGTAGGTCTCGGGCTCGGGGTTACCGAGGATCAAGGTGATCTTCTTGCCGTTTTCGCTTGCCTCTTTGATTCTGGAAAACAGGGTTGCGATCAGAACGGGGTGAGGATTCTGCATGACCTTGATGTTAAAGTCGGGGTTTGCGTGCTTCTCGAGGTCCTTGCCGCTGATCTTGCGGAGCTTCTCGCAGACCTCTCTGTCCTTAAAGGGTACGTAGTCACCGGGGGTGAACTGGAAGCGCGTGGGGGGATCAAAAATGATGTTTTCCATTTTTCAATTCTCCTTTTGTGGATTTATTTTTATTTTTGTTCAATCAAACCAATTTGCCGTGAAGAACGACGTTTTCAACGTGGAAGAGGTGGTCGACGATGACAAGATTTGCCACGTTGCCCCTCTCAATTCTGCCTCTGTCCGCAAGGCCCAAAAGGGTTGCGGGGTTGGTCGAAGCGTATTTGAATACCTGGCAGATCGACGCGCCGGTGTGCTTTACCATGTTCTGGCATGCGCCGTCCAGGATCATCTTGCTTCCCGCGATCTCACCCGCGAAATCAAAATTGATGTCGATCGCGCCCTCGTAGAGGTCACCGTCGGGGATGGGACCGCCTGCCACGAAGGCGTCTGCGATCAGAATGATCCTGTCATCTCCCTTGATCTTCTTGACCAAACGGAGCATGTAGGGATCGACGTGAATGCCGACCGTGTCGCAGATCAGCTCGGTGTAAATGCAGTTGTTATAAAGCGCTGCCTCATCCACGCAGGCACTGCGGCATTCGGGGTACTTCTGGAGCATCCCCGTGGCGTTGGTGTGGTGGGTGGCAAGAGATAAGCCGTATTTGAGGAGTGCCTCGATCTGCTCGGGGGAAGCCTCACTGTGCGCAACCGAGAAGACCGAATCGGGGTTCTTTGCCTTCGCGTATCTGACGAACGCCTCGATGTTCTCGCGCTCGGGAGCGATGCACCAGACCTTTGCAAGATCGCCTGCGGCATCCACGATCTGCTCGTAGTCAGCCTTGTCAATGGGCCCCTTCCAGGGGTTGTTTTCGCGGTTTGCGCCGTATTTGGGATTGAGGTACGGACCCTCCATGTAGAAGCCGATGATGTTGTTGACCTTGCCCGTAGCCATCGCGTCCTTGAGCGTTTGGATCGCCTCCAGATATTCAGCGGTGTTCATACTGTAATACAGGGCTGGGAGCACGTCGGTCACACCGTGGGAGAGCAGAACCTCGGACGTCTTGAAGGGGTCCTCCTGGATCAGCACGTTATCTGCGGCGTGGGTATGAATATCGATCAAGCCGGGACCGACGTATTTTCCCTTGGCGTCAAGCACCGTAGCACCCTCGGGAATCTGAACCTTGCGGCCAAAATCCAGAATTTTCCCATCCTCAATCAGAACGGTAGCATCATAGATGTAGTGGTCGGTCATGACCAGAATACAGTTGGTAATAGCAAGCATCATAGCACCTCCTATCAGTTGTTAATTTCATTGTAAATGAAAATACTTTTCTTGTCAATCGGTCAAACAACGAAATTTTTACGAAAAAAGCAGGAAAATACTTGTAATCGAAAAACAAAGCGTGTATAATAAAGGCATTAACGCTACGCAGGCCGAAAGCATGGGAGGAAGATTATGAATTTAGCAGAGCTTGCCGCATTGGCGGGGGTATCGGTTTCTACGGTCTCCAAGGCACTTGCCGACAGTCACGAGATCAGTGAGCAGACCAAAAGTATGATCATAGATCTTGCAAGGAAGCACGGCTGTCTCGAAAAATATTATAAGCCGAAGTATCCCGCAAAGGTCATTGCCGTGATCTGCCCCGAGATCTTGGGAAATCACTATGGCAGAATGGCAATGTATATGGAGAAGGAGATCGCCGGATATAACGGTACGATGGTGCTGTCGGTGACCGATTTTTCTCCCAAGCGGCAGGAGGAATTGATCGAATACTACATCAAATATGCGCATGCGGACGGGATCGTGGTGATCGAGCCCGCGGCAAAGATCAAGAATTATTCCAACATCCAGATCGTGCAGATCGGTCCTGAAAACGAGTCCAAGGGTGTGGACTGCATCAAGGCAAGCGTGCAATCGGGCGTAGACGATGCCATCAAGCATCTGTGTGGGCTCGGACATAAAAGGATCGCATATATCGGAGAAAACAAATCGCTCCCCGAAAACGAAGCGTTTCTGGAAGGGATGAACAAACGGGGGCTTGCGGTTGAAAAAGAATATTATGTTATCGGCGAGAAGCGCTTTGAGGAGGCGGGGTATACCGCGATGGAGTCCCTTTTGAGGATGGAGGAGCCGCCGACGGCGGTGTTCGCGGCGTACAGCCATATCGCCATCGGTATGATGGAGGCTGTCAAGGACGCAGGACTTTCGGTGCCAAACGACGTTTCGGTGATCTGTATGGACGACGTTCTGGCAGACACCTACACAAACGCTAAGCTTGCGCATATCAAGATGCATATGGAGGAGCTTTCCGTCACGGCGATCGACTTTTTGTACCGCAAGATCCTCAAGGGCGGCGTCAGGACCAAGCTTTCGGTCAACATCAACCGACAATTTTATGAGGGGGAAACCGTTGCTCCCCCCAAGCAGAGGTAATCATCTATGAAATTGAATCAACAAACGAATATTTTAATTATCGGTCTTGGCGTCATCGGCGGAAGCTATGCCGCAGGTCTGACCCGCGCGGGTTACCATGTCGCCGCGATCACCAAGGAGCAAAAGGATCTTGATTACGCGCTGGAGAAGGGAATGATCGCGCGCGGTACGACAACGCTTGACGCCGAGCTGATCGGATCGGCAGAGCTTGTCATTTTTGCTTTGTATCCCACTGTTTTTATCGAATGGATCGAACAAAACCAGCATCTGCTCCGTCCGCATGCGCTGATCACCGACGTTACGGGTGTCAAAAGCGGTGTGGTGGACAAGGTGCAGAGATGCTTGCGCGATGACGTGGAATTCATTGCGGCACACCCCATGGCGGGACGGGAGCAAAGCGGAATCGAATTCAGCAATCCCGACGTGTTTTCCGGCGCGAACTACATCGTAACCCCCACCGAAAGGAACACGGAGGAGGCGATCGCGATCTGCAAGCAGCTCGGAGAGATCCTGGGCTTTGCCCGCATCAGCGAGCTGACACCGCGTGAGCACGACGGGATGATCGCCTTCCTTTCTCAGCTGACGCACTGCATCGCGGTTTGTCTAATGAATTGCAACGAAACGCCGGATCTGGAAAAATTCACGGGTGACTCCTTCCGGGATCTTACCCGTATCGCGAAGATCAACGACAGGATGTGGAGCGAGCTTTTTATCATGAATAAGCAAGCGCTCCTTGAAAGCATCGACGGCTTTGTGCGCGAGATCGCGGATTTTCGCGAGATGATCGCATCCGAGGATCGCGACGGAATGAGAGAAAAAATGCGGCACTCTACAGAGAGAAGAAGTCTGTTCGACAAGCCGAGGCAATAAATGACGGAGGATAGGGAAATGACGGATGAAAGATCCTTGACGGATTTACAAGCGGAATACCGAAACGACCGATTTGCCACGGAGGCAGGCTGTGTGATCGTGGAGGCACACCGCGACAGAGTCGTGTGTGAGATGCCCGTTTCCGAAAAGCTCCTCAACGCGCACGGTGACGTGATGGGAGGGGCGATCTTTACCCTTGCGGATTTTACGTTTGCGGTAGCCTCCAATTACCTCGGCATCCCCTCGGTTGCCATTGAATGCAATATCCGTTACTATGCAAGAACCAAAGGGACAAAGCTGATCGCGATCTGCACGACCGACAAGGACGGGCGAACACTGGGGCATTACACGGTCGAGATCTCGGATGACACGGGAAGAAAGATCGCGGGCTTTACCGCCGTTGCGTTCCACAAAAATTAAGACGGTGCTTTGGCAGTCTGATCTGTCATCTTGAATACGGGAACAAAAAAAGGGAAGGATCAAAATGAAACGGATCGGTATGGTCGTTGCGATGCGGGAGGAGCTGATGCCCCTTCTGGAGAGCAGCGGAACGAAAATTGCGGAGGAACAGCGCGCGCTTTCCGACACCTTTGGCGCGTCGGTCTGCGAGATGGAGAGCGCGGCGGTCGTATTGACCTGTCAGAACCACGGGATTCCGTTTTTGATCGTCAAGGCGGTTTCGGACGGCGAGGGGGGTGCGAAGGATTTTGCGGCGATGGTAGAGCGCGCAAGCCGTCAGTATCTCGAGCTTGTCTATCGGGTTCTGGAGCGAATTTGATGAAATGAAACGAGGCAGTAGCATCCAAATCCCTTTGGGATCGGTGCTACTGCCATTTTTGTGATATGTGATCTCTGCGCCCACAAAAAGGGAGAACGCTTTTATAACAAGGAAAAAAATAAGTCCTGAGATGGCTGAACAAACGCCCTCGCTGCAAAGCAGCGAGGGCGTTTCCTTGTATCGTGAAAAAATAGTTGCAAAATTTGAAGTAACATGATATAATGAAAGAGATCATGTGAAAATTTGTCGCAACGGGTGCCGTTGCATTTGAGGAAACACGGTTATGGGAAGCTTATTGTTAGCACTTATCTACATTTGTTTTATCAGTCTGGGGCTCCCCGATTCGCTCCTGGGCTCGGCTTGGCCGGTCCTTCACGAGGAGCTGTGCGTGCCGATCTCCTATGCGGGGATCGTATCCGCCGTGATGTTTGTCGGTACGATCGTATCAAGCCTGCTTAGCGACAGGCTCCTGCACAAATTCGGAGCGGGAAAGGTCACCGCGATCAGTATGAGCCTGACTGCCGTCGCGCTGTTTGGATTTTTTACCGCAAACCGCTTCTGGATGCTTCTTTTGTGGGCAATTCCGTACGGCTTGGGCGCGGGCGGTGTGGACGCCATTCTGAACAACTACGTGGCACTGCATTACAAGGCACAGCACATGAGCTGGCTGCACTGCATGTGGGGCGTCGGTGCCTCGGTCAGCCCGTATATCATGAGCTTTTCCCTTGTGCGGCTGGAAAGCTGGAGTAAAGGGTATCTGATCGTGTCGGTCATTCAGGCAATTCTTTCCGTCGGCATTTTTCTCAGCCTTCCGCTCTGGGGGCGGGAAGGTGCGCTTCAGGAAGGACAGAGCGCGGAGGCAGCTCCGACAAAAGCGCTTACCTTCCGCGAACTCTTTTCCGTCAAGGGCGCAATCCCGTGCTTTTTGATGTTTTTCTGTTATTGCGCCATGGAGATGAGTGCTTGCCTTTGGTCAAGCACGTATCTGACACAGCGGTGGGAATTTCCCCCCGAGCTTGCGGCGGGATTTGCGAGTATGGTATACCTCGGTATCACGGTCGGGCGTTTTATCAACGGCTTTCTCGCGATGAAGGTCCGTGACCGAACCCTGATCCGCACAGGTCTTGTCATCGTGATGCTGGGCACGGGGCTTTTATTGCTACCGTTTCATTCGGCATTCGCCCTGATCGGCTTTTGTGTGATCGGTCTTGGATGCGCGCCCATTTATCCTTGCATCATTCATATGACGCCGGACGTGTTCGGGAAGGAAAGATCCCAAGCCATGATCGGGGTGCAGATGGCGTTTGCCTATATCGGGTTTCTGACCATGCCGCCGCTGTTCGGCGTGATTGCGGAGCATCTTTCCGTTTCGCTTTTGCCCGTGTATTTGCTGATCTTCCTTGTACTGATCCTTGTGATGCACGAGACCGTGATCGGAAGAGCAAGCTCACAGAGCTCCGCTGTAAATTGATTTTTCGGAAGACTTGGTTTTTCTGCGTAACCGTATGACCCCTGCGAATTTTGAAAAGAATAGGAACGGATAACCTTATGAAAATGAAAGTCCGCAATATCCCCTATGAGGAGGTCCTGAAGCTTCCGCGCCTGAAGCGCAGAAAGCCCCGCAAGCCAAGCCGATTTCTTGCGGCATTGGTTCGCGTGCTGTCGGCTCCAACCTTAAAGAAGATCGATTACTCCTACACGGAGGAGAGAATGGAGCTGGTTGGCAAGGATCAGCCATGTCTGATTCTGATGAACCACTCCAGCTTTACGGATATGAAGCTTGCCTATGGCATTTTCTATCCCAGAAGAATGGGGATCGTGACGTCGGTGGACGCGATGTCGGGGATTCTTGGCAAGCTGATGCGCCATCTCGGATGTACGCCCACGCACAAGTACGTTTCCGATATCTCCCTGATCCACGATATCAAATATATGCTCAAGGAGAACAAGACCAGTGTATTGATGTATCCCGAGGCGGGATACTCCTTTGACGGACGCGCCACCACGCTCCCAAGGGGGCTTGGCTCTTTGATGAAGCGGCTGGACGTTCCGGTCGTGACGGTGATCACGCAGGGAGCGTTCCACCGGGATCCGCTTTACAATATGCTGCAGATCCGCGACGTCAAGGTCAGCGCGCACGTCAAGTGCCTCGCAACCCCCGAGGAGATCCGCGAGAAATCGGTCGAGGAGCTGGACGCTCTTTTGGATGAAGCCTTTTCCTTTGACAATTTTGCGTGGCAAAGGGATCAAAGGATCAAGATCGACGTTCCGTTCCGCGCGGACGGATTGCACAGAATTCTGTATAAATGTCCCCATTGCAACGTAGAAAACCGGATGGAGGGAAAGGGCATACACCTTACCTGCCATGCCTGCGAAAAGAAATGGGAAATGGACGTCTACGGTCAGCTCGCATCCCTCGACGGGGAAACCGAGTATCCGCATATCCCGGATTGGTACTCCTGGCAAAGGGAGTGCGTCAGAAGGGAGATCGAGGACGGTACCTACTGCCTGGACACCGACGTGGATATTGCGATCCAGGTCAATTTGGACGGTGTTTGCAACATCGGCAAGGGGCGCCTGACGCACTCTGCCGAGGGATTTCGGCTGACGGGTGCTGACGGAGCATTGGATTATCGGCAGTCGGCGGTCTTCTCTCATACCCTGTATTCCGATTACTACTGGTATGAGATCGGGGACGTCATCGGCATCGGAGATAACGTGTTTTCCTATTTCTGCTTCCCGCCGAAGGACGTTTCGGTCAGTAAGGCACGCCTTGCCACGGAGGAGCTTTACAAGCTCCAAAAGCATGCTCGCCACGCGATCGGTCGCAGGGCGGCGCAGGGATGATCACAGATATGCAATTTACATACACAATTCGGAGGAACCTTTATGTTTGACATTTTTGACGTCCTTGCCCTGATCGGAGGCCTTTGTCTGTTTCTGTTCGGTATGAACATTATGGGAGATGGCTTGGAAAGGCGGGCAGGGAATAGCCTCAAGGCACTGCTCGGAAAGCTTACGAACAGCCGTATCAAGGGCTTTTTGACGGGACTTGGTGTGACCGCCGTCATCCAGAGCTCGTCCGCGACTACCGTTATGGTCGTAGGCTTTGTTAACTCCAAGGTCATGACCTTAAGGCAGTCCATCGGCGTGATCATGGGTGCGAATATCGGTACGACCGTGACCGCGTGGCTGCTCAGCCTTGGCGGAATCTCCAGTGATAACGTGATCGTAAAGCTGCTCAAGCCCACGTCCTTTACTCCCGTGCTGGCACTGATCGGTATTGCGCTGACGATGTTTGCGAAGTCCTCCAAAAAGAAGGACGTCGGAACCATTTTGCTCGGATTTGCCACGCTGATGTTCGGTATGGACGCGATGAGTGATGCGGTGTCCGGGCTTGCAAACGTTCCTGAATTCCAAAATCTGTTCCTCGCCTTTACCAACCCCATTCTCGGTGTTTTGGTTGGCGCATTTGTAACCGCTGTGATCCAGTCGAGCTCTGCGTCGGTCGGTATTCTTCAGGCGCTCAGCGTCACGGGGGCGGTGTCCTATGCCGCAGCGATCCCGATCATCATGGGACAGAATATCGGCACCTGCGTCACGGCAATGCTCTCGTCCCTGGGCGCGACCAAAAACGCGAAGCGCGCGTCCATTATCCATTTGCTGTTCAACGTGCTGGGTACCGTGGTATGGCTTGCTGTATTCTGCATCATCTCCGCGATCTTCAAACCCCTGATCCTGAACGCATCGGCATCCTTCCTTGGAATTGCGATTTGCCACTCCATTTTCAATATTCTTTGCACGCTTCTTCTCCTGCCTGCTGCCTCGCTGCTGGAGAAGCTTGCGTACAAGCTGGTTCCCGAGGCAAAGGAACCCGAGAAGGTGGTCGAGCTGGACGAGCGTCTGCTCGCGACGCCCCCCATCGCGGTAGAACAGAGCTATCAGCTCTCCTGCAAAATGGCGAGCGAGGCTGTCGAGGGCTTTTTGCTCAGCATTCGCGCCATTCGGGATTACTCTCCCGAAATTGCCGAGAAGATCCGTAAGATCGAGGACGACACCGACCGTTACGAGGACGTTCTCGGAACTTATCTTACCAAGCTGAGTAAGAGTCAGGTGTCGGACGAGGACAGTGCCACCGTTACAAAGCTGCTCAAGGCGATCGGAGATTTTGAGCGCATTTCCGACCACGCGGTCAACGTGCTGGAATCGGTCGAGGAGCTTCGCGAAAAGGGAATTCGGTTTTCCGATGCCGCAAGCGCTGAGCTGGATACGCTGTGCTGCGCGACGGAGGAAATTCTGCGCTTGACCGAGACCTCGTTCGTCAAGGGAGATCTTGCTACCGCATACGACGTAGAGCCCTTGGAGCAGGTGATCGACGACATCAAAAAACTTTTGCGTGACAATCACATTCTTCGCCTCAGGGGTGGCGTATGCACCGTGGAAACGGGCTTTATCTGGTCGGATCTTCTGACCGACTTTGAGCGTGTCAGTGACCACTGCTCCAACGTTGCGGTCGGTATCATCGACGAGAGCGAGCACACCATGAACGCCCACGAGGTTATCAGAAACCTCAAGGCAAGCGACACGCATTTTACCGAGAAATACGCCGAGTATTCGAGCAAATACGCCGTTACCAACGCACAGTAAGCAAACAAGGGCTGACCGAGAGGTCAGCCCTTGTTGATGTTTTTCCAAAGCGCCGGCAATTCCATGTAATTGTGGAGCACTTGCGCCTTTCCTCGCCGGATGAGGGCTAATAAAAAACCTTTCCGCGGGTCGCCGAGGACGTCGACCCCTACGGTCAAAAAAGGACGCCGCGCGTAAACGTAACGTCCATCCTATGTAGGGGCGACCATTGGTCGCCCGCGGGCTACGTGTATCAATGTTGCTTACCCTGACAAGACGTTTGCTCTTATGCCTCCCACCACGGGGGAGGTGGCGCCGCAGGCGACGGAGAGGG
>JAFVXH010000010.1 GCA_017501225.1 Clostridia bacterium
CGACATTCAAAAAGCCGATGTATGCCACGAATAAACCGATTCCGCCGCCGATTGCGTTCTGCAAGCTTATGGGAATGGAGCGAATAATCATTTTTCGCGCCTTGGTTACGGTAATGAGAATATTGATTATTCCGCATATAAACACGATGGAAAGTGCTTGCTGCCAAGTAAACCCGAGTCCGAAGCAAACGGTATATGTAAAGAATGCGCCTGTTCCCATACCGGGAGCCTGTGCATAAGGGACATTAGCGACCAGCCCCATTACCAACGTACCTATTACCGAAGCAATAATAGTTGCGAGGAAGACCGCTCCCCACTCCATTCCCGCTTTTGCAAGAACACTTGGGTTGATAAAAAGAATGTATGACATTGCGAAGAACGTAGTTAATCCGGCAAGTATTTCGGTTCTGATATTTGAACCGGATGCTCGTATTCCGAAGTACCGTTCAATGAAATTTGTTTTGCCGACTTTCATTTTGCTTCCGCCTTGTTAAAAATAGATTATTTTGCAAAAAAGCTGTTGACTTTGTTCTTTGTTCTCATATTGTAACATAGATTTGCATTAATAATACAAAATAATTATAGCATGGATTCTGCAAAAAGACAAGGGATTATTGTCAATTTGTGTAAGGTTCTGTAAATTTGGATGATTAAAGAATTAATACTTTCGGCAAATTTTAGGCATCACCATAAATCTGCCGAAGCTTTTTGCTCCCCTATTGCGATGGAATATACATAAGATTCTCGCTCGTCGGTTATCTTTGATTACTCCAGCGCAGTTTTTGAGTGTTGATATCGCTTCCGCTTTGTAAAACCTTGCACTTGCATAAAATCACAAAGTGAGGTCTTTAGCTTATGACTGTCTATGGCGGTAATAATGTCGGGGTATTTGTTGGTGCAGCACATATTTTCATTTTAGTCAAGTACGATTTGGTAAATCGTGATTAGGTATTTTTGAATCGTGAGTCCGTGGCTCGCTGGTCCTTAATCTTTGATTACAGCATCGCAAATTTTCACCCGTGGAGCCACTTGAAAAATCCTCTCTTTTATGCTATAACGGTTGTAATAAAAAGCCACCTCGGGCTGGAGCTTGCGGCTCGTGCGAGGTGGACAAATAAGAAAGGGGCTTCCCATGGAATATGTCATCGTATCTGATCAAGAGGATAGAGTTGTAAAATTCGGCTGGGCTCGCGGAAAACGTTATGCCGATGAAGTTGTTATGGGAATGGATCCTTGGTGGGATTTCCACGTTATTGTAAAAAAGCCCGGAATTGACATTGATTTCATTGGGGAATGCGTGACAGAGCATGAACTTTTAGATTTCATCACCCTTATAGAAAAAAGTCGCGATTTTGAATGGTCCAAAGAAGAAACAACCGATTTTATGGAACCTGATTGCAATTTTACTGTATCGAAACGTCACGGCATTTTTCAAATTTATCTGAAATATACCGACAGCCTATGTATATGGTTTGAGAGAGAACATTTAGATGCGATTGCTGAATATCTGAAAAAGGCCTTGCAAGCTCCCTGACCACAATCTTGACCATTTACGGCTTCGGACTACGTGGGAATTATGGACTTTGTGGCACGAAAAAGCACGTGTCGTTAGCGTGGTGATATCAAATGTGTGTTGTGAGGAGATCTTCCTGATCCTCTTCGATTTTCGCAAGATTGATTACTTTCTTTTCAAGCTTCTTTGCATATTTCATTGCGGTATAAGCGCCGCCATCTTCCCTCTCAACGTAGCAGATAAAAAGGTCGCACGCTTCTACCATCCAGCGGTTGCGCTTGGTAATGGCTCCCTTGGGATGAGTTCTGCCGATGCACTCGGGGATCATGACATTATCGTAATATGCCTCGTATACTCACTCCAACAATCGTGGAACTTTTCAAACATTTCCTTTTGCTCGTCGGAAAAGCTTTTCTCCAAGTCCTCGTGGTGACGTGACATATAGCCGAGCAGTTCTTTCATTTCCTTAGAGTTGGTTCGGCTATCCTCTTGCGGTACGATATTTCCGTGCCACAGCTCATTGATGATCGACTTCATTGATAGATCACCTCCCGCAAAACGATTTCTTCCGCGCTCGCCTTGATGTTGTTCATCTCGGCAACCCATTTGATGGCATCAGAAGCCTTTAATTCTTCCTCTATGCCGCGTTCTCTTGCGAGGTTGGCAACTATGGCTTCGACCATTTCATTGGCTTGTACGTCGATTTCGTGAAGGTAGGAGTTAAGCCTGCCATCGGTGAGAAGTGTGGTGTAACTTCCTCGTTTGTGTTGTTTGATGTAGTCGCAGTGAAGGAGTCCGTATTTGCCGATTTTGTGTTCCTTTTGCTCTGCGATTTCGAGCATCGGGTAGTATTGTTCGCCGCGAAGCTCGTATTTGATGCCGTTTTGAGTGATGTACTTTTCCATAATTCATATTCCTTTCGTGTTACAAAATTCCTTGTAAAGACAAGCATTTTCGGTACTTTGGGAATATGTTTCGACCACCTCGGCACTATGCCGCAATATTAGGTCTGTTATGAACACTCAGACCAGAAAAAGCAGAATAGACCTTGTGTCTGTTCTGCTTTTTCTTATTTGAATTTCACGACGACGAGCTTCGCAAATGCGGAACGCATTTGCTCGTTTTGCGCTCCACCAAACTGTGCTTTACCAACAACTACCGGCGCAAAACTAAGTTCGTAAGCTTGTCACTCAGACCAAGAGGAGATTCGTAAGGATCTCCTCTTTTCTTTTATTTTCTCCCGTTTTCTCACTTTTTCGTATGTCCGATGTGTTAACAACCGGGGTATGAAAAAATGGTCTAAAAACCACTTTTTCAGCAAGTGCTACCCAAACTGCTACCTAACCATTTTTTCAACGTGCGAGAAAAAACTGATTTTTTCAGCGACCATTATCATTCAACTGCTACCTAGACACAAAAAACAACACATTTTTGATGTTTTTTAGACAAATTTTAGACTTATTTAGGATTTTGAAAGGATTTTTCAACGTCCTCTCAACCATCTCATACCCTTAAACTACAACCCCAAGGTAGCGCGTATCAAATTCCAGTGCATCTTGCATATATTTTGCCACAATGTTTTGTTCAACATTACTCGATATGCTACCCCAAAATAGAGTTTCGTGCAACTCATATACGTTTTTCAAGCCGCCAAACCTCTTTGACGCGCTACCCTGCCTGCACTTCAAAATCTTCTGATACGTAATATTCCCTCTCCTTTTACATAAAATTAGCCGATGAGATTTCTTTCGATTTCTCATCGGCTTTTATGTGCTATTCTACTTTTTGATCATCGATGGCTCGAAGATCAAGCGTGTGGGAACACCCTGTTGATAGGGTTAATACTGATCCCACTCCCATTTGTCGTTGTTATCGCTGTCGAACCATTTGCCGGGGTCGAAGTTATACGTCTGCACGCTGGCAGTAATAATATCCTGTGCCATCAGAGAGATAACTTCAATTTCAACTTTATTATACGTCTTTTTCATTGTTATTCCCTCCTTTGTCAAATCAGTTGGTTCGTGCTGAGGTATTCATACAGATGTTCTACCTGCTCGATTCCAAGGGTTTCATAGTAATATGCGACCATAGTGGCAACAGAATATGCCTTCTCAGTATCAGCAGCATACTTAACACCATCAACCTCAACGTAAGCCTGCATGGTGAATTCGGTTCCAAGCTTTGCAGGATCGTTCATGATGTCGCCAAGCTCAACGGTGATGCAGTACAGCTCATCGCCGGTCTCATCATCAAGAACCTTGGTCCAAGAGCCTGCATCTGCTTCAAAGAATACGCTCTTGCCACCTGCGGTGATCTTGATGCCGCAAGCGTCGATACCGTCAAGTTCCACCAACGCTGCATCCACTGCAAATCGGAATGCGAAATTACTATCCGTGTAAACTACCTGCTCGGTGGTCTCGCCACTCTCGGCTCCGCTGTCCCACTCGATCTCGATAGAATCGAGGTAAAGCGCTCCGCTTGCGGATCTGATACCGATATATGCATAATCACCGTCTACAACCAGCTCAGTACTTTCTCCCATCTTCAAGGATCCGATCTTTGTAATGCCGTCCGAAGAGATGTTGTAAAGTTGAGTGGGCGACGTGAATTCGGTGTTACTGCCATAGATATCGAGTGTTCTACCGTTAGTCGTGTTGCTATTCCAAAAAACGACGATCTTTCTAACATTACCACTGCTGGTCGTGGTAACGATACCGGAGTTGCTGTTGTTGCTTCTCAACTGAATTGCCGAATTGCCGCCGGCACTGTTACCTGCGTACACGGCGCCGGATGCTCCGGCCTTGCCGCTCCAATTCGAATAAGTGGTGGCAGTACTATTTACAGTAAATGCATTGTTAAGTGTATCGGTAACGGTGCCGGAGATTTCAACCTCCTCAACGGTAGCCGTATACTTGTATGCCAAGCTCATCTTCAGCTCGAGTGCGTTGAGCGCCTCAAGGAGTGCCTCCATGGTGTCATCGAGAACCAGCTCATAGTCGGGCTGATCGAACTCACACGTTCCCGAGTAGTCCTTGAGCTTGCCGGAAACTACGATTCTCTGACCTACTGCAAGAGTTTCGCCGCCCTTCATTCTGAAAGCCAGGATGCTTCCGGTCTCGTCAGCAACGGTAACCGTGATATTGTTATACTGTTCGCTCCATGCGGTGTCGATGCTCTCTACCGTACCTTCAACGGTATAGATGCAAGGAGTACCCTCTTCGCCTACGGCTTTCGCAATTTCGTTTGCCTCAGCAATCGTGATCTTGCTTTCCGCTGCAGGGAGTACTGCTACTTTCTTCTCATCAAACACCTCGCCGATGGAAGCGGTAACGGTGACCGTACCCATCTTGAGGCCGGTTACTACACCGTCTGCTACGGTTGCAACGGTTTCGTCGTCGACAGTCCATACAACGTTACCCTCAATATTTTTAGGAGTAGCGGTAAGGGTGATAGGATCACCGTCAACCAGCACAACGCTGTCACCTGCGATAGAAATAGAGGGCTCAGCAGGCTCGTCCGATCCGGCAGTCGCATAAGTAACCGTCAACGAATCCATTCTTACCTGTGCAGTAAGCTGAGCTACCGTGAAAGAGTTCGTCGAACCATCAAGGGTAACGGTCACTTTATCGGAGGAGGCTGTCGCTGCGTCGCCGATAGAATTCTTAAGCGCGGTTGCATACGAGGAACTGTTACAATCGAATACGATTTGGGTGATGTTGCCCAACGCACACTCGACGATCACTTCCGACTTCGCATACAAACGAACGGGCTTGGCATAATCCGCCACGTTGGTTGTAGAGCTCGACTTGTTGTTGGTAAAGGTGATGCCATTCTGCTCCCAGACCTGCGCAGTGGTACTGTAGGAGGTACGCTGTGCTTTGTCTGCAAAAGAGAGCGTTGCCTCCTCCTCTGCGCTGATGTTGAATACCAGCGTAGGTACGATGAGCGCAAGCATCAGCACCATGGCAAGTATTCTGGTTGAAAATTTTGGTTTCATTGTTGTCTCCCTTCCTTTATAATATTGAAATTTTTAGACAAAATTTGCACTGTATATATTATATCACTGTTTTTTTCCATTGTCAACAAAAATCCGTTTTCTTCTTGTAATAATTTTCAAATACGACAAGTCACGACAAGTCACGACAAGCCGCCCAAGCAGGTGGTTTTCGTTTTGCAAGAAAAAACGCGCTGCAAGTGAAAAGACTTGCAGCGCTTTTTTCCTTATATCCAGGGCAAAAAACCGTTGCTGGAGGAGGAATATGCATATTCACTGAGAAAGTCAAAGCTTCCGCCCGTGATAGCATACAGATCCTCGCCGACCGATAGATAACCGTTGCAAATTTTTATGCAGTCATCTCCGATCAAAACGGTGTATTCCGCGCTCGGATCGCTATAATCCGCCGCGTTTGAAAGCTTTATGAGCGTTGCCTTGCCAAGCTCGGTGAAGAACGCCTCATTGTCCTCTACCTTTGCCACAAGACCCTTGGCATTTTGGATCTTGACAGTTGCATCGGCAGAAAATCCGCCAAGCTGTGTCTGCTCGCCCGCGAATACGCCCCCGAGATATGCAAGTGCGTCAAACCCTTGGCACGTATAGAGTGCCGAGCCGTCATATGCCGCTACGTTTTCCGGATAAACGTACAGGCTCTTTCCGTTGATCTTCAGCTCGTAAACAGCCTCACCCGCCTCGGTCATTGCTTGGGCGGGATCATATTGCAGGTTCATCAGACCGTCCTTTAAGGCGTTGTTTGCGCTAAGGTCGACGGTAATTCCCTTTTGTATATCCGTGAATATAACAGAGTCAATATCCGTTTCCGTATAGCCGAAGCACTGCAAGGGATCGACATCCTCTGTTTTCTTATCGGAAGTGGTCGACGTCTCCGCGGTGGACGTTTGCTTTGTCTGCACATCGGTATCCAAGGGCGTTTGCCCGGTACAGCCCGAAAGCAACAGCATCGCCGCGATCAAGCATAAAACGATTACTTTTTTCATAGATTTCTCCTTATCCTTAAACGGTCTTTGGGCGCATAATCCGAGTATCGTTCCGACCGCCTCGTTTTTTATATTACGCTCCATTATACCATGTTTTTTTGAACAATGCAAGAGGCATCACGAAGATTCAAGACATAAAATTGAAGATGAAACAAGTTCTTGACGACCTGCAGATCTTCTTTTGTTGCGACCTCCGACTTGCCTGAGAGGAAAATGAGGGGCGTGCATGAGTTCTTTGACCATAGGTCACCTCAAATTATTTAACGGTTTCATATTTCCAATCGATGATGCCACCGAATTCCTTAACGTTGGTATATCCGAGCTTAACGAGCTCCTCTGCTGCAATTTTGCTTCTTCTGCCGCTTCGGCAATAGACGAGAATCAACTGATCCTTATCGGGAAGCTCCTTTTCAGCGCGGTCTGCAATCTCGTATTCGGGAATCAGTATCGCTCCGGGGATATGCCCCTGATCGTATTCCTCTTGCGTTCTCGCATCAATGATGATATATCCGCTCTCGCTGTCCATCAACGCTTTGGCTTCCGCTCCGCTGATTTGCTCATAGGTTGCAGAATTACCTCCCGAACATCCAACGCATCCAAAAGGCAACGCAAGAGTGAGAAGCATTATCAAAAATTGCTTATTTCTTTTCAACATATATCCTTATCCCCTCTGCCGCAAACTCCGCAGTTCCTTCGCCATACTTGTCGATGTTCTTCTTGAATCGCTCATCGGTAACATACATCTTGCCAAGTCCTGCGAGAATCTCGTCGGTGCAGGTGTAGTAGTTCTCGGTGATGTATGCCTGAAGCTTGGCTACAAGCGCCTGTGCTTCAGTAGAATCGGCACTCGCACCATTTTTCTTGCAGGCTGCAAACTCGGCAAAGATCGTCATCAAGCCATCGTTTGCTTCAGCCCATTTCTCTTTTGTGTAATTCTTTGTTTTTTGCTCGTGCTCACGATAGGCGGAAGTGTTTCCATAGCGTTCACGAGCTTCGGTTTCATAATTTTTCATTTGTATACCTCGCAAATTTTTGCAAGTATTTCTTCGTCTGCCGGGCAAAACTCGTAGTTTGGTATCTCGCTCGGCGTGATCCACCTAATATCGTTGTGCTCCAGCTTCTGCGGTTCACCATCGGCAATCGCGGCGTTAAACAAAGTCAGATGCACCGTTAAGTCGGGATACTCATGGACAACTTCCATAAAGACATCACCGACGGAAAGAAGAATATTAAGTTCCTCTTTGCACTCGCGAATCAATGCCTGCTCTTTTGTTTCGCCCTGCTCGACCTTGCCACCAACAAACTCCCAAAGAAGTCCTCGCGCTTTATGTGCCGGGCGTTGGCAAATCATAAATTTATCGCCCTGCCAGATAAGGGCTGCTACTACTTCTGTTATTCTTATTATCATCTTTTCTCACTTAGACAACTTCCTTTTTATAATATCCTGACTTCGGGCCTCAACCGTATCACTCAAAAGCTGACACAATACATCCCAACCGGTTTTTTGTCCATGCCGCGACCTTCATCACTCCGTCGTGCGTCTTTTGAACGATGAAAGCCTGCGGCATGACAGAACGCCTATTCAATTTGGCTCGCCGCTTCGGTGATCTCGTCATTGATGCTTCTCATCTCCGAGATTGGCACCTTAATGACCTGACGGTCGTAGGTCACAAGTCCGTTGATCTCCTCCTCAACGTCAGAGACCTGCGTGTATACGCAAGCGCAAAGTCCCTTGGCGATCAGCGGCTTGAGCTTCTCCAGATACAGCTTGCGCAATGCCGCTACGAGCTTCTCCTCGCTGCGGAATTTTTTATACCCGAACTCCTTGTCCTCGCAGAACACGTGTCCGGACACCCTCATGGAATATCCTCCGAACTCGCTGAGCACCACAGGGCGGCTGTCCTTTGGGACCTTGAGCGGCGTGTAATAGGTGTGGAGGCTCCTCAAAAGCGTCTTGCCCTCCCCCTGATCGTGCCAACCGCTGACAGAGTCGATGACTCTCGTGCTGTCAAGCTCCTGCGTCAGCCTTGTGATCGCGGCGGAATCAAACTGCCCCCATCCCTCATTGAAGGGAACCCAACCGCCGATCGAGGGGCAGTTAAAGAGGGTGCTCACGGTTTCATGAACGGATTGGATAAATTCCTCTCTTCCCTTCTCATCCTCACGGGCAAAATACCGATAGTCGTTATCCTTATGATGGAACCCGAGGAACGGGAACGCGGCGACGTGCGTGAATTGATAATCGCCGCCTCCGTTGACGAAATCCTGCCAAACGACAAGTCCCAGTCTGTCGCAATGGTAATACCAGCGCAACGGCTCGATCTTGATATGCTTTCTGATGAAATTAAAGCCCATATCCTTGAGCATCTGCAGCTCGTCGCGGATCGCTCCGTCGCAGGGATAGGTCAGAAGCCCCTCGGGCCAATAGCCCTGATCGAGCACGCCGTTCAAAAAATAAGGCTTCCCGTTGAGAAGCAGGCGCGGAATCCCCTGCCCGTCCTTTCCGATCCCAAAGGAGCGGACGCCAAAATAAGAGTGGATCTGATCTCCGCTCTCGGTCTTGATGACAAAATCATAAAGCTTTGGATGCTCGGGTGACCAAAGCTCAAAATCATAGGAAAGCTCGACCTGCCGATCGGAAAAATCCGCGGAAAGGATCTGCCTCTCTCCGTCAAAAACGCACACCGTCTGTGCCGATTCGCAATCCGAAAAGAGCTTGACCGTTTTCCTTTGCGCATCGGGGGTGATCTTCAATTCCCTGATATAATCCCGCGGCACGCACTCGATCCAGACGGTCTGCCAGATGCCGCTCTGCTTTGTGTACCAGATGCCGCCGCGCCTTGAGCTCTGCTTTCCTCTCGCGCCAAAGGATCCCTCCGTGGTGTCGGTCACCTCAACGTGAATGCGGTTCGTGCCGAGCCTGACAGCCTTGCTGATATCAAAGCAGAAGGGCGTGTATCCCCCTCTGTGAGCTCCGACACGCTCGCCGTTGATCCAAACGGAGGCCTCCTGATCGACCGCGCCGAAATGAAGCAGCGTCACGTCGCGCATGATCCCCTCATCTATTTCAAATTCTCTTTCATAAACCAGCTTTTCGTCATCGCCCAGCACAAAGCCGTTTCCGATCCCGCTGCTTTCGGTTTCCGGAGAAAACGGAACCTTGATAAGCAAGGAAAGCGCGGCAGGATTTTCTTCTCTTTTGCATTTGGCAAAGCTCCACTCCCCGTTCAGACAAAGATAGCTCTCTCGCCGCATCTGCGGTCTTGGATATTCCGAAAGCGGTATACTGCCTATTTCATATCTTGTTTTCAGCATGATCAATTTCCTTTTTATCCTTTTTTCTTCGAGATTTTTACCAGAACGGGGATGAGCGCAAACATCAAAAGCGAGAACAGAGCACCCGCAAGAAAAATTTCGGGCGCGGGGATGTACTGCGTCGTCATCACATCGGCGGAGCCCATGTCGGGGAGCGGAATGTTCATTTTCGCATTGATCCCGTTTCCGATCATAGGGCCTACGATCATGGGGATCAGGACGCTGAACACCATGCGGACGCCCTGCAGCTTTCCGACATCTCCCGCGGGGGTATAATCTCTGACAAGCGAGCCGCAAAGAGCGGAGATCAGGATATATCCCGTGATCATAACGAAGCCCGCGATGCCAAAGGTGATAAGGCACGCTGCCTTGTCCATGCCCTTGGAAAAATACATCCCAAGCAGTCCGACCGAAAAGATCGCCGCCGCAAAATACAGCATGGTATTCTTGTTTTTTCTGTCGGATAGCCTGGTCAGATAGAGATTGACCGCCGCTCCGAGAATGATGGCCGCTCCGAACACGACGCTGTACTCAAGCACGGAAAATCCGAGGAAGGTTTTCATGTAGATGATGAGATACGGCATAAAAATCTGGCATGCGATGCCGTAGATCAGCACCAGGCAAAGCGTCAGGTAAAAGGGAGCGTTCCCCTTGATCACGCTTGGCTGAAAGCCGTAAAGGATATCCCCGAAGCCGCCGCTCCGCTCAAGCGTCGGGCTGTCCTTGAGTCGAAAGATCCCACAGATTCCGCATACGGAGATTACGGCGCCAAGGCAGAGGAACATCATGGAATATCCGATCATCTCAACGATCATTCCGAATCCGCCCGCGACGATCAGCATCGCCGCCAGAGGCAAAATGGAGAGGACGCCCTCGACCTTGCCACGGAAGGAGCTTTCCGTATTATCGGTGACCCATGCGTTGAAGCAGGCATCGTTGGCGGTAGAGCCAAAGAGCGTCATCACACAGTCCCCGACCACCACTGCGACCAGAGTCACCTGAACCGCCCGATCCAGGCCGCATCCGATCAGCTTCTGGGTAAGCTCGGGGGACAAAAAGCCGAACATTGCCACGGTGATGCCCCAGATCGTATATCCCCAGGAGATCAGGCTCCTTCGGTTTCCGATCTTGTCGGAAAGCGTTCCCGCCACAAGTGTGGTAAGCGTTGCCACAATCCCACTGAGCTGAACCATCAGCGTCACGGTCGAGAGTGACGGCGCAACCGTTTCAAAGACAAACAGATTGAAATACATGTTCTCGACCGACCAGGCGATCTGTCCGACAAGCCCGAACAAAACGAGAACCAGCCATTCTTTCTTTCCAAATCGTTTTTCGCTCATGTTCCACCTCAAATCATGGATTTTGCACTGCGGCGTTCACAAAAGATCAAAGTCTCCGAAGGGCAATCGCGGGGTACGTTGAATTCATTATATCATACAAGCAGAGGCATTTCAATAAAAATTTCAAAACGGAAGCAGCCGACGAAAACGCGTTTCGCGCTCCGTCGGCTGCTGTCTTGAATTTATCCTTCCTTGGAGGAAGCCTTTTTCTCCGCAATTTTCTTGATGATCACGATCAGGTAATGCAATACCAGCGCGACGGCGATCGCCACGACGAGATCAAAAATGACCGTGAGCAGGAACGTAAGCACCAGCACAAGGATATCGTAGAACGGCGCCTTTTTGCAGATCGCCACGAAATGCCGCCATTCGCTCATATTGTACGCGACCATAAAGAGCACTGCCGCGATGACGGGCATCGGGATCCATGCCGCGCAGGGCATAAACACGACCAGCACGAAAAGCAGGATCACTGCGTGCACCATGCCCGATATCGGCGAGCGTCCGCCGTTCTTGACGTTCGCGGCGGTACGCGCGATCGCACCGGTTGCGGGGATCCCCCCAAAGAGTGCCGAGCAGATGTTTCCCGCACCCTGCGCGATCAGCTCGGTATTCGAATAGTGCGTATCATCGATCATCTTATCCGAAACGACGCAGGAAAGCAGGGACTCGATCGCGGCGAGGATCGCGATGGTGAAGGCGCTGGGGATCAGCGCAATGACTCGCTCCGTGCTAAAAGTCGGAAGCGTAAACGTGGGAAGCGAGGAGCTGATCGTATAAAGGTCACCAATCGTATTCACGTTCAGTCCGATCAGCGCTACGGCTCCCGTCAAAGCGATCACCGCGATCAGTGCCCCCGGGATCTTTTTGCTGACACGCGGCCACAGGATCAGGATCGCGAGCGCGACAAGTCCCACTCCGAGCGCCCAGGGATTGAACGTGGTGATGGATTTTGCGATCGCCTCGACCTTTTCGATCGCTTCAATGGCATGGGTTCCGGGCGCAAAGGTCAGTCCCAGAAAATCCTTGATCTGCCCGATCACAATCGTAACCGCGATGCCCGAGGTGAATCCCACGGTAACGGTTTCGGGAATGTATTTGATCAGCGTGCCGAGTCGCAAAAGCCCCATCAGGATCAGGATCGCCCCCGCCATCAAAGTCGCTAAGGCAAGTCCGTCGATGCCGTGCTGTGCAACGATGCCCGCGACGATGGTGGCAAATGCCGCCGTAGGCCCCGAAATGTTGACTCGGCTGCCGCCGAGAAGCGCGATCACAAATCCCGCTACGATCGCCGTATACAGTCCCTTTTCGGGCGACACTCCCGAAGCGATCGCAAGCGCGATGGAAAGCGGAAGTGCGATGATCGCCACGATCAGTCCTGCGACAAGATCGGAAACCAGCTGCTTTTTGGAATAACTCTTGAATACCTCGATGATTTTTGGTTGAAAGAAATTCATAATGTGTCCTTTTTTCTATTTGCGGTCGTTTTTTACTTGCAAGAATACATTTTACACCCTTTTGTGGAAAATCTCAATATTTTTTCGAAAAAAACTTATTATTTTTTCCGTCATCCAAGCTTCCTTTTCGGCCTTCGGCAGTTATTTTTTTCGTACGTATTGACAAACCGTTAAAAACAGTGTAAAATATATTGGATACAGTTAAAAATAAAAACAAATCGGAAAAGGAGACGCGAAAACCATGAAAAAGATCATTTCCCTGCTTCTCGTGATCGTTGCCGTAGCAACCGTGCTCGTTGCCTGCAACGCTCCCGCCACCGAAAAAGAGTATACCCTTGCAATCGGTGTCGCCGTAACCCCCAATACCGCGGCCGCTAAGGTCAGCGAAACCGTTGCCGCCATCGTAACCGATGCGGACGGCAAAATCGTTCTTTGCAGATTCGACTGCATCGAATATGCCGCTCTTGACAGAAGCGGCGCATTCAACGCAACCGCTCCCACCTCCAAGGCCGCTCAGGGCGACGCATACGATTCCTACCAGCCCATGCCCGCAGGCCGTTGGTACGCGCAGGTCGACGCGCTTGCCTCTCACATCAAGGGCATGACGCAGGCAGAGGTCGCCGCAATCGCGCTTGACGGCGGTGTTGTGACCAATGCAGAGCTGAAGGCACAGTGCTCGATCAACGTCACCGACCTTCTCAAGGCAGTTGACAAGGCATTCTCCAGCCAATACACCACCAGTTTCAAGACCACTGCCGAGGCTCTCACCGCAGGCATCGCCGCGACCGCGTCCGTCAAGGACACCGCGACCGATGACGTTCAGAACGCAACCTTCGCCGTAGACTTTGCGGCTTCCGTTCTGGTAGAGGGCGCAGTCGTTGCCTCCATCCTTGACTCCGCCGAGGCCGAGCTGAAGGACGTCACCGCCGACGGTGCGGCTGAAATCTCCTTCCCCGGAACCAAGCGCGAGCAGGGCACCAACTACGATTCCTACAAGCCCATGGCCGCAGGAACCTGGTACGTTCAGGCTGATGCTTACGCAAAGGCAGCAATCGGCAAGACTGCCGCAGACATCGACACGCTCGCATCCGAGGGCGTTGCGGGATGTACGATCTACGCAGGCGGCTACAAGCAGGTCGTTGCAGCAGCCGTGAAGGCAGCAAAGTAATTGATTCTATTACAAGCCTCAAGCGCAACAGGGCGGTGTCCGACGATGCCGCCCTGCTTTGATATTCCGATGTGATCAGCAAAGGATCCCTTATTATGAGAGTTTTAAGATCTGTTTCCCTGCTTGTGTGCGCTTGCCTGATAGCGGGGGCGCTCCTCTCCTGTGCCTCCCCTTCCGGGAAGGAGCCGCAGGAGCCGAAAACGCAAGCCAAATCCTATTACGAATACTTTGACACGGTTTCTACCGTGCTGTCCTATGCCGGTGACAGCGCGGATACCTTCTATGCCAACTGCGATGCGGTCAGCGAAATTCTGCAGGAGTATCACCGACTGTTGGACATTTATTACGAACACACGGGCATCAACAACTTAAAGACGGTGAATCGGAATGCGGGGGTTGCCCCCGTCAAGGTCGATCGGAAGCTGATCGATTTTCTGCTCTACGCGAAGGAAATATACGCCTTGACAAACGGTGCCACCAATATCGCCATGGGATCGGTATTGAAGCTCTGGCACGATGCGCGCGAGAAGGGGATCGACGATCCCCAACACGCGTATCTTCCCTCCGACTCCGACCTTGCAGAGGCCGCAAAGCATACCGATATCAACAGCCTTGTGATCGATGAAGCGGCGGGGACGGTGTTTTTGACCGATCCCTTGATGCGTCTGGACGTCGGCGCGATCGGAAAAGGGTACGCCACCGAGCGTGCCGCCGAGCTGCTGATTGCGCGCGGCGTCAGTGCCTACGTTCTGAATATCGGCGGAAATATCCGCGCGATCGGCGCAAAGACCTCCGGCCGCGGTTGGTCTACGGGAATCACCAATCCCGACAAGACTGCCGGGAAGGAATTCGTCTGTACGGTGGAGATCAAGGACACCTCTCTTGTCACGTCGGGAGATTACGAACGCTACTTCGTGGTCGGCGGCGTGCGCTACCACCACATCATCGACCCGAAAACCAATCAACCCGCCGCCTATTTTTCCTCGGTTTCGGTACAGACCAAGGACGGCGGTCTTGCGGACGCGCTCTCCACGGCGCTGTTCTGCATGAGCTATGAGGAAGGGCTTGCGCTGATCAACGGCATCGGCGGCGTGGAGGTCGTATGGGTCGGCAAGGACGGCACCGTTAAGCTGACCAATGGGATCACGCGTCCGGAAGGCTAAATTTGAAAATATTTACACAATCAAGATGCGCTCGGATTATTGACATCGAGCGCATTTTGTTGTATAATTATATTATATTGGGTATTTTGAGCGTATTTATTGGTGATTTTGATGTTTTTTTAACAAAGAATCCCCCCTTTTGCATTCATTACCCGCATGGATCAGATCTTCAGTTGTCCGTTCCAAAGCTCTTCAAAAAACAGTAAAGGAATGTATTATGTTCAGATTCAGGTTTTTAGGAAAAACAAAAATCCCACACAGAAAAAACACTGCGCACATGGCACCCGTCCGTATGCCGGCGCCCAAAACGGTCTGCATTACCATGGACCAGCATCTCGGTGCACCTGCAACCCCTGTCGTCAAGGTGGGCGATGAGGTCAAGGTCGGTCAGTTGATCGCAGAGGCAGCCGGTGTGGTTTCCGCACCGATCCACGCTTCGGTTTCGGGCAAGGTGACAAAAATCGATTCTTACCTGCGCGCAAGCGGCGCGCTTACCACCGCTGTCTGGATCGAGAGCGACGGACTGATGACACCCTGCGAGGGAATCACGCCTCCTTCGATCACGGATCTTGGGAGCCTGATCGACGCCATCCGCGCTTGCGGTCTTGTCGGACTGGGCGGAGCCGGATTCCCGACTGCCGTGAAATTCGAGGCGATCCGAAACGGAGCCGTGAACACCATCATACTCAACGGTGCGGAGTGTGAGCCCTATCTGACCTCCGACGCCCGTACCATGCTGGATCACTCCGATCTTATGCGCGAAGGAGTCGCTCTGCTTCAGAGGGTTCTCCCCTGCATTGAGCACTACATCATCGGAATTGAGAAAAACAAGCCCGATTGCATCGCGGAAATGAAAC
Source organism: Clostridia bacterium (assembly GCA_017501225.1). GTDB lineage: Bacteria > Bacillota > Clostridia > Oscillospirales > CAG-272 > UMGS1865. The sequence goes on from JAFVXH010000010.1 coordinate 15,806, forward strand.
GCGTGTTTGAAGGCGACGACTCGGTTTCGATCGCAAAGCTTCCCACCCGTTATCCGCAAGGAGCGGAGAAGATCCTGATCCGCAACACGACGGGACTTACCGTTCCCGAAGGAAAGCTCCCTGCCGACGTGGGCGTGATCGTAATGAACGTTACCACGCTTGCAACCCTTGCAAAATACGCAAAGACAGGTATGCCTCTCGTTGAGAAATGCGTGACCGTCGACGGCAGTGGCGTCAACGAGCCGAAAAACGTCATCGCTCCCATCGGATCCTCCGTCGCCGATATCATCGCCTTTGCAGGCGGATTCCGAGAGGAGATCGGCAAGATCATTCTCGGCGGTCCTATGACCGGCCGCGCGGTATATTCGACAGACGAGCCGATTGCAAAAACCACCGGCGCCGTTCTTGCGTTTGCCCCCAAGGATGCCAAGCAGCCGGAAATCACGCATTGCCTTCACTGCGGCAAGTGCATTGATACTTGCCCGAACAATCTCAACGTCCCCGCATTCGCGCTCGCACTGAAGCTGGACAGCAAGGACGACCAGATCAAGGTTCTCGAGGATAGCCGCGTCAATCTTTGCATCGAGTGTGGCTCATGCGCTTACGTTTGCCCCGCCAACCGTCCGCTGACGGAGGGCATCCGAATCGCGAAGACAGCCTTGAGAGAGAACAAAGCGCACAAGGCGACGTTAAAGTAAAGGAGAAACGGAAATGGAAAAGCTGATCGTATCATCCGCTCCTCACATTCACGCCAAGCACACAACGCAGAGTATTATGAGAGACGTCCTGATCGCGCTCTCCCCCGCTGCGGTAGCGGCTGTGGTGTTCTTCGGCTGGAAGGCTCTGGGAATCATTCTGGTATGCGTTGCCGCTTCCGTGCTTTCCGAGCTTTGCTTCAATCTGATCTGCAAAAAGACACAAACCGTTTCCGATCTTTCGGCGGCGGTAACCGGTCTGATCCTTGCACTTTGCCTCCCCACCACGGCAGAGCTGTGGCAATGCGCGCTCGGCTCGGTATTCGCGATCGTAGTTGTTAAGTGCCTCTTTGGCGGCATCGGATGCAACTTCGCAAATCCCGCCGCAACCGCAAGAGTATTCTTGCTGGTTGCCTTCTCGGCGTCCATTGCGGGCGGAACGGCAACCGCGTTTGCGGACCCCGACGTGGTCGCGAGCGCAACGCCTCTTGAAATCATCAAATTTTCAAAAGACGCGCCCCTTCCCTCCCTTTTGGATATGTTCCTCGGCAACCGAATGGGCGCAATCGGTGAAACCTGCTCCCTCGCTCTGATCGTGGGCGGTATTTACCTCATCGTTCGCAAAATCATTCACTGGGAGATTCCCGTTATTTACATCGGTACGGTGTTCGTGCTCTCACTGATCATCAAGCAGGATCTGACCGTCGCGCTTTATGAGATCCTCGGCGGCGGCGTTCTCATCGCTGCATTCTTTATGATCACGGATTACGTTTCCACTCCCATCAACAAGGGCGGAAAGATGCTGTTCGCGCTCGGATGCGGTATCATCACGGTCCTGATCCGCTTCTGGGGAGCCTATCCCGAGGGTGTTTCCTTCGCGATCCTCCTGATGAATATCGTTGCTCCCTATCTCACGAAGCTGTGCGTCAGAAGACCGTTCGGAAAGGTAGGTAAATAATATGAAATTTGCTCATTTTAAGCCTGCCATCGTGCTTTGCTCCATCTGCATCGCCGTCGGCCTTCTCCTTTCCCTGGTCAACATGCTGACCGCCCCCATCATTCAGGCGGCAACCGATGCCGCCGCAAACGAGGCGCTCCTCGTGGTGCTCCCCGACGGCAAGACCTTTGAAAAGATCACGATTGACGACAGCTATCCTGCCATCGTCAAGGAAGGGTACCGTTCAGACGCCGGATTTGTTTTCCAGATGTCCGTCACGGGTAAGAGCTCAGGCCTTATCATCATGTGCGGCATCAGCAAAGAGGGCAAGATCGTCGGCACCAAGGTCATCGCGGACCAGGAGACCGACAGCTACGCCGCAAAGGTGTTCCCCTCCGTGGAAGGCCTTGACGGCGTATACAAGGATATGGATCTTTCGGGCTTTGCGCCCCATCTCGTTGCGGGGGCTACATTGACCTCAAAGGCTTACGGCGAGGCGATCAAGGCAGCCCTTCAGGCGTTTGCCATCGCAAACGGCGGATCCGTTGACCTCCGCACGCCCGAGCAGATCCTTCAGGAAAACTGCAACGCAGCACTCGGCACAACGGGCGTAACCTTTAGCAGATGGTTTGCGACCGAGATCGTCGAGGGCATCGACGCAGTCTATACCGCCGCAGATAACAGCGGCAGAGTCTACGTGATCGGCGAGAGCTTCATCGGCGTCAAGGCTGACGGCACGGTCGTAAATCTCGGAAGCGCGAGCGAAGCCGTGATCAAAGCGGCTGACGCCCTGATCAAGGCAAGCACGCTGACCGAGATCACGACGATTCCCGAGGGAATCAACACAAAAACGGTCAAGAAGATCTACGTCACAAGCACCGGAAACTACGTCTTCGAGCTTGAGGCAAAGGGTTATCAATCGCTGACCAGCTACGGAAACGGAACGCCCATCAAGATCAGGCTTTCCATTTCTGCGGAGGGCAAGATCATCGACTGCCTGACCGTATCGCACGCCGAGTCCAAGGGCTTTGGAGATGTCTGTGCTACGGAGGAATATTACGAGGAGTTCAGAGGCGCGTCCGCATCTGATATTACCGTTTCCGTGGTGTCTCCCGACGATCATCTGTCGCAGATCACACCGGACAATACCGACATCGGCGCGATCTCCGGTGCTACGTTTACGACCTACGGCTATCAAAAGGCGGTGAAGGCCGCGTTTGAGGCCTATGAATTACTGATTGCAGGAGGTGAGGAAGCATGACCAAGGATAGCAAGCTTATGATCGTTCTCCGCGGTATTATCATGGAGAACCCGATCTTAATTCTCGTCCTCGGAACCTGTCCGACTCTTGCGACGACGACCAGCGTCATTTCGGCATTCTCCATGGGAATCGCCGCCACCGTCGTTCTGATCTGCTCCAACGTCGTGATCTCCGCTCTGCGCAAGGTGATCCCGGACGTTGTGCGCATTCCCTGCTATATCGTGATCATCGCGGCGTTTGTAACCGTGGTTCAAATGCTGCTTCAGGCATATCTGCCCGACATCTATGAGATGCTCGGCGTATACCTCGCTTTGATCGTCGTCAACTGCATCATCCTCGGAAGAGCCGAGATGTATGCCAGAAAAAACAGTGTTCTGGATTCCGCGCTGGACGGCATCGGTATGGGTATCGGATTTTTGCTGGCACTCATCCTGATGGCAACGGTACGCGAGGTCTTTGGAAACGGATCCTTCGCGGGGCTCGCGATCCCCTTCCTGCAAAATTATAAAATTTCGGTTCTGGTGCAAGCGCCCGGCGGCTTCTTCGTCTACGGCGCAATGATCGCACTGATGAACCTCATTACTGCAAAGCAGGGCGGCGTTAAGAGAAAATCCTTCTCCTGCGAGGGTTGCCCCTCCAGCGGACACTGCCAGCAAAGCACTGCTTGCGCAAGCGCAGGAGCCGTCAAGCCCACGGGCGACGAAAATCACAACGAGGAGGCGTAACGATGAGAGAGCTTATCCTGATTCTTATGACGGGCGTTCTGGTCAACAACTACGTCCTGCAGCAGTTCCTCGGAATCTGCCCCTTCCTCGGTGTATCCAAGCGATTTGATCAGGCTTCCGGAATGGGCATTGCCGTAACCTTCGTTATGCTTTGCGCTACGGCAGTCACCTACCCCATTTACGAATATGCACTCAAGCCCGCGGGCCTGGAATATCTCCAGACGATCGTGTTCATACTGGTAATTGCGGCGCTTGTTCAGTTCGTTGAGATCATGCTCAAGAGATTCATTCCCGCGCTTTACAAATCTCTTGGCGTCTATCTGCCCCTGATCACCACCAACTGCGCGGTTCTCGGTGTCACCATCAACAATATCACCGCCGGATTCAATTTCCTGGAGTCCATGGTTTCCTCCCTGGGTGTCGGTCTTGGCTTCCTGCTCGCGATGGTCCTCTTTGCCGGCGTGCGCTCCAGAATCGAACGCTCCCGCGCCCCCAAATACTTCCAGGGGCTCCCCATCACCCTCATCTCTGCTTCTATCGTGGCGCTTGCCTTCTACGGCTTTGCGGGTGTTGTAGAGAACATTCTCAAGGTATAAGGAGGGCTTTGATATGATTGTAATCCCAATTTTGATTTTAGCCGCAATCGGTCTTCTTTGTGCCGTTTTGCTGACCCTGACGAGTGTATTCTTCAGTATCAAGGAGGATGAAACCGCGCAAGCCATCCGCGAATGCCTTCCCGGCGCGAACTGCGGCGCTTGCGGATTTAGCGGATGCGACGGCTACGCAAAGGCTCTCTCGGAGAAAAAGACGGAAGCCACCAACCTTTGCACCCCCGGCGGCGACCATGCCGCTCGTGCGATCGCAGGCATCCTCGGGGTTGAAGCAGAGGATGTCATCGAGCAGGTCGCTTACGTTTCCTGTAACGGAACCTGCGATATCGTCGAACGCAAATACAAGTACAGAGGAGCGAAGAGCTGTGCCGCCGCAAACCTTTTGTATAGCGGTGACAAGAGCTGCGTTTTCGCTTGCCTCGGCTACGGCGACTGTGCCAACGAGTGCCCCAACGACGCAATCGTGGTGGAGCAAGGCGTTGCCAAGGTCATTTCCACCAAATGCATCGGCTGCGGCATCTGCGTTCGCACCTGCCCCAACCACATCATCAAGCTGATCAACGATACATCCAGAGTAGTTGTAAAATGCTCGAATCACGACAAGGGCGCTCTTACCCGCAAATATTGCACAAACGGCTGTATCGGCTGCAAGAAATGCGAAAAGGCTTGCCCCACGGGCGCGATCAAGGTGGAGAACAACCTTGCGGTCATCGATTATTCCCTGTGCACCGGCTGCGCGGAATGTGTATCGGTATGCCCCGTTCATTGCATTCACGAAGGAAACTTTATCTGCGGCTCGCATTTTTAAGACTTAGAAAAAATCACAACACCGGGCTGTCTTGAGCTTTCGGCTTGGGGCAGCCCAAATAATCGGAAGGGAGAGGCGTAACATGAAAAAATACAGATGGGATATCCTTGTGATTGCCCTGCTTCTCCTGGTATCCGTTTCGCTGGTCCTGATCCTCAACCTCACAAAAACGGACGGACGGTTCGTGGTCGTCGAGATCGACGGCAAGGTGTCCTCCGAGTATCCGCTCTCCCAAAACGGCACGTTTCCTCTCAACGGCGGAACCAACACGCTGGTGATCGAGGACGGCAAGGCATACCTGATCAATTCAAGCTGCCCCGACCACACCTGCGAGAGGACCGGAAAGATCCACTACGTGGGACAGTCGATCGTGTGTCTTCCCAACCGCCTTTCCGTCACCGTCCGCGGTGAGAGCGACGAGAGCGGTCCCGACCTGATTTCTTAAGGGAGGGCGTCACATGAAAACCGGCACCAAAAAGCTAACGGCACTCGCACTGACGATCTCGTTTGCCATGATCCTTTCTTACATTGAAAGCAGGCTCCCGACGTTCGTCGCCGTGCCCGGCATCAAGATCGGCCTTGCAAACATCGCCGTGATCTTCTCGCTCTACAAATTCGGGATCAAGGAGTCCCTGACCGTGTCGATCATCCGGATCGTTTTGATCTCTTTGCTGTTCGGTAGCCCGATCAGCATGCTTTACGGTCTTGCGGGCGGCATTCTGAGCCTTGTCGCAATGATCCTGCTAAAGCGCTTTACGCCCCTGAAGGAGGTCGCGATCAGCGTGTGCGGAGGCGTGCTCCACAACGTAGGGCAGATCGGCATGGCGTCGATTCTGCTCAGCACCAACGTGATCCTCTACTATCTCCCCTTCCTTTTGCTCTCCGGAACGGTCGCGGGAATTGTGGTCGGAATCGTATCGGCACTGCTGATCAAGCGCATCCGCATTTAACTTTTTGAAGCCCAAACGAAAAGCCTCCCTTTGTACGTGCTGAGGAAGCATTTACAAAGGGAGGTTTTTTCGTTGATCCAATATCGGATTATTTGCTTAGCATTTCGCTCCACTCGGATTCCCGAAATCCGACAAGGACGAAACCGTCACCGATCAGAAGCGGACGCTTGACCAGCATTCCGTCAGTCGCCAGAAGCTTTAGCATCTCGTCCTCCGTCATCGCGGGGAGCTTGTTTTTCAGATCAAGGGATTTGTAAAGCAAGCCGCTTGTGTTAAAGAATTTTTTCAGCGGCAGACCGCTTCTGCGGTACCATGCCGTCAGCTCGTCGAGGGTAGGATTGTCCAGCTTGATATCTCGGATCTTGTATTCGATTTTGTGCCCGTCGAGCCATGTCTTTGCCTTTTGGCAGGTGGTGCACTTGGGATAGCAGATAAATTGCATCATAACGTTCCACTCCTTTCGCGCTCCGATCCGAAGGAAACGGAGCCTTGTTGGTTTTCTATCACCGTTATGATACCACAGTTCCCAAGCTTTTTCAAGGGACTGCGACGCAAAATCGGTTCCTTTGTCTGTCAAAGCTTGCTTTGCCGCATCTTTTTTTCATATATTTTGCCAATTTTCAAAATAAGTCTTGATTTTTTCGATAACAAGTGTAAAATATATGTATATGAAAATTAAAAAGCAAGGAGAATTGACATGGCACTTGTAACAACCAAGGAAATGTTCAAGAAGGCTTACGAGGGCGGCTACGCAATCGGCGCCTTCAACATTAACAATATGGAGATCATCCAAGCGATCACCGAGGCAGCTGCTGAGGAGCAGTCCCCCGTCATCCTGCAGGTCTCCGCGGGCGCGAGAAAGTACGCAAAGCACGCATACCTGATGGCGCTTGCAAAGGCAGCGGTTGAGGATAGCGGCGTAGATCTTGCACTCCACCTGGACCACGGCGCAGACTTTGAGATCTGCAAGTCCTGCATCGACGGCGGCTTTACCTCCGTTATGATCGACGGCTCTCACCATTCCTTTGAGGATAACATCGCGCTGACCAAGAAGGTCGTTGAGTACGCGCATGCGCACGGCGTGGTGGTTGAGGGTGAGCTCGGCGTTCTTGCCGGCGTTGAGGACGAGGTTTCCTCGGAGCACTCCACCTACACCAAGCCCGAGGAGGTTGAGGAGTTCGTAGCAAGAACCGGCGTTGACTCCCTCGCCATCTCCATCGGTACCTCCCACGGAGCATACAAGTTCACCGCAAAGCAGTGCACCAGAAACGAGCACGGTGTTCTCGTTCCGCCTCCTCTGCGATTCGATATTCTGGAAGAAGTCGGCAAAAGACTTCCCGGCTTCCCGATCGTTCTGCACGGCGCGTCCAGCGTAGCGCACGAGTGCGTTTCCGAGATCAACGCGCTTGGCGGCAAGCTCCCCGATGCAGTCGGAATTCCTGAGGAGCAGCTGAGAAAAGCCGCTCAGATGGCAGTCTGCAAGATCAACATCGACTCCGATATCCGTCTTGCAATGACCGCAGGCATCCGCCGCGTTTTTGCCGAGAAGCCCGAGGCGTTCGACCCCAGAGAATATCTCAAGGTTGCAAGAGCCGAGGTCAAGAAGATGGTCAGCCACAAGATCGTCAACGTACTCGGATCCAAGGGTACTCTTTAATTCAAAAACAAAAAATCGGACAGCTCCCAAGTGCTTGGGAGCTGTCCTTTTGCTTTTATTTGTTGAATTTTTCCAGATCGTTCTTGCGGATCTCGACGCGTCTTACCTTGCCGCTGATGGTCTTGGGAAGCTCGTCGACGAATTCCACGATTCGGGGGTACTTGTAGGGCGCGGTGTGCGTCTTGACGTACTCCTGAATTTCCTTTTTGAGCGCGTCGGTTCCAACCTTGCCCTTGACCAGCACTACGGTCGCCTTGACGATCTGTCCGCGTACCTCGTCGGGAACGGGCGTCACCGCGCATTCCAGGACGTACGGAAGCTCCATGATCACGCTCTCGATCTCAAAGGGACCGATGCGGTAGCCCGAGGACTTGATCACGTCGTCAATGCGTCCGACGTACCAGAGATAGCCGTCCTCGTCCATGGTTGCCTGATCCCCCGTATGGTAATATCCGTCATGCCATGCGTCGTGCGTCTTTTCCTCGTCCAGATAGTAACCGATGAACAGTCCGCAGGGAACGCTGTCCTTGGTGCGGATGCAGATCTCACCCGTGTCACCCATCTTGCATTCGTTTCCGTCGGGATCGAGGAGCACCACGTCGTACAGCGGCGAGGGCTTACCCATCGAGCCGAGCTTCGGCGTAGAGCCTACAAAGTTTGCGATGGAAAGCGTGGTTTCGGTCTGACCGAAGCCCTCCATGATGGTAATACCCGTTGCCTTCTTGAACTGATTGAACACCTCGGGGTTGAGTGCCTCGCCCGCGGTGGTCGCGTACTCGATGGAAGAAAGGTCATACTTCGAGAGATCCTCCTTGATAAAGAAGCGATACATCGTGGGAGGCGCGCAGAAGGTGGTGATGTGATATTTTGCGAACATCGGCAGAATATCCTCGGAGCGGAAGCGGTCGAAGTCATAAGTAAAGGTCGCCGCCTCGCACAGCCACTGTCCGTAAAGCTTGCCCCAGAGTGCCTTGCCCCATCCGGTATCCGAAATGGTAAAGTGCAATCCGCCCGGCTTTACGTTGTGCCAGTGCTTTGCCGTGGGATAGTGACCGAGCGCGTACTTGTAGGAATGCGTCGCGATACGGGGATATCCCGTCGTTCCCGACGTAAAGAGCATCAGCATCGGATCATCTCCGCAGGGAGAGGATGCGGTGCGATCGTAGTGCGTGCTGAAGCGCTCCATCTCGACGTTGAAATCGTTCCACCCCTCTCGCTTTCCACCGACCAGGATCTTGAGGAGCCCCGGGAAGCCTTTCGCCGCCTTTTCCGCCTCGCCCGCCACGTCGCCGTCTGCGGTACAGACGATCGCCTTGACACCCGCCGCGCGGTATCTGTAATCAAAGTCGTGCTCGACAAGCTGATTGGTCGCGGGGATGGCGATCGCGCCGATCTTGTGCAGTGCCAGCATGCAGAACCAGAACTGGTAGTGACGCTTGAGCACAAGCATGACGGTATCTCCGCGACGGATGCCGAGGGATTCGAAATAATTTGCGGTCTTTGCCGAGTATTTTTTCATCTCGCCAAAGGTAAATCTGCGGTCGCTCTTATCGTTTGCCACCCACAGCATAGCGAGCTTATCGGGTGTCTTTTCCGCGATCGCATCCACGCAGTCGAACGCGAAGTTGAACTTGTCCGCGTTTTTGAACGTGATTCCGTTGAAGACTCCGTTTTCGTCATAAGAGGACTCGACGAAGCTGTCCGCAACCGTCTTGACCTCTGCTTCCTTCTCTTGGAGCTTGGCGGCAACGTACGGAGCCTCGGGATATTCCTCACTGACCAGACCGTCCTGCGGATTGAGTACCACGGCGTGGAATTCGCAGCCTCCCTCGCTGACGGCGATCATGCCGTGCGGGATCAGGCTGTTGTAGAAAATGGAATCACCCTCGTGCAAAATATCCACGTGGCTTCCGACCTGCACCTTCAGAGATCCCTTGACGATGACGTCAAATTCCTGTCCGTTGTGGGAATTGAGCTTCATCGGAGCGTTCTGCTCCTCGGGGATGTACGGGAACTTGACCAGGAAAGGCTCGGCGAGCTTGTCCTTGAATTTGGGTGCTAAGTTGTTATACTCCACACCGTGCTGCTTTAAGATCTTAAGGCCCTCGCCGCGTCTTGTGATCGCAAAGGAGGTAAGAGTTGTGCTTCGTCCCTCCAAAAGATCGACGACCTCGACGTCGCACGCCTTTGCGCATTTGTAGATAAAGGTAAAGCTGAAGTCAGTCTCGCCCTGCTCTAAGAGCAGATAGTCCTCAACCGACACGCCCGTCAGCTTTGCAAGCTCGTCCGGACTGTACCCCTTTGCCTCACGCAGATCCTTGATTCTGCCCGCTACCTCTTTCAAACTGTAATCCATTGTGTTTCTCCTTTCATCCCTTACGTTGGAAAATGGTTACAAATCTGAATATAACAAAAAACTCGCCTCAAAGAAGGTTCTTTGAGACGAGTTTATCACCCGCGGTACCACTCAAATTACGGAAAATTTTCCGTCACTTTCCGGGCTCTGACAAGCCCTTTGCCTTTACGCAGCAATACGGAAGGAGTCTACTAAGGCTCTCGCCCGTTCGGTCCTTCGACTCAGAAGCGATAGGTCACAAGGAATGCCCCGCTGTTGTCTTTCACCGCCCGACAACTCTCTGCAAACGCGATATTCCGACCCTCTTCATCACAGTCGTTTTTTGTGATATTCAAATTTACTCGAATTATAGCACCAAAAAATCGATTTGTCAATACCTTTTTTGAATTTTTTTCAACCTCAAAGCTTGTTGATATCCGCCTCGGAGATCATATGGAAGCCTGCGGCCGTAAGTGTTGCCTCTGCAACGGCGTTATCCTCCACCCGAAGAACGACGTACGCGTGCTTCTCGGTGCGCGCCATAAACGCGTAGAGATACTCCACGTTGATGCCCGCGCGATCCAGGACAGCGAGTGCCTCGGTCAGCTTACCGGGAGCATCCCCGATCTTGACGCCGACGACGTCGATCACCTTGATCAGATATCCGTTCTCGGAAAGCACGCGCTCTGCGGTCTTCTCATCGTTGACGATCAGGCGCAGAATTCCGAAATCCTGCGTTTCCGCAATGGAAAGTGCGCGCAGGTTGATATTGTTTTTTGCAAGGATATCGGTCACCGATACGACCGTTCCCTTCTGATTCTGAACGAAAACCGTAAGTTGCTTGATTGCCATGGTGTTGCTCCTTTCTTATATCAGCTTCCGCTTGTCGATCACGCGTTTTGCCTTGCCCTCGCTTCGCTCAATGGTCTTGGGGGGCACGAGATGCACTGCGGGATTGATGCCAAGCATGGTCTTGATCGCGCCCGCCAAGGATCTTTCCATCGCCATGATCTCGCTCACCTTATCCGTAAAGCGCTCGGGCGTCATCTCGACGTTGACGTCGAAGGTGTCGTTGTTCTTAACTCTGTCCACCACGATCTGATAGTTGGGCTCGTATCCCTCCTTGAGAAGGACGGCTTCGATCTGGCTCGGGAAAACGTTGACACCGCGAATGATGAGCATATCGTCGGTTCTTCCCATGGGCTTTGCCATCTTGATCAGCGTTCTTCCGCAGGAGCACTTCTTGCGGGAAAGCACGCAGATATCACGGGTGCGGTAACGCAGAAGCGGGAACGCCTCCTTATCTAAGGAGGTGAACACAAGCTCACCGCGGCTTCCCTCGGGAAGGACCTCGCCCGTGTCGGGATCGATGATCTCTGCGAAGAAGTGATCCTCGTTTACGTGCATGCCCGACTGCTCACAGCACTCAAACGCAACACCGGGGCCGCTGGTTTCGGTCAGTCCGTAAATATCGTATGCCTTGATTCCAAGCGTTTCCTCAATCCCCTTACGCATCTCCTCCGTCCAGGGCTCGGCACCGAAGATTCCCGCCTTTAAGGGAATATCCTGGGGCTTGTAGCCAAGCTCCTTGAGGCTCTCTCCAAGATATGCCGCGTAGGAGGGCGTGCAGCAGAGAATGGTCGCACCGAGATCGGTCATGAACTGGATCTGACGCTCGGTGTTTCCCGAGGAGAGCGGCAGCGTCAGACACCCGACCTTGTGAGAGCCGCCGTTGAGTCCGGGGCCGCCCGTGAACAGACCGTAGCCGTACGCGACCTGACAAACGTCCTTTTTCGTTCCGCCGACCGCCGTGATGGCGCGGGCGCAGCAATCCTCCCACAAATCAATATCCTTTTGCGTATAGAAGGCAACGACGCGGCGTCCCGTCGTTCCCGACGTGGATTGGATACGAACACAATCCTCCAGAGGCTTTGCAAGAAGCCCGTAAGGATAAGCGTCGCGGAGATCCGCCTTGCTCAAAAACGGCAGCTTGTAGAGATCGTCAATGCTCTGAACGTCATCGGGGCTGACGCCCTTTCGATCCATCAGATCCCGGTAGTAGGGGACGTTCTCGTACACGTGCCTTACCTGCTTGACCAGCTTTTCCGATTGCAGCGCCTTCATCTGCTCTCTCGGCATGGTTTCGATTTCCTTTTGGTAGTAGTTTTGTGCCATTTGTTTCACCCTTTCTTTTGGTTTGCGTTTTGCTCGGAGTGTGGGGGCAAAACAAAAACGCCCTCTGCATTCCGAAAAGGATACAGAGGACGAGAATTGATTCCCGTGGTACCACCTCAGTTCGCCGCCACCTCACGGTCACGGCCTTTTCAGGTACTGGCATACCTTAGTCCTGTAACGGGAACACCCGTTGCGTCCTACTACGGATCTCTCCGATTCAGCGCACTGCTAACAGAATGAATTCGAGAAGGACGTCCCCTTTGCCTCGCACCGACCGGCAACTCTCTCCAGGCTCGTTCCAACCTACTGGTTTCTGCTCCCTGCATTTGTTGTGCGTATTATACCACCATTGTGCGCGTCTGTCAATAGGTTTTTCGAATTTTTTTCGACTATTTTCGGAGCATCCCCACCCTATTGACCGCGATGCAACGCGCCTTACGGAGCGTTTGTCTGCGTGGAAAAAGAAAACTCTCATCTCCGCTTTCGACGAAACGCGAGAAAGCTCTCGATATGATCGATCACGAACCTTTGGGCATTGAGATCCAGCGCGTTGGCGATACGGCTTCCGCGAGCATCCGTACAAACGATCTGCACAATTCCGATTTCCATCCCTTCCACCGTGGGATTTGCGATGCCGTGCGCGTTCTCGGATTCGCGAAGCAGACCCAGATGAGTCAACCAAAGCGGCAGGCGGGCGCGTGAGATCCGCTTTACCTTTGACAGATCAACAAGCGCTTCCAGCCTCCGGCAAAACGCGCTAAGGGTGATGGGCTCCTCGGAGTATTGGAAATCCTTCAATTGCTCCCTCGTGATCTTAAAAGGCTTTCGCTTGGGTTGTTTTTGTTTTGCCTCTCTCCGCTTTTCGTTTTCCACAATCTGCCCCAAAACCTCGGATACGTAAGAAAAGCAGCGCGACAAACGCTCGTTTGCGGCAAGATCCCCCTCGGGGATGGGTGTGCCGTCCAATGGATTGACACCGTTTGCCAGCTGATTCAGAAAAGCTCCGGCATATGCGATTTTTTCCAGCTCCGTCATATTCTTCCCCTCCGCTTTCGTCTGTAGTGTTACATTCATTATAGCAAACGTGGATTTCGGTGTCAATGGATTCCGAATAACTTCTTTGCAGCCTCCATATACTATACCATCAAAGGGAGGCGAGAAAATGAAACGATCGGTAGGACTTTGGCAGCTGATGGGCTTTGCCGTCACCTCCTTTGCAGGAACACTCCTGCATTTTTTATACGAATGGCTCGGGAAGTCCCCGTGGATCGCGCCCCTCTCGGGCGTCAACGAATCGACCTGGGAGCATATGAAGCTTCTCTTTTGGCCGATGCTGTTCTTTGCTGTCGTGCAAAGCTTTTTCTTCCGTGACTGCAAAGCCTTTTGGTGCATCAAGCTGCGCGGGATCACGCTCGGTCTTGCGCTCATTCCCGTGCTGTTCTACACCTACAACGGCGTGATCGGAAAATCCCCCGACTGGATCAACATCGCAATCTTTTTCCTCTCGGCTGCTGCCTCCTATCTCTATGAAACGCGGCTTCTTCGCCGCGAAACGGCAGGATGCCGTCACCCCCGTCTTGCTCGGGCGGTGCTTTGCATCATCGCCGTTTTGTTCGTCGTATTCACCTTTGCGACGCCTCGGATGGGGATTTTTGCAGATCCGCTGACGGGAGCCTACGGAATATAAAAACCGACCGATGAGGATGATACCTCATCGGTCTTTTTGCAATTTATTGCGCATCCATGCTCTCGATCGCGGCGCAAAGCCCCGCAAGGATCGAATCCATTTCCATACAAGGCTCCTTGCCTTGCTCCTTTGTGTACGGGACGTGGATAAACCCGACCCGCGTTTTCTTTCCCCGAAAACGTGCAAGCAGTGTATAGAGCAGATCGTTACAGACGTACGCGCCCGCGGAATAAGACAGCCCCGCCTTGATTCCCAAGGCGCTGATCGCCTCCGCCATTTTGCGAACGGGCAGCGTTGAAAAGTACGCGTCGGGCGCGCTCTCCATGATTCTCTCATCCTGCGGCTGTGCTCCGCTGTTATCGGCAATGCGCGCATGTCGCAGATTGATCGCCACAAGCTCGGGGGTGATCTGATCTCTGCCCCCTGCCTGACCGACGCAAAGAATCACGTCGGGATCTATCCCCTCCGCCGCCGCGATCACCTTTTGTGCTGCCTCCCCGAACACCACGGGAAGGAGGAGCCTTGTAAGGGCATATCCGCCGAGCGTATCGGGCAATCGGGAAACCGCCTCCCACGAGGGGTTGATCTCCTCACCCCCAAAGGGCTCAAAGCCCGTGATCAAAAGCTTTTTCATATCCTTACCTCCCACATGCTCGTCAGCCCTTGTACAACCATTATACCATATTTTTTGAAGCTTTGCAACCTGTGTGAGCAAAGGGATTGCCATCTTTTGCAGGCAAAAAAGAGCGCCAACCCTGAAAATCCCGTCATTTTTTTGCAAAATATTACGTCTATGCATAATTTTTCTTGACTTTACGATCAATCAATGTTATAATGTCAGCGGTAAGATTACTATATTATCTATTAAATCTTTAGGAGGTCAACTCATGGAAAAGTGGGCAAGAATCAAATATCAGCCCTGCCTGCCTCTTGGCAACAACAACTCTCTCCTGACCGGATGTCAGGAGCACATCAACCTCTCTCGCGAGGCTGCTTGCGAGGGCACGGTCCTGCTCAAGAATAACAACGGTGCGCTTCCCTTGAAAAAGGGCACGAAGGTCGCGATCTTCGGCATGGCGCAGATCGACTACGTCATGTGCGGCGGCGGTGCCGGCTGGGTACATACCGCTTATGCGCGCGATTTTTACGAGGGACTCAAGCAGGGCGGCGGCGCTGAGATCTATCATCCCCTTTCCCTGCACTACAAGGCAAAGTTCCTTGAGGCATACGGCGGAGCCCTGGATCAGAAGATCGAGAAGAAGGGCACCGTTCCCGAGATCTCGGTTCCCGCAGAGCTGCTCGCAGGCGCGAAGGAATTTACCGACACCGCGATCATCACCCTCTGCCGTTACTCCACCGAGGGCGAGGACAGACGCGGCGACGGAACCGACCCCTATTTTGAGCTGAACGACAAGGAGCGCGAGATGATCGAGCTCGTATGCGCAAACTTCGCGCACGTGATCGTCGTTCTCAACACGGGTGCGATGATCGACACCTCCTGGTTCGCATACAACGACAAGATCGAGGCGGCTCTGATGATCTGGCAGGGCGGCATGGAGGGCGGCCTTGCAGCTGCCGACGTCATCATGGGTGACGTCAATCCCTCCGGTAAGCTGGTTGACACCTGCGCCGTCGACTTTATGGACTACCCCTCCTCCGAGGGCTTCCACGAGTCCGAGGATTACGTCAAGTACACCGAGGATATCTTCGTCGGATACCGTTACTTTGAAACCGTTCCCGGCAAGAAGGAGCGCGTGGTCTACCCCTTCGGCTTCGGTCTTTCCTACACGAGCTTTGAAATCACCGACACGACCGCGACCGCACTTGGCGGACAGATCCTGGTCAGCGCAAAGGTGACGAACGTCGGCTCTCGCGCAGGTAAGGAGGTCGTTCAGGTCTACTTCGGCGCTCCCGAGGGAAAGATCACCAAGGCTGCCCGCGAGCTTTGCGCCTTCGCAAAGACCAAGCTGCTCGCTCCCAATGAGAGCGAGGTCCTGACCATGACCTTTGACATCGATGACATGGCATCCTACGACGACGTAGGCGTGATCCGCAAGTCCGCTTACGTGCTGGAGGCAGGCGATTACAAGGTATACGTCGGCAACAACGTCCGTGACGCAAAGGAGCTTGCGTACAAGTACACCCTGACCGAGGACAAGGTTGTCAAGCAGCTCACCGAATACTGCACGCCCACAAGACTTGGCAAGCGTCTGACCGCTTCGGGCGAGTACGTAGAGGTTCCCGATACCGAGTATACTCCCAAGCCCTTCCCCGTCACCTACAAGTGCGAGAACAAGGTTCCTGCCGAGGGCGAGAAGAAATACATGCTGATGGACGTTGTCAACGGCGTTGTATCCTTGGATGATTTTATCGCGCAGCTGACCGACGACGAGATGCTCCGCATGCTGGTCGGACAGAAGAACCTCGGCGTTGCCAGCACGGGAGGTCTTGGCGGAAATCTGGAAAAGTATGGCATTCCCGCTCCCATGACGGCAGACGGCCCTGCAGGTCTTCGCATCCTGCCCCGTACGGGTGTATCCACCACCGCGTTCCCCGTGGAAACCATGATCGCGTGCACCTGGAATCTCGAGCTTGCCGAGCGGATCGGCGTTGCCTGCGCTCTGGAATGCAAGGAGAACAACGTTGTGATCTGGCTCGCCCCCGCGCTCAACATTCACAGAAGCCCTCTGTGCGGAAGAAACTTCGAGTACTTCTCCGAGGATCCCTTCATGTCTGGTAAGATGGCAGCTGCCATTACCAAGGGCGTTCAGGCACAGGGCGTGGCTGCTACTCCCAAGCACTTTGCCGCAAACAACAAGGAAACCAACCGTATGGATTCCGACTCCATCCTTTCCGAGAGAGCGCTGCGCGAGATCTATCTGCGCGGCTTTGAGATCTGCGTCAAGGAAAGCGATCCCAAGGTCATCATGTCCTCCTACAACCTCGTCAACGGCGTACGCGCCTCCGAATGCACCGAGATGCTGACGGGTATTCTGCGCGAGGAATGGGGATATAAGGGACTGATCACCACCGACTGGTGGAACCACGCCAACAAGACACGCGAGGTCACAGCAGGCAACGATATCCACATGCCCTGCTCCACCGACGCGACCTATACCAAGATGTATATCGATACCATCAAGGTCGAGAACACCCGCGAGGAGCTGGCAGTCTGCGTCAAGAGATTGCTGGAAATGATTCTGTGGTTCGAATAAAAAACAAACAAGAACGGCGGCAAGGAGCTCCTTGCCGCCGTTCTTTTATTTGTTTGATTTATCCCGCAAAAGTCACGTTCACCGTACCGACGCCGCCGTTGATCTCGATCCGTCGACTTCCGGTCCCGACGGTCTGGCGATCCGCAACCGATGCTCCGTCCACGGTGATGCTTCCGATCCCTCGGCTTGCGATCAGGGAATAGTCATCCTTGACACCCGCAAGACGAACGTCCACGTTGCCTACGCCGCAGTTGAACTCGCTCCTTCCGTTCAGGGTTCCTGAGAACTCCAGCTTTCCGACACCGAGATCAAACTCGGCATCGTTCAGATTGCAGTCCTTGAATATCACAGACCCCGTGCCGCTCTCCAAGCTGCATTCGTCGGTCACGGTAAGCCCCGTGATCTCCGCGCGGCCGGCGCCAAGCTCCAGGGAGAGCTCCCGCGCCGTCATGGATTCCAAGGTCAGCACGCCTGCGCCGACGGTGATCTCAACGTCGGAGAAGGACGCGCCCTGCGGCAACGTCAGCGTGACCACGCCACCCGCGCTGTTCCCGAAAATACGGCGAGGCTCCCGAACGGTGAGCGTTTGCTTGCTCTGCTTTACCGACAGATCCGAAATATTGCTCTCAAGAGCGAGAGCGTCGCCCGATTTGACGTGCAGAGTCGATCCGCTGATCTCGATTCTGAGCGCAGAGATCTCTCCCTCCAGTGCGTGCGCTTGCGGCTCGGAAAGGAGCTTCACCTCTCCAAAGCCCGCAAAATACCCAATCACGCCGACGATACCGCTGACGATGCTGACGATCAGAACCACAGCCAGCGCGATCGCGCAAAATTTGATGATTTTTTGGGTCTGTGTCATTTGATATCAACACCTCCGAACAGGCAGGTTCCGCTGACGTA
Organism: Clostridia bacterium; assembly: GCA_017501225.1. GTDB lineage: Bacteria > Bacillota > Clostridia > Oscillospirales > CAG-272 > UMGS1865. The sequence continues at coordinate 33,762 of JAFVXH010000010.1, forward strand.
AACAGTGGGGAGATCCTTTCGTCCCCTTGTCTTGTTGCCCACACCTCCGAAAATGCAGGTGGTATCGGTTTCAACGTTGACCTTATCGGACACGATGATATCGATGCCGCCAAAAATTGCAGACACGTTGATGATACAGTCCTTTTCGATCACGGCGTTGCGCAGATCGCACTTAACGCCGCCAAAGACCGCGGTCAGCGTCGCGCCCTCAAAGACCTCTCCGTCCACGATCATGTCGGCACCCGCGAAGGTCGCGCACGCGCTGCGGTCGCCGTTTTCATGCACGCGGATCTTAGCGATCCGATCGGCAGCCCGTTGCTTTTTGATGGTGCCAAAGATCATCTTGCAGCCGATCCATACGATCACAGCGGGAATCAAAAGCTTCCAGAGCAGCGAGAAAGCAAACACACCCTGTGCCGCCAGAAGCAGGCATACACCGAATGCAAGGGATACCGCGTTTCCGCTCTTTCTCCGATCCGTGATCAGCCCCACAAGGCTGGGAAGAATGATAAAGAGCGTCCACCAGCCGTCAAAGAACAGCGGGAACGGAAGCACATTCAAAACCTCAAGGGCGATCAGAACTCCAATGACGATGAAAATAATGCCCCATAAAATGCGTCTTGTTTTTTTCATAAGCTCCTCCTTACGGTCAAGAATTCTATCACTATCATATCGTATTTTTTTCGATTTGTCAACAAAAAATTACAACCGCTCCTCCATGTAGGTCTTTTGCGGAGAAAGTCCGAGAGAGCGGTAGAAATGCATCGCGCGCTCGTTTCCTTCCCAGACGTTCAAAGTCACGTTATAGCACCCCTGCTGCCTTGCGTATTCACGGACAAAGGCATACAGCGCCCTGCCGATGCCGCCGCCGCGTACCGCTTCGTCCACACACAGATCGTCCAGATACAGCGTTTTGACGTCGGTCAGAATATTGTGATCCTTCTGACAGAGCATGGCGCAAAAGGCGTATCCCTGCACCGCACCGTCCTCGACGGCAACGAAAATGGGAGTATTTTCGTCCTCCATCAAGGATAGCAGCTCCCCGTCGGTATATTTTTTGCCACTCTCCCGAAACAGATCGGGACGAATGTCGTGATGGACTCTCAAAACCTGCTCCAGAAGGGCGTTGATGCGCCCGATATCCCTGTGCTCCGCTCGACGGATCTCCATATGTGCTCTCCTTTTTGGACGTTTTTCGTTGGATACCATTATTATGACACGCCATGCTCGCAGTGTCAAGAGGATTTGTATTTTTCTGCTTCGAAATCCGGGTCGTCCGTCCAAAAAACGCATAAAATACGCAAAAATCGGGTAGAGATAAAGTAGGCGCACCCGATATCGGATCCAATCCGCTTTCCCACGTATTTCGACGTACTCCGTCAAAAAACACGCCCCCTTCTTGACAATCGGCGGTTTTTATACTATAATGAAATTGTTGGGACGAAAGCTGCCGATCCGAGGTGCGAATATCCATTACTCGCAAAAGGCAGGACGGCACATCATGAAGCATAACAAGATTTTCACGATCCCCAACATTCTTTCTCTGTCGCGCATCGTCATGATCCCCTTTATCGTTTTGCTGTACTGCGTGGCAAAGAACAGCGTCGCGGCAGGGATCCTTCTGATCCTCTCAGGCGTGAGCGATATCGCGGACGGACAGATCGCGCGCAGATGCGGCATGATCAGCGATCTTGGAAAGGCGCTGGACCCCATTGCGGATAAGCTCACGCAAGGAGCCGTGCTCCTCTGTCTTGCGACGCGCGTGCCTCTCGTCCTGATCCCTCTTTTGATGCTGGCATGCAAGGAGCTGCTTCTGGGAATCCTTGGGTGCCTGACCATTTACCGCACAGGACTTGTTTCTATGGCGGCATGGCACGGAAAGCTTGCCACGGCACTGCTCTATCTTCTGATGATCACGCATCTGCTCCTTCCAAGCATCCCCGTCGGGGCTTCGGTCGGAGCTGTGATCCTTTGCTCCGTTTGTATCCTGCTTTCCTTTATTCTGTATCTCGCTCATTTTTTCAAAATTTTGAAGGAACACCCACTGACCAAGGAGGAAAAAGCGCATGAAACGCTTCATCGGCGTATATGACTACACAGTGGTCTTAACTTATCTCAGCTTGGCTGCGGCTTTGGCGGGAATCATTCTCGCCGCGCGTGGTCTTTTTGCGGCGGCAGTCGCGTGCGTCCTGCTTTCGGGATTTCTCGATGCCTTTGACGGCGCCGTGGCGCGCACCAAAAAGAATCGCACGGAGGATGAGAAAAGCTTCGGGATTCAGCTCGATTCCATCTGCGACGTCATCGCCTTTGGCGTCACCCCCGCCATGATCTGCTACTTTTCCGGCGTGGACGGCTGGGTCGGGATCGCGCTGATCTTCCTGTACGTGCTGGGAGCTTTGATCCGTCTTGCCTTCTTTAACGTGCTGGAGATCAAACGCCAGCAAAAGGAGGGCGGCAAAACAAAATACTACCGCGGACTTCCCGTTACCTCGATCTGCATCATTCTCCCCATCATTTACATCACAAAAGGATTTCTGACGCCCGAGGCGTTTGTTTTCCTGCTCCATTTGATGCTGCCGGTCGTCAGCATTCTGTTCGTGCTGGATTTCAAGATCAAAAAGCCGAACTTTGACGCCCTGCTGCCAGGGCGCGGCGAGCAAGAGGAAAACGCAGGACCAAATCCGAAAAATTTATGAAACAAAAAATCAAAACCGTCATTTTCTTTTTCGCGAACCCACGCCTTTTGCTTTGCCTGGCACTTGCTTGGCTGATTACCAACGGATGGTCCTATATTTTGCTTGGCATCGGCACCTGGCTGGACATTGGATGGATGACCGTCGTAGCGGGTGCGTACCTGACCTTTTTGTGGCTGCCCATATCTCCCGAGAAGCTCGTCACCATTGTTCTTGCCATTGTTCTTTTACGTATTTTATTCCCTCGGGACGAAAAAACACTTGCCGTCCTGCGCGGGATGTACGAAGGAACGAAGGCTGCCGTGCGTCGCAAGAAGCAATCGCGTGCGGAAAAGAAGCGGCAAAAGCATGAAGCATCGGAAACACAAAACGAATAACGCATAAAAAGCCGCAGGCTGCGATCACGCAGCCTGCGGCTTTTTTATTTGATGATGTATCGTCGGCTATGAGATCAAAACATGCCCATCCACTTTTTTCTTCGTCTTCGTTTCTTTTTTGCTCCGTGCTTCTTCTCCCATTCCTTGTAAACACCTAATGTGAGTGCAACCGGAAAAATCGCCGTACCTGCAGCGGTGGCAACGGCTTTTTCTGTGGAGCTTAGCTTTTTAAACGCTTTGAACGCTTTTACCGTTTTTCTCTTCACATCAATCCCCCCGAAAGCTCACAGGCAAATCGCCTATCACTTGGTTTCCAGCATCATTTTGATGATCTCGCGGTCAGTTTCGCTCATGCCGTCGCGCGCCAGACGTCCGACGTTGCGAATGGTGTTCTCCACGCCCTTGGTGATAATTCCGTCGCCGCTGTAGAACTGCTTGCCCGCCAGCGTCATCTCGTATCCGAGGATGCCCGCCTCGACCGCCATGGCGATCTTTGCGGCACAGGAGGGCTTGGCTCCGTCACAAATGGTGCCCGAAAGAATGGCGACCGCGTTGACGAGCGTGTGCGCGATCTCATAAAAATCGCCGCCGTGCAGGAAGCAAATTCCCGTCGCACATCCGCAGCCCGCGCTGATGGCGCCGCAGTACGCGGAAAGACAACCGATGCCCGTTTTTTGGTGAATGGTGATCAGGTTCGCAACCAGAAGCGCGCGGACGAGCTCCTCCTCCGTGGCGTTTTTCTCCTTGGCATAGGCAATGACGGGGACAGATGCGCAAATGCCCTGATTTCCGCTTCCCGAAAGAATGCAGACCGCCATCTCGCATCCGCTCATGCGCGCGTCCGAGCCTGCCGCCGCCAGGGCGCGTGCGCGATCCTTGACCGAGCAGCTCCCGTCGCGGTACAGAATTTTTCCGATGGAGGCACCGTAATTTCCGCGGACGCCCTCCTCGGCAATGGCGTAATTGAGCTTTGCCTGATGTAAGATCATGGGAGCGACCTCATCAAGAGGCACCTCCTTGGCGTAGGTGACGATATCCTGTACGTTGAGAAGCGCGCGGTTGGCGTGATCCTTCTCCTCGCTGACACGCTCGTTCTGATAGGACGCGGTCAGATCCTCACCGTTTCTGAATACACCAACCACGTGCGTATGTCTGTCGGCAAGATGGACGAGGACGCGATCCTTCCCCGATTCCCCTTCGATCCTGACCTCAAAGGGCTTGTCCGTTTCCAGCTCCGCAACGGTGATCGCACAGGTCTGCAAGGCATCCTTGATCGCCGGAATATCGCTTGGCGTCAATGCCGCCAGAACCTGAAGCTGCTGATCGGGCTTTCCCGAAACCATTCCCGCCGCGACTGCTGCCTCGATGCCGTGCATGCCGCCCGTCGCGGGCACGATCACGCTTTTGACGTTCTTGATGATGTTGCCACTGAGCAGGATCCTCACACTTGACGGGATCCTTCCCATCGCGTGACGCAGAATGGACGAGGCATACGCGATGGCAATGGGCTCGGTACAGCCCATCGCGGGCTTCAGCTCCTCCCGCAGGATCTCGGTATAGGCAGAAAACAAATCCATATGCTTCTCCTCCTCTCAGAACGGAAGCACGCCGAGGTGCTCCAAAAGAATCTTGACGCCAAGCAGAATCAGGATAACTCCGCCCGCGATCTGTGCTTTTTTCTCAAACTTGTTGCCGAATACGCTGCCGATCTTGACGCCCACGGCAGAAAAAGCGAAGGTGGTGATACCGATGATGGTGACGGCAAGAACAATATTCACCTCTCCCGCCATCGCAAGGGAAACACCGACGGCAAGCGCGTCGATGGAGGTCGCGACCGCCATGGTCAGCATGGTCTTAAAGGAGAAATCCCCCTCGCCGCAGCATCCGCATTCCTCATCCTTGGAAAACGCCTCCTTGAGCATATTCACACCGATAAAGCCAAGCAATACGAAGGCAATCCAGTGGTCAAAGCGTTCAATGGCGTTGGAAAACAGACTGCCAAGCAGATAGCCCACGAGTGGCATCAGCGCCTGAAAGCCTCCAAACCAAAGACCGCAGGCAAGCATGCCGCGCGCTCCCGCACGCTTTGTGGAAAGCCCCTTGCAGATCGACACCGCAAAGGCATCCATGCTCACACCAACGCCCAAAAAGAGCAATTCGATCAGCCCCATAACGTTTTCGTTCTCCTCACATCGTACAATCGTTCAAACGCCTCTCAGTATATCATATTTTGAAAGAGTTGTCAAGTATGGCAATTCCGAAGGAATTTGCGCGCATCTCTTGATTTTTTGAGGGAACGTGGTATAATGTTATCATATGCGCAACCGTCGCAGAGCAAGGGAAAGGAGAGCGCGATGCAATATAAGATCATCAACGGCTCGGTCTATTACGACGGCGAGCCGATTCTGGAAAGCATTGATATTGAAATCAACAGCGGAGAAAAAATTGCCATCGTAGGCAGAAACGGCTGCGGAAAAACCACTCTCCTGAAAGCCATTACGGGCGAGGTCGAGATGGAGGAGGGCACGGGCGAGAGTGAGTTCCGTGTCATCAGCGCAGGCTCTCCCGAGATTGCTTATCTGCGGCAGATGCCCTTTGAAGACGAGAACAGGACGCTTGAGGAGGAGGTGCGAGGGGTTTTCTCCGATCTGATCTCCATGGAGGAGCAGATCGCACAGCTCGTTTTGCAAATGGAGCATACCCCGAGTGATCAGGCGATCAAGACCTTTACCGCGCTCAACGATCGCTATCTTTCGCTTGGCGGCATGACCTACCAAAAGGAATACAAGACCATGATCCGCCGCTTCGGCTTTACCGAGGAGGACGAGAAAAAGCCCGTATCCGCTTTTTCGGGCGGTCAGCGAACCAAGATCTCCTTTATCAAAATGCTTCTGCAGAAGCCCGATATTCTGCTTTTGGACGAGCCCACCAACCACTTGGACGTGGCAACCATTCAGTGGCTTGAGGATTATCTGAAAAGCTATTCCTCCGCGCTTGTGATCGTATCGCACGACCGTATGTTCCTGGATCGCATCGTGGGCAAGGTCTACGAGATCGAATGGGGAGAAATGCACTGCTACCGAGGCAATTACTCCGCCTTTGAGATGCAAAAGAAGGAGCGCCACGAAAAGCAGCAAAAGGATCACGAGCACCAAAAGGCAGAGATCGAGCGCATCACGCGACTGATCGAGCGCTTCCGCTACAAGGCGACAAAGGCGAAAATGGTGCAATCCAAGATCAAGCTGCTGGAGCGCATGCAGCGCATCGACGCCCCCGAACGCTATCATACCAAAACCTATCACACAAGCTGTCAGCCCCGTATTCCATCCTCCAGAAACGTGCTGGAGGTCACAAACCTTGTCATCGGGTACGGTTCTCCCTTGGCAAAGGTAAGCTTCCGGCTCGAGCGCGGACAGAGGATCGGGATCATCGGCGGAAACGGCATCGGAAAGTCCACTCTGCTCAAAACGCTGATGGGCACGATCCCCGCTCTTTCGGGCGATTATCACTTCGGATACAACACAGAGCTGGGATATTTCGATCAGCAAAACGCGCAGATCAACGGAGAGGACACGGTCTTCGGACTGTTCTCCGCGGCGTACCCACAGCTCAACGATACCGAGGTGCGCTCCGCTCTCGGCGCTTTCCAATTCTCGGGAGAGGACGTCTTTCGTCTTGCCTCCACCCTCTCGGGCGGAGAAAAGGTGCGCCTGGCACTCTGCAAGCTCTTCCAGAAGCGTCCCAACGTCCTCATTCTGGACGAGCCAACCAACCACATGGACATCATCGGCAAGGAAACGCTGGAGGATATTCTTGCCAAATACGAGGGCACGGTGATCTTCGTTTCTCACGACCGTTATTTCGTCAACAAGATCGCTGACCGTCTGCTCGTGTTCGAGGACGGTGCCGTCACCTATTTCCCCGACAACTACGCAGCATACGAGGAAAAGCGTCTGCAGAAGCAAGCGGAGCTTGCAGGGGGAGAAGAGCCCAAAAAGGCGGAAAAGCCCGCAAAGGGCAAATACGTATCCCCCCTCAAGGAGCTGGACAAAAAGAAACGGCGCGTCGCACGCCTGGAGGAGCTGATCGGAAATTGCGAGGAGCAGATCCGCGCCCTTGTGGCACAGACCGAATCCCCCGAGGTCTATTCCGATTATCAGAAGCTGACCGAGCTGCAGACCGAGATCGACCGCCTTCAGACCGAGCAAGCAACCCTTGAGGAGGAATGGACGCTCCTGTCAGAGGAGCTGGAGGGATAACCCTTTGAACAATAACAAAGCACCGCATCTGCGTTGGCAGATGCGGTGCTTTTTGTCAGTTTTCAAATTCCTTGACCACGTCCGAAAGCAGATCTCGGATGGGCAGATGCTGGGGGCAGATCCCCTCGCACGCCCCGCAGCCGATGCAGCTGCTTGCCTTCCCTCCCTTTCGGGTATGGATGCCGTAATAGTACTTAGTATTCCAATTCTGGAAGGTTTTTCTCGCGTTGAAGCAAGCGAACAGATCGGGAATCGGAATTCCCATCGGACACCCCGCAAGACAGTATCCGCACGCCGTGCAGGGAATGATATCCTGCGCGCGAAAGATCTCGCATACCCGTGCGACCGCTTCCCGTTCCTTCTCGCTCAGCGGCACAAAGTCCTTCATATAGCTCATGTTATCCCGAAGCATTTCCATATTTCCCATGCCCGAGAGCACCATCGAAATTCCCTCAAAGCTTGCGGCAAAGCGGATGGCGTAGCTTGCGGCACTGCCGCCGAGCGCGTCAAACACCTCCTGTGCCTCCTGTGGTAGGCGCACAAGGCTTCCGCCCTTGACGGGCTCCATGACGATGACGGGCTTGCCGAACCTGCGGCAGACCTCGTACACCTTGCGGGATTGCACGGAAGGATCCTCGTAATCGGCATAATTGAATTGGATCTGCACCACCTCAATTTGAGGATACTCGACAAGGATCTCCTCCAAAACCGACGCCTTGTCGTGGAAGGAAATGCCGAAATGCCTGATCCTTCCTTGCTCCAACAGCTCCAATGCCGTTTCGTAGGCGCGGCAGGATTTGAATTGCTCGAAGACGGACTTTTCCTGCGCGTGCATCAGGTAGAGATCAAAATAGTCCACCCCGCACGCTTCCAGCTGGCTTTCAAAGAAGGGCAGGATCTCCTCCTGCGTCTTGAAAAACGGAGAGGAAAGCTTGTTGACCAGAAAATAGGAATCTCTTGGATATCGGGAGGTAAGACACGCCTTCAGAGCCGTTTCACTTTTGCCCCCGTGATAGCCGCGTGCGGTGTCGAAATAGCAAAAGCCCTCCCGCATAAAGGCATCGACCATCTCGCGAAACGCATCCTCGTCGATCTCCTTGTTCTCGGTCATAGGTAAACGCATACATCCAAAGCCCAGCTTTTTTTCAAATCTCCAATCGGTCATAAGCTCGCGTCCTCCTCACCCTGTGCTCGCGCGCACGGCGCGTGTGTATATATTATAAAATATCTACGTAATATTGTCAAGAAGAATATGGAAAATCCCTTGACAAACTCCTCTCCTTCGTGATATAATGGCGATGAATGCGAGGGCAATCGCACCGAGCCTCGGTCTTGCTTCCTTGCAAAAAAGAAAAACAATCGGAAAGGAAACCAAAGACATGGGATTGTACGACGAATTCAGATTTAAGCCGGCAAGCTTCCTGCCCCACGCAAATCTTCCCCTGGAGGAGCTGGAGCGTGTCCGCAACATTAAAAGAGAGGATATGGAATACACCAACGAGAACGGCTACTCCGTCCGCGTTGTGATCGATCCTACCCTCTGCATGGTTCAGGACCTGTTCTACCGCATCCTCAAGAGCGACCTTGAGGACAAGCACCTGACCATCATCTGCCCCAACCAGTGGCCCGGCGCATACTCCGCCGTTGCAGAGATGCTCAACAAGTTCAACGTCAGCGCACGCAACGTTGACGCATTCGCAATGGACGAGTGGGCAGACGAGGACGGCAACGTAGCACCTCTGACCTACGGTGCAGGCCTTGGCTACTCCTTCCGCAACCACTTCTACGGCCGCATCCGTGAGGACCTTCGTCCCTCTGAGGATCACTGGCACGTATTCACCAACAAGAACAAGGCGAACGACGCTTACTCCAACGAGATCCTTGAGGCATCCGACGGAAAAGGCGCTGACGTTATTTACACCGCTACCGGTTGGCCGGGACACACCGCATTCATTGATCCGGGCGCTCCCGAGTTCAAGGCAGACACTCTTGAGGAGTTCTGCAAGCTGGGCTCCCGCATCGTGACCGAGGTTCCTCTTACCGTTTGCGAGAACTCTCTGTTCTCTCCCATGGGCGCGTCCGGTGACGTCTGGGCAGTTCCTCCCAAGGCTGCTACCATCGGTCCCCGCGACGTCGTAAGCGCACAGGAGCGCGTGGAGCTTCACAACTTCGTTAACCCCGACGGCTCCTCCTGGCAGCGTATGATTTCTCGCCTGGAGCTCTACGGACCCATCTCCATGGAGTGCCCCGCATCCATTCTGCGTCTTGGCAAGGGAACCTGCTACGTATCCGAGGCCATTGCAAAGCCCTTTGCAAGCTGGCACTGCGGTATCGAGGACAGATACATCTAATTTCATCGAAGCATCGCCCTGCAAGGACCTCCTTGCAGGGCAGGTGTTGTTATAGCCAAGGATCCTCCCATCATGGAAATCAGACAAATTACAGAAAATAAAAAGCAATTCTTAGAGCTTTTGCTCCTTGCGGACGAGCAGGAGAGCATGATCGATCGGTACCTTGCGTCGGGGGATACGTACGTCCTGTATGAGAACGGACGCCCTCTCGGCATCTGCGTTGTCGTCTGTCTTGGCGACGGCGTCTTTGAGATCAAAAACCTCGCCACGCACCCGTCCGTGCACGGAATGGGATACGGCAGAGCCTTGATCGAATTCGTATGCGATCGCTACCGCGACCGTTGTACGTGCCTTTTGGTCGGAACGGGTGACAGTCCCCTGACCATCCCCTTTTATCAAAAATGCGGCTTTGCGGAGCACCACAGAGTCGAAAACTTTTTCATTGACAATTACGATCACCCCATCCTTGAGGGCGGAAAGCAGCTCATCGATATGGTGTATCTTTCGAGAAAACCTTAAACGGAGGAATTCGATATGAACGCAATCATCAATACCAAGCTGATCCTGGAGGACGGCATCATCTTTGACGGCGTCCTTCTGTACGAGAATGAACGCATCGTCGCGCTCGGCAAGGCTGGCGAGATCGAAATCCCTGCGGACGCGGAGATCATCGACGCGGGCGGGCTCTATACCGCACCCGGCCTTGTGGATATTCACTGTCACGGTTCGGTTGACGCGCTCTTCCACGAGGACCCCAAGTCCTGCGTCGAGCACTTCCTGCAGCACGGCACCACCACCATCCTCCCCACCTTCTACTCCAACCTCAACACCGAGCAGATCCTGGAGGGTGCTAAGCGCGTGCGCGAGCTGGACCCCGACGGACTTGGAAAGGTTCTGCCCGGTCTTTACATGGAGGGCCCCTATATGGCAGCCTTCGGAAGCAATCAGAAATACATCCTTTGGGGCGGCGAGATCAAGCGCGAGGAATACCAGCCTCTGATCGACGCGCTTAAGGGTCAGGCAAAGGTCTGGGCGATCGACCCCGCCAGAGAGGGCGTCGAGCCTTTCATGAAGGACGTGCTTGCCGCCGATCCCAACGCCATCTTTGCAATGGGACACTCCGTAGCATCCGCCGCGGACTGCCGCAAGCTGAGAAAGTACAATTTGATCCTCCAGACGCATCACGGCGACTCCGGTAAGCATCCCGGACGTGCGCAGGGCACCATCGGTGCGGGATGTGACGAGTATACGCTCGCAAATCCCGACGTCTATGCCGAGCTCATCTGTGATGAAAACGGCATTCACGTGCAGCCCGAGCTGATCCAGATGGTGGTTCGCACCAAGGGCGTGGAGCGCATGATCCTGATTACAGACTGCATGCCCGCAAGCGGTGACTACACCAACAACGAGGCAGACGGCGTCGCTTACGGTCCTGACCTCAACTACGATTACGAGGGACACCTAGCAGGAAGCCATCTGACCCTGGAGAATGCTTGCCGCAACCTGATGAAGCATACCGGCTACGGCCTTTGCCACGCCATCCGCTTCGCCTCCCTCAACCCCGCCAGAATGCTGGGAATGGACGACGAGATCGGAAGCCTGGAGGCAGGCAAGATCGCAAATCTGATTTTGATCGACGATACCGTACGCGTTCACAAAACCATCCTCCACGGACAGACCGTGTTCGAGGCATGATCAAAAAGGATAACAGCATGAAAAAACGATACACACTTGGCATTGACGTCGGCACCACCGGCACCAAGACCTACCTTTTCTCGGAGGATGGCGTAGCAGTCGCGCACGCTTATCAGGGCTACGCTCTCTCCAACACACAGGTTGGATACAGCGAGCAAAGTGCCGACGATTGGTGGACTGCCATCGTAAAAACCGTCCGCGAGGTATGCGACGGACGCGTCGCCCCCGACGATGTCGCGGCAATCTCGCTCTCCACGCAGGGAGGCACGCTCGTTCCCGTGGATAAGGACTGCAAGCCCCTGCGCCCCGCGATCGTCTGGAACGACGCACGCGCAACCGAGGAGCGCGACGCATATCTGCAGCAGGTGGGAGATGCCGACAGCATGTACCAAAAAACAGGCTGGGCGCTCAGCGCGGGACTGTTGCTGCTGGAGATCTGCTGGCTGCGCAATCACGAGCCCGAGCTTTTTGCAAAAACCGACTATTTCCTTTCGGTTCCCGACTTCGTTTCCATGAAGATGACGGGCGTCGCCGCTGTGGATCTTTCCAACGCAGGCATCAATCAAACCACCAACGTTCGTCATGAAGCATACGACGAGGAGCTGCTTCGCTTTGCGGGTGTTCCCGAGGAAAAGCTTCCCAAGCTGGTTCACTCGGGTGAGGTCATCGGGCATCTGACCGAGCAGGCCGCCAAGGAATTGGGACTTACCACAAACGCAGTCCTGGTGGCAGGGGCACACGACCAATATGCCGTAGCCCTCGGTGCAGGCGCGATCCGCGCAGGGGATCTTCTCATCGGCTCGGGCACCTGCTGGGTCGTCACCTCGATCGGCAAGGAGCCGGATTTCTCCTGCGGACTCTCGCAGTCGGTTTCCGCCGTCGAGGGGCTTTGGGGCTCTCTCCTCTCGCTCTCCTCCGGAGGGCTCTGCCTGGAGTGGCTCCGCAACAATATCGCAACCTGCGGTGACGGAACCATCGACTTCCGCACGCTTGATGCCGAGGCGGAAAAGATCGGCGCGGCAAAGGACGGGCTGTTCTTCTTCCCCTTCTCCGGCACCTACGGAGATCAAAAATTCTTCAACAAAGCAACCTTTACGGGCATTGATCTTTCGCATAACCGCTTCCACCTTGCCAGAGCCATCATGGAGGGCGTTGCCTTCTCGGTGACCTGGATGACGGAATCCTTCAAGACCAAGCCCTCGAAGGACGGTATCACCTTAGCGGGCGGCGCGTCCAAGAGCAAGCTCTGGTCGCAGATCGTGGCAGACATTACGGGGCTTCCCGTCAAGACCCCTGCACTTGCCGACCTTGCGTGCGTGGGTGCTGCGATCCTTGCGGGAATCGGCTGCGGCATGTACGAAAATGCCGAGGAGGGCTATCACCGCTTTGCGGTCAAGGAAACCACCGTATATCCCAACCCGGAGGCGCACAGCATGTACGCGCCAATGCTGGAGGAATATAAAAAGCAGGCAAAATCTCTTGGACAAATGTACCGTCCCTGACACAGTACGTACTGAAAACATCAATATACAAAGAGGTAAACATCATGAAACAAACCATCAGAACTCCCTATTTTGAGATCGGAACCAAGAACTACATCTACGGTGATACCGTGCTGGAGTACGCGCTTGCCGCTGACAAGGCTGCAGAGAAGTATGACATCGACGTCCTCTTTATCTGCCCCGCAGTGGAGATCCGCCGCGTCGTCGAGAACACCAAGCACCTCATCGTTCTGGCTCCCTACATGGATACCCTCCGTCCCGGACGCGGCATGGCTGACATCCTCCCCGAGGGTCTGAAGGCTGCGGGTGCTAAGGGCGTTGTCATCAACCACTGCGAGAAGCCCATGAGCCTTCCCCAGATGAAGGCTGTCATCGACCGCGCACGCGAGCTGGACTTCTTGGTCTTTGCTTGCGCTGATACCCTTGCCGAGGCAAAGGCGATCGCACAGCTGCATCCCGATATCATCAATCCCGAGCCCTCCGAGATCATCGGCGGCGGCAACGGCGTCAGCCCCATGGCTTACGTCAAGGATTCCATTAAGGTGATCAAGGACATCTATCCCGACATCATGGTCGAGCAGGCTGCAGGCATTACCAACGGTCAGCAGGTCTACGACTTCATCATGGCGGGAAGTGAGGCTGCAGGCGCTGCATCCGGCATTATGAACGCGAAGGATCCCATCGCGATGATCGACGAAATGATCGCCGCAACCAGACGCGCCGCAGACGATCTGAAGAAGCTGGAACAGTAATTATTAGAATTTAGAAAAGCGAGGTAATCACCATGGTTTACAGAGAATCCTTTAAGGTACAGTCCCGCCACAGAGCGGTATCCTTCCACGACGTGACCGATCAGGTCAAGGAAATCGTCGCAAAGACCAACATCAAGGACGGCATCGTCGTCGTTTACTCTCACCACACCACCTGCTCCGTCATCACGCAGGAGTGCGCATTCGATATGTCTATGACCGGTCTTGAGACCTTGCAGCAGGACCTTGTCAACTGCTTTGAGGATTGGATCCCCACCTGCCGCTACGAGGGTCAGTACCTCCATCCGCAGCAGAAGGCACTCGTCTTTGCAGAGGAGCACGGCGAGGATAACTTCGGCTGCCACAACACCGACGCGCATCTCCGTTCCTCCATCATCGGACGCAACGTTACCATCGTTGCAGAGAACGGCGAGATGGACCTCGGTGAATTCGGCCGCATCCACTTCATCGACTGGGATCAGACCAGAGGAAGAACCCGTACCATTCAGGTCATGATCATCGGTGAGTAAATTACAAGGAGTATAACTATGAGTCTGTTAGACGTCAAAAAATTTGACCGCGAGTTCTACGAATCTCGCCTCAAGGACTTTTTGCCCGATACCTTTATCGACTGCCATACGCACATCTGGCTCTCCGAACACGAGAAGTACGAGGACAACGCGCACAGATCCTGCAACTGGCCCTTTATGGTCGCAAAGGATAACTCGGTCGAGGACCTGAACGAAACCAACCGCCTGCTCTTCCCCGATAAGAAGGTCATCTCGGTTCTTTACGCTCAGCCTACTATTACCATTGATCTGAAAGCCAACAACGATTACGTTGCGGCTTCTGCCGAAAAGTACAACTATCCCGCGCTCTATCTCTCCCATCCCTCTCAGACGGTTGAGGAGATCGAGGCGGAGTTCGAGAAGCATCCCTGCTATAAGGGTCTGAAGGTCTATCTGCAGTTCGCACCCGCATACATCCCCAATAACGAGATCCGCATCTTCGACTTTTTGCCTCACGAGCATCTTGCGCTTGCCAACAAGCACGGCTGGATCGTTCAGCTTCACATTGCTCGCCCGAAGCGCCTGGCGGATCCTCTCAACTACGTTCAGATCCGTCAGATCGAGGAGCAGTATCCCGATCTGCAGCTGATCGTGGCACACCTCGGAAGAGCTTATGCCGACGAGGATCTGGGAGATGCGCTGGAATACCTCAAGCCCCTGAAGAAGACCATGTGGGATTTCACCGCAAACACCAATCAGTACGTCATGGAGCGCGTGCTGGAGCAGTACGGAACCGACCGCTTTATCTACGGTACCGACTTCCCCATCTTCCGCATGAAGGCGCGCAGAACCGTTGAGGACGGCTTCTATATCAACGAGATCCCCGCGGGCAGCCTCGGTGACGTTTCCTCCGATCCTCACATGCGTGAGATCCACGGCGAGGAAGCGGACCGTATCACCTTCTTTATCTACGAGGAGATCGATTCCTGCCGTCGCGCGTGCGAAAAGCTCGGTCTTACCAAAGAGGACGTAAATAAGATCTTCTACAAGAACTCCGCAAAGCTCTTTGGAATCGAATAATACTTTCTTTTGTGGGGGCGCTTTTGGTAAAAGCGCCCCTGCTTATTTTTTTGTCAGGACCTTCTTGCAAGAAGGTCCCGACACCCCCAAGAACCTTTCTTAAAAAATAGGATGAATAAAAGAGAAGCTGCTGTACTCTATCCTTGCTAAAGCAAAGAACGGGGCACGGCAGCTTCAAATTTGATTTGACAAACCCTTTCCCAAAAGGTTTTGCGGGGGTGTGGGGGTGCTTTTACAAAAAGCACCCCTGCTTATTTTTTTTGTCAGGACCTTCTTGCAAGAAGGTCCCGACACCCCCAAGAACCTTTCTTAAAAAATAGGATGAATAAAAGATAAGCTGCTGTGCTCTATCCTTGCCAAAGCAAAGAACGGGGCACAGCAGCTTCAAATTTGATTTAACAAACCCTTTCCCAAAAGGTTTTGCGGGGGTGTGGGGGTGCTTTTACAAAAAGCACCCCTGCTTATCTTCCGAAGAAACGGCGCAAGATCAGGATAGCGGTCAGAAGAAGTGCTACGCCGCCGAGGGCAGCGAACAGAATGACGGGAGAGAGCGCAGGCATGATCCAAATCTCCTTTCTTCGTGATTTTTCCGGTACAGTCAAATACTACCTTAATTATACAAAGTCGAAAATGGAATGTCAAGTATTTTTACGAAATCTCGACCAGGCGAGCGACCGTTTTCCAGAACTGCTCGGTGGCGTCCAGATCAAGCGCCTCATCGGGAGAGTGGATGTCAAACATGGTAGGGCCTACCGAGATCATATCCATATCCGGCACCTTGGAGCGAATGATACCGCACTCCAGCCCTGCGTGGATGACGTTGATGACAGCATCCTTGCCCATAACGTCGCGGTATGCCGCAAGATAGGAATCGCGCAGTGCGGAGGTCTTGGCATAATCCCAGCCGGGATAGCGGCTGTAATGCTTGGTCACACAGCCCGTCACGCGAGCGAGCGCGTCCAGCTCCTGCGTCGAAGCGTCCAGGCGGCTCTCAATGGACGAGCGTGCGGAAAAGACGAAGCAGATCTGATTTTCCTTTGTAGTGATGACACCAAGATTGCGGGAATACTCCACAAGCCCGTTTACGTCACGGCTCATCTCCAGGACACCGTTGGCGGCACACGCGATCACCGCGATCGCATTGGCGCTATCCTCCTTTGTCAGCATAGAGGACGGCTGCTCCGTTTGCTCTGCCGTCAGGAAAAATCCCGCATCGTCCGAGCCAAGCTCCCTTTTGATCTGCTCTCCGAGCGTGTTTGCAAGCGTGATTGCCGCATGTGCATCCTTTACGGCGATCACAGCCTCGCATTCACGCGGAATGGCGTTGTCCTTCGAGCCTCCCCGAAGCGAGATCAGGCGCGCGTCATGCGCGGATACAAGAGATGCGAGAATTCTTCCCATCAGCTTGTTGGCGTTGGCTCTGCCGCTGTTGATGTTCTCGCCCGAATGTCCACCCATCAATCCTCCGATGCGCAAGCAAATCGCAGAGCCGCAGAAGGGCTCGGTCTGCGCGTCCAGGATCAGATCCGAGCGGATACCGCCCGCACAGCCCGCGGTCACAACACCCAGCTCCTCGCTGTCAAGGTTGACCATGCGGCGCGCGGTCAGGTGCGAATAATCAAAGCCCATAGCACCGTTGAGTCCTACCTCCTCGGCGGTGGTAAACAGACACTCAACCGTCGGATGCGAGGGGAGCTCTCCGTCAAGGATCGCCAGCATCATCGCAACGGCAATGCCGTTGTCAGCACCCAAAGTCGTGCCCTTGGCGCGCAAAAGCTTTCCGTCCAGATACAGCTTCAATCCGTCCTTGGAAAAATCGTGCACCGTGTCCGCGTTCTTCTCGCAAACCATATCGGTGTGCCCCTGGAACAGAAGCGCAGGCTTTCCCTCCTGCCCCTTGGTTGCGGGGCGGCGGATCATCACGTTGTTGATCTTGTCCCTGACGTAAAACAAACCGCGTGCCTTGGCAAAGTCCACCAGATAATCCGCGATCCTCTCCTCGCAGAAGGATGCGCGCGGAATGGCACTGATCTCCTCAAAAAAGCGGAACACCGAAGACGGGCTTCTGCCGCCTATCACGTATTGCATATCAAATCCTCCCGTTTTACCCGTAGGCAGAATAGAACGGTATCGCCGTAAGCGATACCGTTTTATGTAGATTATAGTCTTTCCTTTCTCGCCTTGGAAAGGTTGATCGATCCCTCTTGCAGCATATCCAGATGATCCAGGAATTTTCCCGTACCGATGGCAACGCAGGAAACGGCATCCTTTGCCACTCGGGTCTGAATTCCCGTCACCTTGGTCACAAGCTGGTCAAAGCCGTAAAGAAGGCTTCCGCCTCCCGTCATGACGATCCCGTTGCGCAAAATATCTCCCAACAGCTCGGGAGGGGTGCGCTCGATGACAAGACAGATGGCGTCCAGAATTGCCGTAATCGGCTCGGCAAGTGCCTCGATCATTTCCTTGGAGCTGATGGTGATGACCTTGGGAAGCCCCTGCGTCATGCAGCGTCCCTTGACCTGCACGCTTTGCTCCTCCGGATGATCGTATACTGCGCCGATGCGTTTTTTGATACCCTCGGCAGTTCTCTCACCGATCAGAACGTTGTACTTGCGGCGTACGTACCGCATGATCGCCTCGTCAAAGCGGTCACCTGCGATCTTGATGGATTCCGAAACGACCACGCCGCCAAGAGAAAGGACCGCGATATCGGTCGTACCGCCTCCGATGTCGACCACCATGTTTCCGTTGGGCGCGTAGATATCCAGCCCCGCGCCGATGGCAGCCGCCATGGGCTCCTCGATCAGATAGGTCTTTTGTGCCCCCGCTTCTCTCGCGGCATCCACCACCGCGCGCTCCTCAACCTCGGTAATACCGGAGGGGATGCAGATGGTGACACGCGGCGGAAAGAACATTCTTCCGCACGCCTTTTCAATAAAATACTGGATCATTTTAAGCGTGACCTCGTATTGGCTGATCACGCCGTCACGCAAGGGGCGAACTGCCACGATGTTTCCGGGCGTTCTTCCAAGCATCTGTTGGGCGCGCTTTCCTACGCTCAGGATGCGGTCGGTATCGGTGTCGATGGCAACCACGGAGGGCTCCTCCAGCACGATTCCCTTCCCCTGCACATAAACCAGAACCGTCGCGGTTCCAAGGTCAATGCCGATGTTGCGACTCAGGCGAAAATTGCTGACTCGGTTCAAAAAGCCGCCACCTTTTTTCCCGGAGCGGTCACGCACCGCATCCCGACGGGGTGTCGACGGTTGCCGTTTGATCGGATATTCTTCCCGTGCCATACTTCTTCCCTTGGCACGCCGCCGCGGCGAGCGCGCTCCTTTCCTCTGATCTTCATCTTCATTATAAACGATATTCTGTGGAAAATCAATCTTTTTTTCAAAAAAGATGTCGCATGCCCTGCTTTTTATCTCAAAAGAGCCGTTTTTTCCTGAGCGTCCGAGCGGTTGTAATCATCCGACGCGACGCAAACGCAGAGGACCTTCTTCGCTCCCGCGCGGCGCAGCACGCGCGTACACGCCGCCATGGTGGCTCCCGTCGTGACGATATCATCTACCAGAAGGACGGTTTTCCCTTTGATTTCCATTCCCTTTTTGCAAACGTACGCGGTATTTGCAGCTCTTATGCGTTCCTTGACCGAAAGGAATTTTTGCGCAGGTGTAAAGGGGCGGTTTTTGCGGTGAAGCAGACTCGTATAAGGCAGGGACAGCTCACGCGCCAGCGCTCTTGCGAGCAGCTTTGCCTGATCATTCCCGTACTCCAAATATGCCGCACGCCTCCTTGGCACGTGGCAAACGATCACGGAATCGGCATCGGGAGCTTCCTCCTCCATCATCCGTTTTACTTCCTCCGAAAGAGCTTTTGCACAAAACTCGAACAGCCGCGGCGTGCGAGAGCGCTTGATCGCAAAGATCAACCGATTTTGTACCGGCATCTGCATGCCGTGACGGTAATATACGCGCTTACAAAATGCCGAGCACCTCGCGCGTTCCATCGCGCTTGTCACGCAACGGCATTCCTTGACCGGCTTGCCGCAATGCTCGCAGGCCTCCAGCGCTTCGCTTTCCCACAGCTTTTGACAGTCGGCACAAAAGGCACCCTTGTCAATTTGGTGCCAATCCAGGAGCCTTCGGCATCCGACGCACTTGGGCGGGAACAGCAATTCTCCGATCTTCACGATTGCTCCTTGCGAACCAGATATCGCAGTCCCGTGTAGCGCATCGCGGGACGGTTGTTTTCCACCATCGCGCCAAGCACCTCCTGTCTGCCAACTAAAATCACCATGCTTTGCGCACGCGTGACGGCAGTATAGAGCAGATTGCGTGAGAGAAGCATCGGCGGCGTGTTGCCAAGCGGTAAAATAACGATGGGATATTCGCTTCCCTGACTCTTATGCACCGTCACGGCATACGCCATTTCCAGATCCTCCAACAGATCAAAATGATACATTACACGGCGATCCTCAAACAGGATCTCAAGACATTGCTCGCGCAGATCCACGCGCTCGATCACGCCGATATCTCCGTTGAAGATCCCGACGCCCGCGCTTCCGTCCTCTTTCTCCCATTCGATATCGTAATTGTTCCGCACCTGCATGACGCGATCGCCCTCGCGGAAGACCAGGTCGCGGTGTCTGTATTCCCTCTTTTCAGCCTCCGGCGGATTGAGTGCCGCCTGCAAAAGCTGATTGAGATGCTCCGTACCCACCTCGCCCTTGCGGGAGGGAGAGATCACCTGCGTGCCGTTTCTTGCAAGATCCCCGTACGTGCGGGGCAGACGGTTCCGATACAGATCCGCCACGGTTGCGCAGATCTCGGAGTCACTTCCCCGTGCGAGGTAGAAAAAGTCGTTGTCCTTGACGTCAAGGCGAGGCATCTGCCCCTGGTTGATCCGATGCGCGTTGGTAACGATCAGGCTCTTTCTCGCCTGACGGAAGATCTCGTCCAAGCGAACCGTCGCAAAGCATTCACTGTTGATCAAATCCCGCAGCACGTCCCCCGCACCTACGGAGGGAAGCTGATCGGCGTCGCCGATCAGGATCACGTGAGAGCCCGGCTTGATCGCACGCAGGAGCGCGCACGCAAGGCGGGTA
Source organism: Clostridia bacterium (assembly GCA_017501225.1). Taxonomy (GTDB): domain Bacteria; phylum Bacillota; class Clostridia; order Oscillospirales; family CAG-272; genus UMGS1865. Next base: position 54,087 of record JAFVXH010000010.1, read on the forward strand.
TCCACCATCGAAGCCTCGTCCACGATCACGACGTGCTCGTCAAGCAGATTGTTCTCATCGCGCATAAAGCGTGCCTTTGCCCCCTCGCCGCTATATTCGAGCAAACGGTGAACGGTCTTTGCCTCGCAGGCGGTAGACTCGGACAGGCGCTTCGCCGCGCGTCCCGTGGGCGCGCAGAGCGCGACCTTGAATTCCATGCTGGAGAAGATCCCGAGCAGTGCGCGCACGACCGTGGTCTTACCCGTACCGGGTCCTCCCGTGAGCAGCAGCACACCGTGCTCCAGCGCGTCAAAGATCGCCTGACGCTGAAGCGCCGCATATTGAATACCGCTGGCACGCTCCTCCTTTTGCAGGAAGGAGGAAATATTGCCCACGTCCATGCCGGGGCAGGTCTTTTGCAGAAGCGTCAGCTTGCGCGCGATAAAGCGCTCGTCCTCATAGATGGAGCGCTCGTAAAGATAGTCCTTGCCCTCGTTTTTCCAAAGCACGAGCCTTTCCTCATCTAAAAGTCGGACGATGGCGCGCTCGACCGCGTCCTTGTCCACCGAGAGCATCTGCGCTCCCCCCGCCACGACCTTGTCAAAGGGGAGGCAGGTGTGTCCGTTTTGCGACGCGTTGGAGGAAAGCAGGTAGAGAATGCCGCTGCAAATACGCTCCTCATGGTCAAGGGAAAGTCCTAAATTCATTGCCAGACGGTCGGCACGCTCAAAGCCGATGCCGTCGATCTCATCGCACAGACGGTACGGGTTTTGCTTGGCAATATCCACAGCTCCCCCGCCCCATCTTTGATAGATCTTGACCGTCATGGTAGGTCCGAAGATCTCGCGGAAAAAGAGCATGGAGGCACGGATGCCCGCCTTGCTGGCAAAATCCTCTCCGATCGCGAGCGCCTTTTTGCGGGTGATACCCGGGATCTCGGCAAGCCATTCGGGATGCTTTTCGATCACCTCAAAGCTCTCCTCCCCGAACTCGTCCACGATCCGCTTGGCGGTCTTGGGACCGACACCCTTGATCGCTCCCGACGCAAGATAGCGCAAAATGGAGGACACGTCCGCGGGAAGCTGCTTTTCGAATTGCTCCACGCGGAACTGTCTTCCATACTTGGGATTGTGCACCCAAACGCCGTAGACGGTAATCAGATCCCCCTCGCCGATATACGGGAGTGTTCCCGTAATGGTGATCAGCTCGTCGCCGTCATCGGTTCCCATGTCACAGATGGCATACCCGTTGTCCTCGTTGGCATATATAACGTGCTCGATGCTTCCGCTGATCCTGATCAGCGTTTCACTTTTTTCGCTTGCCACTATGACACTTCCTTTCTTTTTTGTTTTCGTGTTGTTTCCATTCAAATGCGATCGACCAAGAAGCAATCCGCGCCGTAAAGATCCAGAAGACTTTGCACGCCCTCCGGAATTTCTTCTCCGTCTGCGGTCAGCTCCTGCGCAAGCAGCACGACCACGGGGCTTGACGGACGGTGGCAAGCGCAAAAGGTTGCCTCCTGCAAAAGCGCATCCAGGGACTGCAGCGCCTCGGCGGAGTCGATCAGAACCGCGACGGCGATCTGATCGGATGAAAACGCGCGCACAATGGCGCAAAGAATGCTGTAAAAGCCGTAAACGGCACACAAAATCGCAAAGCCCTCAAGGCATACCCGAAAGAACAAGAAACCCCCTCCCCTCAATGGTATGCTATGCAAAGGAGTGGGAGGGAGTTCCCGTCGGCGCGAATGCTTGCCGTCGGTATTGTTTGATTACGAAAGAAGCGACGCAAGCGTGGGAGCCAGATCGCAGTTCTCCCAAGGCGCGTCCACGTCCTCACGTCCGAAATGTCCGTAGGCAGCCAGAGGGCTGTAGATGGGACGGCGCAGATCAAAGCGCTTGATGATTGCCGCAGGGCGCAGATCGACCAGAGAAAGCACCGCCTCCTCGATCTTGGACTGCTCAATTTTGGCCGTTCCAAAGGTATCGATCAGAACCGACACGGGCTTTGCAACACCGATGGCATACGCCAGCTGAACCTCGCACTTGTCGGCAAGCCCCGCCTTGACGATGTTCTTTGCCACGTATCTTGCGGCATAGCAGGCACTGCGGTCCACCTTGGTCGGATCCTTGCCCGAAAATGCTCCGCCGCCGTGGCGTGCGTATCCTCCGTAGGTGTCGACGATGATCTTTCTGCCGGTAAGACCGGTATCTCCGGCGGGTCCGCCTACGACGAAGCGTCCCGTGGGATTGATGTAAATCTTGGTGTTCTCGTCCATCATGTCTGCGGGAACGATGGGCGTGATGACCTCGCGGATCAGATCCGCGCGAATCTGCTCAAGCGTGACGTCTGCCGCGTGCTGGGAGGAAATGACGACCGCGTCCACACGGACGGGGATATCGTTCTCGTCATACTCCACGGTGACCTGCGTTTTTCCGTCGGGACGCAGATAAGGAAGCGTTCCGTTCTTGCGCACCTCGGTAAGGCGTCTTGCAAGCTTGTGAGAAAGCGAGATGGGCAGAGGCATCAGCTCGGGCGTTTCGTTGCAGGCGTATCCAAACATCAGACCCTGATCTCCCGCGCCCGTATCCATTCCGTCGGTATCCACACCATTCTTTGCCTCCAGGGAGCGATCCACGCCCATGGCAATATCGGGGGACTGTGCATGCAGGGAGGTCACGACGGCACAGCTGTCACAGTCGAAGCCGTACTTTGCGCGGTCGTATCCGATCGAGCGCACGGTGCTTCTGACGATCTCCTGAATATCCACCTTTGCAGTAGTGGTCACCTCACCCATCACGCAAACAAGACCCGTGGTGCAGAAGGTTTCGCACGCGACGCGCGACATGGGATCCTGACGGAGCATCTCGTCCAAAATCGCGTCCGAGATCTTGTCGCTGATCTTATCGGGATGTCCCTCGGTGACCGATTCGCTGGTAAAAAGCTTTTTGTTTTGGTTCATTGTTGTAACGATCCTCTCTTTTTCCGATTAAAACATATCTATCGTTCGAAAATAGAAAACGCTCCGCACAGACGGAGCGTTATGGCTCTCATCTAACAGGATTTAGCACCTTACCGCATCGGCAGGTTGCTGTAATGTCACTGTGCCTGTCACTACATTACTCTTGATAAGATATATTTCATTGCGCTCATTATAACATAAAAATCGACACATTGCAAGAGGTACGCGCAAAAAAATGCGCGTACCTCTCTTTTCCGTTATACGGTTTGTGCCTTTTTCTTTTTTCTGACCTTGATTTTCTTGGTTTTGATCCTTTTTTCCTTTTTCTCCTTTCTGCTCAACCGACAGGTACAAAGCAGCTGGAGAAGTGCCAGCACGATGCCGAATGCCGCCGCGATGGCGTTTGCGGCGTAGCTCTCTCCGACAGAAAGCCATGGGAGCGTCGGGAACAGTCGGAACAAAAACGCCATGATAAACACGGAGCAAAGGTACCCGATGCCGATCGACAGCGTGGTGCGGGGCAACAGACCGCAGATCAATGCGAGCAAAACCGCGCCCGCGACACAGAGTGTCGGCATCTGCGGCAAAAGCGGAAGCAAAACCGCAAGCGCAACACCAAAGACCAAAAGGCACCAGGACAGACGCTTTTGAAACAGCACCATCTCCAAAAAAAGAATGGCAATCAACGCGCCGAAGACGTATTCAAACACCAGTGGAATCCCGTCAATCGACGTGGCGGTCAGATAAAACAGCTCACAGCCCGCCGCGTATCCGAGAAGACCGCCAAGAAAGGCGAGCAGCCAACGGCTCAGGCGCAAGCCGAGAAGCCCCACCGTCAGGAGAATGGCGATTCCGAGAACCCAGAACACCTCAGCGGGGAGAGATACGCGATCGGCAAATTGTGAAATCATCGTACAAAGGCGAGATACGAACCCACCGCCGTGGACACGTCCCGCAAAAAAATCAGTCAACAAAGAGAGCAAGGGCATACTATCCTCTCCTTTCCGTTTTATTTATTATACCCATAAACGACGGATTTGTCAAGTGGTGAGCATTGCTTTGCCCACCTTCCGTCCGTAAATAACAACAAAAACTACAAAAAATGATAAAATGTTTTGAAATTTCTATTTACTTTTTTCAAAAACCGTGTTACAATAAAGGATGCGAACGAAAATCAGTCCAGGGAGGTTTGTGGACATGAAAAATCAGAAGCTTGATCGCAACGTAGAATTTCTTTACCGTGGAATCCTGACTTTACAAAATATGGAGGAGTGCCGCGCCTTTTTCGAGGATCTGTGCACCCAATCCGAGCTTTTAGAGATGTCGCGCCGCTTGCAGGCAGCCAAGATGCTCAATGACAATTACATCTATTCCGACATTACCGAGCAAACCGGTCTTTCCACCGCAACCATCAGCCGTGTCAACCGATGCCTGAAGTTCGGAGATGACGACGGATACATCGCCGTGCTCAAGAAGCTGGCAAAAAATCCCCGCTGAGCATGAACACCTTTGAAGCATACGGGGCAATCGCCCACGTGTATGATCAGCTGAACGCGGAAATCGACTACAACAGTTGGGCGGACTTTGTGGAGAGCTGCTTTGACAGATTCCTCCCGAGGCGCCCAACTCTTGTGTTGGATCTGGCTTGCGGCACGGGAAGCATGACCGAGCAGCTCGCAAGCAGAGGGTACGATATGATCGGAATTGACGCAAGTGCCGATATGCTTTCTCGCGCGTATGAGCGTTGTGCGCGCTTTCCCGGAACCCTTCTTTTGCAGCAGGATATGCGCAGCTTTGAGCTTTACGGCACGGTAGGAGCGATCACCTGCTGTCTGGACAGCCTCAATTATCTTCTGCGCGAGGAGGATCTTCTCTCCTGCTTTCGCACCTCTCATAACTATCTTGACCCCGATGGGCTGTTTTTATTCGACATGAATACGCCGTATAAGTTTGAAACCGTTTACGGCAGCAACGCTTATATTTTAGAGGACGAGCTGATCTTTGGCAAGGGAGAGGATGACGAGGAGCGTGCCGCCATCTATTGCGGCTGGCAGAATAGCTACCATCCCGAGAGCGGCATCTGTGAATTTGATCTTTCTTTGTTCGAGGAGCTCCCGGACGGCACGTACCGCCGCTCGGACGAAACGCAGCGCGAGCGTGCCTACTCAATGGAGTGCGTCAAGCGTCTTCTGGAGCAAGCAGGATTTTTCCTGCTTGGCGTCTTTGCGGATTGGAATTTCTCCCCCGTAACAAACGCGACCGAGCGCAGGTATTTCTGCGCACGCGCGATCAAAAGCTGAAAATCAACACAAAATATTTGAATGCCGAGGAAATTAACGATGTCATCCACCATTCTGCGCGCCATGACCGCTGACGGAAGCGCGCGCATTCACGTAATCAATTCCAAGGAGATCGTCAACGAGGCGATCCGCCTGCACCGTACGACTCCTACCGCTGCCGCAACGCTGGGACGTCTTCTGACCGTGACCTCCATGATGGGATGTATGCTGGGCGAGAAGACCGATACCATTACGGTCGCGCTCAACGGAAACGGACCTGCGGGGCACGTGCTTGCCGTTTCGGATTATATCGGCAACGTGCGCGGATATATCCAGAACCCCGACGTTGACCTCCCCTTAAAGTCCAACGGAAAGCTGGACGTCGGCGGTGCTGTCGGACGGGGGCTTTTGAATATCATCAAGGATATCTCCGAAGCAGAGCCCTATAACGGCTCGGTGCCGCTGATCAGCGGCGAGGTCGCAGAGGACATTGCCGCATACTACGCGCAAAGCGAGCAGATCCCCACGGTGTGTGCCTTGGGCGTTCTGATCGACCGTGACGGCTCCTGCCGCGCGGCGGGCGGCGTGATCGTGCAGCTTCTTCCCTTCGCGGATCCTTCCGTGATCGATCTGATCGAGCGAAACGCAAACGACCTTGCGAACGTTTCGCGCCTGTTTGATCAAGGGCTTTCCTCCGAGGAGATCGCTCAGATCGCTCTGCGGGATATCCCATTCGACGTGTTTGACGAGCTGGACGTTTCCTACCGCTGCAACTGCAGCCGCGAGCGCACAACGCGCGCGCTGATCACGCTGGGCAAGGCAGATCTGTTAAAGCTCGTGGACGAGCAGGTCGCCGAGGGCAAGGGTGAACGGCTCGAGGTATGCTGCCGCTTCTGCGACAAAAAGCAGTATTACAACCGCCAGGATATTGAGAAGATGTTTTGAAGCGCGGAATAAAAGAACGCGGGGGTGCTTTTTGTAAAAGCACCCCCGCACCCCCGCAAAACCTTTTGGGAAAGGGTTTATAAAATCAAATTTGAAGCTGCCGTACTTCGATCTTTGCCTTTGCAAGGATAGAGCACAGCAGCTTATCTTTTATTGATCCTATTTTTTTAAGAAAGGTTCTTGGAGGTGTCGGAACCTTCTTGCAAGAAGGTTCTGACAAAAATTCCGTTTTATTTGACGCCCGTGTGGCCAAAGCCACCCGCGCCGCGCTCGGTTTCGTCCAGCTCGTCGACTTCCAGGAAGCTTGCCGCCATGACGGGCAAGAACATCATCTGCGCGATGCGATCCCCTCTGCGCACCTCGAACGGCTCCTCGCCGTGGTTGATGAGCGCTACGCAGATCTCGCCGCGATAGTCGCTGTCGATCACGCCGATGCCGTTGGCAAGGCTGACGCCCTTCTTGATGCCAAGTCCGCTGCGTCCCGCTAAGATCGCGACGACGTCGGGGCGTCCCGCGGAAATGGAAATTCCCGTCGGGATGAGCGCACGCGCGCCTGGGGCGATGGTAACGACCTCGTCCTCCTGCAGTGCTGCGCGCAGATCGACTGCGGCAGAGCCTTCCGTCGCATACGCGGGCAGGCTCATTCCTCTTGTCAGCTTTACTTTTACGGGAAGACTCATACCGTTTCCTCTCTTTTCCGATTTTTAATGAATGGCAGTGCCCTCGGGAACGCAGTCGTCCACGAACAGAACCTTGCATCCGCACGCGTTGTTGGTCGCCGCCAGCAGCATACCCTGCGAATTGATGTTGCAGATGCGGTTGGGCTTGAGGTTTGCAAGCACGATGATCTTCTTGCCCACCAGCTCCTCGGGCGTGTAATACGCCTTGATGGAGGACATGATCACGCGCTCACCGATGCCGTCAAACAAGGTAAGCTTGAGGCAAGAGTGCGATTTGCGCACGGTTTCTGCCTTGAGGATCTTGCAGACACGCATGTCGATCTGATCGAATGCGTCAATACCGATCTCGCTCTTGACGTCGGCTACGGGATCTGCCTCGCGCACCTCCTCGACAGCCTCCTCCACCTCCTCGGCAGGAGCCGCTTCAGCCGCGATCTCCTCCTCGGTTTTGGGATAGGAGAAATCCAGAAGCCCTACGTACTTCTCGGGCTCGATGGCATAGAGGAACAGATACAGACGCGGTCCTCTTTCCTTGTCGATGAGCAGACGGTAAACGTTGCGGAAGAACGCGCCCTGCACGCTCTTGAGCTCCTTGTCGCCAAGGGTATCGCCAAAGATCGCCTTGGGGATGGCGTAAAGCTCCGCATTCAGCTCGTCCAGCGTGTATCCGCCCTTCGAAATATAGGCGTGAAGTCTTGCGATCTCCTCCTTTTCCTGCTCGGAAAGCTCGGAGAACACCTCCCAGTTTCTGGTTGCGCGCAGGCGGTTGACCTGCTCGGGAGCGCACTGCTCGAGCCAGAATTTTGCACGGTCGAGGCGGTCGGCAAACTGCTCCTCACAGTAGGGCGTGCCAATCTTTTGGAACACGGTTTCCAGCATCGACACATTGAAGTTTACGATCGAGCCGAGCTGAACCAGAAGCGACATGGGCACGGTCTGCAGCTCGCGTCCCTCGATTGCACACAAGCGCATGACCTCGGCGATCGCCTCGCTTGCCTTGCCCTCGCGGGTGTCGGTCAGCATCTTATCAAACTCAAAATATTGGCGCAGAATGCCGTCGTCGAAGCAGAAGTCGAACGCCTTGGTGGGATCGGTCTTGGCATAGAGCCACAGAATGACCTCAGGCTGATAGAGCTTGAGCAGCGTTTCGGGGGTCAGGTTGAGTCCGGACGAGCTCGACATCTTACCCGTCATGCCCTTGATTCCGATGAACTCATAGCCCTGGAACAGAGGGGGCTCGTAGCCAAAGATCTCCTTGGAGATCACCTTTGCGTTGCTGTAAGAGCCCGTGGGCGCTGCGTGATCCTTTCCACCCGGCTCAAAATCAACGCCCTCGTGGCGCCAACGCATGGGCCAGTCGACCTTCCAGCCCAGCTTGCAATCGGTGTCGGTCAGGAAGTTGAAATGTCCTGCATGCCCGCAGCGGCAGGTATAATCTGCCTCGGTGCAATCCTCACTCAAAGCCGTGATGGTGGTAAAATCGGTGTGGCACTCGGGGCAGAAGATGCTGACGGGATAGTAGCTTGCCTTTGCGGCATCGTGCTCCGCCGCAAGCTCCTCCTCACTCTTGGAGGTGTCCTTGGTCTTGAAGGAATCGAGGATCTCGAAGATCTCGCCTCTTTTGCGCAAGGATTCCAGAATATCCTCGCGGTATACGCCCGCGCGGTAAAGCTCTGCCTGATAGCGGCAATCCATCTCGATGCCGAATTTTTTCATCGCATCCAAAAACTCCGCCTCAAAGTGCTTTGCATAATTTTCGTGGCATCCCCAAGGGTCGGGAATGTCCACGTAGGGACAGCCGATATATTTGTCGTAGGCATCGCCGACCACAGCCTGCACGTTTGCAGGGATCTTGCGGCAACGGTCATACTCATCCCAGGAGAACAGAAGCTTTGCCTTCTTGCCCTTTTTCTGCAACGCCTTAACCACGAACAAAGGCGTGGCAACGTCGCGGAAGTTACCGATGTGGACCGAGCCCGAGGGGCTGATGCCGGCAGCACAAACGTATTCTTCCTTATTGGGATTTCTTTGAATCATCCGCTCAGCGATCTCATCTGACCAATGCATGTTTTCAAAACCTCGCTTTTTCTGCATACTTATTTATTGTATCATATCACATTTTTCCCTCTTTGTCAAGACAAGCACCGCTTTTTCTCCTCGGAGAAAAAGCAAAAGACCGAAGGAAAAGCCTTCGGTCCATGCCTTGAATATCTTTTTTTCAAAGCTTGATCTTGACCTCGATCGCAACGCCTAAGATGCGGGCGCGACCGATCTCAAAATCCTCGGGCGAGAGAATGATGGGCTCGTACGCCTCGTTCTCGGGCGAGAGGATGATACGGCGGTTCTGCTTGGAAAAACGCTTGACGGTCGCGCTCTCTCCGTCCACAAGGCAGGCAACGATATCCCCGTTTTGTGCGTACTGCTGCTTGCGGAATAGCACGTACGAGCCCTCTACCATGCCGCAGTCCTTCATGCTGTCGCCGCATACGACCAGATAGAAATATTCCTCGACGTCGTCCACGTCCGCGGATTCGTGCCCCAGAAGCGTTTCCTCGGTTACGATCGGACGTCCTGCGCGAATGACACCGATCACCGGTACCCGACTCCGACCGGAACCGTACGGAGAACCGCCTTCCCCGCAGGGAATTCCCAGCAGCTCGTCAAGGCTGATGGAAAACGCCTGCGCGATGCGGGCAAGCTTGTCGGTTTTCGGCACCGATCTCCCGCTTTTCCAATCGCTGAACGTGGATGCCGCGATCCCCGTCATCTTGGACAGCTGATACACCGTGATCCCCCGCTCCTTCAAAAATCGTTCAAACGCTCTGTACTCCATACGACTCTCCCCGTGTTATTTCTGTAAAATGTGCGCAACTTTTTCGCCATTTTTTGTGAATTTCTCCAAAACATACGAAAATCCGAAATTTCTCTTGACATTAGTTCGGAAATACGATATAATAAAGGCACCAAATCATACTATCTGTATTATACTCGAAAAATGTCGAATTGTCAAGGGTTTTGTAAAAAATATTTCTTTGTTTTTTCGCATTTTGAAATATGTATGTGACGGATTTCCGAAATAATAGGAGGATCTATGACAGAAATTCAAGAAGATGCTCGCATTGCGGCGGTGCGTGATTTTTTGTGCAGCTATCAGCTTTGCATCGATATGCTGAATCTGCGCAAATACGAACGGGCGCGCGCGTCAAAATTTGATGAGGATTTTGAATGTGCCGATATTCTCGCGGGCGATGAGGCATACTGGAAAGCAAGAATGTATGAGGTCAACGCTCTGATCGGTTCCATGAGAAACGGACGCGAAAAGCTCATTCTTTACTATCATTACATCCGCGGTGAGAGCATCGAGCGCGCCGCCGACCTGCTTGGCGTATCCCGCAGAACAGGCTATCGCATGCACAAAAAAGGGCTGCTCCTGATCTCCTTTCTGTACGAGCGCATGAGAAGGGGCGGCTGACGTCCTTTTCCCTTTTTGCATCCGTATATGAAAATTTGATATTTTTTCAACGTATGAGCACGCACGTATCGGCGCACACTAACGGCGGAAAGGAGTGTTGCGTATGAAATGTGAAAATCCCATGTGCCAAAAGGAAATGTGGTTAGCACTCGGCATTTTTGGAGGTATGGTCGCAATCAGTATCGCAAGCATTGTGATCTGGAATTCCAAGGAGCTGCGAGCAGCACGCAGGGCAAGGCTTGCCGAAAAGATCATGCACCGCGTGGGCGTAGCGCTGCAAGGAATCTGTGAAAAATAAGGGCGCTGTAAATAACAAGAATATGGGGGTGCTTTTCGTAAAAGCACCCCCACGTTCTTTTTTGTCAGAACCTTCTTGCAAGAAGGTCCCGACACCCCCAAGAACCTTTCTTAAAAAAATAGGATGAATAAAAGATAAGCTGCAGTACTCTATCCTTGCTAAAGCAAAGAACGGGGCACAGCAGCTTCAAATTTGATTTGACAAACCCTTTCCCAAAAGGTTTTGCGGGGGTGTGGGGATGCTTTTACCAAAAGCACCCCCTGCTTATTTTTTTGTCAGGACCTTCTTGCAAGAAGGTCCCGAC
>JAFVXH010000011.1 GCA_017501225.1 Clostridia bacterium
GACTCCGTCATTACCTAGGTTCGAATCCTAGTGCCGCAGCCAAAGAAAAGGGCTCACCAATTGGTGAGCCCTTTTCTTTGGCTGCGGCACTAGGATTCGAACCTAGGTAATGACGGAGTCAGAGTCCGTTGCCTTACCGCTTGGCGATGCCGCATTCACAACGCATATTATAACAGATTCTTTCTCTCTTGTCAATATCTTTTTGAAAAATTTGTTCGTAAAATATTTTTTATTTTTTCTTCGCGTACAAGCCGTCGGCAAAATCAAGGGGACGTGCCGCAACACGCCCCTTTGATAACAGTCTTATTTTTTGTCCTCACCGTAATTGTAAGCATCCTTTTCATGCTTTCTCGACTTGCGGCTGGTCTGGTTCAGGACTGCTCCCAGAATACGGACACCCGTCTTCTTGAGCTGATCCTGCACCCTTTGCGCCTCACGGTACTTGATGTGTCCCGTATTGATGACCATAACGGCACCGTCGCACAAGGGCGCCATGATCGCCGCGTCAATCACAAGTCCCAGAGGAGCTGCGTCGATGATAATGTAATCGTAGTCATCGCGCTTGCCCTCGATCAACTCCGCAAACGCAGCGTTTTCCAACAGCTCGGTGGGGTTGGGAGGCTGCGGCCCCGCAAAGATGATGTGTAAGCCCTCCAGCTGTGTCTGATAGATCGCATCGGCGATCTCTGCCTGCCCGGAGAGAAGCTGGCTAAGGCCCGTCAGATCGCGCTCCTTGGTGCGCTTGGCAACAATGTTGGAATTGCGCAGATCGGCGTCTATGAACAGAACCTTTTTGCCGATCTGTACCAACGAACGGGAGAGCTCAAGTGCTACGGTAGTCTTTCCTTCGTGTGCTACGCAGCTGGTGATCAGAATCGTTTTGACGTCCTTACCGGAAAACAGAATGTTAGTTCTCAAGGAGTTGAACGCTTCACGGATGTGGTAACGGTTCTGCGCAAAGGTCATTTCAATCGTTTTCACTGCTCGTCCCCTCCCTTTTCCTCTGCCGTTGTTACCGACTTGGCATAATAAGTGCCGTATTTTGTATATCTGCGCTTCGAATCCTCACTGTTCGGGATCACACCCAAGACGCTGACGCCCAGATACTTCTCTACGTCCTCGGGCTGATTGATCTTATCATCCAAGAGGTAACGCACGAAATAGATCCCGTATACCAACAATGCAACAGCCATTCCCATCGCCAGGACCGTCACCTTGGAAAGCGGATTGGAGGGCGCCGTTGCGGGCTTTGCGCTATCCGCAACGCGGACGATCTGCCACTCACCGTTGGTATAGAGAGAGTTGAAATACGCGCACGCATTCTTCGCATAGGTGTTGCAGATCTCCGCACTCGCCTGCGGGTTCGTGGTGGTAACGGTCACGTGCAGCACACGGGATTCGCCGCGCTGCTCCACGCTGATCATGCTCGCCAGACGCTCAGGCGTGACAGATGCGCCTACGGTATTATGGCTCTTCAGCTCATTCAGAGTCGGTGCCATGACGGGATCCTCCAGCTTGGAGAGCTCTTGGAAGTCCTCGATGAGCTGATCTGCGACCTGAAGCATGTAAAACGCCATGTTGTTATCATTTTCCATCATTTCAGCCGAGTCGGAAATGAGGTACACCTGCGCGGTGGACTGATAAGTATCGATGTGCCGTGCGCTCAGAAAGAGATACAGAGCAGCCGATGCGACGATCAGAACCACAAGGCACAAGATCCAGCATTTCTTGAGAACCGCCCAGACGTCAGAAAGTCGGATCTCTTTTACGTAATTCGTTTGTTCCATAATGTTTTCCTTTCCTGTTATAAAATCCAAAATCGGTCAAATGGGCAAATCCTGCACGATATCATACGCGTTTTGCCAAACGAGGAATGCGATGTATTCTTCGTCGCAGTACTTATTCAAGATCGGCATACAGCGGGAAATCAACGGCGGACGCGTCGTCATATTGTGTGCGTCCGAGGATACCACGTGCGCAAGCCGCCTTTTGATCAGGCGTATAAACTGTTTTCTGACTGCGGTCCCATTCGCTCCGCAAGCGGAATCGGCATCCAGCTGAATGATGCCTCCCCCCTCTGCGAACTCCTCCAGCCAGGACAGCTTGCGGTGAAGCGCAAAATAGCATTCGGCGTGTGCCAGCACGGGACGGTATCCGCTGCGTGACAGCCTGTCAAGCGCATGCTGAATTTCAAAGAAGTCCACGTCACGGGGAAAATCCACCAAGAGGTATCTGCTGCCCGCAAGCGTGCGGCAACGCCCTGACGAAAGTGCCTCCTCGCAGCCGTGATAGAAGCCCAGCTCATGCCCCAAAAACAGCTTCATATCGGGATGCGCGTTCTCTGCATAGGCGGAAAGCTCGGCAAACGCCTGCTCGGAGCTCTCGGCAGTATCACCGAAATGATACGGCGAAAAATGCGGTGTCAGACAAACGGCACGAACGCCGTCCGCATACGCCGTCTCCAGCATTGCGATCATTTCCTCCCGATCGGGGGCTCCGTCATCCACACCGCACAGCATATGACTGTGTAAATCAAAAAACAACGCCGCCTTCACTCCTTGCATCTTGCTTTGTTTTCTCGCGCTTGATAAAGTGATACATCTTGATTATAGCATAAAAAAAGCGGTTTGTCTACCCATACGCCAAACATTTTCGATGTCGATCACCTAATTTCCCATCTTTCACCTGCCTTCTTTTGACAAAAGTCGAGCATCCGGGGCGTTTGCTTGGATCACACTTCGCATTTTCTTGCAAAAAGGCGCATAGAGTAGAATCAGAATGGACCGTTTCAATCCTTGAGGAGGAGCTTATGTATCGTCGTTCTCTGGTTCTGCTTCTTTGCCTTGTATGCCTTTTCCTGTCCGTCGGGTGCGCGGGATCACCTTCCTCGGCAAGAGAGGTCCTTGCCGCATTACAAAAAGAGCAAGCCCCCTTGCCTGCCGGGGCTTGCTATCATCTTTTGACACCGAGCGATCAAGCCGAGCATCTGTCCGATGCGCTCCTTGCATCGCTGTTCGGGGAAACGGAGCCTCCCGTCGCAATGTCGGAGGTCGAGGACGCCGCTTTCTTTTTTGCCTACAACGGCTCGTGCGAATTGCTCCTCTTTCGCTGCAAAAGCGTGCGTGGGCGGGACCGTGTCGCGCAGATGTGCCTTGCCCGTCTTTCCTATCTGCAAGGCGTTCATCCCGATCAAGCAAGCGAGGCGTTGCAAAACGGGAGCGTCACCGTGCGCGGGCGCTGGGTTCTGCTCTGTATCTCCCCGCAGCACGAGGCAACGCTTGCCGTCTTCCGTCGCGCGACCTGATCCGATGGCACGCGCTTCGGCATAAGATCAAAAAAGCGAAACGATCCACAGGATCACGCCGTACAGTGCGCCCGCGGCAGTTCCGAACAGCAAAACGGGACCTGCGACGGTAAAGATCTTAGCGCCGATTCCCAGCACCAACCCCTCGGCACGGCTATCGATGGCAGGGGAAACCATGGCGTTTGCAAAGCCTGTAATGGGTACGAGCGTTCCCGCGCCCGCGTGCTTCGCAATACGGTCGAAAATGCCGATTCCCGTAAGCAGCATGCTCAAAAAGATGAGCGTGACAGAGGTCAGCGTTCCCGCGTCCTCCTGCCCAAGACCGCAAGGCCCCATATACAGATCCTTTAAGGCTTGCCCAAGAGTACAGATCGCTCCGCCCGTCAAAAAGGCAAGCGTGCAGTTTTTGAGCATGGGCGAGTGAGGTGCGTGCGCCTGCGCAAATCTCTCGTAGGTTTTCTTCTCCATTTTCATCGGTTCATCCTCCCAAAAAAGCGGTATACCGTTAGTATTTCCCACAAAAGTGCGCCTATACGATTGACAAACGCGCAAAAATGGTATATACTAAACAAAAAGGAGGTGCGTTCGATGTCTTGGGAGGAGCTCTATCAGGATACCAAACGGCTTGCCAATCAGGCTGCAAAAAAGATCAGCCACGCAGGCGATATCGCATCCCTGCAGATTCAGTTGAGCATTGCGGAGGAAAAATTGGAGGAAGCCTTTGCCGCGCTGGGCAAAACCTGCTACCTGCACTTTACCACCAAAAAGAACTGCGCCGATGCCGTCGCAAAGGCAATCGACGACGTCAAACGGGCGAGGGCGGAGGTCGCCTCCTTGCGCGCACAGATCGAGCAGGAAAAGGCACGTGACAAAGCAGAATAAAACACAAGCGGGGGCAAAAATGCCCCCGTTTTTGAATTGGTCATACGGCAAAAAGAGAGAGGAACCGGCTTGCGGTTCCCCTCTTCTTTTTTAAGCACGGAGTGCCATATCCAGCCAAACGAGCCCTACCGAGAAGGCATCGTGAAGCCCCTTCTTCACTCCCTGATTGAGAATGTTGTTCGAATCCTTGGAGTCGATGATCTGAATCAGCACGGTATCGGGCAACTGCTTGCCGTCAACCTCCTTGTAATTCATAATTTCCAAGACAAGGATGCACTTGTCATTCATATCGCCGTAGCAAATGGTATCCCCTTCACGCACCAGCGGCTTATCAAGGTATTCCAAATACTTGCCCGACACCTTTTCTCTTTTTTCTTCTGCCACGCCGTTTCCTCCTTCCAAAAAGCCATACGGCTCGATATCGTTTGCTTATCTCATAGTATTATATCATAGATCACGCAAAAAGTCAATGCTTCTTTTGATTTTTTGCAATTCGCGCTCTCGTCAGGGCTCCTTTGGGAGTAAAATCGGCTTTTTCCGCCAATAATCGCTCGCGGACGCGCTTCTTGGCAAGCAGAGCGTATAGAGCTTCCACGCCCGCTCGGCCAAACGGCACTGTGCCTCGCCCTCTGCGGGAACGTCCTGGCGGCGCGTTACGACCGGGATGGCAGAGGTCCTCTTGCATGCCGCAAGTGCGCGCCGTCCGACCTCGTTTGCGCCAAGCAGGCGCACGTAGGTACAGGGAGCTCTCAGATCCTCGTCACGAATTCCCGTCAACGCATAAAGAATGCCGCGCTGAATGCGTGCCGTGGTGTATTTTTTGGTAGCGACAAGCGTAAGCAGCGCCTCAAAGCTGTCCGCCTTGCGTGCGGCATCCCTCAGGCGCGCGCCAAGTCCTCCCGAAAGCTCCGCGATGCTCGCGATCTCCTCATCCGAGAGCATCCGCAAAGCGCCAAGGATCAATCGCTCGGCATGCTTCCAGCCCGCGGGAGCCCTTCCCTCCTCCAAGGCTTCTGCCAAGGAAGAACGCGTAGTGGGCGCAAGATAGGGGGAAACGGCGTCGATCCCGCCCTCTGCGAGCGCGATGCGCAATGCGGTCGCGGACGGAAACTCGGCATTCAACCGTTTCTCACCGTATCCGCTTCCAAGCCTTTGGACGGTGCGCGGAATCATGGCGCTATCATGCATACGGATGGCACGTAGATAGGCAATTCCCAGAATATCGTTTGGAGAGCAAGCGCAGTCCTTGCCCGCAAGATCGCTCAGAATTTCAAAATATTTTTTGGCGCTTCCGCCGTTGGAGCGCACACTTGCGGCATAGCGCGCGACAAATTCGGGAGAATCGCAGATACCGGCAAGCGTGGATAGTGTTTCGATGCTTCCACACTCCGAGCCGAACCAAAGCTCGTGTACGCCAAGTCGAGAAAGGATCTCCACTCCCGCGCGCGCAAAATGCTCCGCGCTTGATGCCGAGAATGGGAACGGAAGCTCCAGCACGACGTCAGCACCGCCTGCAAGAAGCGCTTTCGCTCGAACGAAGCCGTCGGCAACGGCAGGCTCTCCGCGCTCGACAAAGCAGCCGCTCATCAGGGCGATCAGCACGTCGGCACCGCCGCGCTTTGCTTGCTCCATCAGATATTGATGTCCCGCGTGCAAGGGATTGCACTCGCAGATCATGCCCGCAATACGCATCACGCTCGCCTCCTTCCCTTCATTGATATTATTATAGCACACGGGCGTGGGGTTGTCAAGGCGGCGTATGGACGGCAAAGGGGCGAAGCGCATAGCGCTTCGCCCCAAGCTTATTTGGTTGTTTTGCTTAGCATCAAGCCGCGGGAGTTTCTACCTCAACTGCGGGCATCTCGATAGTGACGGTATCACCCAAGATGATGGTGCCGTTTGCGGTGACCACGAATGCAGTCACTTCGGTTCCGGTTACAACGCCGGTCAGTGCGTGTACTGCCAGATACTCTGCAGCCTCGCCGCCAACGTCACTTGCAACGTAGGTTTCCTCGCCGCCCAGAATGCTGGTGTAAACGGTCTGAAGCTCAACGCCGGTTACGTTAGGATCACCCTCGCCTGCGGGAACAGAGATGATGAAGCCAACGGTTACGTACTCGAGGCTATCGACCGCGGTCACCAGACGAACGTCGGTGTTCTTCTCAGAATTGGTAGCGAGCTGATACTTGACAGTCAGCAGCTCTGCGAACTCTGCGGGGATCTCTGCTCTTGCAGCAATGGCCAGCTCGCCAAGCTGAGCGTCAACGCCGTTTGCATAGAGAACGTCAAGAGGCTCTACGTCTACACCCTCACCGAAGATCACAGCGCCAAGGTTGATGTTGCCGGAAGCGTAGCAGTAAACTACGACTTCGCTGGGCTTTGCTTCGCCATCTTCCGAAGCCTCCGGAGTCGTCATGACTACGGGGATCGATCCGATGATGGTACCTGCGGTTGCGTTCACGATGCCGGTGTCGTCTTCGTCAACGATGAACTCGGTGGTGAAGATTTTACCAACGTTGAGGTTGTTGTAGACTGCAATAGCAGCTGCAGTGCCGTCGTAGGTTACCTTACCGATGATACCGCCAACGAGGTTGTTCGCGTTGTTCGCATCAAGGGCTACGATCTTACCGTTGTTGCGGTTGTTTGCAATCGTGCCAAAGTAGGTAACGCCTGCGATACCGCCAACAGCCTGTGCGCCGCGGATGTCACCGTTGTTGGTGCAGTTCAGGACTGCGGAGCGGTTTGCGTATGCTACGATACCGCCGGTGTACTGCTGGTTCTCAACAGTCAGATCCATCTCGTTCTTGCAGTTGATGATCTGAGAGCCGAGTGCGAAGGTAGCGATACCTGCGCGAACTGCGTCAGTAGCGCCATCGGGATTGCTGATGGAGCAGCTCTCGTCGATGATCAGGTTCTGGATGGTTGCGTTGTTCAGCTTGCCGAACAGAGCGATTGCGTTGCCGCCAACGGGCTTCGCGGTCTCGCCGTCAACAGTCCAAGTGCAGCTTGCGTCAACGTTCCAGTTCTTGATGCTGTGTCCCAGACCGTCGATCATAGGAAGAACCACGTGATCGAACTTGTTGGGGCTGATATCGGGTGTACCGGTCTCATTGGGAGCGCCCAGGATGTTGGTGCGGGCAGGCTGCCAACCGATCGGGATGAAGGTCTTCTCTGCGGTAAAGCCGGTGGTGGGATCATTGCTGAAGCTCCAGCCGGTCATGTCGATGTCGTTGACGATGACGATCATGTGGCCCGCGTTGAAGGAGTTGGGAGCAAAGTATGCAACTGCGGAGAGCATATCCAAGCCTTCAGCGTCGGTGATCTTCATCAGAGGCTGTGCGGTACCGGTAACGGAAACGGTGGCAACACCCTCAACTTCGGTGGTGGTAACGGAGAATACGTCCTTGATATCGGGAACCTTGCTGTAATCTGCAGCCTTGTTCCAGATGCGGTCAGAGGAGTAGCCGTAGGTGTCAGCCTCAACAGTGTTGTTGAATGCGGAAACGAATTCAATGGTAGAGGGAACCTCCCACGCGAGCTTATTCTTGTAGGTGGTTACAACGAGCTCGTCGCTGGTCCATGCGCGGCTTTCCATGTTCTGAGCGATCGCGCCATAGTTGACGTTGCCGCAGCAGAGCAGTCTGTGCGCCTCGTTCCAAAGATTGGTCTCAGCGGTTGCCTGGTCGTCTGCAAAGACGTCGAAGTGTGCAATGCCTGCGGCAGCACCGTTCTTAACAACGACTGCACCGTAGTTGACGTTATCCAGAACGGCAACGGTATCGGCCAGTCTACCAACGCGGGAAGCGATGCCGGCAGCTGCCATGATATCGCCACCCTTTGCGATGACGTTACCGTAGTTTGCGCAGTTGATGACCACGCCGGAAGCGCCGCCCTTGGTGTTATTGGAAAATCCGCCAAAAATACCTGCGAGGTTGGTGCCTGCATTGGAAGCAGGGTCGGTGATCAGACCTGCGTTGGTGCAGCCGATGATTCTGACGGTATCTCCGCGTGCAATACCTGCTGCGGTGTTACCGTTGGACATAACGGTTGCTGCGTTGAAGCAGTTGATGATCTGAGAGCCTGCACCTGCGTGCGAGCTGATCGCGCCTGCGTAACCGCCGGTGTTGCGGAAGTAGCAGGTGTTGTCGATGACAACGTTCTTAACGGGAGAGTAGTTTCTTCCAAAGAAGCCAACCTTCCATGCGCCGTGTGCGACGTTGACCAGATTGCTGATGACGTGTCCCTGGCCGTCGAAGGTGGACTTGAAGTTTGCGGTGGAGTTACAAATAGGCTCCCAAACGATGCCGGACATATCCATGTCAGCACCGAGGTATACGGTCTTGTCAGCCGTAAAGCCTGCTGCTGCGTCATCGGAGAGGATGGAGAACTGCAGCAGTGCCGCGGGATCGTAGATTACGAATTCCTTCTCTGTAGCAGCCGCAAGATCTGCAGCCGTGGTGTTCGGCAGGATCACGAAGCAATCCGAGAAACTGGTCTTCTTGATGATACGGTCTGCGTCGTATCCGTGAACAACCTTGTTGTTGGACTCGTTGATCACGAGTCTGTGAGCCATTTCCTCAGGGGTAATATGGCTTCCGGTGTTGTAAACGGGATGCTCTGCGTCAAGCGTGCCGTACAGCGCGTTGACCTGACCTGCGCCAACAGCGATGTTCTCTGCCTTCTTGCCCGCGTAGTTGGGAATCAGAGTACCGGAGCTGGTGCAGTTGGTGATGTTCAGAGTCCACTTAACCTCATCGTAAGCCGGCTGCAGGCAGTTCTTGTGTCCGCGAACGAACGCAGTGATACCGCCAAGCCAGGTCAAGGTTGCGGACTTGCTGGTAAGCGTACCGAAGTTTGCGCAGTTGTTGATGGTAACGTTCTGACCACTGGCATGCACGTAAGCCGTGAAGTTACCAAGGATGCCGCCGACGTCACCCTGATCCTCGGTGCCGCCGTATGCGATCTCACCGTAGTTGACGCAATCCTGAATCAAAAGATTGGTGCGGCTTGCGCAGCCCAGAATACCGCCGATGTAGTCGCGGCCGTTGGAAAGAACCGTGCCCGCAAAGGTGCAGTTGGTGATCTGCTGACCGTTTGCGCAGGAGTTACCGACGATACCGCCAACCGGAACGGGAGCCTGCTTGCCGACGAACTGAACGGTTGCGGCGCTGTAGCAGTTCACGATCTTACCGACCTTCTTGGAGCCGTTGCTCAAGAAGCCGACGAGGGAGCCGAGACCGCCCACGTTGTTCATGTTGTTGTTGGTGACCGAAACAACGCAGGTTTCGTCCATACGGAGGTCATAGAGTTGACCCCAGAGGCATCCGATCAAACCGAAGGAGCCCAGCGTAACGTTCTCATCCGCAGTCAGGATGAGGTTGCTGATGGTGTGGCCGCCGCCGTAGATCACGGTCTCATACAGACCGGTGTGCGCGTAGCCTGACGTTACGGGCTGGGTAACGGTACCCTTTCTACTGTAGGCACCGATGGAAGTCATTACGATGCCGTACATATCGAGGTCCGCGGTGATGACGATGGTCTTGTTGGTAAAGCCGTCGCCCTCATTTACGCGGTCTGCGAACATTTTAAGCTCTTCGGGAGAGTTGATGGTGATGGTCAGTGCATCTGCAAAGCCGTGGGGGAACTGTCCACCGGGCTCGCAATACTGACCCATCGGAACGGCGTTGGTCAGATCGGGGGTAGGCTGAACAAGGCTTGCCTTGTAGCCGACCGTAGACATATCTGCGCCGGTTGCGGTGTCATTCTCTGCGGCTACGCTGAACGGGACAGCGACGACACAGGAAAGAACCATAACGAGAGATAACAGAATGAGTGTAATTCTTTTCATTCTCATGGCAAAAATTCCTTTCTGTTTGATTTGTGTTGGGCGAGTAAGCGTCAGATCCTGCGATGGTGCCCTGCCACCGCACGACCGGTCTGTTTTACAGAAAGCGCTGTGCCTTCGTGCGCATTGGGGCTCTTTCCCGTCAAAGATTCCTCAATGTGCCCATTCACACTGCCCCGCAGCGCTGAGGCGTTCCGCTTTCTGCTCCGCGGATGATTTGAGGTTCAAATCTCCGCAGATCTCCGAAAATCAGCAATTTGCACAATTTGCACAAAATCTATTTGTGCAAGATAGCATTTCTGCCTATTTTTCACCTTTATTCTATCACAAAAAGGATAGATTGTCAATATCTACTACAAAAAACTTGTTCTTATTTTTCATCTTTTTTCGAAAAAAATAGGTCCTGATCGCCAGAACGCGGAAGGATTCGGGCGGCGGTCAAACCGTTCCTATTTATATATATTACGCGCGCGTGGAGGTTGTGAACGAAAAAAGGGGCGAAGCGCCAAGCGCTTCGCCCCGAAAGGGTTCTGATTAGAACTTTTCCCAGCCCAGATCATTCCAGGACTTGGACTCACCCGTGCCTTCAGACTGAGCAGAAAGGGTGAGAACATCCTCGTTCTCGAGGAGAACAACTTCGATATTCAATGCTTCGTATTTCATTGTTCAATTCTCCTTTCTGTAATCAGGCAACAATGTTGCGAGCAGCACCGTAGATCACAGTGCCGTTTGCGGTGATGACATACGCCTCAACGGTGAATTCCGTATCAGCGGGAATGTCGGTGAGCGTGAATACTGCGAAGTATTCGGAGTTCTCGTAG
The DNA here is from genome assembly GCA_017501225.1 of Clostridia bacterium. Lineage (GTDB taxonomy): Bacteria > Bacillota > Clostridia > Oscillospirales > CAG-272 > UMGS1865. The sequence goes on from JAFVXH010000011.1 coordinate 10,853, forward strand.
CCAACTTCATCGGGAGTGTAGGTCTCATCTGCGCCGATGATGGAGCTGTATACGGTGGACATGGGAACCTCTGCGTACTGATCGCCGCACTTGATTCTGAAGCCAACAGTGCCGTATGCGAGCGTGTCAACGGTGGTTACGAAACGGAGAGCAACTTCGTTGCCGGTACCGTTCTGGTAAGCCGTGGTGAGCATCGCAACGATCTCTGCAGGAGTGGTAGCTCTTGCGGGAACGCTGAGCGCGGTGGTCACGCCGATTCCGTGCTCGTATTTCATACCTTGGATGGGAGCCTCGGTACCGTAAGCAACGCCGCCAAGGTCAATGTTGTTCGCCTCGTACAGATTGCCCGCGGTTTGAACACGCGCTGCAATCGCACCTGCATACAGTTCATAGATGTACTCCTGCGTTTCATCGTCCAGAGTTCTTGCACGAGTATAAACCGTACCAACGTTGAGGTTGTTGAGAACTCTGGGAGTTGCACCGGCTGCGTGCCAGGTGCCCAGGATACCTGCTGTGTAGTTAACGCCGGTAATCGCACCGTTGTTGCGGTTGTTTGCGAAGAAGGCAATAGAGTTGGTGTTAGCAGCGATACCTGCAGCGGAGATGTGCGTAGAGGTAATGTCACCGTTGTTGGTGCAGTTTACAACTGCGCAAGTGTTTGCAAAGCCCATGATACCGCCTGCATAAGAGCCGGTGAGGTCTGCCTCGTTCTTGCAGTTGACAACTGCGGTGTAGTTACCGTAGGTCACGAATGCACGAACCGCGTTGGTAGCGCCTGCCTGGTTGTTCAGCTGGCAGCTCTCGTCCAGAATGAGGTTCTGAATGACGGAGTACCAGGTATTGGCGAACAGACCGATGTTGTTACCGCCGTGGTAGGTCGTCGTATCACCGTCTACGGTGTAGAACTTATCGTAGTTTACGACCCAGTTCTTAACCTCGTGTCCAAGACCGTCGACAAAGCCGCGGAAGATCTGCTTGGTATCGTAGGAGTTGACGTTGGGGTTACCGTTTTCGGTAGCTCTGGGAGCGACCCAACCGATCGGAACGAATACGTTGGGAGCGGTCCAGACAGCAGCCGTATCGGTGATGTCCTCAGGGAAGCTCCAGCCGGTCATATCAATGTCGTTTGCAATGACGATCTGGCTGTTATTCAAGGTGGTGGGAGCGAAGTGTGCGATGATGGAGAGCATATCCAGACCCTCAGCATTGGTAACCTTCATCAGAGGCTTAGCGGTGCCGCTGACGGCAGAGCCGTTGAAGGTAAACACGCTGGTGATGTCGGGAACCTTGCTGTAATCTGCAGCCTTGCTCATGACACGGCTCTCAGCGTAGCCGTGGAGATCGGTGGTGGAAACGTTGCCGCAAACAGCACCGAGCGTGCAGCTCAGATCCTGAGTCGGAACAACGCTACCGGGATTGGTCGAGAAGCTGAACGTTGCGAACTCGGTCTGTGCCCAGTTGTTGTTCGCTACGTAGTTAACGAGAGTTCCGTAGTTGGTGTTGTTTGCACAAACCATGTAAGAGGGCTGCAGCCAGTTGCCGGTAGCGGATGCCTGATCGGCAGCAACGACCTGGAAGGTAACGATTGCAGAAACTGCGCCGCCTGCGTTCATGTTGTCAACAAGACCGTAGTTTGCGTTGCCGAGGACGACGGATGCGCCCGCAGCGTAGCCTACGCGGGATGCGATACCTGCGATACCTGCGATGTTGTTATTGGCGCGTCCGTTGTGAACGGTACCGTAGTTTGCGTTGTTGACGATCTTACCCCAACCGCCACGGCCGGCGTTGGAGAAGCCGCCGAAGATACCTGCGAGGTTGGTCAGACCGTTAGAGTTGGGGTCAGTGATCAGACCCGCGTTGGTGCAGTTGTAAACGTCGCACTGGTCGGCACGAACGATACCTGCAGCGGTGTTACCGTAGGACATAACGGTTGCCTGGTTGAAGCAGTTGATAATGGCAGGAGCGTTACCGGTGCCTACCTTACCTGCGTTTGCGTTGATACCTGCAGCGTAGCCGCTGGTGCTCTTGAACATGCAGGTACCGTCAACAACAATGTTCTTGATGATACCGTAGTAACGTCCGAAGAGAGCAACGTTGAAGTTGCCGCTGGATACAACGACCAGGTTGCTGATGGTATGACCCTGACCGTCGAAGGTACTCAGGCAAACTGCAGCAGACTTGGAGATCGGGCTCCAGGTGATGCCGGACATATCCATGTCAGCACCGAGGTAGATGGTCTTATCCTTGGTGAAGACGGTTGCGGTGTTGGACATGTTTGCCGCAAAGTTCAGGAATGCCTCGGGCGTGTAGATTACAAAGCCGTTCTGCGTTGCAGCGTTGACCTGATCCAGGGTAGTGGTAGCAGTGATCTCGAAGCAGTCGTCGAAGTTATCCTTCTTAATCACGCGACCTGCTGCGTAACCGTAGTGAACCTTGTTGTTCTCCTCGTTGACAACGAGCTGACCGTTCTGTGCGGAAGCGGGTCCGTGAGCACCGTTGACGATGGTCGCAGCATCGGTGGTCCAGTTATAGAAGGACTCTACCATATCGGAGTAGGTTGCGATGGTAGCCGCATCCTTACCCGTATAGTTGGGAACCATTGCACCCGCACTGGTGCAGTTGGTAATGTTCAGCGTCCAGGTGGTGTCGGGGTACTTTTCGAGGTTGGTAGCGGAGAGACCGCGAACCATACCGACGATACCGCCGATCCAGGTCTTGGCTGCATTCGTGGTGGTCAGAGTACCGTAGTTGATGCAGTTGTCAATGTAGATGGTCTGGTTTGCTGCGTTGGCGTAGGGAGTGAAGTTACCCAGAATACCGCCGACGTCACCGTAGTCAGCGGTACCGGTGTAGGTCACCTCGCCCTTGTTGACGCAGTTGGTAATGTAGAGCGCGTTACGCTGTGCGCTACCAACGATACCGCCAAGGTAATCGTAATCGCTGGAGGAAACCTTACCTGCGAAGGTGCAGTTGACAACGTACTCAACGTTTGCGCTGGTACTACCAACGATACCGCCTACAGGAGCGCGGCCGGTGGTGGAACCGGTGTAAACGAGGGTTGCTGCACTGTAGCAGTTCTCGATCTTACCTACCAAAGTCGCGTTACCGAGACGTCCGACAAAGGAGCCGACACCGCCGTCAGCTGCAGCTGCAACTGTAGCAGTGATGGTACAGGTGTCATCCATTCTCAGGTCGTAGAGCTGACCCCAGAGGAAGCCGATCAGACCGAAGGACTTTGCGCCGCCGGTCATGGTCAGGTTGCTGATGGTGTGGCCCTGACCGTAAACGATGGTGTTATACAGACCGGTGTGAGCGTAGTTGGCAGCAACGGGCTGTGCAACGGTGCCCTTTCTTGCCTGTGCGCCGATGGAGTCCATCGTGATGCCGGTCATGTCGATGTCATCGATGAAGACAACGGTCATGTTGGTGAAGCCGTCACCCTCGTTAACGCGGTCTGCGAACATTTTCAGTTCAGCGCCGCTGCCGATGGTAACAGTCATCGCCGTCTTGTGGTTGTACGCATAAGCATCGGCTGCGCAATAAGCCGTCATGGTGATCGCCTCGGAAACGTCAGCGGTCTTGACGTTCTCAGGCTTGTATCCCACGAGCGACTCGTCCGCACCGGTTGCGGTTGCATTCTCTGCGGCTACGCTGAACGGGACAGCCACGACGCAGGAAAGAACCATCACAAGGGAAAGCAGAATGAGTGCAATTCTTTTCATTCTCATGGTGAAAAAATTTCCTTTCTGTTATTTGTTTGTGGGTTGGCATATGGGCCCGATCGGCGTGTCCGTACCGCCCCCGCCTGCCAAGGTCGCGCCGTGCCGCTCGGTGTCCTCGTTCCACCGTGTGCGTCACGCCTCTGCGGAACCGAAGCTCCGACTCCCGTAGCGTAGCAGGCAACGGGGCTTCCCCGCAAGCCTTGCCCATATTGTTTGCAAAGAGCTTCTCACCTTCTGCGCATTGGGGCTTCCTCCCGTTTTGGATTCCTCAATGTGCCGAACTGCACTGCCCCGCAGCGCATCGGTGATGCCGCTCTCCCCATAGGTTTTTTTGATTTTTGCAAAAAATTCCCCTATAGGACGCCAAAAATCAGCAGAGTGCACAATTTGCCCTTTGTTTCCTTGTGCAAATTGCTGATCCTGCCTATTTCGCATCACCATTCTACCATATTTTTTCCGAATTGTCAACTGTTTGCTAAAATTTTTCTCCTATTTTTTGCGATTTTTTCCGACTTGACCGCTCAGAGCGCCAAAATATCCTTTCCTTATATTTTAGGGCGTGTGCGCATACGCGCGGGGGAACGGCTCCCCACAGCCCCCCTGCGGAGGGAGAGGGACCGCAGCAAGGCGGTGGAGAGGGCTTTTACCGCATTTCGCCCTCTCACCCGCGTTGCGGGAGCTCTCCCTTGGGGAGAGCCTAATAAAACCCTTTCCGGCGGGTCGCCGGGGACGTCTACCCCTACGATGAAAATGATGTTGCTTTGGCAAATGATGTGGGCTTCGCCCAACGATGTTGTGCTCCGCGCAAACGGAGGTGGGGCATCCGAGCCTCCACCTCGGGGAGAGCCTTTTGAAAAATGTTTTTGCGTACAATCGGGGACGCCCAATTCCGACAGATGAATTTCAGAAAAACGAAAAAATGGGTGACAAGCGCCCCGCAAAACAAAGTTTTTTTGCGAAAACCTATTGACAAATCTTGCAAAAGCGGTTATAATGTCTATTGTCGCATTTTATGTCAACAAATTGGAGGTGGGTAGGATGGTGCTGGATATGCGTCCGATGCTCCGCGGAGAGGTCGAACAGATCCACATTGATTACCTGCTGACACCAACTCTTTCGGGTGGTGCGGAGTTTGACGGCGTCGCTCACGTGGTGGGCTGTATCACCGACAAGGCGGGCTATATGTCCCTGACCCTGACGGCTACGGTTCCCTATTCAGCCTCGTGCGCTCGCTGCCTCTCGCCCGTTAGCGGGGACTTTGCCGTTCAGCTGGAACGGACGGTCGCTGTGGAGGGCACTCTCACCGAGGAACAGCTGGAGGAGCATTTCGACGAGTACGCCGTCATCCGTGACGGAATGCTCGATCTGGATCAGGAGATCAGCGAGGAGCTGCTTCTCTCCTTCCCCATGCGCTTCCTTTGCCGAGAGGATTGCCCCGGTCTTTGTCCCAAATGCGGAAAACCGCGCCAAGAAGGCGATTGCGGTTGCCCCACCTTTGAGATCGACCCGCGGCTTGCCGTACTGAAAAAGCTGTTTGACGAAAATGAGGAAAATAACTAATCGCAACAAATCAGAGGAGGTGTAGACATGGCAGTACCAAAGAAAAAAGTGTCCGGTGCACGTAGAGATAAAAGACGCTCCAACAACAGCAAGCTCACTCTGCCCGGTATCGCAAAGTGCTCCAACCCTGCATGCGACGCGTTCGTTAAGAATCACTGCGTCAGCAAGGTTTGTGGCTTCTACAACGGCAAACAGGTTCTGGATGTAAAGAAGGACGCATAAGTGACCTCTGATCCAAGCCAAATAGATGGGGTGCGTCCGCGCGGCGCACCCCATCTATTTTCACCGCGTAACTGCATTTTCAAAGAAAATCGAGGTAAAATATGACCACGCTCCTTCTTATCCGTCACGGACAAAGCAACAGCAATCTGGAAAAGATCTTTACAGGGCAGACCGAAACCGTCCTGACCCCGTTGGGGCACGCCCAGGCGGAGGCGGTTGCCGCCCGTCTTGCCGAATATCCGATCGATCATATCTATTCGAGCGACCTTGTCCGCGTTCTGCAGACTGCCGCTCCCACGGCGGAGCGCTTCGGCAAGCCCGTCATCCCCTCAAAGGAGCTGCGCGAGATCTTTGCGGGCGAGTGGGAGGGACGCTCCTATGAATATCTGCGCGAGCACTACCCCGACTCCTATCGCGCATGGCGCGAGGACATCGGGCGCGCGCATCCCGACGGAGGGGAAAGCACCGCGGAGCTTTCGTCGCGCGTCTACGCCGAGGTCGACCGTATCGCTTCTCTCCATCAAGGGCAGTGCGTCGCGATCTTTACGCACGCCACACCCTTGCGTATGCTGGGCGCGCGTTGGCACGGGCTTGCCCCCGAGCGGGCGGCAGAGGTGCCGTGGTGTCCCAACGCCTCGCTGACCGTGGTGGAGATCGACGGCGACGGCAAGACGAATCTTATACTCTACGGCGATGACTCGCACCAAGGAGATCTCGCCTCCCGCTTCCCCACGGGTGCGGTCTGATGAACAAGTGATGCAAAGCAGCCACCGACACGGTCGGTGGCTGCTTTTTTGTTATTCGGCTTCCTTTTGTGCGTTTTTTAGAGGGACGTACTCGATTTTCATGGAAAGATAGGACAAGCATCTTCTTCGCATGTGACGGCTTTCACGGTTCTTGAAGGCGCCGATATCCACCGCCTCCCAAAGGAACACCCACGCGGCGATGTCGATGACCTCGGACCAGATGTGATGATCCACCCAAAACGCCAGCACCAGCGCAACCACGCCCGCAAGCGTCAAAAACAGCACCGCCCAGAAATTGAATTGCAGTTCGTTCCTTTCAGCGTGGTATTTTTCGGAATAATATTCCCCGATCGCACTACGGTAGAGCTCTTTTTCGCGCCCGTCGATGCAATCGCTGTGTATGCGCAGGGTCAGCGCCTGCTTCGGAGGCAGGGACCTTGTGCTGTTTTCAATAAACTCCGCCACCTCGGAGCTGATAACGGGAGAGGCGTGCTTGGAATAGACGGACAAAAAGCTGCTGTCGTCCGACACCGTCATATCGATGATCGCGCGCCCTTCCTCGTCGTATTCAAATCGGTTGTTGTGTTGCGTTCTTCGTTTCATGATCGTCACCTCTCCGTGGATATTATAGCACGCATGAAAGAAAATGTAAAGCCCTGTGTGCAAAATAAAAAGCCCGACTCGATTGAGTCGGGCTTTTTGGAGCTGGCAATCAGAGTCGAACTGATGACCTCGTCATTACCAATGACGTGCTCTACCAACTGAGCCATGCCAGCATCGCACGGAAATCCTTACGACCTCGTTATTATAACAAATTTCCTCCTGCTTGTCAAGCCCTTTTTTTAATTTTTTTCAAAAATCCGAAAAAATACCTCTTTTCTCGCATAAAGGCCTCAAAAACGCCCAAAATAAAGACAAAATCGGCAAGAACACGGAGGGAGATCGACTTGAATCAGGGCTTAATTCGCTTAAATGCCACCATTCTTTCCTGCGGAACCGCTGTGGGCGGCAAGGAAAAGGAGGGGCCCTTGGGGGAGGGCTTCGATCTTTGCGATCCCGACGGGCGCTTCGGGCAAAAGACCTGGGAGGGCGCGGAGAGCGAAATGCAGCGTCTTGCCCTGAACGTCGCGCTCAAAAAGGGGGCGTGCAAGGAATCTGACATCGGCGTTTTGTTCGCGGGGGATCTGCTCAATCAGTGCGTCGGCTCCTCCTACGGGCTTCTCTCCTTCAACATTCCCTATCTCGGTCTGTACGGTGCTTGCTCGACCTGTGCCGAGGGGCTGCTTCTCTCCTCAGTTCTGGTTTCCTACGGCGTTTATCCCCGTTGCGCAGCAGTGACCTCCTCGCATTTTTGCTCCGCAGAGCGGCAATACCGCACGCCGCTGGAGTACGGCTCACAGCGCGCTCCCACCGCACAATGGACGGTCACGGGGGCGGGCGCATTCCTCGTCGGTGACGCAAAAATCAACCACGTCGGCGCGTTATCCGCCAAAATCACGCGTGCGCTCCCGGGGATCGTGTGCGAATGCGGCATCCACGATGCGGCAAACATGGGGGCGGCGATGGCGCCTGCCGCAGCAGACACCTTGCTCCGCTTTTTTAAGGAAAGCTGCACACGTCCTGCGGATTACGATGCGATCCTGACCGGGGACCTCGGCTTTGAGGGCGGTGATATCCTTCTGGATCTGATGCGCGCCGAGGGCGTGGATATGACGGAGCAGTACGCCGACTGCGGCTGCCTGATCTACGAGCGGAAAAAGCAGGACGTACACGGAGGAGGCTCGGGCTGCGGATGCTCCGCGGTGGTGCTGGGTGGGTATCTGCTCCCACGCATCTGCTCGGGTGAGTGGAAGAGGATCCTCTTTCTTTCCACGGGAGCCATGATGAGCCCCGATAGCCTGAAGCAGGGTCAAGGCATTCCCGCTGTGGCGCATCTTTTGGAGCTGGAATACGCGGGAGGAGTAAGGGTTTATGAGTGATATCTGGCAATACGTGTGGGCTTTTTCCATCGGCGGAGCATTCTGTGTGATCGCGCAGATCCTTCTCGACCGCACCAAGCTCACCCCCGCGCGCATCCTGGTCTGCTACGTGGTCGCGGGTGTGATCCTGACCGCCGTGGGGCTTTACGAGCCCCTTGTCAAATTCGCGGGAGCGGGCGCCACCGTTCCTCTGACGGGCTTTGGATACCTGATCGCAAAGGGCGTTCGGGAGGCGGTTGCCGAGCAAGGGCTTCTAGGGGCGCTGACGGGCGGGCTCGGTTCTACCGCGGGCGGCATCGAGGCGGCGCTCATCTTTGGATTGCTCGCAGGGCTGATCTTCAAATCCAAGCCGAAATAAAAAAGCGGCGCACCGTAGCGTGATACTCCAAGCGGAATATCACGCTACGGTGTGTCGCTTTTGCGTTTGCTTATTTTTCCATTGTCAGATAGCCCTTGAGCAAAGAAAGCGTGTTGTGCACGCCGTCGATATGGCTTCTCTCATATCCGTGGCTTGCGTAAACGCCCGCACCGATCAATCCGTGGCGGATATCCACGCCGCTGCGCAGGGTCGCCTCAACGTCCGAGCCGTAAAACGGATAGACGTCCACCGCGTAATCCGCGCCCTCCGCCTTTGCCGCCTCGATCAGCTTGCCAACCAGGGCGTAGCTGTAAGGACCGCCCGAATCCTTGGCGCAGACCGATACCTGACGCTCCGTGCACTGAAGCCCGACGCCCACGCATCCCATATCGACGGAGACCGCCTCGGTCACGCCCGCGGGGATGGACGCAGAGCCTCCGTGTCCGACCTCCTCGTACACGGTAATATGCGCGTAGACCTTACGCGGCAGTCTGATCGCTTCCTCCTTGATCAGGTGCGCAAGGCCCAAAAGGATCCCTACCGAGAGCTTGTCGTCCAGGAAGCGGCTCTTGATATATCCCGATTCCGTCACACGGGTACGCGGATCAAAGCAAACGATGTCGCCAACCTCGATCCCGAGAGCGCGCGTGTCCTTCGCGGAATTGACGTCCTCGTCCAGAACGACCTCCATGCCGTCAAAGCTTCTTTTGGCGTCGGCGTACCCGCCGTTGACGTGCACCGACGCGTTGCAAAGCTGGAAGGTGCCCTCATAGACCCGGCCCGCGCGGGTGTAAACGCGCACGTTCTCGGCTTCTCCGTTCTCGGCTCTCATGCCGCCAAGACTTGTCAGGCGAAGCCTTCCGTTCCCCTTGATCTCGGCGATCATCGCGCCCAGGGTGTCGGTGTGTGCCTCCAGCAGGATGGCGTCAGCTGCATTCTCACCGCCAAAGGACACCAGAACGCCGCCCTTTTCGGTAAGGGATGCCTCATATCCAAGATTTTGGAAGGCATCTCTTACCCAAAGAGCCGCCGCCTCGGTATATCCCGTGGGGCTGTCGATGGCGAGGAGCTTTACTGCCTGCTCGGTCGCGTATTCTGCATATTTGCGTTCTACCATGGTACCTCTCCTTGCGTTTTACACGTTACGTTATCTCGATTATACCATATCTTTTTTGACAATGCAAGACGTTTTGAAAACTTTCCGCTTACTCCGCGTGCGTGCAGAGATAAGCCGTCAGAGCTGTTTCGGCATCCTCCAAGGCGCTTCGGTGTGCCTCCAGCGCGTGTATCAGGGGGAGCAGAGCGCGTCCTCCGTCCGTACCGCAATAATTGGTCAGAAGCAGGGCGTGTGCCCCTCTTGCTTGATTGGCGCACAGATGGAAGGAATAAAAAGAAAATTTTCCGACCCCTGCGCGGCAAAGATCAAGCAGCTGGCGCGCAAGATTCGCGTTTCCCTCCACCTCCTCCTGAAGCGGCAATACACTTGGGAGGTACGGCGGAATCAGCATCGAGGCACAAAACACCTTGCCAACAGATCTCGACAGTGCCGATGCGGCAAGCAGAAGGCTTGCGTCCTTGCCCTCGGTCAGGATCCGATGCTCCGTCTCGGCGAGTTCGGAGAGTGTCTGGCGATTCCAATCGGAAATTTGTGATACGCAGGATCTGCAATCGGTACAGATCGCATCCGCCAGCAGCTCGGAGGCGTTTGCCGAGCATTCTGCCAGCGTCAGAAGGGGTGGGGTGCTTTTGATCATGATATTCTCCTCTCAGTCAAAGCTTCTCACTCCATTCTATGCAAGGACTTGTCTGTTTTTGACCGCGCAAAAAATAAAAAAACACAGCCGCAGTCCTGCCTGATCGCAGGACCTGCGGCTGTTTGACGGTATGACCGTTTTCAGGTTCCGAACTCCGCAAGCTCCAAGCCCTCGTTGCTCTCCAGCGTATGGCGGATGTGCCACTCGCTGTTAAAGAGCAAAAAGTCGTTTCCGCGGAAATCCTGCACCCATTTGACGTCGAACAGACGCAACGTCTTGGGATCGACGCCGTTTGCGATGCGGCGGATATACTGATAAGGCTGACCGTATTGCTGATAGGTCACGCCGTATTCGTTTTTCATACGGGATTCCAGCACGTCGTACTGCAGCATGCCCACAACACCGACGTACACGCGCTCAAGGCCTCCGCCCGGCTCGATGAAGATACGGATGGCACCCTCCTGCGCGATCTGATTCATGCCCTTCGCAAACTGCTTTCGCTTCATGCTGTCGATCTGCTCCACCATCGCAAAGCATTCGGGCGCGAAGGTGGGAATGCCCTCGAACTCGATCTTACGGCTCTTGTCGCACACGGTATCTCCGATCGAGAAGATTCCGGGGTCAAAGACGCCGATGATATCGCCCGCATACGCCTCCTTGATGATCGAGCGCTCCTGCGCCATCATCTGTTGGGGTTGGGAAAGCTTGATGGCTTTTCCGCCCTGCACGTGGAAATATTCCTTGTCATGCTCGAATTTTCCCGACACGATGCGCATAAACGCGATTCGGTCACGGTGCGCCTTGTTCATGTTCGCCTGAATTTTGAACACGAACGCGGAAAAGCCCTCGTCCAGAGGATCCACCTGCACCTCACCCGCGCGACGCGGAAGGGGCGTGGTCGTCATGCGCAGAAAATGCTCCAGGAAAAACTCTACGCCGAAGTTGTTCAGCGCCGAGCCGAAGAACACGGGGCTGAGCTGCCCATTTTGCACCTTTTCAAGGTCAAAATCGAAGCACGCACCGTCCAAAAGCTCGACCTGCTCGGAAAGCTCCTCCCGGGCGTACGGACCGATCAGAGTATCCAGCTGCTCGGTATTGCCAATGTCGCAGGCAACGGCGGAAAGGCGGTCACGTCCTCGGTGAGAATCCCCGAAGAACAGAATTTGCTTCCCCTCGCGATCGTAAACGCCCTTGAAGCTGACGCCGCAGCCAATGGGCCAGTTCATGGGGTAGGTGCCGATGCCGAATTCCTTTTCGATCTCATCGACAAGGTCAAACGGATCCCGCGCCTCGTGGTCCAGCTTGTTGATGAAGGTGAAAATCGGAATATGCCGCATCGCGCAGACCTTAAAGAGCTTGCGCGTCTGGGGCTCGATGCCCTTCGCGGCGTCGATCACCATGACGGCACTGTCTGCCGCCATCAGCGTGCGATAGGTGTCCTCCGAGAAATCCTGGTGTCCCGGGGTGTCCAGAATGTTGATGCAATAGCCGTCGTATTCAAACTGCATGACCGAGGAGGTGATGGAGATTCCTCTTTTCTTTTCCATCTCCATCCAATCCGAAACCGCGTGGCGGTCTGCCGCCTTGCCCTTGACCGAGCCCGCGGTCTGAATCGCGCCGCCGTACAGCAAAAACTTTTCGGTCAGCGTAGTTTTTCCCGCGTCGGGATGCGAGATAATGGCAAAGGTCCTTCTGCGGTTGATTTCCTGCTCAAATGTATTCATTCGGTGTATATACCTTTCTTTTTGGTTCTGTATTCTCGGATGGGTCAGCCCTGCTTCCGATCCTTTTCATCGCAACAAGGAGCGCATGGCTTGCCATCATCCTCTCAGCTCGGACGCGTCCACGATCCTTCCCTTCTTGAAGCCGACGGTCTTATAGTAGATCGTGGTCAGAACAAAGCACAAGAACCAGCCGACGGGATATCCCATGGCGATCCAGAGCAGTCCGTTGCCAAAGAAATTTGCAACCAGGAACAGATACAGCTGGCGCGCGCCGACAAAGGTCGAAAGCATAATGATCATGGGAGCGCGGCTGTCCCCCGCTCCGCGCAGAGCGGCGGCATAGACCTGATTGAAGGCGGAAAACAGATAGAAGGGCGTGATGTAAAGCAAGAACATCTTGCCGTACTGAATGACCTCGGGCTTATCGTTGAAGAAGGATACGAAATGCGGCGCCAGGAGCATGACGGGAATCATGAAGGTGACGCTTGCGATCACCGAGATCAGGATCGAGGTGCGCACACCCTGATAGGCTCGCTCCTCCTTGTGGCTTCCCAGATTTTGTGCGACGAAGGTGGTTGCCGCGAGCGAGATGGACTGCGCGGGCAGGAACATCAGCATATCGATCTTGGAATACGCCGTCCATCCGGACATGACGTCGGGGCCAAAGAAGTTGATATAGGATTGCACAAATACGTTGGAAAACGCCGTTACGGCAAGCTGAATTCCCGCGGGAATGCCGATCAGGACGATCTTTTTGAGCAGCGTCCAATCAATTCCAAGATCCGCAAAGCGGAAGCGCACGCAGGACGAGGTACGCAGAAGCACCGCGTAGGTCAATATCACCGCAACGATCTGCGAAATGACCGTGGCGTACGCCACGCCCTCAACTCCCATGCCGAATCCAAGCACAAAAACGAGGTCTAAAGCAACGTTGGTGAGCGCCGATGCCACAAGAAAATAGAAGGGACGGCGAGAATCGCCCACCGCGCGAAGGATCCCCGCGCCGATATTGTAAAGCAGTTGCCAGAGAATTCCCGAAAAATAGATGCTCAGATAAGCCTTGGATTGCGCGAACACCACACTCGGTGTTTTGGTCAGGCGGAGCATAAAGGGGGTGAGCGCGATTCCGAGGACCGTCAGGATCGCACCGAGGATCGCGGTGGAAAGCACGGCAGTATGCACGGCGGCCTTGACCTTGTCCTCTCGCTTTGCGCCGTAGTATTGGGAAATGACAGCTCCCGCACCGCTGGAAAGACCCGCGTAGAAGCCGATAAAGGTATTGATAATGGGGCCGACCGAGCCAACGGCAGAAAACGCCTCGTTGCTGACGTAGTTGCCAACCACCCAGGTGTCCACCATATTGTAAAATTGCTGAAACAGATTGCCGAGCAGCAAGGGAATCGCAAAGAGCAGCAGGTGCCTGACGATACTCCCTTCTGTCATATCAACGTCCTTGTTCCGCCCAAACAACCGCTTGACCGACGCCATTTTCCCCATCCCTTCTTCCCATCAGCTTTTGCGCACGCGCGCACAGCATCCCATTATATTTCAATTCTATATTCTACCACAGAATATCGGGCTTGTCAATATCAAAGACAAAAACAGGGAGCCTGCCAAAGCATTTTGACAGACTCCCATCTCTTACTCCTCCGAGGAGCGGGAAAAGATCAGATTGTATTGATCGGCAAGGCTGTTCCAGGTCACAAGATCCACACGCCCCGTCGGCGGAATGAAATTGCGAGCCTGAAATTCTTCGACCGCCGCCGCGGTCACGGCATCGTATTCTCCCGTCACCGAAACCGCATCAAAGCCTGCGTACAGATACGCCAGCTCCTGAAGCAGATACTGTACGGCACTGACGTCAAAGCCTCGACTGCCAAGGGAAAGATCCTGCTCCGCTCGCTCGCGGGGATAGACCTCAATGGCGCGCGGCGGAGAATTTTCGGCAAGCGAGGCGCGATATTCCTCATACAAAAGCTCCCAGGTCCTGCGATCGGCGCGCCCCGTGGGCGGAAGCTCGCGCATCTCCTGATACCGACGGAGCGAGTCCTCGGTCGCCGAGTCAAACAGCCCATCCAGTGGAGGGCGCAAAAGCCCCTCCTCAAAAAAGGAGAGCTGCCGCAGATAGCGTTGCAGATTTTCTACCTCTTGTCTTGGAACGTTTCCGTTGTTCATGACGCACCTCCTCCCGTAGAACCGATCTCGTATCCCGGATACTGCCCCTCTCTCGGTGCTCCGCCGCGAAAGAGATCGCTGTACAGATCAGTCAGCGCGTTCCACGTCGTCGCGGCGACGATCCCCGTTGGCGGAAGCCCCACAAAATTCTGGAAGGCAACGACAGATTCCTGCGTACGGGGCCCGAAGTATCCCGTCACGTCAACCCGCCCGATGGCGGGATAGGTCGCGCCGACCGCATTCAGATATTCCTGCAAAAGGCGTACGGCATCGGACTGACTCCCCAATTGGAGCGGAACTCCCCCGTAGAGCACGACGTTGCCCTCCACGTATTCCTGCGGAACGGTGCTGACAATGCCGATATAGGCGCGGTAAATGGCGTCCCACGTCCGCTCGCCTACAATGCCGTCATCCGGAAGCCCGAATGTGCGTTGCGCGCCCTTGACCGAGGAGAGGGTGGACTGCCCGAAGTCCCCGTCAATGGCGCCGGGGGCGGGGATGCTGTCGTAATACTGTGAAAGCACGGAGAGAAAATACTGCAAATTGCTCACGCCTCCCCCCTGCGAGCCGAGCCGCAAAACGTCCGGGAACTGATCAGTGACCTCCGAGAGCGCGATCCCCTCGGAATTGAGGTCATTCAGGCGCTTGACACCGATGTAGACGTTCTGAATGTTATACCAGGTCGCCTTTCCGATCACGCCGTCGGCCGTTAGACCGAAGATCTCCTGAAATTTTCGCACCGCCTCCTCGGTATCCGTTCCGAAAATACCGTCGGGACGCAAAATCTTGGGAATGGCGGGATAGTTGGACGAAATGCGGTTCAGGCGCAGCTGTGCGATGCGAACGTCGTCGTTGGCAGAGCCCAGTCGCAGAGGCACGACGGGCGCGCTCTCCGTCACGTTTTCGATGGGCGCGTTCTGCACTAGCTCGATATCGTCACCGTAATAATAGGTCAGGATCTGATAGGGCGTGTACCCCTGCTCCGCAAGAGTGACCGTTCCCCATTGGGAAAGCCCTCCGCACGTCACCTCAATGCCGTCACAGTACTGTGCAAACAGGGGCTCTACGCTTCCCTCCCGTCGGATATAATTATTGAACAGCTCCGAGGCGATCTCCCGGACGTTCTCAAAAATATCCCGTCCGTACACAAAGGATTGATCGGTGGCAGTGGAATTGGTGATGTCAAAATCATAGCCCCGCGTGCGGTAGTATTCGGTATATACCCGATTGAGGGCGTAGCTGATCTGCGCGTATATGTTGGCGCGCACGGCACTCTCGGGCCAGGTGGGATAGATCTCGCTGGACGCCACGTTGGCAACGTAGTCCAGAAACGGCACCGTGACGTTTTCGGCATCGCTGTCGGCAGGCCCTAAATGCACGGTGATGCTTTCGGGAATGACGGGAAGATTTGGCATGGCATACTCCTTTCCTTGTTTTCAAAGGCCGTTTTCGGCAGGCGGCGTATTGAAATACAGATCCTCGTCGGGAGCGTCATAGCCCGTCTTGCCCGATTCGGATTTCGGGATCATATCGGCGGTCTGCACGGCAGTGATGCCGTCAAAGATCGGCACGCCGAGGTACTGATGAGTGTAATACCCCTCCCGAAAGACCTCCAGATGGTAGGACGCGTACGGCACGCCTCCGTTCGGAACCACCGAATCACCCTTTGGGGGAGCCGGGAGGGAGATCCTCTCCGTATTTCCCGACGAATCGCTGACCAGCGAATATAACAGCTCTCCCCGCTCCTCTGTGGCGCTCCCCACACCGCTGCGGACGTTGACGCGCGCTCCCTCCAAGGGGATCGCGCCCCGTGCGGTCGTCACCCGAACGATCAGATATCCAATCCCCAAATTTTCATTGGAATTCATCATAGCCCTCCTCCGTTTTCTTCTCTGTAACCATCCTATGCCGCACGAAGAAAAAGGTTCCCCGATGCACAAAAGGAAAAGAGCAGGAACAAAGGAAGATCTTCGTTCTTGCTCTTGTGTCTTCAAGATCGATCAGAGTGTGGAATAGGAGCGGTAAAGCTCGCTGTAAAGTCCTCCTCGCGCCAAAAGCTCCTCGTGCGTGCCCGATTCGACGATGCCCGCATCGGTCAGGACCAGGATGCGGTCAGCGTTGCGGATGGTGGTCAGGCGGTGCGCGATGGTAAAGGTCGTGCGCCCGTGCGCCAGACGCTCCAAGGATTGCTGTACCAAGCGCTCGCTCTCGTTATCCAGAGCGGAGGTCGCCTCGTCCAGAATCAGGATCGGCGGATTCTTGAGGAATACACGCGCGATGGAGATGCGCTGCTTCTGTCCGCCCGAAAGCTTGACACCGCGCTCACCGACGTAGGTGTCGTATCCGTCGGGAAGGGCTTCAATGAAGCCGTCAGCACCCGCAAGACGCGCCGCCTCGCGGATCTCCTCCTCGGTCGCCCCCGGCTTTCCGTAGGCAATGTTCTCGCGGACGCTGCCCGAGAAGAGATAGACGTCCTGCGCCACGGTTCCGACGTGATGACGCAAGGAGCGCATGGTCGTTTTGCGCACGTCCACGCCGTCGATCAGGATCGTTCCGGACGTCGCCTCGTAAAAACGCGGAATGAGCGAGCAAAGCGTGGTCTTGCCGCCGCCGGAGGGGCCGACGAGCGCAATGCTCTCACCCGCCTTCACGGTCAGATCGAGGTGATGCAGGACGTCCTCGCCCTCCGCTTCGTAGCGGAAGGAAACGTCACGGAATTCCACCTCGCCCACAACGCCCTCAAGGTCAGTCGCATCGGGCGCGTCCTGAATATCGGGCTCGGTATCCATGATCTCGGCAAAGCGCTCGATGCCGCTCATGCCCTGCTGGAACTGCTCGGAAAACTCCACGATGCGTCGAATGGAGGTCAGAAGCGTGGAAACGAACATCAGGTAGGCAATGTAGTCCGCGGTGCTGATCCCGCCCTTGAGCAGAAAGATCGCGCCCGCGACCACCACCACGATATACATGATGCCGTCAAACATACGCGTGGAGGAATGGAACGCCGCCATAATGCGGTAGCGCTGGGATTTCAGGTCTAAAAATCTGCGATTGCCCTCGTCGAATTTCTCCTGCTCCAGCCCCTCGCGCGCAAAGGATTTGACCACGCGGATGCCGAGCAGACTGTCCTCGATCTGCGAGTTGAGCTCACCGATCTGCTTGCGGGAGGCGGAAAAATTCTCACGCATCTTCGCGCGGAAATAAACCAGGGCGACGATCATCACGGGGATGACCGAGAACATGATCAGCGTCAGCGGCAGGCTCATCGTGCAAAGAATGATAAAGGCACAGATGATCTTAATACCCGCGATGAAAAACTCCTCGGGGCAGTGATGCGCGAACTCCGTAACGTCAAAAAGGTCGTTGGTAATGCGGGACATCAGAGTGCCGACCTTGGTGTTGTCGTAATAGGAGAAGGAGAGCTTTTGCAGATGGGAGAACAGATCGTGACGCATGTCGTTCTCGATCTTGGTGCCCATAATATGTCCGACCGAGGTCATGTAATAGTTCGCAGCCGTGTCGATCACGCGCAACAGGATGTAGAGCCCACCGCAGCGCAAGATCAGGGACATGGTAAGCGATGCGACGTCCTCGCTCGCCGCCCCCGTGATCTTGCGAACGATCATAGGAAGCGCCAGCTCGCACAGCGTGGTCAGTGCCGCACAGAACAGATCGAACACCATGATCCATTTGTATTTTTTGTAGTAGGGGAGGAATCTCCGAATAAGCCCCTTCCCTTTTTTGCCCGTATCCATGTGTCAATGCCCCACTCTCTGTAATTTCATGTCGCAGAACGCCTGCGTGCTATTGATTATTTTATCACACCGAAGCACGAATTGTCAAGCCGTTCGATCGATATTCGACCGTTCACAGCGCAACAAAAAGCCGCATTGGACCAAGGTCGCAGGGATCTGGTGCAAAAAACAGCCGCACCCGAGGGTGCGGCTGGAAACATATCAATTTCATAGGGAAATGTTATATTTTTTGATGTAATACAGTTTTTGGAGGGAAAGCAATTTTAATGACAAACAAGCGCTTATGAGATTCAAAGATAGTAATGCAGCTATAAATAAGAGGTTTGGATCCACAGTATGTAATATTGCTGCAATACCTCCACCAAGCGCTCCGAGGCCAAATGGAATTTTAGCATACCTTGCAGTGTTTTTCGGGGTATAATCCGTTTTTTTGAGTGCGTTGTGTATTTTGATTCCGACGAATAAGGGAACGAACACCACAGGGAGAAAACTTAGCAAAAACCAGGGGCTAAAGCCTTTCCAATGTGTGAAAATCATAAGCTCGATTATGCATGATCCAACGACCCATTCTGCGCATGTGAGCGTACTCAACCACAAGCCGCTTTTTAATGTCAGTCCATTCCTACAAACGACAAATACGATTATCGCACAGACCAAAGAAATACAGCACATTGCCAAAGATATATATATCCAGTAGCTTCTTAATGGCGCGCCTAGAATGATCCCCAGCGTAAAAGCCAAAATAGAGAGAAGAATACTTACTTGCTTATGTTGCGTTTCGTCCATATCATACACCACATCCAAAGTGACATATTGGGATACATTCTCTATATTCATGCTGCCTCCTTAGAAATCCGTCCCCGTGGGGGCGGCCGAAAACACGTCTTTGATACCGAACCAATAATTGGCACCGTTGTGTGAGTACTTCACGATTTGCTGATATTCGGACTCGGATAACCGTTCATCGGAAATGTAAAACGTGATTTTATAGACGCTTACAGCACTCTCTACCGTGTATTCGCCCGGGATTTTCACATCCTCAAGAAGCAATACCAAGTTCGACGTTACGCCCTGATCACGGGTAACAACGCTTGTTAAATCCAATCTGCCGTCAACTTCAACGAGGCAAAACACCTCCAAGACATTTTCCCCATTCATTACATTAAAGTATTCAATGAACTTAGCGTCACTGTCATATTGAAGTGATAATGCATCGTTTAAGTCCGCTTCGTATTCTGCTAAGCGCGCTTTGTAATCCGCATACGATTCGCCATATGCGATTGATGTGAGAACGAGAAAACCAACCAGAAAACAAATCACCGCAGTTGCTAATTTTGCGACGATATTTTCCTTTTTTGCCTTTTTCTGCAAAGAAAACAACTCGCGTTCCGTCTGCGTGATTTCCTCTTGACCGACTTGAAGCATCAGGTCGGGGGATCCATTCTGCTCGATGGCGGTGATGTATCTGGCGGAAAGCTCGTAAAAATTGTTGAGGTTGGGAGCGGCTTCCATCAGGTGCCGGAAAATTTCCTTCGCCTTCTCAAATTCTCCAAGCTCATAGTAAACAATTGCAAAATTGCGTTGATAAGCTAGCTGATCGAGGTTTTTCGTCGGATGATTTTTCCGCACCTTTGCCGCCTTGTCTTCAGTCAAGGCAATACATTGCTCAAAATCCTTATCCAGATAGGCCTTGTAAAATTGGAACGCCGAATATTTTGCTAAAAATTTTTGCAGTTTTTTGGTGTATTTGGGAAGCTCGTAAAAAGCATCAACGGTTTTTGCAAGATTTTCATGATCGCGGATTTCAAAATATGCAATGGCTAAATATGTTAAAAAGATCGCCTTCCAATGAACGTTTGACATGCCGTTCAATCCCGCCGTTGACAAAGCAATCACGTTCTTATAATTCCCCATGCACCGTTCTGCGTTTAAACGATAGCTTATGTGGTAGAACGAGGGCTTTTGACAGATGATGTCATAAAATTTTTGTGCGTTCAGCTCTTTATTCAAAATCCCTATCAGCTTTCTGCTTGCAAGCAATCTGCCCAACCATCCCAATAGGAAAGCCGTCGCCAGGGCCAACACCATCCCTAAAACCGGCGGGCAGAAGTGCAGAAGCAATGCTGCTATGATCGAGTAAAGAACGACCAAAACAGAATATTGAAGCCAATACTTGTGATGAAACTTCATGATCTCCTCCTTAAGAACGATGGATGTGGAAAGCAACCTCCGGTGCGGTGCTTTGCCCAAACGAGCGGGAAAGCGCATTTTTACACAAAAAGGTGCGCCAATCAAAGTTGGCGCACCGAAAAACGCAAACTCCGATTGTTGTCACACAAACTCAATCAGAAGAGAAAAGCATTTCTACATTCTAACCGAGGAATTTGCATTTTTACCAAATTCAAAAATTAGAATGCGAAAAAAAGGTAAAATTATCCCTTTTTACAAAAAAAGAAACGACTTTGCCTCTGATTATGAAGTTTGTGTGACAGTATCATTATAACACGTTTTTGCAAAAAATACAAGCCTTTTTTCTATGTAGCCGCATAAAAGCGAACAAAATTTCAAATCCGCGCACTGCCGCTGCGCGGCGGTAGAGCTACACGAACCGATGACACGCCCTCCCCCAAAAGCGTTTTCGAGAAATTCCACGATAAATCCCACACCGAATAAACACTTTTGAAAAAACTTGAGAAATTACTGAATTTTTTTGAGAAATGCTCTTGACAAACCCAAAACAATGTGATAGAATATTGTGGTCGCAAGGAGCGACATCTGGGTGTGGCGCAGCTGGTAGCGCGCTACCTTGGGGTGGTAGAGGCCGCAAGTTCAAGTCTTGTCACTCAGACCAAGAAAACGAGTAGATTAGGTTACTCGTTTTTCTTTATTTTACAAGGGTTTTCCGCACTTTTAGGGTGCGGAATTTCTTTTTTTCGCCCTTCCCTTTCAAGTCAAATTTCCTCCTGTTTTTTGGGTTTGTGCATACCTTAGTGCATACCTTCAAAAAGTCCTTTTCAAAAGTGAGTAGAGGTTTTGGGTACTACTCTCGGATGAAAATGCCATTTTGAACTTTATCCGAGTGCATACTTATACCTTAAAAGGAGGAAAAATTATGGCAAGCATTATCCCAAGACAAAACGGAACTTATCTTATCAGAGTTTCCTGCGGACTCGATGAATCGGGAAAGCAAATAACCCGATCCAAAACATTTAGGCCCTCTAAGCCTAATCTCTCTTATCAAAGATTGAATCGGGAGATCGATCAATTCGTTGCCGACTTCGAAATGGAAGTCAAAACAGGCGGAAAAAGTGTAGATTTTGACAAGATTACTTTCTCACAATTCTGCGACAAATATCTTGAATTAAAGAAAACCACACTATCCCCTAACACCATGGTCTTCTATGAGATGATCATACGAACCGAGCTCCGTCCAATGTTCGGAGCAATGAAAATGCGCGATATCAGAACGTATCACGTACAGCAATTCATACAATACCTTGCAACCGAAAAGCAGCGCAAAGACGGCGTAGAAGGTGGAATAGGCCCAAGTACGGTGCGAAGATATACAACTGTACTTCGCTCGATCTTGACTATGGCATATAAGCTTGATTTTATCGATGAAGACGTTGGAAACTCCAGAAAAATAGAGTTTCCCAAAGAACAACACACTGAGCTTGAAGTCTATACCCTTGAAGAGGTTAGTGATATACTCAAAGCTCTTGAGACAGAACCGATAAACATCAGAACGCTTATCGAAATAGCGATATTCACCGGAATGCGCAGAGGTGAAATTGTGGGCTTGAAATGGAACGACATCGATCTTGAAGGTCAGAAAATACATGTAAGACGTAGTATTTACAAGCCTAAAAACGGCAAAGCTCAAGAAAAAGAGCCCAAATCAAAATACGGTATTCGTACCATTTCCATACCTGAGCAACTCTGCCAAACGATAAAGGCATACAAAGCCCAGCAAGATCGTCATAAATCTTTCTTGGGCGACGGATGGAAAAATCTCAATTATGTTTTTACTGAAGAAGACGGTTATGTTATGAACCCCCACACCCCAACAAAACAATTCTCAAAGTTTTTAAAACGACACGGCATAAGGCATCTTAAGTTTCATGGTCTGCGCCACACATCCGCAACTATGCTTTTAGCAAATGGATGTGATATAAAAACTGTATCTACTCGTTTAGGACACAGCGATATAGACACAACAAACATCTATGTGCATGCGCTCGAAAGCACAGATCGACATGCCGCACAGACCTTTGAAAGTTTTATTTCGAAGGCCTTCTAAGTAAAATGAAGCGGAAGGGCTCGCCTTTCCGCTTCATTTATTATACTCGTTTTCTTCTTACAATAGGAACTGCAGTACTCGCAGAAATTGTTGTACTTAATTGTTCCATAATATTATTCCTTACGAATTCTCTTTTCGTCCTGCTCTGACTCGTTCCATATACCAAAGCATTAGCATAAGGCGGAGAGAAATTCTGCATAGCAACATAGCAACGATTTCCGATCGATATAAAACCGATTTTACCATCGGCTACGCACCTTCTGATATGCTCCTCGGCAATTCCCGTTTCTGACTTTAACTCCTTCAACTCTGCTGCTGCGCTCCTTATGGATCGAATCTTCGGAAGAAATGTTTCCCCGGTGAAATGCAGGATTTCATTGAGTGAAGCGATCAATGTATGCCATTCAATGACGGTTCGGACGCCTCGGCTTCCGCAAGGAATATGCTTATCTTTAATCAAACGGTCTAACATTGTCACATTGACTGCAGAACCGGGATCTAAACGTCGAATTTCTTCAACAGCTTGTGGCAATGTTAAAACCTTCATTTGATATTCCTTTCTAAGTTAAAATTGAATTCATTAAGACATCAGCAGCGCGTTTCTTTGCGCAATCATACGACGAAAGATACTGTTGGGTGGTTCTGATGCTTTCGTGACCGAACATACTCCTAACAGTTTCGATATCTACGCCGTTTTTTATCATAAGCGATCCGCAAGTATGACGCAATCCGTGAAGCTTAAGATGTCTCAAGCCGCACTTTTCCTCATATTCAGCACAAATGCGCGTTAACGAGTACAAACTCATCATATCGCCGTCGTCACCTGTGAAGACAAAGCCTTCTTCCTTCCAACGTATTCCGGCTCTCTCGCGTTCAATCTGCTGTTGCATTCGCCATTCTAACAACGCTTCAGCATATTCGTCTGAATAAAATACCGTTCTAACACTGCTTTTTGATTTTGGAGTTTTAACCGACTGTTTCTCTCCTTTGATTTTATAAGCGCTTCTATTTACGCTTAAGCTATTCTTTTTGAAATCAAAGTCCGACCACATTAGTCCGACCACTTCCCC
>JAFVXH010000012.1 GCA_017501225.1 Clostridia bacterium
GGTGGTGCTGGTCAACTCCAAACCCGCCACCATCATGACCGATACCTCTATCGCGGACAAGGTCTATATGGAGCCCCTGACGCTGGAATACGTCGCAAAGATCTTGCGCCATGAGCGTCCCGACGCCATCGTCCCCGGCATCGGCGGACAGACCGGTCTGAACCTTGCGATGCAGCTGGAAAAGAAGGGAATTCTCAAGGAGTGCCGCGTCGAGCTTCTCGGCACGAGCAGTGAGAGCATCGAGCGTGCCGAGGACCGCGAGCTCTTCAAGGAGCTCTGCCAATCCATCGGCGAGCCCACGATCCCGAGCGAGATCACCTACAGCCTTGAGGAGGCAAAGGCAGCGGCAGAGCGGATCGGATATCCCGTCGTGCTCCGTCCCGCCTTTACCTTGGGCGGCACCGGAGGCGGATTTGCCTACAACGAAAAGGATCTGATCGAGATTGGCACCAACGCCTTCAAGCTCTCCCCCGTGCATCAGGTTCTGATCGAAAAGAGCGTCAAGGGATATAAGGAGATCGAGTTTGAGGTCATGCGCGACTCCACCGACCGCGCCATCACCATCTGCGGCATGGAGAACGTGGACCCCGTCGGCGTTCACACCGGTGACTCCATCGTCGTCGCGCCGATCCTTTCCCTGAACGACCACGACCTGAAGATGCTCAACGACAGTGCCATCAAGATCATCCGCGAGCTGAAGATCGAGGGCGGCTGTAACGTACAGTTCGCGCTCAATCCCCATACCAGCGAATACTACCTCATCGAGGTCAACCCCCGCGTTTCCCGCTCCTCCGCGCTTGCGTCCAAGGCAAGCGGATATCCCATCGCGCGCGTCACCGCAAAGATCGCGGTCGGCATGACGCTGGAGGAAATTCAAATTGCAAATACCACCGCCGCAACCGAGCCCCGTCTTGACTACGTGGTGGCAAAATTCCCCCGCTTCCCGTTCGATAAATTCACCTCCGCCTCCAACGTGCTCGGTACGCAGATGAAGGCAACGGGTGAGGTCATGGGAATCGGCTCCAACCTCTCGGAATGCATGCTCAAATCCGTGCGCTCCCTGGAGATCGGCGTCTGCCACTTCTATATGCCAAAATTCGACCGAATGACCAAGGAGGAGCTCCTGGCTTACGTCGAGGAATTCAAGGACGACAACATCTACGCCGTCACCCAGCTGCTCCGTCTGGGGATCAGCATCGAGGAGCTGTACGAGGCAACCAAGATCACGCCTCTGTTCCTCGAGTGCCTGAAGGGCATCGTCGAGATGGAGAACACGCTCCGCGAAAATCCCAAGGACAGCGCACTTCTCTTGGAGGCGAAGAAGCTCGGCTTCTGCGACAAATTCATCGCAAAGCTCTGGGGCTGCGGTGAGCTGGACGTCTACAATCAAAGAAAATCCGAGGGAATCGTGCCCGTATACCGCATGGTCGACACCCTGCACACCGGCGCTTATATCCCCTATTTCTACTCCTCCTATTCCGGAGAAAACGCATCGGTCCTGAGCAATCGCAAAAAGGCAGTGGTGCTGGGCGCGGGCCCGATCCGCATCGGTCAGGGCGTGGAGTTCGACTACTCCACCGTTCACGCCGTCACCACCATCAAGGATTGCGATTACGAGGCGATCATTGTCAACAACAACCCCGAAACCGTTTCCACCGACTACACCACCAGCGACAAGCTCTACTTTGAGCCTCTGACGCCCGAGGACGTGGTCAGCATTCTGGACTTTGAAGCTCCCGACGGCGTCATTGCCTCTCTTGGCGGACAGACTGCCATCAATCTGGCAGAGCCCCTGATGAAGCGTGGCGCGAAGATCATCGGCACCGATTGCGATGCCATCGACCGTGCGGAGAACCGCGATCTGTTTGAGAAGATGCTGGAGGAGCTCAACATTCCCCAGCCGCAGGGCAAGGCAGTCACCAACATCGAGGACGGTGTCGCCGCAGCCGCGAAGATCGGATATCCCGTCCTGGTACGACCCAGCTTCGTTCTGGGCGGACGCGCAATGCAGATCGTTGCGGGCGAGCAGCAGCTCCGTCACTATCTCAAGACCGCGGTTGAGATCGACGAGGACAGACCGGTCCTTGTGGACAAGTATATCATCGGAAAAGAGGTCGAGGTCGACGCCATCTGCGACGGACGCGACGTCTTCGTCCCCGGTATTATGGAGCTGGTCGAGCGCACCGGTATCCACTCGGGCGACTCCATCAGCGTCTATCCCGCATTCAGCATCTCGGACAAGGTCAAGGGCATCATTCTGCAATACACCAAGAAGCTTGGTCTGAATATCGGCATCATCGGACTCTTTAACATCCAGTTCATCGTGGACAAGGATGAAAAGGTCTATATCATCGAGGTCAATCCGCGCTCCTCTCGCACCGTTCCCTTCCTTTCCAAGGCAACGGGATATAGCCTTGCGGACATCGCGACCAACGTCATCATGGGCAAGAGCCTGAAGGAGCAGGGATATTTCGATCTCTATCCCGCCGAGAAGGAAAGATGGTACGTCAAGGCGCCCGTCTTCTCCTTCAACAAGATCCGCGGCCTTGACGCATACCTCTCCCCCGAGATGAAGTCCACGGGGGAAGCGATCGGATACGACGACAAGATCAACCGCGCGCTCTACAAGGCGTTGCAGGCATCCGGCATGCACCTGCAGAACTACGGCACGGTGCTGGCTACCATCGCCGACAAGGATAAGGAGGAGGCACTCCCCTTGATCCGCCGCTTCTACAACCTCGGCTTTAACATCGAGGCAACCAAGGGAACGGCAGAATTCCTCAAATCTCACGGCATCCGCACGCACGTGCTGGCAAAGATCGGCGACGGAAGCGAGGAGATCCGCGACTCCTTGCGCCAAGGACACATCGCCTACGTCATCAACACCAGCGACGTCGCATCCGGGCATCTGAGCGACGGATACGAGATCCGCAAGTGCGCAACCGAGAACAACGTGACCATGTTCACCTCGCTGGATACCGTGCGCGTGCTTCTGGACGTTCTGGAGGAAACCACCCTTTGCATCTCCACCATTGACGCATAAGAGGATCTGACTATGACACAAGGAATGTATACCGTCACCGAGAACACCCCTCTGACCTCATCCGTTTATCGGATGAGGCTTGCGGGTGACACCTCGGCGCTGACTGCCCCGGGACAGTTTATCAATATCCGTCTGGACGGGCACTTTTTGCGCCGTCCCATCTCGGTCTGCGATTATGACGCAGAGTCGATCACCATCATCTACAAGGTAGTCGGAAAAGGCACCGAGCAGATGGCGCAGATACAGGCAGGACAGACGCTGGACGTTCTGTGCGGCCTTGGCAACGGCTTCTCCGTTGAAAAAAGCGGCGAGCGTCCCGTGCTCGTCGGAGGCGGCGTGGGCGTTCCCCCGCTCTATCACCTGTGCAAGCAGCTGATCGCCAAGGGAAAGACCGTATCGGTCGTGCTTGGCTTCAACAGTGCGGACGAGGTATTCTACAAAAACGAATTTGAAGCCCTCGGTGCCACCGTTTTTGTGGCGACCGCGGACGGAACGCTCGGCACGAAGGGCTTTGTTACCGACGTGCTGGGGGATTTAGATTACGATTATTTCTACACCTGCGGACCGATGCCCATGTTCCTGGCAATGGAAAAGATCATGCGCACGAGCGGTCAGTACAGCTTTGAGGAGCGCATGGGCTGCGGCTTTGGCGCGTGCATGGGCTGCTCCTGCAAAACCAAATACGGAAACAAGCGCATCTGCCGTGACGGCCCCGTGCTGGAAAGAGAGGAGATCATATGGTAAACACACGCGTAGATCTTTGCGGCATCTCCATCGACAATCCGATCATTCCCGCAAGCGGCACCTTCGGCTTTGGCTATGAGTTTGCCGAATATTACGACATCAACTGCCTTGGCACCTTCTCCTTCAAGGGAACGACCAAGGATCCGCGCTTCGGCAACCCCACACCGCGCATCGCAGAGTGCGAGGCGGGCATGATCAACGCCGTCGGATTGCAGAATCCCGGCGTGGACGCCGTGATCTCTCACGAGCTCCCCTTGCTGAAAAAGTGCTTTTCCAAGCCCGTGATGGCAAACGTCAGCGGCTTTTCCATCGAGGATTACGCCTATACCTGCCAAAAGCTTGACGCCTGCGAGCAGATCGGCTGGTTCGAGGTCAATATCAGCTGCCCCAACGTACACGGCGGCGGCATGAGCTTCGGTACCTCTCCCGAGCAGGCGGCGGCGGTCACACGCGCGGTCAAGGCAGTCACGACCAAGCCCGTTTTCATCAAGCTTTCCCCCAACGTCACCGATATCGCTTCCATCGCAAAGGCATGTGAGGAGGCAGGTGCTGACGGCATCAGCCTGATCAACACCCTGCTCGGTATGCGCATTGACCTGAAGACCAAGCGTCCCGTCATTGCAAACAAGATGGGCGGCTTCTCGGGTCCTGCCATCAAGCCCGTCGCACTTCGCATGGTCTATCAGGTCTATGAGGCTGTGTCCATCCCGATCATCGGCATGGGCGGCGTGTCCTCGGCAGAGGACGTCATCGAGTTTATGCTCGCAGGAGCGACTGCCGTGCAGGTGGGGGCTGCCAATCTGGTGAATCCCTTCATCTGTCGCGATATCATCAATGAGCTCCCCGCGGTCATGCAAAAATACCGCATCGACAATCTTACAGATATTATAGGAGGTGCCCACCATGGGTAAGGACGTCATCATCGCCTGCGATTTCAGCAGCAAGGAAGAAACCCTTGCGTTTTTGGACATATTTCAAGGAAGAAAGCCCTACGTCAAGATCGGCATGGAGCTGTTCTATGCCGCAGGTCCCGACATCGTACGCGAGATCAAGCAAAGAGGCCACAAGATCTTTTTAGATCTGAAGCTTCACGATATTCCCAACACCGTCAAAAAGGCAATGTCCGTGCTCTCGCATCTGGACGTGGACATGACCAACCTCCACGCCGCGGGAACCGTGCGCATGATGGAGGCTGCCATCGAAGGACTGACCCGTCCCGACGGCACGCGTCCCCTTTTGATCGCGGTCACACAGCTGACCTCCACCGATCAGGAAAGCATGGAGCGTGATCTCTGGATCGAAAAGCCCATCGATCAGGTCGTGATGCACTACGCGGAGAATGCAAAGCGCGCAGGTCTTGACGGCGTGGTCTGCTCCCCCTTGGAGGCAGGCAAGGTGCATGCCGCTTGCGGCGCACAGTTCATTACCGTCACCCCCGGCGTTCGCTTCGCGGACGGTGACGTGGGAGATCAGAAGCGTGTGATGACCCCTGCCGCCGCCAAGGAGATCGGCTCGGATTATATCGTCGTCGGCCGTCCCGTCACGCAGGCAGAGGATCCCGTTGCCGCATACGAGAGATGCGTGCGCGAATTCGTAGATTGACAGAAGGAGAGAGATCATGGAAGGATATAAAAGAGAGTTTATTCAGTTTTTGGAGAGTGCAGGCGTTCTGAAATTCGGTGACTTTACCGCAAAGAGCGGCAGAAAGATCCCCTACTTCATCAACGCGGGCGAGATCAAGACCGGCGACCAGATCGCAAAGCTCGGTCAGTTTTACGCAAAGAGCTACCTTGAGAAGGTAGGCAACAAGAGAACCGTTCTCTACGGCCCCGCATACAAGGGTATCTCGATCGCGGTATCGGCTTCCATCGCGCTGTCGCAGGAGGGACTTGACGTTCCCTTCTTCTTCAACCGCAAGGAGGCAAAGGATCACGGCGAGGGCGGTATCTTTGTAGGATACACCCCCAAGGCAGGCGAGGAGATCGTCATCGTTGAGGACGTCATCACCGCAGGCACCGCCATCCGCGAGAGCATGGCAAACCTTGCTACCATCGAGGGCGCGCGCGTTGCCGCAACCTTCGTCATGGTTGACCGTAAGGAAAAGGGACTCGGTGAAAAATCCGCCATGGCGGAGATCGCGGAGCAGTTCGGCTTCCCCGTCTACTCGGTCGTGGACGTATACGATATCATCGAATATCTGGAAGAGGATGAAAAGAACGCCGAGAACGTTGCCCGCATTAAAAACTATCTTGCCGTAAACGGCGCAAAGGCATAAAAAATCTCTGCGGAGGTAGTAACATGAGAAGTCTGATTGACATTCTGGACTTGAAAACCGAGGAGATCGACGAGCTGATCGCACGGGCTGACGATATCATCGAGCATCCCGAAGCATACCGCGATATCTGTCGCTACAAAAAGCTCGCGACGCTGTTCTTCGAGCCCTCCACGCGCACAAGACTGAGCTTTGAGGCGGCAATGTACGAGCTTGGCGGTCAGGTGCTGGGCTTTTCCGAGGCGGCAAGCTCCTCCTCGGCAAAGGGTGAGAGCGTGTCCGATACCGTGCGCGCCGTCAGCTGCTACGCCGACATCATCGCGATGCGCCATCCCAAGGAGGGAGCTCCCTTGGTCGCCTCCATGGCGGCAAGCATCCCCGTCATCAACGCAGGAGATGGCGGACACAACCATCCGACGCAGACCTTGACGGATCTTTTGACCATCCACCGCACAAAAGGACACTTTGACAACCTTGTCGTCGGTCTTTGCGGAGATCTCAAGTTCGGACGCACCGTGCATTCGCTGATCACGGCGCTTTCCCGATACAGCGGCATCAAGTTCGTCCTCATTTCCCCCGAGGAGTTGCGCCTGCCCGATTACGTCAAGCAGGACGTGCTGACCGAAAAGGGACTGGATTGGGAGGAAACGACCTCGCTTGAGGACGCAATGCCAAAGCTTGACATTCTCTATATGACGCGCGTGCAACGCGAGCGCTTCTTCAACGAGGAGGATTATCTGCGTCTGCGCGACAGCTATATCTTAACCCCCGAAAAGCTACAGACGGCGAAGAAGGATCTGACCATCATGCATCCTCTGCCCCGCGTCAACGAGATCTCCACAGCCGTAGACACAGACCCGAGAGCGTGCTATTTCCAGCAGGTGCTCTTTGGAAAATACATCCGCATGGCACTCATTCTCAAGCTCCTGGAGCTCTAAAGGAGGAAACAGGTATGCATATCGACGAAATTAAGAACGGACTTGTGCTCGACCACATCAAGGCGGGCAAGGCGATGGAGATCTACCGCTTCTTAGATCTCGGATCTCTGAATTGCCCCGTTGCCATCATCCAGAACGCAAGCAGTCGAAAAATGGGCAAAAAGGACATCATCAAGATCGACGGTGTTCTGGATATTGACTGCAATATCTTAGCCCCCATCTGCCCCGACATTACGCTCAACGTCATCAAGGACGGCGTGCGTGTCGAGAAGCGCGCGCTGGAGCTCCCCCTTGAGATCAAGGACATCATCAAGTGCAAGAACCCGCGCTGCATCACCACCACCGAGCAGGAGCTTCCCCACATCTTCCGCTTGCGCAAGACCAAGGAAAGCATCTACCGCTGCCTCTACTGCGAGGCGCGCGCGGAGCTGTAAAACACTTTCCACCATAAGAAAAAAGCACCCCGACAGATTTTTTGAATCTGTCGGGGTGCGTTTCATTCTATTCGATAAATTGGGATTTGACGCTCTCACAATTTGAAAACTTATTTCTTGATTACCTTCTTGCACCACGTGCGTTTGCCGCATTGGGGGCACTTCAAGTACCGAGTCGTTCCTCTATGCATCGCATTCAGTGCCTGCTTGTAGGTAGGCACGATCTCGTGACCGCAATTTTTGCACTTGTAAGCACCAACGCTGACCTCAAGCTTTAATGCATAGAAGCACGGGATTAAAAATACAACGCAAACGCCAAGAATTGTGACAAGCTGCCACACTCCCTCGGGTATTGCGAATGCGGCAATCAAGAGACCTGCAATGAGTGCCGTTATACTGACAATCATAATTGCCCACATGGATGACCAAATTGTTTTGTTTTTTCTTTCTAATTCTTTCGCCATATCAAGCAAAAGCTGTTCGTTTTTCTGATTGTTGTTTTCCATACTGATTTTCTCCCCACTTAATAATTCATTGACACTGATTTCGAGAATATCACAGAGCTCAAGCATGATCGAAGTGTCGGGCATTGCGATGCCTCGCTCCCACTTGGATATTGCTTTGTCGGTGATACCCAGCTTTTCTGCCAACTGCATTTGCGTTAAGCTTTTCCGTTTTCTGCAATCGGCAATAAATTTGCCTATCTTCAATTGATCCATAAGTGACCTCCTTTCGCATACAGTATAACCGATATTGCAATTCAAGTACACCTACCGTTGGTTTAGTAGGGAGAAATCAACCGTTGGTAGGGAGAATATGGACGGTCAAATCCTGTTTTGCCGTCCTGCGTGATGATAAGCGATGCGCGAGTAGCTTTCCGTTGGTTTCATGATAACAAAAATCGGCAGAGAAGACAATCTCTCTGCCGATCTTTATGTTAGGAAGAATAAACAGCTTCCGTTCTTATTTTTCCGGATCTAAGTATTTCCAATAGGAGAGGATGTAATTGAGTCCCGACCACACCGTAAAGATCAGCATCAGTGCCGTGGTGGCGATGGACACGGGAAGGATCTCTCCCCAGGAATTCAGGGCGGGAATATAAGCGTAGATCACAGGCTCGGCAAGGCAGCAGATGACACACGCGATCTGCGTGCAGGTCTTGATCTTACCCAGCATATTTGCCGCGACTACGATGCCGCTCGAGCCCGATACCACAAGACGGATCGACGTCACCGCCAGCTCGCGGAAGACCACGATCAGGAGTGCCCAGAAAAACAGAGGCGTGAAGATCTTGCTCGGCACCTCTGCAGTCATGGCACGGTAGAGGATGATAAACTGCGCGCCGATGACCATAAATTTATCCGCCAGAGGGTCCATGAATTTTCCAAAATCCGTGATCAGATTGTGCTTGCGCGCGATCTTTCCGTCCCACATATCGGTCAGGGATGCGAAGATGAACAGGAAAAGCCCTACGCAGGTCGCCCACAGCGCATCCGACGCCATCATCACCACCACGAAAATGGGAACGAGGATCAGTCGCAGCACCGTCAGCTTGTTGGGAAGATTGAGTTTCATAAAAATACCTACCTTATCTGATTAGTTGTTCGGTGCGACCGTCAGATCGCCGTACAGATCGTATTCCTCCGCCTCGGTCACACGTACCTTGACAAAGGAGCCGGGCGCTATGCGCATTTGGGAGCGGAAATAGACCTTGCCGTCAATTTCGGGAGCATCCGCCGTGCTTCTGCCAAAGTGGATCTCCGCGACGGGATCGTAATCCTCGCAGATGACGTCGACGGTCTTTCCGATCTTCTCCCCGTTGAGCTCCTCGTTGATGTCCATCTGCAGCCGCATCAGAATATCCATGCGGTCCTGCTTGACCTGCTCCTCGATCTGATCCCCAAAATCGTAGGCGGGCGTTCCCTCCTCACGCGAATACGGGAACACGCCTGCATGGTCGAAGCGCTGCTCCTTGACAAACTCACACAACTCCTCAAAGTCCGCCTCGCTTTCCCCGGGGAAGCCCACGATGAACGTGGTGCGGATGACGATTCCGGGGATCTCGCGGCGCAGCTTCGCAAGCACCGTGTGAATGTGATGCTTGTCACCGTGGCGGTTCATAGCGGTCAGCATGCGGTCACTGATATGCTGCAGGGGCAGATCTAAGTATTTGAGCACGCGGGGATTGTCGCGCAGCTCGGCGATCAATTCGTCCGTGATCTTATCGGGATAGCAGTACAGCAGGCGGATCCACGGGATCTCCGTTTCCTCGGTCAAGCGATGTAACAGCTCCGCGAGCGCATATTTGCCGTACAGATCCAAGCCGTATCTCGTGACGTCCTGCGCCACCACCGTCAGCTCCTTGACACCGAGCGACTCCAATTGCTTTGCCTCCGCGATCAGGTCCTCCATCGGACGGGAACGGAATTTTCCGCGGATGGAGGGAATAGCACAGTAGGCACAGCGATTGTCGCAGCCCTCCGCGATCTTGAGATATGCGGTATACTCCGGCGTGGTCAGCACGCGGTCGCCGCCAAGGCGCACGCCGTTCTTATCCTCGCAGGAATAATACTTTTTTGCAGGATCCTTCGTCACCGCCTCGATCGCCTCGACGATGTTGTGGATACTGCCGACGCCAAGCACGGCATCCACCTCGGGCAGCTCCGCAAGGATCTCCTTGCCGTAACGCTCGGCAAGACAGCCCGTGACGATGATGGCGCGCAGATTGCGATGCTCCTTAAGCCACGCCACATCCAGAATATTGTCGATCGCCTCCTGCTTTGCGCTCTCGATGAACGCGCAGGTGTTGACGATGATCACATCCGCATCGATATCCTCGGGGGTGATCTCATAGCCCGCCGAAAGGATCTCGTGCAGCATCACCTCGGTATCCAGCTGATTTTTGGGACAGCCGAGAGAAACAAATCCGATTTTCATAGTAATTGCCTTTCCTTATTTCTTCTCCCCGAGAACGACGATATTGCTCCACGCACGAAGTCCGTTTTCATCCACCACCTCAGCGCGCAGAAAAGCCTCGGACGAGCGCGGCGTATACACCGCCTCGGTAATGCCCTCTCCCGTGAATACGCGGGTCGTCCATGCCAGATTGGAATAGAGGACAATCTCACGGCAAGGAGAGCAACGGACCGCAAAGGAGCCGTCCTCCTGCTGCAGCAAATGGACCTCGGGACCCTGTGTGGCGTAGAACCTCCCTGCCCGAATGGCGGGGATCAGGAATTCGGGAGATACGTCTGCCGCCTCGACCATGATCCAGGAGGCACACTCGTCACCGTCATAGTAATGCGCGTCGTCGGTCGCGAGCAAGGGATAATACCTGCCACGGCAGCCCAGCATATCCACGATCAGCGAGGCATCCGGACGCCTGGACATATGCTTGCCCGAAACGGTATTGTAAATTTCGGTGGCATCAACGTGTTTCAGGGGCAGGATCTGCTCGGGAGTGTTGAGCGACCATGCGGGATGCGCGAGGACCGCAAGTCCGCCCGCCTTTTTGATGGCGTCGATGATGCCCTGCGCGGACATTCCCTTTTTGACCGAGGGCTCATAGCGCATTCCAATACCCACGATGTGGTAAACGCCTCGGCAAGCATTGCCGGTGCCGCAATCGTACTCCACACCGGGGAGAACGGTAAAGCCATCCTCCTCCCCACCGTGTCCGAAGAACCAGTGGTCGGTAAGCGCCACGGCGTCATACCCCGCGTTGCGGTAGCGCTGCACCGCCTCGGCGGGTGTCAGCTGTCCGTCGGAAAGCGTGGTATGCATATGAAGATTGACCTTGTATCGGGTTTTTCCGAACATATCAAGCTGCATGCTGTTTCCTCCCTCGGAAGAGCTCGGCTCAAAGCATCCTTTTCTTCCATTCTACATTGTATCATAGTTCGCCTCCGTTTACAATAGCTTTGCGCAAAAAAAGAATCGCAGCCTCGCTTTTTTGGCAAAAACGCAAGACCGCACCCTGTGGGAGTGTCTGTTTTTGACTGCAAAAAAGTCCCTGAGGCGATACGGGACTTGCCGTTGCGTTCAAAACGAAAAATGACGAAAAATTTTGTCGATTTTTTTGCATAAGCACTTGATTTTTCGAAAAGAATATACTATAATAGTTTGATGTAAAGTTTGATTGTCATTTTTTTGGCAATTTGAAGCTATTTGAGTGAATAACAAGTAAAAAGTGAGGTCTTTCCAACATGGCAGTGTATCAAAAAATCGGTGTTCTTACCTCGGGCGGTGACGCTCCCGGAATGAATGCTTGCGTCAAGGCAGTCGTCAACAAAGCGCTCAGCTTAGGGCTTGAGGTCGTGGGCATCAAGGGCGGTTATGCCGGCTTGATCGCAGGCGATCTGGTTCCCATGACCCAGGAAACGGTCAGCAGAGTCGTCAGCTACGGCGGCACGCACCTTCTTTCCAGCCGTTGCCCCGAGTTCAAAACCGAGGAGGGCATGGCAAAGGCGATCCAAACCTGCCATGAGAACGGCATTGATGCACTGGTCTGCATCGGCGGCGACGGAACCTTCCGCGGTGCGACCGACATGACCCTGCGTGGCATCCCCTCCATGGGCCTTCCCGCAACCATTGATAACGATATCACCGCAACCGATTATACCATCGGCTTTGATACCGCGCTCAACACCACCGTACACCTGATCGACTGTCTGCGCGACACCTGTGAATCCCACGCGCGCCTGAACGTCATCGAGGTCATGGGACGTCACTGCGGACAGATCGCTCTGTATGCCGCCATCGCGGCAGGCTCCGTTGCGGTCGCCGTTCCCGAGGTTCCCTTTGACGAGGCGGCTACCATAGAGCGCATCCGGGCTTTGCGCGCACAGGGCAGACGCGGTATGACCGTGGTCGTATCCGAGGGTATGTTCAATCCCGACGGAACGCCTTACTCCGAAACGCTTGCCAAGAAGATCCAGGCAGAGACCGGCGTGGAAACCAAATTTGCACGCTTCGCTCACGTCGCACGCGGCGGCAACCCCACCGTCCGTGACCGCACCACCGCATCCGAGATGGGCGTCAAGGCAGTTGAGCTTCTGCTTGAGGGCAAGAGCAATCTGGTCGTCACCAAGGAGGATGACCGACTCTCCTCCATGGACATCACCTTTGCTTTGATGACCGACCGCATGTACAAGAATACCCTCAAGGAGGGCGATCTTGACTGCTTCACTCCCGAGCAGATCGAGCAGATGCGGGCGATTTGCGACAAGCGCCGCGCCGTCATCCAGCATCTTTATACCGTTGCATCCCACGTCGGACACTGATCCAAGGACTGAAAAAGGCAGAGAAGCTTCTCTGCCTTTTCTTTTTTGAACGCTCGTTTCACTCCCGCTCCCGCCAAAACGCGATCCTGGCAAGCGCAGGAAGTCCCGCAAGCCGTTTTGGCTGATGAAGCATCCGCCATGCCCATTCCCCTCCAAGCTGCTGTACGGGCACCGGGGCGCGCTGCACGTCGCCCGCCCAGACATCCAGGGTGCCGCCGAGATTTGCGATCACCCGTACGTGCGTCAGATACGGCAGGTTTTCCGCCGTCCAAAGCTCCTGCCGGGGAAAGCCGAGGCAAACCAGCAAAATATCGGGCTTGCCCTGCGTCAGCACGTACCGCAACCGCTCGCTCTGCTCGGCGCTGTCCTCAAAATATCCCCAGAAGCAGCCGCAAACGTGCAGACGCGGATAACGCTCTCGCAGCCGCTCCGCCGCGCGCGCGGCGACTCCCTCCTTGCCGCCGAGCAGAAAGACGCGCATGCCCTCCTTTTCTGCCAAGGACATCAGTCCCTCGCCAAAATCGATCCCCGCCACGCGCTCTCGCAAGGGGCTTTTGGCATGCCTTGCGGCAAGCAAAACACCCGCACCGTCCGGCAACGAAAGTGATGCGCGGTTGAGGAGCTCCGCATAGGCCGGATGCTTTCGGCAGGCATCCAGCATCAGGGCGTTTGGCGTGACCACCCAACAGGGCTCCCCCGCGCGCTCACACGCAAGGGAGAGCGCGCGCTCCATCGTCAGGTTATCAATGCGAACACCGTGTAAATAAATGTGTGACATTCTCTCCTCCTTTTGTCTTCTTTGATAGTATCATCCCCCAAAATGCGGAAAAAAGCCTTGACAATGCTTACCATATGCGTTATAATGGATAATTGAAAGATTATGCCTTCATCAGGCGATACGACTTGTACAGAAAGGTTTTGATACGATCATGGCAAAGAACAACGAGAAAATGGTGGAGCAGATCACGTCCATGGACGTGGACTTCGCGCAATGGTTCACCGACGTAGTAAAAAAAGCGGAATTGGTAGATTATTCCGGCGTCAAGGGATGCATGATCATCCGTCCCTACGGATATGCCATCTGGGAAAACATCCAGAAGGATCTGGACGCGCGCTTTAAGGAGCTTGGACACGAAAATCTGTATATGCCCCTCTTTATCCCCGAAAGCCTTCTGCAAAAGGAGAAGGACCACGTACAGGGCTTTGCCCCCGAGTGCGCATGGGTCACGATCGGCGGTGAGAACAAGCTGAGTGAGCGTCTTTGCGTCCGTCCGACCTCCGAAACGCTGTTCTGCGAGCACTTCCGAAACGTCATTCAATCCTACCGCGACCTGCCCAAGCTCTACAACCAGTGGTGCAACGTCGTGCGTTGGGAAAAAACCACCCGTCCCTTCCTTCGTACCTCCGAGTTCCTCTGGCAGGAGGGACACACCATGCACGAAACCGAGGAGGAGGCACGCGCGGAGACTCTGCAAATGCTCAAGGTCTACGAGGACTTCTATGCCGAGGCTCTGGCAATTCCCGCTTACACCGGTCAGAAGACCGAGAAGGAAAAGTTTGCGGGTGCTGAGGCAACCTATACCATCGAGCCCATGATGCACAACGGTGTCGCGCTTCAGGGCGGTACCACCCACTACTTTGGCAACGGCTTTGCAAAGGCGTTCGACATCACCTTTACCGGACGCGACAACGTGCAAAGATATCCTTACCAGACCTCCTGGGGCGTATCCACTCGCTCCATCGGCGCCATCATCATGACGCACGGCGACGACAACGGCCTGATCCTTCCCCCTCGCGTCGCTCCCATTCAGCTGGCGATCATTCCCGTAGCACAGCACAAGGAGGGCGTTCTGGAAAAGGCAAACGAGATCAAGGGCGAGCTTGCAAAGCGCTTCCGCGTCAAATTGGACGACAGCGACAACTCCACCGGCTGGAAGTTCAGCCAGTATGAGATGAAGGGCGTTCCGCTCCGTCTGGAGATCGGTCCGCGCGACATTGAAAACAACAGCTGCGTGCTGGTCAGCCGCGTGACAAGAGAAAAGACCGTCGTATCTCTTGACAATCTTGCAGAGAGCGTTCAGGAGGCTCTGGACCGCGTACACAACGAGCTGTATCAACGCGCACTCGAAAACCGCCAGAACCGCACCTACACGGCAAAGACCACAGAGGAATTTTTGGAGCTTGCCGCCAACAAGGAGGGCTATATCAAGGCAATGTGGTGCGGCGACGCATCCTGCGAGGATGAGCTCAAGGACCGCACGGGCGGTGTCAAATCCCGTTGCATCCCCTTCGTTGAGGAGCATCTGGCAGATACCTGCGTTTGCTGCGGAAAGCCCGCAAAGCACATGGTCATCTGGGGCAGACAGTATTAAGTTTTTTGGGGGGAAGAAGCAGGCCTGGCCTTTCTTCCCCTCTCTGTTACAAATCAAAACGGAAAGGAGCGCCACATGGATAAGCTGTTCGGTAAGGTTAAATCTATCGTCAAGGGCATTGATCCCGTGCTGTTTTTCTGTGCCACGCTGCTCTCCGTCATCAGCATCCTGACCATCTGGGGGGCAGTGGACAACTTCGGTATGTCCAAGCTCCGCATGCAGATCTTTATCTTCTTCGTCGGGATCGTGGTTACCGTCCTGATCTCAACGCTCGACTACCGCGTCATCGTGGACAAGCTCTGGATCGCAATGCTCGTAGGCTCCGTGATCCTTTTGCTGATCACCCTGATCTGGGGCAGCACGGGCGCGGATCGCGAAACCGCAAACCGCAGCTGGCTGACCATCCCCGGCACAGGGCTTATGATCCAGCCCTCGGAGTTTGTAAAATTCACCTTTATCTGTACCTTTGCAAGGCATCTTTACACCGTACAAAAGGACGTCAACAAGCCAAAAACGCTCCTGCTGCTCCTGCTCCACGCCGGAGCGGTCGTAGGTCCGATCCTGCTTTCAGGCGACCTCGGCGTTGCCTTGATCTACTGTGCCATCATTGCCATCATGCTCTTTTGCGCAGGGCTTCACCCCGGATATTTTGCGGCGGGGCTCTTCCTCGCGGTCTTGCTTTCCCCATTCCTGTGGGCAAGCCTTGAGGATTATCAGCAGCAGCGCATCATCATCGGCTTTTACCCCGAGCTCGATCCCATGGGCAAGGGCATGCAGCCCCTGATGAGCCGCGACGCCATCGCGGCGGGCGGATTCTTCGGGCAGGGAATTTTCGGAGGCTCTCTTTACGAGCCCCTCCCCGCCTCGCACACCGACTTCATCTTCGCGACGGTCTGCGAAAAATTCGGATTTCTCGGAGGCTCTGTCGTCATCATCCTCTTTATGCTCATCGTATCCCGCATCTTTATGGTCGCGCGATCGGCGGGGCATTCGGATTTCGGAGGTCTGATCTGCGTCGGCGTGGGTGCTATGCTGGTCGTTCAGATCCTCCTTAACGTCGGCATGTGCTTTGCGATGCTCCCCGTCATCGGCATCACGCTTCCCTTCCTTTCCTGCGGAGGCTCGTCGATGCTTGCCACCTTTATGATGTTCGGCCTTGTGCACAACGTGTACGCCCATTCGCACGGCGTCAAGGCGGACTCCGTGACGGATACGTTGGACATCGATATTTCCCTGTACGATTCATAAAGCGTTCTACCCGTTCATATATTGAAGCAGAAATATATGAATTGGAGGACGCTTTATGTTTATTTATTCTCTTCGCGCAGGCACCGTCAGGCTGATCGGCGTGGTTTGCGTGGCGCTGACGGTGCTCATCACGCTCATCGCCTTTGTCCCAACCTATGCCATCTCCTCTCAGGCCTCCGCCAGCCCTGACGGGCAGACCTACAATTACGAAAAGATCAAAACCGCCGAGGACGTCGTCACCTTCCTCTCGCAGTTCGGCTGGAAGGCATCGGGGAGCGCCGTGGAGGTACAGACCGTCACCATCCCCGAGGAATTTGACAAGGTGTTTGCCGCTTATAACGAGATGCAGAAGGCGCAGGGGCTCAACCTCTCCAAATACCGCGGCAAGGAGGTCACAAGATACACGCTCGCGATTGAGAATTACCCGTCCTACGAGGGCACGGTATACGCAAACGTGCTGGTTTACCGCAACCGCGTCGTCGGAGGCGACGTCTGCTCGGCAGACGTCGCGGGCTTTGTGCATGGATTTGAGCAAAGCAGCAAATAATAACCGTCGGGAGAGGGGAAAAATCCCCCTCCCGCTTTCGTTTTCTTTTTTGCATAATGCACACACAAAACCGCGACGGCGGTAAAAAATAAAGTGAATGTTACAAAATTGATAAAATTTCGGCAAACCCCTTGCATAATTGGAAGAAATCTACTATAATATAAGATGCAAAACAATGGAAATCAAAAAAAATAATGTTATTAAACGGAGGAATTTTCCATGGCAAATGTAAAAGTTGCGATTAACGGTTTCGGTCGCATCGGCCGTCTGGCATTCCGTCAGATGTTTGGTGCAAAGGGCTACACGGTTGTTGCGATCAACGACCTCACCAAGCCCTCTATGCTCGCTCACCTTCTCAAGTATGACTCTGCTCAGGGCAGATACAACCACGAGGTCAGCGCAAACGACGAGGAAGGTACCATCACCGTTGACGGCAAGACCATCAAGATCTACGCAGAGAAGGACGCTGTAAACCTTCCCTGGAAGAAGCTGAAGATCGACGTCGTTCTGGAGTGCACCGGCTTCTACTGCTCCAAGGAGAAGTCTATGGCTCACATCAAGGCAGGCGCTAAGAAGTGCGTCATTTCCGCACCCGCAGGCAACGATCTGAAGACCATCGTATTCTCTGTCAACGAGAACACCCTGACCGCAGACGATCAGATCATCTCCGCTGCATCCTGCACCACCAACTGCTTGGCTCCCATGGCTAAGGCACTCAACGACTACGCTCCCATCCAGTCCGGTATCATGACCACCGTTCATGCTTTCACCGGTGACCAGATGGTTCTGGACGGCCCCCACAGAAAGGGTGACCTCCGCCGCGCACGTGCTGCAGCAATCAACATCGTTCCCAACTCCACCGGTGCTGCAAAGGCAATCGGTCTGGTTATTCCCGAGCTCAACGGCAAGCTCATCGGCTCCGCTCAGCGTGTTCCCGTTCCCACGGGCTCTACCACTCTGCTCGTAGCAGTCGTTAAGGGCAAGGATATCACCAAGGAGGGCATCAATGCCGCTATGAAGGCTGCATCCTCCGCTTCCTTCGGTTACACCGAGGAGCAGCTCGTTTCCTCCGATATCATCGGCATCACCTACGGTTCTCTCTTCGATGCAACCCAGACCATGGTTGCAAAGATCGACGAGGATACCTACCAGGTTCAGGTCGTTTCTTGGTACGACAACGAGAACTCCTACACCAGCCAGATGGTTCGCACCATCAAGTACTTTGCAGAGCTCGCTTAATTGACTCTGCTTCCAAAACAGGGGAGGGCCGCATCGGTCTTCCCCTCTTTGATTCCCCGTTTTCCCTTGCGCCGGAAGGCAAAAAACGAAAGCATAGAAATGTTTTGGAATTTTTTATTTTTTTTCAAAAAGCCCTTGACAAAATATCCATTCCGTGATATAATGTTCACGTTCCGATGCGGGCAGCACGTTCCGCTGGTGTGGCTCAATGGCAGAGCAGCTGATTTGTAATCAGCAGGTTGTTGGTTCGACTCCGATCACCAGCTCCAAATTGTCCACGGCTGTAAGGCTTCTGCATTCGTGGACGGTTATATGGGAGATTTCCCGAGTGGCCAAAGGGGGCAGACTGTAAATCTGTTGCGTCTACGCTTCGGTGGTCCGAATCCACCATCTCCCACCAAAAATCTCCCCGGACGGAGTTCGGGGAGATTTTTACTTTTTCACTTTTCACTCTTCACTTTTCACTTTTCACTCTTCACTTTTCACTAAATCCGTCCGAGGAGATTTTTGGCAAGGTTATAGGTAATAGTGAATAGTGAAGAAGTAAGGTAGCTTTTCGCTGAAGCGAAAAGCACTTTTTATTATATGGGTTGAAAAGTAATAGGTTATATGGTATTCATGGATTCACTTCAAAAGGAGGTATGTGATATGTCCGAAAGTCCTCTGATGATCAAGTCAAAAACGTTTGCATTAGAGGTTATTCGTGTTTGCAAAGTACTGAGAGAGGCGAAGTGCGAAAGTGCGCTGATCAATCAGTTTTTGCGCGCGGGAACGAGCATTGGTGCGAATATTCGTGAAGCATTCTACGCTCACGGGAAAGCGGACTTCGTGGCAAAATTACAGATTGCTCTCAAGGAATGCTCTGAAACGGAGTATTGGCTTGAGCTTTTGATCGAAAGTGGATATTATCACGATCAAACAATTCTGGACAGATGTGTTGAAATAAAAAGAATTTTGATTGCGTCTATCAATACCGCAAAGGAAAACAAACAATGATGCTGCAAACGCTTGATGATTGATCCAATACACAGGACCGCAACGGCGGCGCTTCCAGCTCAGCGTTACGTTACGGCAAAAGTCCAATTTGTCTTAAACAAATTGGACTTTTTTGTCGCTTCCTTTCTTGACGCGACTGCAAATTCGTGATACAATAATGGTATCGATTATATCTTGGAAAGGAGCACCCCATGCCGTTTGTTTGGATCGGCCTGGCACTTGCCGCAATCGCCATCTTGACCGTTGTCGCGTCCCGATGGGCGTTCGACATCACCTTTTATTCTCCGCACGGAGATCGGTACGATCCCCGCAGCATCCCCGCCGAAAAGCCCCAATACCAAGCCGTACGGGACAGGATGATCGCGATGGTGGACCGTATGGAAAAAATCCCCTGTGAGCGTGTGTACATCACCTCGCACGACGGCTTGCGTCTTGCGGCAAGATACTACCACGTAAAGGACGGAGCGCCCCTGGATATCTGCTTCCACGGATACCGCGGGCACGCCCTGCGCGATTTTTGCGGCGGTGCCATGGCAGGTATGGAAATGGGACATAACGTGCTGCTCATTGATGAGCGCGCGCACGGAGAAAGTCAGGGTAAGGTCATTTCCTTTGGCATCAAGGAGCGTATAGACTGCAAAAGCTGGATCGACTATGCGATCACGCGCTTCGGTGACGACGTCCCCATCCTCCTCTACGGCATCTCGATGGGAGGCGCTACCGTGCTGATGGCAAGCGGGCTCGAGCTGCCCGTCAACGTCAAGGGCATCGTCGCGGATTGCCCCTACTCCTCCCCGAAGGATATTATTCTGGACGTAGCCAAAAAGATGCACTATCCTTCGTGGGCAGTCTTCCCTCTCATCGCGCTGGGCGCGCGCCTGTTCGGCGGCTTTGACGTCTGTGCCGTTACGGCAGAGGAGGCGGTCAGGCACGCGACAGTCCCCATTCTCATCATGCACGGCGACGATGACCGCTTCGTTCCCGCACACATGAGCGAGGGCGTACCTCACGCAAATCCACAGCTTGTCACCCGTCACCTGTTCGCAGATGCGGGACACGGGCTTTGCTATCTGACCGACAAGGAAAAATACATCGGTCTTGTACGCGATTTTTCTGAGCAGCTGGGATTGCTGTAACAATCCCGAAAGGAGCTTTATGGAATCGAACACCTCACTTCTTGCCGAGCTTTCCGCGCTGACAAAGGGCGTTCCCCATCGCATCGCAAACCTTGCCAACGCCTCGGCACTACTCTTTGACAGATTGCCCGATCTGAATTGGGCAGGCTTTTATCTTTTGGAGGGCGATCGCCTGATCTTAGGTCCCTTTCAGGGCAAGCCCGCGTGCATTGAGATCCCCATGGGACGCGGCGTATGCGGAAGTGCCGCCGTTCAGGGAAAGACGCTGTGCGTCCCCAACGTTCACGACTTCCCGGGACATATCGCTT
This sequence comes from Clostridia bacterium, assembly GCA_017501225.1. Taxonomy (GTDB): domain Bacteria; phylum Bacillota; class Clostridia; order Oscillospirales; family CAG-272; genus UMGS1865. Next base: position 20,560 of record JAFVXH010000012.1, read on the forward strand.
GCGATACCGCTTCGGCATCCGAGGTCGTCATTCCTATGTACGCAAACGGCTCGCTCCTTGGGGTGCTTGATATCGACAGCCCGATATTGAACCGATTTTCCCCCACCGACGTAGAGATCCTGGAGGAATGCGTGCGCGTCCTGGAGCGTGCGCTCTCCGAGTAAATCTTCGCAAAAGCGGTCAAAAAACGCAAAAAATATTTTCAGAACCGCCTCCCGCGCGCTTGATATTTGTCACATGCTGTGATATAATGGAAGCGCCGGGAGGCTTTTTCTGTTTTGGAAATCCGTGCCTTGTCGGGAAGGAGGAATTTATGCGCCGTTTCATTCGAGTTTTCACGCTTCTTTTGTGCTTGGCTCTCTGCCTTTCGGGGTGCGGAAGTGCCGTCGGCACGCTGGAGGAGCCGACGCAGGAATCCACTGCCCCCGACGTGCCTGCCATGCGCCCGACGCGCCCACGTATCGCGCTGACCTTTGACGACGGGCCTCACAACGTGCGCACGCAGGACATTCTTGAAGAGCTTGCAAAATACGGCTATCACGCCACGTTTTTCGTTGTCGGAAATCGCATCGACGGAACCGAGTACAACGGCAAAAAAACCATTCCCGTGATTCTGGACGGAGGGCATGAGATCGGCATTCACGGCTATACGCACAGAACCGGCAGCGAGTACTACTACGATACCTGCTCGGACGAGATCTATCGTTATGAGATCGACAGCACGCTTGCGGCGATCCACGAGGTCGCACCCGATTACAACGTGCGCCTGATGCGCCCCGTAGGCGGCAGGATCACGCAGGATCGCGTAAGAACGAGCGACTATTCGATCATTCTCTGGAGCGTGGATTCCAACGACTGGAGATACAAAAATCCTGCGGGGGATGCAGATCAGATCAACGCCATCGTGGATAACATCATGGCGTCCTTGGAGGACGGCGACATCGTGCTGATGCACGATATCTACGAAAATACATACGAGGCGGTGGTGCTTCTGCTCGCGCGCCTTGACGAAGCGGGCTATGACGTCGTCACGGTATCCGAGCTGCTTGGTGAGGAGCTGGAGCCCGGAAGGAGCTATTCCAAGGGTTATCCCATCGGAAAATAACAAAGAGAGAAGAAATTCTATGAAAGAAATCTTATTCCCATACGGAAAAACCAAGAAATCCCATCTGTTTGACGAGCGCGAGCTGGCAGGGCTTCTGACCTCCTCCATCGAGGACTACGTTCCCACGGAGGAGGGAGATACGCTGATTGAGCAGGCGTTGGCAAATCCCGTCGGCTCCCCTCCCCTTTGTGAGCTTGCAAAGGGAAAGAACAATATCGTCATCATCGCAAGCGACCACACGCGCCCCGTCCCCAGCAGGCTCATCATCCCGCCGATGCTGCGCGAGGTGCGCAAAGGCAATCCCGATGCCAAGATCACCATTCTGATCGCCACGGGCTGTCACCGCGGAACGACCAAGGATGAGCTGGTCGCAAAATTCGGTGCCGAGATCGTCGCGCACGAGCATATCGTCATCCATGACTGTGACGAGCGCGAAAATCTCGTTAACATCGGCACACTACCGTCAGGCGGTGCATGCGAGATCAACCGTCTTGCCATTGACGCCGATCTTCTCATCTCGGAGGGCTTTATCGAGCCGCATTTCTTCGCGGGTTATTCGGGCGGACGCAAGAGCGTGCTCCCGGGTGTGGCAGGCAGATCCACGGTGCTTGCCAACCACTGCTCGGAATTCATTGCCGACGAGCACGCGCGCACGGGGATCCTGGAGGGCAACCCCATTCACCGCGACATGGTATGGGCGGCAAAGCAAGCAAATCTGAAATTTATCGTCAACGTCGTTCTCAATGCCGAGAAGGAGGTCATCTTCGCCACAGCGGGCGATCCCTTCGCGGCGCACGGCGCGGGAACCGAATTTCTTTCCTCGCTCTGCGGCGTCGACGCAGTGGATGCCGACATCGTCATCACCACCAACGGAGGCTACCCCCTCGATCAGAACATGTATCAGGCGGTCAAGGGCATGACGGCGGCAGAGGCAACCGTGAGGTCGGGCGGCGTCATCATCATGCTCGCGGCATCGGGTGACGGCATCGGCGGCGATCATTTTTACCATCAGCTCGCAGATGAGCCCGACATCGACAAAACGATGCGCATCTTTCTTTCGCGCGACCGCGGACAGACCGTGCCCGATCAGTGGCAGACGCAGATCCTTCTGCGCATCCTGCAGCACGCGCACGTGGTCTACGTGTCGGAAATGCCCGACGATACCGTCAGGAGCATGCACATGCATCCCGCGCACTCGATTGATGGCGCATTGAAGCTCGCAAAGCAGCTCCTTGGCAAGGAGCAGGTCAGGATCGCCGCCATTCCGGACGGCGTTTCCGTCATTGTCAAAGCAAAAAAGGAAGGTTGAATTATGAAAGTAACCGTTGCAATCGACTCCTTTAAGGGAAGCCTTTCCACCTTTGAGGCGGGAGAAGCGATCAAGGAGGGCGTCCTTCGCGTCTTTTCCGACGCGGACGTGCGCATCTCTCCCTTAGCAGACGGCGGCGAGGGCACGATGGATGCCATCGTATCCGCCGCGGGCGGCATCGTTCACACCATCCCCGTGTGCGGCCCCTTGGGTGAGCACGTCAGGGGCTATTACGGATATATTCCGAAAACCGAAACCGCGGTGATCGAGATCTCGGCGGCGGCAGGCATTCCCCTGATCCCCAAGGAAGCGCGCGATCCAATGCGCACGACCACCTACGGCGTGGGCGAATTGATCGCGGACGCCATAAGGAAGGGATGCCGCAAATTCATCATAGGGCTTGGCGGCAGTGCCACCAACGACGGCGGCATCGGTATGCTCACCGCGCTCGGCTTTGAATTCCTGAACGCACAGGGCGCGCCCGTTTCCCTTGGCGGCAAGGGACTTGCCGAGCTCGCCTCCATCCGTACGGACGGAGCGCTCCCCAATCTTTCGGAGTGCGAATTCCTCGTGGCGTGCGACGTCAAGAATCCGCTTTGCGGAGAGAACGGATGCAGTGCGGTCTACGGTCCGCAAAAGGGCGCGACGCCCGAGGTCATCAAAGCAATGGACGCATCCCTTGCGCGTTATGCGGAGCTGACGCAAGAGGTCCTGCCGCAATCGAATGCCAACACCGAGGGGGCCGGGGCTGCGGGTGGATTGGGATTTGCATTCCTTTCCTATCTCGGTGCCAAGCTGCAATCAGGTGTCGAGCTCGTGACGCAACAAACGGGGCTTGAGGAGCTGATCCGGGACGCCGACGTCGTCGTGACGGGCGAGGGGCGCCTGGACGGGCAGTCCTATATGGGGAAAGCGCCCATCGGCGTCGCGAGGCTTGCCAAGAAATACGAAAAGCCCGTGGTCGCATTTTCGGGCTGCGTTGCAAGCGGCGCAGGTCTTTGCAACGAGCACGGGATCGACGCGTTCTTCCCGATCCTGCGCACCCCCTGCACGCTGGAGGAAGCAATGGACTGTGACAACGCACACAGCAATCTCGCCGACACCGCTGAGCAGGTCTTCCGCCTGATCGGAGCGTGGAGGGGATAAGAAAAAGCAGATAGGCATTACTCTGTTGTTCTTAACGGAGAAATAGTAGGCGCAAAATTTCTGCAGAGAAAATACTTGTTTTCTCTGCAGATTTTTGATATAATGGTGTTAGCGCAAAAGCCTCTCCCATCGGGAGAGGTGGCGGCGTAGCCGACGGAGAGGGCAAATGGTCGCAATGATGTCCCCTCTCACCCGACTCCGTCGGGAGCTCTCCCAGAGGGAGAGCCTTAGGATGCGCTCAACAATAGGGGTATGGGCTTTGCCCGATGCGTTTGTTAAACAAAGGCGAAACTGGCGATAAAACAGAAAATACGTATAGGATTGAAGAAATAATTATGTTACTATCAAATTATGATTTTTATGACATATATTGGTCTATTGTTTTGATGCGATCAAACAGTCTGAAATATGACTATGCCGTGTCAAATGCAATCAAAGATGTGATCGATACCAAGCAAAAAGATAACACGGTTGAGATGAATATTATCCGTAATACTTTGTCCGAGGTCAATGAACTAAAAGAATATGAAGAATGGCAATGGGTACAGATTAAAAATGTTTATACATATGGTGTCAAAATTATAAAAGATGATTTTGCATATCAAATTCTTTCCGTTATGTTTGAAGAGTTATTAAATTGCTTAAAAGAACCCAATCCAGATAGAATTTACGATTTAAAAGACGCCCTGCATAATATACCTGTTATTCTTGCTGATGGAAATAAGCATAGTAAAAAGCTAATTGCTCATGAAATATCCTTTTACCGAAGAAAATGGAATAAACACTTTTTGAAAGGTTTAATAAAATAGTTTGCCAAATCAATATTGCGAAAACCCCAACAGACTTTTAAAAATCTGTTGGGGTTACTTATTTGTTTACTGCGGATCAATTTTTTCTTATCCGTAGGGGCGTTCTTTGAACGCCCGCGGGCGAACACAGTTCGCCCCTACCGTGGGTATGTCAATATTTTATGATTTCTCCGCTAAGAACATCACGCTTTTGTCTATCTGCTTTTTGCGTTTTTCCGACGCTTAGAAGCATTTTCCGCTCTTGCAATCCTCCGCCTGCCCGCCACGGTAGCATACCTCGTTTTCACATTGACCGTTTTGAACGAGAGATCGGATGTTCTCCACCGTCGTTTGCGCGATGTTGGAAAGCGCATCCTCGGTCAGGAATGCCTGATGCGACGTCACGATCACGTTGGGCATGGATATCAGGCGCGCAAGGGTATCGTCCTCGATGATATGTCCCGAAAAATCCTCAAAGAAGAAATCCGCCTCCTCCTCGTAAACGTCAAGGCATGCCGCACCCACCTTTCGGGATTTGATGCCCGCCAGCAGAGCCTCGGCGTCAACGAGAGCGCCTCGCGAGGTGTTCAGGATCACGACTCCGCGACGGCATGCGTCAATCGCCCGTTCGTCGATGACGTGGTACGTTTCCTCGGTCAGGGGACAGTGCAGGGATATGATGTCACTGCCGCGGAAGAGCTCGTCAAGAGATACGTATTTGACCGTATCTCCGTTATCAAGCCCTGCGGCTTGGTACTTATCATATGCAAGCACCCGCATGCCAAAGCCGCGGCAAATATCGATAAACACGCGCCCGATGCGTCCGGTGCCGATCACGCCAACCGTCTTTCCGTGCAGGTCGAAGCCGGTCATCCCCGCAAGGCTGAAATTGAAATCCCTGGTGCGGATATATGCCTTGTGGATGCGGCGGATCGAGGTCAGGAGCATTGCCACGGTGTGCTCGGCAACAGCATAGGGCGAGTATGCGGGCACGCGAAGCACGTGAACGCGACCGAATGCGTATTTCATATCAACGTTATTAAATCCCGCGCACCGAAGCGCCACGATACGGATCCCCAATTCCTGCAAGCGGTCAATGACGGGAGCGTTGACCGTATCGTTGACAAAGACGCAAACGGCATCGTATCCCGCCGCCAGCTCCACGGTATCCTCGTTGAGCTTGGTTTCAAAGTATTTGATATCCAGCCCGCACTCCGCGCTATATTTGTCAAAGGAGGGTTTGTCGTAGGGCTTGGCATCAAAAAAAGCAATCTTCATTTGTTTTCCTCCGTCTATTGTTTTTTCATATTATACCACACAGACGGTGTATTTTCAACACAAAGTCAAAATGAAAGCATGTCAAAGTCGCCGATATTGTCAAGAGATGCGAACATGCTCTTTCAGGTATCAGGGCCGTAGGCTCACCCCGAAAAGTCTTGCGCAAAGCGGCGCGCCGCGTCACGCAAACGAACGGGACGCTTTTTCCGTTCTGCACATAAGGATCCATGGTTATCCTCCCTTTTCGGAGGCATTTTATTTTTTGATATGCTCAAGCGTGCGCGCGATGCGATCGGAGATTCTGACGGTTTCGAAGCCGTAAAGCCCTGTGTGCAGAGTATCGTTGAAGGGCTTGGTCCAGCATTCGGGAATCGAGCGGATCCCGTTTGCCATGCCGAGGATCGAGCCGACGGTTGCGCCGTTGCAATCGGTATCAAAGCCGGTTTCCACCGCCATGCAGATCGATTTCCCAAAATCTCCGCCGCCGTACAGTAAGGACGCAACCACGATCATCGCGTTGGAATTGGTATGGCACCAGCCGTGCTGGGTATATTCGTCATACTTCTCGTGGATGCTTTCAAAGCAAGCCGTTTGCGACGTGCCGCTTCGGAATCCTTCCAGAACCGAGGTGATCTCCTCGTACAGTCTGGAGGTGCACGGAATCTGTGCAAGACCTGCGGACACGATCTGCTCGATATCGTTTGTGGAGGCAGCGGCAGCGATCATAGCAGCGATCATCATTTCACCGTAAATGCCGTTTTTAATATGAGAGATCGAGGCATCTCTCCACGCCATTTCCGCGGCAAGCGCGGGATTGCCAGGATTGATGTAGCCGTAGTAATCGCCTCGGATCTGCGCGCCGATCCACTCACGGTACGGATTCTGATACATCGCAGATTGGGGAGGCGCAAAGCCCTTGATGAAATTGCAGAACGCGACCTGCTCCGCGGTGCAGTACCCCGCCTTTCGTTGATATTTGAGCCAGTTGGTGGCAACGTCAAGCGGGGTAAAATCTCTCCCAAAGCTCTGGATCAGCTCCTGCGCCAGCACGGTGTAGTTGGTATCGTCATCGACGGGCATGCTGTCGATCCTGTCGGCATAGTATCTTGCGGAGAATCGGAAGGTGTATTTATCCAGGATCTCCTGCGTCAGATCGGTCCTTTGAATGTAGCGGTACATCGGGAAGTTCCCGGTTTCCTTCAGGAAGGGGTGAAGCTCGTTGGTGCGCACGCCCTCGACCGTCTTCCCAAGCATGCAGCCGGCGATTCTGCCTCGCCACGCGCCGCTGATCTTCTCCTCCAGAGCGTCCTCGTCAAAGGGAAGGATATTGTCGTTGCCTCGGCGCAGGCTTTTGATCTGCTCCAGCGTGGAGGGCTCTACGTATCGGTATCCCTCGCGCTGCTTGGCGGTGCGCACAAGATCGAACAACGCATCTCCGAATTTCTTTTTGATCTCATTTTTGGGCAAACGGGAAACCGCGGAAAAGAGATCCTTATACACCTCGATATCCAGCCCCTCGTCGATGGATTGCTGATATTCGGTTGCGAGATTGGAGGCGTAGAATTCCTGATCCTGAACGATCTGATACTGTGGCTCGATCAGATCTGCTCCCGTCATTTCCGCAACGGCGCGGCTGTCGTTCCCAAGGACCAAAGAATCCAGAGATACGTCAAAATATTTTGCGAGTCGGATGATCTTGTCAAGGTCGGGGGTAGCGGTACCGCTTTCCCATTTTTGAACGGATTGCTGGGATACTCCGACGATCTCGGCAAGCTGTGCCTGTGTGAGCTTTGCATCGTTTCTGATTTTGTGAATGGAAGTTCCGATATTCATATGCTTGCGCCTCCTTGTTTGTTCTTCTTCATTATACAATGGCTTCTCCCAAAAAACAAGCAAGTTTGATTTGCTTTTGATACAACTGCGAGTTGTATTTGCAAGGAACGCTCTGCAACCAAAACGAAAAGGCACCCTGATGGGTGCCTTCGTTTTGTGTTGTGCTTCCTTAATAGATGCCACTATGTTAAATCCATTGTTGAATACCCTATAGCGCGAAGTCGCTTTTCCAATGACCAAAAATCTGAATCATCTTTTGAATACGCATTCCAGCCGATTCTCATCAAAAAGTTTTTAAAAGGAGTTGTTTTTGTTGTTCTGCAAAATCGGATATGATGATTATCAGTGAATAATTCATAGAAGCCATTCGATCTTGCGGAATATCTTCCACCAATACCCTTAACTTTTCTATCGGTTGTGTCGGTGTCTAATAGTCCAAAAGCTTCTCGGAAGTTTCGCGCACAATCTTCAAGAAAAATCTTTTGTATTTCACCTTTATTGTCTTTGAAAATCAGCTCTTTTGGGGTAACTTCAAGTATATTTTCAAAAGGAATTTTAATTACGGTGTCATCGCTTTCTATGTGATACTCTTCTTGAATAATCTTGGAATATTCTTGCCAGCTCATATGGATATCACCTTTCTTTGGGGTATTTGTTGAGGTAATTATAATAATCACTCAATAACTTTTTATTTTTCACAAAATCAAGCATTTCTATCTTCTTCTCATTTATCCAATACGCCTTTTGAATAATGTCATAAGCATATTTTTCGCCCTCGGTTTTCGGGGGATTGTTGCGAAAGTATGTCTTGCATCTAAGCAAGGTTAATTTTATCACATTTTTAACTAAAAATCAATGCTTTTCGACCAAAGCGCCAAAGGCGGAGGAGAAAAGCTACATCTAATACCTTTTCACTATTCACTATTACTTATTACCTCCAAAAAAATTCCTCGGTGGAGGAAGAGAAAAGTGAAGAGTGAAGAGTGAAAAGTGAAAAGTGAAGAAGTAAAAAAATATCCTCGGAACAAGTCCGAGGAATTTTTTGGGTTGCGGGGGTGGGATTTTTCATTGCCCTCCCCAGTCGCATAGTCGAAATGCGCGCAAAGCACAGCCTTGCTTCATTTCTCCTTGCTTTGTGGGGTATCGCGGCGCAAAAAGGATACTCAATCCTTTTTGCTTGCTCACCCACTCCCTCCGCCGCCTGCGGCTGCCGGAGGTCGTGGTGGCAATTCAAAATCTCGCTCGCAGAGCAAAAAAGAACAGACACCCATGGGGTGTCTGTTCTTTTTTGTGCAAGGGCTATAAAAAAGATATTTTTGCCATTTTGCTTACGGGATTTGAACCTCACGGGTTATTCGGTAAGCAGTTCTTCGGTCACCTCCAATCCTCCGATAAATATTACCTTTATGCGGTCTTTTGACTCGACCACTATGCACTCGATTATTTGCCTTACGACCTGATCGTCATACTCCATGGGGCGGTTCTTTAAGCCCTCGATCACCGTGAAGATTTCGTCAAGTCGAGACTCGGTGGTTTCTCTCTTTTGTTTGGTTTCCGTGATATCTGCGAGTTGGCGTTGCAACTCGCTTTTTTCATCCATCAGCTCTCTCACCTTGTTTTCATCGAACTCGCCGACGGTATCGGAGGATATCGTCTTGAGCATGGCTGAAAATTCGGCATCGATCTCTGCGATTCTGACCTGTATTTCGAATGTTTTATCTACGGATTCCTCGCCGTTCAGTGCCATTCCGATGTGAAGCTTGAGTGTTTTTAACACGTCGATATTCATTTGAGCCGTCTTTTGAATTGCTCTCATGATCGCTTCGTGCAGAGTGGTTTCTTCGACCGTTGGTGACTCATGGCAGTATTTCTTGCCGTAGTCAAGGCGGTTGATGCATCTCCACACATATCGCTTTTCGCCTTTGATTGTCCATGTGCATCTGCGGTAGGGCGTTTTGCATTCTCCGCAGACAAGCAACTCGGTCAAGGCATATTTGCTTGAGTATTTTCCTTGCTCGGTCTTTGTTCCAACCTGCTTCACCTTGGTCTTTGAAGTTCTTCTTGCAAGTTCCTCTTGAACTCTTGCGAAGGTTATTGCATCGATGATTGCAGGGTGGTTGTTCTCTACATAGTATTTGGGGCGTTCACCGTTATTTACTCTGACCTTCTTGGATATGCAATCCACGATGTATGTCTTGTTTATAATGGCATCGCCTTTGTATCTTTCGTTGGAGAGTATGGATTGAATTGTGGAGTACTGCCATTCGATTTTACCACTCGGCGATAGAATTCCACGTTCCTTGAGCTTTGCTATGATACCGCCGAAGCTGTCGCCAGATAGGTAGCTCTCATAAATAAACCTTATGGTTTCCGCTTCTTCGGGTACGATTTCGGGTTGACCGTCAGCTCCTTTGCGATATCCGAGGAAGTTCTTGTAGTGGAAGTATACCTTTCCTTCTTTCGCACATTGTGCCTTACCGAATTTGATGTTGGCGCTTATGTTTTCGGATTCGCTTTGAGCGATTGAACCGTATATGGTGATGTAAAATTCTGCACCGGGCTGTGTGCTGTGAATACCTTGTTCCTCGAAGTACACGTCCACACCGATATCCTTCAGCATTCTTGTGTATTTAAGGCAATCTACGGTATTTCTTGCGAAGCGTGATATCGATTTTGTGATTATCATATCCACCTTGCCACGCTTGCAGAGGCGGATCATTTTATTGAATTCCTCACGTTTCTTAACGCTTGTACCCGTGATTCCTTTGTCAGCGAATATTGCCACGAGTGTCCAATCGGGTTCGCTGTTAATTCGCTCGGTGTAGTAGCGTTTCTGCACGTCGTAGCTGTTGAGCTGTTCTTCTTGCTTAGTTGATACTCGGCAGTACGCCACGACTCTTTTTTGCCGATATTCTTGCTTGGTGCTTTCGCTTACATTAATTGTCGGCGGTATTACTCGTACCACCTTCGGTCTTACTGTGGCTTCCATTCGTTGACTCCTTTCTGATTATTTGGTCATTTTCAAGTATGAATGCTATTGTTTTGTTGTTATAGAGGATAATTGCCTTTACTATTTTTTCGGTTGTTACTGCGGAGAAGGATTCAAGCTTCTCCATGCTACTCAGATCAGCTTTCAGCTTTTGCGTTGTATAGGCTGCTGAATCTATGTCTTGATATTTTTGCGACACGGCTTCAAGCATCTTTTTGCGGATCGCATCTCTATCCACCTCGATATTCTCGAGCATTCGGGCGATTTCGTTGTTTATTTTGCGTGTTTCGATGCTTGGCTCAATTGCTTCGGGAGCAACCTCGTGAACCAATTCGGGGTGGTCTATTAAGTAGTTCATTGCTTCTGTAATATCTTGAAGCAGCTCGGTATCATCTTTATCAATTCCGATTCGGCACTCGAGGTTCTCGCACATCCATCGTGTTTGGCACTTTCTCTTGCTATCGAATCGGCGTTTCATTTTGCTTTGGCATATCGGACAGAGGATGGGAGTTGTAAGTTGGTATATTTCGGCTTTTCTATCCGTTTCTTTTTGCGTGTTTCTTCCGTTCTTAATGCCTTGGATTGCAGTATGCATTTCCTCGCTTATAAGCCTTGGATACGAGTCTGTTCCGAGGTATCTTTCATCTTCGAGGATGCGTTTGACTCTCGCCTTATTCCAACCGTAGATACCGGGCAGGTATTCGATTAATCTCTCGTTTAGCCATTCGGCGATCTTGAGGAGCGATTGTCCTTCGAGATAGGAAAGGCATACTTCGCCTACGATGGCAGACTCGGTTGGATGAACTATAATCGTTCCGTTGTTGTAGCAGTATCCGTAGGGGATGTTTCTGTTTTTCATAGGCTTTTGCACCTTCCTTTCTCGATTATTTTTTCGGTGAGTTCCACACCGCCGATTAATTTGAATGTGATTTTTGTATTGTCATCGACCATTATTTTTTCGACGATGCCCTCGAAGAGTCTTTCGTCAAACTCGCCCTGCGGAAGATATTCCGCAAGCATTTCTTCGAGATCCTTGAGCTGTTCGAGAAGCTCGTCATCTTCATCCTCGGCAAGTTTCTTTCTTCGTTCGATTCGAAGCTCGGTGATCTTATTGTTGAGTTCTGCGGTTTGAGTGGAGTAGTCGGTGGCGTTTAGCACACCGCTTGAGTGAAGCCTTGCGATGACAAGGTTTCTTGCTCCGAGATCCGCAAGCTCTTTATCGATTTGCCGTATACGCTCTTGGGATTTGCTTGCTTTGCTTTGCAGTTGCTCAATTTGCTTGATAAGTGTTCCTATTAGATAGGAGGAGTTATCCTTGAGCTTGCAAGCCATCCGTGTGAAGGCATCGTATACCATTTCTTCTCGCAACCGTCTGCTTTTACACTCGCTGTCACCTTTGGCTCTGCCGTTACACAACCAATAGGTTTTTCCTTCAACCACTTGTCTGCGGAAGTTGTGTCCGCATTCGGGGCATTTTAGTTTTCCTGTGAGTGGGTAGATAGTTCTTGAGTAGGCTTCACCACCTTTGCACATCAGTAGATCCTGTACCGCTTGGAAGGTTTCTCGGCTTACGATTGGCTCGTTGCTGTTTTCAACGTAGTATTGAGGCTTTTCGCCTTTGTTCGTGAGCAACCGATGCGGAAGCGTTTCCGTGTAGTATTTCTTTTGAAGCAAGGCATCTCCCATGTATCGTTCGTTTGTAAGGATATATCTGATGGTGTGCCTGTACCATTTTCCTTGACCTTTTCTTCTTGGTATGCCGTCTTTATTCAGCATGGTTGCTATAAGTTGTGTTCCGAATCCTTGAAGGTAGAGATCAAATATTCTTCTCACAATCTTTGCTTCTTCTTCGTTAATTGCGAGCTTGCAATCTACCGAATCGTATCCGTATGCAGGGTAGGTGCAGTTATACTCGCCCGATTGCATTCTTCGTTGTATGCTCCAACGAACATTCCCCGATATAGCTTCACTTTCTTGCTGTGCAGCCATACCGGGGAATGTAACAATCATTTCCATATTCAATTGGTTCGTGTCGATGCCTTGTTCCTCGAAGTAAACGCTGACACCGATTTCTTTGAGCATTCGCAGAGTGATGAGTAGTTCTTCTGTGTTTCTTGCGAAGCGAGAGACAGACTTTGTGATGATGCGGTCGATCTTTCCAAGCTTGCAATCACGCAGAAGACGGTTCAACTCGGTTCTCTTGCTCATATCCGTTCCTGTGAGACCTTCGTCCGCATAGATATCTACTAACTCATACTCGGGATGCTTTTTTGTGTATTCGCTGTAGTACCGAATTTGCGTAGCGAAGGAATGCAACTGATCTTCGGAACTACTTGATACTCGGCAATACGCGGCTAATCGAATTTTGCTCATGCTCTGTAAGGGTTTGGGTGTAATATCCGTTATTTGCATTTTTCCTCCTTCCGCAAGGTGTTTCCTTGCTATTTATTTACCTTTTGGTAGCAACAACAATACCACAAGAGTTCAAATACTTCCAGCGTTTTTGCGCAGATTTTTCATATTAGACATATATTTTTTCAGCACCGTAGTGAACGGCACTGATATCAACGATTTTCTTGTATTCTTCTTCGCTGATAAGGTTCATCGCAAGTAGCATACGAAGCATATTAACGCTATAAACGAAAGCGGCGTTGTTTTGATCATTCATCACATTCCACCTCCCATGCTCATTGTCGGAGTTTCATCATCCTGATCCTCGCTCGAAAGAGTGACAACCTCGTATCCCTCGGCTTCAAGTTCTTCGGGAGTAGGGATAGGTTTTGATCTCGGCGTAAGAGTGCAATGCATTTCCTGTGCAACTTTTTCCATTGCTTCTTTCTGCTGCTGTTCGGTGGGTTCTAACTGTTCCTTATTTCCCACCCTCATGTATATGGCTATTTTTTTCATTGCCGTTGTTCCTCCTATTATCTATTCCGAGGCTGATGGCGATCGCTCGGTTTACTTTTCTCATGGTTTTCTTTCCTACCTTTCCCACACAATCAGAAAGCCTACATTTATCTATTGTCCTGATTTGTTCGAGTTTAACAATACTGTCTTTTTCAAGAAACTCTGTATGTAGCCATACGTGTGTAGGAAACTCCGCTTTGGTTTGGCTACTTGTGATTGCCGCAACAATGATTGTGTCGCTGTGTTCATTCCCGACATCATTCTGTATAATGAGAACCGGGCGAGTACCTCCTTGTTCTCTCCCGATCACGGGATCTAAATTTGCGAAGTAGATTTCGCTTCTTTTTATATCTTTCATATAGTTCTCCTGATAAGTAAAAAGGCTATCGTGATGCTTTGGGCAAAACGATAGCCTTAGTTTTGTTTTTAGTATCAATCGTTTTTTCGCTTGTATTTGTCCTCAACACCCCCAAGCAATGGGAACACACCTTCCGTCCATGCATTTGGACTCATGGGACTCTCACCCCCGTGTGGATCTCACACAGATGCTCCTATCGGTTGCGACGGCTCACCATTCTGCTGTGGCTTCAACGCTCGACCTGTAGCTGAACATAA
>JAFVXH010000013.1 GCA_017501225.1 Clostridia bacterium
CAAGCTTCTGTCGAAACTTGTCGATTTTTGGCCTACCCGAAAGGATTCGAACCTTCGACCTTCAGAGTCGGAGTCTGACGCGCTATCCAGCTGCGCTACGGGTAGAACATTTGTTTGTTGCTAAGAAGATTTTTCTTCTTTGCCATCGGTATTATACCATATATTTTTCCAAAATGCAAGCACTTTTTGTCGCTTTTTCGAACAAATGAGCGTTCTTTTTCGACAAAACTGTTGACAAGCCCCCTTCGGTGTTATATAATAAACTGAATTCAGTAACATTCGGGTAGAAGCGTCTGATCCCTTGACGCCTTTTCCCATTGATGAAAGAGGAGCTTGGAAGCATATGGACAAAACACTCTCCACCATGTTTGGTGCAATGGTATTCGGTGACGAGGTCATGCGCGAGCGACTTCCCAGAGAGGTCTACAAATCCCTGACCAAAACCATCGCCACGGGGCGCACCATCGACCCGTCGATCGCGGACGTCGTGGCAAACGCCATGAAGGATTGGGCAGTCGAGAAGGGTGCGACGCATTACACGCACTGGTTCCAGCCCCTGACGGGCGTGACCGCCGAAAAGCACGACGCCTTCCTCTCCCCCATCGGCCCCTGCAAGGTGGTCATGGAGTTCTCGGGCAAGGAGCTCATCCACGGTGAATCCGACGCCTCCTCCTTCCCCTCGGGCGGTCTTCGCGCAACCTTTGAGGCGCGCGGATACACGGCTTGGGACCCTGCCTCCTACGCGTTCGTCAAGGACGGCACGCTCTACATCCCCACCGCGTTCTGCTCCTACACGGGCGACGCGTTGGACTCCAAAACACCGCTGCTTCGCTCCATGGACGCGCTCAACACGCAGGCACTCCGCATTCTCCGTCTGTTCGGGGACACCGAATGCCGTCGCGTTGACATCACCGTCGGAGCCGAGCAGGAATATTTCATCATCGACAAATCCATGTACGACCGCCGCAAGGATCTGGTCTATGCCGGAAGAACCCTCTTTGGTGCTCCCGCCCCCAAGGGCCAGGAGCTGGAGGATCACTACTTCGGTCCCTTAAAGACCCGCATCGCCGCCTTTATGTCGGATCTGGACGAGGCGCTCTGGAGTCTTGGCATCAACGCAAAAACCAAGCACAACGAGGCAGCGCCCGCACAGCACGAGCTTGCCCCCATCTATTCCAAGGCGAACATCGCGGTCGACCATAACCTTTTGACCATGGAGCACATGAAGCGCATTGCCGAGAAGCACGGTCTTGTCTGTCTGCTTCACGAGAAGCCCTACGCAGGCGTGAACGGCTCGGGCAAGCACAACAACTGGTCGCTCACCGCAAACGGAAAGAACCTGCTCGATCCCGGAAAGACTCCGGACGAAAACCTGAAATTCCTTCTCATCCTTGCCGCCATCGTCAAGGCTGTGGACGATTATCAGGATCTGTTGCGCATCTCGGTTGCCTATGCCGGAAACGACCACCGCTTGGGCTCGGGCGAGGCACCCCCTGCCATCATTTCAATCTTTGTCGGCGAGGAGCTCTCCTCCCTGATCGACTCTATCGTGGACGGAACCGCCTACCGCAGCGCAAAAGCGAGCATGCTCGACCTTGGCATCCCCTCCGTTCCCGTCTTCCGCAAGGACACCACCGACCGCAACCGTACCTCTCCCTTTGCCTTCACGGGCAACAAGTTTGAGTTCCGCATGGTGGGATCCTCCCAGAATATTGCCATGCCGAACACCGTGCTCAACACGGCTGTCGCCGAGTCCTTCCGTCAGTTTGCCGACGTGCTTGAGGGCGCGGAAAGCTTCGACGCCTGCGTCGCAAAGCTGATCAAGGACACCTTTACCGCGCACCGCCGCATCCTCTTTGACGGAAACGGCTACGCCAAGGATTGGGAGAGCGAAGCACGCGCAAGAGGACTTTCCGTGCTTCCTACCTCGGTCGACGCCTACGCGCGCTTTATGGACGAAAAGAACGTGCGTCTTTTCTCCGAGCTTGGTGTTATGAGCGAAACCGAAATGCGCTCCCGCGAGGAGATCTATTTTGAAAACTACGCAAAGATCATCAACATCGAGGCGCTGACCATGATCGTGATGGCGTCGCGCGACTACATCCCCTCCGTGGAGAATTACATCGCGCAGATCGCCGACACCGCCGCAAAGAAGCAGGCAGTATGCGCTGATGCCTCCTGCGAAATGGAGAAGGATCTGATCCGCCGTCTGTCCTCTCTCAATGCCGAGGCGTACCGCGCCATGCAGACGCTGAAAGAGGAGGAAACGAGCGCCGCAAGCATCCCCGATGCCAAGCAAAGAGCCGCCTGCTATGCAGATCGCGTGCTCCCCGCCATGGCGGCGCTGCGCTCTGCCGTGGACGAGATGGAGGCATTGACATCCTCCAAGCACTGGCCCGTTCCGACCTACGGCGATATGATGTTCCGCGTTTGATCCCCAAATTTCAATTTGCCGCACGGAGGCTCCCCTTGGTGCACCTGCCATAAAGCAGGTGCACCAACTCTATTCGCCTGCGGCGAGTGATATGCACTTCGTGCGTGATATTGCCTGCGGCAGTGATATGCGCTACGCGCGTTTGAAGGTACAAAGGCGAATAGAATATCACTGCGACCACAGAGTTGCAAAGCAACTCGGAGCAATATCACTTTTGCAAAGCAAAAATATCACGCCGAGCCGTGCGAGGCATATCACTTAAAAATCTTTACCGCCCGACAATACACCTATAAGGTGTAACACACTACACCTTGCAGGGCAAGAAGTGTGAAAAGGAGTACAGACAAAATTGCCCGTACTCCTTTTGTTGTATTTGCGGTTAGTAAAAACTGATTTATGGTAGGTGCCCCTTGGAGCTTCCGTGTTTTTTTGCAGATAAAAACTTATTCGCACGCCCTGCAAACCCGTTGACTTTTTTTGCGATTTATGATAGTATTATAGTAGGAAAATTTGCGCGCGGGAGGATACCATGGAGCAAAAGCGATTTACCAAAAACGACAACGGCTTTATCTGCGGACATTGCGGCAAGGAGGTGCATCCCTTGGGATATACCTCTCGCAATCACTGCCCCTTCTGCCTCTGGTCGCTCCACGTGGACGTCTTTCCCGGAGATCGCGCCAACACCTGTGGGGGTCTTATGGAGCCCGTGCGTGTCGAGCCCGATCCCAAGAAGGGGTACGTCATTCTGCATCACTGCACCAAATGCGGAGAGATCCACCGCAACCGCGCCGCTCACGAGGCAAAGGATCAGCCCGACAGCATCCGTCTGCTCATCAAGCTGACGGCTGGCTCGTGATCGCACTCTTTGGAAAGGAAGCACCCATGCCAACACTCACAGAACGTTATCTGCGCGCCAAGCGCGCGCTGTTTGATAAAGCATATTCCAATCTCAACGACAAGCAAAGGGAGGCGGTTTTTACCGTCAACCATCCCCTTCTGATTTTAGCGGGCGCGGGAAGCGGAAAGACGACCGTCTTAGTACAGCGCATCGCCTTCATCATTCGCTACGGCGACGCATACGGAAGCGAGCACGTCCCCTTTGACCTTTCCGAGCAGACCGTGACGGAGCTGGAGCAGGCGGTCGCGCTTTCTCCCGACGAGCTGCACGCGCACGTTCTGCCCCGCTTTGCGACGCAGGCGTGCGAGCCCTACCGTATGCTTGCCATCACCTTTACCAACAAGGCGGCAAACGAGATCAAGGAGCGACTTGCCAAGATGTTTGACGGCGAGGAGGGTGTTGCCACCGATATCTGGGCGGGCACCTTCCACTCGATCTGCATGCGCATCTTGCGCCGCCACGGAGAGAGAATGGGATACCGCGACGGCTTTACCATCTACGACGAGGACGACCGAAAAAAGACCGTCCTTGCCGCCATGCAACGCATCGGCATCGACGAAAAGCTCCTGCCTGCCAAAACCGTGATCAATGCCATCAGCCGCGCCAAGGACGAGCTGCTCTCTCCCGACGAATATTCCATGCGTGCAGGGATAGACTATCGCAAAAAGCAGATCGCGCGTGTCTATGAGAGCTATCAGCAGATCCTGCGCGAGTCCAACGCCCTGGATTTTGACGATATCATCATGCAGACCGTCCTGCTGCTCGCAAAGCACCCCGACGTGCGCGATGCCTACGCAAACCGCTTCCGCTACGTCTGCGTCGACGAGTTTCAGGATACCAACGTCGCGCAAATGAAGCTGACCGAGCTCTTTGCGAGCGGACACAAAAATTTGATGGTTGTGGGCGACGACGACCAGAGCATCTACAAATTCCGTGGCGCAACCATCGAAAATATCCTGACCTTTGACCGCGCCTTCCCCGATACCAAAACCATCAAGCTGGAGCAGAACTATCGCTCCACGCAGACCATTCTGGATGCCGCCAACGCGGTCATCTCCACCAACCGCGGACGAAAGGGCAAGCGCCTTTGGACCGAGCAGGGTGCGGGAGAAAAAATCTCCATCACACTTTGCGACGACCAGAACGCAGAGGCAAGATTCGTCGCGGACGAGATCACGCGACTTGTCAGCGGCAGAGGAAAGGCGTCCTTGGGGGAGCTTACTTACCGTGACGTCGCAGTCCTCTATCGCACCAACGCGCAAGCAAACAGCCTTGAGAAAGCCTTTGCGCGCGCGGCGATCCCACACAGAACGCTGGGTGCGACACGCTTTTTCGACCGTAAGGAGATCCGCGACGTAGTCGCATATCTGCAGCTGATCAACAACCAGGACGACAACACGCGCTTGATGCGTATCATCAACGAGCCCAAGCGCAAGCTGGGGGCAAGGACCCTGGAGGCGATCGCGGAGATCGCAGAGGAGCTCTCCTGCAGTCAGTTCTCGGTCATCTCGCGTGCCGATCAATTCCCCGCCCTTTCCCGCTCCGCGCCCACGCTGCTGGCATTTGCCGACATGATCCTTTCGTTGAGTGAGGCCTCAAAAACGCTTTCCTTGGATCAGCTCTACGAGCGCATGCTGGACAAGACCGGTTACCGACAGATGTGGATCGACGCAGGTCGCGAGGAGGAGCGCGTTCAGAACCTTGAGGAATTCAAATCCGGCATTCTGGAATATCTGCAGGAAAACGAGGAGCCGACGCTGACGGGATTCTTGGAGGAAAACGCGCTGGTTGCCGACGTGGACCGCTATGACGAAACGGCAAACGCCGTCGTGCTTATGACGATCCACAGCGCCAAGGGACTCGAATTCCCCATCGTCTTCCTGCCCGGAATGGAGGACGGGATCTTCCCCGGCATGCAATCCATCATGTCGGGTGACAGTGAGCTGGAGGAGGAGTGCCGCTTGGCGTACGTGGCTCTGACACGTGCCAAGAAAAAGCTTTACATTCTGCACACACGCTCGCGTCTGCTCTACTCGCAGACCATGTTCAATCCCATCTCGCGCTTTGCGTCCATGATTCCCGAGAGCCTGATCGAGAAAACCGATCGCTCCCAGCAATCGGGCGGACCTTCCTTTGGATCAAGATTCTCCTATGGAAGCCGATACGGCGACGATTCTTCGCAAGCTCCGACCGTGCGTACCTATTACAGTGCGCCACAAACGCAAAGCACACCCGCACGCCCAAGGAATACCGGCGAGCAGATCACCGTCGGACGCCCCCTGCAAAGGACGGCACAGCCAAGACCTGCCACCCTTTCCCCGGGAGATCGCGTCAGACATGCAAGCTTTGGTGAGGGCGAGGTGCTCTCGGTCAAGCCGATGGGCGCCGATACCCTTTACGAGATCGTCTTTGATACCGTGGGGACCAAAAAGATGATGGCGACCTACGCAAGGCTGACTAAGATCTGACCGCAAAAAACTTTAGAATGGAGTACACGCATGATTTATCTGTTTTTGGCAAACGGATTTGAGGAGATCGAGGCGCTCTGCCCTCTGGATCTTCTCCGCCGCGCAGGACTTGCCGTCACCACCGTCGGCATCGGCTCGGAGCAGATCGTGGGCGCACACGGGATCTGTGTGCAGGCCGATATTCCCGACACGATGTATCGCGACGCCAATCCCGAAATGCTCATTCTCCCCGGCGGGATGCCGGGCAGTAAAAACTTAGATCAGTCCCGCACCGTTGACGAGGCTCTGCGCGTCGCGATGGCGAAGGGCATTCCCGTAGGCGCGATCTGTGCCGCTCCCATGGTGCTTGGCAAGCGCGGATATCTGCGCGGTGTCAAGGCGACCTGCTTTCCGGGCTTTGAAGAGTATCTGGAGGGCGCAGTCCTGAGTGAGCAGCGCGTGATCACCGATCAAGGCATCACCACTGCCGCCGGCATGGGCGTCGCTTTGGAGTTCGGACTTGCGCTTGTCGGCGTCCTCAAGGGAAAAGATGCCGCTGACGACCTGCGCCGCGCTGTGCTTGCCGACTGATATGAATACCGAAAAAAAAGCCATACGGCAGGAGATACGGAGCAAGCGCGACGCGATCCCGCAGGAAAAGAAAAAGGAGCTCGACCGCGCGATCTTGCAAAAAATCGCCTCGATGCCGCAGTTTCGATCGGCAGAAGCGATCCTTTGCTACGCACCGATCGGCAGCGAGATCAATCTTCTCCCCTTGGTGCGTCTTGCACAATCGCAGGGCAAAACGGTCGCCTTTCCAAAATGCGATCCCGATACCGAGGAGATGCAGTTCTTTTCGCTTCTCCAAGGACAAAAGCTGATCCGCGGAGCCTATTCCATCCCCGAGCCTCCGCAGGATGCTCCATTATTTACTCCCGACGAGCACACCCTTTGCATCCTTCCCGCGCTTGCCTGCGACAGACTTGGCAACCGCCTGGGCTATGGAAAAGGATATTACGATAAGTTTCTGAAGGACTTCCGGGGAAGCACGGTCTGCGCGGTCTATCACGCATTCCTTGCCGACACACTCCCGGTGGAGGAGCATGACGTCCCCGTCCAATGGATCTGCACGGAGCGTGCGCTCATGCGTGCCGGCACAAAAAAGGAGAACGCAAGCAAGGGCGAGGCGAGGATCGACCTGCCCGCGCGTGCAAGAGCGCTTTGGAGCACCCTTCTCTCCTCCTTCCGCAAAACCGACGGAGCGTCACCCTTGCATCAGCCTCCCGTGCTGGTGCTCTCGACCTTTGTCCTGCTCTTGCTCTCGGGACTTCTTCAGCCCTATCTGGACCGCGACAGCCGCTATGCGGGCGTAGCGATCCTGCAAATTCTGATCTTCCTCATTCCCGCGATCGTCTATACCAAGCTCCGGGGAGAGTCCTTCCTCTCGCACTTGCGTTTGCGGCTGCCAAGGCTCTCGCAGCTCTGGTTTTTGGTCTGCGTGCTCGTCGTGATGATCACCGGAGGACTCCTTTGCGAGATCCTGACGGGCGGAATTTCGTCGTTGAGTGACGATTTTCTGCTCTACGAGCGTTTCTCGGCACAGCCTACCGCTTCGGTCGGCGCAAACGTCGCCATTCTGATCGCCTACGCCATCCTCCCCGCCTTTTGCGAGGAGCTGGTCTTCCGCTCTGTTCTGTGCGCGGAATACGAGGGGCGCGGCGTTGGCGTTTCGATGCTTGCAAGCGCGCTCTTTTTCGCGATGCTCCATTTCTCGCTCCCGCACTTTTTCACCTATTTCGTATTGGGGCTGCTTCTGTCGGGCGCATTCTACGCAACGCGCTCCTTCCCCGCGGTCTTTGCGCTGCATCTTGCCTATAACGTCTTCTGTCTGTTCGGACAGCCCTATCTGTCCGCCTTCTACGTGTCGGCAGGAAGCACTCCCATCTTTATTTTCTGCCTGGTAACGCTTTGCCTGCTCTTTTCCGCATTTGCCGCGGGAGAGGCGCGAAAGATCTATCACCTCTACGCCAAGGCGGGCGCGGATTCCTCTTATACCGTGTCCTTGCCCATAGCAAGTCTTCCCATGGCGCTCTTTTCTGCATTGCGCTCCTGGGCGACGCTTGCGTGCATCCTGCTCTTTTTCGTTTTTTCCATCATCCACCTCTTTTCCTAAACCCCGATGAAAGGACGTCCTATGAAAACCGATATCCGTCAACAATCCCTGCAGAAGCACTATGAATGGAAGGGTAAGATCGAGGTCATCTCTCGTGCCCCCATTGACAGCCGCGAGGATCTCTCGCTCGCATATACCCCCGGCGTTGCCGAGCCCTGCATGGAAATTCACCGCAATCCCGAAAAATCCTACGAGCTGACGCGCAGAAGCAATCTCGTCGCCGTCATCACGGACGGAAGCGCCGTCTTAGGGCTTGGCAACATCGGCCCAGAGGCAGGCATGCCCGTCATGGAGGGCAAGTGCGCGCTCTTTAAGACCTTTGCCGATGTCGACGCCTTTCCCATCTGCCTGCGCACACAGGACGTCGACGAGCTGGTCAGAACGATCTATCTGCTCTCGGGCAGCTTTGGCGGCATCAACCTCGAGGACATCGGAGCACCCCGTTGCTTTGAGGTAGAACGCAGGCTGAAAGAGATTTGCGACATTCCCGTATTTCACGACGATCAGCACGGCACTGCTATCGTGGTCGCTGCGGCACTGATCAATGCCTTGAAGGTGGTAAGAAAGCCCATCGACGGCGTGCGCGTCGTCATCAACGGAGCGGGCTCTGCCGGCTGTGCCATCGGAAAGCATCTTTTGAATATGGGTGTCAAGCACCTTACGATGGTAGACCGCTTCGGCATTCTTTGCCGCGACGACAAAGCCTTGAACGAAGCGCATCGCGAAATGGCGGCGCTGACCAATCATGAAAATCTGACGGGGACACTTGCCGACGCGATGAAGGGCGCCGACGTTTTCATCGGCGTATCTGCCCCGGGTGTTGTCAGCCCGGATATGGTGCGCTCGATGGCAAAGGACGCCATCGTTTTCCCCATGGCAAATCCCAATCCCGAGATCACGCGCGACGAAGCCCTTGCCGCAGGTGCCCGCATCGTGGGCACGGGACGCTCGGATTATCCCAACCAGATCAACAACGTCTTAGCATTCCCCGGCATCTTCCGCGGAGCACTCGATTGCAGAGCCTCTTGCATCAACGAGGAAATGAAGGTCGCAACGTCAATGGCTCTCGCCTCTCTCGTTTCCGATGCGGAGCTGAACGAGGACTACATCATCCCGAACGCACTCGATGCACGTGTCGCCCCCGCCGTCGCGAGGGCCGTGATCCTTGCCGCCAAGCAGACGGGTGTTGCGAGGGTGTGATAAAAAAGGACAGAGAATTCAGAAATTCTCTGTCCTTTTGCTTTTTTTAATGCCGTTTTTGTTACGGCAAGGCAAATTGGATTCTATGCCACTTCCCCCAAGGTGAACACCGGCTCACCGTTCAGATATGCCTCGATATCCTCGTCAACCAGAACGATGACGCCGTTGGGCAGAATGTAGCTTCCGTTGGCGGTGTGATAGATACTACCGACACAAAACAGTCGCATTTTTAAGTCCGCTAACCTTCATCATAGAAATACCTCCTGATCAAGAATTGCGTAATGAATTCTATGTACATAAAGATTTCCATTGAACTCATAAAACGTTACAAAGAAATAAAGATCATTAAATTTGTATACTACAACTGGATAGGGAGAATCGTTGCATTTTAGAACACAGTGAGGCTCGCTGTCTTTGATTCTTTGCATCGTGTCCGAAATCTCTTGATTGCCGTTTTCGCGATCATAAACAACAGCATCGTATAATAGATTTTCATGGTATAAAATAGCAGGGCGTTCCCCTACCGGTATCTTCTCATATAAATTATTTTGGATATAAATCTTATCCTCTTCAATTCGGAAGTTCAGCGAAAACCACGAAGACATAGCGGAGCTTTGAATGTAAATCTCCGCACAAAAGCAGAACGCGGTCGCTTCCGTGGTGATCTCGCCCGCAGGAAGCGTTCGCGCCGCCGTCGTTGCCTGCGTGCCTACGGTCGCAGCGGTACCCTCACCCGTCGTAAGAGAAGGATCCCCACTTGGCTCCACGGGGTCGCACCCAATGATAGCAGAAAGCAAGAGGATCACCACCAACACCAAAACGGTCGTCTTTTTCAGTCCGTTAATTGTTATCATTAAAATACCTCTTGATCAAGAATTGCGTAGTGAATTCTACGAACATAGGGATTCTCATTGAACCAATGGACCGATACGAAATAATAAACGGTATCAAATTTATATACCGCGACCCTTATATCGCCCCCCTGTTGTTTTAAAACAAAGTAAGGCTCGCTTTCCTGAATTCTTTGAAGTAGCTCAGAATTCTCTTGATTGTTGTTGTAGCGATCATAAAAAGTAGCAGCGTACAAAACATCACTCCAATCCAAACTATCAAACCATTCCTCAACCGATATTTTCTCGTATAAAGAATCCCCAATATAGATCTTACCATCCTTAATTTGGAAATTCAACGGGAGCATCGCAGAAGTAGCAGGATCCTGAAGGCGGAGCGCCGCACGAAAACAGAGCGCGTCACCGTCCCAGTAGGGCTGGCTCGTCGTGGCTGCCGTTGTGGCTTCCGTGGTCGCCTCCGTGGTGATCTCGCCCGCAGGAAGCGTTCTCGACGCCGTCGTTGCCTGCGTGCCTACGGTCGCCGCAGTGCTCTCCCCCGTCGTAAGAGAAGGATCCCCACTTGGCTCCACGGGGTCGCACCCAACGATAGCAGAAAGCAATAGGATCACCCCCAACATCAAAACAGTCGTCTTTTTAAGTTCGTTAATTGTTATCATTAAAATACCTCCTGATCAAGAATTGCGTAGTGAATTCGCGAAACCTCGCCATCATTATTCATACGCACAAAATAATAGGTGCTTTCAAACTTGTATACGTACAAAATCTGTCCAAAGTTGCTTTGCTCCTGCGCTTCCAAAACACAATAAAGGTCACTTTCTTGAATCCTTTGTAATGTATCAACACGTCCCTTATATTCCTGTTGATCCAATGCGGTAGCATAATTCAAATAACCTACGCCATACACAATAGCAGGCGGCTTAGGAGACGATGTTTTTTTATACAAGATGTCATTGATATAAATATTGTCATTTTCAATTCTGACATTAAGCCAATACCCCCAGGAAACGCTGGGGTCATCAACGAAAATCTCCGCACGAAAGCAGAACGCGGTCGCTTCCGTGGTGATCTCGCCCGCAGGAAGCGTTCGCGCCGCCGTCGTTGCCTGCGTGCCTACGGTCGCCGCGGTACCCTCACCCGTTGTAAGAGAAGGATCCCCACTTGGCTCCACGGGGTCGCACCCAACGATAACAGAAAGCAATAGGATCACCACCAACACCAAAACGGTCGTCTTTTTCAGTCCATTAATCGTTATCATTAAAATACCTCTTGATCAAGAATTGCGCGGTGGACTCTCATTACATGACTATTCCCATAGAAAGTCAAAAAATAATAGACGTTATCAAATTTGTACACCCATATCTGCGCGATCTGAGGATTATCATTTGTCTTTAAAATGCAGTAAGGAACACTTTCCTTGATTTTTTGCAACGTATTCGAAATCTCTTGATTTCCATGAAGGCGATCATAATAATCGGCAGAGTACAAAAGATCGTCAGAATATACAGGAACAGCTGACTCGTCACCTTCTACCTTCTCATATAAGGTTTTGCCAAGGTAGATTTTACCGTCTTCAATTCGGAATAAAAGCCATGTGCCTGCAGAAAGAGAAAACTCTTGAACGTAGGTCGCCACACGAAAACAGAGCGCATCACCATCCCAGTAGGGCTGGCTCGTCGTGGCTGCCGTTGTGGCCTCCGTGGTGATCTCGCCCGCAGGAAGCGTTCGCGCTGCCGTCGTTGCCTGCGTGCCTACGGTCGCCGCAGTGCTCTCCCCCGTCGTAAGAGAAGGATCCCCACTTGGCTCCACGGGGTCACACCCGACGATAGCAGAAAGCAAGAGGATCACCCCCAACACCAAGGACAAGGAACGAAACTCAATTTTTTTCATACTGCTACCTCCTTTGGAAAATGTAGGGTTGCCCCTGCTTTTATTATAACAAATCGAGAGCTTTGGTGTCAAGGTTGATTTGTTCTAATTTGTGATAGTGATTTTGTTCATACCGCACAGAAATTTGCCGATTTCAGGGCGACCGCGCTTGCCGTTGTGATCGCCCCTACGAGATATCAATATTTTTACGGGAAGGACACCTTTTTTGCTTGTAGGGGACGACCTCCCGGGCGTCCCGTTTACAAAGATCTCGATCCGTTTATTCGGAGGCGCAATCCCCGTAACACATAGCCTCCTCTCCTCCCCCGATCCCTACAAAAACAATATTGACATTTTGGAAAAAATATTGTATAATAATATGAGATATTGTTTGATGTAAAGGGTTAGAATAAGATGACAAAAAGTCCTGTTTTGCCGCCCGAGCTGACGCAAAAAAGTCATGACTTTATGGCGCGGATGCGGCGCGAAAATGAAAGATATTACGAGGGTACGGGCAAGAACCGCTCTGCCTTTGTTCTGACCTTTGGATGTCAGCAAAACGAGGCGGACAGCGAACGCCTTGCCGGTATGTGCGAGGAAATGGGATACAAGATCTGCTCCGAGCCCGAGAGCGCAGACCTGATCGTGGTCAACACCTGTGCCATTCGCGAGCACGCCGAGCAAAAGGCGCTTTCCATCGTCGGACAGTACAAGCATCTCAAGGCAAAAAATCCCGCGCTTATCATCTGTGTCTGCGGATGCATGGTGACGCAGGAGCACCGCTGTGAGGATATCAAGCACCGCTATCCGTACGTCGATTTCGTCTTCGGCACGGCGTCCCTTCACCGCTTCCCCGAGCTTCTGGTCGAGAAGCTGGAGCGCGGCAAGCGCATCTTCCATCCTACGGAGGAGGAATACCTCGTCGCAGAAGGCTTGCCCGTCCGCCGCGAGAGCACCTATCGCGCATGGGTTTCGATCATGTACGGCTGTAACAATTTCTGCTCCTATTGCATCGTTCCCTACGTAAGGGGACGCGAGAGAAGCCGCCGCCCGGAGGACGTCAAGGCAGAGGTCCGCGAGCTTGTGGAACAGGGATATCGCGATATCACACTTTTAGGACAAAACGTCAACTCCTACGGTAAGGACAGCGGAGGCGGATACGACTTTGCCGATCTTTTGCGCGAGCTTGATGCCATCGAGGGAGATTTTACCCTGCGATTTATGACGAGCCACCCCAAGGACGCGTCAAACAAATTGATCGACGTCATGGCGGCGTCACGCCACATCGCGCACCAGTTCCACCTCCCCATGCAATCGGGAAGCGACACGATCCTGCATGCGATGAATCGACATTACGATACGAAGCGCTATCTTTCCATCGTCCAATATATGCGAGAAAAAATGCCCGACGTCACCCTGACCTCGGACATCATCGTCGGCTTCCCCGGCGAGAGCGAGCAGGACTTTGAGGACACGCTTTCGATGCTCCAAACGGTGCGCTTCGATATGCTCTATTCCTTTATCTACTCTCCGCGCAAGGGCACGCCTGCTGAGGAGTTGGAGCAGGTCGATCCCAAGATTAAAAGCGAACGCTTCGAGCGCCTGCTTGCTTTGCAAGGACAGATCGCGTTTGAGAAAAATCAAGCGTTCGTCGGACAAACCCTGCGCGTGCTTTGCGATGGCGTGAGCAAAAACAATTCCGCGCTCTATTCCGGACGCACGGAGGGAAATAAGATCGCGTTCTTTGAGGGCGCGCCCGCCGACACGGGCAAATTCGTGTTCGTCAGGATCGACCGTGCCGACGCCTTTGCCTTTTACGGAACGAAACAACAATAAACACAAGCGTCGGAAACACCGACGGGGAAGGAACCGAATATGGAAATTTTTGAGCTTGCCGCACTGCTTGGCAAAAAACTGAAGGATGATCAAAGACTGATAGACCTCGAAGCCGCAAAAAAGGCTTACGAGGAGGACCGTCAGCTGCAAAAATATATGGTGGAGTATGACGTTCAGCAGCGCGCGATGCAAGCTGAAGTCGCCAGAGCCGACCGCGATATGGACATGATCGGCGCCATTCAGAAGCGCACGGACGAATTGTACCGTCTGATCGCAGACCACCCCGCCTTCATCGAGCTCAACCGCACGCAAAGCGAGGTCAACGAGCTGATGAACGCCGTCAACCAGACCATTATGACGCAGATCACAGGCGAGGAGCCCTCGGGCTGCACCCACAACTGCAAGACCTGCGGCGGCTGCCACTGATACCTACACGCAAATCACACGGCAAGAGTTCTAAAAGGAGGGTGAGCGGATATGACACCCATGATGGAGCAATATTTCCAGATCAAAAAGCAATACGAGGGGCATCTGCTCTTTTACCGTCTTGGGGATTTCTACGAGATGTTTTTTGACGACGCCGTCGTCGCCTCCCGCGAGCTGGAGCTGACCCTGACGGGCAGAGATTGCGGTGAAGCCGAGCGCGCACCGATGTGCGGTGTTCCCTTTCATTCCAGCGAAAGCTATATCGGCAAGCTGATCGAAAAGGGATATAAGGTCGCCATCTGCGAGCAGGTGGAGGATCCCGCCCTTGCAAAGGGACTTGTGCGCCGTGAGGTCGTGCGCATCGTTACCCCCGGCACCCTGATCGAGCAGAGCTTTCTGACCGAGCAGGTCAACAACTATCTCTGCGCTCTGTATCTGGAGGAATCCGCTTGCGGAATCTGCTTTGCGGATATGTCCACGGCACAGGTCTATGCCACCTCCTTCTCGGGCGAGCATACGGTCGCCCACATCAAAGCGGAGCTTGGCACCTATACGCCTCGCGAGGTTCTTTGCAATCTCGGAAGCGCGAACATGGGAGAGATCGGCGCGTTTTTGGCAACGCACCCCGAGGTCACTCTGACCGACGGGCAGGCGAAGCGCTTCTCCTACCCCGAGGCGCTTGCCCTGGTCAAGGCGCAGTTTGGAGATACCCTCAAGGAGGATACGCTGGATAACGCCCCGCTCCTCCAAGCCGTCGGCGCACTCCTGAACTACTTTTTGGATATGGGAAGATCCGACATCTCCTACATCCGGGAGCTGACGGTCTACTCAAGCAGCCAGTTCCTTGACATGGACTTCAATACCCTGCGCAATCTGGAGCTGATCGAATCCATGCGCGCAAAGCAGAAAAAAGGGACGCTGCTCGGCGTTCTTGACAAAACCAAAACCGCCGCAGGCGCACGCATGCTGCGCTCCTGGGTGACGCATCCCTTGCTTTCCGCGGCGGATATCCGGCGCCGTCAGGGTGCTGTCGAGGAGCTTCACGGTGCCTTTTTGCTTCGCGAGGAGCTAAGAGAGGCGCTTTCCAACGTGCTCGACCTGCAAAGACTCGTGACGCGCATCGTCTACAAAAACACAAACGGACGGGATCTGCGCGCGGTCAGCGCAACGGTTTCCGTCGTTCCCGAGATCAAGGCACAGCTTGCCGCCTGCAAATCCGAGCGACTGACAGCTCTGTGCGAGAAGCTGGACTCGCTTGAGGACGTCTGCACGCGCATCAATGCCGCGATCACAGAGGAGCCTCCCGTATCGGTCCGCGAGGGCGGTATGATCGCCGACGGCTACAACCAAGACGTCGATCAGCTGCGTGCCATCATGACCGACGGCAAGGGCTTTATTGAGCGCATCGCTGCCGAGGAGCGCGAAAAAACCGGAATCAAAACGCTCAAGATCGGCTATAACAAGGTATTCGGCTATTATATCGAGGTCACCAAATCTCTGATAGATCAGGTGCCCGACCGATACATCCGCAAGCAAACGCTCTCCAACTGCGAGCGCTATATCACGCAGGAGCTCAAGGATCTGGAGGCAACCGTCCTCGGAGCATCCGAGCGGCTTCACGCCCTGGAGTACGAGCTGTTCTGCGAGGTGCGCGCGTTCGTCGCATCGCAGAGCGGAAGACTGCAAAGCACGGCAGCGGCGCTTGCCGAGATCGACGTTTATCTCTCGCTTGCCACCGTTGCCGCAAAGAATCACTACGTCTGCCCCGAGGTGGACGAGGGAGATCGGATCGAGATCAAGGACGGACGCCATCCCGTGGTCGAGCAGTTCGTCAAGGACGCGTATTTCGTTCCCAACGACACCGATCTTGATACCGACGCCAATCGCCTGATGCTCATTACAGGCCCCAATATGGCGGGAAAATCCACCTATATGCGCCAGGTTGCCCTGATCACCCTGATGGCGCAGATCGGCTCCTTCGTGCCCGCCAAGGAGGCGCACGTCGGCATTGTGGACAAGCTCTTTACCCGCGTCGGAGCATCCGACAATCTGGCTTCGGGGCAATCCACCTTTATGCTGGAAATGACCGAGGTATCCTACATTCTCAAGAACGCCACCAAAAAGAGCCTGATCATTTACGATGAGGTAGGCAGAGGCACCTCCACCTTTGACGGCATGAGCATCGCGCGTGCCATCGTGGAGTATACCTCGGGCAAAAAAATCGGTGCCAAAACCCTGTTTGCAACCCACTACCACGAATTGACCTCCATGGAGGAGGAGCTCGAGGGTGTGGTCAACTATAACATCGCCGCCAAGAAGCGCGGAGATGACATCACGTTCCTGCGTAAGATCCTGCGCGGCTCAACCGACGACAGCTACGGAATCGAGGTCGCAAAGCTTGCGGGGCTTCCAAATGAAGTCATAAAGCGCGCAAAGGAGATCTTGGCATCCGTCGAGGAAACCTCCCGCGCCATCTCGCAAGGACAGGAGGGCGGAATCGGCATCAAAAAGAAAACCGTACAAAAGGATGAGAGCCTGATCTCCTTTGACGACTGTGTCAAGGAGCAGATCATCGAGCAGCTGAAAGCCACCGATCTCAACGCGCTCTCTCCCTTTGAATGCATGTCGCTTCTCTTTGATCTGAAAAAGCAACTGCAATAATTCTTCGTATTTCCCCATTCGACTCTGCTTGTAAAGGAGGAAGCATCATGGCAAATATTCGCGTTCTGCCCTTTGCGGTGGCAAACCTGATCGCCGCGGGCGAGGTAGTAGACCGTCCTGCCTCTGTCATTAAGGAGCTGATGGAAAATTCCATCGACGCAGGCGCTACGCGCATCACCGTAGAGATTCAGAACGGCGGCGTCACGCTCATGCGCGTCACCGACGACGGCTGCGGGATCGCTCCCGAGGATCTGCCCGTGGCAATTCAGCGCCACGCGACCAGCAAGATCCGCACGGCAGAGGATCTGGACGGCATTTTGACCCTGGGCTTCCGCGGCGAGGCGCTTGCCGCCATCTCGTCGGTTGCGGACGTCCGCATCCTCTCCAGAACCGAGGAAAACGAGTTCGGAACGCTGCTGGTATCACACTACGGTGAGGTCGTCGAGATGTGCGAGCAGGGCTGCTCCAAGGGAACCTCCGTCTTTGTGGAGAACCTCTTTTCCAACGTTCCCGCGCGCCGCAAGTTCCTCAAAAAGGACATCACCGAAAGCATTGCCGTCACCGCAAACGTCGAGAAGGTCGCGCTCTCGCATCCCAATATCGCGATGCGCCTGATCATCGACGGCGCGATCAAGCTTGAAACCGCGGGCGACGGAAATCTGCACAACACCATCTATTCCGTCTTTGGCAAGGAGTTCGCCTCGCGTCTGATCGAGATCGACGCGGAAAACGAGGGGATAGGCGTCAAGGGCTTTATCGGAAGAAGCGACAACTTCAAGGGCAATCGCAACTACCAGAGCTTCTTCATCAACGGCCGCTTTGTCAAAAGCAAAACGGCAACGGCGGCACTGGAGCAAGGCTTTACCTCCTATATGCCGCCCGAAAAGTTCCCCGCCTGCGTGCTCTTTCTGACCATCAACCCAACGCGCGTGGACGTCAACGTACATCCCGCAAAGCTGGAGGTCAAATTTTCCAACGAAAAGCTGGTCTTTGAATCGATCTATTACGCCGTGCGGACGGCGCTGGAGCAAAACGCCACACGTCCCTCCGTGGAGCTCTCTCTTTCCTCCCGTCCCAAAAAGGATACGGGATTTTTCCCAAAGAGATCCGAGCAGGCAACCCCCGTGCAGGATCGCAAGGAATCTCTGCAATCCAGACAGCTTTCCTATGATCTGACGGGTGCTACACAGCCCCAGCCGCAGATTCGGATGTCGGCACAGGAGTACCGTCAGACCTTTGTCGAAAACAATACCGCAAGCAAAACCCCCACGGTGCAAAACCGCCGGGAGCCCGTGCAGGTGCAAAACAACGGTTTCGTTCCGAAGGTCACCGTCACCCCCGACGCGCCGACGGCAAAGCCCTCGCCGCAGCTCAAGCAAGACTTGGCGCCGACTCAGAAGCAGGAGCCCCCGGCACCGATCAAGGAAGCACCGATTGCGGAAATTCCCAAGCAGGAAGCCCCCGCACCCACTCCTACCCTTCAGCGCGAGGAGCCAAGTGTGCCCGTGCAAGCTGATCCCGAGCCCGTCCAACCCGTGGTGCGCTCTTACCGCATCGTAGGCGAGGTCTTTGCGAGCTACGTGCTGGTGGAATGCGAGGACAAGCTCCTTTTGGTCGACAAGCACGCCGCGCATGAGCGGATCCTGTTCGAGGGACTCAAGGCAGGACTTCGTCAGCTCGATCCCTGCTCTCAGCTTCTGATGCTCCCCATCGACGTCATGATGACCTCGGGTGAGGTCGAGGCGTTGAAAACCTACGACGGCGAGCTGAGGAAGATCGGATTTTCCATGACCTACGCGCGCAACACCGTATCCATCAACGCCATTCCGCAGGAAATCGAGGTGGGTGCCGTTTCGGATATGCTGCAGGCAATGGCTGCAAGAATCCTCAACGCCACGGGAAGCGTGACACTGACACGTGATATCATCTTTGAAAAGGCTCTTTATCAGGCGGCGTGCAAGGCTGCCATCAAGGCAGGCAGAACCTACGCGCAGGAGCACATCGAATGGCTGATTGGGCGCCTGATGGAGCTTCCCGACATCACCTTCTGTCCGCACGGACGCCCCGTCGCATTGGAGCTTTCTCACCACACTCTCGACAAGCAGTTCGACAGAACCGGCTTCTGATAAAAAACGCTGCAAGCTGTTCTCTTGCAGAGCGAAAGGATAAAAATTTATGTTTGAACTCATCAAGCAGGAGGGTCGCGCGCGCCGCGGTGTCCTCCACACCGTGCACGGGGATATCCAGACCCCCGTCTTTATGAACGTCGGAACCTGCGCCGCCATCAAGGGCGGTGTCAACACCATGGAGCTGCGCGAGATCGACTGCCAGGTCGAGCTCTCCAACACCTACCACCTCCACCTCCGTCCGGGAGATCAGCTGATCTATGAAATGGGCGGGCTTCAAAAATTCATGAATTGGGATCGCCCGATCCTGACCGACAGCGGAGGATTTCAGGTCTTCTCCCTCTCGGGACTTCGCAAGATCACCGAGGAGGGCGTGCGCTTTGCCTCCCATATCGACGGAAAGCGCATCTTTATGGGTCCCGAGGAAAGCATGCAGATCCAATCTCACCTTGCCTCTACCATCGCCATGGCGTTTGACGAGTGCGTGGAAAACCCCGCAACGTACGCTTACTGCAAGCAGAGCATGGAGCGCACCTACCGCTGGCTTGTGCGCTGCCGCGCCGAGATGGACCGTCTGAATTCTCTGCCCGATACCATCAACCGTCATCAAATGCTCTTTGGCATCAACCAGGGCGGCACCTATGAGGATCTGCGCATCGAGCATATGCACATGATCTCCGAGGTTCCCTGCGAAGGATATGCCATTGGAGGACTCGCCGTGGGAGAACCCACCGAGGAGATGTACCGCATCATCGACGCGGTCGAGCCTCATATGCCAAAGGATAAGCCGAGGTACCTGATGGGCGTCGGAACACCCTGCAACATCCTTGAAGCAGTGCATATGGGCGTCGATTTCTTTGATTGCGTCATGCCCTCGCGCAACGCGCGTCACGGCAACCTCTTTACCTGGCACGGCAAGATCAATATCATGAACGAAAAATACGCCAAGGATCCCCGCCCCTTCGACGAAGGCTGCGGATGCCCCGCCTGCCGGAACTACAGCCGCTCCTACGTCCGCCATCTGCTCAAGGCAAAGGAGGCGGTCGGTATGCATCTCGCTGTCACGCATAACCTCTATTTCTATAATAACCTGACCAGAAAGATCCGCGAAGCTCTCGACGGCGGCTACTTTGAAAGCTTTTATCAAAAGTACCGCAACATCCTCGGCGAGCGCGTGGAGGATTAAGTGAGAGTAAAAGAAAAGATGTGGGGGAGCTTTTTGTAAAAGCTCCCCCACACCCCCGCAAAACCTTTTGGGAAAGGGTTTATAAAATCAAATTTGAAGCTGCTGTGCCTCGTTCTTTGCTTTAGCAAGGATAGAGCACAGCAGCTTATTTTTTATTGTATCCCCTTTTTGCAAGGTTCTTGGGGGTGTCGGGACCTTCTTGCAAGAAGGTCCTGACAAAAAAGAAAAACAGGGGTGCTTTTATAAAAAGCACCCCCGCATTTTTTTATGAACTCTTGTCAATCCTCGATCGGCATAGAATCGCCGACGATGAAGTCCTTAATGAGGTGATAGATCTCGGTGTCGGACTCGCAGAAGATCTGATCCCACTCAAAGGTATACATAGCACCCAGGAGGGATTTTCCGTTTACGGTGAAGTTATCGCCATCGGTCAGAGAGATCTTGCCGCTGTGCTTGGTAGCGATACCAACGAAGCGGTTGATGTCTGCCATGGTATCCAGTCTGATTTTGTACCTCATAATTTTTTCCTTTCTTTTTTTTGGGGGAGCGGACTCCCCGATTATTTTTTATGCGCTTGCTTTGTTTTTTTGTCGGAAAAGATACGGCGAAGCAATGGGGAAAGAAATGCGGGCGCCTTCCAAACCATCATTTTCATGATTGCACTCCTTTTTGATGTAAGATTTCACTTACAGAATATGCAACCGCTTGGATTTTATTGCAAGGTGTCGCGATCAGGAGTTCGCGCTTGCGGCAAGCTTTCTTTTTTTCAGGCTTGCCATCGCGGAACGAAAGACCATTTTATCGTTTTCGTGGTTGAGGCATTTTTCCGCCTTTTCCACGGGGATCCATTCGACCTGCGCGATCTCACCCTCGCGCGCGTGGATGTCCTCCTGCTTGGTTTCGGTCAAAAAGTACACGACCTCCTTGGAAACTCCCGGCATCGGACTGTAATGCACGGTCTTGCGGAAGCTGTCCTTGATGCGGATCTGCACGGCAGTTTCCTCATAGACCTCGCGCACGGCGGTCATATATTCGGTCTCGCCCCGTTCCATGTGTCCTTTCGGAAAAGAACGGTAACCGCCCGGCTTATGTCGAATCATCAGCACAAAGGTCTGTCCTGACTCGTCGGTGCGAAACACCAGCGCACCGCAAGATTTTTCATGCTGCACAGCAATTCCCGTCCTTTCCTTTCAGATTCCCGTATCGGGTCAGATCTGCTCCATCACGAATGCCTCGAGAATGTCGCCGACCTTGATATCGTTGAACTTTTCAAGACCGACACCGCACTCGTAGCCCGCAGCTACCTCACGTGCGTCGTCCTTAAATCTCTTGAGCGAGGAGATCTTATCCTCGAAGATCACGATGCCGTCTCTGACGACACGGATCTGCGATTGACGTGTGATCTTACCGTCCTGAATATAGGAGCCCGCGATGGTTCCGACGTTGGGAACGTGGATGGTCTGACGGACCTCGGCGTGTCCGAGCAGGTTCTCACGGAACTTGGGCGCAAGCATACCCTTCATTGCGGCATCAATCTCCTCGATGCACTCGTAAATGACGCGGTAGGTGCGCACGTCAACGTTCTGTCTTTCCGCGGAATCGAGCGCGCTCTTATCGGGACGGACGTTAAAGCCTACGATGATCGCGTTGGATGCGGCAGCGAAGGTCACGTCGCCCTCGGTGATACCACCGACAGCCGCGTGGATCACGCGGACCTTGACCTCCTCGTTGGAAAGCTTGATCAGAGAAGCCTTGACAGCCTCGACCGAGCCGTCCACGTCTGCCTTGACGATGATATTGAGATCCTTGACACCGTCCGAGATCTGCGCAAAGAGGTCGTTGAGGTTTGCTCTCGCATTCGCCTTGAAGACGTCCTCCTTTGCCTGCGCGCGTCTTTGATCGGCAAGGGATCTTGCCATTCTTTCATCCGCAACCACCTGGAATTCGTCACCTGCGGAGGGAACCTCTGCAAGACCGGTGATCTCTACGGGAACGGAGGGCGATGCCTCCTTGACGAGCTTGCCGTTGTGGTCGCTCATAGAACGAACGCGTCCGACGGCAGTACCCGCGATGATGATATCACCGTTGCGAAGCGTACCGTTCTGCACCAGAACCGTAGCGACGGGACCGCGACCTCTGTCCAGCTTGGACTCGATCACAAGACCCTTTGCGCGGCGGTTGGGATTTGCCTTGAGCTCCTTGACCTCCGCGATCAGAAGAACGCTCTCGAGCAGATCGTCAATGCCCTGACGCTTGAGCGCGGAAACGGGAACGCAGATGGTGTCTCCGCCCCATTCCTCGGTCACAAGACCGTGCTTGGTCAGTTCCTGCTTGACGGCGTCGGGATTTGCGGTGGGTTTATCCATTTTATTGATCGCAACGACGATGTCAATGCCCGCAGCCTTTGCGTGGTTGATCGCCTCAACCGTCTGCGGCATGATGCCGTCGTCGGCGGCAACGACCAGAATTGCGATATCGGTCGCCATTGCGCCTCGAGCGCGCATTGCGGTAAACGCGGCGTGTCCGGGCGTATCCAGGAAGGTCAGATCCTTATCTCCGACCTTGACGCGGTACGCACCGATGTGCTGGGTAATTCCGCCCGCCTCTCCCGCTGTGACGTGGGAGTTGCGGATGGCATCCAGAATCGAGGTCTTACCGTGGTCAACGTGACCCATAACGCAGACGACGGGG
The DNA here is from genome assembly GCA_017501225.1 of Clostridia bacterium. Classification (GTDB taxonomy): domain Bacteria; phylum Bacillota; class Clostridia; order Oscillospirales; family CAG-272; genus UMGS1865. Next base: position 22,796 of record JAFVXH010000013.1, read on the forward strand.
GCGCGCTCAACCAGCTGCTCCTCGGAGTCCTCTGCCTCGTCAAAGAGCTTTTCCTCAATGCTGACGACGACCTCGGGCGTTGCTTCAACACCGAATTCCATCGCAACGAGGGATGCGGTATCGAAATCAACCACCTGGTTCACGGTTGCCATGACGCCCATCATGATCAGCTTCTTGACGACTTCCCCTGAGGTGATCATCAATTTGGATGCCAGCTGACCGACCACGATCTCCTCGGGAAGCTCGATATGCGTAGGCTTTACGGTGACAACGGGAGCAGGGGCTGCACCTCTTGCGCCCTTGCCCTTCTTGCCGTTTTGCTGACGGCCAAAGGATTGACCCATTTGTCCCGCGCCGGGCTTCTTGACTCTTTGATTATTACTGCTCTGGAAGCTGCGATCGTCACGCTCGGAGACGAAGGTTTCCAGTCTTTCATCATATTTGGAAAGATCGACGGTCGAGCTCTTGGTATCGACCACGCGGGGACCCTTGAGGGTTCCGTCGGGATTGACGTTCGTGGATGCGCCGCGAACGATGGGCTGTGCCTTGAAGGTCTCTCTGGGAGCGTTCTGTACGTAATCTCCCTTATCTCCGCCAAAGCCTCCTCTGCCAAAGGATCCACCCTTGCCCTGCTGGAAGCCCCTTCCCTGCTGTGCGGGTGCCTTGGTCTGACGTCTGTCGCCTCCAAATCCACCTCTGTCCGCATATGCGTCACGGTTGAAGCGGTCAAAGCTGTTTTGACGTGCGGGGCGCTCGGAATTCGAGGGAGAAGCGCCAAAGCCGGTGGCAGGTGCGCCCTGCGGACGTGCGCCGAAGGGTTTTCCCCCCTGCTGCTGTCCCTGTGCGGACGGACGCGCAAAGCCCTGCTGTGCGGGACGCGCGGGGGTCTGTGCGGGCTCGCCCGGACGGTAAGGATTGCCCGTATAGGGCTGGCGTGCCTGCGGACGCGCGGGTGCTGCAGGCGCCGCATCTCTCTTTTGTGCTTGCACGGGCTCCGCCTTCTTGCTCTCGGGCTTTTGCTCGATCTTTTCTTCCTTTGCTTCTGCGTTCTTTGCAGGCTGAGAAGCCGCGCTCTGCGGGCGGGACTCCTTCTTCTCCTCCTTCACCTCTGCCTTGGGAGCAGACGCCTTCACCTCGGGCTTCTTCTCCTCGACAGCGGAAGCGGGGACCTCCTCCTTCTTGGGTTCCTCCTTTTTGGGAGCCTCCTTCTTTACCTTGGAGGGAATATAACTCGCTCCACTCAGATAAGAGCCGATATCGACGATCTGATTTTCCCGTGTGATGGTATCAAACAGGATGTCAAACTCTACGGGCTCCAGAGCCTTTTGGGTGGTTTTTGCCTCAATTCCGTTCTTGGACAATACCTCCACCAATTCCTTGCTCTTCATCCCCAGATCCTTGGCAAGCTTTGCAATTTTGAATTGTTGATTGTGATTCATTACAGCCATATTTCCTCCGAATTGCATGGAGTGCCGCAGACACTCCGAACTCTAAAAATTCACTTATCACCGACGTGACGGTCACGCCGACAATTTTTACACTTCTTGTTTGTTTTCCTCTTGCAGCGCCGACGTAAGAAGTCGGCAAAGCCCCGCGTCCGTTACGGCAAGAGCGGCAATGGACGCGCTCTTTCCGATCGCGTGCGCAAGCTCCTCTCCCCGATAGGGAAGGCACACCAGGGGCGCGCCGTAAAACGCGCAACGGTCACGCAAGCGCTTCTCTGTGTTTTCCGAGCAATCCGACGCGTACACCACCAGATGCACGCTCGCTCTTTTGATCTTGAGCGCCTCGCACACCATGGGAGTTCCAAGGATCAAGGCTCTCGCCTTTGCGCACAGTCCCAGCGCTTGTAAAATCTTATCATTCCTCATAGGACGCAAGCTCTTCCTCCATCGCATCGTAAACAGCCTCCGGAATGCTGCACTCCAGATTCTTGTCGATGCGGCGGCTCTTTCTCGCCTTCTTCAAGCATTGAAGATCCTTGCAAATATATGCCCCTCTGCCGGATTTTTTACCGACGAAATCCAAGGAGATCTCTCCCTCGGGGCTTCTCACCACGCGCAGCATCTCGCGCTTGGGCTTGTGCTCGTTGCACCCAAGGCACTGGCGCACGGGGATCTTTTTTACCTTTGCTACCATTGCAGTTTGTCTGTCAGTCTGCCTTGATGTCGATCTTGTATCCCGTCAGTCTTGCGGCAAGACGCGCGTTCTGACCTTCCTTACCGATGGCAAGGGAAAGCTGATCGGGAGCGACACGGACACGGCAAGCTCTCTCGGCGGTCAGCGTCACGCCAAGCACCTCGGCGGGAGCCAAAGCCGCTGCGATATACTCCTCGGGAACCTCGCTGTACTCGATGATATCCACCTTTTCTCCGCGAAGCTCGTCAACGATGGACGCGATGCGCGAGCCGTGCGTACCGATGCAAGCACCGACGGGATCGACGTCCGCATCACGCGAGAATACCGAGATCTTGGTGCGCGAGCCCGCCTCACGGGATACGCCCTTGACCATGACGATACCGTCGGTGATCTCGGGGACCTCAAGCTCAAACATTCTGCGCACAAGGCCGGGATGTACGCGGGAAAGCGTCACGATCGGGCCCTTTGCCTCCTTGTTGACCTCCATAACGAAGACCTTGATCTTATCTCCTACGTAGAAATCCTCACCCGGGATCTGCTCGGACAGACGGAGCACGGCTCTGCCGCTGTCGGTTTCCAGAATGACGTTTCCGGTCTCTCTGTCCACCTTGCTGACCGTTGCGGTGATGATCTCCTCGTGCTTGTTCTCGTATGCCTCCTGCATCACGCGGCGCTCGCCCTCGCGAATGCCCTGAATGATGACGGATTTTGCAGCGGCGGCACTCAGGCGGCGGAAGTTCTTGGTCTTGACCTCGGTTTCCATCACCATGCCGATCTTATATTTCTTTGCAACCGCCTTTGCGTCCTCCAGAGAGATCTGCGTTTCGGGGTTCTCCACCACCTCAACGACGTCCTTGCACTGGTATACGCGAACGTCCTTCTTCGCGGGATCGATCAGGACGCGAACGTTGGTATTGTTTCCAAACTCCTTTTTGTACGCGGAAACCAGCGCCGCCTCGATCTTTTCGATCATGTAGTCGGCAGGAATTCCCTTTTCCTTTTCCAACAGCTCAAGGGCGGTAAAAAATTCTGTGTTCATTTTCTGTAAATCCTTTCTGAATTGAACTCCTGTAAATTACGCTTCGGAATCGAAATCATATCTGGTCCTGATCGCGGCGACAGACGCACGCGCGAATACCTTCTTTTCTCCGTCCGGCGGGCAGAGAATGACGATGTTGCCCTCCTCGTCCATGGGAGCGAGAACGCCGACGTGGCTCTTTGCGCCATCCACGGGCGCGAACAGGCGAACCTCCACCTGCCATCCCTCGCAAGCCTCGACGTGCATGTCGTTTTTCAGCTCGCGCTCAATGCCGGGGGAGGAAATCTCGAGGTGGTACGCCTCGTCAATGGGATCAGCCTCGTCTAAGATCGGATCGATCGCGCGGTGCATTTTCTCGCAATCCTCAATGGTGATGCCCTCCTCGGAGTCGATGGTGATGCGCAGATACATCTCCGAGCCCTCCTTGACGTATTCCACGTCCCACAAAAAGTAGCCCAGCTCCTCGGCAAGGGGCTCCGCGAGCTTGGTCACAGCTGCCGCGATTCCGCCACTGCTTTTTTTCATTTTTCCTTCCATCCTTTCTCGGGTGTCCGTCAAAATCAAAAGTGTTTTTTAAAAATCAAGAGTGGGTTCTCCTGAAACCCACTCCCATACTACTATACTCTACCGTACAGTAGTATAACACACTTTTTTCCCCTTTGCAACCCCTTTTTCAAATTTTTTTCATTTTTTATATAAATGGCGCAAAAAGCGCTCCGCTTTTTCCAAACAGAAGCCCGTTCCCCTTGACAAATTCAGCGTTTTTGTGATATAATAAATAGAATAGAGGACCCCTTTATCACACAACAAGGAGGATGGCGAAATGGCAAAGATCCAATGGCGTGGCGGCACGCTCCTCTCCCCCGTTCCCGCGGCACTGATTACCTGCTCGGACGGCAAGCGAAGGAACGTCTTTACCGTCGCGTGGACCGGCATCGTCTGCTCCGATCCTCCCAAAACCTACATTTCGGTGCGTCCCTCGCGCCACTCCTATGACATTCTCAAAAAAGGCGGCGTGTTTGCCATCAATCTCACCACAAAAGCACTTGCAAGACAGACCGATATGTGCGGCGTCTACACCGGCGCAAAGATGGATAAATTTGAGCGATGTCAGCTTTCTACCGAGCAGGCAAACGAGATCGATTGCCCGATTCTTCAAGACAGCCCCCTTGTGCTGGAATGCCGCGTTTGCGATATCATTCCCTTGGGATCTCACGATATGTTCCTTGCCGATATCCTTGCGGTTGACGTTGAGGATTCCCTTGTGGACGAGAGCGGTAAATTGCACCTCGAGCGCGCAGATCTGATCGCGTATTCACACGGCGGATATTTTGAGCTCGGAAAGCAGATCGGCTCCTTCGGCTACGCCGTCCGCAAGAAAAAGAAGAAGCCGTCCCCCAAAAAAGCGGGACAAAAACGCACAAATCAAGAAAAAACCAACTCCTGACAGAAAGGATGACCTGAATATGCAACTCTATAACTCTTTGACCAAAACGAAAGACACCTTTGTTCCCCACGAGGAGGGCAAGGTCAGCATGTATACCTGCGGTCCTACGGTTTATCATTTTGCGCACATTGGAAACCTGCGCACCTACATTATGGAGGATATTCTGGACCGCTATCTGCGTTACTCCGGATACGAGGTCAAGCGCGTCATGAACATCACCGACGTCGGACACCTGACCTCGGATGCCGACACGGGCGAGGACAAGATGCTCAAGGGCGCAAAGCGCGAGAAGAAAACCGTTATGGAGATCGCCGCGTTCTATACCGAAAAGTTCTTCGAGGACTGCCGAGCACTCAACATCCGCATCCCCGACGTCATCGAGCCCGCGACCTCCTGCATCGACGACTTTATCAAGGTCATCTCCTCTCTGATGGAAAAGGGATACGCGTACGAGGCAGGCGGCAATATCTATTTTGATACCTCCAAGCTCTCCCAATACTACGTCTTCCACAACTTCGAGGAGGAGGACCTCGCCGTCGGCGTGCGTGAGGGCGTCGAGGAGGACGGAAACAAAAAGAACAAGGCGGACTTTGTGCTTTGGTTCACCAAGTCCAAGTTTGACGATCAGGAGCTCAAATGGGATAGCCCCTGGGGCGTCGGTTACCCCGGTTGGCACATTGAGTGCTCCTGCATCAGCATGAAGCACGTAGGAGAGTATCTCGATATTCACTGCGGCGGCATTGATAACGCCTTCCCCCATCATACCAACGAGATCGCGCAATCCGAGGCGTACCTCGGACACAAGTGGTGCAATTGGTGGATGCACGTTCTGCATCTGAATACCAATTCGGGTAAGATGAGCAAATCCACGGGCGAGTTTTTGACCGTATCTCTCTTGCAATCCAAGGGATATACCCCCATGGAATACCGCTTCTTCTGCCTGCAATCCCATTACCGCAAGTCACTTGTGTTCTCCTATGAAAACATGGACAACGCCAAGATCGCGTACAAAAAGCTGATCTCCAAGATCGCTGCCCTGGATCCCTCGGGCGAGATCGACAGAGAGACGTTTGACGCGCAGAAGGCAAGCTTTGTCAAGGCGCTGGACAACGACCTGAACACCTCCCTGGCAGTCACTGCGATCTACGACGTCCTGAAGGCAAAGACCAACGGCGCTACGAAACGCGCGCTTCTTGCGGACTTCGACCGGGTTCTGGCGCTTGACCTGCTCCAAAACGCCGACGCGCTCCGCGACGCGCAAAAGGAGGAGGCACCTGCGAACAAGAGTCCCCTTGCCGAAAAGATCGAGGCAATGATCGAGGCAAGACGCATGGCAAAGAAGGAAAAGAACTACGCCGAGGCAGACCGCATCCGTGCAGAGCTTTCTGCGATGGGCGTAACCCTGATCGATACCAAGGACGGAACCACCTATACAGTCGAGGGAGAGGCATAATGGAAAAGATTAAGGAGATTTTGAAGAAAAATCGCTCGATTATCCTTTATCTCCTATTTGGAGGACTGACGACTGTTGTGGATCTTGCTATCCGTTTTTCGCTGTATCTGATCGATATTGAGATCACGGTGGGAGATATCAACCTCTACCGCCGTGCGGTGGACGTTCTTGCATGGATCTGCGCCGTTCTGTTCGCCTTTTATACCAACCGTATCTGGGTGTTCGGAAGCACCGCAAAGGGATTTGTCCCGATCCTGCGGGAGCTTGTTGCCTTTGCGGGCGGCAGAATCGGTACCTTCTTGCTTCAGGAGGGGATTCTGTTCCTGTTCTGCAATATCCTGCACCAAAACGATTTCGTCTGGTCCGTCATCGCGGCAGTCCTTGTCGTCATCCTCAATTACGTCATCAGTAAGCTCCTCGTTTTTCGGAGCAAGAAAGAAAATTGAGCCGCTTTCAAAACAAAAAGCCGATGTGATTTCACATCGGCTTTTCCTTTTATTTAGCACAAAAATCCGCTCCCTTACGCTTTGGGGGCTTCTTCGTCCTTTACGTATTCGATGATATCGCAAAGATCACAGTCAAGCGCTGCGCAGATACGGTCTAAAATGTAACCGTCGTAACGGACTACGCGGTTTTTATAGTATCGGTCGATCGTTTGAAATTTAACCTCACATCTCTTTGCCAGCTCGTATCTTGTGATGCCGTGCTGATCCAAATATTTGTCTATCGTCAGTCTGATCACTCTCATCCCTCCCCTTGATATATATTTTATTAGATATATACCCAATCGACAATTTCTTTATTTTGGTATATACTTATATAGGTATATATCAAAAAGTGAGGTTTATGCATGAAATTACTGATTGCCGGATCAAGGAGTATTCAAAATTTTGATCTGTCACCCACATCCATCGCCTGTTTATTTAAGGAGGTTCATTCTCTTTTCCTTTACTCTTTTAAATCAAAAACCGTCGATTTTCGTCCCAAAAAGATTGTTAAAAAATTGTTGATTTCCAAAGGCTTTTGCCACCTTTTGTCGCTTTTTGCACTTTCATTAGATAAAATTTCCAAAAGCCCTTGACAATCCACCTTCGGTATGCTATAATCTGTAAAGTATTCGCAAAATGATGCTCTCTCTGTCCCGTGTATGCACCGCCAATCGGCGGTACGAAAATCGGCGCTTTGTGTTTTCCGGGTACGCATTCAAATTTTTATGGAGGTACCCGACATGAATAAAGGTACAGTTAAGTGGTTCAATGCAGAAAAAGGCTACGGCTTCATTTCCAACGACGAGGGCGGCGACGACATTTTCGTTCACTTCTCCTCGATTCAGGTTGAGGGCTTCAAGACTCTGACCGAGGGCCAGAAGGTCACCTTCGAAACTGAAACCGATCCTAAGAACAGCGCAAAGCTCAGAGCTGTCAACGTCACTCCGATCGCAGAGTAATATTGAATTAAAAAAGAATGTGTGGGGGAGCTTTTTGTAAAAGCTCCCCCACACCCCCGCAAAACCTTTTGGGAAAGGGTTTATAAAATCAAATTTGAAGCTGCTGTACCCCGTTCTTTGCTTTGGCAAGGATAGAGCACAGCAGCTTATTTTTTATTGTATCCCCTTTTTGCAAGGTTCTTGGGGGTGTCGGGACCTTCTTGCAAGAAGGTCCTGACAAAAAACAGGGGAGCTTTTACTAAAAGCTCCCCCACGTTCTTTTTATTACCCCTCACAGCCTTCCGCCGGTGAAGGAATCGAGATACCAATTCCCGTCATCACCAAGAGTCAGGCGGAGGCGAACGGAGCGAACGGCCTGCGGCTCGTCCTCGTTCCACGCGTTCACGGTCACGTAGCACGCCTTTGCGTTGCTCGGTCTTGTGATCTTCATAGTAGAATAATCATAGACGATCATGCCGGCATAGAGCGGCTGTGCGTCCTCGGACTGATAAATCCACTGCTCGTCCTCCCGGTATTTCGCCATTGCGACCTCCACACCGCCAATTCCCGTGATGGCATGTCCCTCGAACGCCATGGGATAGAGGACCTCCTCCAGATACGCCTTGCTGTAAACCTTCTCTGCAGCGGTCTTGATATCGTGGATCGTCAGGAATTTGGCGTAATCGGTCACGATCTCGTACCCATTTTGCGAGAAATTGTAATAAAGGTGTGAAAATTCGGCATAGAGAGAATCCCGCGCGTAAACGGGAAGCCCCGCACCGTAGAAAACCGTATTGATCTCGTGAGATGCCTCAACCAGCTCTACCACGCGATCGTAGATCTGCTCGATCTTGGGTGCCTTCCCTCCGCATGAGGAAAGAGTAAGGCTGCTCGAAAGAAGCAGAAGAACAGCAAGTGCTGCACAAACCAATCGTTTCATAAAAGTATCCTTTTATCAGTTTTCAGACTCCTCAGTCACACCCTCGGCGGTGGGAGCTTCAACAGCTTCCGCTTCGACGGCATCCGTCTCTGCGTCAGCGCTCTCTGCTTGCTCGCCCGCGTTCTCCTCCTCGATGGTGGGAGTCGTGGTAAAGTTCACAAGCGACTGATCCTCGCCAAGACGCATTACGATGACGCCGCCGGCACTGCGAGAACGGCTGGGAACGCCGGATACGGGTGTGCGGATGATGGTACCCGTATCGGTGATCATCATAATATCCTGCCCGTCACTGACCGCCGCGATACCGGTCAAAGCACCGCTCTTTTCGGTCAGGTTGTAGCAGGTGACACCGTAGCCGCCACGATTCTTCATCAGGCGGAAGTCCTCGAACGGACTGCGCTTTCCGAATCCGTTCTCGGTGATGCAGAGCAGCTCCTTGCCCTCCTCGACCACGCAAACACCAACGACGTAGTCGTCATCGCGCAGACGGATACCGCGCACACCGCGTGCCGTACGTCCCATTGCGCGCACGTTGCACTCGGAGAAGCGGACCGCCTGACCTTGGCGCGTTGCCAGCATCAGATCACACTCACCGTGCGTTGCGACCACGAAGACGAGCTCGTCGCCCTCGTCGAGGTTGAGCGCGATCTTTCCGCCCTTGCGCTGATATTCATACTCGGAAAGCAGGGTTCTCTTGATGACACCCTTCTTCGTAACCATGGTCAGATAGCTCTGGTCGTCAAAGGCATCTACGCTGATGCAAGCCGTGATCTTCTCGCCCTCGCTAAGCTCGAGGATGTTGACAAGATTCTGTCCCTTAGCGGTTCTTCCCGCCTCGGGGATCAGGTACGCCTTGCGCATCTGCACCTTACCAGTGTTGGTGAACATCATCAGATAAGAGTGGCTGTTGACCGCGATGACCTTTTCGATAAAGTCTTCCTCTTTGGTCGCCATACCGATGATGCCTCTGCCGCCTCTGTGCTGTGCGGAGTAGGTGTCGGCGGGCTGACGCTTGATATATCCCGCGTGCGTCAGGGTAATGACGCAGTTGTGACGCTCGATCAGATCCTCAAGAATGATTTCCTGCTCAGCCGCCACGATCTCGGTGCGGCGTTCATCCGCATACTTGTGCTTGATCTCAAGCATCTCGTTCTTGATGATCTCCTTGATCTTGCCCATGTCGGCGAGGATCGCCTCCAGCTCGGCGATCAGATTCTTCAGGCGGAGCAGCTCGTTCTCGATCTTATCACGCTCCATACCGGTCAGCTTTCCGAGCGTCATCTCGACGATCGCCTGCGCCTGAACGTCACTCAGACCAAATCTCTCCATCAGAGCGATCTTGGACTCGGGAATAGAGGGAGAACGCTTCATGATGGAAACGATCTCGTCGATGTTATCCAGCGCGATATGATAGCCCTCGAAGATATGCGCTCTTGCCTTTGCCTTTTCCAGATCGAATTGCGTGCGGCGAATGATCACCTGCTCCTGATGCTCGATGTAAAGGTCCAGGATGTTGGCAAGATTTAAGACCTTGGGCTCACCTGCCACGATGGCAAGCATATTGACTGCGAAGGTGCTTTGCAGCTGGGTGAATTTATAGAGCTGATTGAGCACGACCTGCGGATTTGCGTCGCGGCGGTATTCCACCACGATACGCATGCCGTCGCGTCCCGATTCGTCGCGCAGATCGGTGATTCCCTCGATCTTTTTCTCCTTTGCGCACGTCGCGATGGACTCGCAAAGCACGCTCTTGTTGACGCCGTAAGGGATCTCGGTAAAGACGATGCGTCTTTCCTCCTCCTCGATCTCTGCCTTGGAGCGGACCATGATGTGTCCCTTACCCGTCAGATATGCCTGGCGAATGCCGTTGATGCCGTAAATGGTGGCATAGGTCGGGAAATCGGGGCCCTTGATATACTCCATCAGATCAAGGATCGAGCATTCGGGATTGTCCATGCGGAAGACCGTGGCGTCAATGACCTCTCCAAGGTTATGGGGAGGAATATTGGTCGCCATACCGACCGCGATTCCCATCGATCCGTTGACAAGGAGATTGGGGAAGCGCGAGGGAAGCACCGTAGGCTCCTGCAATCTGTTATCAAAGTTGGGCGCCATCGGCACGACGTTCTTGTCCAGATCGCGCATCATCTCGTCGGCAATGCGATCCATTCTCGCCTCGGTATAACGGTAAGCCGCTGCACCGTCGCCGTCCACAGAACCGAAGTTTCCGTGTCCCTCCACCAGAGGATAGCGATAGGAGAAGGGCTGTGCCATACGTACCATGGTGTCGTAAACCGCGCTATCGCCGTGCGGATGATAGCGTCCGAGCACGTTACCGACCGTGGTCGCAGACTTCCGGAAGGGCTTTGCATGCACAAGACCGTCCTCGTACATCGCGTACAGAATACGCCTCTGTCCGGGCTTCATACCGTCACGCACGTCTGGAAGTGCGCGCGACATGATGACCGACATGGAGTATTCGATGAAGGATTTTTTGACCTCCCTCTCCATTCCGACCTCTACGATTTTTTGGTTTTCAAACAGTTTGATTTCCTGCTCACGTTCCAGGTTTTTGTCTTTTTCTCTTGCCACAGTGATACCCTTCCTGTCTTTGTGTCTTATAGTTTGATTTCAAATCGAATTTACAAAAGCATGATCAGATTCCCGATCCCTTTTCCGCCAACAGAGAGCAGAGAAGCTTGATCGGATAATATAGTGCGCAACCGCAAAGGGCGGTTACGAGAAATTCCGGTAAAATGACGTTGAGTAGAATGCTTGGCAGATTGATCTGCTCAAGGCTGATACAGAGATACGTGATACTCATAACGCTCCGCAAAAGGAGCGCGATCCCGAAGGACACGAGGAACACCGTGATCCGCTTTGGCCGGATCGCACGTGCGTAATGCCCCACCAGATACCCGCAAAAGAGGTAAAAGACGGGAAGCAGCGTAAGTCCCGTTCCGCCCAGAGCCTCAATCAGAACGCCTGCCGCGATTCCGTGAACGGCACCAGCAAAGCGACCGAGGAAAAATCCCACGCCCACCACAAGGCAGAACGTCAGATCCGGCACGATCCCAAAGGGGCGGTAGCGTCCGAATACACAGACCTGCAAAAGTGAAACGACAAGGAGCCCCAACGATAGAACCAGAAGATGGCGCAAAATGACCTTACGCGATTGCGCGATGCTTCCAAGGAAAAATTTTGCCATGCGCCCTCCTTCTTTTCACTTAGCCTTCCGTGTATCCCGTGACGATCATCACGTACTGAAGCGAGGAAAAGTCCACCGGGGATTCCACCGTTGCCTCCATGGTGCGGCTGTATTCGTCCACACCTACGGAAATCACCTTGCCGATGACAAGATCGGCGGGATAGATGCTGTTGATGCCAACCGAGAGAATGATATCTCCCACCTCGACATCCCCGCTGCTCTGTCCGTTGGAGAAGGTGCAGTATCCGTCGTTGCGAATGCTGAATTCGCCATTGATCTGTCCAACCTCTCCCGAACGCTGTACGTAAGCGCCCACCGTGCGCGAGGTATCAAGAACGGTGGAAACCTTGCACCAATTCAGCCCCACCTCGCTCACGCTTCCGACGATCCCCTCCTTGACGACGACCGCCATGTTGAGCTGAATTCCGTGAATGCTTCCGCGGTTTAAGGTGAAGGTGGTCATGTAGCTTCCGCTCTCGCGGCTGATGATCATTGCCTCCTCAAAGGAAAACCCGGGATGCTTCTGCTTCATGCTCAGATACTCCCTCAGGCGCGCGTTCTCCGCCTCCAGAAGCTGAGCTCTACGGAGCTGCTCCTCCTGGGCTGAGATCTGCTCCTGCAACGCCTTGTTTTGCGCCTCCAGGGAATCGATGGACTGAAAATAGCGTCCAAAGCCCTCGACTGCGTTTACAATGCTTGTCACACACCAGCGCGCGGGAGCCGTTACGGTTCCGAGGATGTTCCTTGTCAGCGCCGTGTACCCCATCAGGGAAAGCGTGGACGTGACGGAGCAGAACGCGACGGCAACGCATAGGCAGATGAGGAAAAACTTATTTTGAAACAGCTTCATTCTCTCATCCTCCTTTTCGTATTATCCGTGCGTTTCGTTGAAATTCTGTGCGTCAGATATCGAGATTTTCCGCAAACTTCGCGTTTTGCTCGATGAACGCACGTCTGGGCTCAACCTTATCACCCATGAGGAGCGAGAACATCTCGTCGCATTCGATCGCATCCTCAATGGTCACGCGCAGAATGGTTCTGGTCGCGGGATCCATGGTCGTTTCCCAAAGCTGATCGGCATCCATCTCACCAAGACCCTTGTAGCGGTCGGCTTCGACGTTCACGCCGCCCAGCTCCTCAATATACTGATCTCTCTCGGCATCCGAAAACGCGTATTTTTCAGAGCCTTGCTTGGAACCCTTCTTATAAACCTTGTAAAGAGGCGGCTGTGCAAAATAGATGTGTCCCTCCTCGACAAGCTTTCTCATATGACGGAAGAAGAAGGTCAGAAGCAGCACGCGGATGTGCGAGCCGTCGACGTCGGCATCCGCCATGATGATGATTTTGCCGTAGCGGAGCTTCGCAATATCGAATTCCTCACCGATTCCGCAGCCCAGAGCCTGAATGATCGGGATCAGCGAAAGGTTGGAATACACCTTATCCAGTCTTGTTTTCTCAACGTTGAGGACCTTACCTCTCAAAGGCAGAATTGCCTGGAAGCGGGAATTTCGGCCTTGCGTTGCAGAGCCTCCCGCGGAATCTCCCTCTACCAAGTACAGCTCGGTCAATTCTGCGTTCTTTTCCTGACAGTCGCGCAGCTTTCCGGGAAGTGTCGATCCCTCAAGCAATCCCTTGCGGCGCGTTGCCTCGCGTGCCTTTCTTGCCGCCTCGCGCGCGCGGTATGCCGCCATCGCCTTTTCCAGAACGGCTTTTCCGACACCGGGATTTTCCTCCAGATACTCCGAAAGCTTTTCTGTCACAAGGCTGTAGACGTTGGTTCTCATCTCGCTGTTTCCAAGCTTTCCCTTGGTCTGTCCCTCAAACTGTGCCTCGGTCAGCTTGACCGAAACAACTGCGCAAAGACCTTCTCTGACGTCCTCGCCCGAAAGGTTCTTTTCGCTTTCCTTGATGATGCCGTATTTTCTGCCGTAGTCGTTGAGGACCTTGGTAAGCGCGGTCTTAAATCCGATCTCGTGCGTACCTCCCTCAACCGTGTTGATGTTGTTGGCAAAGGTCAGCATGGACTCGTTGTAGCTGTCGTTGTACTGCATCGCAACCTCGGCTACCCAATCGTTCTTTTCCGCACGCATATAGATGACGTCGGGATGAACGAGCTCGGCATGCTTCTGCTCGTTGATATACTCAACGAAGGAGCGGATACCGCCCTCGTACTGAAGATCGTCCTCACGGAAGCTTCCGTCCTCCTGCGGCTCTCTCTCATCTCGCAGACAGATGTTGACGCCTGCGTTCAGAAATGCCTGCTCGCGAAGACGCTTGAGCAGTGTATCGTATTCAAACACCGTTTCCTCGAAAATCTCGGCATCGGGCTTGAATCTGACGTAAAGACCGTGGCGATCGGTCGTTCCCTCGTCGCGGAAGGGGCGCGCCACAAATCCGCGCTCAAAGCGTTCGGTATATCTTCTTCCCTCGTGGCAGTTGTCGATCTCCACCCATTCCGAAAGCGCGTTGACAACCGAGGCGCCAACGCCGTGAAGACCTCCCGAAAATTTATATCCGTCGCCGCCGAATTTTCCTCCCGCGTGCAGAACGGTATAGACCACCTCAAGGGTCGGTATATTCATTTTAGGGTGAATTCCGCTGGGAATTCCGCGTCCGTCATCCTGAACAGATACGCTGTTGTCGGCGTGGAGCGTGACCTCGATGCGATTGCAGCGACCTGCAAGTGCCTCGTCGATCGAGTTATCCACAATTTCATATACCAGATGGTGAAGACCGCGCAAAGAGGTCGAACCGATATACATACCGGGTCTTTTTCTGACCGCCTCCAGTCCCTCCAGTACCTGAATCTGACTCTCGTCGTAAACGTGCTGTTCTCTGTTTTCCATTGTTTTACCGTGTACCTTTCTTAAAAAGTTACTCTTTTCTTGTTATCAGATTGCTTTTTTTATGAAATTCCAATTCCAAACTGCTTCGCTCTCCCGATCAAGGCTGCCGTAGATAGCTGGGAAAAGCAAACGCGGTATCTTCCGCCCTCGCGGTAGAGAATAAAGGATTTTGGAATTTCCTCCGAGGCAAACTCAACGCTTTTGATCCTGTCCGCCTCTGAAAGATATTTTTTTGTGATTGCCGAAACCGTTGCGGTATCCGCATCAAAGATGCCTACGATATCCCGCTTTCGGATGTTTTGATTGTTGCCTACGTGTAGATACATGTTATTCTTCTTTCTTCTCTCCGTCCGTTTCCGCATCGGTTCCTTTTTTTCGGTTTGCCCGATAGCAGATCAGCTCGGTGATAAAAAATACAAAATAGAACAGAATTGTAAGAATCTTGATCCCTAACCGAATGCCGACGAAGGGATTTTCGATCATGTGAAGCTCCAGGAGAACCTCGTCTGCCAGAAGATGCATTCCCTCGATCCCGCAAAGCACTGAAAGAAGGATCATGTTATTTTTGCTTGGCTGACGCCTTCCCTTCAATATCAGGATCCATTCCTTCAGATGGAGCACGTGGAGCACCAGAAACAGAATATCGATTCCTACGTCGATCCATATGTCCATCTCCATCCTGCTCCCCTTTCCGCTCCACCGTTATTTTGCTTCGCTCCGATAAGCGCCGTTTTCCACCGTGATGATATGACCGCCCGTCAGAAGCTCGGGATCGCACGTGGTGATGATGACCTGCCGATCCTCCATTCTGCCAAACAGATACGCGCGGCGGGAGGCATCCAGCTCCGAGAAAACGTCATCCAGCAAAAATACCGGCTTTTCTCCGCAAACGCTTGCGCAGACCTCGCCCTCTGCAAGCTTCATGGCAAGCGCTAAGGAGCGTTGCTGTCCCTGCGACGCAAACAAACGCGCGCTCTTTTGATTGATCTCAATATCAATATCATCCTTGTGGATTCCCCACAAGGTGCTCCCCGCACCGATCTCTCGGTCGTACCGCGTGGTCAGCAGCTCCCGATACGTCTTTTCGGTAAAGGAAAGATCCTCGTAAGACTCAATTTCCTGACCGGACGAGCCGTGATAGCGAAGCGTGGGAGCCTCGCTCCTTCCCATCATTTCCGAAAAGCAGTCAGCGACGTGCTCCTGCGCGCAAAGCACATACCGTGCGCGATACCGTGCGATCACAGCCGCCTCCTTGGCAAGCTGCTCCGACCAGAACTCGATCGTCTGATCAAAGGAGCGTCTGTCCTCCTGCGCGCTTTTGATGAGCGTGTTCCTCTGCTTCAGTATCTGATGATAGCGCTGCAGAGATCGCAGATAGACGGGATAGAGCTGTGAGATGGCAACGTCTAAAAAATTTCTTCTCTCCGCAGGTCCGTCCTTAATCAGGGAGAGATGCTCGGGGCAAAAGAGCACCGTGCGGAACTCTCCCACCACGTCCGAAATTTTAGACACCTTGTTTTTGTTGTGCTCGATCTGCCGACGCCTTCCCTTCATCATGCGAACGGTGATATTCTGGCGTCTGACCGAATCCGAAAAATCCACCGAGATCGAGGCGTATTCCTCTCCGAAACGGATCAGATCCTCCTCGTGCGAGGTGCGGAAGCTTTTTCCGAGCGCGGCAAAGCCGATCGCCTCAAGCAGATTGGTCTTTCCCTGCGCGTTCTTTCCAACAAGAATATTGACACCCGAGTCAAAACCGACGTCTGCGCTCTCGATGTTCCGAAAGTTTTGTATCTGAATGCGATTACATTCCATGAAAATCCGATCCGATCACTCTTTCATGCGGACGGGAAGAAGCATGAACAGATCCTCTTGATCCTCGCGCTTCTCTGCGGGCTCGATGTTGATGCTGGTCAGTGCCGAGGTCATGGAGAGCTTGACCTGCTCGCTCTCGCACGCGCGGAGGCTCTCAATGAGGAAGCGGTTGTTGAATGCGATCAGGAGATCCTGTCCGTCCTGCTCGACGTCGATCTCGTCATAGGTGCTTCCGAGCGTTGAGATCGCGGAGATCTTGAGAATTCCCTCCTCAAAGCTGAGCTTGACGTGCGAGCGTACGCTGCCCGCCACCTTTTCCTCGGTAACGAGTGCCGCTCTTTCCAGAGCCGCGATGAGCGCGTTTCTGTCAACCTTCGCGAAAATACGATGGTTGGAAAGAATGATTCTATCATATTCAATGTACTGTCCCTCGATCAGGCGGGAGAAGAAGATCAGCTCCCCGATATGGAATACGATATTCTTGCGGGACATGTAGATGCGTACGGTTTCTCTCTCGTCGTCCTTGAGAAGCTTGAAAAGCTCTCCGACGGTCTTCGTGGGAACGATGAAGGAGAAGTTGAGCGCGCTGTTGTCCTTGTTCTTATTTTCAATATCGGTGTTCAGCTTGCATTTTGCAAGGCGGAAGCTGTCGCAGGAAACGAGCTGCAGCCCTTCCTCATTGACCTTGAAATAACAGCCGTTGAGCACAGGTCTTTGGTCGTTGGATGCCATCGCATACATCACCTTGGAAAGCATATCCTTGAGCACCGATTGCGGAAGCATGAATCCGTCATCGGTCACAAGTCTTGGAATCGCAGGATAGTCCGCACCCGAAAGCGCGTTCATTCTGTGATGCGATTTTCCCGAGAAAATGCAAGCCTTCAGATTTTCGTCCACCTCAAGCGTGACGAAATCGCCGTCCATGACGCGCAGAGTCTGCACGAATTTTTGCGCGTTGATGATCGCAACGCCTGCCTCCTCGACCTGAGCGCTTACCGTGATGCGAAGCCCTTTTTCAAGGTCAAAGGTCGTCATGGTGCAGGTCTGATCCTCCTTTGCGTCGATCAGAATGCCCTCAACGGCGGAAAGCGTGTTCTTACCGGAAATTGCGCACATAAGGGGAGAAACTGCCTCACTGATGGATTGACGGTTGAAGATAATTTTCATAGCTTTATTCCTTTCGATAAAAATCCCTGTCCTTCTCGCACGCGAGAAAGAAATGAAAGAATAGATAGATTAAAATAGTAGTAGTGTTATTAGGGGCTGTTGAAACTGTGGAAAACCCGAAAACTTCTTGCGGTACAAGCTCTTTTTGAGAAAGCTTCCGTTGCGTAACGGGCGGAAAAGCTGTTTGTGTCGGATGGAAAAGCTGTGGATTTTGAAAAGCCCGTTTCAAAATTACGCAAACGGCTTGTTTTTTGCGTCACGCGTTGGCAAAGCATGGCACAAAAGGAAAACGTAAGGGGGGGACACGCCTGTGGAAAAGGATGGAAAAAAGAAAATTTACGTCGTCTGCACCCTCTTTTTCCACCAAGCGGACAATTTCTGATTCCACAGTCAAAAAGATCATATGTTTCCTTGCTTTTCGGACTTGCTCTCCACAGCCGTTTTTGTGTTTAAAATCGCTTTTGAACACCTTTTTCCACAGGTGTTGAAAAGGGTGTGGAAAACTTTGAAATAACTGTGGAAAGCTGAAATCACAACGTAAAAAAGCGAAAACCGGAACGCGGAACGGTTAGAAATATTCTAAATTTCCGCAATCAGGAAATTCCGTTGATTTCCTTCTTCAGCTCGTCCATCTCCATGGTGAACGCCGCGTCAAGCTGATAGCGCGAAACCATGTTGTTATAGGACGTGATGACGGTGGAATGGTCGCGGTTGAAGATCTTCGAGATAGCGGGATAAGACATCTCGGTGATGTCGCGAATGAGGTAGATGCATACGTTCCGCGCCGCGGCGATCTCGCGGTTTCTTTTGGGAGAGATCATCTGCTCCTTGGAGATTCCGTATTTGTTGTAGACCGCGCCAAAGATCTTATCCACCGTGACGTTGAGAGGCTCGGCGCCCCCGAGCAGCTCGGAAAGACATTCCTGCGCAAGCTCCATATTAATGGACTTACCCGAGAGGAAGGTCAGAGCCCCCAGCTTTTTGATGGCTCCCTCGATCTGACGGATGTTGGAGCGCAGATTTTCCGCCAGGAAGTTGAGAACGTCGTTCGGAATGGTGATGTTGACCTGCTCCGCCTTCTTTTTGATGATGGCAATGCGGAGCTCCAGATCCGGCGGCTCGATGTCCGCGATCAGTCCCCACTCAAAGCGCGTTTTGAGTCGGTCCTCCAACGTTTTGATATCTCTGGGAGGACGGTCGGAGGTCAGAATGATCTGCTTTTTGTCCTCGTAAAGGGCGTTGAAGGTGTGGAAGAACTCCTCCTGCATTGCAACCTTGCCCGCGATGAACTGAATATCGTCGATCAGAAGCACGTCACACTTGCGGTATTTGTCACGGAATTCCTCCATGGTGTGATTGGCAAGGCAGGAAACCATCTGATTGATGAAATCCTCACCCTTGGTATAAATGATCTTGATATTGGGATTGTTTTTCTTGATCTGATTGATGGTCGCGTAGAGAAGGTGCGTCTTGCCAAGACCGCTGTTTCCGTAAATAAAGAGAGGATTGTATCGGTCGGCAAGATTGTTGGACACCGACACGCACGCGGCGTGCGCGAAGGTATTGGTGCTTCCCACGATAAAGTTGTCGAAGGTGTATTCAAAATCGTAGGAGGAGATGCGCTGCGCATTTGCCTCCTTTTGCGCCGAGGGCTTTTTCTCGGGCTCCAGCGTTTGCGCGCGCACAGCAGACCCCGTGTAGGTCAGATTGACCTTGACGTCAAAGCCGAACAGAGCGGTAAAGGACTTTTCGATCTGCTCCAGGTATTTATCCTGAATGATGCGGAACTTCATCTCGGACGCAATGCCCATGGTGATGACGTCGTCCTGATAGGAAAGGATCTCTACCTCCCCGAACCACAGATTGATGGCGGTTTCGGGCAGCGTATCCCGAAATGAGTTTTTGACGATTTCCCAAAATTCATGGATTTCTTTGATGTAATCCTGCGCCATAATAGCTCCTTCGCGTGCGTATAATATAATTATATATATTATAACATACTATTATAGTATTTTCAATTTTTATTTCCTATTTATTAAAAAATTTACAAAAAGTTTAATTTTTTAGGTGACGAAAAGGCAAGAAAACATCCACGAAAAGGAAAAATAAAAAAACGGGCGTGCAATGCACGCCCCTACGGAGCAAAATATAACATTGTAGGGGCGACGGAGAGAGGATACAAAACATTTTTAGCGGGTCGCCGAGGACGTCGACCCCTACGATGAAAATGATGTTGCCCTTGCGGGCAAACGAAGGCGGGGCATCCGAGCCTCCATCTCGGGGGGAGGTGGCGCCGCAGGCGACGGAGAGGACAATAATTGCGTTTCGCCCTCTCACCCGCGTTGCGGGAGCTCTCCCACAGGGAGAGCCTTTGAAAGAACCTATTTCACGGACAATCAAAGACGTCGACCCCTACGGTTAAAAAAGGACGCCGCGTGTAAACGTGACGTCCATCTTATGTAGGGGCGACCATTGGTCGCCCGCTCGCTTATTTTTTTATCATCGTTGCAAGATTTAAAATCGGTTTGTTTTGCCTGCTTGCGTATTTGACGGTTTGAAAAGCGCCTCCCGTATGGTTTTCTACGTAAGCAATCAGCAGGTCGCACTGATCGACCATCCACTCGTTTCTTTTTGTGATGGCAGCCTTGACGTGTGTTCTGTCGGGAATCGGTAATATGATTTGATCGTAATATTTTTCGTAATATTCCATATCCTTGATGTAGTAAGGAAGCACCAAATTGAGGGTGTTGTTATCATCCCCGTATACCTTTTGCAGATGCTTGATATAAGAGGCAATAAAAATATCAAAATCCCCGTTTCTACCGACGTAAAATTCTACGAAAGGGTATTGCCGCAGAATCGTTGGAAGAAAATCATCCAGAATTTCCTCGCAAGCCCTGAGCTCATAGAAAATGCGGTGTCCGATAAAAGCAACCCGATAAATTCCCACGCTTTCCTTCTCCCCAAAATAAAAAGTGCGCACAACCGAAGCCGTACGCACCGAAAAACGCAAACTCCGATTTGCTGCGACACAAACTGAACAGAATACATCTCAAAGTATGAATCCTACCCACGAGGAATCTGCGTTTTTACCTAGTTAACGCAGATAGTATACACACTCGGAGATATAGTATTCCTGTAAAAAATAACAGTTAGATTTTTAATATTCAGTTTGTGTCGCAAGCACAGTATACCACGGTTTTTGAAAAATGTCAATCTTTTTTAGAAAAGAAAGCCGAAAGAAGGAAAAGCCTCCCTCCGAGGAGGAAAGGCGCTTTATCCTTGAGCCTCCCTCCGAGAGGGAGGTGCCGAGCCTGCGAGGCGGAGGGAGAGTGCGCAACAAAGAAGAAGCGCTCGTTCCATAATAAGATAGAAACCGATTATACTCGCGGGCTCCTCCCTGCACCGCAAGCGGTGCTTCCCTCCTCCCGGAGGAGGGCAATAAAACCTTTCCGCGGGTCGCCGAGGACGTCGACCCCTACGATGAAAATGATGTTGCCTTTGGCAAATGATGTGGGCTTTGCCCAATGATGTTGCCCTTGCGGGCAAATGATGTTGCGCTCCGCGCAAACGAAGGCAGGGCATCCGAGCCTCCCACCCCGGGGGAGGTGGCGCCAACGGCGTCGGAGAGGGAAATAATTGTGTTTCGCTCTCTCACCCGCGTTGCGGGAGCTCTCCCACAGGGAGAGCCTTTCAGATGTTTCATTCCCTACAAATAAAAAAATCCCGACGGGTCGCCGAGGACGTCGACCCCTACGGTCAAAAAAGGAGTCTTACGCAAAAAAACATGAATGTCCTTTGTAGGGGACGACCTCCCGCTTGCAAAGATTTCGCTCCTTTTATCCGGCGGAACGATCTCCGTAACACATAGCCTCCCTCCGAGGAGGAAAAGCGCTCTATCCTTAGCCTCCCTCCGGGAGGGTAGGCGACAAGCGCCCCGCAATTGCTAGGTGGCATTTTCGCCGGAAAATGACGGAGGGAGAGTGCGCAACGAAGGATAAGCACTCATTCCGTAATAAGTTAGAAATCGTTTATACTCGCATGCTCCTCCCTGCACCGCAAGCGGTGCCACCCTCCTCTCGGAGGAGGGCATAAGAGGTCTTTGAATAAGAAACGGGCGACCACACACGCAAGCGCGTCGCCCGTTTTAAGAATCTTTATTTACTGTTCGGATTCAATTCGTTTTTTTGAACCAAGATCAAGCACGTGCCCTGTTTTACGGTGGGGTTTACCATCTCGTTACCGGTGAAAATATCTCTCCACGTGCCTGCGGGAAGCGTGGGAGAATACGCCCCCTCCCCCATGTTGGCGGCAACGAGAACCGTTTCGCTTTCGTTGCTTCTGGCAAACAGAAACGCGCTGTCAAGCGCCTCCAAAAAGCGAAAATCACCGTCCGCAAAGACTGTGTGCCCGCGTCGCATCTCTCCGAGCGCGCGATAATGAGAGAGCAGATCTTCGTCCTCTCTGCCCCACGGATAGGGCATTCTGCAGAACGGATCGTGATACCCTTCCAGCCCCGCCTCGTCGCCGTAATAGACCGACGGAACCCCAAACACGGTATATTGAAGCGCCGACGCCAGCTTGAGAAGCCCGATTCCCTTTTCTCTGTGCTCGGGAGAGAGCCGTCTTGTGGCAAGCATTTCATTGGAAAGCTCCAAAAGCTCCTCGTCCTCATCGCGCCCGAGGAGCGTCAGGATCCGCTCGGTGTCGTGCGTGGAAAGAAGATTCATCAAGGAATTGCAGACGTCGGTGGGATAAGACGCGTAAATTTCCTTTAAGATGTCACAGAATACGGTCGCGTCCCGTTGAAGCAGAAACGAAAGGATCGCGTTGCGGAAGGGATAATTCATCACGCTGTCAAGCTGATTTCCGCACAGATATCTTCTGCGCTTTCCGTACGCGATCTTATCGGCGGCGTTTTCCCACACCTCGCCGATGATCAGCCCCTGTCCGTCGGTTTTCTTCTTCACGGTCGCGCGGAGCTCCTCCAAGAACGCGTCGCAAAGCTCATCCGCAACGTCCAGACGCCAGCCGTCCACGCCTCTCTCGGTCCATTTTGCGACCACGCCGTCCT
The DNA here is from genome assembly GCA_017501225.1 of Clostridia bacterium. Classification (GTDB taxonomy): domain Bacteria; phylum Bacillota; class Clostridia; order Oscillospirales; family CAG-272; genus UMGS1865. The sequence continues at coordinate 45,350 of JAFVXH010000013.1, forward strand.
CGGATGTAAAATAAGCACGGCAATCCTCGTTCCCGTGATTTAAGCGTGGCAGGATCTCGATCCCCCACCAGCACTCGTATTCCTCGGGATAAGAGCGGAAATTGTACCAATTGACGTATTTTGACTCCCCTGACTGATATGCGCCAAGGCTTTCGTAGGATTGGCGGCGGTTGAAATACCTGCTGTCATCCCCCGTGTGGTTAAAAACCCCGTCCAGAACGATTTTGATGCCCTTTTCGTGCGCCGAAGACACCAGGGCGTCAAATGCCGCGTCGCCTCCCAAAAGCCCGTCTATCGCCTCGTAATCCCCCGTATCGTAGCGATGATTGCTTGCCGCCTCGAAGATGGGAGAGAGATAGATGGTCGTAACCCCAAGCGTTTTCAGATAGTCCAGCTTTTGCGCAACGCCCCAGAGGTTTCCGCCAAAGAACACGTTATTTGCGATCGCGTCACCGCGCTTTTTCGGATACTGTGGGATTCCGCCCTCCCAATCGGGATCTATGACAGCGTCCTTGCGAAGGGAAACCGGTCCCTCTCCGCAAAAGAAGCGATCGACAAAGACGTGATACATCACACCGCCAAAAAACCATTTCGGGGTGCAGAAATCCTTGGTGTGGATCAACAGACGGAATCTGCCCGCGCTCGATTGCGCAAGCTCAAAATCGACGTTGTTGAAGGTGTCGGTAAAGAGGGTGTCCACTCCGCGCAAAAACAGAAATTCATAGTAAAAAAGACCGTACTCCCCGCAAAGAAGCGAGGTATCCAGCGTCATGGCATAGGTATCCACACCGTCGGAGCAGCCAACGAAGGACAAAGGGTGATCGACGTCCTCCCCGCCGTCGGGCGCGATCCGCAGGACTGCGGCGCTGACGCCGAGCGTGCGCGGGATCCGAACCGAAAAACCGATCCTTGTGCCGTGCGCAAAGGCGCCCTTGTGGCTGACGTCCTTGCCGTCTACCGTCTTTTGAATGAAAATTCTTTGCCCGTTCTGAAGCAGGGCGTGCTGAGAAATCAACATCGGATTGTTCCTTTTCTTGTTTTGGAATGATGAAAGGAATGCGGGGAGGATCCCCGCATTCTTTGATTATCCCTGAATTTTTTGCAGATTCCAGATGCGCGTCGCGTATTCCTCGATGCTGCGGTCCGCGGCAAAGTGACCTGCCGCCGCTACGTTGAGGAGCGACATGCGGTTCCAGCGCTCCTTGTCAAGGTATGCCTGCATCAGTCGCTCGTGCGTGGTGCGGTAGGATTCAAAGTCCGCCAAGCACATATAAGGATCTGCTACGCCGTGTCCGCCCAAGAGATAGTTTGCGATATCGGCAAAGCTCTCTCCGTCAAAGCCGACCGTGAGGCGGTTGACGATTCGGGTAAGACGCTCGTTGCCGTTGTAGAAGCTTGCGGAGCGATAGCCCTCAAACCAGAGCTTTTCGACCTCCTGCGCGGTCAGTCCGAAAATAAACATATTTTCTTTTCCCGCCGCCTCCTGCATCTCGACGTTGGCGCCGTCGAGCGTACCGATGGTGAGCGCTCCGTTGATCATCAGCTTCATGCATCCCGTGCCGCTCGCCTCCTTGCCCGCAAGCGAGATCTGTTCACTGACCTCCGCAGACGGGATCAGTGCCTCGGCAAGGCTGACGTTGTAATCCTCCAGGAATACCACGGCAAGCTTTTCCCTGATCGCGGGATCCTTGTCGATCTCGCGGCCGAGCATGCAGATCAGCTTGATGATTCTCTTTGCCATGTCGTAGCCGGGGGCTGCCTTGGCTCCGAAAATAAAGGTCTGCGCGGGAATATCCAGATTCGGGTTTTCCTTCAGATCCAGATAAAGTCCGATGATATTGAGCGCGTTGAGAAGCTGGCGCTTATATTCGTGAAGTCGCTTGACCTGCACGTCAAAGACTGAGTGTGTGTTGAGGATCTTCCCCGATTTTTTTGCCACCATCTCGGCAAATCTGACCTTGTTCTCGTGCTTGATGGCACGCATTCTCTGCTTGACGGATGCATCGTCCGCGAACTTTGCGAACTCCGAAAGCTCCTCGGGATGATGGCGGTATTCCGTTCCGATGCATTCGTCAATCAAAGACGCAAGCTTGGGATTGGAATAGCACAGCCAGCGGCGGTGCGCGATTCCGTTGGTGACGTTATCGAATTTTTCGGGATAGAGCTTATAGAAATTTTTGAAGGTGGTATTCTTGAGAATTTTGGAATGAAGCTTGGAAACGCCGTTGACCGAATGAGAGCCCACGACCGAAAGATTTGCCATACGCACCTGACCGTAGCCGACGATGCTCATATTAGAGATGCTTCCCCAATTTCCGGGCATTGTTTTCCACGCCTCACGGCAGAAGCGCTCGTTGATCTCCTTGACGATCATATAGATGCGCGGGAGCTTTAAGCGGAATAGATCCTCGTTCCAGCTCTCCAGTGCCTCGGGCATGACGGTGTGATTGGTATAGGACACCGTTTTCGTGACAAGGCTCCAAGCATGCTCCCAGGAGAAGAAATAATCGTCGATGAGAATGCGCATCAGCTCGGGAATGCAAAGTGCGGGATGGGTGTCGTTGATGTGGATCGCGACCTTTTCGGGAAGATTTTCCAGCGTTCCGTAAACGCTCATGTGGTCACGGATGATGCTCTGAATGGATGCGGAAACCAGGAAATACTGCTGAGAAAGGCGCAACAGCTTGCCCTCGGTATGATTATCCGAGGGATAGAGCACCTTGGAGATGATCTCCGCATTGGTGCTTTCCTCAAGCGCCTTGGTATACTGTCCCTGGGTAAAGAGTCCCATGTTGAAGTTCTGGATATCTCTTGCCTTCCAAAGGCGCAGACGGCTGACCGCCTCGCTGTCGGCACCCGAGATCATCATGTCGTACGGAACCGCCTCGATCTCCTCGCTTTGCTCGTACAGGATCTCGCAGTGTCCGTCCTTCCAGTTTTCCTTGACGCGTCCGCCGAATCTGACCTTATAGATGCGATCGGTACGCGGTACCAGCCAGACCTCGCCTCCGGGAAGCCAGACGTCGGGAAGCTCGACCTGCATGCCGTCTACGATCATTTGCTTGAACAGTCCGTACTCGTAGCAGATGGAAAAGCCCGTGGCGGGGTAGTCCTGAGAGGAAAGAGAGTCCATAAAGCAGGCGGCAAGTCTTCCAAGACCTCCGTTTCCAAGACCTGCGTCGGGCTCGCATTCGTAAAGCTCCTCTAAGGATACGCCGAGCTTTTTGAGTGCTACGTCGTACGTTTCGGCGAGACCTAAGTTGCAAAGATTGGTTTTGAGTGAGCGGCCGAGCAAAAATTCCATGCACATATAGTACACGCGCTTCGCGCCTGCCTTGTTGACCTTCTTTTTGTATTTGGAGCGCTTGTCACTCAAAATGTTCTTGACGGTGATTGCGGTTGCCTTGTACATCTGCTCCTTTGATGCCTCCTGCGGGGTGCATCCGAAATGACGTTGCAGGACTCCTTCGATCTGCTCCAGTACCTCTGCGCTGTTTGGGTGGTAATTCATTCTTTCCTCCGTGGTTTGGTTTTTGCTGATTTTTCAATCAAAGCTCACTGTAAAGCTCTGAATAGCGTGTTGCCGACATCTTCCAGGAAAAATCCTTTCTCATGATGCTGGTAACGAATTTTTGATGCATCTCCCGCTCGTGATAAAGGGCGAGTGCCGCCTCGGTTCTCTCAGAGAGCTCCTCCGAGGAATAATTGCGGAAGGTAAAGCCGTTTCCGTGCAGAATTCTTCCTTCTCTCCAAAAAGGCTTGATGGAGTCGTAAAGTCCGCCCGTTTCACGCACGACGGGGATGGCGCCGTAGCGCGATGCGATCATCTGGGAAAGTCCGCAGGGCTCGCTCTTCGAGGGCATCAGGAAAATGTCACTCGCGGCATAGATGCGCTTGGAAAGCGCGCGGTTATAGGTGAGGAGCGCACGGACCTTTTGCGGGAATCTCTGCTCCAGCTCCGCAAAAAAGCTTTCGAATTTTTGTTCACCCTGCCCCAGCACGATAAGCTGAATATCGTTCCGCTCCAAAAGACCGTAAACGCACTCACTGACAAGGTCAAGTCCCTTATGGGATGCAAGACGGGAAATGATGGAAAGCACGGGGACGTCCTCGCGGACGGGCAAACCGAGCTCCTCCTGAAGCGCCGTTTTGTTGATCAGCTTTCTGCCGAGCGAGCGGTAGGAGTATTTCTGACGGATATCCTTGTCGGTTTGCGGATTGTAATAGCTATAATCGATTCCGTTGAGAATGCCGCGCAGCTTGAATTTATTGCTGCAGAGGCAAGCGGTAAGACCGTGTGAGTAGATCGGTGTGCAGATCTCCTCGGCATAACGGGGGCTTACCGTGGTGACGCGGTCGGCACATTCGATCGCAGCCTTCATCAGGTTGATCGCGCCGTCGTGCTCCATCAGGCTGTGCTCGCTCTCTCCGAGAGCAAACACGTCGCCCAGAATATCAAAGCCGTATTTTCCCTGATATTCGATATTGTGAATGGTAAAGACCGTACGGATCTTTCCGTATCCGTGCTTTTGGCGGTACAGACAGTTCAGATAAACGACACTCAGCGCCGCCTGCCAGTCGTGGGCGTGCAGCACGTCGGGATAAAAATTCAGCTGCTGCAGCATTTCCATGACCGCCATACAGAAATAGGCGTACCGTTCTCCATCGTCACCAAAGCCGTAGAGCCCGTGACGCTTGAAATAGTATTCGTTGTCGATGAAATAATAGGTGACGTTGTCCTTTTTGAGGCTGAAGACGCCGCAATACTGCTCGCGCCATGCAAGATTGACCGTGAAGGTGGCTTCGAGCTTCATCTGCGCGCGCCAATCCTTGTTGACGGCGGTATAGAGCGGCATGACAACGCGCACGTCCAGCTCCTCGCTCTGTGCAAGAGCTGCGGGGAGAGAGCCCAGTACGTCGCCAAGGCCTCCCGTGGCGGCAAAGGGCATTGCCTCAGCGCCAACCATTAAGATTTTTTTCATGTGGGTAACCTCCGGAAATGAAAATCAGACCGACTGTCCCTTGCCGATAAAGAAGGGCATCGTGGCGTGCCCCGAGAGCCTTCTCTCGTCCTTGATGACCACGTTTTTGTCGGTGATGACGCAATGCAGATCGGCATTTGCGCCAACGTAGGTATCCTGCAGGAGAATGCAGTTCTTGACGACCGTCCCGCGTCCTACGTGAACGCCGCGGAACAGAATGGAATTTTCCACCGTTCCCTCAATGACGCATCCGTCCGCCACAAGGCTGTTGACGACGTTTGCGTTCTGAGAATAATGCGTGGGCGCGCTGTTGCGCGTCTTGGTGTAGATATTCCGTCCGTCAGCGGAGAACAGATTCTTTCTGACCTCGCTGTCGAGAAGCTGCATGGAGATTGCAAAGTAGCTCTCCAAAGAGGATACGTATGCGTACCAGCCCTCGTATCGGTACGCGCGGATATTGCGCTTTTCCAGATTTTTGCCGATGATATCGTGATAGAAATCCTTGTATCCGTGCGCCATCGCGTCACCGATCAGGGTTTGCAGATCGGTGCGCTTGATCACGATGATATTGGTGCAGATGTCCACCGCGTCGTCCTGCGGCTTGAATTTTGCCACCTCGGTAATGCGGTTGTCCGCTCCGATCCCCACCACGTTGACGCGTTGATCAAATTGATAATCCGCGGGAGAGAGGTGCTTTGTGACCAGCGTCATATACGCCCCCGACGCAATGTGATCGTCGATTACGGCGCGCAGGTCAATGTTGAGCAGCACGTCGCAGTCCGAGAGCACCAGATAATCGGCGGATACGCGATTGATGAAGTTCACAGAGCCCATCAACGCCTCAAGTCTGTTCTCATACAGCTTTCCCGCCGCGCTGTTTTCGTATGCGGTAACGTACGGAGGAAGGATCTTGATGCCGCCCGAGCGACGCGCAAGGTCCCAGTCCTTTCCCGTGCCGATGTGGTCCAGGAGCGACTGATAATTGTAGTGCGTGATGACACCGACGGTGGTAATGTCCGAATGCACCATGTTGGAAAGCGGAAAATCGATCATGCGGTAGCGGCATCCGAACGGGATGCTTGCCATGGTGCGGCGCTGTGTCATCTCGGGGATGCTTCTGTCATGAATATTGGAAAAAATCAAGCCTGCTGCTGTCATTTCGTTTGTCCCCCTTCCTTGTCAAAATCAGAGATCATGGCGCCTGCGGGCACAGTCTTTCCTTCAGGGATGACGACGTCGGCACCGAGAACGGTGATCTTCGCTCCCTCTCCTCTCGCCTTTCCGACCGTAGCGCCTGCTCCGACCGTGACCGATTCGTCCAGAATGGAGTACAGAACGCGCGCGCCCTTGCCGATATGCGTGTGCGACATGATCACGCTGTCCTCAATGACAGCGCCCTCCTCTACGGTGATGTCGGCACCCAGCACGCTGTTTCTGACCGTTCCCAGGATCTCACAGCCTGCCGTCAGCGAGCTGTTTTCCACAACGGCATCCTTCCCGATATATTGAGGACCCGCGATGACCTGGCGGCTGAAAATGCGCCATCCCTCGTCCAAGAGGGAGAGCGTCGGGCTCTCGCCCAGAAGATCCATGTTTGCTTCCCAGAGAGAATCAATGGTTCCGACATCCTTCCAATATCCCTCGAACGGATATGCGACCATTCTCTCGCCCGAAGCAAGCATCGTGGGAATGATGTTCTTTCCGAAGTCGTTTGAGGAGCTCTCGTCGCGGCTGTCCGCCTCAAGATAACACTCCAGAGCCTCGCGGTTGAAGATATAAATTCCCATTGACGCCTTGGTGCTGTCGGGATTCTTGGGCTTTTCGCTGAATTTATAGATGGTTCCGTCCTCGTGAGCACTCATGATGCCAAATCGGCTCGCCTCCTCAAGGGGCACCTCAAAGACCGCGATGGTGCACGTTGCCTCCTTTTGCTTGTGGTAGGCAAGCATCTTGGCGTAATCCATCTTATAGATATGGTCGCCCGAGAGGATGATGACGTATTCGGGAGAATAGCGATTGATGAATTCCATGTTCTGCCAGATGGCGTTTGCGGTTCCCTTGTACCAATCGGCACCTCCCTGCCCCTGATAAGGAGGCAGGATCATAACACCGCCGAAGGTGCGGTCCAGATCCCAGGGAAGACCGTTGCCAATGTATTCGTTCAGGCGCAGGGGCTGATATTGCGTCAGCACACCTACGGTATCAATGCCCGAATTGATGCAGTTGGATAGGGGGAAATCGATGATGCGGTATTTGCCTCCGAAGGCAACCGAGGGCTTTGCCGTTTTTTGCGTCAGGGCATACAGTCTGCTTCCCTGGCCGCCCGCCAACAGCATGGCGACGCATTCCTTTTTCTGAAACATGATAAAAGTGTCCTCCTGTTTTGAAATTGGGTTAGAATCGCGGGGAAACGGGGTATCAACCGAGAATGACCGCACCGAAGGGCGGTAAAAAGAGCTCAAGGGTATCGTTGCCGTTCGGATCGGGACGAAGGAGTGCCGTCCTTTCCTCTACGGTGTAAAAGAGTGCGCGCGGCAGGACGGTATCGCTCGGAGCAGATACGGTAAAGGTGCGCTCTCTGTCCGTTGTATTGAACAGCAGCATGCGCGTATTTCCCTCGCCGTCCCGGCGGAGATATCCGCACACGCCCTCGACGGGAGGCGCGGAAAGCGGGGTGAACCCGTCCTCCTGCCAAAGCGCGGGCTCGCGGAGATAAAAGTGATTCAGTGCTGCCGTGAACCGCTGCAGATCCGCGTGCATATCCTGTTCAAGCAAGCCCCAGCTCGGGGTGCTCTCATCCTCTCTTGCGAGGTTGGTAAGACCTTCGAATTCTCTGCCCATCAGGGTTCGCTTCTTTCCGGGAAGCGTCAGAAGCGCGAGCAGATAGGTCTTGTAAAGAGCGAAATTCTGCATTCCGTCCGTATGCAGTCGATTCTCCATCTCGCCAAACGCCCGGCAAAGAGGCTCGCAGTCGGGGCACAGACGCGCGCACAGATCGGCAAGCGGAGTGTCCGACGCGGGGGAGAGGATCGAGAGCAGAAGATCGGGAATTTTTTCGGAAAGCGCCAGAGCGATCGAGGAAAGCAGATTGGAGGCGTCCGTCTGCTCCATCCCCTCCAGTGCGCTTTTGTCGATCAAAAATCCGTCGATATGGTATTTGCTTGCAAGCTCCTCAAAAAGAAGCGTCAAAAGAGGCTCGTCCTCTTTTGTTACGGGACGACCGTCAAAGGAACGGATGCCCGAGGCGTCCTCGGCGACGTGTGAGGGGAGAATATCCAGCAAAACTCCCACACCCGCCTCGTGCATTTTCCGAACAAAGCCGCAAAACTCCGCGGGGGTACCGAGTGCTGCGTCAGGCGCGAAGTAAGTGCCTACGGAGTCGCCGTTTCCGACGGGACGTGAGCCAAAGAGCGGGAAAAGCTCGACGTGCGTATATCCCATCTGCTTTGCGTAGGTGGAAAGCTCGGTGGCAAGATTCTCGTAGGACAGAAGTCCTCCGTCGGACGTGCGCTGCCAATTCGGGAGAGATACGCGGTAGACGCTCACGGGAGCGCGACGGGCACCGTCTGCGGAGAAGGTATTCCTTCGGTATTGCATCCAGCCCTCGTCCGTCCACAAAAAGGGCTCGCCAAGATCGATGACCGATGCCGTTTCGGGAGCGGGCTGTGCGCGCTTTGCAAAGGGATCTGCGCGGTAAAAGCTCTGACCGTCCCTTACCAGATAAAATTTATAATTTTCTCCGTCGGTCAGAAGCGACGTCGCGACACTCGCCTCCCAGATGCCGTCCGCATCCTTGACCATCGGGGTGCTCGCGGGATCCCAGTCGTTGAAATCCCCCACAACACTGACGTAGTCCGCGCGGTCCGCGGATACGTAAAAGTGAAGTCTGTCCTCCTCTCGGAGTGTTCCAAAACGTTGTGAGGTGTGTGATTTTTTCATCGGTTACGGTCCCTTCTGCGCTTTTTTGCCGCGAAAGCGCGGTGATTTTTTGATATCCTAATTATATTATACCATATTATACAAATTATACAAGGGGAATCCGTCGAAAAATTAACAAAAATTATTTTTTATTTTCAAGGAGCGGGCACAAGGGGTTCAGGAGCGCTTTTCCTCCCACCGGGTGACGGAGAGCTCCATGCTCCCGTTCTGCGCATACGCGGGGAAACCGCGCGCATCCAGGACGACCGATCGCGCAAGGAAGGTCAACAGATACCCCTCACCCTTCTTTTGAATCTGCGAAGGGGACTCTTGCTTCAGTAATAGCGTCGCGGGCAGAAGGAGCCCTTCAAGGGTTTTTTGATCCTGCCGCACCGCCGTGTTTTCCAACAAAACGGTGATTTCTCCGATCTCTCCACTCTCCCAAAGCACTGCTTCGAGTGTCATTCCGCACAGCAGGGGGGGATCTGAATATTGCAGGCAAAGCCTTCTTTGCGCTACCCCCGCCCCGCGCTTTTTTTCGACGGAAAGCCTTGCGCGGAACGCCATTCCGCTCGCAAGAAAGATTCCCGAGAGCTCGGCATCGAATTCCTTGTCCGCATAGGCGAAATAGTGCCTCCCCTCGGTCCTGCAAGCGACAAGGCAGGAAAATGCGGTGCAAGCAGTCAGAAAAAACAGGAAAAAACGCACACCGTACCCGCGTTTACGGCTTTTTTGCGCAGCCCGTGTGTTCATAATATCTCCCCCTTGCTTCTTGGTCGGTTACGGTGCAATATATGAAATATTTTTTTGGGATAGACCAAAAGCTATTGCAATATTTATCTTGCTATGATATAATGAATAAGAATGAAAATCGCGGAAAGGAGTGGCTCGCATGGGTAAACGGTACCGTCTGTATTCCTCGATCCCCGCCTGGGGACAGAGCTGCAGCGTCGCTGAGGTCGATCTTGCGGCACTGCGGCACAATTATGCAGCCGTTTGCAGGGCTGTAAACGAAAAAAAGAGCGGGACCGACGTCATTGCCGTGGTCAAGGCGGATGCCTACGGACACGGCTCGCCCGAATGTGTGCGCGCGCTTCTTTTAGAGGGCTGCCGCTTTTTTGCGGTATCCTGTATTCAGGAGGCGGAGGCGGTGCGCGCGACCTGTCTTCACGCAAAGCAGGACGCAAGCATCCTCATTCTTGGCTACACCCCGCCCTCCTTTGCTTCCCGTCTTGCGGAGCTTGACGCCATTCAATCCCTGCTTTCCTACGAATACGCAAGGGCACTTGATATCGCATCGCGCGACGTAGGGGTCACCGTCCGCGCGCACGTGGCGCTGGATACCGGCATGAACCGCATCGGATTTTGCGCGCACAGCGAGGAGGAGATCCTTGACGCGGTCGATCAGATCGCAAGGGCGTGCGCGTTTTCGGGACTCTGCGTTGAGGGGATGTTTACGCATTTTGCCTCGGCAAGCGCGTCCTCTGATACCGAAAGCGGACGCAGAAGCGACGTACAGGCAGCAAGATACCGCGCGGTCAAGGATGCTCTGGAGGAAAAAGGCATCAGGCTTGCAAAGCATCACGTCTGCAACAGCGACGGCTTGGTCAGGACGAACGATTTCTTTGACGCTGTGCGCGTAGGGATCCTTCTCTACGGAGCGCATCCCGCAAAGGATCCCGGGATTTCCCTTTTGCCCGTGCTGCGGCTGAAAACGGTGATCTCACACGTTCACACGCTGCTCCCGGGCGAGGGCGTCAGCTACGACGGCATCTACTCCGCGGATTCCCCACGCACGGTCGCGACGCTTCCCATCGGATATGCGGACGGACTTTTGCGCGCATACAGCGGATGCCTTGTGACGGTGCATACCAAAGAGGGATCGAAAAAAGCAAAGATCGTCGGACGCATCTGTATGGATCAGTGTATGATCGACGTGACGGGGCTTGGAGCACGCGTGGGGGATACGGTCACCTTCTTCGGGGAGGATCCCGATGCGCTTTCCGAATACGCCGCGCACGCAAACACGATAGATTATGAAAGTCTTTGTCTGATTTCCTCGCGCGTTCCCCGCAGATACGTAAACGGGGAAGGCGAGGGGATCGCGGATGAATAAAGGAGGGGTTACGTTGAAAAAAACAACCGATTTTCGATTTTATATCAAGGCAGTGGCACTGATTCTGTGCCTGGTTCTGCTTGCCGTCCCCATGACGTCCTGCAAGCAGGAGCAAGAGGATCTCTTTACGCAAAACGGCTTTTCCTCGATCGCGGTCGACGCCGAGGGAAATCTGCACGCGGATGCGAGCTTCAATTCGGATTTCCGCAACGCGCACAAGGGAGAAACGGTAGGGATCTACGAGCTCCTTCCCGGCGAGCCTCTTTCCGCGCTGAACGAAAGAGCCCCTCTTGCCGAGGCGAAGGTCGATACGAACCTTTCTTTCGTTGTTCCTCCCGACGCGAGCGGACGCAGCCGTCTGTATTCCACGTATTTTTTGAAGTTTTCGGGCGGTGAGCTCTTTTCTGATACCGGATTCCGTGTGCAGAAGGCTCTTGGCGGCGAGCGTGATCCGCTGACCGAACTGAATCTGAGCCTTCCCAAGGGCTTGTACGCTACCTCCTTCTCCGATGCCGCGGAGCTTGGGTGCGGACATGCTATGGTAAAGATCGGTATGTCCGAGCTTCTTCTCTCTCCGAACACCGAGATCGCGACGGGGCTCGGAAGCTACAGCGTTTCTTCCTCGGCACTTTCCCGCCTGGACCGCGAAATTCTTGCGGCAACGGGGGCGGGGCTCCGCGTGTCCCTGATGGTGGGATACGGTGCGGAGCTTTCCTATGCGCGTGACGCCGCGATCCTGGATTTTCTCAGCGCTCGCTACACGGCGGGAGCAAATGGGAGGATCTCTGCGATCTATCTTGACTTTTCATCCGCAGCTACCCCTGCTGACGTTTCCCGTCTGAGCGGATATGCATATCTGGCACTCACCTCCCGCGTTTCCAACGGCAGCGTGTTCGTGGTGAGCCGACTTCCCTCCGTTTCTGACGCCGCCGCCTTCTTTGGCAAGGTGCAGGAGGAGATCCTGCGCGAGGGAAGCTTCCCTTGGTCAGCATCGGTCTCTCTCGGAACGGTGGAGAGCGCGCCTTGGAAAAATACCGACAAGGATGCGATGACGGTGCAGAATCTGCCTGCCCTTGCCACTGCAATTTCTGTCGGAACGCGTGTTCCTGCAGCCCCTGCCTCTCTTTCGGTTTGTGACGTCAAAATTTCTGCCAAGGATGAAAATCTTCAGGCGGCGGCACTTGCTTACCTTTACCGCAAGGCGCTCCTGGCAAACGTTTCCTTCGTTTATTACGGCTCTCACCAATCCGCCGACTTCGGTCTTCGCCGCGCGGACGGACAGGCAAGGATCGCTTACACGGTCTTCTCTGAAGTGGACGGCACCTTCTCCTATCGGAGCGAAAAGCTCTGCCGTATTTTGATGGAGGACGTATGGGAGGAGATCGCCGACGCACCGAACGCCCTGATCGAAACGGGCGGGGCTGTGCATCTTGGTGAGCATCCGAGTGATGCGAAAATGATGTTTGATTTCTCGGACGGCAACCCCCGCGGCTTTTCTGCCATCGGAGGACTTACCGCTCCCGAATGCCATCTTTCCGAAAGCTTTGGAAGCGATGCGCTGTATACCTGGCTGGAGCCCGATCGGGAGGGTGCTGATACCGGTGTGCACGTCGTGATCCCCAATACCACGGTGCTGCAACGGGCAACCTCGCTTTCGGTGCGTGTGCTGCTGCAGATCCCGGGCGCGGAAAAGACCACCTTAAAGCTTCGCTTGACCGGCATGGCGCCTACGGGTGCTCCTGTTCAGTATGAGGAGAAGATCGAGGTCGTGACGGGTCAGTGGCAGACCGCGACCTTCTCGGTGTCTGCCTTTGCTTCCTCCTTGGCTCCCCACTCTCCCTGCAACCTGACGCTCGTCAGCGACGATGCGCCCTTTACGGAAGGCGCGGATAACGCCTACGTGCTCTGGCTCAAGGATATTGGTATCTGCTATCCCGAAAAGGATCTGAACACCGTCCGGCTGTTCGCTGTGATCGCGCTCGGCGTTGGCATCGGAGGCGGCTGTGCCTTGCTTCTGACCTATCTCATTTCCCGTCGCCGTCGCCGTCACCGCCGTTGACGCGTGGCACGGTTTGTAAAAAACGATTTTTATCGGAGGATATTTTATGAGCTCCATCAACAATCCCGCCCTCTTCTCTTCGGGGGCAGATAAAATTTCCTGGGTGGCGTCCTATATGCCCATTCTCAACGCCATCCGTGACGAATTTGAAAGGACCAAGCCCTTCGCAGGGCTCAAGATCGCCATGTCGATCCATCTGGAGGCAAAAACCGCCTACCTTGCAAAGGTTTTACGCGCAGGCGGTGCCGAGGTATGGGTCACGGGCTGCAATCCCCTTTCGACGCAGGATGACGTTGCCGCCGCTCTCGTTGCAGAAGGCTTTGAGGTGCACGCGCATCACGGTGCCGACGAGGCGCAGTATATTGCCGACCTCAAATCCACCCTTTCCTGCGTTCCCGATCTGATGATCGACGACGGCGGAGATTTTATTTCGCTTCTGCACGGCGAGTGCAGACATCTTGGCGTCAACCTGATCGGCGGATGCGAGGAAACGACGACGGGCATTCACCGGCTGCTCTCGCGCGAGCGCGCAGGGCTTTTGGAGCATACCATGATCGACGTCAACGACGCAGACTGCAAGCATCTGTTCGATAACCGCTACGGAACGGGTCAGTCCACCCTGGACGGTATTATGAACAGCACCAACCTCATTCTTGCAGGCAAGACCGTCGTGGTCGCAGGCTACGGCTGGTGCGGCAAGGGTGTCGCGATGCGCGCAAAGGGCATGGGTGCCGTTGTCGTTGTCACCGAGATCGATCCCGTCAAGGCGATCGAGGCGGTCATGGACGGCTTTACCGTGCTTCCAATGGATCAGGCTGCCCCCATTGGCGATCTCTTTATTACACTGACGGGATGCTGCGACGTCATCCGCCGCGAGCACTTTGAAGTCATGAAGGACGGCGTGCTGCTTGCAAACTCCGGCCACTTTGACGTGGAGATCGACAAGGCGGCGCTGAAGGAGCTGTCGGTCAAGGATTGGGAGAGAAAGCCCAATATCCACGGCTACCGGATGGCGGACGGCAGAATTCTCAATCTTCTGGCAGAGGGACGCCTTGTCAATCTTGCCGCAGGAAACGGACATCCTGCCGAAATCATGGATATGTCCTTCGCAATTCAGGCGAAGGGGCTGGAATACCTTGCAAAGCACCGCGATGCTCTTGAGAAGCGCGTGTACGCCGTACCGGCGGAGATCGACCGCGAGGTCGCACTCCTCAAGCTTTCCTCGATGAAGGTTTCGATCGATTCTCTTTCGGAGGAGCAAAAGGCGTATCTTGCGCGTGTAGAATAACTTACGCCTCAGCCCTCGCCCAAATTTTGTTTTGAACCTACGAATGCAAATCACGCACACACGGGGCGCTTTTTGCGCATAAAACCCTAATTGCGCATACGTGGTGCGTTTTTTGCGCTCAAAAGCTGTTTGTACGCGCGGTGCTTTTCTGCGCTTAAAAGGATTATTTGCGCACACGTGATGCGTTATTTGCGTTTTACTTCACTTTATTTTGATTTTATCCTCGAGGAAGAAAGGGGTGGCTGTGATGTCGAATAGCCGCGAGATCGGACGCGCACAGGTCTGTGTGGTCGGTGCGGGACACGCGGGCGTTGAGGCGGCTCTTGCCTGCGCGCGAATGGGCGTGGATACCGTGCTGTTTACCCTCTCGCTCGATGCGATTGCAAATCTGCCCTGCAACCCCTCGATCGGAGGAACCGCCAAGGGGCATCTTGTTTATGAAATTGACGCGCTGGGGGGTGAGATGGGCAGAGTTGCCGATCTTGTCACCCTGCAATCCCGTACGCTAAACCTTGGCAAGGGTGCCGCCGTGCAGAGCAAGCGCGTGCAGGCGGATCGCAGACAGTATCAGGCAAAAATGAAGCACGTGCTGGAGCTTCAGCCGAATTTGCGCTTGATTCAAGCGGAGATCGTGGAGCTTCTGACCGAGCAAACGGACGGAAAGAAATGCGCTGCCGGCGTCAGGACACGCCTGGGCGAGGTTTGGCAGAGCGATTGCGTCATCATTGCAACGGGCACTTACCTTGAGGGTGAGATCTTCGTGGGAGATGTTAGCTACGAGGCGGGACCTGACGGGATGCTTGCCGCAAAGGGACTCTCCAAATCCTTGACGGATGCGGGAATTCACCTGCTTCGCTTCAAAACAGGAACACCTGTTCGAGTCAAAAGACAGACCGTCGACCTCTCCAAGCTGGAGATTCAGGAGGGCGAGGAAAATCCCCTGCCCTACTGTGGATTGCATGACGAACAAATGTTCTATAATAAAGAGCAGATTCCCTGCCACATCGTTTATACCAATGAGGAAACGCACCGTATTATTCGGGATAATATCACGCGGAGCGCCATGTATTCGGGCAAAATCCACGGAACGGGGCCTCGCTACTGCCCCTCGATTGAGGATAAATTGGTGCGCTTTGCCGATAAGGAGCGACATCAGCTCTTTGCCGAGCCCGTAGGAGCGGACACCGAGGAGATCTATCTCCAAGGGTTTTCCACCTCCCTGCCGACCGACGTGCAGCACAAAATGCTCCGCTCGCTCAAAGGCTTTGAACATGCCGAGATCATGCGCTACGCCTATGCCATCGAATACGATTGCGCCGAGCCCACACAGATGGATGCGACGCTTGAGTTCAAGCAGATATCCGGACTTTTTGGCGCGGGGCAGTTCAACGGAACCTCGGGATACGAGGAGGCGGCGGCACAGGGACTTGTCGCAGGCATCAATGCCGCGTGCAAGCTTCTTGGCAGGGATCCGCTCATTCTTTCGCGCTCGGAGAGCTATATCGGAACTCTGATCGACGATCTGGTGACAAAGGGGACGAATGAGCCCTACCGCATGATGACCTCGCGCTCGGAATACCGTCTTTTGCTCCGTCAGGACAACGCCGATCTGCGTCTGACCCCCAAGGGATATGCCGTAGGGCTTGTCAGCGAGGAGCGATATCAGCTGTTTTTGGCAAAAAAAGCCGCGGAGGATGCCGAAAAAGAACGTTTGGAGCATACGCACCTCTCCCCTGCGCAGGCAAATCCCTTTTTGGAATCCATCGGAGAAACGCCTCTGAAATCGGGTGCGTCGCTTGCGGATCTGCTGCGCAGACCCCCTGTGACCTACGACGCGCTGTCCTGTGTGGATACGGACCGCCCAAGTCTTCCTCGCACGGTGATTTTGACGGTGGAAACCGATATCAAATACGCGGGATACGCCAATCGTCAGCTTTCCGAGGTTGCAAGACATCAAAAAATGGAGGAAAAGCGTCTGCCCGAGGACATTGATTACAAATCCGTTCGCGGACTGCGCATCGAGGCGGCGCAAAAGCTGGATCGCATCCGCCCCAGAACGCTGGGACAAGCCATGCGCATCAGCGGCGTCAACCCTGCCGACATTTCCGTGCTTTTGATCTATCTTGGCATCAAATAAGCGATTTTTTGGCGCTTGCTGCACTATTTTATAGGAAAATCTCTCAAAATAAGCCAAAAATAAACGTTTTTGGCTGGAAGGAGCACCCTTTGGAGCTTTTGGAATTTCGATCTATGTTAGAAAAATCCTTTGCGCAAAATAATCTGCCCGCTCCTGATGAGGAGCAAACAAAGGAATTTTGGATCTTTTCTGAATATTTACTTGAAATCAACGCGCACACCAATCTGACGGCAATCCGCACGCTTCCGGAGATCGTGTCCAAGCATTACGCTGATTCACTCTTGGTTGCGGAGCTGATCCCACACAACGCCTGCGTGCTGGACGTGGGCTGCGGTGCAGGGTTTCCGTCCGTTCCACTCGCGATCATGCGCAAGGATTTGCAGATCACCGCACTGGACAGCACCGAGAAAAAGCTCCGATTTGTCGCGGAAGGTGCGAAAAAAGCGGGAATTTCGCTTCAAACCTGCGTAGGACGCGCGGAAGATTCGAAAATCCGGGCATCCCTCGGCAAATTTGACGTCGTTGTCAGCCGCGCTGTGGCAAGGATGTCAATTTTGAGCGAGCTTTGCTTGCCTTACGTCAAGATTGGCGGAAAGCTGGTGGCTCTGAAGGCATCCAAGGCAGAGGAGGAGCTTGCGGAAGCCAAACGAGGGGTTGGAATTCTCGGCGGCAGCGATGGCATCATCTACAATCGCGCATTGCATCTGCTTTCAGGTGAGAGCGAACCCCGCGCGCTCATTGAGGTGTCAAAAGTGAAGGAAACGCCAAGCGCGTACCCCCGCCCCTACGCAAGCATCCAGAAAAAACCGCTTTAATTGAAAATCATTGACCAGGTTTCACGTGAAACATTCTGTTTGGGAGCACCCGCGATGTTTCACGTGAAACTTTTTTGTTTCTCGCCGCCTTTCTTGCAAACGTTTCACGTGAAACATTGACCTACTGTCGGAAAATCTGTAAGAAAATCAAAGAAAAACGCAAAAAATCATTGCAAAAGAGAGATTGATATGATATAATGAAAAGGAATACAATGCCGCGGGAAATTCCGCGGTGTCAAATAGGATTTTGATACAGAAAGGAAGTGTCATATGGGAAAAATTATCTCGTTTGCCAACCAAAAGGGTGGCGTTGGAAAAACCACCTCTGCTGTTAACGTTGCCGCATCTCTGGGTATCCTGGGCTACAAGGTGCTCCTGATCGACTTGGATCCGCAGGGAAATGCTACAAGCGGCGTTGGAATTTTGAAGAAAAATCTCAAGGTCACGGTGTTTGATCTCCTGACGACTGATGTAACCGCGGAAAGCGTCACGGTTCAGACCGGCTTTGATCATCTGGACGTCATTCCCACGCATACCACGCTTGCGCGCGCGGAATATGAGCTGGGCGACACGGAAAATGGCGAATACATTATGAAGAATAAGCTGGAGAGCGTTCGTGACAAGTACGATTACATCATTATCGACTGTCCTCCCTCTCTTGGAATGCTGACCGTCAACGCCATGACTGCAAGTGACGGCGTTGTGATCCCGATGCAGTGCGAGTTCTTTGCTTTGGAGGGACTTTCTCAGCTGATGTTTACCATCGGACGCATCAAATCGCATTATAATAAGGATCTGAACGTCACGGGAATCCTGATCACCATGCACAACAACCGTTTGATTCTTTCCACGCAGGTCATCCGCGAATTGCGCAAGCATTATGCGGACAAGCTGTTTGAAACGACGATTTCCCGCAACGTCAAGGTTTCCGAGGCGCCCGGCTTCGGAGCTCCCGTTTATTATCACGACAAACGCTCCAAGGGTGCTGCGGAGTACATGAACGTGGCAAAAGAGCTTGCAGAGCGCATTTAAGGAGGAAAGAGTATGGCAAAACCGAGAAGTGGATTGGGACGGGATTTTTACTCGCTTCTGGATGATAACGTTCTGCCGGGCGATAAGTCGAATGCGGCAACCAAGCTTCGCATCTCCAGCATCGAGCCCAGAAGTGACCAGCCCAGAAAGACCTTTGCGCAGGAGCCGCTCGGACAGTTGGCGGATTCGATCGCGCAATTTGGCGTCCTGCAGCCCATTATCGTGCGTGAGAGCGCATTTTTACAGGGAAATTATGAGATTTTAGCGGGTGAGCGCCGTTGGAGAGCTGCCAAGATGGCAGGTCTTAGCGAGATCCCTGCGGTCATCCTGGAGGGTGACGATCTCAAGGCGGCACAGGTTGCCGTAATCGAGAACGTACAGAGAGAGGACCTCAACCCCTTGGAGGAAGCGCTTGCGTATCAGATGCTGATCGAGCGCTTTGATCTGACGCAGGAGCAGGTATCCAAGCAGGTCGGCAAGAGCCGCTCCGCCATCACGAACATGCTTCGTCTGTTGGATCTTCCCGACGAGGTGCTCGAGCTTGTTCGCGCAGGCAGCCTGAGCGCGGGACACGCGCGTGCGCTGCTTGGCTTGAAGGACGCCGAACAAATGTTCTCCTTGGCGCAAAAGATCGTAGAGAAGGAGCTTTCTGTCCGCGACGTTGAGCGCACGGTACGTCTGCTCAACTACGAGCCGAGCGCGGTCGACGAGGAGGACGAGCACATCGTCAAAAAGGCGTATATGAAGGACCTGGAGCATCGTGCCGTGACGGTTCTCGGCCGCCGCGTTCGCATCCTCAAGAGCGCCAAGAAGAAGGTCGTCGAGCTTGCGTACAGCGACGACGAGGATCTCGAAGCATTGCTCCGCACCATCTGCGGAGAGAATTTCTTTTCCGAAAACGAAGCATAATAGCATACGTAAATCAATCGCAAATCAAGGAGAATCATCATGTTAGATATCAAGTACATTAAGGAATGCCCCGATGAGGTGGTAGCAAGACTTGCAAAGAAGGGAAAGGATGCCAGGGAGGACATCGAAATGATCCTGAAGCTCGACGCACAGCGTCGCAGCATCATCGGAGAGAACGAAGCCCTCAAGGCAGAGCAGAACAAGACCAACAAGCTCATCCCGCAGTATAAAAAGGAGGGCAAGGACGTAAGCGCGATCTTCTCGCAGATGAAGGAGCTTGGCGCCCGTGTCAAGGCAAACGACGATACCTTGAAAGAGGTGGAAACGCAGCTGACCTCCTTTATGCTGGGACTTCCCAACCTTCCCGACGAGGATCTTTTGGCAGGCGGTAAGGAGAACAACCAGCCTCTGCGCTACTACGGCGAGCCCCGTACCTTTGATTTTGAGCCCAAGAACCACGTCGATCTTTGCACAGATCTTGGTCTGATCGACTACAAGCGCGGCGCAAAGCTTTCCGGCAACGGATTCTGGATCTATTCCGGCATGGGTGCGCGTCTGGAGTGGGCGATCCTCAATTATTTCGTGGATTTCCACATCGGTAACGGCTATAATCTGATGCTTGTTCCCCACATGCTGGGCTATGAGTGCGGACTGACTGCCGGTCAGTTCCCCAAGTTCCAGGACGACGTATACTGGCTTGAAACCGCCGAGGATGAGCGCCGTCGCTTCATGCTTCCCACCGCGGAGACCGCGCTCGTTTCTCTCCATCGTGACGAGATCCTGACCGAGGCGGATCTGCCCAAGAAGTATATCAGCTATACCCCCTGCTTCCGCCGTGAGGCAGGCTCCTATCGCGCGGACGAGCGCGGCATGGTGCGCGGACATCAGTTCAACAAGGTGGAGATGGTACAGTACACCCTCCCCGAAAAGAGTGACGAGGCATTCGAGGAGCTCGTGACCAACGCCGAGGATCTCGTGCGCGGTCTTGGCTTCCACTTCCGTACCGTCAAGCTTGCCGCTGAGGATTGCTCCGCATCCATGGCACGCACCTACGATATCGAAATCAACATTCCGTCCATGAACGGATACAAGGAGGTTTCCTCGGTTTCCAACGCGCGCGATTATCAGGCACGCAGAGGCATGATGCGCGTCAAGCGTGACAACGGCAAGACCGAGTACCTGCACACGCTCAACGGCTCGGGACTGGCGACCAGCCGTATTTTCCCCGCTCTGGTCGAGCAGAACCAGAACGCGGACGGAAGCGTCACCGTTCCCGAGGTTCTTCGCAAGTATCTCGGTGTGGACGTTCTGAAGAAATAATTTCTTCGGTTCCACGTAAAACAGGGAGTAGAACAAATGTTCTTGTTTGGATTACAGGCCGCCGAGAGGGGGCTTTGGGAGAGGATCTCAGATTGGTATCAGACCTCCTTGATCGGCGAGCTTCTTTCGTACGTCTGGGACACTTATTTCACCGTTCACTTTAACCCTTACGAGAATTTCGTTTTTGGCGAAAGTGCAGGGGAGCGTGCCAGAGCCATCATCTTTGCGGTCTGCGCAGGGCTGTTCTTCGCGGCAGTCTTAGCGCTTTACATCCGCAACGGGACGGGAAAATTCGTACGCGCGCTCATCGAGCAGGGGTGCTTTGATGAAAAAACTGCAAAAACGCTCTCCGAGCTCGGATTTTTCCACGATTCCACCGTGCGCGGTGAGCTTGCCTACGGTGCAAATCTGCGTCGCGTGGTTCGCTGTGTCGAAAAAGAAGCGCACCTTGCGCGTCTTGCCGCACAGCAGAGCGAGGATGGGGAAGGGCAGACGTCGGCAGAGGGTGTCAATGAGAATTTCCGCCTGGATTTCGTTACCGCGCATTTTTATCTTCCCGAGGAGCTGCGCTATCACGCCGAAAATCGCTTCCGGAAGCAGAAAAAGCCCGTGCTTTTCCTGCTCGCGACTGCCGTGTTCTGCGTGATCCTTGCGATGCTGCTTTGCTATTTTATCCCCGATCTGATTCAGCTTGCGGATAATATCATCAGCTTCGCTTCGCCGAAGTGAGAAGGGAATAGGATTTATGTGGGGGAACTTTTGATAAAAGTTCCCCTGCTTGTTTTTTTTGTCAGAACCTTCTTGCAAGAAGGTTCCGACACCTCCAAGAACCTTTCTTAAAAAATAGGATGAATAAAAGAGAAGCTGCTGTGCTCTATCCTTGCAAAGGCAAAGAACGGGGCACAGCAGCTTCAAATTTGATTTTATAAACCCTTCCCCAAAAGGTTTTGCGGGGGTGTGGGGGTGCTTTTACGAAAAGCACCCCCACATATACGTATCAGGAAAAGCAAAAAGCATGGGGCTTACAAGCCCCATGCTTTTTGGTATGCTTTGGAAAAAGGCGCCGGGTAAGGGAATTCTAACGGGAGAAAAGCCTCCTCTGGCGAGATGAGCACCAAGCGGAAGGAGCTCCGTTTGGCTTACGCCCCCCTTTTCACAAATCATGTTTCTGATACCATAGACGGAGGAAAAGCGAAAAAGTTCCGCAAAATGATAAAATTTTTGAAAATATTCTGAAAAAACCGAAAAACTTTCGAAAAACCAGCCTTCTCCGGGGAGGAGGACTTGTGATAAGAGAAGGTAAAAAAGGCTCTCCCCTTGGGAGAGCTCCCGCGAAGCGGGTGAGAGGGCACAACCGGTAAAAGCCCTCTCCGTCGCCTACGGTGCCACCTCTCCCGGAGGGCGAGGCTTTTTACCCCCGGAGGGAGGCAAAGATGCGACCGTCCAATCAGTGCGCAAAAGAGCCAACGGCATTGCCGTTGGCTCTTGTTGTTGATTCATTTATTTGCCGGTGTAGTTGTAGATGATGGTATACGTGCCGGTGTTGGTATCCCAATCGCTTCCTTTACCAATTGCGGACCACTGCGACGAGGTGCCGCGATAATTGATGATCGCCAAGGACTTGCATTTGTAGAACGCATACTCGCCGATGCTCGTGATGCTGTCGGGAATCGTGATACTCGTCAAGGACGTGCAATTGTAGAACGCATCATCGCCGATGCTCGTCACGCTACCCGGGATCGTGACGCTCGTCAGGGACTTGCAATTGTAGAACGCATGACGGCCTATGCTCGTGACGCTATTCGGAATCGTGACGCGCGTCAAGGATGTGCAATCGTAGAACGCCCTCTCTTCGATGCTCGTGACGCCATCGGGGATCGTGATGCTCTTCAAGGCCGTGCAATCTCGGAACGCATCAGAGCCGATGCTCGTCACGCTACCGGGGATCGTGATGCTCTTCAAGGACCTGCAACCGTGGAACGCATCATCGCCGATGCTCGTCACGTTATTCGGGAGCGTGATGCTCGTCACGAACTTGCAACCGTAGAACGCCCCTTCGCCGATGCTCGTCACACTATTCGGGATCGTGATGCTCGTCAAGGCCGTGCAACCGGAGAACGCATGACGGCCTATGCCCGTCACGCTATCAGGGATCGCGATGCTCGTCAAAGACGTGCAACCGTAGAACGCAAAAGAGCCGATGCTCGTCACGCTATTCGGGATCGTGATGCTCGTCAAGGACGTGCAATCTCGGAACGCATCATCGCTGATGCTCGTCACGCTATCGGGGATCGTGATGCTCTTCAAGGACGTGCAATTGTAGAACGCATCATCGCCGATGCTCGTCACGCTATCGGGGATCGTGATGCTCGTTAAGGATGTGCAATAGTAGAACGCCTCTTTGCCGATGTTTGTCACGCTATCGGGGATCGTGATGCTTGTCAAGGACGTGCAACCTCGGAACGCCCCTTCGCCGATGCTCGAGCCTCCTGTGATAACCACGGTTTTGAGGGAAGCGGGAACGTAGTCATCGTTGTCAGAATACGACGAAGCACCGAAAATATAACCGAAGTGCGTGTTGGAGGTTCCGTCTTTTGTTGCTCCAACAAACGGCAACGTGATGCTCGTCAAGGACGTGCACCAGGTGAACGCGGAATCGCCGATGCTCGTGACGCTGTCGGGGATGACGATGCTTGTAAGGCTCGAGCAACCGGAGAACGCAGAGCTACTGATACTCGTGACGCTGTCGGGAATGGAGATTTCTTTTAAATTGACCGCGCCCGAAAAAGCAGAGGGCGGGATTTGCGTAACGGCTTTGCCGTTGTGGTATGCGGGAATCTCGATTTTTTCCAGATATTGCGTCGTTCCCGCGGCGACGCTGTACGTACCGTCAGGCAATGGATAGTAAGCAAGTCCGTCCGTGCCCGCATCCTTGGGCTTCTCAACAGAATCCAAAATCGTTCCGTCAACGCCATCTTTGCCGTCTGCGCCGGGCTCACCCTGCGCACCTTGGATTCCCTGAGGTCCTTGAGGTCCGGTTTCTCCGGACTCGCATGCGACGAGTGCCCCCGCCATCATGACAAGGCAGAGCAAAATTGCTACGATTTTTGCAAACACTTTCATTGTCGCGTTCTCCTTTTTTTGTTGACTTTTCGCGAATGACGGTATATGATCAAATCTTCTCGACGGTCAGATTGACCGAGAATTTCTTGCTCTCGGCGGGTTTGATGGGGGTATAGGTGAATTCATTTCCCAAACGGGTGCTGCAGGGCTCAAGACCCAATACGAAATCGCCGCTGAGGGTGTTCTTCCACTCCAGAAATTCGGGCAGCGTGTCGGGGGAGTAGGAAACGGTGAATTTTTTGCCGAGCTTCTCGTTGATCAGAGATACTGCGGGAGTCTTGTTCTTGAGATAGTAGCAGGTTTCGGGACGGACGGTCAGAGGCTCGTCGATCTCGAGTGCGGTTGCCGCGTTTTGTGCCGCCCAATCGTCGTTCGGGATGATCTCCTCGATCTCGCCCACGACCCTAGCCCCCTCGTCCAGCATCGGGTAGCCTACGTTGATGTGGTAAAGGATGCCGTACTGCGCGTCCACAAAGCCCTCGTTGGTCAGAGTGTCCTCAAGGTGCAGGGTGTTCTCGCCGACAGCACAGGTGATCTTGCGGCGCATGACAAGGTGAGAGCCGCACAGCGCGGTGCTCTTGACGATCCCCTCAACGACAATGCCGTTCTCGTCGCACTGCGCGGTGAGAATTTCTGCGGGGGTGATATGATAGGTTCCGTGAGGCTCAAAGCCCTCGCGGCCGCCGACGCTGTCCAGTCCGCAGGTGTAGAGCATGCCGCCCTCAAAACGCTTGCCAAAGGGCAGATTCTGCGCGACAAAGCCGTTTTTGCTGATAAAGGATACGTTCTGTCCCTCGTGGTAAAGCTGCATGACGTCAAGTCCCTTTGTGACGTTGAGCAAAAAACGGATGCATCCGTTGTCGCAATCAATGACGTCAAGCCCCTTGGATACGCCCTCGGTCATGGTGTATCTGCGCAAGGATGCTACCTGCATCCAGTTCGAAATCTTTTCATTCATATGCTTTTTCCTCCTCGCACAGCTTCGTTTTTCCGCCGTGCTCTTTTTCCACATTATACCACACAAAAAGGTGGATTGTCAATGGATTTTGTTTTATGTGGGGGTGCTTTTTGTAAAAGCACCCCCACACCCCCGCAAAACCTTTTGGGAAAGGGTTTGTCAAATCAAATTTGAAGCTGCTGTGCCCCGTTCTTTGCTTTTGCAAGGATAGAGCACAGCAGCTTATCTTTTATTCATCCTATTTTTTTAAGAAAGGTTCTTGGGGGTGTCGGGACCTTCTTGCAAGAAGGTCCTGACAAA
>JAFVXH010000014.1 GCA_017501225.1 Clostridia bacterium
CAGTCCCCTGCTCTACCAACTGAGCTACAGAGGCATACAGCAAGGGCTGTATTTTTTATGGCGATCCGGATGGGGGTCGAACCCACGACCTCTAGCGTGACAGGCTAGCGCTCTAACCAACTGAGCTACCGGACCGTAATGGTGGGAACAATAGGGCTCGAACCTATGACCCTCTGCTTGTAAGGCAGATGCTCTCCCAGCTGAGCTATGCTCCCGTGTACTTCTTGCGGCGACTTGCTTATTATAGCATAACCAAATCCCTTTGTCAAGCCCTTTTTTGAAATTTTTTCAAAAAAATTAGCGGCTTTTTTTGTGCGGTCGATTTTGCCGTTTTGGCAGGCAAGGGAATCGGCTCTTTTTTTGCAACGGCGTTATTATATCATAGCTTTTCCGACTTGTCAATCCCTTTTCGGCAATTTCTTCCAAAAAAGTCGCAGAGGCTTGACCGCGCCCCGCATTTGTCATTTTTTGCCATGCAAAACAGGGTTTTCTATTGACAAAATTATCTTTGTCGTGTATCATAAAGATAATGATATCAGGAAAGGATTTTGGCAAAAAATCATGAAAAAAAGCATTTTAAGAAATTATGCACGCCTGATCGCTACGATGGGCGCAAAGGTACAAAAGGGACAGGACGTTATCATCACGGCGGCATTGGATCAGCCCGAATTCGTGACCATGGTGGCAGAGGAGTGCTATCGTCTCGGTGCGCGTCACGTTCGCGTGGATTGGTCGCATCAGCCTCTTGCAAAGCTGACGCAGAAAAAGTGCAGCGTAACCACCCTCTCCAAGGTCGAGGATTGGGAGAAGGCAAGATGGGAGCACTACTGTGACACGCTTCCCGTCCGCATCTATCTTGAATCCGACGATCCCGACGGACTGAAGGGTGTCAATCAGGCAAAGATCTCCAAGGCATCCCAGGCGCGCTACAAGGTGATCAAGCCCTACCGCGAGAGAATGGAAAACCGCTACCAGTGGTGTATCGCGGCAGTTCCCGGTCCTGCATGGGCAAAGAAGGTATTTCCCGGTCTTTCCCGCCGCCAAGCGATGGAGAAGCTTTGGGAGGCGATCCTGTATACCTCCCGTGCTACGGAGGATCCCATTGCCGCATGGGAGGAGCACAACCGCGATCTGGCGGCTCGCTGCGCATACCTGAACGGTCTTGGCATCAAGACCCTGGAGTATCGCTCCGCAAACGGCACGGATTTCTCGGTCGGTATGATTGAGGACGCGCTGTTCCTCGGCGGATCTGAGATCGCGCAGGGAAGCGGTATTGAATACAATCCCAACATCCCCTCCGAGGAGGTCTTTATCTCTCCCATGAAGGGAATTGCCGAGGGTGTCGTATATTCCTCCAAGCCCCTGTCTTACCGCGGTGAGCTGATCGAGAACTTCTCCATGCGCTTTGAGGGCGGCAAGGTCGTTGAGGTGCATGCGGAGAAGAACGAGGCACTTTTGAAGGAAATGGTTTCCATGGACGAGGGCGCGGCATATCTTGGCGAGTGCGCACTGGTTCCTTACGATTCTCCCATCCGCAATTCGGGCATTCTGTTCTACAACACGCTCTTTGACGAGAACGCCGCCTGCCACCTGGCTCTCGGTCACGGCTTTACCAACGTCCTCAAGGATTACGACAAATACACCGTCAAGGAATGCTACGAGAAGGGCATCAACGATTCCATGATCCACGTTGACTTCATGATCGGAACCGAGGATCTTTCCATTGTTGCCGTGACGCGTGACGGAAAGCGCGTTCAGATCTTTGAAAACGGCAACTGGGCGTTTTGATGGAGTGCCGTATGGACGTCATTGAACGCTTTTTGAAATACGTATCCTTCGATACGCAATCCGACGATGATTCCACGACCGTTCCCACGACAAAGAAGCAAAAGGTGCTTGGTGCTTATCTTGCCAAGGAGCTGGCGACGATGGGAATGGAGCAGGCACACATGGACGAAAACGGCTACGTGTGGGGATTTTTGCCCGCCACCCCGGGATATGAGCATCTGGATACCTTGGGATTGATCGCGCACATGGATACCTCGCCCGACGTCAGCGGTGCTGACGTGCACCCCAAGACCGTTCGCTACACGGGCGGTGACGTGCGTCTGGAAAACGGCGAGGTGATCAGCCTTGCGACCTTTCCGTTCCTTGCCAAATACGAGGGTCAGGAGCTGATCGTAACCGACGGAAACACGCTCCTGGGGGCTGACGACAAGGCGGGCGTTGCCGAGATCTTTTCGGCTTGTGAGTATCTGATCGCGCATCCCGAGATCCCGCACGGACGGATCGCCGTTGGCATTACGCCAGACGAGGAGGTCGGCAGCGGTGCGGATCACTTTGATCTGAAAAAGTTCGGTGCGCGCTTTGCCTACACGGTGGACGGCGGTGAGCTTGGCGAGATCGAGTATGAGAATTTCAATGCTGCGGGCGCGAAATTGACCGTTAAGGGCGTCAACATTCATCCCGGCTCTGCCAAGGATCGCATGAAGAACGCCATTCTGATGGCGAATGAGTTCGTATCCAAGCTTCCTCCGATGGAAACCCCCGCGCATACCGAAGGGTATGAGGGCTTCTATCACGTGCATTCCTTTGAGGGGGCGGAAAGTCAGGCGACCGTGTCGCTTCTGATCCGCGACCACGACAAGGAGAAGTTCTTCGCGCGCAAGGAATTTTTGGAAGCGCTTGTCAAGGAGCTGAACGAAGAATGGGGCGGTCCCTATTTCTCCATTGAGATCAAGGACAGCTACTACAACATGAAGGAGAAGATCCTGCCTCACATGGAGCTGATCGAGAACGCGAAGCGTGCGATGGCGGAGGAGGGGATCGAGCCCTGCATCCTGCCCATTCGCGGAGGAACCGACGGCGCGCGCCTGTCCTTTGAGGGCTTGCCGTGTCCCAACCTTTGCACGGGCGGTGCCAACTTCCACGGCATCCACGAGTTCATTCCCGTAGAGTCCATGCGCAAGATGGTGAACGTGCTCGTTCGCCTGATGAAAGCATAAAATAAGAAAAAGCAGCACCACCGATAGCGTGGTGCTGTTTTTTGTGTATCAATCAAAAATCCTCTTGTTTAAGACGTAGCCCTTTCCGTAGCGGTTGAGGATCAGGGGCTCGTGTGAGATCGCGGACGCCTTTTGATTGATGCGGCGGATCAGGACCGAAAGATTGAGGATGCTTTGTCCTCCGCTGTGGTAGGCAAGCGTCATCAGATCGTCCTTGGAGGTCACAAGCGGCGCGCGGTAGATCAGACAGCGCAGAATGCGATGCTCGGTTTTAGAGAGCGGAAGGGGATATCCCAGATAGCGTGTCGCGGTGGGATCGTCCGTGACGGTGAGTGCGTGGGTAGAAAAGACGGTGAAATCCCCTTGGCAAATTGCGCGATAAAAGGCGGACGCGCCCTCCTTCAGGGAAAGGATATCCTCACCGCGCAGGACCTTGTCGGCGAGGAGCTCCGCGATCCCGTTTTGCGGCAGGATGATCGCGATCGGAAGGGCGGGGTACTTTTCCTTGAGCGCGGCAAAGAGCGCTCCTGCGCGTGCGGAATGCGGAGCGCAATCCAGGATCACGCCGCCCGTGTCCCGCGTGTCGCAGTAAAATTCCGCCACCTCAAGAGGAATATCGAAAAAGAAGATGCCGATTTCTGCCAGCACCTCGGATATCGCGCGGCGCAGCTCGGTTCTGTCGGAAACAAGTAATAGCATAGGAGCTCCTTTGTTCGTGAAAACGGGGGACTGCAACGCAGTCCCCACGAATTGATTTAAGCTTGCGGATTGACAAAATCCATGTAGTCGATCAGAACGGTATCCAAGGGCGCGTCGTAGGAGTCGGTCCTAAGAGCCGCAACAGCATCCACAACGTCCAAGCCGTATACGGTGTAACCGAATGCGGCGTAGTCACCGTCCAGATGCGGACTGGTCTGATGCACGATAAAGAATTGGCAGGACGCGCTGTCCATGGAGTTGCCGCGCGCCATCGAGAGGACGCCTCTTTCGTGAAGCAGGGAATTCTGGACGCCATTGGAGGAAAATTCACCCTTGATGGTTTTTCCGGCATTTCCCGTGCCATCCCCCTTGGGGCATCCGCCCTGGATCATAAAGTTTTGGATGATGCGGTGGAAGGTCAGGCCGTTATAGAAGCCCTGATCGACCAGAGATTTGAAGTTCTCAACCGTGATGGGCGCGATATCTCCGCGCAGCTGTACGACGATGCTGCCCGTCCGGCGCTTTCCGTTGTTATCGGTCCAGGACAGATCCATCTGCACGTAATCGGTGACCGTGTCCGACGTCGCGTATCCGGCGAGCGCGCGCAGAGCGGTTGCGGGACCTTTTTCCTTATTGCATTGCGTGATACATACGAAAATGATCGCAAAAACCAAAACGATGGCGGTGACGCTGATGATCATTTCCCACATCATTTTTTTGCTCTGCGCCGCCTTACGCTCCGCCTCCAGCTCGCGCTTGGATTTTTTCTTTGCGCGGTTTTTCGCATGCTCGAGCTCGTCGATCGTCTGCTTCGTACCGCAATACTCACATTCGCATACGGTCGTTCCGGAGGGGATCTCCAAGGAAGCGCCGCAGGTTTTACACTTCAGTAGTGCCATTCTAAGTCCTCTTTACTGTTGATTGATATAATCTGGTTCTTTATGAATTTTAGCAGAAAAGCGCGTGCTTGTCAATAGTTTTTGCGCATTTGAGAAATAAATTCACAAATCCGAGGATATGATATATCAAAGGAAGACAGGACGGACGAATTTTGGAAAGGAGGATGCGCGAATGCAAAAAACGGATTGGACGGCGTTGGCGGCAAAGCTTTTTTGCGTGTGCCTTGCTCTGATATTCGGCGTTTTGTTTTTGCGATATCTTTTGCCCGTGCTTTTGCCGTTTCTGATCGCGTGGCTGATCTCCCTCGGTGTTCGTCCCATGGCTGACAAGCTTGCCCGCAAAACCGGGATCCCCGTGCGCGTGCTTGCGGTCGTGCTCCCCGCAGTGGTATTTGCGGGACTTGCCGTTTTGCTGGGCTTTGGCATTCACCGAGGCGCACAGGAGCTTTCCCGCTTGCTGACAAGGCTGTTGGATGAGGAGGGCGCGCTCCGGGGAGATCTGACCGATCGAATTTTGACCGGTCAGGATTGGCTTTTCCGTTTGCCGCCCCTTGCGGGGATGGACGGCGAGAAGCTTTTGACTCTCCAAGAATCTCTGAGAGATCTGACCGAGCGGATCCTTGGAGGAATTGTGACCTCCGTCAGCCAGAGCCTGCCCAACCTGATCGGAAGGCTTCTCGCGGCGCTCCCCGACGTGTTTTTGATGCTTTTGGTGGGAGTTGTGGCAGGGTTTTACTTTTGTCTTGACGGAGAGCGTATGACGGGGCGTTGTATGGCGCTTCTGCCGCCCTCGCTTGCCGGCAAGGCGGAGGATCTCCGAAAACGGCTCAAAAGGCTTTCCTTTCGCTATCTTCGGGCATATCTTCAGCTGTTTCTGGTCACGCTTGCCTCGCTCTTTCTCGGCTTTGCGCTCCTTCGTGTCGAATACGCGCTGGTGCTCTCCCTTGTGATCGCGCTGGTCGATCTGTTTCCCGTTCTGGGCGTGGGAACGGTGCTTCTGCCGTGGGCGGTGATCTGCCTGTTTCAAAAGAATTTCTATCTCGGATTCGGGCTTTTGATCCTCTACGTCATCATCCTGATCTTGCGTCAGGTGCTGGAGCCTCGCTTGGTGGGGAGCAGCCTGGGGATCCACCCGCTCCTGACGCTGGTCGCAAGCTACGTGGGCTTTCGGCTGTTTGGCTTCCTCGGAATGCTGTTAGGCCCCTTTTTGGCTTTGCTGATCAAATTTTTTATCCTGCAGACCGTGCAATACCGAAGTGACACGCAAGGGGAAAGAATGTAAAAAAACAGTTGCAAAACGGAGCGGAATGTGGTATAATGTCATATGACCTTTCGTGGCAGCTTCTTGCGGTTGACGTTTTTTCGTGATTTCTGAACATTCAATGCCCGATCGAGTCGAAATTCAAAAGAAGATAAAGGATGCTCCGACTCATGAATTGGAAGTCTGCTATTTCCTATTACCGAGATCTGCGCCCGAACAATCTGTTTACAAAAAAATACCGCCATTTGCTCCTGCTTCTGTATTGGCCTGTTCACTTTGGGATCTTTGTTGTTCTGGAAAATTTTGCACCCATCTGGTACAAGGCGATCACAGGGGCTGAGCTGCATTACACCGAGATCGTGTGCGCCCTGGATGCCTACATCCCGTTTTGCGAGGCATTCGTCATTCCGTACTATGCATGGTTTGTTTTTTTGGCGGGTATGGTCTTTTACGGCCTCTTGTTTGATATCCGCGCCTATCGGGAATATATGTGGTTTGTCATTCTGACGTATTTCTCCACCTTGATCATCTACATCATCTTCCCGAATATGCAGGGACTGCGTCCAACCCCCGAGGCGCTCGGACGGGATAACTTTTTTGTCGACGTGGTAAGATGGCTGTATAGCTACGATACCAATACCAACGTATGCCCCTCGATTCACGTATTGGGAACTCTTGCGGCGAGCGTTCCGTTGCTTCGCGGTAAGCGTTTTCGCTCGTGGATCTGGAAAACGTTCTGGATCGTATCGACGGTGCTGATCTGCCTTTCCACCGTATTTCTCAAGCAGCACTCCGTCCTGGACGTGATTTTTGCTGTGGTGCTGTTCTTTGCCTGCTATCCGCTTGTGTACTGCGTGCTCTGTAAGCGACGCGCGGGGGAGGATGAGCAGGATGCGGCGGAGCTTGCCCCCGTCACACAGTCCCCTGAGAATTCCTGATCCGAAAACGTCGGATCCAATTTCGCAAATCAATGAAGGAGGTGCCCTGGATGGCATTTTTGAACAGCGTTGCGTACGTGATCCTGCTGGGCATCGCCGCACACTATATTGGGGAGGCGCTCCCCGAGCGATGGCTGAAGTATGAATATGCCCTGTTCCGCCCGCGCAAGTGGGAGCATGGCGGCGTGGTGTACGAGCGCATCCGTGTCCAGGACTGGAAGGATCACATGCCGGATATGAGCCGCGTCATGAAGGATATGGTTCCGAAAAAAATTGGGATCTGTCCTACGTCGGATGAAATCTGGACGCTGGTGCGGGAAACCTGCCGTGCCGAAGCCGTGCATCTTGGGCTCTGTTTGTGCGCTCCCGTGGTTTACTTTTTCTGGTGGAACAAAATAGGCATTTTTTTGAGCGGACTGGTGATTGTATGCAATCTTCCGTTCATCGTCATTCAA
Organism: Clostridia bacterium; assembly: GCA_017501225.1. Taxonomy (GTDB): domain Bacteria; phylum Bacillota; class Clostridia; order Oscillospirales; family CAG-272; genus UMGS1865. The sequence continues at coordinate 7,258 of JAFVXH010000014.1, forward strand.
AGATATAATCGACCGATGTTCATTCGTTTGGCAATCCGGCTCGAGGCCAGAGAGGAAAGAAAAAAATATGCGGATACTCATTTTATCGGCTAATACGGGCGGAGGGCACAATTCCACCGCAGCGGCACTTGGTGAGCAGCTTGAAAAATTGGGAGCGGAGCATCAGACCGCGGACACGCTCTCCTTTATCTCGGAGAAGGTTTCGAAATTTATCAGCTGGGGACATACCTACCTTTATCGCAAGCTGCCGTTGCTTTTTGGCTGGGGCTACCGATACGAGGAAAAGCACCCGCCGAAATTCATCTACGAGCAGTGTAATAAGGGGGTCGACTCGCTGTATCAATTCCTGCTGGAAGGGAAATTTGACGCAGTCATCTGCGTGCACGTTTTCTCCAGCATGATGATGACGGGAGTCAGGGAAAAATACGAATACAACATTCCAAGCTTTTTCGTATCGACCGATTACACCTGTCATCCCGGTGTTTCGGAATCTAAAATGGACGGCTTTTTCATTCCGCACGCCATGCTTTGCGGTGAGTTCGTCCGCAGCGGTGTCAAGGCGGACAAGATGCATCCGACAGGCATTCCCGTCCGTCACGAATTTTATCTGCAGATGGATAAGACCGAGGCGCGAGAGAAGCTGGGATTGCCGCTTGACCAAAAAGTCCTGGTCGTCAGCTTTGGCAGTATGGGATGCGGTCAGCTGGAAAAGCACGCGACCTATCTTGCGGAGCACCTCGGAGAGGATATTTGCATCGTCGTTCTGTGCGGCACCAATCAAAAGACCTATGAAACGCTGTTGCCCTGTGCAAACGAGCGATTCCGCGTCATTTCGTTTACCAAGGAGATGGCGGTCTATATGTCAGCGGCAGACGCGTACATCACAAAGCCGGGAGGACTTACCACCACCGAGGCGATCGCAAAGCGGTTGCCCATGCTTCTGATGGATGCGGTTCCGGGATGCGAAACCAGAAACTTTCAGTTTTTGACCTCCATGGGGGTTGCGCGCGGCGCAAAGAATTGGAAGCAGCTGACAGAGCTTGCAAACGAGCTTCTGACAAAGGAGGGCGCTCTTGCGGAGCAAGCAGCGAAAATGGAGGGTTTTTCCAAGGGCATTGCCGCCGAGGAGATCTGCAAGTACGTGGTCGGACACAGAAAATAAGAAACAACAAGAAAATAAAAAGAGGTCCGTGCAGCATCGCACGGACCTCTTTTTTTATAGCTGCAGATCGATTGGATCTATCAGGGTATAATGGCAGGCGTCACAGCGCTCTGCCTTTTCTTTATGCATTCTTCCGCAGGCGGCGCAAACGTAGCCGACGTCATTCCGTTCGGCGCGCACGGGGTACGGAAGACCGCGAAAATGAACGATAGAGTTTCCCTCGTAATAGTAATGGTAAGAGCCTTCCTTTTGGACAAACCGGATGCGCCTGCGCTTTCCGCTCGGCAGACGGACCGTCAGCACCGTTTTTAAGTGAAAGTCTGCTTGCCCGCTTTGAATGCCCCTGATCAGAGATGGATCGTCCGCTGCGGAGTAGGAATGCGAGAGCGACGTGCGCTCGATCACACCGCAAAAGCTGCGATCGGTAAAGAATTTCCAGATACGGAACAGGAAAAATCCCGATATGACGGTGGCGGCAAGCAGGAGCGCCAGCTTCCAGCCGAGGATCTTTCGATGATCGGGATAGGTCGCGTGCTGTGTGTTGTAGGAGTAGGCGCTCAGCGCCCACACCGCGATCCAAAGCACGTAAAGAGAGATGCGCAGAACGTCGTTTCGGAGAACGTAATTCCTCAGGTCGCGATTCCGTTGCGGAAGCTTCATCCGATCTCCCTCCTTTGCCCGTTTTTTTGACGCGAGTGCGTTACGCTTATCATATCATATTGCGCGGAATTTGTCAAGGGGACGGTTTTGGCATCTTTTGTTCTCCGATGTCATAGATTGAATATTGACACAGTCGTATGAAGAAGGGGGTAATGGAATGAATCAGGATCGAAAAGGGGAGGCTCGGGGGGAGTTCCGTCCGACATTACAGGGATGCGTGTCGCAGGATCTGCGGCTTGCGCGCGCTATGGAGGATTGCTACGTAGAGTCTATGCAAGCGTTCCTGACGCATGAGTATCGCGCAACGGTCCTGGAGCGAACGGTGTGCGAGGCGAAGGAGCAATTCGAGGCTCTGGCAAGCGCGGAGCGAAGCCATCTTCGCCTGATCGGGGAGCTGATATTGGAGCTGGGAGGCAATCCGTGCGTGCGTGCCTCCTTTCGTATTGTCCCGATCGAGCTGAACGCAAACGGGATCCCGACGGAGCGTGCGCTTTGCCAGACGCTCTGTGAGGCGATCGCGCAGGAGCGTCGCAAGATCGACCGCTATCAGATGCTGATGGGGCATACGCAGGATCGCGTGGTGCGCTCGGTTCTGGATTTTCTGGCGTCCGGCTCGCACCGATTTTTGGAGAAACTGATCTCGCTGGAATGCTCGATGTCGTAGGTATGTCTACTGTTTTTGTCACTTGCGACAAAAAGTCAAAAAACAAACGACAAAATAGAAGATATAGTGGAAAAGTCGAAAAAAAGCATACAATATATAGAAAAAGGGCTTGACAAAATGTCGTATATTTGGTATAATGTAAATAAGGTTGTAAAAAAAGGAGGGGAGCACAGTGAGGCATATCAAAACAAGCCGCGGACGCCGTCGCCGTGCGGGAATCCTTCTTTTGATGCTGGTGCTTTGCGCCACCTTTTTGGTGTCTTGCGTAGCAGGCTCGGGGACGCTTTGGGTCAAGAGCTTGCTTGGCACGGATACTCCCTCTTATCGCGCGGAGGCAGTGCTTGGCGAGTGCGAGATTGACGGTGCGCTTGCCGGATCCTTGGAGGAGATCGTTGAGATGCTCGTGCTGGACAGCACGCACCTTTCGGAGTTTGATTCCACGGGTGAGGTGGCAAGGGAATACCGCGACGTGCTCCTGAACGCCTTGCTTTGTAAGAATTATTCGCTCTATACGGGAAATGCCACGTTGCTTTCCAAGGTAGCAAACGCGTATCCCCATACCGTGGTTTCCACGGCAATTCCCGCGGAGGATTTTGAGAATGCGGTGCTGCGCTATTTCGGAGGAACGCACGTCGGCAACGGCGATGGGGAATTCTTCTCGTATCTTTCCCGTTCGCAGACCTATACCACGGCAATTTGCCCGCGTGAGCGCACGGTAGAGGTAGAGAGTGAGATGCTGGAGGAAACCGAAAATACGTACAGACTCTATTTCCACTTGATCAAGGGAGAGGAACGCTCCGCGACGTATTGTGCACTGTTCGTCAAGCGTGCGGACGGAAGCGTGTTCCTGCGAGCGCTGGAAGAACGATAAAACGCAAAGCGGGGAAGCCTTGGTAAAAAAGGCTTCCCCGCTTGCTCGAGATCTGTCGATAAAAAAGAAGAAAAAAGAAAGAACTTGACTTGACAAGCAAGGGATTTTGTATTATAATAGCAATATCAAACAGGAATAGATGCAGATGTAACTCAATGGCAGAGTGTCCGCTTCCCAAGCCGAATACGCGGGTTCGATTCCCGTCATCTGCTCCAAGCAAAAGGGCTCCCAGGCGGGAGCCCTTTTGCTTGGAGCAGATGACGGGTCTTGAGAAATCGTGGCGCAGCCGTGGCAAGGCGTCAGCCTTGCGGCAAATGGATGGCTTTGAGGAAGCCATCCATTTGTGTAGGTTCGATTCCCGTCCTGCTCCATAAGAAAAGCAAAGGTTTGATACAAAAGTATTGAACCTTTTTTCTTTGCATAAAGGGAGTTAGTTCCTTTCTGTAAGTAAACAGCAGAGCCTTGTAGGAGTGTTTAACCGCACTTTTGCAGGGCTCTTTTTCTTTATAATAAATAACTCCAGAACGATAGGTCTATCAACGGAACGATAGATATTACCAAGGTTTTTTCGTTATACGGCAGGCGAATATATTGAAAAAATGCGATTTTTGTGCTATAATAAACTGAACGATAAATAAGAATTTGTAGAGCTATAAAAAGGAGTGACAAGTAATGAAAAACATAAAGTGTAATGTAAGAAAATCTATTGCTATTATTCTTTCGGGCATCGGCCTATTAGCGATATGTTTCTTTTTTGCCTTTTGCAACTTTCGCCAATACGTAGATGTTTCTCTTTTTAACAATGATATTGTATATTATCTGATAAAGGCATTTATGGTCTTTGCTTTTGTGTTTTTGGGCTTTGGTATTTTAGTCATTCTTCGTAGTGTCCTGTTGTATAGAAACAAGATGATAGAGATTGGCGACGATTACTTGTTGGATAAATCTTCGTTTGCTTGTGGTGGAGAAGTACGATATACAGAGATTAAAAGCATATATATCAAAGGTATGTTTTTGTGCATCAAGCTTCATAATGAAGAACAATTTCTGAAAAAACAAAACTTTCTCAAACAACTGCTTATGCGTGCAAACAAAAAGATGGGGTATGAATACATTACAATTTCCGACAACTTTTTAGATACCAACTTATTTGAAATAAAAAAGCTTATTAACGAAAAGATAACTTATTAAATTCCAATTTATCGGTCAGCTTAACTGTACGCATTTTTGATAAAGTGTACGCACTTTTTAAGGGGTGTACGCAAATTGTATCAAAATAGGTATTTGCACACAAGCAAAAGGGCTCCCAGGCGGGAGCCCTTTTGCTTGGAGCAGATGACGTAATCGGCAAACGAAAAACAGGCAGAAGCCGAAGCTTCTGCCTGTTTGCTTTCGATTGTTCTTATTTGTTGAAGGGCCAGCCGGTTGCCTTGAGCTCTGCCATGAAATCAGCAGTCATTTTATCGTCGAACTGACGCATGGGGAAGGTTGCCTGACCGACAGCGAAGCCCATCTGACCGAGGGCTGCCTTGATGCTGGGGATGACCTCGTACTTGATCAGGGGACGGATCGCACGGTTGACCGTGTACTGGATCTCTCTTGCCTTATCAACGTTGCCTGCCTTGAACTCGTTGTAAAGGGAAACGAACTGGGGAAGCATGACGTTGTAGGTTGCGCCAACACCTGCATCCGCGCCGGAAGCAAGACCGTTGATCAGCATTTCGTCAGGACCGTTGATGACCATCATCTCACCGTGGGTGATTTCCTTGAGGTGCATCATCTCGTAGTAGTTGTAGGTGCTCCACTTGACACCGACGACGTTGTCGATCTCAAAGATGCGAGCCAGGAGCTTTGCGCTCATGGTAACGGACGTGGGGCTGTAGTAAACGAATACGGGGAGGTTGGTGCTGCCTGCCAGAGCCTTGTAGTACTGGTAGATGTCCTCCTCATCGAAGAACGCGCCCGTGGGAGGAACCGATGCGAGCGCATCTGCGCCTGCCTTCTCAGCGTGCTTTGCCAGCTGAATAGCGTCGGTGATGTTGATGGCTGCTACGTGGTCGATGACGGGCTTTCTGCCCTTGACCTGGTCAACCATGATCTCGCACATTCTCTGTCTTTCGTTGATGTCCAGAACGATGCCCTCGCCGGTACCGCCAAGGATGTAGAAGCCGTTTGCGCCGTTCTCCAGGAAGTACTCGGTAAGCTTGCGCGTAACTGCCTCGTTTACGGTTCTGTTGTCAGCCTCAAGAGGGGTGACGATTGCGGGCAAAATACCCTCAATTTTGAAATTGCCTTTCATGATTTAAAAGTCCTTTCCGTTATTTTTACGTATTGCTGAATAAGACACCTACATTATATCACCCAAAAACGCATCCGTCAATTAGAACTTTGCAGATTTTGGAAAAATATTTTATTTTTTTGATTTCACGGTACGTTTTTTATTTCGGTCACGTGCTGCCCATTCCGTCCGGTCCGCTGTTGCGTCCGGGATGGTCCTTGGCATAGCGGCAGTAATCGTTGATCATGAAGCTGCGGCGCAGGGTGAGGACGGTGGAAACAACAAGAACGATCAAGCCGATCATTCCGATCGCAAAGATCATCCAGGCTGCCGCTTTGTCCCCTGAGGTGATGATGAATGCCTCCGTCCGCATTTCATCCATGCATGCGGCAATGACCGCGCCTTGGTCGGGAACGTCTTTCTGATTCAATCTTCCTACCATTTTTCTTTGGAAGGATTCGAATACCGCATCGTCGATCAAGGACGTCGTGCTATCGCCCGCCATGTCAAGCCAAAGGTGATTTCCGTCCTCTAAGAGCACGAAGATCAGCATATAATGCCCCTCGTCGCGAAAGAGGTCCAGATATTGGTCGTAGGCGTAGTCCTCAAGAGTATATTTGGTCAGCGGTCCGTATACGTGAGAGGGGAACTGCGTCTGCGTCAACGTATACACAAACGGCTCGATGCCGGTTTCGTCGTAGAATCGCTTCATTACCTGCGTAAAGCCCTCGGGATCCTTGATGATGTGCGCATCATCCTGATAGTAAACGCCGGTTTCCTCGCATTCCCAACCTCCAAGCTTGGAGGGATAGACTGTGGATATCATTGCCCACGTCACGAAGACGATGACCGCAAAGATCAGCACTCGCAGTGCTACCTGCAAATAGACGTTTTGCTCTTTCGGGGGCTCGGAGGAATAGAATTCTCTCCTGACACCGCCTCTGGAAATGTAAATGTAGCGCACTCCGCCTACAAAGGGGCGGCGCGTACTGAATCTTGGCGAGCTTTGACGTGACGAGCTGCCGGAGGAGAAGCTTCCTCCACCTCCGCTCCTGCCGCCACCGGAAAAGCCGCCACCGTGTGAACGTGGCATACCGTATTGCTCCTTTCGGTGATAAAATAGAGGGTCGTGAAAAATCAGTGCTTGACGCTTTCCAAATAGCGGCAAACGTCGCCGACGGTTTCAAATTTGACGAACTCGTTAAAGGTAAAGCCGAAGGCGTCCTCGATCTCCATTGCCATCATCATCATGGCAAGCGAATCGAAGCCGAGATCCTCAACAAGGCGCGAATCCTCGGTGACCTTTTCCATATTCAGGTCGGGAAGGACCTTGGAAAGAATTGCTTTTAACTGTTCCAGCATGAATTTTTTCTCCTTTTTGTTGTATCAGATCTGCTTGAGATAGGAACGGCGGCGCTTATGCTGTCTTGCCGAAAAATACTTCCACTGCGAAAGCACCTGCGTATTGGTTTCGAGATTGAGGTTGGTTTCGCATTTGAGATCCGGATTTTCCGTCAGCATCGTATACATGCCGTTCAGGATCACCGCGTTGACGCCGGTGTTCTGATATTCGGGGCGTACCGCCACAAGGCCGAGATCGATCGTGGTGGGATTTTTTACGGTTTTGATGACGCGGAGCAGGGTCGGAAGCGTCAGGCGTCCGCCGCTCTTTTTGAGCGCATCGCCAATACCGGGGAAGCAAAGCCCGAACGCGACCACACGGTCCCGCTCGTCACAGATAAAATATGCGTATTTTTTGTTGATGATCAGTAGAAATTGCTCCACCAGCTCGTCCTGCATTTCGGGTGTGATCGGAACGGTGCCGTAAAGCTTGGAGTAGCATTCGTCAAGGCACTCAAAGAAGCTTGCCTTGTATTTGTCGATGTAAGCCCTTTTGGACATTCCATCCGAGCTTGCCACGTGCAGCTTTTGCATCTGGAGAACGCGCTCGGCGACACGCCCGAGCATCTCGTTCTTCTTTTCGGGAGCACGGAGCTCAAACTCCAGCCAGTCGATCTCCTTCTCAAGACCCGCCGCCTCGCAAAGCTTTCCGTAATAAGGGTAATTGTACTGCTCCTCAAAGGTGGAGTTTTCCTCAAAGCCCTCGACCAGAAGCCCCTCGCGGTCCAGATCGCTGTATCCCAACGGACCGCAAAGCTCACGCATGCCGCGCGAGCGTCCGAAGTCCTCAACCGCAGAGAAGAGCGCGCCCGAAACCTCCTCGTCGTCAATGGAATCGAAACGGGTAAAGCGCACGCGCTTTGTGTTGTGGATCTCATTGAACTGGTGTTGCACGATGGCTTGGATTCTGCCCACGGTCTTGCCGTCCCGCTTTGCGAGATAGAACGCCGTATCGGCGATATCGGGCTTTCCGCCCGCCAGGATCATCTTTTTTTCATCGCCGTACAGCGGGGGCACAAAGCCGTACACGCCGCGGTACAGACGCAGGGGGAATTCGATAAATTCCTTGATATCCCGCTTTGTTTTGACTTCAACGATAGAAACCATATCGGAATGTCCTTTCGGATGTCGGTAAGATTATTCCAGCGGCTCGTCCGCGCGGCGGATGGGGAGATAGCCGTATCCTGCCAGCCAAGGACCGTTGTGCGCGCCGCTGACGGGGGACATGATCACGCTTTCGTGGTTGGTTTGAATGCCGTATTTCTTCTCGATCTCCTCCAATACACGGATCTGGGAGGGACCGGTGTACACGTGCCAGAGCATGTAATCCGCCGGATCGCGGTCGCCGATGGCTTCCTTGAGGATCTCGCAGGTGCGTGCCATTGCCTTCTTGGGCGTGCGGACGCTTTCCAATGCGACGCACTCACCCTCGCGGTTGAAGTGCACGACGGGGCAGATGCCGAGCAATTGTCCCATGAATGCCTTTCCGCCCTTGAGGCGTCCGTTGTAGATCAGATAATCCAGCTTTGCGTCAATTCCCATAAAGATCTGACGCTCCATCATCCACGCGACCTCCTTCAGGATCTGCTCGCTGATCATGCCCGCGTCGACGAATTCCTTTGCCTTGACGGCAAGCATGCCCTCGTTGAAGGTAGTGATCTTGGTGTCTACCACGTGAATTTTGATCTTATCCTGATATTCTCTTGCGATCAGGGAAAGCGCGTTGTGCGTGCCTCCAAGACCGGAGCTGATGGCGAAGACGATGATCTCGTCGTAGCCCTCCTCGATCGCCCGATCGTAATGCGTGCGGATCTCTGCGGTCGTGGGAATACTGGTGTAGGGCAGATTGTCCTTGGGATTTTCCAGCTTTTCCAGCTCCGCATAGAATGCAACGGGGTCAAGATCCAAGCCCTCAAGATATTCCTTTCCGCCGAAATGAACGTGGACGCGGATGATATCGATTCCAAGATTGTGATACCGCTCCGGAGCGTATTCGATGCACCCGGTCGAGGTGCACATAATTTTGATCTTCATAACAATTCACTCCTTTGACTGACTGTGTCGCTTTGCTTTATTTAAAATCATGGATTGTCACGCTTTGTTTTTGGCAAGGTTCAGGACCATGCCAAGGGCGGTTACGATGGCGGATTCGTCTGCGGCACCGTGCGCCTTGACGATGGGCTTCTTGGCACCTAAGATGATGCCGCCGCCTAAGGTATCCACGCCGTATGCTCGCATCAATTCACCCACTAAGGGGAGATATTCCTGCTTGCCTTGCGTTTTTGCGATCTTGACGATGTCGGTCAGGATTCGCTTCATAGTGCCCTCTGTAACCTTGAGCACCTGATTTCCCGCAAAGCCGTCGCAGACCAGGACGTCGCAGACGCCGGAGAGGGCATTGTTCCCCTCGACGTTGCCGATAAAGTTGATATCGGTTGCCTCCTTGAGAAGCGCGTGCGTTTCCTTGGTCAGCGCATTGCCCTTGGTTTCCTCCGCTCCGTTGGAGAGCAGTCCAACCTTTGGACGCTCGATGCAGTACATGTCTTTTACAAATTCCGTACCGAGTCTTGCAAAATGCAACAGCGTCGAAGCGGTGCAATCGACGGTGGCACCCGCGTCCACAAGGCACACGTAGCCGCCCGCCTCCGCGGGGAAGGTCACGGCAAGTGCCGGACGCACGCGATCCGGACGGGAAAGATAGCGCAGGGATCCTGCGATCAAAGCTCCCGTGCTTCCCGCGTTGACAACACCCACGATATCCTCGCGCGCGGAGGCTGCACTGAGTGCCAGAACCAGCGAGGAATCTTTCTTTTCAAACAGGGCGGTTGCGGGGGAGTCGTAGTTGGTGATGACCTGCGACGCAGGCAGAATCTCGATGCGATCCTCGGGGATGGAAAGCGCACGGACGCCCTGCTCGACGGTCGCCTGCTCTCCCACCAACAAAAGCTTTAAGTCTGCGTGCTTTTCAAGGGCTGCTTTTGCACCTCCGAGAACGGTCATGGGTCCCTTGTCGCTTCCCATGACGTCGAGTGCAACGGTATATGTTTTCATGATACTGTCCTTTCTTACTCAATGGCGATCAGGTAATCGTAAAGCTCCTGACCTCCTACGTGAACGATGATCTCGTGCGCGGGATATTCCTCCTCCAGACGCTCGGTGATCGCGACTCTCGCCGCATCGTCAACGTCGGCTCCCATGAACAGGGTGATGATTTCGTATTCGTCCATGTCGGCAGAGGCGAGCATTTGCAGAAGCACCTCGTCGCGGTCAGCTCCCACTGCGGCGATCTCACCGCCCGCGATGGCGATGTAATCCCCCTTGGTGACGACCTTGCCGCCAATGGTGACGTTGCGTACGGCACGCGTGATCTCCGCGCCGAGAACGCCCTTTGCGGCTCTCGTAGCACCCGCGACCAGGGATTTGACGTCCGAAACACCGGGGGTGATGACCGAGAGGGCACCGTAGCCCTCCATCAGGGAGTAGGTGGGAACGATGTGAATTTCGCTATCCTTGTAAAGCTCGGCAGCCTGCTCTGCGGCAAGCATGACGTTTTTGTTGTTGGGTAGTACGATGATCGCGTCGGCATTGACCTGCTCGAACGCGTGGATGAATTCCTCGGTTGAGGGGTTGTCGGTCTGTCCGCCCGAAACGATGGCGTCAGCCCCCATGCTTCCAAAGAGTGCGCAGATCCCGTCCCCCGTAGCGACTGCGACGGTGGCGAATTTCTTGCGCTTGTTGCTCTTTTTTACCTTTTCGGGCTCGGAGTGACCGAGCTCCATGTTTTCGATCTTGACGGTTAAAAATTCACCGTAGGCCTGCGCCTCCTCCAGGACCTTGCCCGGAGTCATCGTATGGACGTGCAGCTTGACGATATCTCCCTCGCGGTATGCCACGATGCTCTCGCCGCCAAGATCTTTCATGGATTGCACGAAATGATCGGTGGAGAAGTCCTCGGGAACGCATTTTGCGGTAGCCAGGCGCAAAAGCAGCTCTGTGCAGTAGCCGTATACCAGTTTGCTGTCACGCGTGAAGCGATTCAGGTCAAGGGCGGACTGCGCGGTGGCTTCGGTGAAGGTGTAAAGATCGGCGTTGTACTTTCCCGTCAGCACGGAGTACATGCCGATGGCGATGCAGAGATATCCTGCGGCGCCCGAGTCCACAACGTCTGCCTCGGCAAGCACGGGGAGGAGCTCCTTGGTGCGCGCAAGGGATCTTTTTGCCTCCTCAATATGAAGCTGATAAAAATCCTCAATGGAGGACGCCTGCGTGATATGCTTTGCGGCGTATTCGGCGCTCTCACGGAAGACCGTCAGAATGGTTCCCTCCGTCGGGTTGGAAACCGCGGCGTAGGATTTGGAAATGCCACTTTTGTATGCTTCGGACAGCTCCTGTGCCGTAACGGTATCGAGCTTGGAGAGTCCATCCTTAATTCCCGAAAAGATCTGGGAAAGGATCACGCCCGAGTTTCCGCGCGCGCCCAGCAAAAGGCCGTCGGCAAACTTTTCCATGACCGCCGCGACCGAATCGGTGCTTTCGGGCAGGATGTGTGTAATGCCGCCCTCCAGGGTTTTTGTCATGTTGGTTCCGGTATCTCCGTCCGGTACGGGGAAGACGTTGAGGTCGTTGATCTGCGCGGAGTTCGTTTTGATGAACTCGGTTCCGCCGATCAGCATACTTTTCAGTGCTTTTCCGTCAAGAATGGTTGTACTCATTACAATATTCCTCTTGCAGTTGTCAATAGTTGTCCTTTTGCCTTGGATTGTGACACGAAAGGACACAATACGATATTATTATACAATCTTCTTAAATATTTGTCAAGGCTTTGGGCGGTTTTCGCCCTTGGTCACAGTGTAGAAAAAATTCTCCGTTTTGCACAAAAAAAGAGCCGCACCGAGCGGTGCGGCTCCCATGGAAATCAAAGGTTGTAATAACGGTCGAACTCTGCGGGGTGGGGGATCTTTGCAAGCTCGCGGCATTCCTCGCGCTTGGTTTTGATGAAGCTTGTCAGAAGCTCCTCGGGGAACACGCCGCCGACGGTCAGATATCCGTGATCTGCCTCGAGTGCGTCGAGTGCCTCGTCAAGGGAGGTGGGAAGGTGACGGAGCTTTGCTTTTTCCTCGTCGCTCAGGTGATAGAGGTTGACGTCGTAGGGACCCCATCCGTTTTCATGCGGGTCGATCTTGTTCTTGATGCCGTCAAGGCCTGCCATCAGGATTGCGGCATAGCAGAAATACGGATTGCAGGTTGCGTCGGGATTGCGCAGCTCAAAGCGACGCTTGGTGGGTGCCTTTGCGTATGCGGGGATACGGATGACCGCGCTGCGGTTGGAGGTCGCGTATCCGACGGTAACGGGTGCCTCGAAGCCGGGCACCAAGCGCTTGAAGGAGTTGGTGCTGGGGTTGGTGATGGCGCAAAGGGAGGCGATGTGCTTGAGCAGTCCGCCCATGAAGTAGTGCGCCTCGCGGCTCAGATTTGCATAGCCGTTGTCATCCGAGAAAACGGGCTGACCGTCCTTGAGCAGGAGCATATGCACGTGCATGCCGCTACCCGCCTCACCGTAGATGGGCTTGGGCATAAAGGTTGCGGTCTTGCCGTGCTTGATGGCGGTGTTGTGGATGATATATTTGATCATCATCGTAGCGTCTGCCATCTTGGACATCGGACCGAGCTGAGGCTCGATCTCAAACTGACCGGAGGCCGCGACCTCGGGGTGATGGTAGTTGATCTCGATGCCGGCATCCTTCATGTGCAGGCACATCTCACTGCGGCACTCGTATCCTTGGTCAAAGGGCTTTGCGATATGATATGCCTTCTGCTTGGGAACGACGACACCCCGTCCCTCAACGGCACTGTTCCAATAGGACTGTCTGGTATCCATCGAAACGCCGATGCTGTTGGGAGCGACCTCCCAGCCCACCTGATCAAAGAGGTAGAATTCAAATTCGGGAAGGATCATCATGGTGTCGGCAATGCCGAGATCCTTCATATACTGCTCAGCTGCCAGAACGATGTTGCGGGGATACTGAGGCAAGGGGCGGTTTTCGGGGCTTGCGATGATCATGGCGTTTCCGGTCATGGAGAGCGTTTTGATCTCGCAGAACGGGTCGATCACGGCGGTGTCGGGATCGGGAATGAACACCATGTCGCTCTTTTCGACGACGGCGTATCCGTAGTTGGAGGCATCAAAGCCGATGCCGCTCTTCATGGTGTCCTCCGAGAAGTTCTCGGCGGGGATGGTGACGTGGCGGAACTGACCGTTGATGTCCACCATTTTGAAATCCACCATCTTGATGTCCTGCTCCTTGATGATGTTTAAAACGTCCTGAATGCTTTTTGACATAAAACCACTCCTTGTTCGTTATAATTTGATACCCCCATTATAACAAATTTTACCATACCCGTCAATAGAATTTCTGTATTTTTTGCGCTCGGATCTGCAAAAATATACAATTTGCTTTTTGCATCTTGACATTGCTGCCTTGCCGTAGTATAATGAAAATAGAGGGTGGTCGGGTTAAGTCTTCGTTCTGCCCTTGGTTTTGGGGTGTGGGTAGCGTTTCCGTTGAGGGAGTGCTACCCCTTTTTATTTGCTCCTTGACGAAGATGCTTTTTGCAGCTTTTTTGTCCGTTTTTGTTCTGCTTTTTGCAAATTTCGAAAATTGCGTTGTTTTTCTGTTGACATTTTGCGGAATCTGGGATATAATGAAACTACCAAAGTAAAAGGAGAAGCAGTATGGACATTTTGAAGAAGGTTTTCCCGATTTCTTACCGCTGGTCGGAGAGCATCGGGGAATTGATCATCGGCATTCTGATGTACGTAGTTTTGAGTGCTATCGTTGGCGGCTTGGTTGCGGTGGCCGGTTTTATTCCGATCATCGGACTGATCATCTCGTTTGTGGTAGGACCCCTGGTCGGTATTTACTGCCTGGCGGGAATCGTCATCGAGCTGCTCGTGTTCCTGAACGTATTGAATTGATCCTATCTAAGAGAGCCGGGCGACCTTCTGGGGGTTGTCCCGACTCTTTTGCCGGAAGATGATTACATCGGTATTTTTTTTGCGTTCGGAGCTGCAAAAATATCCAATTTTTTATTGGAAGGCCCCGGGGTGCGGACATAATGAAGCTGCCAAATCAAAAGGAGAGGTGACATGGATATTTTGAAGAAAATTTTCCCGATTTCCTACCGCTGGGGAGAGGACTCCAAAGCGGTGATTCTGGGAGCTACGATTTATTCTTTGATCGGAATCTTCGGAATTGGAATGATTGCTCCCGCAATCGGATTCATAATCGCGGCAGGAGGAATTACTCCTGCATTCGAATGCATCTTAGCGGCGGGCGGAAGTGATATGGCGGCGGAGATGATGGTTTTTGGTATTTTTTCCTTTTTCATCGGGGCTTGCGGTCTGCTCGTCAGTCTTTACTGTCTTGCGGGAATCGTAATTCAGCTTTTGGTGTTCTTCAACGTACTAAGTGAGTGATTCGGTACAAAATGACGTGGCAGCCTCTTGGAGGCTGCCACGTTTCTTTTTTTACAAGATTATATTTATTAGGAATATTTTCGGTAATGGACTTGACATTCCTTTGGTGCTGTGATAGAATACGGATATCATCAATATAAAATGGGGGAGTATGGCGATGCTGGTTGATCTGCCGATTGAAAAATTAGAGCTTTATACCGGAAGGAATCCAAGACCGGACGATTTTGACGAATATTGGAAGACGGCACTTTGCGAGCTGGACACGATCGACGCAGGCGTTGAAATCAAGGAGGCGGATTTCCGCGCTCCCGGCGTCGCGTGCTACGATCTGTACTTCACGGGTGCGCACGGCGCACGCATTCACGCAAAATACGCCCGTCCCAAGCAGGTCAAAGGGAAGATGCCGGCGGTGCTGATGTTCCACGGATATTTCGGCGCATCGCCCGGATGGATCGGCAGTATTCTTTCCTACGCCCTTGCCGGCTTTTCGGTTTTCGCGATGGACTGTCGCGGACAGGGCGGCAAGAGTGAAGACGTTGGCGGTGTTGTAGGAAACACCGTGCACGGACACATTATCCGCGGACTTGACTGCGAGGATCCTCATAAGCTTCTGTATCGGGATATCTTTCTGGATACCGCACTTCTTGCTCGTATCGCCATGGGCATGGATGACGTCGACGAAACCAGAGTGGGCGTCATGGGAAAAAGCCAGGGCGGCGCTTTGAGCATCGCGTGTGCCGCGCTGGAGCCTCGTGTCAGACTGGTCTGCGCGGAATATCCCTTTTTGTCGGACTACCGACGCGTCTGGGAAATGGATCTTGCAAAAGCCGCTTATGAGGAGCTTTCGGATTATTTCAGACGGTACGATCCGAGGCACGAGCGCGAGGATGCGGTCTTTACCAAGCTGGGATACATCGATATTCAGAATCTTGCGCCCAGAGTGCGCGGAGAGGTCGTGATGTTCACGGGCCTGATGGATACCATCGTTCCGCCCTCGACGCAGTTCGCAGCCTACAACAAGCTGACCTGCAAAAAGCGCGTGATCCTGTATCCCGATTTTGGGCACGAGGTTTTGCCCGACGTGCCGGAGATCACCTATGGGTTGATGCTGGAAATGGCGGGAATCGATCCTGAAAATGAGTAAAAAAACAGCGGATGCTCCAGAGTCACCGACGTGACGCCGTGACCGCGATGCTACGTTTCCGCACCCTTCAGGTGTCGGAAGGCATGCAAAGCCTTCCTACTTATTGGCTAATTTGCATATATTTACAGGTGTGGATTCGGTCAAAACAAATAAAAACGATGAAAATGCATCAATTTTCAAAAAAGGTTGCATTTTCTGAATAAATATGCTATAATGAATGCATAAAAAATGAATTTTATGCACAAACGTGCAGGAGGAACTGAAAAAATGGCAAACAAAGAGATCAAAAAAATCGTATTGGCTTATTCCGGAGGTCTTGACACATCTATCATCATTCCGTGGTTGAAGGAGAACTACAACGATCCCGAGATCATCGCGGTATCCGGCAACGTCGGTCAGGCAGACGAGCTGGAGGGCCTTGAGGAAAAGGCGATCAAGACGGGCGCGTCCAAAATCTATATTGAGGATCTGACCGATGAATTCGTCAACGACATGATCATCCCCACCGTGCAGGCAGGGGCAAAGTATGAGGAATATCTGCTCGGCACCGCGCTCGCACGTCCCATCATCGGTAAAAGACTTGCCGAGATCGCAATTGCCGAGGGCGCAGACGCCATCTGCCACGGCTGCACGGGAAAAGGCAACGACCAGGTTCGCTTCGAGCTCGCCATCAAGGCATTCGCTCCCGGCTTGACCATCATCGCTCCTTGGCGTGAGTGGTCCATCAAGTCCCGCGAGGAGGAGATCGAGTACGCAGAGGCGCACAACGTTCCCCTGAAGATCAACCGCGAGACCAACTATTCCAAGGATAAGAACATGTGGCACCTTTCCCACGAGGGCTTGGATCTTGAGGATGCGGGCAACGAGCCTCTTTACGAAAAGGAAGGATTTTTGGAGATGGGTGTTTCTCCCATTCAGGCTCCCGACACTCCCACCTACGTCGAGCTGGAGTTTGAGGCAGGCGTACCCGTTGCCATTGACGGCGAGAAGAAGAGCGCGAAGGAGATCATCCTCAAGCTCAACGAGCTGGGCGGTGCGAACGGCATCGGTCTTCTTGACATCGTGGAGAACCGCCTTGTCGGCATGAAGTGTCGCGGTGTATACGAAACGCCCGGCGGAGCGATCCTGTACTTCGCTCACAACTATCTCGAAACGCTCTGCCTTGACAAGATGACCAAGCACAAGAAGGAGGAGCTCGCAATCACCTTTGCGGATCTTCTTTACAACGGTCAGTGGTACACTCCTCTTCGTGAGGCGCTTTCCGCATTCGTCACCAAGACTCAGGAGCACGTGACCGGTAAGGTTCGCGTAAAGCTCTACAAGGGCAACATGATCAAGGCGGGCGCATGGAGTGATTGGTCGCTCTATTCCGAGGAGATCGCAACCTTCGGTGAGGACAACGTCTACGATCAGAAGGACAGCAAGGGCTTTATCAACCTCTGGGGCCTTCCCATCTCGGTTCAGGCTCAGGTCCAGGCAAAAAACAAGAAATAATCAAGGATAAAAACGGTTAAGGAGAACTCTTATGGAAAAGATGTGGGCAGGGCGTTTTGAAAAGGCGCTCGATCAGCTTGCGGACGATTTCAATTCATCCATACATTTTGATTCCAGGATGTATCGGCAGGATATTACCGGCTCTATGGCTCACGCCTCCATGCTGGGCGCTTGCGGCATCATTTCCATGGAGGACTCCGCGCTGATCATCGATACACTGGACGCGATCCTTCGCGACCTTGAGGAAGGGACGCTCGGGTTCGATTTTGGCGCAGAGGATATTCACATGTTCGTGGAGGCGGAATTGACCAAGCGCATCGGCGACGTCGGCAAGCGCCTTCATACGGCAAGAAGCCGTAACGATCAGGTCGCGCTTGACATCCGTCTGTATCTGCGGGACGAGGCAAAGACGATACGCGGACAGCTCTTGGAGCTGATTGGCGTCATCAACGATCAGGCAAAGAAGAACGTTTACACCGTTTGTCCGGGATATACGCACCTGCAGCGCGCGCAGCCCATTTCCTTTGCGCATCATCTTCTGGCTTACGCCCAGATGTTCAAGCGCGATATTTCCCGCATCGACGACGCCGTGGCAAGAATGAATTTCTCTCCCTTAGGCTCCTGCGCTCTTGCGGGCACGACCTACGCGACCGACCGCAGGATGGTGGCAAAGGCGCTCTCGTTCGACGGCATTACGGAAAACAGCCTCGACGGCGTTTCCGATCGCGATTTCTGTGTCGAGCTGCTCGCCTGCCTTGCGACCGTGATGATGCATCTGTCGAGATTTAGCGAGGAGATCATTCTGTGGTGCAGCTGGGAATTCAAGTTCGTCGAGCTGGACGATTCCTACACCACGGGCTCGAGCATCATGCCGCAAAAGAAGAATCCCGACATCGCAGAGCTTGTCAGAGGCAAGTGCGGCAGAGTCTACGGTGACCTGATGGCAACGCTGACAGTTCTGAAGGGCTTGCCGCTTGCGTACAACAAGGATATGCAGGAGGACAAGGAGTCGATCTTCGACGCGATCGACACCGTAAAGCTCTGTCTTTCGGTCTTTACCCCCATGCTGGACGGGATGAAGGTATTAAAGGAAAACATGCTCCGCGCCGCAAAGGGCGGATTTATCAACGCAACCGATCTGGCAGATTATCTGACTAAGAAGGGCTTGCCCTTCCGCTCCGCGTACAAGATCTCGGGCACGATCGTAGGTCTTTGTATCAAGGAGGGTAAGGTTCTGGACGAGGTCAGCCTTGAGGAGTACAAGCGCTATTCCGAGCTGTTTGAGGCTGACGTATACGACGCCATCGACCTGACGGCATGTGTGGCGCAAAGAGTATCGGAGGGTGGGGCATCCTTCTCCTCCGTAGAACAACAAATTACGAAATTATCGGAGTATCTGGAACGTGAAAAAGAAAGTATTCATTGACGGCAGTGCCGGCACAACGGGAATTCGGATCTACGAGCGCCTTGGCGCGCGAGAGGACATCGAGCTCTTAAAGCTCCCCGAGGAAAAGCGAAAGGATCCCGCGAGCCGAAAGGAAATGCTGAACGCGGCGGATATCGTCTTTCTGTGTCTGCCCGACGACGCTTCGCGCGAAGCGGTCGGAATGATTGAGAACGGGCATACCGTTGTCATCGATACCTCCACGGCGCACAGAACGCTTGACGGCTGGGCATACGGCTTCCCGGAGCTTTCAAAGGCTTTTGAGGAAAAGATCCTGCACTCCAAGCGGATCGCTGTTCCGGGGTGTCACGCAAGCGGATTTATCGCGCTGGTCAAGCCCTTGATCGACAGCGGCATGCTTTCAAAGGATGCAAAGCTGACCTGTCACTCGGTCACGGGATACAGCGGCGGCGGAAAAAAGATGATCGCTGATTACCAAAGCGAGGAGAGAAGTCCTCTGCTTGACGGTCCCAGACAGTATGCGCTGACGCAGAATCACAAGCATCTGAAGGAGATGAAGGCGATCTGCGGTCTGGAACACGAACCGATCTTTTGTCCCATCGTAGGGGACTTTTACAGCGGAATGACGGTCACGGTGCCGCTGTTCGCAACGGATCTGAACGAAGGCTTTACGGCTGAGGATATCAAAAAATTATACGAGGAAAAATATCAAACCCCGATCGTGTTTTGCGCGGGAGCGGACGCGGACGCCATGGTGTCCGCGGTAGGACTTTCCGACAAGGATTCCATGGGGATCTGCGTGTTCGGCAACGAGGAGCGCATTTTGCTGGTGGCAAGATACGACAACCTTGGCAAGGGTGCGTCCGGTGCGGCGGTTGAGGTAATGAATCTGATTATGGGTGTGGACCGAAAGACCGGTCTGAACGTTTGAGATTGAGGAAAAGAAACATGGAAATGAAAATCATTGAGGGTGGCGTTTGTGCCGCCAAGGGCTTTACGGCAAACGGCGTGCATTGCGGCATCCGCAAGAACAAAACCAAGAAGGATATTTCTCTGATCGTCAGTGAGAACGTGGCGAGTGCTGCGGCGGTATATACGACCAATCTTGTCAAGGGTGCTCCCCTGATCGTGACCAAGAATCACCTTCAGGACGGGCACGCGCAGGCGATCATCTGCAACAGCGGAAACGCCAATACCTGCAACGCAAACGGAATTGAGATCGCCGAGCAGATGTCCGAGCTGCTCGCAAAGGAGCTTGGAATCAAGGCGGACGACGTTGTCGTGGCATCCACCGGAGTCATCGGTCAGCCGCTTGACATCACGCCCATCGCAAACGGGATCCCCTCGCTGATCGAGGGCCTTGGAGATCACAGCGATTTTGCTGCCGAGGGCATTATGACCACCGACGTGCAAAAGAAGGAGAGCGCGCTTTCCTTCGAGGTTGGCGGCAAGGAGTGCAGGATCGGCGGTATTGCCAAGGGATCCGGCATGATCCATCCCAACATGGCAACCATGCTGGTCTTTATCACCACGGACTGCAGCATTTCCTCCGAGATGCTTTCCAAGGCATTGCGCGGAGATATTCAGAATACCTTTAACATGATCAGCATTGACGGAGATACCTCCACCAACGACATGGTCACGATTCTCGCGAACGGTCAGGCGGGCAACGCCGAGATCACCTCCGAGGGGGCTGACTTCGACGCCTTCATGAAGGCGCTCAATACACTCACGGTACATCTGTGCAAGTGTATCGCGGCGGACGGCGAGGGAGCCTCCAAGCTGATCGAATGCAAGGTTACCTCCGCTCCGAGCGACGCCGTTGCAAAGGGCGTTGCAAAGTCGGTCATTTGCTCCTCGTTGGTGAAGGCTGCGATGTTCGGCTCGGATGCCAACTGGGGAAGAGTCCTGTGCGCCATCGGATATTCCGGATGCGCGGTCGACGTAAACAAGATCGACGTCAGCTTCGTTTCCGCCAAGGGCGAGGTGCTTGTTTGCAAGAACGGCGCGGGTGTCGATTTCTCCGAGGAGCTGGCAAAGGAGATCCTTCTGGAGAATGAAATTACCATTGCGGTTTCTCTCAACGACGGAGATATCGAGGCGACCGCGTGGGGATGCGATCTGACCTACGATTATGTCAAGATCAACGGAGATTATCGGACGTAAGGAGAAAAACGATGAAGATTTCCAATGCACAAAGGGCTGAGATCCTGATCCACGCCCTTCCGTATATCAAAAAATACACCGGCAAGGTCGTGGTCGTCAAGTACGGCGGCAACGCCATGACGAGCGAGGTCCTCAAGGACTCCGTCGCGCACGACATCGTGCTGCTCAATCTCATCGGTGTCAAGGTCGTATTGGTTCACGGCGGCGGCCCCGAGATCACGGATATGCTGCAAAAGATCGGCAAGCAGACCGAGTTTGTGGACGGCTTGCGCGTGACCGATAAGGAAACCGTCGACGTCGCGCAAATGGTGCTGGCGGGCAAGATCAACAAGAGCCTTGTCAATCTGCTGGAATGCAGCGGCGGCAAGGCGATCGGTCTTTCGGGCATCGACGGGCATATGATCAAGGCAAAGATCAAGGATACGCGCTTGGGATACGTCGGAACGGTCACGAGCGTCAATCCAAAGCCCATTCAGGATCTGTTGGAGCTGGATTACATCCCCGTCGTTTCCACCATCGGATGTGACGACGAGGGCAACGTTTATAACATCAACGCGGATACTGCGGCTGCCAAGATCGCGGCGGCGCTGGATGCCG
This sequence comes from Clostridia bacterium, assembly GCA_017501225.1. Lineage (GTDB taxonomy): Bacteria > Bacillota > Clostridia > Oscillospirales > CAG-272 > UMGS1865. Next base: position 28,577 of record JAFVXH010000014.1, read on the forward strand.
AAAGTCTGATCACGCTGACCGATATCGCAGGAATTCTGCGTGACAAGGACGATCCCGACACGCTGATCTCTCACATCAACGTAAAGGAAACTGAGCAGATGATCAAGGACGGTGTCATCGTCGGCGGCATGATCCCCAAGGTTCAGTGCTGCGCGGATGCCGTCAAGGACGGCGTCAAGAAGGTGTTTATCATCGACGGACGCGTGCCGCACTCCATTCTGATTGAAACGCTGACCGATGAAGGCATCGGTACCATGTTTGAGGGTGATTCCAAATGAATAATGTAATCGAGCAGGACGGCAAGTATATTGCCGGTACGTACGCAAGATTTCCCGTCGAGATCGTTCGGGGCAAGGGCTCCTATCTCTACGATGGGGAAGGAAAGCAATATATTGATATGGGCACGGGCATTGCCGTCAATACCTTCGGTATGTGTGACGATGCCTGGGTCGAAGCGGTTGAGAAGCAGCTCTCTGCCTTCGCCCATACCTCCAACCTTTACTACACCGCGCCCTGCGTGGAGCTTGCAAAAATGCTTTGCGAGCGCACGGGAATGAAAAAGGTGTTCTTCTCCAATTCGGGTGCTGAGGCAAACGAGTGCGCCATCAAGGCGGCACGCAAATACGCCGCAGAGAAAAAGGGCAAGGAATATACGACCATCGTAACACTGAAGAACAGCTTTCACGGAAGAACCCTGACCACGCTCTCCGCGACGGGTCAGGAGCATTATCACGAGCTGTATCAGCCCCTGACGCCGGGCTTTGAGCACGTCGATCCCAACGGCGGCTGCTATGAGCTTGAGGCAATGGCGGCACACGTCAAGATCGCGGGCATCATGATCGAATGCGTGCAGGGCGAGGGCGGCGTCAATGCGCTTGACGCAGAGTTTGTCCAATATCTTGCCGCGTTCTGCAAGAAGCACGACATCGTGTTGATCGTGGACGAGGTGCAGACGGGCAACGGAAGAAGCGGACAGCTGTACAGCTACATGAACTTTGGCATCAGCCCTGACGTTGTGACCACCGCAAAGGGACTTGGCGGAGGGCTCCCCTTGGGAGCTACGATGCTGGGCGAGAAGGTACAAAGCGTGTTCGGATTCGGCGATCACGGCTCGACCTTCGGAGGCAATCCCGTCGCGTGCGCGGGTGCTGTGAGCATTTTGAGCCGCATCGACGAGGCGCTCCTGAACGGTGTCCGGGAGAGAAGCGAGCTGATTTTCTCCACGCTGCAGGGAGCTGAGGGTGTCGTATCCGTCAGCGGTATGGGACTGATGATCGGGATTGAAACCGAAAAGCCCGCAAAAGAGGTGTTGAACGCCTGCATGGAGAAGGGGGTTCTGGTGCTGACCGCAAAGAACAAGGTCAGACTCCTGCCCGCGCTCAACATTCCCATGGATGCCCTGAAGCAGGCGCTTGACGTCATCAAGGACGCTTGCAAGGTAAATTGAACGAATTCAGGTGAACGGTATGAATTTAAAGGGAAAAGATTTTTTGAAGCTGCTGGATTTTTCCTCCGAGGAGATCTTGGCTCTGATCGAGCTTGCGCAGGATCTCAAGCAGAAGAAATACGACAATATTCCTCACAAGCTGTGCGAGGGCAAGAACATTGCGCTGATCTTTGAAAAGACCAGCACCCGTACCAGATGCAGCTTTGAGGTAGCCGCAAGGGATCTCGGCATGGGTGTGACCTATCTGGATCCTACGGGCTCGCAGATCGGCAAGAAGGAAAGCATTGCCGACACGGCAAGAGTGCTTTGCAGAATTTACGACGGCATCGAGTACCGCGGCTACGGTCAGGAGATCGTGGAGGAGCTTGCAAGATATTCCTCCGTTCCCGTCTGGAACGGACTGACTAACGAGTTCCATCCCACGCAGATCCTTGCCGATATGATGACCATCAAGGAAAAATTCGGAAGGCTCAAGGGGCTCAATTTCGTCTACATGGGCGACGCGAGATACAACATGGGCAACTCTTTGATGGTAGGCTGCGCAAAGCTCGGACTGAACTTTACGGCGTGCGCGCCCGAGAAGTATTTCCCGGATGCGGCGCTGATCAAGACCTGCGAGGAGCTTGCAAAGGAAAGCGGGGCTACGCTCACCTTTGAAACCGATCCTACCAAGGCGGTCAAGGGTGCGGACGTCATTTGCACGGACGTCTGGGTTTCCATGGGTGAGCCTGCCGAGGTCTGGGAAGCGCGCATCAAGGAGCTCTCCCCCTACCGGGTCAACAGCGCGATCATGGAAATGACCGGAAAGGACGAAACGATCTTTATGCACTGCCTGCCCTCCTTCCACGATCTCAAAACCCAGGTCGGTAAGGAAATGGGAGAACGGTTCGGGATTGACGCGATGGAGGTCACCGACGAGGTCTTTGAGAGTGCGCAATCGGTCGTATTCGACGAGGCGGAGAACCGCATGCACACCATCAAGGCGGTCATGGCGGCAACCCTGTCCGATCAGGCGTTTGCATGATCAAAAACAAAATCACATAGGAACGGCAAATCGGCATCGGATCACTCCGGTGCCGATTTTTTGTGTTGGGGTGGCAAATCCGTCAAAAAAACTTGACTGGCGGACGAAAACATGGTATGATGACTATAGTTAGTATGACGATTATAGTTACGTTAGTCTGTATGAAAAATCGGGGTTTGCGTTTTTTGTGCGTGACCTCGGTCGCGCACTTTTTATTTTGCGTGCAATCGGTTTGACAAAACAAAACTCAGAAAGGACACGTGTGAAAATGGCTTTGCTGACATTAAAGGACGTCGGAAAGATCTACGTTTCCGACGGGAACGTCGCGGTCGGGATCCGAGGGGTAAATCTCTCCTTTGACCGTGGCGAATTCGTAGCCGTGACTGGTAAATCCGGATCTGGAAAATCCACGCTGCTCAACGTCATCTCCGGTATGGACTCTTACGAGGAGGGCGAGCTTTGCATTGAAGGGCAGAGCACCTCCCACTATCTGCAGCCCGAATGGGAGGAATACAGGGAAAAGTATATTTCCTTCATTTTTCAGGATTACAATATTATCGACAGCTTTACGGTCCTGCAGAACGTAGAGCTTGCCCTGATGCATATCGAGGATACGCGGGAGCGTCGCGCGCGCGCCATGGAGCTGATCGGGCGCGTGGGGCTTTCCTCGCACGTCCGTCAGAAGGGAAGCAAGCTTTCGGGCGGACAGAAGCAGAGGACCGTCATCGCGCGTGCGTTGGCAAAGGACAGTCCCATCATCCTTGCCGACGAGCCGACGGGAAATCTGGATTCTGCGACCTCCAAGGAAATCATCGCGCTTTTGCGCGAGGTATCAAAAGATAAGCTTGTCATCGTGGTCACGCACAATTTCGAGGAGCTTTCGCAGGTCGCGACGCGTCATATTCGCATCTTTGACGGTGCCGTCGAGTCGGATCATGCGGTAAGATCGATCGAAGCGACTTCCTCCGCCTCCGGATCCGATCCGAGCCCGAATGGCGGGAAGGATCTGAAAAAGGAGCTGATCAGACAAGTCAAAAACGGGCTGACGCTCGGAAAAACCATTTTTACGGCAAAGCCCAAGCTTTCGGTCTTTCTGTGTCTTCTGATGATCGTCGGTACGCTTGGCATCTTTATGATGACGACCTTCTGCGGAAGCGCGATGGATCTGTTCGATCCACATTATATGTTCAACCATATCGACGGACGCGTGGTTGTGACCACGCAGAGCGGCAAGGCTTTGACGGAGGACGAGGTCGCACGTCTTGCCGGGGAGCTCGGTGCTACGGACTATCTGCGCTTTGACGTCCTTTTGGACGAAGGGAGCACGATTCGGATCGTGCTTCCTACGGGAAACAAGGACGAGCGCGATCGGAGTGTCCGCGCGGCCTACACCTACGGCAAGAGCTACGGGGATCGCATCGTCGGACGCTATCCCCAGGCAAACGACGAGGTGCTGCTGTATCTTCCCATTTATCTGCAGCCCTACGTCGGAAAGGATACGCTGCTGATCGATACGGTCAGGGCGGGTAGCATGGACCTGCGCGTTGTCGGTGTCAAGTATTATTACGATAACAACAAGACGGCGGAATGTCTGTTTACGGAGGAGGGCTTCCGCACCGCGACGGCGATCTATTATTTGCTGAACAACTCGAGCAACAGTCTGTCGCTGACGCTCTCTCCCAAGAACGGAATGGGCTCACAGCGGATTGAGGTGGGTACCGTGACTCCGTCCTTCGATATGCCCGCAGACAAAATTTACATCGATTCAAGCGTCTTTCACGCACGCGTCAAGGAGCTGGAGCGCAGGGGCACGGATTATGACGTCACGCTCGATTTCATTGCGAATTACCGAAAGTACAATTATCAGTACGGCGACGATTTTACGGCAATGACCTTTCAGCGCACCTTCACCAAAGCAGATCTGACCGCGCAAAAGCCCTCGTACCACGCGAGCACGCAGGACAGCGTGATGATCAGCGACGAGCTCTTGCGGCAGATGGCAGAGGAGGTGCTGAGTGACTCCTACAAGCAGGCATCCCTTTTCTTTGCCAATGACAAAGAAGCGCACAAGGCGGCGCAGCGGCTGCAGGATGCAGGATATATCGCCGTTCCGTCGGACACGACCTATGAGCCCGATGCCTTTTCGGTGATCCTCGGTCTTCTCGGAAGCCTGATGATGGCGTTCTTGTGGGGACTCGGTATCGTATTCCTTGCGTTCTTTATCAATCTTTGCTCCGCGCGTACGCTTGGCGCGTTCAAGGGAGATATGGCGATCATGCGCTCTATGGGCATTTCGGTCAAGGTGATCCGCATCGCCATGTACGTCAGAATGCTCATCTCCCTGATTCCCGCCTTTATCCTTGCGGTGCTGACGGCGATCCTGATCTTTACCACGCCCAAGCTCAATGAATATTTCGTGTATCTCTACGCTTGGCAATACGCCCTGATCTTCATCGGTATGCTGGCGCTGACGGTTCGTATTACCTACAAGCAGATCCGTAAGCTCTTTGGCGAGAGTGTGAAAAAATCCCTGAAGGGAGGTGCTGCGGAATGATCCGGATCCGGAATTTACACAAGTTTTTTAACAAGGGAAAACAAAACGAGATCCACGTCATCAACGACGTAAGCCTCGACCTTCCCGAGCGCGGGATGGTTGCCATCTTCGGAAAAAGCGGCTGCGGAAAAACCACCCTTCTTAACGTCATCGGCGGTCTTGACGGCTTTGCGGACGGAACGCTGACGATCGAAGATCAGAGCATTACGGAGCACACGGACGTGATCCGCAACCGATATATCGGGTACATCTTCCAGAACTACAATCTGAATAAAGAGGAGTCCTGCTTTGATAACGTCGCAAACGCTTTGCGTCTTTGCGGAATGACGGATGAGGCTCTGATCGAGGAGCGCGTCATGACGGCACTTGCCAACGTGGGAATGTCGCAGTACAGAGGACGCACGCCCGACACGCTTTCGGGCGGTCAGCAGCAGCGCGTGGCGATCGCGCGTGCCATTGTCAAGAATCCTCGCATTATCTTAGCAGACGAGCCGACGGGCAATCTGGACGAGGCGAATACCGTTATGATCATGGATCTGCTCAAGGCGATCGCGCGCGATCATCTGGTTCTGCTCGTCACGCACGAGGCGAACCTGGTCGACTATTATTGCGATACCGTGATCGAGCTTTCGGACGGTCGCGTGGTCAGCACCAAGAGCAACGCGGCGGCAAACGGCTTTGCCGCAAGGGACAAAAACGCTATCTATCTTGGCGAGCTTTCAAAAACCGAGCTTTCGGACGCTCACACCGCCATCGAATATTACGGTGACGCACCCGAAGAGCCGATCAGGCTCAAGATCGTCAATCATTCCGGTAAGCTCTACGTACAGATCGATTCGGAGCGCGTGCAGGTGCTGGACACGTTCAGCGAGGTCAAACTCAGGGAGGGCGTCTACGAGGAAAAGCCCAACCAAAACGCCGTCAGCGAGGGGATCTCGATGGAGAAGCTTCCTCCCGTGGAGGGCACGCACTTCGGGCGGCTCTTTTCCGCGTGGTCCTCGGTCAAGAGTGGGTACGTTGCCAATTTCAAGAATCAGAAAAAGGGGAAAAAGACGCTGCGCCGATGCATGTGTCTGTTTGCGTCCGTAATCGTCTTTATGAGCGCGGTATTCGGAACCTCGTTTGGCGATATCATTGACGCAAGAAACGCTTATAATCACAACGTGTTCTATCTTTATACCCCGGACGGAGAGGTTTCCGCAAAGCTGAACGCGGCAGTCGGAGATCCCAATACGGGAATTGATTTTGTCAGCCTTACGGGGCGTCATCCGAATGGTGATGACACCGTCTATTTCCGTACGGGAAGCTTTGAAACCTTCCACCAGGTGGACTACGGAAGCAATTTCAAGACCAACGCGGTCTACCTGGACGTATCTCTTGCTAAGGATCTGGAGCTGGTCGTGGGGAAGAAGGAGGATCTTGCCAGAAACGAGATTCTGATCTCCACAAAGGTCGCGGACGCGCTGCTCGAAGCATCCACGCTTGGGTACATCACCGAGCGAAGGGATCTGATCGGTCTGATCTCCAACATGTTCTCGGTGGACGGTAAGGCGCTTCGCATCGCGGGTGTGGTCAGATCCGGCGAGTCCGCCATTTATCTGACCGAGCTTGCCATGGCGAAATATGCCTGTATGAGCACCCCCTCGTCCTTGACCTCGCTGGCATCGGATTTCGACGTGAAGCTTTCGGAGGGTGAAACTGTCCTTGCCATCAAGAGTGAGCGCGCGGGCGTCAAGTTCCCCGGGATCGGAGAAACGGTTCAGATTCACGAAAGAAGCGTCAAGGTCGTTGCCATCAAGCGTGCGTATACAGATTATACGCGCTGGCTGGAGGCAAACGGCATCAAAAAGCTGGAGCAGCACGACTATTTTACAGAGCTTGTCAAACAGCAGCAGCCGGATCTTCCCAAAGAGGTCTTTGACGAGGTCGTGGCAACCGTCAGCAATACGAGATACTACGAGTATTACGATTACTACTATGCGGAGCTGGATGCCTTCCTTCGCGATCTGTACTTCTTTACGCCCGATTCTATTGAGCTTTGGATGTATCTGGAAAAGGGTGTAGAGCTGGCAAAGTGGGCGTATCTGCCGGGGGATTACTATCTGGCACACGCTTATGCGGAGCAATACGGAAGATATCCGACGCCAGACGAGCTGTCGGCGGTGAAGGATGAATTCTATTATTGGGACGTGGACCTCAAGGAGCAGTATTACGCTTACGAGGAGGAATTTTACAGAACACCGCGTCCAGAGGGCGTCTACCTGAATACCTACCTGCTCAGCGATGCCGATTATATCGCAACCTCCAAGCAGATCGGAAATACGCATCCGAGCGCTATGGAGGGCTCGGGGGAGGGCATTTCTTACGAAACGGAAAAGGTGGCGGTCGCTCCGTCGGCGAATGCACGCCCCGACGTGCAGTCCTTTTCCAGGATGTATTTCACGGTCATTCACTCCAACGATCCCGACAAAACCGCGACCTGGCTGGAGCGTGAATTTGCCGACCTTGAGGTCCCGTACGGTGCCTTTGCCGCGCTGACGACGCCCGACGGTATCTTTGAACAGATCCTGGAGGAAAACCTGAAGGAGATCGTTGCCAGCCTGATCACGATGGGCGTGGTGCTTGTGCTGATGAGTGTTTGTATGTACTTTATCATGCGTTCCTCGCTGATGAACCGTATCAAGGAGGTCGGTATTTACCGTGCCATCGGTGTATCAAAGAAAAACCTTGTCTTTAAGTTTCTGATCGAGGCTGCCGTGCTGACGACGCTGACGGTCCTGATCGGATATCTGTTGACCAGTGCCTTTTTGTTCACCGTGATGGGAATGACCTCTATTATGGAGGGGATCTTCTATTATCCCGCATGGCTCGCGGGCGCCGTTCTGGTGACGCTGTATGCAGTGAGCCTGTTCTTCGGAATTCTGCCGATTCTCTCGTTGCTGCGCAAAACGCCGAGCGAGATCTTGGCAAAATACGATATTTGAGTCAAACCTTTGCAACAAAAAAACCGCCGTTTAGGCTTCTTCTCATAAGGATGTTTGGGTTCTTCGTAGGGGCGATCATTGATCGCCCGCAACCATCCGCAAAAAACGGGCGACCAATGGTCGCCCCTACAAAATCCGGCAGAGATATTGTTTTCTCTGCCGATTTGTGCTATAATAGGGTTAGCAAAAAGCCTCCCTCCGAGAGGGAGGTGGCACGGCGTAGCCGTGACGGAAGGAGCCTGCGTGACTTTAGATTTGTACTAACTTCATTGTAACGCACTCTCCCTCACCCGACTTCGTCGGGAGCTCCCTCCCGGAGGGAGCCTTTGGGAATGTGCAACTTTAGGGGTATGGGCTTTGCCCGAAGCCTTGTAATACAAAGGCGAAACTGGTGATAAAACAGAACGATAAATAAGAATTTGACGAGGTACTTGTATGAATACAACGCCGAAAGAAAACGAAATTAAATATATACGCGAAGCCCTTAATCAGTTCAACAAAGAAATCGTTGGAGATGACGGTCACACACCTCTCAATATTATTGAGTATGACGAAAACGGCAATATTATAGGCGGTATTCTCGGCGGTACTTATTGGGGGTGGATGTATGTGGATATTTTATGGGTACACGAAAACCACCGCAAAAAAGGCGTTGGATCTAATCTCTTACATAAAGCCGAGGAAGAAGCTCTCCGTAGAGGGTGTCACCATGCCCACCTTGACACAATGAGTTGGCAAGCTCCCGATTTTTATAAGAAACACGGTTATTCGGTGATTGGTATTCTTCCCGACATTCCAAGTGGAAATCAAAAATATCTGCTTATGAAATCATTACAAGACTGACAAATTCCAATTTGTCGAACAGGATCACATAAAATTACCCCAACAGACTTTGAAAATCTGTTGGGGTTAATCTTTGTTTTCTACGTATCAAATTTTGATTATCCGTAGGGGCGTTCTGTGAACGCCTGCGGGCGAACACAGTTCGCCCCTACCGTGTGTTGGTAAAAATATTTTGAAATTTTCCGCTAATTTTGCACGCCCTTCAACGGCGTTTTTTGTTCAATGATCTTTCAGTCCTTGAGGGCACCGACAAGACCGACGGCACCGTCGATGGCGAGAAGCACGCCGACGATGACGATGATGATATCAAGACCGTTACCGAAGGCAAGCAACAGACCGACGACGATCGAGAGAATGGGGAAGACGATTTCGAGCGCGTTTTTCTTGTTCTTCTTGAGAACCTCGAACAGCGCCACGCCGCCCTTGACTGCGATCAGGATGCCGAGCACGAGCAGAACGATCTGCGCTGCGGTCCAACCGAGGATCAGGATCGCAAGACCGATGATCAGGCTGACGGCACCGCCTGCCCAGTTCTTCTTGACGAGCTCAAGTGCGCCGGACACGAGGAATACGATGCCGACAATGGTCATTGCCCAGCCCAGGGTCTGAGAGCGGAAGATCACGAGGAGGATACCGACGATGATGTAGAGCAAGGAAGAAAAAAGTTCGGAATTCGATTTTTTAGCCATGGTTATTTCTCCTTTTGTATTTTTTTTAATTATATCACAAAAAAACAGATTTTGCAACCGATTTGGATAAAAAATAATGTTTTATGACACTTTTCCGCCGATCCTAAAGCCGCGTTTCAAAAATGTTTGCGGAATTCGCTTGCTTTTTGTAAAATTCTGTGTTATAATAAAGTTGTTGTATTTTGATATACAATCCTATCAACTTTACAAGAAGGAGAATCACTCATGATCCACACGACGAAGCGTAGCGTGGCACTGTTGCTGGCGCTGGTAATGTGCGTCGCGTTCCTGCCTATGCTGCAGATCAACGCGAGTGCCGAGAAGGTTACGTATGTGTACGACGGAAAGTACATCTACAACTGGGGTACCCGTGGCGAAACCGCGACCTTCCTTTCTCCGAACGCAGAGGCGTTCTACACAGGCGAGCGGACGTATGCCACACTTTCAGCTTATGTCGGCGGCACTGACGCTGCCACCGCTCCCACAAGCCCCCTGTACGTCACGTTGCAGAACGTGATGGCGAGCGCCCATACGCACATCACCGATTATGGCGAAACAAGACCGCTGTATCAGTACACCGACTGCGAGAAGAGCGGAGGAGCGATCTCTGCGTTCTACTCCGGCAAGGCTGTGGGTCCTGCTTGGGACGGTGGTAAAACCTGGAACCGCGAGCATACCTGGCCCAACAGCAAGGGAATGAACGGCGATGATGAAAACGACATCATGATGCTTCGTCCCGCCTCCTCGTCTGTCAACTCCTCCCGTGGAAACGATGCGTACGGACAGAGCGCGGGATACTACAATCCCAACAAGGCATCGAACGGCGCCCTCGACCTGCGCGGCGACGTAGCGCGTATCTTCCTTTACGTTTACGTTCGTTGGGGCAATCTCAACAGCGCTTGGGGCTCCAGTGGCGTGATGGAAAGCGTCGAGGTCCTGCTTGCGTGGATGGAGGCAGACCCCGTTGACACCTGGGAGCTCGGACGTAACGATTCCGTGCAGGCGATTACCGGTACGCGCAACGTTTTCGTCGACTATCCCGAGTTCGCGTTCCTGCTCTTTGGTGCGGACATTCCCGATACCATGACCACTCCCTCCGGCGAGGGCGACGACAGATGTGAGCACAACAACTTCAAGGCAACCGTAACCGCGCCCACCTGCATGGCTGCGGGCTTTACCACCTACACCTGTCAGACCCCGGGCTGCGGCTACGTCTACAAGGCAGATATGACCCCCAAGGCGGACCACGCCTTCGTGGACGGCGTGTGCACCGTTTGCAAGGCGGTGCAGTTCGGCATTGTGGAAGCTCCCGTTGCGGGGAAAGCGTACAAGTTCGGTATGGTTCAGTCCAACGTTTCCGCGACCGACGTTTACTACCTGGCCGGTGGAATGAACGGTTATTATATGGCAACCACCAAGGAGAAGGATTCTGCGATCGACGTATATCTGGAGGAAACCGCAGGCGGCTACTATCTGTATACGCTTTCGGGCGGTAGCAAGACCTATATCAACATGGTCACGAACGATACGCACGTCAACGGCGCTTACGAGGCAACCGCCAAGACCGTTTATACCTATGATACCGCTACCAAGACCATCATCTCCCAGGTAAACGGAGAGCCCTATCGCTTCGGTACCAGAAATGATAAGCATTACACCACCGTAGGCCCCGTTGCCGTTTCCTACAAAGGCTTCTATTGCCAATTCTACGGTGATTCCGCCGGCGGCTCCGAGCAGCCTGCGTGCAATCATACCAATACCACCTTACAGGGTAAGCAGGATGCGACCTGCACGTCGGATGGACATACCGGAAATACGGTTTGCACCGATTGCGGCGCGACCGTATCGCACGGCAGCGTGATCAAGTCCCCGGGACACGATTATCAGAACGGCTCCTGCTCGGTCTGCGGCGCGGCAATTTCTACCGAGCAGAAGGTGACCATTACTTTTGATGCGGACAAGAACAATCGCACCGAGTACAGCACAAGCCTTCAGGTTTGGGTACAGAACGGCATCACCGTAACCAACAACAAGGGGTCGTCGACCAGCAACGTCGGCGATTATACAAATCCCGGCCGCTTCTACAAGAGCTCCTCCGTCACGATTTCTTGCGAGGGAATGGTCCAGATCGAGATCGATTGCACGGGATTGGAAAGCAAGTACGTAGATCCTTGGCTCAACGTCCCCACGGGTGTGACCGCGACCAAGAGCAACGGCATTGTAACCATTGTGTTTGCAGAGCCCGTGGATTCCTTGACCTATTCCACCTTGTCCGCGCAGGCACGCGCTTACAGTATGACCGTCACCTGCGCTGCTGCCGCACCCGCATGCGAGCATGCCAACGGTACGTGGGCACAGACCAAGGCTCCCACCTGCACGGAGAAGGGCGAGAAGACCTTCACCTGCACCGATTGCGGAGCAACCCTTACCGAGGAGATCGCGGCAACCGGACACAGCCATAAGGCTGTCGTTACGCCTCCCACCTGCACCGAAAAGGGATACACGACGCATACCTGTTCCTGCGGCGATACCTATGTAACGGATGAGGTCGCAGCCCTTGGACACAAGGACGAGAACGGAAACGGTGCGTGTGACGCGTGCGGCACCACCCTGACGCCCGCAACTGAGGCTACGGAGGCTACTACGGCACCCTCAACCGACGCAACCACGGCTCCCGCAACCAATGCAAGCACCAATGCCGGAACCTCGGAGAAGAAGGGATGCGCAGGCACGTTCGGCGCTACCTCCGTCGGCGTGATCCTGCTGATCGGCACAGGCGCTGTGATGTTCTTTAAGAAGAAAGAGGACTAATCCGATTTTCGAAACTGAAAAGATCAAGCGGTGAGCTTCGGCTCACCGCTTTTGCTAGGGGAGAAGCACCAAGCTCTTCGTTGAACGTATCAAAGCAGCATAAAAGTTGCCGCTGAGGATTTGATTCCTCAGCGGCGTTTTTACGTTTATCTGACTACCGAAGAATGACTATAGATATAGAATTCCTCTTGGCTCGGCATCCACTTCTTTTCCTTATGTGGAAAAGTTGCGTCGAATGCTTCGACCGCAGCGATGTCCTCACAGCAGTCGGCGGCGGTAGATGGAATGTACATCCATTTTCTTCCGTCAAGCGCGTTCGGCACAAGCTCGCAAACGAGAAGTGCCGTAGGGAAATTGCCGTCTACAACAAAGCTGACGTTCTTCTTTTTGCAGCTCACGAAACCACGGCTGACATAGTTGCCCGGATTGCCGAAATTGATGTTTACATCGTAACCCATCTTGCGTGCTGCCTCAAAGGAATGCTCGATCAGCATTTTGCCGAGTTTTTGCCTTTGATATTCGGGAGCAACGCAAAGCGGCCCGAAGGAAAGTATCTCCTTGCGCTCACCGTTCTCGTCCTCAAGCCAAGCCTTCGTGTACATAATGTTGCCGACGATCTCGCCGTCCTTCTCAAGCACGAATGCAAGCTCGGGAATAAAGTCGGGATGCGAGCGCATCGTATGGACGAAATAATGTTCGTCCGCGCCCGGCTTGTAGACATTCCAAAACGCCTCACGGGTGAGCTCTTCAACTGCTCTATAATCTTTTTCGGTTTCTAAACGTATCGTCAAATTGTTCATTTTTTAATCCTTTCATATCTGTTGACGCTCAGGCACGAGAGGAATGCTGAGAATGTATTTGCAAACCTCTCGTTTACAATACAATCTCCAAAAGGTTGGTGTTTTTCAAACAGCACACTCCGATAATAATATTCAAGCCGAGGCTTGTAGAAACATTATACCACAAAAATGTGAATAGTTCAAGCAAAAAGCATATATTTGAACCCCCAAGGCGGTTTTGACAATCGGATTTCAAGAGTGCCTTTGTTGAACTGTCCGTGGGTTCGAATTATCGAGAGGAAAAGCAATAAAACAGCCCCCACCTGTCATGGTGACAGGTGGGCTTGACAAACTGGAAAAGTTATGGTATAATCATGCTCCAAACATAAATGGCAGCACTATCCCATAGTAGTATTTGCCAAAAACATATTATTCATACAACTAAATATTATCTTAAAAAAGTGCACGCACTTTGGCGAAAGCCGTTACATAGCGAGCACACAAAAATTATCTGACAGTATTTTATCGGATATCTATTTTTGTGGTGTTCTGAATGTAGCGGCTTTTTATTTTTCCTCAAACCTTATAAAAACGCTGTTCTCGTTATCTATCACTTGAGGTGAAATGAAAATAATCTGTGAATTTTTGCGGAGAGGGGTGTAAAAAACGTCATTCTCATTCTCTCCCTATTGAGGGGATATTTTAATCAACCGCGAAAAGTGTGTGTTACATGTCAATAAGGAGGTGAAGGGTTATGATTACGAAGCTTACAAGTCAGAA
>JAFVXH010000015.1 GCA_017501225.1 Clostridia bacterium
AACCGGAGAACGCAGAGCCTCCGATGCTCGTACCGCCTGTGATGACTACTGTTTTGAGCGAGGAGGGAACGTAACCGTTATTGCCAAAAATGTAACCGAAATGCGTGTTGGTTGCGCCGTTTTTGGTAGCACCTACGAACGGAAGCGTGATACTCTCAAGGCTCTTGCAACCGGAGAACGCAGAAGAACCGATGCTCGTGACGCTGTCGGGGATGGTGATACTGGTCAGGCTCGTACAACCGGAGAACGCAGAGTAACCGATGCTCGTGACGCTGTCGGGGATGGTGATACTGGTCAGGCTCGTGCAATTGTAGAACGCATTGTAACCGATGCTTGTGACGCTGTCGGGGATCGTGATGCTTCTCAATTTAGAGCAACCGTAGAACGCACTATCACCAATAATGGTTGTTCCTTCGCGGATTTCTACGGAGGTTACGGAGTTGTCAAAATCGATCACAACGTTTGCTACGTAGGACACCCCATCCACTTTCTCAATCAGCTGAGAGCAACCGTAGAACGCATCTACACCGATGCGCGTGACGCTGTCGGGGATGGTGATGCTTGTCAGGCTCCTGCAATAGTTGAACGCAAAGGCACCGATGCTCGTGACGCTGTCGGGGATCGTGATGCTTGTAAGGCTCGAGCAACCGGAGAACGCCCTATCACCGATGCTCGTGACGCCGTCGGGGATGACGATGCTTGTAAGGCTCGAGCAACCGGAGAACGCAGAGCTGCCGATGCTCGTGACGCTGTCGGGGATTAGAATAGACGTGATAGCTTTGCCTTGAAATGCAGAGTCCGCTATCTGTGTGACCGGAACGCCTTCATATTCCTCTGCAATGGTTACCTTGGTTGCCGAAGCGGTATAATCTATGACAGATGCATAAGTGCCATCTGCGGATATTTCATAGACCACGCCCTTGGATGGCGTGATCTGCTGCTTGCAGACTGTGCAAACTCCGCTGTCATCGGTGGTGTGTGCAGCCTTCTCTTTGGTTGCGGAGCATTTTGAGCAAGCAAACCAGTGATTGGCTTTGTCAAACGAATATTCGGTGGCAAAGCTGTGGCTGTTGGCATTGCCGGCAACGAACACCGCCTCATAGCACTGATCGCAAACCTTGTAATACATCCGCTGATCGCAGGGAAGTTCTTCGTTGTTGCCATAATCCTTCAACTCTCCAAAGGTATGAACGTGCTCCTCTTTTTCGGGAAGTGCGACAGGGTCAAGAACAGTCCCGTCCGTCAGGGTGATGACGAGCTTGCCGTCCTCGTCAAATTCGATTTTTGCAATGGTTGCACCATCTTTGCCGTTAGTGCCATCTTTACCATCAGCTCCGTCAACGCCGTCCTTACCGTCTTTTCCATCGGTTCCGTCGACGCCGTCTTTGCCGTCGACGCCGTCTTTGCCGTCAACGCCGTCTTTACCGTCAGTACCATCTTTGCCGTCCGCACCGACGACCACGCCGAGGTTTGCGGTAGTGTTGTTGGAAAGAGTGATGATCAATTCACCTTTGTCGTTGATCTCGGTCTTGACGACGGAAATGCCGTCGATGCCATCTTTACCGTCAACGCCATCCTTGCCGTCTTTTCCGTCAGTTCCGTCGACTCCGTCTTTTCCGTCGGTTCCGTCAACGCCGTCTTTACCATCGGCGCCGTCTTTGCCGTCAGCTCCATCCTTGCCGTCAGCTCCGTCCTTACCGTCCGCACCGACGACCACGCCGAGGTTGGTGGTGGTATTGTTGGAAAGGGTGATGATCAATTCACCTTTGTCGTTGATCTCGGTCTTGACGATGGAAATGCCGTCGATGCCGTCGCTAACGCCGTCTTTGCCGTCTGCGCCATCTTTACCGTCCGCGCCCACGACTACACCGAGGTTGGCGGTGGTATTATTGGAAAGGGTGATGATCAGCTCGCCCTTGTCGTTGATCTCGGTCTTGACGATGGAAATGCCGTCGATGCCGTCAATGCCGTCCTTACCGTCTTTTCCATCGGTTCCGTCGGCGCCGTCCTTGCCGTCCGCGCCCACGACTACACCGAGGTTTGCGGTGGTGTTGTTGGAAAGAGTGATGATCAATTCACCTTTTTCGTTGATCTCGGTCTTGACGATGGAAATGCCGTCGACGCCGTCAATTCCGTCCTTACCGTCTTTTCCGTCGGTTCCATCTTTTCCGTCCGCGCCGGGCTCACCCTGCGCGCCTTGGATTCCCTGAGGTCCTTGAGGTCCGGTTTCTCCGGGCTCGCATGCAACGAGCGCCCCCGCCATCATGGCAAGGCAGAGCAGAATGGCGATGATCTTTGATACTGTCTTCATTGTCCTTCTCCTTTGGTTGGATTTTCTCTATTATAGCACAGCTTTTTCTTCTTGTAAAGAAGAAAGGACAAAGAATTTTCATTCTTCGTCCTTTTGATAACTACGTATCCGCCCGATCCGCATCCCCATCGGTCTTTTTCTCCGTTTTCTTTTGCAGGAGCTTTTCCTTGAGTGCCTTGAGCTTGCGCTCCTTTGCCCAGAAGCTTTTGAGCTGGGTCTTATGCGCGCAGAGCTTCTCCGGGCAATTCTCGCAGGAAAGGCAGGTGTTGGTGGAGGCGTAAAAGCGCTCGGGGTGCAGTCGGTAGGTGACCTCCCAGCGCAGCAGCAGGATCAGTGAGAGCACCAAGAGAGACCAAGCAAACCAATCACTCAAGGCAACGTCCTCTGCTATGAACAGATTTCTCACCAAGAACAGAAACGGCGTGAACATCATCGCGTAATCCCAGTTGTAGATGCGGCAGCTGGCACAGCATTTGTTCTTCATCATCCAGGTCTGGAACGGGCAGAAGAACAGAATACAGATCATGTCGCAAACACCGTACGCAAGGCTGACGAGGATCAAAACGCCCTTATCGATCAAGCCGAAATAATAAAGCGCGGCGATTGCGCCGTTGAGAGCTACCCAGGAGCCAAAGACCAACAGCGTCCTTTGCCACGGCTGGCGGTCGGGAATACCGACAGTGCCCTCCCGCGGGCTGTAATTTCGGGTAAACTGCTTCTGGCATCCCATACTCTCGTATTTCGAGGGAAAGAAGCGGAGCACCATCTCCACAAAATAAACCAGCCAGATCACGCACAGAAGCGGAACACTGTATCCCCAGATCAGATTGACGGTATCCGGCATGAATTTGGAGCAGATATATGTAATGAGCGCCACAAGAAAAAGCAGCGAGCGGTATATCAGCTTGAAATAGTGAAGCATATATACCTTGGAAAATTTGAGCTTCAATTTTGACATGTCAGTCCCCTTATCAAATTCCTCCGCAAGCGAAGGGCTCCTGTCGTTCATCGAATACGACATTTTATTATACACTATTTTGAGAAAAATGTCAATGTCAAAGCTCAAAAAGCGTCGAATGTGAAGCAGAAAAATGCCTCCCCGCAGCATGCAGAGAGGCATTGAAGCATTTGCAAAGGTGCAATATCAGAGCTTTTCGAGGCAAAAGCCCACTCTTGCGGGAAGATAGAGCTGAATCTTGTAGCTTCCGTCCCCATGCTTTTTCGCGGTGTAGACGTAAGTCTGATCGACACGCGCCAGACCGCCGAAGCGTTCCTCGTCGGTCGAGAAGCACACACGGTACTTTCCGGCGCGCGGTACGGTGACGAAATAATCCTTGCAATAACGCGTCGGGTGAAAATTGAGAACGAACGTAAGTCCGCCCTTGGCGTATACCAGAACCTTTCCAAAATCGTCCACGGAAAGGACACGCTCCCTTGCGGAGAAAAATTCGGGATTGCCAAGCAAGGAGAGCATGGCTCTGTCAAATTCCCGCAATTCCCCATACCGAAGCAAGGGATCGTCCGCTAAGTGCCACTGACGCTTGCAGTAGTGGTAGCTCCAGCCGTTCTCTGCTCTGGGAAAATCGATCCATTCGGGATGTCCGAACTCGTTGCCCATAAAATTGAGATATCCGTCGCCGCCCAGAGAAAGCGTGGCAAGTCGGATGATCTTGTGCAGCTCCATGCCGCGCTCAATGACGGGATCCTTACAAAGCTTGGACATCTCGGTATACATTTTGCTGTCGCACAGACGGAAGATCAGCGTCTTATCCCCCACCAGTGCCTGATCGTGGCTTTCGACGTAGCCGATATAACGCTCCCCTGCCCGTCTTGTGGTCAGCTCGTACAGAATGTGCCAGACGTCCCATTCCTCGTCCCGTCTGGTTTTGAGCAGCTTGATCCAAAGATCGGGCTGTCCCATGGCAAGGCGGTAATCAAAGCCGATTCCGCCCTCACGCAAAGGCAAACACATGCCCGGCATTGCCGACATATCCTCGGCAACCGTCACAGCGCCCGGATTGACCTGACGGATCAGGGCGTTTGCAAGCTGCAGATAGGTCAGCGCATCGTGATCGACGTTGTCGGAAAAGTATTTTCCGTAATCGCCAAACGCTTCGCCAAGACCGTGATTGTGATAGATCATGGAGGTCACACCGTCAAAGCGGAAGCCGTCAAAGCGGTATTCGGTCAACCAGAATTTGAGGTTGGAAAGCAGGAAGTGGAGCACCTCGTTCTTTCCGTAATCAAAGAGCCTTGTCCCCCACGCAGGATGCTCGCCCCGCGCCCCCTCGTGGAAGAACTGGTAGGGCGTCCCGTCAAACTCGGAAAGTCCCTCCACGGTGTTGCCAACCGCGTGTGAATGCACCACGTCCAGAAGCACCGAAAGCCCCATTCCGTGTGCCGTATCGATGAGATATTTCAGATCGCTCGGTGTGCCGAACCGTGAGGACGCGGCAAAGAAGGAGGACACCTGATAGCCAAAGGACGCGTAATAGGGATGCTCCATCACCGCCATGATCTGAACGGTGTTATATCCAAGCGACGCGATACGGGGCAAAATCTGCTCCGCAAACTCGCGATAGGTCCCGATCCCGTCCTTGTCCTGTGCCATACCGATATGGCACTCGTAGATGCAAATGCCCCGCTTGGGAGGCGCGACGCAGGGATTTTGCCATTCGTAGGCAGGCTCGTCCACGATCACACCGTTCCAGGAGTGGTCGCCTGCGTCCTGCTCCACACGGTGGATATAGGTGGGAATGCGCGGCAAAAGCTTCCCCTCATGCTGTACCGTCACGCGCACGCGGCAACCGTTCCACAAAGCGTCCGTTCCCTGCAGCTGCAGCTCAAAGATGCCTTTTCCGATATGTGTCATCGGGAGTGCCGTCGGATTCCAATCCACCATGTCGCCCGTCAGATACAGTGCTTGCGCGGCGGGTGCCCATTCTCGGTATACCCAGCCCGTGTCGGTCTTATGGAAGCCGAAATACAGATCTCCGTTCGCGAAATCCGAAAGAGATCCCCGCGGTCCGACCAGCTGACGCTTTTTTTCCCGGTAACGCTTCATGCGCTCCTCGATCTGCCCGCGGTACGGAGAAAGAAGCGGATCCCTTTTTACAAGCCGATATTCCATCCGAATTTTGCCTCCCTTCATCTGTAGGATACTCTATTTGAATTATAACACAGTTTTTTTGAAAATACAAGGATGCCAAGCGGTCTTTTTTGCGACAAAAAGCGTCTTTTGCATCCGCGCAGTCATATTTCGCTTGGGTGCGGCATACAGATAGATCACAAAGGCGGTGATATGATGAAGGCATGGAAAACCTATCTTGCTTCGATTTTACTTTCGGTCGGCACGGGAGCCCTCTCGGCACTCCTCACCATGGGGAATATGGATATCTACCAAAGGATCAATACTCCCCCGCTCTCTCCCCCTCCCATTCTGTTTCCCATCGTTTGGACGGTTCTTTACGTTCTGATGGGAATTAGTGCGGCAATGATCCTGCGAAGCAAAACCGATTTTCCCGAAAAAAAGCAAAAGGCGCTCCTGACTTATCTTGCAAGTCTGTTTTTCAACTTTTATTGGAGTCTGATCTTTTTCAATCTCGAAGCCTTTGGGGTGGCATTTCTCTGGCTTTGCGTGCTTCTGCTCCTGGTCGTCAAAACGGTATTCGATTATTTTGAGATCAATCGCACAGCGGCATATTTGCAAATTCCTTATCTGTTGTGGGTCAGCTTCGCGGGATATCTCAATTTTGGCATCTGGTTGCTCAATCGGTAAAAAGAGGGTGCGGACGATTTCGTCCGCACCCGTTTTTGATGCTTTTTTATCCCTGAATTTCTTCAAAATCCGAAGCACCGTGCTTGCAGAGGGGACAAATGAAATCCTCGGGGAGCTCCTCGCCCTCGTAGACGTATCCGCAGATCTTGCAAACGTAGCCGCGCTTGCCCTCGGTCTTTGGCTTCGGCTTGACGTGCTCGTGGTAATATGCGTAGGTCATGCTCTCGGCATTCGAGATCACTCTTGCCTCACTGATCGAGCAGATAAACATGCCGTGCGTGTCAAGATCGACGTACTGCTCCACCTTCAAGGAAAGGAAAGAGTTGATGTGGCGGGGCAAAAAGATCAGACCGTTATCCGAGCGAAGGGGCTCGCAGCCCTCAAATTTATCGACGTTGCGTCCGCTCTGGAAACCGAATTTTTCAAACACCGCAAAGGGCGCGTCCACCGTCAGACAGTTGATATTCATCTTTCCCGTCTGCTTGATGATGTGGTGCGAGTAGTTCTCCTTGCTGATGGTGACCGCCAGGCGATTCGGCGTGTTGGTAACCTGCGTGACGGTATTGACGATGAGTCCGTTGTCCTTTTTGCCGTCGTTTGAGGTAACGACGTACAAGCCGTAGCCGATGTTGAAAAGTGCCGTCAGGTCGTTCTTGTTCGCGGTGGTGTTGCCGTGCGCAAGATAGTCGCGGCAAAGCTCCTCCACAAGGGCATCCAGCTGCTTGCTGCTCTCCTCGTTCAATGCCGAGAGGATGTGTACCGTGGTATCGGTGTAGGTCAGATTCTTGCAGTCCTCCAGCATCGAGCGCATCACCTTTGCCGCCTGGGGTGCCCAGCTTCCGTTCTCCATCAGTGCCACCGTGCGGTTCTGGAAATTGCGCTCGGTAAGGCCGTGGATGAAGGTGCGCATAAAGGGGAAAACATCCGCGTTGTAGGTAGTGGTCGCCAGCACGAGCTTCTCATAGCGGAAGGCATCCTCGATCGCCTCTGCCATATCGCAGCGCGCAAGGTCGTTGATGACGACCTTGGGGCATCCGTTCGCCTTGAGGCGCTCCGCCAGCTGCAGGACTGCCTTTTTGGTGTTGCCGTAAATCGAGGTGTACGCAATGACGATGCCCTCGCTCTCGGGCTGATAGCTCGACCAGGTGTCGTAAAGCCCCAGATAGTAGCCGAGGTTTTCGCAAAGCACCGGACCGTGCAGAGGACAAATGATCTTGATGTCAAGTCCCGCTGCCTTTTTGAGCAGATTCTGTACCTGCACGCCGTACTTTCCGACAATGCCGATATAGTAGCGTCTTGCCTCGCAAGCCCACTCCTCCTCGACGTCAAGAGCTCCGAATTTGCCGAATCCGTCCGCCGAGAACAGCACCTTGTCCGTGCTGTCATAGGTCACGATGACCTCAGGCCAGTGCACCATAGGGGCGGTGACGAAGGTCAGGACGTGCTTGCCAAGACTGAGGGTATCCCCCTCCCCTACTACGATGCGGCGATCGGCAAAGTCCGCGCCAAAGAAATTCTGCATCATCGAAAACGCCTTTGCGGAGGAAACCACCGTAGCGCTCGGGTATGCCTTGAGGAAATTGAAGATATTTGCCGAGTGATCGGGCTCCATGTGCTGTACGATCAGGTAGTCGGGCTTCCTTCCGCCAAGGGTGTTCTGGATATTGTCCAGCCACTCATGCGTAAAACGCGCGTCCACGGTATCCATAATGGCGATCTTTTCGTCCAAAATAACGTAGGAGTTGTACGCCATACCGTTGGGCACTACGTATTGCCCCTCAAAGAGATCAATCGTATGATCGTTGACTCCGATATAGCGGATATCTTTTGTAATGTTCATTTTATTTTCTCCTTTTTGAGCGGTTTCTGTCATATGTCAATTATATCATACTCTCTGCGCTTTGTAAAGTACTTTTGGAAATTTTTTGTATTTTTTTGCGCCTGCTTTCAAGAGAATCCCTGCGTATGCAGAATCAGTACTCCGATATTCCGTATTAGTATCGCACAGGAAAAGGGGGACTAAACAATTTTTTCTTTTTTTCGCGTTTCGGATTGCAATTTTTCCAAAAATGTTGTATAATAGGGCAAACAAAACCCCGAACGCAACAAAGGAGATACCGTATGAATCAGCAAAAAATGAAAGAAATTTTTGAACAGACCTCCTATGTCCGTATGGGAGGCAGCGCGCCCGAGCTGCGCTGCGCAAACTACTTGGTTTCCCTGTGCGAAGAGCTCGGTCTTACCGCTTCGCTTGAGCCCTTTGAGGTTGCCATGGCAGAGATGCAGAGCGCGTCCCTGATCGCCGACGGCAAAGAAATTGAATGCAAGGGCTATCTTCTGGCGGGCACACACGAGGTCGAGGCTCCCCTTTACTATCTGACAAACGTAAGGGATCCTTACGCCCTCTCGCTTTGCAAGGGTAAGATCGTCCTTCTGGAAAACTATCTCGGTTATTGGCTCTATCAGGACATCCTCAAGAACGGTGCCGTCGGCTTTATCACCTTTGACGGTCACGCCAACTACGCGGACCGCGACATCGATACGAGAGAATTACGTCCATACGTCAGCAACGGCAACAAGATCCCCGGTGTGAACATCAACGTTAAGAGCGCCGTATCCTTGATCGAAAACGACGTCAAGACGGTCAAGATCAAGCTGGAGCAAAAGGAGGGCGTAGCAAACTCGCACAACGTCGTCGTGGATCTGCCCGGAAAGATCGATCAGACCATCCTGCTGACAGCTCATTACGATACCACCTCCCTCTCGCTCGGCGCGTACGACAACATGTCGGGCTGCGTAGGTCTTTTGGGCATCATGGAGCATTTCTCCAAAAATCCCCACCGCTACGGACTGCGCTTCGTCTTCTGCGGCAGTGAGGAGCGCGGACTTCTCGGTGCCAAGGCATACGCAAAGGCGCACGAGGAGGAGCTTTCCAAGATCGCGCTCAACATCAATCTTGATATGATCGGCTGCACCATGGGCAAGATGATCGCGTGCTGCACCACCGAGGAAAAGCTCGTGCATTATATCAGCTATCTCGGACATGAGCTGGGTGTGCCGATCTCCTCCTATCAGGACGTTTACTCCAGCGATTCGACCCCCTTTGCCGATAAGGGTGTACCCGCGCTTTCCTTTGCACGTCAGGCTCCCTCCAACACGGCAACCATCCACAACCGCTACGACACCGCAAAGCTGATGAAGATGGAGAAGATGGAGGACGACATCGCCTTCATTATCGCGTTCACCGAGCGCATGGCAAATGCCGTTCACTGCCCCGTATCCAGAGAGATCCCCGACAACATGAAGGAAGCTCTGGACTACTATCTGCTGCGCAAGCGCAAGAAGTAATCATCAAAACAAAAATCATAAACGGGCGAAGCGCAAACGCGCTTCGCCCGTAATTTTATTTGGGAAAATTCAGGCTGCTGCCTTCCAGTTCAGATCATTCCAGGAAACAACGTAGCCGTCCTGCGTTCCGTTGGGATCCGGGATCAGCGTGCCGTTGCTCTTGGTGATATCGCGAACTGAGCCGTAGTAGGTATATCCGTCCTCGGTAACGACGTATGCCTGCACGAAGATCGTGAATTCCTCGGGAATATCCGTGATGTTAAACAGTGCGAAATATTCCGAGGTGGGAGCACCGACCAGATCGGGGGTATAAGTCTTATCCGCACCCGTGATCGAGCTGTAAACGGTATTCATGCTAATCTTTGCACGCTGGTTGCCCATGGTAATGATAAATCCGACCTCCTGATAATCCAGGCCGTCAACGGTGGTGATCAGACGGATGTCATGATTGTCGGTGCTGAACTGATAGGAAACGTTGAGCATATCCAGATCGAACTCGGGATCGGGGATCTGAACAGCCTCGAACACATCAAGCATATGGGGGAAGATGAGATCGTATCCCGCCTTGGTGGGATGCAGCTGGTCGGGAACGATGGTCGTGTCATTGGGATTGTAATCTTCGTAAAGAGGCGAATAGTTGTACATATCAACGAACTTGACACCGTACAGCTTGCAAAGCAGCTCTGCCTGCGCGTAGTACTGTCCGACGGTAGGCAGGTTACCCTTCTGCTGCGGAACCTTGAAGGTTGCAACGTAGTACAGATCCGCATTGGGCGAATTCTTCTTTGCGTTGTGGAACAGCCACTGAAGGCCTCCGATGTAGGTGCCGACGTTTGCCTCCAGCGTTGCCTCGTCGCTGCCGACGGGCAGAGGAGAACCGATGGCAATCTCGGATCTGGAGTCGTTGACACCGCCGTTGATCACGATCATATCAAAGTTTTTGTCGGTCAGCTTGTTGTACTGATCGTAGATCCATCCGCGACCGGTGGACTTTGCAAGGCTTGCGCCGCCAACCGATGCGTTGGTGGGAATCAGTCCCGTTTCCAGAGCCAGACGTCTTGCCCAGGATGCGCTGGGATTGCGATAGCTGGGAGGCGTATCGTAAGAGCCGTAGCTGATGGAGTCACCGATAAAGAGCGCCTTCTTGCCGTAGAAATCGTGCGCCATTGCTTCTGCGCTCAGATCCGGAATATCCAGGAAGGTGCGCAGCTGTGCACCCGTGAAGGGCTGATTCTTGGTCACCAGGATATCACCGTCGTTGTAAACACCGATGTGTGCCTTGACCTCGATGGAGGCAACCCCCTCGGGAACGGTCAGCCAGTAGATCGCATATCCTCTGCCGATATCCTCACGCATGGGGAGCGCGTTCATATTGATCGTCTTGAACAGAAGGCCGTTTGCATTGTAAAACAGCAAGGATTCACTGCTGTCAGCCAGACGCATCGCACCAACGGTGATGACGTCACCCTCCTGCACGTCGATCTGCGCAGAGGTCTTATAGGTATCTACGTTGACGTTCTGACGAAGCAACGGATCGTACGCATCGGTGCGCGGGAAAAGGTTGACCAGGCTCGACGCGCTTCCGACGGGAGCCATGGTGGGCGTTTCGATGTTAAAGGGACGGAGCTCGTTGCTCAGGACCAAGCCGTTTGCATCGGCGTAAGCGTAGTAGCTCTCCACGTCAAACGCCTGATTGATCGTCACAAGCATGGTGTTCATATACGCAGGATTTGCCGTCAGGCGGATTGCAACCGTTCCCTCGGGAATGGTGTAGGAGTAAATAACTGCACCGTTGGGGAACTCAGCTACCTTGTTGGTAAGCTTCACACCGTTTTGCTTGTTGTTCGGAACGGGCGTGTTGTCATAGAGTGCTACGTTCCAGCCGGAGTTTGTATTGATGGGACCTACGTAAATGGTGTCGCCACCCTGTACCTCGATCGCAGAACTTGCAAAGAAGTTGGTATTAGAGCCGTTTGCAAAGCCGGTGGAATTCCCGATGTCGGGGATCTTGTTGACAGTTGCCAAAGCGGGGTTATACTTGTTGACGAGCTGATCCTCGCCGCCTTGATTTTCGTCACCACCCTGATTCGGATTAGCCCACTGGGTGTAGGATGCTACGTCAAAGGGCTGATTGATGGTCAAAAGAGTCTGATACTGATAGGTTTTCTTACCGGTCAGACGGATGTAGGAAACGCCTGCGGGAAGCGTGTAGGAGTAAATGACGGATTGGTCAGCAAAGGTCGCAACCTTTGTCAAGCCACTGCTCTTTCCGATACCGGTTCCGCCGTCAGCGTGCTTGGTACCGTCGCTGTTGTAAAGCGCGATGTGCCAGCCGGAGGAAACATCGCAGGGGCCAAAGCAGAGCGTATCTCCGCCGTTGACCGCGATGGGAGCACTCACGAAATAAGTCTGATTGGGTGTGGGAGTGGCCATGTCGTCAACGTTCGGAATACCGAGCACGGAGGTCGAGGCGTCATAGTGGTTGACAAGCTCGGTCTCCGCGGAAACCGTGATGGGGAGCGCTACCGCCGACAGAAGCATGACAGCGCACATCAGAATTGCCGCGAGGCGTTTTGCTTGGGTCTTCTTCATGGTGGTTCTTTCCTTTCTTGCTTTTATCTTCATTTTGAGTTTTCTATGAAAAGACAAGTAGATTTACTTGCGCTTTTTCTTTTTCAGCATGGCAGCGCCCGCCACAGTCGCGATCGCCGCAGTGGCAAGGACACCGCCTGCGGACTGACAGCCGTCCTCTACCGTATCAATTTGCGTTTCCTTGGTTACCCTTGTGAGCTCGGTGGCGTCGGTGGGCTCGGGAGTCTGCGTCGTGCTCGGCGCCTCGGTTTCGGTCACGGGAGGCTCCTCTGCCAGAACGATCTCGTTAAAGAGCGCGATCAGTCTGGGGCTGATCAGGGAGTAGCCCATCTCGGTGGGATGCAGCTGATCGGGAACGTAGCCCGTATGTCCGGGATAAAAGCTCTTGTAAAGCTCTGTGTCGTTATACAGATCGATGTATTCCACGCCGTACATCTCGCAAAGCTCTGCAACCTGCTCAATGTACAGATTCATTTCCTGCAGTCTTCCCTTCTCCTGAACCTGCTTGAACGCAGAATGGAAAAACAGCTCGGCATCCGGCCAATTCGCTTTGACGTTGTGGAACATCCATTGGAGTCCACCGATAAAGGTGTTGTTGTTTGCCTCAAGAATTGCGGGATTGGTGTTTACGGGCATGATCGTGCCGATCTCTATGCTGTCACGCGCGTCGTTGCAGCCGCCCGCCATGACGATCAGATCAAATTGCTCGTTCTTGTGCGCAAGGTATTGGTTGTAGATCCAGCCACGCCCTTGGAATTTTGCAATGCTTGCGCCGCCAACACCTGCGTTCGTGACGTCAAGTCCGACCTCCAGCGCAAAGGCTCTGACCCAGCCGGCGCTCGGATTGCGATAGCTCTGCGGCGTATCGAAAGAGCCGTAGGTCAACGAATCCCCGACGAACAGTGCCTTTTTGCCGTAGTAAGGATGCGCCTTTACCTCCTCCGGGATTTCCTCAATCCCGAGGAACGCGCGCATCTGCACACCCGTAAAGGGCTGATTCTTGGTTACCAGCACGTCACCGTCGTTGTATACACCGATGTGTACCTTGACCTCTACAAAGCCGACACCGCTCGGAACGGTGAAGCGATAGATACCAAAGCCGCGTCCGATGTCCTCGGCAAGCTCCAGGGAATTCATCTTTTTGGTGCTGTGCTGAGCTTTGGAAGGGGTATAAAGAATCAGGGCTTCCGCGCTGTCCGCCTGTCGCATGGCTCCAAGGTAAAGCACGTCACCCTCTGCGACCTCAATTTTATTTGACGTCTGATACACGTCCTCGTTCTTGTTCTTGCGCAGATTTTTGTTCCGTCCTCCTGCGCGCGGGAATAAATTGACCAATGCAGTGACCTCCTCGTCGGATTTCATTTGCCCCACCGTATCAAGCGCAGATACGTTACATAGTGCAAGCGGCAGGATCAGAAGAATGCTGATCTGCAATGCAAGAAATCGTAACATGCTTTTTTTCATCATCGATGTCCTCCGTTTTCATTTCACAATACTGAAAATATGAGATTTCCTATCAAAAGCCAAGCCCTTTACTGCTTACGCCTTTTCCGTTTGACAAGAGCCGCTCCCGCAGCTGCCGCAAATCCCGCCGTGGCAAGTGTCCCCTGTGCCGATTGGCATCCTCCCGTTTTCTGCTCGGATGCCTGCGTGCTTGTAACGGGCGCGGGCTCCGTAACGTCGGGAGAGGGCTGATCCGTGCTCGGTGCTTCGGGTTCCTGCACGGAGGGCGCATTTGCCTTCGCAAGCGCATTGAAAAGCTCGATCAATCTTGGGTTGATCAGAGAGTATCCCATCTCGGTGGGATGAATCTTATCCGGCACGTATCCCGGATGCGCGGGATAGAAGCTATCGTAGAGCTTCTCGTCATCGTACAGATCAATATAGGTCACGCCGTACATCTGACAAAGAACTTTTGCCTGCTCAAAGTAAAGCCGCAGATCCTGCGTTCCCTCCTTGGGCTTATTGGCGAACTTGAAGCTGGAATGATAGAACAGCTCGGCATCGGGCCAATTCTCTTTTACGGAGTGGAGCAGCCATTGAAGACCGCCTGCAAAGCTTGCGGTCGCAGCCTCCAGCGCGGCGGGAGAGCTGTCAACGGGAAGCGGCGTGCCGATCTCCACACCGCTGCCGGAATCGTTTCCGCCACCCTCCAGGAAGATCACGTCAAACGCCTTGTCCTTTTGGTCAAGATACTGATTGTAGATCCATGGACGGGTAGATAATTTGGCGATACTCGCACCACCCACTCCTGCATTGGTGACCTCCATGCCGATCTCCTTGGCGAATGCTCTTGCCCAAGAGGCGCTCGGATTGCGATAGCTCTGCGGCGTATCGTAAGAGCCGTAGGTCAACGAATCTCCGAGAAACAGAGCCTTTTTGCCGTAGTAAGGATGCGCCTTGACCTCCTCCGGGATTTCCTCAATACCGAGAAACGCGCGCATCTGCACACCCGTAAAGGGCTGATTTTTGGTTACCAGCACATCGCCGTCATTGTATACGCCGATGTGAACCCTGACCTCCACAAAGCCGACACCGCTCGGAACGGTGAAGCGGTAGATACCGTATCCGCGCCCGATATCCTCGACAAGCTCCAAGGAATTCATCTTTTTGGTTGCCTGCAAGGATTTTGATGCGGTATAGAGAAGAAGAGCCTCATCGCTGTCCTCTTTTCGCATCGCACCAAGATACAGCACGTCGCCCTCGGCAACCTCGATTTTGCTCGACGTCAGGTAGACGTCCTCGTTTGCGTTTTTGCGCAGATTTTTGTTGCGTCCGCCGGAGCGTGGGAATAAGTTAACCAATACAGTACCCTCCTCGTCGGATTTCATTTGCCCCATCGTATCAAGCGCAGATACGTTGCACAATGCAAACGGCAGGATCAAAAGAATGCAAAGATGTAACGCTAAGAAACGGAAAACACTTTTTTTCATATCAGATCTCATTCATTATTCATATTAAGGATATTTTTTATTATATCATGAATTCTACATCAAAGCAATTGGCAAAACGACAGTTTTTTGGGGCTTTTTTGTGCACTTCGACGATTGCGGAATAAAAAAGACTTGGAGAAATTCTCCAAGTCTTTTCTTCGATATGTAGATCAGTTGAGCGGACCCCAGCCCTCCTCGGTGTTTGCGCCACCGGGAGTCAATGCAGTAGCAGCAGTCGTAGCCTCGGTCGTAGCATCGGTTGCACCGGTCGTAGCATCGGTTGCACCAGTGGTAGAATCGGTTGCACCGGTCGTAGAATCGGTTGCACCGGTCGTAGCATCAGTTGCACCGGTGGTAGCATCGGTTGCGCCGGTCGTAGCTTCTGTCGTAGCCGTAGTCGATTGTGCAGGAGTTTGGGTGCCCGTAGTGCCGGAGGTACCGGTACCAAGATCGGTGGGATCATCCGCACATGCGATGAAGGTTGCGAGCATGGCGACTACCATTGCGACGGCAATCAGAGTTTTTGTCATAGATTTCATGTCTCAAATCTCCTAACATTTTTTTATTGCAATTATATTGTATCACACAGGTGCGCGGTTTGTCAATAAGTTTTTTCAAAAAAATCTTGTTTTTTGAATAAAAGCATGTTATAATAGGGCTGTTCGATTGAACGATTTCCCCAAATCGGATACGCCTGCATAGTTAAATGGATATAATAACCCCCTCCTAAGGGGTAGTTACAGGTTCGATTCCTGTTGCGGGTGCCAAAAAAGAGCCTACCTTTGCGGTAGGCTCTTTTTTGGCACCCGCACATCGAACCTGCTCCGCAAGCGAAGCGAAGCGGAATCGGGTTCGCATACACCACCCGAAGATCGACAAGCTTGCTTGTCAGGCGTAGGGTGCGTGTATCTTCGCCGCAGGCGAAATTCCCGTTGCAGATTCTACATTAAAAAAGACGACCTCGAAGTGAATCCCGATTAGATCACTTCACCTCGGTCGTCTTTTTTGTTTTCCTTCCCTATTTATCTCTTGCTCCTGACAAGTGTATCCAGCGCGCGGGAAAGCGAGGAAACGAACACGTCGATCTCCTCTTTTGTATTATAAGGGCTGACGCTGACACGGATAGAGAACGGAATTTCCCTCTCTGTCAGTCCAAAGCCCAACAGCGCGCGGCTGAGCTGCTTTGCGTGCGACGAGCAGGCAGAGCCGTTGGAAATACAGATTCCGTCCTTGGAAAGCTCGTGCAGCATGGTTTCGCTTCGGATGTCGGGAAGCGTCAGGTGCAGAATATGCGGCGCACGTGCCCCCGTCGGGCGATTGATGCGCACGGGAAGCTCTGCAAGACGCTCCTCGGCATAATCGCGCAGCGTCCGCATCGTTTCGGTGTGCGCGCTCAGATTCGCATATCCGTCACTTGCCGCCGCGGCGAACGACGCAATGCCGATCAGATTCTCAGTTCCCGAACGGAAGCCCCCCTCCTGCCCCCCTCCGTACAAGGTGGGGACCAGATCGCGCCGCTTGAGCGCTTCGGGGGAAACGTACAAAGCACCCACGCCCTTGGGCGCGTGCACCTTGTGCGCGCTGATGCTTATCAGATCCGCTTTGATGCTCTGTGGCGTAAAGGGAATCTTCAGATATCCCTGCACGGCGTCGGTATGGGTCACGATATTGGGATTTTTCGCCTTTGCCATCGAAAAGGCGCGCGCGATATCATAATGCGCTCCCGTTTCGTTGTTCACCATCATCAGACTGACCAAAAAGGTCTTGTCATTCAAAGCGCTTGCGAAGGCGTCAAGATCAAGAACGCCTCCCCCGGTAGGAATGCGAACCACCTCAAAGCCGTCCGCCTCCAACGCCTTCATGGCGTTCTCCACGGCGGAATGCTCGGAGTCGGTGGTGATCACTCTGCCTCCGCGGCGGCGCGGCTTTGCGTACGCCGTTCCGAAGATGGCAAGGTTGTCCGATTCACTGCCGCAGGCAGTAAAGATCAGCTGTCCCGATAAAAGCGTCCCCCTGACGCCAAGCGTTGCGGCGATCTGACGGCGGGATTGCTCTAAAAGTTTGTGCGCCGCCTCTCCGACAGGATGGAGAGAGGACGGGTTCCCGTAAACCTTTGCCGCCTCGATCAGCGCAACGCGCGCTGCCGACGAGAGCGGTGTGGTCGCGCTGTTATCCAAGTAAATTTCTTTCATTCTATCCCCTTTTAGCGGAATGCGAATTTTTCGATCACGGAATCCACCACGCCAAGATGCGCCCCGTAGGTTTCGGGCGTTGCCGTGTAGGTGATGGAATAGATCATATTTCCGTAGGTCAATACGTATTGGCGGTATTGATAAGTCTTGCCGCCCACCGAATAGGTATACTCGTACACCTTTGCGGCGTGTCCCGCGACGGTCGTATCGTCTTCCTTGGTCAGGACAAATCCGTCCTTGCCCGCGGTGTTGATCATCATGAGCTTGCATTCCTCAAAATAAGCAACCGCATCCATGGTTTCATTGGCGGGATTGAAGGGCACGACACTGATGCTTGCCCGATCGGTCGCGTGATAGACCGAAAAGATGCGCTCGTCATAGTTGACCACCCAGGTGCTCTCATCCTTGGGCACGTAGAACAGGTATGCCACGTCGTCGTTGGACGCAAGACGCATATCCGCATAAGGAGAATCGTTTGCGTCGATATACTTGGCATAATCCTTCGGACGGTACGCTTCATCCGAGAAGCGGAAGGCGGAGATCACGGTATTGATACTGGGAATGCAAGTTTGATACAGCGTATCGTCCAGCATCGCAGTGATGACGTAAAAGGCATCTCCCTTCTCGGCAACGACCTGCACGACGTGCGTCAGAGCACCGTTTACGGTTGCCTTGTAGTGATAACGCTTTGCGTTGGTCTTGTCCAACACGATGGCGACCGAGTCCTCGGCGACCTCCTCAACGGTGCCGCCCTGCGCCTGCGCCTGAATGGGAGCGAGGCACTGCGTGCGGAAATACCATTCCAGACGCTTCCCCGCCGCATCCGCTTGCTCTGCCGTTTCCTCTGCAATCGCGGCCTCCATCTCGGCGCGGAGCGCGTCGGTGATCGGATAGCGCACGGCACTGACGGTCGAGGTCGTGTCAAAGCGGTAATATGCGCCCGAAATGCCATAGGCGGTGTTCAGCGTCCAGACGTTGGGAACGTACAGACGGAAAAGCGAACCCGCGACCGTTGCGTTTTTCATGCCCTCGGGCACTCCCTCCTCCACACCTGCGCATGCAACCGCGCAAAGCAGGGTTGCAAGGCTTAGCGCAAGGCAGAGAACTGTTTTCAAAGCTCTTGTTTTCATATGTGTCATCCTCCATCGGATCTTCAACGATTATTCGGGGACGCTGCCTCGTCCATGCTCTGCGCCGCCGCAAGAATGCCGATCTTGCCGCTCTCATAGGTAAGACCGCCTTGGAAATAAGCAATATACGGTTCCTTGAGCGGTCCGTCCGCGGAGAGCTCAATGGAGCTTCCCTGCGTAAACGCGCCCGCTGCCATGATCACACGGTCGGAATATCCCGGCATTGCCCAAGGCTCGGGAGTGACGAAGGAATCGACGGGAGATCCCATCTGAATGCCGCGGCAGAAGGCGCACAGCCCCCCTTCGCTGCCCGTGATCACGGTCTGGATGATATCGTGACGGGGCTCGTCCCATCTGGGCTCTACGGCATATCCGAGTGCCTCGAACACGTATGCCGCAAGATGCGCGGTCTTGAGTGCCTGCGCCGTGGTATGCGGTGCGTAGAAAAGTCCTTTATACATGGGCTTGTTCTGTCCCATGGTAGCGCCGACCTCGGCACCGACGCCAACCGACGTCAGACGGTAGGAGGCAAGCTCCACGGCACGGCGCGTGCCCGCAAGATATCCGCCCGTTTCCGCCATTCCGCCGCCCGGATTTTTGATCAGGGAGCCAATGCAGAGATCCGCGCCGACGGCACAGGGCTCGCGCTCCTCGACGAACTCTCCGTAGCAGTTATCCACCACCACGTAAACCTCGGGATGGATCGCTTTGACAAAGCGAACGAGCTCTCCGATGGCGTCCACCGAAAGCGTCTTGCGTGCAAGATATCCCTTGGAGCGCTGAACGAACACCATTTTGATGCGCGTTCCGTGCTGCTCCATCGTAGCCTTGATCTCATCGAAGCGGAAGCTTCCGTCCTCATTCAGATCGGTCTGCAGATAGTCCACGCCAAAATCGCGCAGAGAGCCGTTTCCCGCCTCTCCCGCAATGCCGATCACCTCCTCTAAGGTGTCGTAAGGCTTGCCCGCGACCGAATACAGAACGTCGCCCGGTCGCAAAATGCCGTAAAGACCGATGCTGAGCGCGTGCGTGCCGCTGACGATGCTGTGACGCACGATGGCGCTCTCCGCGCCCATCACGTCTGCAAAGATCTCATCCAGCACGTCGCGGCCACGGTCATCATAGCCGTATCCGCTGGTGGATTGGAACATTCCCTCACTGACACGGTGCTCACGGAAGGAGTCCATTACCTTTTGCGTATTGGCAAAGGAAACGCGGTCGATCTCAGAGAAGCGTTGTGCCAATTTTCCCTCCGCCTCAGTCGCCAGACGGGCAATTTTTTCTGAAAATATCATGGGATGTATACGGTTCCTTTCTTTTTTCGGAGTCAGGACTCCTGTGTATCTTCTTGCTCTGCTTGCTCCCCGAGCGCAGACTCGTGATCCTCCGATGACGCGGTTTGCGTTTCTTCCGCCGTTTCTTCCGTCACTTCTTCCGTCACTTCTTCCGTTGCTTCCTCGGCGACCTCGGTTTTCTCCTGAGCCTTCTCACCGCCCGGAACGTAATCGTCGGGGTTGATGCTCGGGAATTCCGCTTCCCTTGCAGCACGTCTGTTGGCAATATCGTCGTAGAACGCCGCGCACGCCGCGTTGATGTACGCCTGAAGCGGATACTCGGCAAAAGCGAAGGCAATCGTGACAAGGAGTAGTCCAAGTGCGCAAAGAAGCGCCACGAGCGCCCCAAAGATCGGGATAAAGACGGACAGCACAGTGAGGATCGTCAGGATCAGAAGCGCACCGAGGTATGCACCGATGCGTGCCAGATGCCAGCCGATAAAGCTGAACTTCAGGCAAAACAGCCTCCAGACCTTGCCCTTCATCAGGCTCGCAGAGTTCCGCAGAGCATCGGTCGCGCTGATCTCGGGGTACTCGGCAAGAATCATCTGGGCAAACGCGATGCGGTAGCCCACAACGATGCGAAGCACGATGCTTCCGACAACCCCTACCAGATAGATCAGGAAGGCAAGCAGGATCCAGCCGATGGAAGCGCCCAGCTCTGCAAGAACGTTAGCACCAAGGCTTTCAAACTCCTCCATACTGATCTGCACCTGACCGCCCAGAACAAGCGCTTCAAACCCGGGAACGTTGAGCAGGGCGCTGATCAGAAATGCGCTGAACATCGCAGAGCCGATCACCGTCGGAAGAGATGTTGCAAGCATGATCAGACCGCTGAGCAGCTTCAGAAGCAAGGACTTGCCGTAGCAGATCTGGAAATAAGAAAACAGATCCCCGATCCTTGCATCCCCCCTATCGATCAGATTGAGCTGAAATTTCTGATATCCCAGCTGCACGGGAGCGCCTACGAAAAAGTGCAGTGCCCACGTCACCAAAGAAACCGCTCCTGCGATGGCGGCAAAAAACAGCGCAAAGAAGGTTGGGTTTGCACCCGCGTTCTTGATTGTATTTTCATCAACGTTTACGTTAACGCTGACCGTGCCGACGCCACCCGCCAGCAGAATCAGCAAAAATACCGCTCCAATGGCTAGCCACCACTGACATGTGAGCATATTGCGCGCCTTTGCGCGATAAAAGCTTGCGTCGTGTACCTGATATCCTTGATTTTGATCCATATCGGTTCTCCTTTTAGTTTATATTTTTTTACAGCAATATCAGAAAGAGCGAACGATCTCGCAAAAGAGATTTCCGCGCTCCTCAAAATTACGGAAGACGTCAAAGCTTGCGCAGGCGGGAGAAAGCAATACCGCGTCGCCCTTTTGCGCGATCTCCTTGGCACGTAGCACCGCACGTCGGAAATCAGCCTCGAAATATACGGGAAGCCTTGCGTCCCCGCTCGGCTGCTCGCGCTTGATTGCATCACCGATCTTCTCGGCAGTCGCCCCCGTCAGCACAACGGCACTCGCGCGCTCCCAAAGGGCTTTCGCCAAGGGCTCAAACGGCACCTTTTTATCGTATCCGCCGCATATGACGATGGGCTTTTGTGACAGCGCGGAAAGCGCCGCCGCCGTGCGGCTGGGAGTGGAATCGATCGAGCTGTTATAATAGGTCACGCCGTCGTGCCGACGCACCAGCTCCAATCGGTGCGCAACCCCCGAAAAGCTCCTCGCAACCGTCAAGATCGTTTCCTTGGAAACAAGACCGTAGGTCAGAGCAATGGCAGTCATGTAATTTTCTAAGTTGTGTTTTCCGGGAAGCAGGATCTCCGATGCCGGAAGCATCACGTCCTCCCTGCCGCGATCCCACACGGTGATCTCTCCGCTGCGCACGAACACCGCGGCATCCCCCGCTCGCATCAGCGGAGCAAAGGCGTCCGGCGTGTGCTTTGCGGAGGAAAACCAGAAGATCCTGTGTGGATAGTCCGAAGCGAGCGCAATGCTTTCCTCATTCTCGGCATTGAGGACGAGAAGCCCATTCGGCTCATGCAAAAAGATATTTGCCTTGGCGTTGGCGTATTCCCCCATGTCGGTGTGCCAATTGAGATGATTGGGGGAGAGATTTGTCAGCGCCGCGCGGTGCGGAGAACGCGTCACCGTTTGCAATTGAAAGCTGGAGAGCTCCAGGATCGCGACGTCCTCGCACGTCATGTCGAGCGCACGTTGACAAAGCGGCGTTCCGATGTTTCCACCGACGAACACCCTGCCCTTGCCCGTTTTTTTGCACTCCGCATCCAAAAGAAGCCCCGTGACCGTAGTCGTGGTGGTCTTTCCGTCACTTCCCGTCACGCCAAGCACGAGCGCGGGCGTCAGATCCAGAAAGAGCTCCATCTCGGAGCTCAGGATCGCACCCCGCCGTTTCGCCTCCTCGAATGCGGGAAGATCGGGGCGCATGCCGGGGGATCGGAACAAAAGCTCCTCGTCCAGGTGATCCAGATATCCCTCTCGCGTAAGAAAGCGAACGCCCATTTCCCTGTAACGCACTGCCTCCTCGCCGAGCTTTTCGAAAGGAGCCTCATCCCGCACGGTCACCTTCGCTCCCATTTTTTGCAAAAAAGGAACCAAGGGGCGATTGGAAACGCCAAATCCAAGAACGGCACAGTCAGCGCCCAAAAGCCGTTGCTTCCACTCCGCCGCAGTCAAGCCCATCCCTCCCTTACACATATACATAGTATATTATATTATATTTTTCGGCGACTTGCAATAGGAAGCGGCAAAAAATATCTTTTTTTCAAAAAATGCGCATAAAGCCCTTTTCAAAAACGGTTTTATCTGTTATAATATAGAAAGATATGGGTTTTACCGACTATTTTGAGCACTGAGGAGGATTTGCCGGTTCTATGGCTACGAAAAAACCTGCACAGCAGCAATATAACGATCAAAGCATCAAGGCACTCAAGGGTGCGGACCGCGTCCGCAAGCGCCCCGCCGTCATCTTCGGCTCGGATGGCTTGGAGGGATGCCAGCATTCCTTCTTCGAGATCCTTTCCAACGCCGTGGACGAGGCGCGCGAGGGACACGGAAACGAGATCCGCGTCACAGCATACCTTGACCGCAGCATTGAGGTAGACGACCACGGACGCGGTGTCCCCCTTGGATGGAACGAGGCAGAGGGACGCTGGAACTGGGATCTGATCTACTGTGAGCTTTACGCGGGCGGAAAATATGACAACAACACCGACGGTGCCTATGAGTACTCTTTGGGTACGAACGGCCTTGGCGCGTGCGCGACACAGTATTCCTCCGAGTACATGGTCATCAAATCCTACGACGGCACGACCGAGCGCTCCATCCGCTTCAAAAAGGGCGAGGTGGACGGTGAGCTTACCGAGCGTCCCCTCTCACCCAAGGAAAAGCGCACGGGAACCGTGGTGCTCTGGCGTCCCGACCTTGAGGTCTTTACCGACATCAACATCCCGCACGAGTTTTTCCGCAGCACCATGCGCCGTCAGTCCGTGGCAAACGCGGGCATCGGCTTCGTTCTGAGAATCGAGCAGGAGGATAAGAAATTTTCCGAGGAGCGGTTCCTGTACGCAAACGGCATCTCGGATTATCTTTCCGAGCTTGTCGGTGAAGCAGGGCTTACCGCCCCCGTGCTCTGGCATCAGGACGCGCAGGGTAAGGATCGCGAGGACAAGCCCGAATACAAATTCAAGGCGGATATCTCCTTCTGTGTTTCCAACACCGTCAGCGCCCTGGAATATTACCATAACTCCAGCTTTCTTGAGTATGGAGGCTCCCCCGACCGCGCCGTCAAATCCGCGTTCGTTTACGCGTTGGATAAATACTTAAAGGCAAACAATCGCTACGGCAAAAACGAGAGCAAGGTCACCTTCCCCGACATTGCGGACTGTCTGGTTCTGGTCATCAACAGCTTCTCCACCATGACCTCCTATGAAAACCAGACCAAAAAGGCGATCAACAATACCTTTATTTACGAGGCGCTCAACGAGTTCCTTCGCCGTCAGCTGGAGATCTATTTCATTGAAAATCCCAAGGCGGCAGAGCTCTTTGCCAATCAGGTGCTTCTGAACAAGCACAGCCGCGAGACCGCCGAGCGCGCACGCGTGGACGTCAAGAAGAAGCTTGCGGGCTCGATCGACGCCGCAAACCGCGTCGAAAAATTCGTCAACTGCCGCACCAAGGACCCCTCGGTCGCGGAGCTTTATATCGTGGAGGGCGACTCCGCACTGACCTCCTGTAAATTGGGGCGTGACGCGGAATTCCAGGCCATCATTCCCGTCCGCGGAAAAACCCTGAACTGCCTCAAGAGCGACTACGACAAGATTTTCAAGAACGAGATCATCACGGACCTGCTCAAGGTCATCGGATGCGGCGTGGAGATCCAAAGTAAAAAGCAAAAGGATCTGAGCGCCTTTGACCTTTCCAATCTGCGTTGGTCCAAGATCATCATCTGTACCGATGCCGACGAGGACGGCTTCCAGATCCGCACCCTGCTTCTGACGCTGTTCTACCGTCTGCTCCCGACACTGCTCGCCGAGCATAAGGTCTTTATCGCGGAATCCCCGCTGTTTGAGATCACCACCAAGGATGACACCTACTTTGCCTACGACGAGTTTGAAAAGGCAGAGATCCTCAAAAAGCTCGGAAACAAGAAATATACCCTGCAGCGCTCCAAGGGACTTGGTGAGAACGAGCCCGAGATGATGTGGAAGACCACCATGAATCCCGAAAGCCGCCGCCTGATCTCGGTATCCCCCGCGGATGCCGCCGCGACCGAGGAGATCTTTGACACTCTGCTGGGCGAGAATCTCCCCGCGCGCAAAAAATTCATCACCGAAAACGGTGCTCGCTACTTAAAGGACATTGACGTATAACCATGAGTATGAATCTGTGTGATATCAAAACCGTGCGCCAGCTGATGGCTTCGTTTCACCTCTCCTTCCGCAAGGAATTCGGTCAGAACTTCCTGACCGACCACAGCGTGGTCGAGGGGATCGCCGACGAATGCTGCTCGGGGCAGGATAATACCATCCTGGAGATCGGTCCCGGCATGGGCACGCTGACCGTGGAGCTTGCACAGCGCTATCGGAACGTCGTCGCCCTGGAGATCGACAAGGGACTGATTCCCCTGCTCTCCTTTACCCTCGGCGAGTTCCGAAACGTCAAGGTCATCAACGAGGACGTTATGCAGGCGGATCTGGACGCGATTCTCGCTCCGTATCTGGAAAGCGGCCCCGTATCCGTCTGCGCCAATCTTCCCTACTATATCACGACGCCCATTCTGATGAAGCTGCTCGAAAGCGGCATTCCCTTTGAGCATATCACCGTTATGATCCAGGCGGAGGTTGCCGACAGACTGTGCGCCAAGGCGGGAAGCAAGGAATACGGCGCCATCACTGCCGTGCTTGCCTACTACGGCGTCGCGGAGCCTTTGTTCCGCGTCAGTGCCGACCGTTTTGTGCCCGCTCCCAAGGTGGATTCCGCGGTCGTGCGCATTCGCTTGCACACCGAGAAGCCCTACCGCCCTATGAGCGAGGAGCTGTTGTTCCGCACGATCAAGGCGGCATTCGGGCAAAGAAGAAAAACGCTTCTCAACGCCCTTTCGGCAGGCTTCCCAGCTCTTTCCAAGGAGGCACTCGCAGACGCGATCACCTCCTGCGGACACGACCTGAACGTGCGCGGTGAGCGTCTTGACATCGCGCAATTCGTCGCACTGTCCGACCGCATACTCGATCTTTTGGAGGCAACACCGTGAAGCTCATTCCCATTACCGAAAAGGACAGGCTCTATCAAAACGCAAAACGTCTTTACTGCTCCGCCTTCCCAAGGGAGGAACGGGTACCGTGGGGCTGGATGTACCGAAAAAGCAAGCACGCATCGATCGATTTTCTTTCCGTCACCGATCAGGATATTCCCGTCGGCTTT
Source organism: Clostridia bacterium (assembly GCA_017501225.1). Classification (GTDB taxonomy): domain Bacteria; phylum Bacillota; class Clostridia; order Oscillospirales; family CAG-272; genus UMGS1865. The sequence continues at coordinate 25,564 of JAFVXH010000015.1, forward strand.
ATCTACCTGATTCACGGAAATCAGCTGACTTACGTATTTTACTTTGCCATGGAGGAATCCCGGCGCGGAAAGGGCTACGGCAGCCGCACGCTTGCCATGGTTAAGGAGCGCTATCCCGATCACCGCATCTTCCTCGCCATTGAGGAGCTGGACGAGCGCGCCGATAACTACGCGCAACGCGTAGGTCGCTTGGCATTTTACCAAAAAAACGGATTTGAAAGGACCTCCTGCAAGCTGCGCGAGAGGAGCGTGATCTACGACGTTCTCTCGACCGACGGCGGCGATATTTCCAACCGGGATTACCTCTCGATGATGCACCCCTTCCTGACGGGACCTATGCGTCTGTTTTTTAAGACCTATATCATCCCACCAAACGACGGAGCGAAATGACCACCCGCAAACAAACGACCGCCGCAAGCAATTGCTTGCGGCGGTCGTTTTATGTAGTCTGTTATGCTTATTTGATCAATCGATGCTTGATCTTCGATGCAAAGGTACGCACCTTGTGCCACAAAAAGCGTACGGGATAGAGCCAGCGCCAAAGCACCACGTAGGCGCGGTAGCGGCGCGAGGTGACCTTGACGTGTCGCTCACCCCGATAGAACTCACTGACAACGCCTACGATCCATTCCTTGGGAACGGTTTCGGTCACGTAGGTATTATCTCCCCGAATGCGGTATTTGCCGTCCTTGTAGGACAGCACGCGGTGCAGCACGTACCTTCCGTCGGGCAGACGGTAAAGCGGAATCGCACCTCGCTTTAAGATCTCGTCCGCCTCCGTCGCGCGCAGAACCACGCGGTCGCGTCGGTCACGCAGCATCGGACGCATACTATACCCCGACGTGGTGGATACGAAGTATCCGTCCGTCTTCAGCTGTTCTTCAATCCCGATGCTCATACCAGAATCTGATGCTCCCGCAACACGGCAAGCACACGCGATACGTCCGCGGCGGCGACCTCTCGCTCCACCTCATATCTTGCGAGGATCGCGTCCACAAGCTCCTCCTCGCTACAATCCTTCTCTGCCATCAGTCCCCAGACGAAGGCACCCGATTCGTTCAGACGCACCATGCCGTGAAAATGGCGGCTGCTCTCTCCCACGGGAACGGCAACGTACGCCCCTCCCACCTTCTGAATGGTAAAATCACTCTTAATTCTCATATTGATACCTCAATTCTTTTTCATAGCGCGGTACGCGACAAGCGCCGCCTCGTCCGAAATGTTACAGTGAAGCACGTAGAAAGGAACCGCTCTCAGCATCGCGTCCAGCAGCTGCAAGCGAAGAATCACCGAATCACGGTCGCCCCGCAAATAGAGCTGATGCACAAGACGGGACAGGACCTCGTCCTCCGCAGCACTTCGGATCTCATTGACCTCCCCGCGCTCCAAGAAGCAGATGGCAGCCAAGGGTGCGGAGCGGTTTTCTCCCCAATTTTCCTTGCCGTTCCAGGGTGTGCCGAAGGCGGTAAGACTTCCGTCCTCCTCCAGGCGAAGCAGCGGCTTATCCCCATTGAGGACGCGGGCGTTCGGAATATTTTTGAGCCAGAGAGCTGTATGCGTGGACTTCCCGACACCGCTTTTGGCGGCAAAGGCGTACGCGTAGCCGTCTACCTCCAGAATGGAGGAATGCATCAAAAAGACGCGATATCTCGGCAGCTCCTCGCAGATATGCCGGTAGACGCAAATGCTCTCGCAGTACCCTTCGGAGAAGGCTCCGTCCCCTTTTTCGAGCGCGATCTCCTCATCGCTGACCGCGACCGAAAAGGAAAAATCCTCACCCTCGGCAAGGTAATCCCTGCACTGCTGCTCGACGAAGGGATATTTGTTTTCGATGCGGATGCGCACACCCGCAAGCTCAATGATCAGCATGTTTCCCCTCCGTCCTTCCTTTTTTTCTATTTTATCACAAGGAAGGACGTTTTGCAAGGGGTTACGCAAAATCCGCAGAAAAACTATTGCGCGCTGTTGCTCCGCCCTTCGGCAGTCTGGGTATCGGTATCCGCCTTCTTTTTCAAGCGGAAGAAGATAGAGAGCAGTGCCCGCGCGTCAAACGGAATGAGCGGATAGAGATAGGAGTGCTTTCCGTTGACGGTCTTGTTGGTCAGCAAAAAGAGCAGAATGATCCCACTTGCCGCAAAAAAGCCCGCGACGTTGAAGAATTGAATCAGGAACAGATAGATCAGACGCATGAACTTAAAGGCATATCCCAGCTCGTAGCTTCGTTGCGAGTAGCTCGCGATCGAAACGAACGCCATATACAGAATGACCTCGGGAATCAACCAGCCGATGTCCACCGCAAAATCGCCGAGGATCAGTCCTCCTACGATAGAGAGCGAGTTGGAAAGCATGCTCGGTGTGTTCATGGATGCCATCCGCAGTCCGTCGATCACAAGCTCCACCAGAAGCAGCTGCGCAAAAATCGAGATGCGTCCGTGCTCCTGCGGCAAAACGAATTGCAGCCACGCAGGCGTCCATTCGGGATTTTTGGTGAGCAAAAACCAGATGGGAATCCACAGAAGCGTCGACCAGAACACCAGCTGACGCACGATGCGGATATAGGTGCCCGTCAAAGGGGGAAAATAAAAGTCGTTGGTTTCCTGCAAAAAATCAAAGATCGAGCTTGGAAGCACCATAACCTCGGGAGAGTTGTCGCACACGATGATCACACTTCCCTCCAGGATCTGCGCAGCCGCCACGTCGGGACGCTCGGTATAGCGGATCTTCGGGAAGGGATTGTACCATTTTTGCTGTACCAGCATCTCTGCCAAGGACTGATGCCCCAAGGAAAGCGACTTGGTCTGAATGCTCCGCAGCTTCTTTTCGAGATAGGAAACGTACTCCGCATCCGCCGTACCCGTAAGATAGCAAAGCACGACGTCGGTCTTTGTCTGCCCTCCGACAGTCATGTGCCGCATAGTCAGATTGGTATCGCGGATGCGGCGTCGGATGAGCGCGGTGTTGAACACCATCGTTTCGACAAATCCGTCGCGTGCTCCAAGCATGACGCGGTCGTTTTCGGGCTCCTCCACGCTTCTTGCAGGATAGGTCCGCGCGTCGATGATGACGGCACTGTCCCCAAATCTTTCTCCCAAAAGAAGCGCCGTGCCGGACAGCAGCATCTGCAGCATGGTGGACGCCTTCTGCGTCACCTCTGCCTCGACCTGCGGCATGGAATGCTCCACAAAATAAGTGGTGGACTCGATTCCCATCTTCAGGCTGCGCGGCGCCGTGTTCTCAAGCGAGAGCAGATAGATCATCAGCTTGTTCATCGACCCGTTGTCCACAAATCCGTCAATATAGTAAAACGTGACCTCGTCCGTCCCGATATACATCACCTTTTTGATGATGTCAAAATTTTCCTCCACGCGCAACACGCGATCCACCCTTTGCACGTTTTCGCGATAGCTGTCGCATAATTCCAGCATCCGATCCCCTCCTTTTTTTGTTAGTTTCCCGATTTTTACAAAACTTATACCAAGACGTGCCACGGCGTCATTTTTTACTCCTTCGCGGCATAGGATGTACCAAAACCAATGACTGCGAAAACAAAATTCAGGAAAAACGGAGGCATATGAAAATGAAGCATTGGTATTTGCCCGAGGGGAGCAGAATTTCGTCGCCCGAGAATCAGGAGGCACTCTCCTCCCTTGCCGCCCTTGAGCGCGCCATGAATAACGGAACCGTTCTTGAAGCTGTCGCAACGCTTTGTGACAGCGAGCTTTGTCTGCACGTCGAGCTCCCCTGCGCCCATGGAGTAATCCATCCCGATGAGGCGGTTCTTTGCCGGGAGGGAGAGCGGCGAAAGGACATTGCCATCATCACACGCGTGGGAAAGCCCGTTGCCTTCCGCGTCATCGCGATCGAGTCCAGGGACGGCGCCCCCGTGGCGATCCTTTCGCGGCGTCTTGCACAACGAGATTACATGCAGCATCTTCTGACCACGCTCCGTCAGGGCGATATCATTCCCGCCAAGGTGACGCACCTTGAGCCCTTCGGCGCGTTCTTGGACATCGGATGCGGCATCTCCTCCCTTCTGTCGGTCGACTGCATCTCGGTTTCCCGTATTACACATCCCCGCGACCGCTTGCGCGTTGGAATGGACCTGTTCGTGGTAGTCAAGTCCATTGACCTTGAAAATCGGCGCATTTATGCGTCCTTGCGCGAGCTGCTCGGTACGTGGGAGGAAAACGCCGCACGCTTTGAGGTCGGGCAGACCGTGGCGGGCATCATTCGAAGCGTAGAGAGCTACGGCGTATTCATAGAGCTCTCCCCCAATCTTGCGGGTCTTGCCGAATTGCGCGGTGAGGGGATGGAGGAGCTGCGCTGTCGCATCGGACACAGCGCGGCGGTCTACATCAAGAGCATCGTGCCCGAGCGCATGAAGATCAAGCTGATCCTGATCGATTCCTCCAACGTAGCACCCCCCGAAAAAAAGCTGACCTATTACGTCAATCCCGAAGCAACGCCGCATCTGTCGCGCTGGCTATACTCACCCCTTGGCGCGTGCAAGGTGGTGGAAAGCATCTTCGACGCGCCGCAATAACAATTGCCTCTGCCGTATTGCAATCGATTGCAAAGCTCTGAAGCGCTCGTTGACATCGATAAAAAAAGGGAGCCCTGCCGAGAATGGCAGGGCTCCCTTTTGCCACGTTTGCTTTGTATCGATCCCGCCTCGAGAGCCGTTTGCAAGAAAAAATATGAAAAATACGATCCGTTTTCAGAAAAAATCTTCGCTTTTGCGGGGAAAACCCTTGCCAGAACGCAAAAAATGCGGTATAATGGATGTGTATGGAATCAAATTGAGAAAATCTTTTCGAAAGGTACGGTAGCAACGTGCAAAAATCCGAACGACTCAAACACATCCGTAATTTTTCCATCATCGCACACATCGACCACGGCAAATCCACCCTTGCAGATCGCATACTGGAAAAAACGCAGACCGTGGCAAAGCGTGACATGGAAGAACAGATCCTGGATAACATGGATCTGGAGCGCGAGCGCGGCATCACCATCAAGGCGCGTGCCGTCAAGCTCAATTATCTCGCACTCGACGGAGAGGAATATACCTTCAACCTGATCGACACCCCCGGTCACGTCGACTTTAACTACGAGGTCTCACGCTCGCTCAACGCCTGCGACGGGGCACTCCTGCTGGTGGATGCGACACAGGGCATCGAGGCGCAGACCCTTGCCAACGCTTACCTTGCGGTGGATGCAAACCTTGAGATCATCCCCGTCATCAATAAGATCGACCTTCCCTCGGCGGATATTGACAAGTGCCGCACCGAGATCGAGGACGTCATCGGAATCCCCGCCGAGGGGTGCCCTGCGGTATCCGCCAAGACGGGGCTGAACATCGAGGACGTACTCGAAGCCATCGTGCGCGATATTCCCTCCCCCGAGGGGGACGAGAACGCCCCCCTGAAGGCTTTGATCTTTGACTCCTATTACGACAGCTATCTGGGCGTGGTCGTCAACGTCCGTATCGTGGACGGCTCGGTCAGGAGCGGAGATAAGATCCGCCTGATGAGCACGGGAGCCACCTTTGACGTTGTGGACGTCGGCACGATGGAGCCCTTCGGGCTTCAGAAATGCGAGGTCCTGCAGGCGGGCGAGGTCGGATATATCACCGCATCCATCAAAAATGTGGGAGATACCCGCGTGGGAGATACCGTCACGCTGGCAAACAATCCCACCGACACGCCGCTTCCCGGCTTCCAGTCGGTTCAGCCCATGGTCTATGCGGGAATCTATCCCGCCGACGGCGCGCGCTACGGAGATCTGCGCGAGGCACTGGAAAAGCTCCAGCTCAACGACGCGGCCCTTCTGTTCGAGCCCGAAACGTCGGTCGCGCTCGGCTTTGGCTTCCGCTGCGGCTTTTTGGGGCTGTTGCACATGGAGATCATCGAGGAAAGATTGGAGCGCGAATTCAATCTTGATCTGATCACCACCGCTCCCAGCGTAATCTACGAGATCAAGCTGAAGGACGGTCAGACGGTGCGCATCGACAACCCCTCCAACTACCCCGCGACCGATACGATCGATATTGCGTACGAGCCCGTGGTCAAGGCAAGCATCATCACCCCCGTCGATTACGTCGGAGGGCTGATGGATCTCTGCCAGACCCGCAGAGGAACCTTTATCGATATGAAATATCTTGACACCTCGCGTGTCGAGCTTCACTACGATCTTCCCCTCAACGAGATCATCTACGACTTCTTTGACGCGCTCAAGAGCCGCTCGCGCGGATACGCCTCCCTTGACTACGAGCTCAAGGGGTATGAAGCGAGCAAGCTGGTCAAGCTGGATTTCTTGCTCAACGGCGAGCAGGTGGACGCGCTCTCCTTCATCGTGCACGAGGAAAAAGCATACGGACGCGCGCGAAAGCTTGCCGAAAAGCTCAAGGAGAATATTCCGCGTCAGCTCTTTGAGGTTCCCATTCAGGCAGCGATCGGCGCAAAGATCATCGCGCGCGAAACCGTCAAGGCGATGCGCAAGGACGTGCTTGCCAAGTGCTACGGCGGTGACATCACGCGTAAGAAGAAGCTGTTGGAAAAGCAGAAGGAAGGCAAGAAGAAGATGCGTCAGTTGGGTTCCGTTCAGGTCTCTCCCGAGGCGTTTATGGCGGTGCTCAAGCTGGACGACGAATAATCCTTTACAGAAAGGGGAGGCGGCGATTTCTGCGCCCCTCCCCTTCCTGTCACAAGTCAGAGATCGTAATACTCCAAAATCCCGTTGTAGATCCCCCGAGCAAAGAGATCGGGGCGCGAATCCATCAGCGCAGCGTCACTCGGGTTGCTGATAAACCCAAGCTCCACCAGAACGGCAGGCATGGCGGTCTTTCGCAAAACGTAAAGCCCCGGTCGCACCTTCATACCGCGGTTGCGGAGCCCCGTGCTTTCACTGATCCCTGCGACGATATCCTCTCCGAGGGTAAACGCAGGTGACGGCTCGCTGTACGCGAACGCCTCGACGCCCGTAGCGTCGGGATTGCTTGACGCGTTGGTGTGGATGCTGATAAAAATATCCGCGCCCCACGCGTTCGCATCCGCGGTCCGTGCCCTCAGGCTCGTGGTGTTGGAGCTTCCGAGGGAGGTCGTGGGTGTCGGACGGGACAGCCGCACCTCAAAATTCCCGTTGGCACGCAGCAACGCAGCAAGCTCCTGCCCTACCTGATACGTAATATTTTGCTCCTGCAATCCGTTTCCCTCCGCGCCCGCGTTGGGATTTTGCGGATTGTGTCCCTGGTCAATATAAACTTTAATTGCCATAAGCCCCTCCGTTTCTCTCTTTTGCGTCTTCCATCAATACAGGATATGCGCGAAAAAAAGATCGGTGCGGCTTTGATTGTGAGGTCCTTTTATGAGTTCTGTGAAAAAAACGACTGCCGATCTCGAAAAAAACCGCGTTGAGGCGGGCACGCTTTATCTGGTTGCCACGCCCATCGGCAATCTTGCCGATCTTTCCGAGCGCGCGATCAAGGTGCTCAGCGACGTCGACCTGATCGCCGCGGAGGATACGCGAAACTCCATGCGCCTGCTTTCTCACCTCGGCATCAGCAAGCCTATGATCTCCTACTTTGAGCACAATAAGCGTGAGCGTGGCGAGCAGATCGCCGGGAAATTGGAGGCAGGACAATCCTGCGCCCTCATCACCGATGCGGGCACCCCCGCCATCAGCGATCCGGGAGAGGATATCGTAGCCCTTTGCGCCGAGCGCGGCATTCCCGTGACCTCCATTCCGGGACCCGTCGCCTCCATCGTCGCGCTGACTCTGTCGGGGCTTCCCACGGGCAGATTTACCTTCGAGGGCTTTCTCTCGGTCAATAAGGGCGAGCGCCGTGCGCGACTTGCGGAGCTGAAGGGCGAGATGAGAACCATGCTCTTTCACGAAGCACCCCACAAGCTGATCGCAACCCTTGAGGATCTTTCCGCCTCCTTCGGCGACTCTCGCAGGATCGCCATTTGCCGGGAGCTGACCAAGAAGAACGAGGAGGTCCTCCGCATGACGCTTGGCGAGGCACTCGCCTACTACCGCGAGCATGATCCGAGGGGCGAATACGTTCTGGTCGTGGAGGGCTCCCAAGGTGCCACCGCAGCTCCCGCCTTCTGGGAAGGCATGGAGATCGAGGAGCACGTCAATTACCACATCGGGCGCGGCATGTCCAAGATGGACGCCATTAAGCTTACCGCCAAGGAGCGCGGCGTGCACAAGAACGAGGTCTATCAAAAAATGATCTGACAGATCAAAAAGGAACGGGAAGAATGCGTGCATTCTTCCCGTTCCTTTTTTATTCCTGCGCGTCGCAGATGCGCAGCGCAATCGCCGAGCAATCGTCATGGTTTTCAAAGCGCGATGCCTGAAGGCAGATCCGATAGACGATCTCCTCGGGCGACGCGCCTCCCGCACCCGTCAGGTATGTCGTCAGCCACTCGCACTCGTCGTCGTTCTGCAGAATCCCGTCGCTCACCATCACCACCGTATCCCCTGCGCGCAGATAGAAGGAGGTCGCGTGCGCATCCAGGTTGCGGATAATACCGATGGGAGCGCTGCCCGATTGCAGACGGTGCACCACGCTTCCGCGAATGACGAAGCTGGGAGCGGCGCCGCTTTTGATGAAGGTGCCCTCCGAGGTCATCAGATCAAGCTCCAGAAGATCCACCGTTGAGGAGCACTCCCGTAAGGAATCCGCCTCGCGTGAGCGGATCATGTTGTTCAGCATCCGTAAGGAGGTACCCGCGCGATTGCCCGCGCGAAGCATCTTTTCCAGAAACACCGAGCAAAGCCCCGACGTAAACGCTGCCTCCTTCCCCGCTCCCATTCCGTCACTGATCAATGCGTAAAAATAATCCTGTCGGTTGGAAAAGAGATTGAGGCTATCACCGCAGACACCGCCGTCCGCGGATATGCTGTTACGCGCCCCCAGGACCGAGAGCTTCTTCTTTGCCTGCAAGGACATCACACTCACCTTGCCCTCCACCTCGAACACGGGAGAGCCAAGCTCCAAGCCGCACATCTCACCAAGATCGGAGCGAAGCGTTTCCAGGCTGATCTTTGCCCCCTCCACGTCAGCCCCCCGAATGACGATCTGCCGACGCCGATTGCCAAACACCGTCACGCTCGACGCAGAGATCCCCGCATCCGAAAGATAATCGGAAACCTTTTGCGCAAGCTCGGGATCAAAGCGGTATTCCCCGTCGTCCTCCTCCAGGGCGTCGTTGATGATGCTTGCCGCCGATTCGTAATCCATGGCAAAGATCTCCGTACGGTTGTTTTTGAGCATCTCTCCCGTCAGCCTTGCGCATTCCTCGTTGATCTCTCCAAGGATGGCATCCATGGCATCGCACCGATGCGTGAGCGACTGTGGGATCTGCTCCTCCGTCACCCTCCCGCGGGTGTGGAGCTGGGAAATCAGGGCATTGACCGTGCCAAGCGTCGCGGAATATTCCAGCCCCCAGCAGACCGATCGGTTCGGGCACTCTGCACAGTGACGATCAAAAACGCCGTCACAGATATGCCGCAGATCCAGCGTTCCGGGGCGACGGTGGCGGTCACTGAGGTTGTAAAAAACCTCGGAAAGCGAGGTAAACGCCTCGGAAATTCCGCGGAAGCGGTCGGAGGACTCCCGACAGCGCGCATTCGCCATACGCGCCTCGTCCGTGTTCGATTCGGTTGCGGCCTCCTCACCAGACTCCTGACTGCCCGACTCCCCGTTTGCCTCCTTGGTCGTATCAAACAGCTTTTCAAAGACCGTAAGCAGAGCTCCGCCAAGAAGGCATGCGGGCAGATACAGAAGCAGCGCCAGCGCGCCTTTTGCGTATACCGCCCACAAAAGCATAGAGGAAACGGAGAGCAAAAGCCCCGTGCCCCCCTTCCCCTGCTGATACAAAAAGGAGTAGACCAGAGCAGCGATCAAAAAGGCGGGTAAGAGCATGACGTCCATCGCAAGTCCGCACAAAACCGAAGCCAGCACCCCTTGCAAAAATCCTCTCCGACGGCATACCAGCAGGGTACAAAATACTCCTAAGATCATGGGGAGCGGCAAGCCGAGGAAGATGACGTCGCGCGATGCCCAAACGGTCGAGAGGAGCAGCGCCGCCTCGGAGGTCCGCAGAATTGCAGGATGCGTCCGGCGCTTCTCAAAGGCAACCGAATAGATCAGCACGGCACTCGGTGTGACCGCAACCAGAAAGAGCGTGGCAAACAAATCGTAAAAGAGAAATCCGCCAAGGAACAGTCTGTAGAGCGAGATGATCATCGAGCAGACCGCGGCAGAAGTCATCCGAAGCGCGACACTCTCGGTAAACAGCGACCGAAACGCCAAAAGGAGCGATTCTGCCTGCTCCTCCCCCTCCCCCGCCTCGGGATCGGGCGCGTCCGGATCCAGCTTTTTACGTATCCGAAACGGCAGCTTCATCAACGCGTGGGGATTCTCCAAGATCATACCCGATACCGCGCGCACAAGGGCTGCCGCCACATAGGTACAGATATAGACGGTCGGATCGCTCAGGTTCATCACCGAGGAAACGATCAGACCGATCAGAACCGATAGCACGTACCGCCCGGAGGAGGCACACAAAAGCCCGAGCCCCAACGGGTAGCTTCCAAACAGCATGTCCGCCTGCCCCATCAGCCAACCGATACAGACAAACCCTGCCTGTATGACAAGCTGCGACATTTTTTCGCGCGCGCCCGTTTGCTTTTCCGCCGCGTGCGCCTCTTTTTGGTATGTAATCCCTTTTTTCGTTACCTTTTCCTGCATGACCGTGTCCTTTCCGTTTGCAAAATTCAGATTCCGCTTTCTTTTTTTGTATTCCTACACTATTTTACTATTTTTTGCGTGCGGAATCGGTCGAAAGGAATGCGGCACATTCTGTGCTTTTTTTGCACAAAAGCGAAAAAAAGAGCAAAGGAAGGATATCGGGATCGTTCCGTCGCAAAAAGCTTGGCATTTTTTTGCGAGCAAAGACGAAACAAAAAAGGAATTGTCGCACGAAAGTTGAAAAAAAGAAAGCATCGGCAAGCTATTTGCCGATGCTTTTTGATTCTTGTGTTCGGACCGTATTACTTCGCAAGTCCCAGCTTTGCGAGAATCGTCTTGACTGCCCCGTCAAGATAGTCGTTCTCCATCAGCTCCAGCATGCCTCTGTCAACCAGAGCGGAAAGCTTGGGATCCATGGGAAGACGCGCCAGAAGATCATAGCCGAACTTTTCTGCCACCTCGTCGATATGGCTCTCGCCAAAGACACGGATCTCCTTGCCGCAATCGGGGCACTTGACGTAGCTCATGTTCTCGACAAGTCCCAGTACGGGTACGTTCATCATATCCGCCATGTTTGCCGCCTTGCTGACGATCATGGAAACCAGATCCTGCGGGCTGGAAACGATTACGATGCCATCCAGAGGAAGGGACTGGAATACCGTAAGCGGCACGTCACCCGTTCCGGGAGGGCAATCCACCAAAAGCACGTCCACGTTCCAGATGGTATCCTTCCAGAACTGCTGTACGGCACCTGCAATCATCGCGCCTCTCCAAACCACGGGCTTTTTCTCATCTCCCAGGAGAAGGTTGACGGACATGACGTCAATACCGGTTGTGGTGGAGGGTGGGATCATACCGTTGTCGTCACCGAATACCTCGACGTTGTGCATGCCGAAGGTCTTGGGGATCGAGGGTCCCGTGACGTCGGCATCCAGAATTCCGACCTTCAGGCCTTCACGCTGCAAAAGCACTGCGAGCATGGAGGTTACAAGGGATTTACCGACGCCGCCCTTACCGCTGACAACGCCGATGATATGCTTGACTTCACTCAGCGCATTTGCGGGGATGAGCAAGCTTTCCTGTTCTCTCGACGAGCAATTCGCCGAGCAGGTAGAGCAATTATGTGTGCATTCTGACATTTGTAAAACCTCACTTTTATCACTTTGAAATCCTATCTCCGTTATTATACACCCATCGGGCGCAGAATACAAGGGATTTTCTCTTTTTTTTATCGAGGAAATGGGAAAATATTCCCGCTCACGGGGAAATATCCGCATCCGAAAGAGCCTGCACCCACGAGTCGTGATGCTGCTCCTGAAAGCGGACAGCCTCCTCCATCTCCCTTTGCGTAAAGCGCATGCCGACGGGGGCGCCGATCAGCTTGTCCTCCACGTCGTCGCGTCGCCAGACGGCACCGATGATCTCGACGTCGTATTCCCGCACGGGTGTGGAAACGCCCAAAAGATACACGTCCAGCTCCTCGGCATCACCTCCAAGGACTCCGGGGATATAGCCGTAGTTGATGGGATAGACCAGATCGTACTTGCTTTTATGATGCACGTATCCCACGGGACGGTCGATCTTGATATGGACCTTCTGTCCAAGATAGCGTTCGATCAGGGCTTTTCGTTCCTCCGCGCTCAGATAGGGCTTTTTCATCCTGACATCCTCCTTACAATCCAAAAAACGGCGCTGTGCTCCATACCCGATTTATTGTATCACACAAAGGCGCAAAATGCAATAGCGGATTTTCTCTCAAAAAGTGAAAAAAGACAAAAAAATGCAATTAGTGCTTGCATTTTATCCGGAATCGCGGTATAATAGTATTTGTATAATTATGCTCTTACAGCGCGCGGTCGCGTGCCGTAAGAGAAAAAGAAAATATTCGCCACAGGAGAACAAAAATGAGCAAAACACTGAACAAACTCAACAGCTTTGGCGGCGTCAAGGGTCCCGTTCTGACCATCGTCATGGACGGCGTCGGTCTTGCGCCCGATACCGCAGGAAACGCAGTCAAGAGCGCCTATACCCCCAATCTTGACGCCTTGCTTGCCAACTACCCCACCGTAAGCCTGAAGGCACACGGAACGGCAGTAGGACTTCCCACCGACGACGATATGGGTAACAGCGAGGTCGGTCACAACGCGCTGGGCGCAGGTCAGGTCTTCGCACAGGGCGCAAAGCTGGTATCCGCATCCATCGAAAGCGGAAAAATGTTCGCGTCCGCCGCTTGGCGCGAGATCGCCGAGAACGTGCTGAATCACAGCTCCACTCTGCACTTTTTGGGGCTTTTCTCCGACGGAAACGTCCACTCTCACATTGACCATCTCAAGGCAATGCTGATTCAGGCTAAGAAGGAGGGCATCCGCCGTGTCCGCGTTCACATCCTGCTCGACGGTCGCGACGTAGGAGAAACCTCCGCGCTTGATTATATCAATCCCTTTGAGGACTTCCTTGCAGGTCTTCGCGATTCCGAGTTTGATGCCCGCATCGCGTCGGGCGGCGGACGCATGAACATCACCATGGACCGCTATGAGGCGAACTGGGCGATGGTGGAGCGTGGTTGGAAGACGCACGTCTTGGGTGAGGGCAGACAGTTTGCAAGCGCTGCAGAGGCCGTTACCGCTTACCGCACCGAGCTCGGTGTGATCGACCAGGATCTTCCCGCATTCGTCATTGCCGAGAACGGCACTCCCGTGGGTACGGTTGAGGACGGCGACAGCGTGATCTTCTTCAACTTCCGCGGTGACCGCTCCATCGAGATTTCCCGCACCTTTGAGGCGGGCGAGGACTTTGACAAGTTCGACCGCGTACGCGTGCCCTCCGTGGTCTTTGCCGGCATGCTGGAATATGACGGAGATCTGCACATTCCCTCAAGATACCTGGTTTCTCCCCCCGAGATCACCAATACCATGAGCGAATATCTCGCCAACACGGGCATTCCCGTGCTTGCCATCTCCGAAACGCAGAAGTACGGACACGTGACCTACTTCTGGAACGGAAACAAATCCGGAAAGTTCAGCGAGGAGCTCGAAACCTATATCGAGATCCCCTCGGACGTCGTTCCCTTTGAGCAACGCCCCTGGATGAAGTGCGCGGAGATCACCGATACCCTGATCGACTGCCTGCAATCCGGAAAGTACCGCTATCTGCGCGTCAACTTCCCCAACGGCGACATGGTCGGACACACCGGCTCTTTGGCGGCAACCCGTTGCTCCATGGAGGCACTGGATCTCCAGCTTGGCAGAATCCTTCCCGTCGTGGATGCGCTCGGCGGTGTCGCGCTGATCACGGCGGACCACGGAAATGCGGACGAGATGTACGAAACCGATAAGAAGGGACAGCCCAAGCAGGATAAGGAGGGCAACTATAAGGCAAAAACCAGCCACACCCTCAACCCCGTTCCCTGCATCATCTACGACAACACCGAGGCAAAGAGCTTCTACTCGGTCAAGACGGGCGAGCAGTTCGGACTTTCCAACGTCGCGGCTACCACCGTCAACCTTCTGGGCTACGAGGCGCCCGATATGTGGGATGCCTCCATCATTGAGGTAGAGTAATTCTCATTTTGTAAGTCAACGAAAGGAACCCGTATCATGGAAGATACCCTCCAATCCTTGAAGGAACGCTGCACCTCCTGCCAGAGGTGCGCCTTGGGCGCGACGCGTACCAACATCGTCTTCGGCGTCGGAAGTGAGAACGCCGATCTGATGTTCGTGGGCGAAGCCCCGGGCGAGCAGGAGGATCTGACGGGCACGCCCTTTGTCGGGCGCGCCGGTCAGCTCCTGGATAAATTCCTCTTTGCCGTGGATATTCCACGCGAGGAGGTTTACATCGCAAACATTCTCAAATGCCGTCCGCCCAAGAACCGCGATCCCTTACCCGCGGAGGAGGACCTGTGCATCGAGTATCTGCGTGAGCAGGTGCGTCTGATCCGTCCCAAAATGATCGTTTGCCTTGGCAGAATTTCCGCCATGCGCCTGATCCGCGAGGATTTTAAGATCACCAAGGAGCACGGCACCTTCTTCCAGAAGGGCAACTGCCTGATCACGGCGGTCTATCACCCCGCAGCCCTTTTGCGCGATCCCCGCAAAAAAGAGGATATGCTGCGTGATATGAAGCGCATCAAGGAAAAGCTGGATGAGCTGAAGGGTCAGGACGCAACATGAGCTTTATCCCTCAGCTTCTCTCCACCGTAGCGGTTCTGGCACTTCTGCTTGCCTGCGGATACTATTGCCGAAAAAAGGGGATCATCGATACCGTAGGCTCAAAGCGGCTTTCCTCCCTGATCCTTTCCGTCGGACAACCGATGATGATCATTTCGGCGTTCTGCAAGGCGGAGTATTCCAAGGAAAATCTTACGATCGCGTGGCAGGTCACGCTGATCGGCTTTGCAATGCATGCGCTGATCGCTCTGGTTGCCTATTTCATCTGCCGAAGGACGCGAACCGATCAAGGCAAGATCTTCGAATTTTCGCTGGTACTTGCCAACTGCGGATTTTTGGGCTTCCCCATTCTGGACGCCGTCTTAGGGCAGGGGCGCGGAAGCTTTGTGGGCGTCTTTTACGTCATCAGCTTCAACGTCTGTCTGTGGACCTGGGGAATGAAGATCTTAGGGCGCGGCCGTGACGATATCAAGCTGACGCCAAAAAAGATCTTCCTCAATTACGGCACGGTCCCATGTGCCATCGGTATCGTGATCTATTTGTGCAAGCCCTTTTTCACGCTTCCCGAATTTCTGACGAGATTCTGTTCCTATCTTGGCGACCTCTGCGTCCCCATCTCGGTGTTACTCACGGGCGCGTTGCTTGCCACTATGACACTTTCGGATACCCTCAAAAACAAAACAATTTATCTGCATAGTCTACTGAAGCTTTTGGTCTTCCCCATCGTAGCGTGCATCCTGGTGAAGCTGATCGGCTTTCGTTCGGACTATATCCTGACGGTCACGGCGATGGTAGGCGTTCCGAGCGCCGCGGTTGCGACAATGGTCGCAGAGCTTTATGACATCGAGCCGGGATACGCCTCACAGCTCGTGGGCGTGACCTCGCTTCTGTCGATCGTAAGCCTTCCCCTGGTGATGGGCTTTGCGAGCTGGATCATCACGCTCTGACACACCGACAGACTCATATAACAGAAAGGAGAACCCGATATGGCCATCATCAAGGAAGCGGATTTCCGCAAAGAGATCAAATCCAATCCCGCGTCGGGCTATCTCTTTTTCGGCGAGGAGGATTACCTGAAAGCCTTTGCGATGCAAACGGCAAAGGCGGCTCTTTGCGCGGATGAATCCCTTGCGGTCTTCAACGAATTGCGCATTGAGGGCTTGGATTTCTCTCCGCAAAAGCTGCAGGAGGCGCTGATGCCTCTGCCTATGATGCAGGATCGCAAGCTGATCACCGTCCGCGGTCTGAGCTTTACCTCTATGCGAGGCGATGAGGTGGACGCGATCTGCGAGGTGCTTGCCACCTTATCCGAATACGACTACAACACGGTCATTTTCAACGTCCCCGACGGGGGCTTTGACCCGGGATATCTGCCAAAGCGCCCCTCCCAGACCTATACCAAGCTTTCGGAATTTTTAACGCCGGTAGAGTTTGAGCGTTGCACCACCGCAAAGCTCACTTCCTGGGTACAAAAGCATTTTGCGCACAACGGCATTACGGCTTCCCCTGATTTTTGCCGTACGATGACCGAATATTGCGGACACAGCATGTACGTGCTTGCGAGTGAGATCGATAAGCTTTCCTTTTATCTTTTGTACCACCAGAGGACCGAGCCTACGGTGCAGGATATGCACACCGCTTGCATTCCCGCAACGGAATACGACGCCTTCGCCTTTGCCAATGCCGTGATGGAGGGCAAGAGTGACACAGCGCTTGCGATCCTTGCCGATTACAAGCGTCGGCGTATGGATCCCATCATCGTTTTGGGTGAGGTAAACCGCGTCATCTGCGAGATGGCATCGGTGGCAGCTCTTTCCCGTCAAGGACTTGCTGCCTATGAGATCGCCGGCGTCCTGAAGCTGCACGAGTTCCGCGTAGGGCTCTATCAAAAGAGTCTGCGCGCATCAAGACCTAATCGCATCGAGCGCACGCTGCAGGCATGCAGAGATGCAGATGCGTCCGCCAAGCAGACCTATCTGCTGGGCAATTCCTACGCTTCCCTTGAGCGCTTGATCTGTGTACTGTAAGACGATCGAAAACGGCAGGTGCCAAATGGGTGATGCTCTTAACGGAGAATTTGAATGAGGGTATGGGCAAGACCCTACGCATTTGTTAAACAAATGCGAAACTTGCGATAAATAACAAAGAGAGAACAAAATGGAAACCCATTCTGTTCTCTCTTTTTCTGCTTTCTGATGAAATCGTGTCAAGCCACGATGAAATCTTCACTTCGTTCAGATGAAATCCAAGGTTGCCGCCTTGGATGAAATCAAATCCGTCTTCCTTCTCCCTGCGAAGCAGGATTTCATCGCGTAAGCGATTTCCCCCACCGCAGGTGGATTTCATCCGTCGAAGACGGATTTGACTGCGTGATTGTCCGTTAAGGACATCACGCAAAAGGCACCTGCCGTTTTTTTAATTGCATTTTGTCAGTTGCACTCCGCAACAAGCGGGCCCTCCAGCTCCTTGAGATAGAAGAGCTTGCCGGGCAGCGTGGGAATAAAGGTGGAGGTGATCCACGGGGTCGGTCCGTAGCGAAGCGTGGTCCAGAAGCTCATGCCCTGCCACTGCATACCTCTGCCGAATGCGCCGTCACAGCCGCCGACGGCGTAATCCGCCTGCAAAAACAGACCGGGACCGATGGTGTTGGCGCGGCAAGGAACCAGCGTTGTGCGGGATTTGAAGCTGGTAATGGCGTTTTGCTCGATGGTCAAAGGATGGAGCTTTGCACCGATGCGGTAGCACTGCTGCTTCCACTCCTCAACGCTCTCAAACTCCTCTGCAAAGTGGGGCTCCCAGAACGCGATATGGCAAACGCGTCCGATGCCGTACACCAGAACAAGCTTGACGCCCTCTTTTTTGAGTGCGGCGATCTTTTCGGGATAGGTCGGCAGATTTTCCTTGGTGGCAAAGTTGCGCTGTGTCGCGGGGATCGTCAATTCTCCAAGCGGATCGAAGAACGCCTGACACATCGCGTTCTGGAATGCCGCGGGATCGTTTGCGGGCAGCGTATTGCCCTCCGCGTCGCTCCACTCATCCATATTGAAGGTATAAACGTGCTCACAGGATACTCCCCAAGCCTTGAGGAAATAAACCGCCCAGCGGTACATCCCCATAGGTCCTACGGGCAGGATGAAGGCGATCTTGCGTCCCTCGTCCTTTGCCTTTTTGATCTCGATGGCGATCTCGTGTCCCATATAAGTATCAAATGCTTCCAGGCTCTCACAGCGTACGGGAGTGAAGTCCTTGTTCCAGAACTCCTGGCGCTCCTCTACCTTGTTTTCGGGAGAGCAGCACCGATCGATGCGCTCCATATCCCATCCCTTGGGGAAAAAGTTTTCAAGCAACGAGCCCTTGACTGTACTGTTAAAATCCATAACGACTCCTTTTTACGTTTGTTTTAATATTGAAATAAAGCTTGATCAGTTGATCGGATCCCCTGCCGAAGCAAGGAAGGCAAGGATCTCGTCAAAGCTGACGATCCCCGCCGTAGCGCCCTTCGCCATCACGCAATGAGCACCCGTGGCATTTCCGACTTTGACGCAGGATCTTGTATCGAGCCCGCGCGCAAGGGCAGAAAGAAATCCCGAGCAGAAGCTATCCCCCGCTCCCGTGGTATCAACAACCCGGCGAACCGGATAGCAAGGAAGCATCTCACCCGCATCGCGTGCGTTTTCCCTCAGATAAGCTCCCTTGGAGCCGCACTTGATACAAACGGTACCGACACCCTTTTGGAAGAAGAATTCCGCCATCTTGTCGAGGTCCTCGCACTGAGCGATCCTTTTTGCCTCGTCGATGCTGGGCAAAAAGTAATCGATGTAGGGCATCGCGTCGCAAAGAAGCTCGCCCCAACGTCCCGAGGCATCCCAGCAGACGTCCAGAACGGTCGTCTTTCCCATTTCCCGGCACCGCTTCAGAAACGCGACGGTCTGTTCCCCGTCAAAGGTATCCATCAGATAGGTCCCGGTCACGAAAACAACGTCGTTTTCCGCAATGACGTCAAAATCAATATCCGCAAGGCAGAACGAAGCGTTTGCCCCCTTGCAATGCAGGAAGGAGCGCTCGCCCGACCGTTCCAGAAGAACGACCGAAGCAGAGGTCTGCACAGCCTTGTCGATCTGAACACCGCGCGGATTGACTCTCTCCTCCTCAAGACGCCTGAGCAGAAAGGAACCGAACGCATCCGCGCCGACCTTACCCACAAGCGTCGCCTCAACGCCAAGTCTTGTAAGGTTGATCGCCGCCGTCATCGCGTTCCCCCCGTTGTGCACGGTGATGGAGTCCACGGGCATCAGGTGCCCGCTTTCGGGATATCCGTCCAAAGGAACGATCACGTCCGCGACCAGAATGCCAACACAAGCAACCCTTTTCATACACAGATTACGGAAGCAGACGCTTGGTGGTCATCTTCTGCGAAACTCTGCACTGCGTGAATGCCTCCGCATACGCACATCCGCACTGCAAGCCGCGGAATTTTGCGATCACGCGAACGGAGTCCGCAAAATCGATGTGATCATGATCGCGGATCCACTTGAGCTGGGATTCGTGACACTCCAGCATCTGAAGCTTGAGCTCGATCTCATCGGTGATATCGACGTACTCGGTGGGATTGAAATCCACGCCGTTGCTGGTATCCATGTAGTAAATGGGGGTGACCTTGGAGGCGGTCATCACGCCCGACTCGTAGTGCGGAACGCTTGCCGCAAAGCTTGCGTCAAAGACCAGCTTGCTGACCGCCGTGTGATCGGACATATAATCGTTGGGGGAATGGGTGATGATCAGATCGGGCTGCACTCTGCGGATGACATCCACAATGCGATCTCTTTGCTCCTTGCTCTCGCCGTTCGCCTCCAGATCGTAAACGTCGCAGGTCACGACCTCAATGCCTGCCAGAGCGCCTGCATTCTTCGCCTCCTGAATGCGGATCTTACGAAGCTCCTCAGGCATGATCTCCACGTGTCCGAGGCTTCCGTTACAAACGTGACATACCGTCACCTTGTCCCCTCTTTTGACACACTTGATCAGCGTGCCAACGCAAGTGATCTCCACGTCATCCGGATGACATCCGATCGCTAAAATATTCATACGCAAACTCCTCTCTTTTTCTTTGTGTGTTTTGAACTCTTTTTATACAATAGCATAGTTTTTCAAGGCAAATTGTCATTATCGCAAAAAAATACAAGAAACCAAAGCACAATTCTTTGTCTGTTCCTTGCTTTTTTTCACAAATAAAGCTTCAATGCTTGACTTTGGCTTAATAATATTGTATAATATGTTATCATATCAAGTCCACTGCTATTTTGTTTGAAATTAGCACAAATTTGAGGTGTTTTTATGAATGACATCATTTTATACGAGAAAGTTCCGATGACGGTTTTCCCGATCAAAATTCTGGACTTTCATCAGTTTCCGGAGGATTTCTGCCTTCACTGGCACGAGCATACCGAGATTCTGTATATCAAGCGCGGAACGCTCCATCTTCGCTGTGCCGAGAATACGCTGAAGGCAACGGAGGGAGATTGCGTCATCATCAATGAAAACGAGCTGCACGACGGTATCGGCGGTGAGTGCGAATTTCTTTGCATTTATCTCTCCCCCGCCCTCTTTGAACCCAAGCACTATCTCTTCCAGACCTTGGTTCGGGACGAGGCGCTTGCCGATATCATTCTGCGTCTGGCGCAGGAATATCCGAAAAGCTCTCACAGCGGTCAATTGGCGACCAAGGGGCTGACTTTCCTGATGCTCTCTCACCTGATCTCCAACCACACCCAGCAAACCTTCTCCGAGGTCACCTACCGTCAGTACGCAAAAAACCTGAACATCATCAATGACGTGGTACAGTACCTCGAGCAGAATTACTCGGAGCGCATCACGACAGCAAGCCTTGCGCGCCGCTTCTATCTGAGTGAGGGCCATTTTTGCCACGTATTCAAGGAGGTTACGGGCAAGACCATTACGGGATACATCAACACCCTCCGTATCGAAAAAGCCATCACGTTGCTTAAAAATACCGATCTTTCGATCACCGATATTTCCATGCAATGCGGCTTTTGCGACGCAAATTATTTCACGCGTACCTTCAAAAAATACAAGGGGATCTCTCCCTCCTCCGTGCGGGGACGAAATTGACGAAAAAACGGGTCGGCTATCAAGAGATAGCCGACCCGTTTTTTATTTGCTTGACAGAAGCTTACGTTAAGCCTTGAAGATCAGAACCAATTGAACGATCAGCGAAATGGCAGACAGTACGCCGACAGCCAGCCAGGCATAGCGTGCCGGAACCATTGTTGCCGGCTTTGCCTGAGCCGATCCGCCGTTCTTTTTCTCCTCCGCCTTGGCATTGATGGCGTTGAGCGCGATGACAACCGCAATGATGGCGAGGATCACGATGAAAATACAGAGCATTCCCTGCCACATGTATTGAAGCGATGACAAAAACTGTGCGAAGTTAAACATATGCCTCTCCTTTCATCACAGCATGAAGCTCAAAATCAAGCCGCCCGCAATGACCGAGGCGATCTGACCGGATACGTTGACACCGATGGAGTGCATCAGAAGGAAATTCTGCGGATCCTCTGCAAGTCCCATCTTGTGGACCACGCGTCCCGACATGGGGAATGCGGAAATACCCGCCGCTCCGATCATCGGATTGATCTTTTTCTTCATGAACAGATTGAGGAACTTTGCGAACATCACGCCGCCCGCGGTATCGAAAATGAAGGCAAACAAGCCAAGTCCCAGGATCAGGAGCGTTGCGGGCTGCAGGAATTTGTCCGCGGTCATCTGCGTTGCAACGGTGATACCCAGGAAAATGGTGATCAGGTTTGCAAGCACCTTTTGCGCGGTATCGGAGAGCGAATTGAGCACGCCGCACTCACGGATCAGGTTTCCGAACATCAAAAATCCAAGCAGGTCGATGGATTCGGGCGCAACCAGTCCCGCAATCACGGTAATGATGATCGGGAACAGAATGCGCGTGGTCTTGGAAACGTTCGCAGCCTTGTAGGGCATACGGATCATACGCTCCTTCTTGGTGGTCAGGAGCTTGATGATGGGAGGCTGAATGACGGGCACGAGCGCCATATAGGAGTACGCCGCGACCATGATCGCACCCGTGATCTCCGAGCTCTCACCCAGCAGCTTTTGTGCCACAACGATGGCAGTCGGTCCGTCCGCGGCACCGATGATACCGATGGATGCCGCCTCGGGCATGGTAAAGAAAAGGGACGCGAGCGAGAAGGTAAAGAAAATACCGAACTGCGCCGCCGCACCGAAGATCATCAGCTTCGGGTTGGATAGCACGGGGCCAAAGTCGATCATCGCACCGATTCCGATAAAGAGGATCAGGGGAAAGAGCTCGTTCGCAATTCCCGCGCTGAACAGTGTCTTCAGCGCACCCTCGTAGATCACGGGGATGTTGACAATGATGGCGCCAAAGCCCATCGGCAACAAGAGCGTCGGCTCCATGTCCTTTTTGATGGCAAGATAGATCAGAAGTCCGCCGATCAACCACATGACCACGCGTTGCCAGCCACCTGCCTCAAACAGTCCTGCAATGCCCTCGTACAAAATTTCCATTTGTTCTGTTTCCTTTCATGAAAAAGCGCATACGGCAAAAAAAGAAGCGGTTCTCACCGTCAAAAAATGCTCCTTAAATTACCCTACCCATTTTACAATAAAAATCGCATTTTGTCAACCTGTTTTCATAAATTTCCAAAAAAAGAACGGACAAAATAAGCGTGCGGAGCACCCTTGCACGATGCAAGAATGCTCCGCTGTTTGTTTGATGAAAAATCGATCAATCACGCTCCACGCGCTCCCCTTCGAGGACCTTTCCAAAGTCCTCGAAGATGGTTTCAAGGTGCGTGGTCAGCACGTAGAAGCGTGCGTCCACGTTGGTAGGATCGCTGACGGGCGTGCCGTCGGGATTGAACTCGGTGACCTCCTCGACAGTCAGGACTGCCTTGTAGTCACTGTAGCGGTAGAAGCGATAAATGAGATACCGCTCGTTATCCTGCGTGTAAAGCTTTTCGCCGTTCGAATCGTAGTACTGATTCATGGATGCCGCCTTATCCTTGACGTGGATGGCGATGCTTGCGTAGCAGTTGCCCGTCGCAATATACTCCTCGACGCTCATTCCCATCTTTTCCTCAAACTCGGCATCATTGATATCTCCCTCCAAGGAGAGCCAATACCAATCCTGGATCCAGAGCTTACGGAAATTGTCCTCCGCACTGATATACTCGTTGACGGTTTCACCCTTTTGGTTGATATAGGTATGGGGGATGCTGTAATTCAGTCGGTTGGGGTTGTTGGCGGGACCGTTCGTATACTGCGGCGAATAGAGCAGCAGATTGGAGGCGTCGGGCTCGATGATCAGCTCGTGCGCAAGACGTCCGGTCTGATCGTAGATCTTATAGATGACCTGCTTTTTGTCGTTGAGTCCGAACTCACCGTTTTCAAAGTCGATCAAGTGGATCTTCTTTGCGGTGGTGGTGCCTCTGGGGATAAAGTAGTAGGTACCGTCGGTTGCCAGACGGATCTCTCCGTTGTTGCGCTTGACTAGAGTGGGCACGTTATTCTCGTAGTAATAGGAGTAGCTGAGCTTGTTGTCGATGGAGAATTCCACCGTTTGACCGTTCAGCTCCATCTTGACGTAATCGACGTAGGCAATGTCCTGCGAGATGAAATACTGCTCGTACCAATCCTTATCCTGACGCTCCAGGAAATCAAAGTAATACTGATCGACCTCGACGATCATATCGTAGAGGTAAGAGCCGACATAGTAGGTTCCCTGCTCTGTCTTTTGGCTGACGATGAGCATGCTCTTGATCAGGGTTTCGGTATTCTTGTTGTCGGGAACCGTGCTAAAGCCGATATAGTGCACGTCCTTATCGAGGTTATATTTGATGAGATTCTCCCTTGACAGACCGAGCGCGCGGCAGCCAAGAGCCTCCATCTCCACAAATCGGTAGAGCGCGGCACTGACCGCCTCGTCGTTGATGGTATAGCCCTTCAACAATTCAACGTCGGTCATGTAAGGCACGACGGAATAGACGGTGTTCTCTCTGGCGGAAAGCTCCGCGAAGGAAAAGCCGACGGTGACCTCCCAGTTTGAGGGAGCCTCCAGATCCTCGGCAAGATAATCCTTGATGCGTACGAGCTCGAAATCGTACACCATATAGGAGGTCGCCATGGTCATCGGATATGCGATGCTGGGGGAAACCAGCTCTTCGCCGTCCAGCAGAAGCGAATTTTCAAGATCCGCGTCCAGAACGTAGATGGCATCTCTGCCCACGTACTGCGCGTAGTAGCCCTTTCCCGTAGGCGTGCGGTCACCGACAATGACGGAATAGCTCTTGTCGGGTGTGGTATGCGAGGTTGCGGTCAGCTTGCCGTCGGGGCCGATCGTCGAGGGCAGGCTTGTGATGGTATACTCCGTAGGAGCATAGGTCAGCGCTCCCGTTTCGTCGTAGACAGGGCGCAAGCCGTAGGATGCGTAATCCACGCTGCCGTCCGCAAGGCGCGGAATCTGCGGGCTGTTAAGATCCAGACGCTGCATGGAAAGCGTATAGCCGCAGCTGACGCAGAGATACGCGTAAAGCTTTTCGTTGTACTCCGTAATATCCTTGTCATAGCCGTCCAGCTGCATGACGATCTTCCCATTCTCATTGCGGATAAAGCGGAAGCTGTCGTAGGAATTCTTGACCGAAATGGAATATACGAAGTTCTCCTCGATCTGCGGGAAAAGCATGACGCGATCGTTGTATCCGAGCGATTCGCCAAGGTCGGGGTCGTAGTCTACACGTGCGTAGAGCGACCATGCTCCCGTTTCGGGATCGACCGCATATTGGTTGCCGCTGACATCCGCGATATAGTATCCGTCCGCGTTGGCGGGGAGCATTGTTCCGTCCTTGCGGTAGGGCGCGTAAACGCCGTCGCGGCGACGCAGATAGTAGGTCTGCTCAACAAGGCTTCCGTCCTCGGCATAATAGGTGTCCACCATCGGATAGATCGTGACGATATAGTTGACAAACAGCAGGGTCGCGATCAGAACGACGCACGCGCACGCAAGCGTGATCGCGGCGATCTTCTGACGCTTCAGAGAGCTCTTTTTCTTCTCTGCCGCCTGCCTTGTCCAGCGAGCCGTCAGGGTAATATCCTCCTGCGCGTCCACCGTAAAGCCTTCGTCAACGAGAGTGCCGTTATAATACCAGCCGCAAAAGCTGTATCCCGAGCGCACGGGAATCGGCAGACTCCCGATGGGAGTCCCAACGGTCGCCTCCAGGCTTGCCCTGGCAACCTTTCCCTTCCCTGCGTCCAGTATGACGTTGATCATGTTTGGTTCTGTTCTCATGGAATTTTGTCCATTCTTCCTTTCTGCGCGTTTACTTCCACGTGATCAGGAACGCACGCGGCGCTTGACCAGGATCACGATACCGACAGCTGCGCAAATCACAGCGGGCAGGACCACCAGAATCGCGGTGGCAATATTGACGCCCTCGGGGGTATAGTAGGAAATTCCCATCTCAAAATCATTGATGATCTTGGAATCGATATCCACGGGTCCTACCTCGCGTCCGATCTCGTACAGCACCGAAAGCAGTACGTCGGTATTTCCGTAAGAGGCGGACTGAAGCACCGCGTTGCTTGCGAACTCCACGGACGCCACGGCACAAACGTAAGAGCCGTCGGCATAGGAGTTGCCCTTATTCGGGTTCACCTGAACGCTCTGATTGGAGAGAGTCATCAGGTAATAACCGCCAAAGGTATCTGCAAGCACGGGATTCCCCTCCCCGTCAAGCATGGGTGAGCCGTCCGCGTTTTTGACCTGGCAGCGTGCCGCGTCCCCTGCGTGGAAAACCTCGTAGATGTTACGCAGATTTCCGTTTTTGTAGTAGGTTCCGTAGGTGAACGCCGTTTCAATCCCCTGCTCGGCATCGGGAAGCTGATACGCCTTTTGATAGTTGTCCGAAAAGCGGATGGACGTGGCGTTACCAAAGAGGATCTTGGGCGAGCCGCCGATATCCACAAGGTTTGCCAACGCACTCTGTCCAACACCGCCCGTGGCGTACTGCGAGTAAAAGACGCTGCCCGTGCCGTTGATGGCATGCTCGGCGTCCAGCACCTGCACGTTGCCCGTGATCTTGGATCCGTCCTCGCCCTCCTGCTCGTATCTACCGTAGGAAATTCCCCATTGCTCGAGCAGCTCCTCCAGATTGAAGAGCTTTGGCGTGTCGGCATCGGTAAAGACCATAAAGCCGTTGGTCTGCGACAAATATTTTTCCAGCTTCTTTGCCTCGGAAACCGTACCCGTATTGTCATAGGAGGACACGAAGTCGGTTTTGGGATCAAACGTGATGATCAGACGGCAGTCCGCGGGGATCTCGTCCTGCTCCAGATTCAGATACTGAATCTTGTATCCCGCAGTTTCGATCACGCGCAAAAATTCGCTGTATTCCTGCTTACCCTCCTCGGTTGCGAAGGGCTCGCCGTGATTGACCGTCAGGGCGCAGATGGGAGCCTCGGCACGCGTGACCGCGAGGATCGCGCCGATCAGGATCTTTTCGCCGTAGTAATCGTCAAAGCCATCGTTGTAGGTATCCTTTTTCAAAAAGGAGGAGCCGGACAGCACGCGGAACTCGCTGCCGCTCGATACGATGACGTTGCTTTGATAGATGGAGGAATACGCGTTGACGCGATATTCGTCCACAGAGGAGGGATTTTTCCAGACGTTTGTGGTCGAAACCTTGATCGACTTCGGATGCGCCTTTTGCATCTGCAGCGCGCTGTAATAGGCATAGCGCAGATTCTCGTTGCCCTTGATCATATCGGGATCGGCGCAGAAGATGATCTCCACGGTAACGGGCTCATCTCCATCACTCTGCGCATTCGCGGACGCAAGCGTCTGCTGCAGCAGCGTTTTTGCGGTGGGAGAGAGCTTGTGCAGCTCCTTCTCGGTCAGATCGATCCACCAAAGCTGATGCGAAAACAAGGCACTGATACCAAGATTGAGCAGCAGCACTGCCACGATCACAAGACAGGTCAGCGGAAGTCCGAAAAATCCACGGCGACGCTCGCCTCGAAATCCATTTCCGAATTTCATATTGGATGCTGTTCCTTTCTACGAATAATTAAGCGCGTCTGCGCCGGAGAAGAACGACGGTCGCGACGGTGGTGATCACCGCGGCGGGGATCAAGGTCAGTCCCAGCGTCCAGCCCCATTTTTGTGCCATCGTCACAGTGCTCATCGTCTGTGAATTGAAGGGCTGAATACGCAAGCCCTGCGGCACGTTCTCTTTTCCAAAGGTCTTCATCAGGCCAAAAATCGAGTCGCCGTTTCCGTATACCGCCGATTGCAGGAATTTCTCGCTGGCAAAATCCACCGAGGAAACGACTCCGACGTACGAGGAGCCCCCTGCGTTCTTTTGCTCGGTCAGCGTCATCAGCATTCCGCCGCCATCTCTTGCGGCACCGTTTGCC
Source organism: Clostridia bacterium (assembly GCA_017501225.1). Classification (GTDB taxonomy): domain Bacteria; phylum Bacillota; class Clostridia; order Oscillospirales; family CAG-272; genus UMGS1865. The sequence continues at coordinate 52,975 of JAFVXH010000015.1, forward strand.
CAAGCAGAGGCAGAAGCCGCGCTTTCATACAGGTTATAGAGCACGCGATTTCCCTTTTGATAGCTTCCGTCCGCGTTGTTGACAAAGCCCTGCGCGGCACGCATGACCGTTGCCTTCCGGAAGACGACGTTACTGCCGTTTCCGTCAATCAGCTCCTTGGCGCGTCCCGCCGTCGCACCGTTTCCGTAAACGGTATATCCGTCAGAGGTCAGGGAGCTTGCGCTGTCCTGCACGGTATAGCGGTAAGCGGAGCCCGTAACGGAATCGCGGTAATATCCGAATTCCACACCCCAATCCGACAGGAACGCCTCCATGTTGGGAAGCGCGGGAGAATCCGCACCGATAAAGGTCAGAAAGCTGTTTCCCTCCACCGACAGAAACTGTTGCAAAAGCGCCACCTCCGAAACCGCGGAAACGGTGTCGGAAACAAGATCGGTCGCGGGATTATAGCTGATGATCAGACTGCAGTTCTCGGGAATGCTCTCGGTCTGCAGGTCCAGATGATACAGATCATAGCCCGCATCGTCCAAAAGGGACATCAGCTCGTAATCGAAAAAGACCTCGCCGTGATTTTCCAGGAAGCAAGCCACGGGCTTGTTTTGCGAAATGGCTTGCAGAATCCCCGCGGTCATCCTGCGCTCACCGTTGTATGCCCACGCCGTCGTGCTGTCCTCCCGGAACGCGTAAAACTCATTGAGTGAGTAAACGCGGAAGTAGTCGCCGCAGGAAATGATCACGCCGGTGGTATCCAGCGTGTTTTCGATCTCCTCCCCCGTTACGGGATCGGTCATCTTGAGAAAGCGACGCACGGTGTTGGGATTGAGCGTGACGTCATAGCAGCGAATGAGGACCGACTGCGGATAACGCTGTGCGATCTCCCCTGCCGTATCGTAAACGTAGGCGTGCATAGCATCTGCCAGAATATTTTCTTCCAGGTCGCAAAAGATGATCTCAATGGGAGGGGCGTCCGCAGCTCTTCCTGCCATGGCGGCATCCGTCAGAGCAAGGCTGGTCCCGCTTGCCTGATACTCCCCGAGCGACGACGTCATATAAGAGTACCACGAATAGCGCTCTGCCAGCGTCTGCACCACCGCGTTGGTCAGCACCGTGACCGCGATCACAAGGGAGGTCAGAATGGCGGTCAATTGCACGTGGCGAGAGGCGCGTGTGCGAAATTTGTTCGTTTTCATCCGTCCGTTATCCTCCGAGATCAACCCCAACGGCGCTTTTCATATACGCGGACCGTCAAAAACAGGAAAACGAATGCCAAGGAAGCGTAATACAGAAGCGACGCATAATCAAAGACGCCGTTTCCGAACGCGCCGAATCGGCTCACGACCGACACCCAGTCGATCACCAGGCGCACGGGATAGAACGCGATCAGGGGCTGACCGTCCGAATCCTTGAGCAGATTGAGGATGTTCAGAAGCACCATACCTGCGATCGTTCCGACCGAAATGACCGCTGCGGAGAGCTGATTCTCCGAAAGGGCGGAAATGAAGGTTCCGACCGCGATCAGGGCAGCACCCAGAAGGATCAGTGCCAGCACGCTTCCGATGATCTGTCCCGTTACAGGGCCGATGTGCATCAGCGACGCGCGGACGTTTTCGGTATCCGCATTCTCCGCGAAGCTGATCACGTAAAGCGGAATAAAGTTGATGCAGGAAAGCAGAATACCACCCACAAACATCGTCAGTGCCGCAAAATACTTGCCCAGCACCATGCCCGTAATGGTTACGGGAGCCGTCAGAAGCAGCTGCTCGGTGCGCAGCTTGCGCTCCTCGGCAAACAGGCGCATGGTCAGCAGCGGAATCAGGATGACAAAGGAAAACATCAGGTAGGTAAAATAGCTCGTCGTGCTGTAGGTTCCCGCGATAATGGTGGTGTAGCAGCACAGAAGCGCGGAGAACACCAAAAAGATCCCGAGGTAGACGTATCCGATCGGGTTGATAAAATAGGAACGCATCTCTTTGCGATAGATGGCTTGCATACGAATTTCCTTCTTTCTTTCGACTAAATGTTCAGGGGAGCTTATTCCTCATCCTCTTGCGCGGGAGGAGCCTCGGAGCGCTGACGCTGTGCATCCTCATAAAGGCTTGCACCGATCTCCTCCTCGGGAAGCGCGCGCTCCTTGGCGCGAGCTCTGCGAGGCGTACGCGCAGGAGCCTGTCCGAGCTTGGATTTTTCGGATTGGTCCACAACGGAAATGAAGATGTCCTCCAGGCTCATACCGAGTGCCTCCATGCCGATGATCGCCCAGCCGCGCTCCGCCAGAGCAAAGAAGAGCTTTTTGCGGATATCGACCCCGTGGTCACTCTCCACCAAATAGGTGTACGCATCTCCCTCACGCTCGGCAAGCGCTTCTGCGTAAGAGATCCCCTGCAAGGACTTGATGGTGGCAAGCACGTCCCTTTGCGGTCCTGCGACCTTGACGTGAAGGCGTCTGCCCGCCGACACGACACGCGTAATGTTCTCGGTCTTTTCGTTTGCGACGATCTTACCCTTGTTGATGATCACGATGCGATCGCAAACCGCCTGCACCTCCTGCAGAATGTGCGTGGAAAGAATGACGGTGTGATCCTTGCCGAGTCCGCGGATCAGGTTGCGGATCTCGATAATCTGCTTGGGATCGAGTCCCACCGTCGGCTCGTCGAAAATGATCACCTTGGGATTGCCGATCAGAGCCTGCGCAATGCCAACTCTTTGACGGTATCCCTTGGAGAGCGTGCGGATCACCTTGCGATAGACGTCGTGGATCTTCACCGTTTCACAAACGTCCGCCAGGTGCTTTGCACGGTCAAGCTTGCAGCCCTTGAGCTCGTAATTGAAGTTCAGGTACTCCTCTACGGTCATGTCCAGATACAGAGGAGGCTGCTCGGGCAGATATCCGATCAGGCGCTTGGCGCCGATGGGATCGCCCAGAATATCAATGCCCGCAACGGAAACCTTTCCCGACGTGGAGGAAAGATATCCCGTCAGAATATTCATCGTCGTACTCTTGCCCGCGCCGTTCGGACCGAGAAGTCCTACGATTTCTCCCGCTTCTACCTCGAAGCTGATGTCATCCACCGCGCAATGAGAGCCGTAATTTTTCACAAGATGTTCGATTTTGATCATAAAAATACGAAGCTTCCTTTCTGCCAAAATTCAAGCTTGCCCAAAATGAGCAAACTGACTGCATTTTACTTTGTATTTTACCATACAAATATGAACACGATATGAACCGCTCGGTCAAAACACGCCCTTCTTTTGGAAAAGCGTGTGAATTTTTGTTGATTTTTTGAATTTTACAACACCCTCTGCTTTTTCTTTCTGCTTTCGAGAAAAAAAGCAGATTTTTTGTCTGTACTGTATAAATGCGGAGAGATTGGCAAAAATAAAGTCAGCAAGGCAAAAGGACACATGTCCGGACGCCGCAAAACAAAAGCATAAAGGAGCCTTACCATGCAGAACAAATGGAAAGAAAGTAAATTCTTCAAAAAGCTGAAGCAGGTGCCCGTCAACCGCGCGGTCTACCTGACCTCAGTCGTCATTCTCCTCGCCTTGGCGGTCGTGCTGACCGTAACCGCCGCCACCAACCGCGCAAAGCAGGTGGACGCGTCCCAGAATACCACTGCCCCCTTGGGAACGCTTCCCACACCTTCCACAAGCAGCCCCGATTCGCCCACGATCAAGCCCGAGCCCATTCCGGAGCTTGCGTTGCCGACCGTCGGTAAGCTTCTGACCGAGCACAGCGTGGACGTACAGGTCTTCTCCCCCACCATGCAAGACTGGCGCGTGCATCTTGGCGTTGACATCGCCACGGAGGCGGGTGCTCCCGTCTGCGCGGTCGCCGCAGGCACGGTATCCCAGATCTGGGAGGATCCCATGATGGGCTGGTGTGTCGCAGTTTCTCACGCGGGAGATTGCGTCACCGTCTACAAAAATCTTGCAAAGGATCTCGCGGAAGGGTTGAACACCGGTAAGACGGTCGCGCAGGGTGAGCTGCTCGGATACGTCGGTGACACCGCGCTCATGGAGATCGCAGAGGAGCCCCATTTGCACATGGAAATGACCGTTGCGGGACTGCAGGTCGATCCCCTGGACTATTTCAGCGAGTCTGTACTCGCAACGCTTTCTCAGGATTCCGCCTTCGAGGGGAACGAAGGTAAGTGATCCGCAAAAAAAGACTGCTTTACGCGCTGTCGTAAGGCAGTCTTTTCTGCTTTGTATCCTCTCCATTTTCGTCTTCCCCCTTGCTTTTGCGCGGTCGGGGTGCTATAATAAAAGCATACCACCCTACCAAGGAGGCTTTCATGCATCAAACGTCAGAGCTGAAAAACAACGCCCTCCCCACAGACGAGGAGGCGCTTCGCAATACGCTTGCCGATCTGGAAGCGGAAATCGACCGCTTGGAGCGCAAGAAGATGGAGCTTGGCAGGCTTGCCGACGCGATCACCTTGAAAAAGGCAGGCTTTACGGACGCGGAGATCGACGCCTTTTGCCGCGAGGACGAGGAGTACGTCAGAACCGTGGAGGAATCCTACCAAAAAAATCTGCGCCGCCGCAACTACATGTTCGGATACCCCGCAAATCTGGAGGACGACTCCTACGCGACGCAGTATCTTCGGCATCTGGAGAGCAAGATGTTCCTGATGAACAACTGCGGCGACCCCTATCAGCGCGGCAACTACCGCATGGACAGCAAGGCGATCGAAAAAAAGATCATTGCCCTGGTTGCCGAAAATCTCGGCGTCGCGCAGAATTCCTATTGGGGATACATCACCTCGGGAGGCACCGAGAGCAACTTCTGGGGCGTGCGTGAGGGATTTAACCACTTCCCCGCGGGCAAGCTTTACTTCTCGGACCAGACGCATTACAGCGTGGAAAAATACGTCTTTGACGGTGAAAATCAACGCTATCCCTACGAAAAGATCCCAACCGACGAGGTCGGACGCATTGACGCGGACGCCCTGCTGTCAAAGATCGAGCAAGATCACGCAAGGGGTGTCAAGGGCGCGATCCTGGTCCTGACCTGGGGCACGACCTGTCGCGGCGCGATCGATCCCGTCAAGGACATCACCGCGCGCCTGCAGGAAAAGCAAATTCCCTATTACTGCCATCTGGACGCCGCACTCTACGGAGGCATTGCAAGGCATCAGAAAAACGCGCCCTTCGTCCGCGGACTTACCTCGCTCGGCGTGGATTCCATCGCGGTGAGCATGCACAAATTCATGGGCACGTCACGCGTCAACGGCGTCGTTCTGGCATTGCAGAGAAAAAACCGACACGTGGTGGATTATATCGGTCAGGAGGACTCGACACTTCTCGGCTCGCGCGATTATCATCCCTTCTCGACCTACCAGCGCGCACGGGAGATGCTATTGCGCAGAAGCGACGGGCACTACGAGCAGAACATCCTCTTTTTCGAGGAGGGCTTGCGCGCAAGAGGAATTGCCTATGAGCGCTTTGAGGACGCCAATATCTTCGTCATCGATCAGCCGAGTGACGGGATCTGCAAAAAATATCAGCTCGCTACCTTCCTCGACGCACAGGGGCGCGCCCGCGCGCATATCATCATCTTCCCCCATCACAAGAAAAGCGTAATGGAGGAGCTGCTTTGCGATCTTGCGGAGCAGGCATGAAAGGATTCACAATCGCATGAGTAATAAAACAATCAGGATCATGTTCGTCTGCCACGGCAATATCTGCCGCAGTCCGATGGCGGAATTCGTGATGAAAAAGCTGGTGGCGGACGCAGGAAAAAGCGAGGAATTCCTCATCGCGTCGAGCGCGACCAGCACAGAGGAGATTTGGAACGGCGTGGGAAGTCCCATTTACCCACCCGCGCGGCAGGAGCTGGAAATGCACGGAATTCCCTATCAGAACCGCCGCGCCGTTCAGCTTCGGTACGATGACTATGACAAATACGACCTTTTTCTCTGCATGGACAGCGCCAACCTGCGCGCCGCTACCCGCATACTCGGCGGTGACCGCGATGGAAAGGTCAAAAAGCTGCTCTCCTACGTCGGTACCGACCGCGACGTCAGCGACCCGTGGTATTCCGATCGGTTTGACGTGGCATATCGGGATATTCTGGACGGGTGCACGGCGCTTTTGGAGGAGCTGACATCCGCGTGATCCACCGATTTTCTCCGTCACACAAAAAAGCAGCATATGCAAGACCGCATAGCAGAAATTTGCTTGAATACACAACAGAGCATCGGAAAACCTCCGATGCTTTTTGTGTAAAGATGTGTTCCGAAGGGTTGACAGTCCCGAAAAAATGGTGTATAATATAGTACGCGAAAGCGAACGGTAATATCCTTCGCAATAACGAATGATAGAAAAGTGCTTTTTGAGAGGTAAAAATGGATTATATCGGAATCGATGAAGTAGCAAAAAAATGGGGACTTTCCAAAAGATTTGTTCAGGTTCTCTGTGCGAACGGAAGAATAGAAGGCGCCGCGCGCCTGGGGCGTGCTTGGATGATTCCGAGGAACGCGAAGAAGCCTATCGACGGCAGAACGAAGGCTGCAAGATCCGAGCATGATGCGGATATGCCGCTTCCTCGCAAGACCCCGTTCCTTTATATGACAGACCTATACCACACGCCCGGAACGGCGGATGCGGTGGGCGAGAGTCTTGCATACAATCACGAAGCACAGGTGCTTTTTGAAGCCGAGGTCGCCTACTCCCGAGGTGAGATCGACAAGGTTTACGATATCGCAAACTACCTTCTTCATAAGCATTCGGGATTTTATGCCATACAGTCAGCAGGTATGCTGCTCGCACAGTGTGCTATATGGAAGGGTGACATCCATATGTGGCGAAAAGCTAAGGTGCATATTGCCGAAGCGCCTGCCAAAAATGACAACGACCGGGATGCGATACAGCTTGCGATCAGCGCCGTTGATATTATGGTATATAACGTCGAAAGCTTCCCGGAATGGTTCAAAAAGGGGCGTTTTGAGCCGATTCACAAGGACGCATACCCTGCGGCAAAGGTGTATTATGCAAAGTATTTGTACGCCCTCGGTTACGCAGTCGCAATGGGTCTTGTCAAGGTTGACGGAACGCAAGGACTTTACATTATGTCGGTCATTTCCTTTTCGATAGAGCCGATGATCTCTTGGGCGAGAGCGAACAATACGATTATGGCGGAGATCTATCTGCGGCTTACCTGCGCCGCCATCTACCACAACTGCGGCAAGGATGAGGACGCAATCTACCATATCGACAAGGCGATCGAGCTTGCTTTGCCTGACAGATTTTACGGTGTTCTTGCAGAGTACTGCCGCGCTCTTGATACCCTTATGGAGAAGCGCCTGACACGTATCGACGAAAATGCTTGGAAAGAGGTCAAGAAGCTCTATAAGATATATAATGAGGGTTGGTCGAAGCTCTCGGGAGCAGTCAGGGGAAAGACGATCCTGACCACGCTTTCCGATAAGGAGCGCGAGGTTGCAAAGCTCGCAGCCTTTGGTATGGGTAACAAGGAGATCGCAGATCATCTGCATCTTTCTCTGTCCGTGGTGAAGCAAGCGGTGCGAATCGTATCCGAAAAATCGGGGCTTCCGAGGTCGGAATTTGCAGCGATTTTGTAATTTTATATATCCAAAGCACCCCAAAAAAGATATATAAATTTTCGTCGGGAGCCCAAAACACCACAAAAATCAGACCTGAAAAAGCATTTTTAGGTAATACCGCAAGCAAGGAAAATCTGCTATACTGTTATCAAAGACAGCGTAGCAGATTTTTATTTTGCATTTATGAAGGGGGGGCAGACGTGTTTAGTAAGCCAATTCAGAATGATCTTCCGCTTGCGGAGGTTCCGCACAAGGAGGGGGATCTCTACAAGATCATAATCACTTACGGTAAGACCTTCGAGCTGAGGTACGGTTACTATGAGGAATGCGACCGACAGAATCCGCTGTGCGAACCGGTCGTGATCTACCCCGACTTCCTGGGAGAACCGATTTACACGGATGACGGAACACCGTTTGTGACCATGATGCAGGATGCTTGCAGGAGCTACAGGGGAGATGCCAAACGCACACCCGACACCACCTGTGCTGAATGTAATTATTTTCGGCGCGCTGAAGATTGGATCGGTATATGCCAATGCCAATTGCGGCAGAGAAAGAACGAGTAGCGAATGCAATGTATCATACGGTAGAAAACACTGATGAATCATTTCATAACATAAATAACAGTAAGGAGTACACGATGAAAAAAATTGTTTTGGTTTTATTTTCTATTCTGGTGATCGCAACAATGCTGATTGGCGTAGCGGTTTCGGCAAATGCTCAGGGCACGGAGAACATTCCCGTCCCCGCTATTCCCGCCATCGACAGACCGTATCAGACGATCGGGGAGCTTGGAATTGATTTTGAGAAGATCGATGCTTATTTCCCTCGGCAAATCGAAATAAGATACGAGGAAGGCAAGGTATACGTTGAGGATTTCGGCGCAAGCTCCGTAGAGATTTATGACTTCAATAGTTATGCTTACGTTAACCTTGAGCTTACAGACGGCTTTTGGACTGCGGAATTATCTGCTGCCCCTACGATTGTACACATTTATTCCTACGATGCCTCCACTGACGACAGGCATTTGAGCGCGGCATATCACGGAGACGGTTACAGAGACCATTATGTAAGATTAAATGACAATGTTATTGGCATAGACGTTAGCTTTGCAATTGAATATGGAAACGTAACGGTTATATACGGATCGGGAAACTACTATTATGAGGACAGATACGAGGACGGCGTGCTTAACACTCACGGCGTATCAAATCGTGAGGACAAAGAGGGCATCAACGAGGTTCTTTACGGTGTCGACGGCAAAATCCGCTTTTGCAGATTATACACTGACGGTTATTACTACTATTTCCCCGAGCAGGGCTGGTCGTCGAACTGGGAGAAGTTTGTAGCATGCGATGCCCCCGCGGGCTACGAGAATATTGACGAAACCTATTTCACCGCAAATAAGCCCTCTCTCATTTGCAGTGCAGCGAGCGGTGACGACATAGTACACGATATGTCGACCGCATATTGCACCTCTCCCTCTACCTGTAAGAACGGCTGCGGATATACAATAGGCGAAATCGAGCATCATGAATGGCAGATCGTGGACGGCAAAAAGGAATGCTCGCTTTGCGACGCGGTATTCTTCCCCGATTTCGAGTTCATTGACCGCACGTATAATAATCTTGAGGAATTGGGCTTCCCTTACGATGAGATCAAAGCGGTCTTCCCAAAAGTACTGACCGTTCAATACGAGGACGGCAAGTATATGGTAAAGGACGTTGGCGCGGATAAAGCTAAAGCTTATAATAGCGTAGACTATAAAGACATTGAGTTTTCTCTTGTCGACGGCTGGTGGATATGCGAGCTTGACGAGGAGATATACAACGATGAGAGCATTAAGCTCTTCGTTTATTTCGAAGGCAAGATTGACGGTATTTATTGGAATATCACTTATATCAACGGAACAGTGAACAGCGACTTGTACTTAATGTCAATGCGTGACGATCTTGACGTATCGGTATATTATGACGATTATGATCGGGTCGTCTCTATGTATTACGTAGGAGACAGACTGTATAATGATGAGTATAAAAACGGTGCATTGGATTCGCAGGAGGCCTCCTTATTTGTTGGTGAAGACCGCGTTTATATCGAATACCTTGCCGACGGAAGTGTGGAGAGAGTGCGCATATATATAGACAATGAGTGGTACTATTATTACCCGGATGGAAGCTGGGAGAAGGGCGTTGAAGCGCTGCTCGCCCCTCCCGCGGGATATGAGAACGCTGACGTTGCGTATTTTGAATCAATACTTCCCACAACGATAAATTGCGCGCATAAAAATTACAGTGCTGCAGATTGCGAAAACCCTGAATACTGCCTGGTGTGCGGTATCCTGAAGGAAGGAAGCGAGCCCCTTGGACATGACTATGTGGGTCAGCTGACCACAAAGAATACTTGCTCATCAGTCGGTAAGATGACCTACATCTGTCAGAACGATGCATCTCATACCTACACCGAGGATGTGGCCATCGACGAGAATGCTCACGAGTGGGATGCGGGCACGGTGACTGCTGCCCCAACCTGCACGACCAAGGGCACAAAAACCTTTGTCTGTAAGCATAACGGAGAGCACACGAGGACCGAGGACGTTGCAATCGATGAAAACGCTCATAAGTGGAACGAAGGCACGGTGACTACTGCCCCGACCTGCACGGCCACGGGCACAAAAACCTTTGTCTGTGAGCATAACGAGGAGCACACAAGGACCGAGGACGTTGCAATCGATGAGAACGCTCATAAGTGGAACGAAGGCACGGTGACTGCTGCCCCGACCTGCACGACCACGGGCACAAAGACCTTTGTCTGTGAGCATAACGGAGAGCACACGAGGACCGAGGACGTTGCAATCGATGAAAACGCTCATACCGATTCCAACGAGGATTACACCTGTGACGGATGCGGTGCAGAGCTTCCGAAAGACGGACTCTCCGGCGGAGCTGTTGCAGGCATCGTAACAGGCGCAACCGTTGTCGCAGGCACAGGCGGCTTCTCACTCTTCTGGTTTGTGATCAAAAAGAAAAAATGGAGCGACCTGATCAGAATTTTCAAAAAGTAATGAAACGCAAATAAACACCAAAGCGGTGAGCAGAAATGCCCACCGCTTTTACTATCCCTACATATCAAAAACGGATACGCAGTAAGCAAAGAAAAACAGACACGAAAAGTTATCAATTTAATGCTGTATAATCCCGAATAATCTCTGGACTTATGAAGCTTTTTGTGGTATGTTGTAGTTGCTTAGGCGACAGCATGGTGATACACAAAAAAGAAAAAAGCCTTGGAACATAATGCTCCAAGGCTCTGGCGGAGGCAGAGGGATTCGAACCCCTTGTGGGCGGGTGCCCAAACGGTTTTCAAGACTTTCCCCGAAATCCGACATTAACGCAAAATAATCGAAAATATCAGACGGTAGAAAACGCTGAAAACCCAGACGTATCAAGGGTTTTCGGCGTTTTGTCTTTTCCAAAATCCGAAACCGTAGACGGTGCAAGAATTTCCGCTTCTAAAACAATTTCTAAAGATTTTTTAGAAAAAGTTTTAGATAAATCCTCACCGATACGCCCCGTGGCAAGCCACATTATGTCCGCCAAATCCGCCGCAACGGATTAAGTTATTAGCATCATTATACCACAAAGCAGCTGAAAGTTCAAGGCGAACGGATATATTTCTTTCCTTCCGCCGTTGTTTTACAAAAAAGTTTAAATAAAAGAATATAATAATTATTGACAGACGATATAACATTTGGTATAATGGAAATGATAAT
>JAFVXH010000016.1 GCA_017501225.1 Clostridia bacterium
CAAGTATATTCCTGATCCTATATCCAAAAACGCGCAAGCACGTTCGGGGGAGCCAAAAAATCCTGAATGCGAAAGCATTCAGGATTTTTACTTTTTACCTCTTCACTCTTCACTTTTCACTAAAAATCGCATTCAGGATTTTTTGAAAGTAATAAGTAAGAAGTAATAGTGAAGAAGTAAAGGTTGATTTGCTCCGCAAATCTTCTTTTTAATAAGTTGCATTTTTGTACTACGAACACAACGAAAAAGCACTTGCGATCGCAAGTGCTTTCTTTAATGAAGTGCACCTTGCGGTGCATGAAAAATGAAGCAGGCTACGCCTATGAAGCATGCCTTCGGCACATGGAGAGAAGGGAACCGATCATTCGCCTCGGTCACTTTTCTCTTTTACATGAATAGGAAAACCACGGTGGTCAGGATGATCAGAAATCCAAAGTTCAGGGCGGTAAACAGCCCGAGATATTTCAGTGTTTTGCCCTTAACGTGAGAGGTATACTCACGGAAGGTGATCAGGCTTGCCAGCGAGGAGATCAGCGTGCCGACACCGCCGATGTTTACGCCCAGCAAAAGGTCGCGGTAATTCGAGGTGAATTCCGACAGCAGAATGGCGGAGGGGACGTTGCTGATGACCTGACAGGAAAGGATGCTCGTCAGGAGCGTGCTTTTTTCCAGCAGTGCGGAGAAGAACCGGCTCACAACGTCGATTCTGGATACGTTGCCCGCCAACAAAAAGAAGCAAACAAAGGTTAACAGCAGGGGGTAGTCGACCTTTGCCAGCGCCCTTTTGTCCATCAGAAATACGGAAATGACAATCAGGGGAAGGCAGACGTAATAAGGGATCAAGCGGAACACCGTCAGGATGGTCAGCGCGAACAGAACCAGATAAAACGCGGTCTTCTTGGGTTGAATTTTTTCCTCCCGATTCTCCTCAAGGGAGAGTGTTTCCTTCGGAATGAACAGGCAAGCTACGGTAAAAAGAATGATCGAGAGCACGAAGGGCAGGAGCATAATGCCCATGAATTCCAATGTCGGAACGTTGAATTTGGTATAGATATAAAGGTTCTGAGGATTGCCGAAGGGGGTCAGCATGCCGCCGAGATTTGCGGCGATGTTCTGCAAAATGAAGATGGGCGCCATGTATTTTTCCTTGCCCGTGCAGGAAAGCGAGAGATAGCCCAGAGGCAGAAAGGTCAGGAGTGCCATGTCGTTGGCAAGGAACATCGATCCGATAAAGGTGATGTAGACAAGGGAAAGGGAGAGCGTTCTGGTGTTTCCCGTGCAGGTGACGATCTTTCTTGCCGTAATTGTGAAAAATTTGATATTCTTCAGGGCGCAGATGACTGCCAGCGTGCAAAATAGGCAGGTCAGTGTTTTCAGATCAAAATATCCGAGATAGGCGGCGTCGGGGCGGACAAAGCAGCAGGAGATGAGAGCCAGCGTTGCCGCGATCACAAGGACGATGTTCCCCGAGGCGAACGAAACAGCCCACTCGCGTGCACGCCGCAAGCTCGCGGGTATATGAAAATGATAGCCGTGATGACGCTTTGCGGATGATGTATGCATAAAAACCTTCCGTTCGTACAGAATTCTTTGAAAAGTCAAACCAAGAATAGAGTATATCACGAAAGCTTCCCGTTGTCAATAGAAATCGGCAATCAAACGCGCGGTTTTTGCGTAAAAAAATAACTTTTTTTATTTTTAATTTTCTATTGCATTTTTTGTCGGCTTATGCTATAATGCCCATGGATGATGCATTTTTCAAAATGCACATAACGCGCAACCCGGGGATTCCGAACAAGACTCGAATATGAAAGGTGATAGCAGTATGGAACAGTTGATTATGCGTTGGAAAAACGACGGCACTCCCGCAAAGAAATACGACATTCCCGAGGGAATGGGCGTTTACACCTTCCAGGAGCTTCCCAATGCTCTGGAGGAGTGGCTGGAGATCGTTCAGTACGGTCTGAGCGAGGGCAAGGCAGGTCCCGAGTATTACGAGGAGTGCATGACCGCTCTCAAGGACTACTATCCCGATAAGTGCTTCTTCGTCACGGTCGACGGTGAGGCTGTCGCGACTGTAACCGTCCTTTGCGATTATGAGAAATCCGAGGGACATATCCATATGGTTGCCTGCAAGCCGGGCTACCGCGGCAGAGGCATCGGAACTCTGCTCAATGAAATCGCAATGTACGTTGTCAAGAGCGAGGGATTTCCCACCGCGTTCCTGATTACGGACGATTGGCGTATTCCCGCGATCAAAAGCTACTACCGCGCAGGCTTTGTGCCGGACGTATCCACTGAGGATTTCGCAAAGCGCTGGAAGGTCATTAACGAAAAGCTTGGCAGATAAACATACAGTCGCGGTGCTTAAAAAGGAAGAGAACCGCAGCTGCGGTTCTCTTCCTTTATTGATTCCTGAACACAGTTGAAATAAAATTCCATTACGGAATGAAAATGAGGCTTTGTGAAATGATGAAGACGGCAGAAACCCGAAACGAGGTAACAGATCAACCGAAAAAGAAGTTCTGGGAAGGGAAGGTAGGCGTGACGCTGATAGACCTGCTCGTTATTTTCGTTGCGGGCATGGTGGTCGCAACGGCTTATTACTTCTTCCAGAACAGCAACAACTTCGCACCCGGCGGCGTGGGCGGTCTTGCGACCATTACCTATCATCTGCTCGGTCAGCGCGTCAGCTGGTCGATTTTGATGCTGGCGTTCAACATCCCGATCTTTTTGCTCCTGACCTTCCTGGTCAACCGCAAGCTGGGCATCTATCTGTGTCTGTATATGCTGGTCCAATCCCTGGGTACGGACTTCTTCGAATGGGTAGGAGCCAAGCCATACTGCTTGGCTAACAACGGTGCGGACTTTGAGATCGTGTTTGCCTGCATCGCGACGGGCGTCATTTCCGGCTTTGGATTTTCCATGATGCTTCGACGCTTTGGCGCAAGCGGTGGAACCTACGCCATCACCGCCCTGCTCAAGCATTTCCAACCGCACAAGAACATTGCGTACACGGCGTTCGTGATGGACAGCTCCGTCGTTTTCATTGCCTTCTTTGCCTTTGGAAGACAGATCACGCCCGTCATGTGCACGCTGATCAACCTGTTTGTGGCAACCATTATCGTCAACCGGGTATTGACCGGTATGCGTGACGGCTACCGCTTTGATATCATCACCGACAATCCCGAGGAGCTTTCCGCGACACTGATCAAGGAGCTGAAGCACGGTGTTACCGAGATGAGAGTGGTTGGAATGTATTCCAACACCGACAAGTACTTGGTAATGTGCATCATTCGCAAGAATCAGATCGGACAGATGATGAAGATCATCAAGCGGCAGGGCAACTGCTTCGCAAGCTTTACACACGTCAACGAGGTCATCGGCAGATTCAAGCCCTGACCGGATACCATTTATTGCCGATAGAGCGTATTGTCATGGGTAATGACGGTGCGCTCTATATTTACCTTTTCGGAGGGGGTACATCCAAAGTGCTTGCGGTATGCCCGATAAAAGGTGGCGTAATCGTCAAAGCCGCAAAGCGCGTATACGTCGGTCGGCTTTTTGCCGTTGAGAAGCTCACGCTGCGCAAGTGCCAAGCGCTTTGTCAGGATGAATTTCTTGGGCGTCGTCTGCAGATGCTGGTGAAACAGGTGGTGCAGGTGACTCTTGGAGATATAGAGCGCGGAGCAGATCTCCTCAATTCCCGTCAGCGTCGTCAGATTTTGGTCGATGTAGGAAATGGCGTTGAAGATCAGCAGATTGGTGGGGGCATAGCGCTGCTTTTCTGCAGATTCTGCCTCGAGCAGCAGCTGAATGCAAACCTCCTGCAACAGATTTTTCAGCATGACACCGAGCTCATCGCCCGTAAGCCGTTGACAATAAAGATCCATCTTATCAAACAGATTGATCAGTAAATTGTTTTTGTCAAAGTGTACGACGTGAAGATCGGGTGAGATGCGTGCGTGCAGATCAAAGGGAATGACGTTGCCGCCAAACAAAAACGCGTAGCGCTCGTAGGCGGTATCCGCCTCCAGCTCGATGCTGTGAATATCAAAGGGACGCGTCAGGATCAGATCGTGCGTTGCCAGCTGATAGCGCTGTCCGCCTACGGTATAGGATACGTCCCCATGCTTGAAAAAGATCAGCTCAAACAGGTCGTGTGAGTGAGGTCCGAAGCTCTCCTTTTGCGCTTTTCTGTGTTTGGTAACGTGATCGAAAAACAGATGTCCGTCGGCATATTTGCCATGCGTAATGTAATCCATAGCTTCCTCCGCATCGGTACAGAGAGTACCTTTCCTTCATAATACTGATTCTATCACAAAATTACACTTTTTGCAATATATGATAGCATTTTTTTCAATTTACTTTGCTCTTTTTTCAGATATAATGGAATTGATCATGATGGTATCATGACGTAAGGAGGTATAAACTCATGAAAAAATTAAGAGTTGCAGTCATCGGACAGGGAAGAAGCGGCCGTGATATCCACGGTGCGTTTTTCAAGAGAGAGGACAACGACATCATTGAGGTCGCCGCAGTCGTAGAGCTGGATGCTCAAAGACGGGAGCGCGCCAAGGAGGAATACCCCGGGTGCGACGTGATGGAAACCTATCAGGAGCTGTTCGGTCGCAAGGATATCGACCTGGTGGTCAACGCGTCTTATTCGGATATGCACTATCCCATCACCAAGGATCTGTTGGAGCACGGCTTCAACGTCGTGGTTGAGAAGCCCTTTGCGCGCAACTATTACGAGTGCTGCGATCTGATCAACACCGCAAAGAAAAACGGTGTGATGCTGGAGATCTTCCACCAGACGCTGCTCGCTCCCTATTACACGAAAAGCAAGGAGATCCTGGAGAGTGGAAGGATCGGAAACATCAAGCAGATCAGCGTTGCCTTCAACGGCTTTGCCCGCCGTTGGGACTGGCAGACTTTGCAGGTCAAGATGGGTGGCGGCGTTTACAATACGGGACCTCACCCCATCGGAATCGGTCTGGGACTTCTCGGCTTTGACCCCAATACCAGAGTAGAGTTCGCAAAGCTCGGTCTGGGTCTTACCAGCGGTGACTCCGACGACTATGCTAAGATCATTCTCACGGCGCCCGGAAAGCCCGTGGTCGATATTGAAATTTCTTCTCTGGACGCTTTCAGCAGCTACAACATCAAGGCGCAGGGTGACAGAGGAACCTATACCGCTACCACCGAGAGCTACAAGATGAAGTACATCGTAGACGGTGAGAACCCCGAGCAGCCCTTGCAGATCGAAACGCTGAAGAAGGGCGAGGAGGGACTTCCCCTGTATTGCGTCGAGAAGCTGATCACGCACGAGGAGGAGGGCAAGTTCGACGGAACCTCCTTCACCGTTGCCGTACAGAAATTCTATCAGGGCGTGTACGACCATCTGATCAACGGAAAAGAGCTTCCGCTTTCCCTTGAGGACGCCGCAATGGTGATTCAGGTGATCGAAACGGCTCACGCGATCAACCCGCTTCCCAAAATTTATTAAGAGATCGGAGAAATCGTTATGGCAAAGCCGATTTTGTCCGCATTCGCAGACGAATATTCCGCAGAGCTTGACGTTCAGCTGAAAATGCTGCAGGAGAACGGCATCGGATACATTGAGCTGCGCGGAATTGACGGAAAGAATATCTCGACACTGACCGACGGGGAGGTACAAATCCTGAAGGAGAAGCTGGAGGCGGCGCAGATCAATGTCAGCGCCATCGGTTCTCCCATCGGCAAAATCGCTCTGGACGGTGACTTTGAGGCGCACCTGGAAATGGCGCGCAGAGTGTTCAAGACTGCGGTTGCCGTGGGGACTACCAATATCCGCATGTTCAGCTTCTATCCTCCTGAGGGAAAGAAAATTGAGGATTGCTTTGACGAGGTCGTTGAGAAGCTGGACCGCCTGCTCACGCTGGCAGAGGAGTACGGCTTGACTCTGTGCCACGAGAACGAGGCAGGCATTTTTGGAGAATCCCCCGAGGCGTGCCACAGGCTTCTGACTGCCTTTGGCGGAAGACTCAAGTGCGTGTTCGATATGGGCAACTTCACCCTGGAAAACTACAAGGCATTCCCCGAGGGCTACGAGCTTCTGCGCGATTACATCGTGTATTTTCACATCAAGGACGGATTCTCCACCGGAGAGATCGTGCCCCCCACCAAGGGACAGGCTTGCATCCCCGAGATCCTTGCCGCCCACAACGAAATCGCAACCGAGGACTATATCATTACCCTGGAGCCGCACCTCGAGGTGTTTGACGGCCTTTCGGGTCTTGTCAAGGAGATCACGCACAAGAACCCTTATCAGTTTCCGAGTGCTGAGGTCGCGTTCCGGACTGCTATCGATCTGATCAAGGAGGTCATCGCATGAAAAGCTATCAGGTAGACAAATTACAGGTAAAAATTATGCCGAGCCGCAAGGAAATGGGCGCGGTTGCGGCACAGGATATTCACGACAGAATTCTTGCTCTGCTGCAAACCAAGGAGCAGATCAATATGATCTTTGCCGCCGCTCCCTCGCAGAACGAGGTGCTCGAGTCGCTGATCTCGTATGACGACATCGAGTGGGGAAGGATCAACGCCTTCCATATGGACGAGTACATCGGTCTTGGGAAGGCGTTCGCAAAGCAGAGCTTCAGCCAGTTCCTGACCGATCACATCTTCGGTAAGGTGGGCTTCCGCTCGGTCAATCTGATCAATTCCTTGGCAACCGATGCGCAAGGCGAGTGCGACAGATATTCCGCACTGCTGAAGAACAATCCCACCGACATCGTCGTCATGGGCATCGGTGAGAACGGACACATCGCGTTCAACGATCCCTGGGTTGCAAAATTTGACGATCCCGAGACCGTCAAGGTAGTAAGCCTTGACGAGGTCTGCCGTCAGCAGCAGGTCAACGACGGCTGCTTCCCCAAGATCGACGACGTACCGAAGCAGGCAATGACGCTGACCTGTCCGACTCTGACGGCGGCACCTTATCTGTTTTGCATCGTTCCCGCCAAAACCAAGGCAGTCGCGGTCAGGGAAACCTTGAACGGTGCGATCAGTGAGGATTGTCCCGCCACCATTCTGAGAACACAGCCCAACGCTGTTCTGTATCTGGATCCAGACAGCTCCGCACTGTTATGATTAGGAGAATCAAGAGTGACCGAATTGTCGGTCAAAACGAAATTTTTGAGGGATATCTTTATCTTGACGGGGACAAGATCCTCGCCGTTGATAAGGAGGAGCGTCCCTTTGACGTCGAGTACGATTTTACCGGTCGCTACGTCAGTGCGGGTCTGATCGACCTGCACACCCACGGCGGCGCGGGACACGATTTTACGGACGGTATGAAGGCTGTCGTGGCGGCTTGCAATTTCCATTTGCAGCACGGAACGACCACCGTCTATCCCACCGTTTCCGCCGGAAAATTCGAAAGGATCCGCAAGGCGACGCAAGAGATCTCTTTGGCAAAAAAAGAGAAGGATCTGCTTGCCAATCTTCCGGGCGCGCACCTGGAGGGACCGTATTTCTCCCTGCAGCAGGCGGGGGCTCAGGCAGCGGATTTCATCACCGCTCCCATAGAGGAGGATTACCGCGCGCTGGTTGCGGAGCTCGGCGGGGACATTGCCCGTTGGAGCTATGCGCCCGAGCGGGATGAGGGCGAGAAGTTCTGCCGCTTCCTCATCGAGCACGGCATCCTTCCCGCAGCGGGACACACCAACGCCATCTATGACGATATGCTGCGCGCAAAGGCGGCGGGCTGCAATCTTGTCACGCATTTGTATTCCTGCACCTCTACCGTCACAAGGGAAAAGGGCTTCCGCCGTCTTGGCGTGATCGAGAGCGCGTATCTTTTTGACGACATGGACGTGGAGATCATCGCGGACGGAAAGCACCTGCCCCCCGAGCTGATCAGACTGATCCTGAAGATCAAGGGCCGCGAGCACGTGGCGCTTGTGACCGACAGCTTAAATCTTGCGGGTGTGGATGCGACGTCGGGTGTAAGCAACGGTATTACCGACTACATCATCGAGGACGGCGTATGCAAGCTGCCCGACCGCAGTGCCTTTGCGGGAAGCATCGCCACAGCGGACCGACTCATTCGCGTCATGACGCAGGAGGTGGGTGTCACCTTGGTGGACGCGATCTATATGATGAGTGCCGTTCCCGCCAGGATCATGGGACTGAACAAGGGGATTTTGGCAAAGGGATATGACGCCGACGTGATCGTCTTTGATGACGGTATCAATGTGTCGGACGTCTTCGTGATGGGCAACAAGGTGATCTAATTACGGCTTTCATTACACAATAAGGAGAATACTATGAAAAAATTAAGGATCGGTATCATTGGCTGCGGACGCATTGCCGTCCTGCATTTTGACGCGGTTGCGAATTCTGATCGCGCGGAGCTGGTCTCATGCGCGGATATCGTGGTCGAGAAGGCGCAAAAATACGCCGAGGAGTATCACATCAACGCATACAGCGACTACAGTCAGATGTTTGCAAAGGAGCAGCTGGATGCCGTGCATATCTGCCTTCCGCACTATCTGCACACCAAGGTAGCGATCGAGGCGATGGAGGCAGGGCTTGACGTGCTTGTTGAAAAACCGATGGATATCAATATGGCACGCGCGAAGGAGGCGGTTGAAGCCTCCAAGGCTCTGGGCAGAGTCTACGGTGTCATCTCGCAATCCCGCTATACCCCCTCTGCCATGATGGTCAAGGAGGCTGTCAAGTCGGGCAAGCTCGGTAAGATCCTCTCGGTACGTTCTGTTGTGACCTGGAAGCGGACCGATGCTTACTACGACGAGGACGCCTGGAGAGGCACCTGGGATATGGAGGGCGGCGGTGTCGTCATCAACCAGGCAATTCACAGCGTGGACCTCGTGCGTTGGATCGTGGACAGCGAGCTGGAAAGCATGGACTGTGCAATGCACAAGCGCAATCATCCCACCATCGAGGTGGAGGACGTTGCCGAGGGTATGGCAAGATTTGCAAACGGTACGCTTTACCATTTCTGGTATACCATCAACTACGGACGCGACGAGCCGATCGACATCCGTATGGTGTGCGAGAAGGGAACGGTCCTTCTGGAGTATAACGATGCCGTCATCAAGTATTCCGACGGAACCATAGAGGAGAACCACCGTGATCTCAAGCCCACAAAGGGCAAGGACTACTGGGGCAATATGCATGCCAATCAGATCTCCAATTTCTACGGCGCATGCTTAGGGCTTGAGAAGCTGGATATCGATGGCGAGGAGGCACTCAAAACGCACCGCGTGGTCTGTGCGATGTACGATCAGGGCGGACTGAAGCCCCAATCATTGTAAAATCCGTACATTTGTCGGGCGCTCGAAGGTCTTTCGTCGGGCGTTCGACAAATTTTTTTCGGATGCGGCTTTTTTCTCTTGACAAACGAATTCGTTTCGGGTATAATGATAGTGTAAAGATACGTTTTGCATGACTGACGGAACTGCGGAGCACCGCAAGGGAATGCAAAATCATAAAGCCGACCGTCTGGGCAAAACAGTCCTTTGGAACTGTTTTGCCCTTTTTGTATCAATAGATCGAATCAATGAAGCAGGAGGAGCAGAGATGTACGAGCAGTGGAACGGATTTTGTGAAGGCGTATGGCAGAATCAGATCGACGTCAGAAATTTTATTCAGACCAACTACCGTGAATATAGAGGCGGCAGCGCATTTTTGGTATGCGCGACGCCACGTACGAATGCGATGATGGAAAAGGTGCAGGCACTCCTGAAGGAGGAGCGTATGCGCGGCGGCGTCCTTGACGTCGATACGCAGACCGTCACCTCGCTGACCAGCTACGCGCCCGGATATATCGATCAGGCAAACGAGCTGATCGTCGGGCTTCAGACTGACGCCCCTTTGCGCCGCGGCGTCAATCCCTTTGGCGGCATCCGCATGGCGCGTCAGGCATGTGCCGCATACGGCTATCAGCTGGGCAACAAGATCGAGGAGGAATTCCGCTATCGTACCACCCACAACGACGGCGTGTTCCGCGCTTACAGCGAGGAGATGCGCCTGGCGCGCAGATGCCACGTCATTACGGGCCTTCCCGATGCTTACGGACGCGGCAGAATCATCGGTGACTACCGCCGTGTCGCCCTTTACGGCGTCGATTACCTGATCGAGCAAAAGAAGAAGGATAAGGCAGCGCTGGAGACCAAGGATTTCACCAGCGAGAACGTTCAGCTGGGTGAGGAGCTCCACCGCCAGATCGCGTTTTTGGGCTATCTTAAGGAAATGGCGCAGATGTACGGATGTGATATTTCCTTGCCTGCAGCCAACGCGCGCGAGGCGATCCAGTGGACGTATTTTGCGTATCTTGGCGCGATCAAGGAGCAAAACGGTGCTGCGATGTCGCTCGGACGCGTGTCCACCTTCTTTGACATTTATATTGAAAGAGATATCGAGGCGGGAACGCTGACCGAGCTTGGCGCGCAGGAGCTGATCGACGATTTTGTCATCAAGCTTCGTCTGGCACGTCATTTGCGCACGCCCGAGTACAACGAGCTCTTTGGCGGAGATCCGATGTGGATCACAGAGGCAGTCGGCGGTATGGGCGAGGATGGAAGAACGCTTGTTACCAAGAGCAGCTTCCGTATGCTGAATACCCTCTATACGTTGGGATCCGCTCCCGAGCCCAACCTGACCATCCTTTGGTCGCCGCGCTTGCCCGAAGGCTTTAAGCGCTTCTGCGCCAAGGTATCCGCGGATACCGATTCGGTGCAGTATGAGAACGACGACCTGATGCGTCCTTTACATGGCGACGACTACGCCATCGCGTGCTGCGTATCCGCCATGACCATCGGAAAGCAGATGCAGTTCTTTGGCGCGCGTTGCAACCTTGCAAAGCTCCTTCTCATCGCCATCAACGGAGGATACGATACCACCTCGGGCATCCATATCGGACCGCAGATGCCTGTGATCGAGGGCAGGGAGCTGAATTTTGACGTGGTCAGAGAGCGTTACCAGATCTACCTTGCATGGCTCTCGCACCTCTACGTCAACACCATGAACATCATTCACTATATGCACGACAAGTATGCGTACGAGAAGATCCAGATGGCGCTGCACGACACCAAGGTCGAGCGCCTGATGGCGTTCGGAATTGCGGGACTGTCGGTTGCCGCGGACTCGCTCAGTGCCATCAAATACGCAAGCGTATGCCCCGTAAAGGATGAAAACGGCTACGTCGTGGACTTTAAGACCGAGGGAGATTTCCCCAAATTCGGTAACGATGACGACCGCGTAGACCTCATTGCCAAGGATCTGACGCACTCCTTTATTACCGAGCTGCGCAAGACCGAAACCTACCGCAACGCAACGCACACGCTCTCCGTCCTGACCATCACCTCCAACGTGATGTACGGAAAGCATACGGGAGCCACTCCCGACGGACGCGGTGCCGGCGAGCCCTTCGCGCCCGGCGCAAATCCCATGCACAACCGTGAGGAGAACGGAGCGCTTGCGTCGCTCAATTCGGTGGCAAAGCTTTCTTATCAGGATTGCCGCGACGGCATTTCCAACACCTTCTCCATCACCCCCGAGGCACTCGGGAAGACCGAGGAGGAGCGTGCGGCAAATCTCGTGTCGATCCTGGACGGATATTTTGAAAAGAACGCGCACCATATCAACGTCAACGTTCTCAACCGCGAGACCTTGATCAAGGCGTACGAAAATCCCGAGGACTATCCCAACCTGACCATCCGCGTTTCGGGCTATGCCGTGCACTTTAACAAGCTCTCCCGCGAGCAGCAGCGCGAGGTCATCAGCCGTACCTTCCACGAATCGGTATGACAGGACGCGTTCACTCCCTGCAAAGCCTGGGTGCCGTAGACGGTCCCGGGATCAGATACGTTGTTTTCCTTCAGGGCTGTCCCTTGCGGTGCAAGTGCTGCCACAATCCCGACACGTGGGATGCTGCCGACGGCAAGGAATACACGCCGGAGGAGCTCTTTCGGATCATTCTGCGCTACCGCTCCTATTTTTCGGGCGGGGGAGGGGTGACCGTTTCGGGCGGTGAGCCTCTTTTGCAGGCCGCGTTTGTGTCAGAGCTTTTCACGCTCTGCCGCGAGGCGGGGATCCACACCTGCCTTGATACCTCGGGCGCGATACTGAACGGAGAGGTGCGACGGCTGCTCTCCCTGACCGACTACGTGCTGCTGGATATCAAGTACACCACGGAGGAGGAATACCTTGCGAACGTCGGCTGCTCCATGATGCCCGTTCTGCACTTTCTGGACGAGCTGGATCGCATGAGGATCCCGACGGTACTCCGTCAGGTCATCATTCCCACGGTCAATGACAAAAAGGATTCCGTCCTGCGCCTGAAGCAGATCGCCGATACGCACGCATGTGTCGATCACGTCGAGCTGTTGCCCTTTCGGACGGTGTGTCAGGTCAAATACGACAGTATGGGGATCGAGTTCCCGTTCGGACATCTGCCACAGCCCACTGCCGAGCAGATGGACCGTCTGAAAGCCTTACTTTTGGCAAAATAAAATATAAAACGCCGGGAACCCGTCACAGTTCCCGGCGTTTTTGCAACCAACAAATTTATTATATCACATTTTTTGCCATTTGTAAATATGTTTTTTGTATAAAGGAACAAAATCTGCGTTTTTTACAAAAGTATATTGTATATTTCGTACAATTTGTCAATTGCAAAAACAGAAAAAACGTGATATACTATAGACACAGAGAAAGAGGAGGTAACAGCCGATGAAATGATAAACGCGGATTTTTCAGGCGATGGATTTCATGGAGCGAAGGATCCGAAATAAGGAGAGGGGACAAGAAAAGTCCACTTTCGGCGTACCGTCAAGGGTGCGTGGGCGTAAATGGAAATCGGATCTGAAATCGTTGTCGGAAAAATCAAGATTCATCCCGAAACAAGCTTTGCACGCAGAATCAGGGGTGTTCTCCGTAGAGAACGATGCCTTCAAGGGAAGGCTCAGCGTAAACGATGGGCGCGTCGTAGAGGAAAAAGCTCGGGATAGACAACAGAAAGAGAGGATCACAAAAGATGTTAGATATCAAGAACCAGGAGAAGTGACCTTTGGTTGGGAATTTACGACTCGCAACCAAAGGTCACTTCTGTTTTTGAGTGACGTAGATATTGGAAATAGGCGTTTTGTGCGGCAAGGGAAGCCTTGCCCATTTTTTGTTGCTTTTTTGATGCCGCCTTCAGTGGAAAAAGGCTTTCTGTTTCTTTACAGAATCAGTTTGTAAATCTCTTGTGACAGAGCACGAAAAAAGCACGAAACAAGCAAAAATAATTCCAAATTCTATTGACTTATATCAAAAAAATGCTATAATGATGTTAGTAAGTAATCAAAATTTTCCGGTTGTGAAAGGAGCAGGGCTATGATTCGGTTATGCGCTTTCGCGGACGAGGCGAACGAGACTCTGGAGGGTCAGATCGCCGCGCTTCAAAGGAACAATATCGGGCTTTTGGAGATCCGCAACGTGGCAGGCAAGAACGTCAAGGATCTGACTCTTGAGGAGGCAGAGAACTACGCAAAGGTCTTGGAGCAAAACGGCATTCGTGTCTGGTCGATCGGTTCTCCCGTCGGCAAGGTCAAGATCGACGTGGATTTTGAGCAATATCTGGAGGAGGTACGGCATATCTGCCGTCTTGCCAATATTTTCGGAGCCACCAAGATCAGAATGTTCAGCTTTTTTGAGGCGTATGAGCAGGGTGAGAAGGTCATCGAGTACCTTACGAAGCTGGTCGAGGTCGCAAACGAGTTCGGCGTCACCATGTGTCACGAGAACGAAAAGGACGTGTACGGCGACACGGTCGCGCGCGTGGAGGAGCTGATGGATTCGGTTCCGGGACTCAAGTTCGTTTATGATCCCGCAAACTATCTGCAGTGCGGTCAGAGCGTGTCCGAGGCGATGGACAAATTCCACGCAAGAACCGAGTATTTCCACGTCAAGGACGTCATTGTGGAAACCGACGAGTTAGTCCCCGCAGGACACGGCGACGGACAGATCAAGACGCTGGTCGAAAGAATCACGGATGATAAGGTCATCACGGTCGAGCCTCACCTGGCAGTTTTCTCAGGATATAGCGCGATCGATAACACCGTTATGAAGCATAAATTCCATTTTTCAAGCAATGAGGACTCCTTTGATTTCGCGGTCGGCGAGCTCAAAAAGATCATCATTTCTTGCGGATATCACGAAGTAAAGGGAGGATTTACCAAATGAAGATCGGATTGAATCTGTACTCCATCAGAAAAAGCATTCAGGATGAGCAAGGCTTCCTAGATACCTGCAAAAAGCTGAAGGCAATGGGATATGAGAAGCTGCACTATTCCGGTGCGCCCTTTGATATTCCGATGCTCAAGCGCGTCACCGAGCAGGAGAACATGCCTATCGTCCTGACACACGTTCCCGAGAAAAGATTTTTCGAGGAGCTGGACACCGTGATCGAGGAGCACGCGCAGCTGGGCTGCCGCTACATCGGTCTTGGCTTGATGCCTCTGCCGGATCTGAGGGACGAGGAGGCCTTCAAGGCAAAGGTCGCAAAGTACGAGGAGATCGCTAAGTACATGAGTGAGAAGGGCTTTACCTTCTTCTACCACAACCACCATTATGAAATGGAAAAGCTCTCTAACGGTCAGACCCGTCTTGAGTACATGATCGAAAATGCACCCCACATCCACTTTACCGTGGATATCTATTGGCTGCAGTACGGCGGCGCGAATATCTGCGAGTATTTCGAGAAGCTGAAGGGCCGTATGGAATGCGTACATCTGAAGGACTTCAAGCTGGAGTGGAAGGAAAAGGATCTTGCCCCCCGTTACGTTGCCTGCGGCGACGGTGTCATCAACATGGCGCTCTGCATCCAAAAGGGTCTGGAGTGCGGTGCCGAGCATTTCTTCGTAGAGCAGGATGACGCATGCGATTACGAGGATCCCTTCTTTGAGGTAGAAAAGAGCATCAAACATATCAAATCTTTGGAGGAAATTTGAAAATGGAAAAAATCAAGTTTGGTCTGATCGGTCTTGGAAACCAAGGCACCTTCTATGCAGGCCTGTTCAACAAGGGCGCGATTGAGAACGGTGTGCTCGCTGCTGTTTGTGACATCATCCCGCAAAAGGTTGATGCGTTTATGCAGGACGAGCAGAATAAGGACGTTGCCACCTTTATCGACTACAAGGAAATGCTTGACAGCAAGATCTGCGATGTCGTCGTGGTCGTAACGCCTCACTATTTCCACCCCGAAATCGTAACCGAATGCCTCAATCGCAACATCAACGTCATCTGCGACAAGCCCGCGGGCGTTTACACCAAGCAGGTTCGCCAGATGAACGAGGCAGCAGCGAAGAGCAAGGCAAAGTTCGCTATGATGTTCAACCAGCGTACGGACTGCCGTTACCGCAAGATGAGAGAGATCATCAAGGAGGGCGGCATTGGCGACCTTCAGCGTGTCACCTGGCTGATGACCGAATGGTTCCGCACGCAGACCTATTACGACAGCGGAAGCTGGCGTGCTACCTGGGTAGGCGAAGGCGGCGGCGTACTGTTCAATCAGTGCCCTCACCAGCTTGACCTTCTGCAGTGGATCCTGGGCGAGCTTCCCACAAGCGTTCGCGGCTTCTGCAAGTACGGCAGATGGCACGACATCGAGGTAGAGGATGAGGTTACCGCATATCTGGAGTTCGCAAACGGTGCTACGGGTGTGTTCATCACCAGTACCGGTGAGGCTCCCGGAACCAACCGCCTGGAGATCAGCGGAACTCGCGGAAAGCTCCTGAGTGAGGGTCCGAACCTCTATTACTGGAAGAACGAGGAGGATTCCTATCAGTTCTCCAACACCAGTGAAAAGTCCTTTGCACGTCCCAAGTGCGAGAAGATCGAGGTGGAAACCGACGGTCAGAGCCTTGGCCACGTAGGTATTCTGAACAACTTCGCAAACGCTCTGCTCGGTCTTGAGGACTTCTTCGTAGAAGGCACCGAGGGTATCAACGGCGTTGAGTTGATGAATGCGATCGAGCTTTCCGGCTGGAACGGCGGCGAGCAGATCTCCATTCCCGTTGACGAGGATCGCTACTATGCAGAGCTGCAGGAGAAGAACAAGACCTCCAAGCTCAAGGACGTTGACGACACTCGCGTAGACAACACCGCAAGCAGCTTTGGTGTTCCCAAGGCAAAGGGCGGAACGGGGCTGAAATAAACCGTAATATCACACAAATAAAAGAGCAAGCACGGAAGTGCTTGCTCTTTTTAATTGTATTTCAATCTGTTTGTTACAGCAATGTTTGACGCAGCTCCTCGGGGGATTTGGGGGAGAGATACGCGGGCGGGATGTCAAACACGGTCTTGCAGCCAAAGGCGCCCTCGCGCTTGAGGCGGTAGGCGGCACGCGCGCAGGCAAGAATGACCGACGCGGTGAATTCGGGATTGGAGTCGAGCTTGAGGCTGTATTCCACCACGTGTGTGTTTTCTTCCTCCCAGCCGGTCTTTCCGGCACGGATGACGGTGCCTCCGTGGGGAATCCCCGCGTGATCGCGGTTGAATTCCTCTAAGGTGATGAAATGGACAGTGGTGTCATAGTCCGCAAAATAATTGGGCATGGTTTTGATGGTCTGCTCGATCAGCGCGGTGTCCGCGCCCTCCTTGTCAACCACAAAGCACTCGCGCAGATGGCTCTGACGGGGGGAGAGGGTAGGGGTATGTCCTTCGCGGACCGCGGTGACTGCTTCCTCGATCGGAACGGTGTATTGCTTTGCGGTCAGCACGCCGTCGATGCGACGGATGGCGTCCGAGTGACCTTGGCTGACACCCTTGCCCCAGAAGGTATAATTCGTTCCGTTTGGCAGAATTGCCTCAGCGTACAGGCGGGAAAGTGAGAACATACCGGGATCCCAGCCGCAGGAGATGATGGCAACGGTGCCGTTCTGCTTGGCAATTTCATCCACGTTCGCAAAATGAGAGGGGATCTTGGCGTGCGTGTCAAAGCTGTCGACCACGCAAAAATCCTTTGCAAAGGCAGGCGTCTGGATCGGAAGATCGGTAGCGCTTCCGCCGCAAAGAATGAGAACGTCGATGGCATCCTTGAACAGATGCGCGTCAGCGGCAGGGTATACCTTGACTCCTTCGGTCAGAATCCGAAGCGCTTCAGGTGCGCGGCGGGTAAAGACGGCAGCAAGCTCCATATCCGGATTCTGACGGATGGCACACTCTATTCCGCGTCCCAGATTTCCATATCCCATAATGCCAATTCGAATGCTCATAAGATCCTCCTATGATTTGATTACTTCCGCAAGAAAGTATATCATATTTCATAGCAGAATGCAATCTTTTTTTACAGATTTTGCGCAAAAATCAAAACTTTTTTGGGAAGGGGAGGGAATGCGGTTGACAAGGTTTGGATTTTGTGGTATAATACTATCGTTTCATGCACGAAAGGGACTTTTTGTCCGACGGCGAGTGCTGTGAAGTTATTTCTTCTAAAACTTTTTCTAAAGAATTCGCAAAGCTAAAAACTTAATAAAAATGTTCACAGTATGCATCAACGGGATAGTTCGCCTGCGGCGAAGATACCCACACTCTGCGCCTGACAAGCAAGCTTGTCGATTTCCGAGTGGGGTATGCGAAGTGGATTCGACGAACAGAGTTCGCCGAGCCGCATCTCAGAAGCTCCGTAAATATGATGCACGCTGTTGCATCATATTTACGGAGGGTTATCGAAGTGGTCATAACGAGGCGGTCTTGAAAACTTCCTTCGTCTGTTTATGTAATTTCTTGAAAACCCTTGATTTTATTGGGTTTTTCGCATCATCGGATGCACTTTGCGAGAAGCGTTTCTCGCAGTTTTCTCGCAATTTTCCTTGACTTGGATTGCGATTTTTGATAAAATTGAATACACGGAGGGTTATCGAAGTGGTCATAACGAGGCGGTCTTGAAAATTTGCAGTCGCGGATTTCTGCAAAGTGCCAAAAAGCCTTGCTACGCTTGATGTTTTCGCCCTTCGGACG
>JAFVXH010000001.1 GCA_017501225.1 Clostridia bacterium
AACACATTCGAACCCACTCCATGCGCCAAAGGCGCATGGAATATTTTGCGCGCAGAGCAGCTTAAACCTTGTGATGACTGAGGCGCAAAATTGGGTTCAGAATCCCATATCGCAGACACCGCACAGCGGTGTCTGCTTTTTGAAACAAAAAACACCTTGAAGGGAAGTGCTCCCCTCAAGGTGTGATTTTTATTGTGTTGTCGGAATTAATACATTCCGCCGCCCATTCCGCCCATGCCTGCGGCAGGAGCTGCGGGAACCTCTTCCTTCTGATCCGCAACAACACTCTCGGTGGTCAGGATGACCGATGCGATGGAGGCTGCGTTCTGCAGTGCGGAGCGGGTTACCTTTGCGGGGTCTACGATGCCGGATGCAACCATATCGCAGTAAACCTCGTTGTAAGCGTCAAAGCCATAGCCGACCTTTTCGCTGCTCAGGATCTTGTCTACGACAACGCCACCGTCAAAGCCTGCGTTTACAGCGATCTGACGAACGGGCTCCTCCAGAGCCTTGAGCACGATCTTGACACCGGTCTTTTCGTCACCCTCAACGGTATCAACCAGCTTCGCTACCTCGGGGATGACGTTGAGGTATGCGGTTCCGCCGCCTGCAACGATGCCTTCCTCAACAGCAGCCTTGGTTGCGTTGAGCGCATCCTCGATGCGCAGCTTCTTTTCCTTCATTTCTGCCTCGGTAGCGGCACCGACCTTGATGACCGCAACACCGCCTGCGAGCTTTGCAAGGCGCTCCTGAAGCTTTTCGCGGTCGAAGTCGGAGGTGGTTTCCTCGATGGCGTTACGGATCTGAGAAACGCGAGCCTGGATCTGCTCGGAGTTGCCCGCACCGTCTACGATGATGGTGTGCTCCTTGTTGACCTTGATCTGGCGAGCGCGACCGAGCATCTGAATGCCGCAGTCCTTGAGCTCAAGCCCGATCTCGGAGGAAATGACCTGACCGCCGGTCAGGATCGCGATGTCCTGAAGCATCTCCTTGCGTCTGTCGCCAAAGCCGGGAGCCTTGACTGCTACGCAGTTGAATACGCCGCGAAGCTTGTTGAGCACGAGCGTGGTCAAAGCCTCGCCCTCGACGTCCTCTGCGATGATCAGGAGCTTTCTGCCTGCCTGAACGATCTGCTCGAGCAGGGGAAGGATGTCCTGGATGTTGGAGATCTTCTTATCGG
Source organism: Clostridia bacterium (assembly GCA_017501225.1). Taxonomy (GTDB): domain Bacteria; phylum Bacillota; class Clostridia; order Oscillospirales; family CAG-272; genus UMGS1865. Next base: position 1,181 of record JAFVXH010000001.1, read on the forward strand.
TGATCAGGATAAGAGCGTCGTCAAAGACGGTTTCCATCTTATCCATATCGGTTGCCATATACGGGGAGAGGTAGCCGCGATCAAACTGCATACCCTCAACCACCTCGGAGTAGGTGTCAGCGGACTTAGATTCCTCGATGGTGATAACGCCGTCGGCGGTTACCTTATCCATTGCGTCCGCGATCAGCTGACCGATGACCTCGTCGCCTGCGGAGATGGTTCCGACGCGCGCGATGTCAGCGGAGCCGTTGACCTTCTGCGAGTTTGCGACCAGCGCATCGACTGCAACGTCAACTGCCTTCTTGATGCCCTTGCGCAGCACCATGGGGTTTGCACCCGCGGTTACGTTCTTCATACCCTCGCGAACGAATGCCTGCGCCAGAAGCGTAGCGGTAGTCGTACCGTCACCTGCCGCATCGTTGGTCTTGGTTGCAACCTCCTTGACCAGCTTTGCGCCCATATTCTCGGCTGCGTCCTCCAGCTCGATCTCCTTTGCGATGGTTACGCCGTCGTTGGTGATCAGGGGAGAGCCGAATTTTCTGTCAAGAACGACGTTTCTGCCCTTGGGGCCGAGCGTGATCTTGACGGTGTTTGCCAATTTATCCACGCCGCGCACCAGTGCGTCGCGTGCTTCAATTCCGTAAAGAATGTCCTTTGCCATAGCTTAATACCTCTTGATTTCTATTGATTTGTAGATTGCTTCCAATGTGTTATTCCACGATTGCGAGAATGTCGCTCTGCTTTACGATGGTGTACTCGGTACCGTCCATCTTGACCTCGGTGCCGGAGTATTTGCCGGTGATGACCTTATCACCAACCTTGACCTCCATGGGGATGAGCTTGCCGTCCTCGGAGTATGCACCGGGACCGACCGCTACAACCTCTGCAACCTGCGGCTTTTCCTGCGCGGCAGCAGTCAGCAAAATGCCGGTTTTGGTCTTTTCCTCGGCCTCGACAGCCTTTACGACCACTCTATCTGCCAACGGTTTGATATTCATGATTTGAAATCCTCCTTGATTTGTGTCTGGAAAAATATTTCTTTCTAAAAGTTAGCACTCTACTGTCTTGAGTGCCAACTCATGCTCTTATTGTATACCTATTTCTGGAAAAATCAAGCCTTTTTTTGGAATATTCACAGTATATTAACAAATGCATTGTGCACGAGGGGGATTTGTGTGCTAAAAAATCGTTTTTTGCGACGAATAGAACAAAAAGCCGACTCATAGAATGGAAGCGAGCCCTTTTCGGGATATTTTTTGTGGAATCGGGAGAGGAGAATCCATGCTTGTGTGGTTGCTTGAGGGCGGCTTTGTTCCCCCTCTTTTGATCGGTGTCGGTGTGTTTTTTACCTTCTATTTAAAAGGACAGCCTCTGCGCTCCCCCAAAAGGATGCTATGGGCACTGACGCGTCCCGCACCGCCGCAGAACGGAAGGCGCGGAGTTTCCCCTCTGGGGGCGATGAGTCTGGCGCTTGCGGGGACGCTTGGCGTCGGAAACATCGTCGGTGTCGCGAACGCCCTCTGGATCGGCGGAGCAGGTGCCATTTTCTGGATGTGGGTATGCGCCCTGTTTGCCATGATCCTCAAATATGCCGAGATCACGCTTGCCGTTTCGCATCGGCGCGTGCGGGAGGACGGAGGCTTTTTCGGGGGTGCCGTCTATTACATCCGTGATTGCTTTACTGCCCGGAGGACGGTGGGTGTGGGGAAGGTGATCGCCTGTGTATTCGCGGCTTTGATGATCGTGGACGCGTTGAGCATGGGCTGCGTCATTCAGGTCAACGCCGTCAGCAGCGCGTTCGCGGGTGTGTGGGGGATCCCGCGGTGGGCAAGTGGGCTCCTACTTTTGTGTTTGAGCCTTCCCGTGCTTCGCTTTGGAACGCGGGGTGCTACCCGCCTGACCGAGATCCTCGTTCCCGTGATGTCGGTGGGATACATCGTTCTCTCGCTTGCCGTGCTGATTCTTTGCCGAAGGGAGCTGCCGCAAGCTCTGTCGCTGATTCTGCGGGACGCCTTCGCGCCCAAAAGCGCGCTGGGCGGATTTTTCGGCTTTCTGACCTCAAGTGCTTTGCGAACGGGGGCGATGCGGGGCTTGCTCTCCAACGAGGCGGGATGCGGAACGGCGCCCACCGCACATGCGGCATCCAATGCGCGCACTCCCGCAGAGCAGGGGATTTGGGGAATCTTTGAGGTGTTCGTGGATACCGTCCTTCTTTGCAGCGCCACGGCACTTGTTCTGCTTGTCAATTGGGAGCAGGTACAGTCCTTTGGATCGGACGGTGTGATGATGAGCATCCGCGCATACTCCTCGGTGCTCGGGAGCTGGGCAGAGGGCTTTTTCGGGATCGCCATCCTTTGCTTCGGATACGCCACGGTCATCTGTTGGGGACAGTACGGGCTTGAGTGCTTGCAATTCCTGACCAAAAAGAAGGGATACGCGGTTGCTTATCTGATATCGGTCGGAGCGTGTATCCTCATCGGCGCCATGGCGCCACCCGCCAAGATCTGGGGAATCGCGGACGCATCTCTTGCGGCTCTTACACTGATCAATCTGGCAGTTCTGCTCCTGATGCGGAAGGAGATCAAAGCCCATACGGAGGCGTTTTTGTCTGATTTTCCTCCCAAGCGGTAGGCTTTTTTGTGTAAAGAATTGTATTTTGCTTGGTTTCGTGAGATAGAAATTGTTCAATTGCACAAAACCCGTTGTCATGAATTGTGCAGTACACCAAAATTCGCTGATAGGATACAGATTTTATTGACAATTCCATCAAAATATGCTAAAATGCAAATATAGATATCGGCCCGATACGGTATTCGCGCACGTAAAAAATACCAAATACCGTGAGCAAGCGTAAGGCTTGCGGGATAGAATGATAAGGGCAGGACGATGTGACCTTCGGTGTATCCGTTCGGAGGGTTGACCTCCGTGCGTACATAATAACCAAACCAAGCAACAAAAACAGGAGGAGTTCTACAAATGAAGAGAAAGCACATTAAGTTTTACACACTGATGCTGGCGGCACTGCTTACCATGGTAAGCATCATCGCGCCGATCTACGCAACAGGTGACACCACCGCTGAGACGGTCGGTTATTCGACCGCCCGTGTTCGTTACGTAGACACAAAGCCTATGACCGATCTGAAGACCGTTGCGGATGCTACTGAACTGACTGAGACCGCGTATAAGATCACCGACGTTGCCGGCTTTAAGGCATTGGACGCTCTGGTCGTTAAAGGCGTATCCTTTGCGGGTAAGACCGTTTACCTTGCAAACGACGTTGACTTTACCGGCGTCAGCAATTTCAATCCCATCGGTTGGATCCCCAGCGATGCGATCAACGATCAGCCCACCAAGGCCTTCAACGGAACCTTTGACGGCCAGGGCAATATGGTCAACAATCTTGTTGTGAATATTGAGGCCAGCAATAAAGAAAACGCAGCTGATTACGGCGGATTTGCAATGTTTGCAGCCGTAACGGACGCTACCATCAAGAACTTTATCGTAGGTCCCGAGTGCAGCTTTATCTATAATGCAGACGCTCATGACCACGGCTGCTTGGCAGGCTTCGTTATGTGTTCCTTCCGTGCAGTGTTCGATAACTGCATGAACATGGCAGATATGATCAACAGCTCCCGCTTTACCGGCGGTATCGTTGCGCGTGAGTACGAAAACACCACCATCATCAACTGCACCAACACCGGAGACCTGTACGGCTGCCAGAGCGTTGGCGGTATGGTTGCCGTTGCTCAGCCTCCCTCTGCCGGCATGCCTGTTGAAGTGAGCACCTGCGATATTACCAATTCCCGCAATACCGGTACCTGTATGGTTATGAAGGGCTACGCCGAGAACGGTTCCGGCATGGTCGGCTCCAACCACAACGTTGGTGCAATGGTTGGTTGGGCACAGAACTCTGTTGCTGTAGTTGGCTCCATCAACAATGGTATGATCATGGGTATCGATAACGTAGGCGGATTCGTCGGCGAGATCACCTCTTGGGGCGGCATCAGCCCTCAGATCTCCTTTAAGGATTGCTCCGACTTCGGTGTTTCGATGCTGATTGACCGTAAGAGCGAGGCCTCTAACACCTGTGGCGATGAAACCCTGTGTGCAACAGGAACTCCCGTTTCCGAGGAGAACAGCACCATTCGTCGCGGTGCTGACAAGCCCACCGAGGATCCTTCCTGCATCATCGAGGAGATCGTTCCCGATTATACGCCCGATTCCGCGAACCCCGGCGCTGTTGTAACGCCTCCCGACGAGACTGAGGAAACGCAGGCTACTACCGAGGCAACGCAGGCTACTACTGAAGCAACTCAGGCTACGACCGAGGCAACCCAGGCTACGACCGAGGCAACCCAGGCTACCACTGAGGCAACTCAGGCTACCACTGCAGTGTCCACCACCGCAGAGCCCACCTCGGCTCCCACGTCCGCTTCTACCACCAAGGCTCCCACGACCGAGGCACCTGCTGATGATGCAGCAGAGGGCTGCCAGTCTACTGTGATCGGCGGCATTGCTGTGATCCTGTTGGTATCCGGCGCGGCTCTTACCTTGACTAAGAAGAAGGAAGACTGATTCTGAATTGAAAACACTTGGGAGGAAAGGCTTGCCTTTCCTCCCTTTTTTGCTTGCTGCGAGTCACCAAAACCACCCATCTCGGTTGACAATCGGTGTGGTATGTGCTAAAATGAAGGGGAAGAAATTGCACAGAAGGATGCTTATGAACAAGACGTTGAACACAGCCTCGGTCGAGGCATTGCTGAATTGGTACGATCGTTCGCGGAGAGATCTGCCATGGCGCAAAACCAGGGATCCGTACTGTATCTGGATCTCCGAAATCATGCTCCAGCAAACGCGCGTGGAGGCGGTAAAGCCGTACTATGCCCGCTTTTTGCAGGCTTGTCCCGACGTTGCCTCGCTGGCAAGCATTTCTGAGGACGAGCTTCTCAAGCTCTGGGAGGGACTTGGCTATTACAGCCGCGCACGCAATCTGCAGCGTGCGGCAAGGAGCGTGATGGAGCAGCACGGAGGAGTGTTACCACGGAATTATGAAGCGCTCCGAGGGCTGTCGGGGATCGGGGAATATACGGCGGGGGCAATCGCATCCATCGCATATGACGAAAGGGTTCCTGCGGTGGACGGAAACGTCCTGCGCGTGCTGACCCGTCTGATCGGCTCTTACGAGGATATTACGCTGCCGCAAACCAAAAAGGGACTTCGCGACGCGCTGTCTTCGATCATCCCCGATCGCGCGGGAGATTTTAACCAGGCACTCATCGAATTGGGAGCAACGGTCTGCGTTCCGAACGGTGCGCCCAAATGTGAGGAATGCCCTCTGCGCAACGTTTGCGTGGCGAGCCGGGAGGGGCTTTGCGCACAAATTCCCGTCAAGGCTCCCAAAAAGCCCAGAAGGATCGAGGAGCGCACGGTATTCCTGATCCGCGACGGGAGCAGGACCGCGCTGTGCAAGCGAGCGGGAAAGGGACTTCTGGCAGGCTTGTTTGAGCTTCCCAATACCGAGGGGCATCTGGATCGGGACGTGGCGACGGAATATCTGCGCGCGCTGGGAGTCGAGCCCTTGCGCATTGAGCGGATCGAGGATGCCAAGCATATTTTTACGCATATCGAGTGGCATATGATCGCCTATTCCGTGCGCATCTCAGCGGAGTTTGACGGCTGGCACGGCGAGGGAGGCATGATGCTGGTGCCGAACGCAGAGCTGTTTTCCAAATTTGCCATTCCGTCGGCGTTTTCCGCATATACCAAATACCTTTTGGGAAAAGATGCCCGCGCGCGTTGACAGAAAGCGCGGAAAAAATTACTTTTGCGGGAAGTTTTTTTGAAAAAACGCTTGACAAATCGGAAGAAATCAAGTATAATATACACTGTCATTGTGTAAAAGCGTGTTTAATTGCTGAAAAGCGAACGCTTCCGATTCAAATTAAAGGAGGTGCATACGATGCTCAGAACTTACCAACCCAAAAAGCGTCAGAGAAAAAAGGAGCACGGCTTCAGAAAAAGAATGAAAACTGCTGATGGCAGAAACGTACTCAAGAGAAGACGCGCAAAAGGCAGAAAAAGACTGACCTATTGATTTGACATAGCGGTCTTGACCGCTACGCGTCAATTCCCACATAAAAACACCGGCTGTCGATGAAGCGTTTCGCGCCCCTCGCTGTCGGCGTTTTTATTTGCAGGAAATCTTTATTTTCGGACCAAAAGACTCAAACTACCAACGGAAGCTGCAACACAAGGATCAAGGATGGCAAAATGAAGTATACAACCATTAAGGAACATCACCTTTACAACAAGACCTTTCAAAGAGGGAAGCGCTATTCGGGCAAATACCTCTCGGTGTTCGTTCTCAAGGATTGGGCGGCTGCCCGATTGATGAAGGAGCACCCGCAAAAGAAGTATTATAACCGTTTGGGAGTAGCCGTCACCAAGAAGGTGGGCGGTGCCGTACAGCGCAACCGCGCAAAACGAATTCTGCGTGCGGGATACCGTGCCGTCGAGCCCGAGCTGCGCACGGGATTTTTGATTGTGATCAGTCCGCGCGACGGGATCCTTCTGGCAAAATCCACCGACGTGGAAAAGGAATTGCGTCGAGGCTTTGCAAAGCTTGAAATGTTCCGCAAGCAGGATACGGTATGAAGCGACTTGCGATCTGGCTTGTTCGCCTATATCAGAAATATTTGTCACCCTTGAAGAAGCGACCGACCTGTCGGTTTTACCCGACCTGCTCCTCCTACGCCATTGAGGCACTGCAAAAAAGAGGCTTTTTTGCGGGAACGGTTCTGGCGGTGGGACGGATCTTGCGCTGTCAGCCGTTTGGACGCGCGGGGTGGGACCCCGTGCCCGAATACGGACTGCGTGCGCCAAGATATCCCGCAAAGCCTATGAGCAAGTATTTTTATCCGGAGGAATACGGATTGGGGAAGTATGATCCCGACACAGAGGACAAGCACAACTGACTGTCACGGCGTTGCGTGACAAGACGCATCATCGGCAACGCACGATCCCAATATTACAGAAGGGGAAAAGAAATGAAACTCAAAACCAAGAAAATTACGGGACGGATCGCACTTCTTACGGTCCTCGTCCTTTTGGTTGCCACCGTTCTCGTCAGCTGCGGAGGCGGGGCACCCAAAAAACAGATCAACGTTGATGGGGATCAGTTTATCCTCACAGCGGAGCAAATGGAGCAGCACGGTCTTGAGGCGGTACAGCTGAAAAAGATCGCGAATATGCTCTCTGCCGCTTGCACGGCGGAGCTGGATACCCAGCAGATGCTGATCGCGGCATACCGCGGCTACGACATGACGCTCGAAACCTTCAGCGACGCAACGGTCAACGAGGACGCGCAGGATAAGGCAGCGCGGGACAGCGGAGCGATGCTCAGCTTAGAGGCGGTACAGCACGTCATCACCAAGGCGAACGATTCCCTGAAGGCAGGGCACGAGCAAAAGCTCGAGGGCGTGGATATTACCAAGCTTAACAAGGCAGACGTAGAGCTTTTGATCAACTCGATGAAGACCAAGATCGACCTGACCTCGGGCGGGGGAATTCTGGATATGCTCCTGACCGCCATCGGTACGGTACTCAACTGGATCACCAAGTACCTGGGATTTGGCAACTACATTCTCGGTATTTGCCTGTTTGCGATTCTTGTCGAGATCGTCATGCTGCCCTTTGCCATCAAGCAGCAGAAGAATTCCATCCGCCAGGCGGAGCTTCGTCCCCGCGAGATGGCGATCCGCGCAAAGTATGCGGGACGCACCGACCTGGTGACCATGCAGAAGATGCAGCAGGAAATCCAGGAGTTCTATCAGCAGGAAAACTTCAACCAATTCAGCGGATGTCTGCCCCTTTTGGTGCAGATGCCCGTCATTATGGCGCTGTATAGCATCGTCATGAATCCCTTGCACTACGTGCTGGGACAAACCAACGCAGTCGAGAGCGCCCTCAAGGCATTCTATTCCGCATCGCGCGCAGCGGGCGGCATGGGTGGCGCGATCGGCGGAAACACCCAGAACACCATCACGCTGCTTGCCGAGATCAAGGAGCAGGGCATCGGAATTCTGGACGGCCTGAGAAACTTCCAATATTTCTCCAACGGCGGAGAGCTTGTCGACTCCCTTGGGACCATGGTCGAGGAGATCCCGAATTTCACCATCGGTGGCTTGAACTTCGGTCTGACTCCCAGCCTTAGCTTTAGCGGCTTGAACTGGATCCTCCTGATCGTACCCGTTCTGACCTTCGTATCCTATTTCCTGACCTCCAAGCTCAACCGCAAGTTTATGCTTCAGCCCGCTACCACCTCGGCATCGGGCGAGCCTGACCGTCAGACCGCATGCTCCAACAGCATCATGGATATCAGCATGCCCCTGATGTCGACCTTCTTTACCTTCATGGTCCCCGCTCTGATCGGTGTGTACTGGGTATTCAGAAGCTTTGTGAGCCTGCTGAAGCAGTTCATCATCTCCAAGGTGATGCCGCTTCCCACCTTTACCGAGGAGGATTATAAGCGTGCGGCAAAGGAAATGGCTGCAAAGCACGCGGAGAAGGGCCCTGCCAAGAAGAACGAGCCCGTAGGAAACGTACGTTCTCTGCACTATATCGACGACGAGGACTTCGAGGACACCCGTGAGCGCGGACTTGCGCGTAAGGCTGCGATCGAGGCACGCGAGCGCGAGGAGAGAGAGCAGAAGGCAAAGAAGAACACCCCCGTGGGTGCGGAAAAGATGAAGACAGACGATCGCGAAAAGCGCGAGGATAAGAAAAAGAGCTCCGAGAATGAAACCACCTCCGAGCAAGAAGACTGATAAGAAATTGGAGTTAAAACAGTGAAAAGAGAAATAGAAGTAACGGCAAAAACCGTTGAAGAAGCATATGAGCTGGCAGCAGCACAGCTGGGCGTTGCCAAAGAAGCAATCGAATTTACCGTTTTGGAGGAGGCGAAGCGCGGCTTCCTCGGCATCGGCGCGTGCGATGCGAAGGTAAAGGCTACCTATACCTTAAGTGGCGCGGATCTTGCTCTGGAGTTCATTCAGACCGTCATTGCCGATATGGGACTTAACACGCTTACCGTTCAGATGAAGAAGGGCGAGGGCGAGGACGTGACCGTCACCGTAGACGGTGAGGGAGCAGGTCTTCTGATCGGCCACCACGGAGAGACCTTGGATTCTCTGCAGTATCTTGCAAACCTTGCCGCAAACAAGAAGGTCAAGGGCGAGAAGAGAGAATACGTCAAGGTGACTCTGGATGTTGAGGGATATCGCGCAAAGCGTGAGGAGGCACTGCGCGCGCTCGCTCGCCGTATGGCGGCAAAGGTCGTCAAGGCAAAGAAGAGCGTGATGCTTGAGCCCATGAACCCTTACGAGAGAAGAATCATTCACTCCGAGGTACAGGGAATTGCGGGCGTTTCCACCAATTCCATCGGCTCGGAGAACAACCGCCGCATCGTCATGTTTTTGGACGATGAGAAGGTAGGCGGCACCTCTGATTTCGATAGCGCAGAGGATTGACAAATCTTCGGGGGCGGCTTGCAAAAGCTTGCCCCCATGCTTTATTTCGGCTTCCGAGAGGAGAAGAACGATGATGATAGACGATACCGTTGCCGCCGTCAGCACCCCGCGGGGAAAGGGCGGCGTTGCGATGCTTCGCGTATCGGGCAGTCAGGCTTTGCAGATCTGCGAGCGCGTATTCTGCCCGCACAATCAAAAAAGGTTGACACAAATGCCTGCAAGACAGGCGATTTACGGAAAGATCCTTGCTCCGGACGCAAGCGGTGAGTGGAGATCGGTCGACGACGGAATCGCGACCTGCTTCCGCGCGCCCGCTTCCTTTACGGGAGAGGATACCGTAGAGATCTGCTGTCACGGAGGAATCCTTTTGACGCAGACCGTGCTGTCGGCACTCATCGCGGCAGGCGCGCGCCCCGCGGAGGCGGGGGAATTTACCCGTCGCGCATTCCTCAACGGCAAGTTGGGACTTTCCGCCGCCGAGGCACTCGGGGATATTTTAGAGGCACAAAGCGCGGAGCAGCTGGCTCTTGCGCACAACGGTATGCAGGGAAAAGTATCCGCGCGCGTCGGTGAAATTTACGACTCGATGTGCAAGATCCTTGCCAGCATTTACGTCAAGATCGACTATCCCGACGAGGATCTGGAGGATATGAACCGCGAGGAGATGCTTGCCGCTCTGGATGCGTGTGAAGCGTCCCTTCTTGATCTGATCAAGACCTACCGCACGGGACATGCCATTGCCGAAGGAATTGCCACCGTCATCTGCGGCAAGCCCAATGTCGGCAAAAGCTCGCTTTACAATCGTATTCTGGGGCGGGATGCCGCCATTGTGACCGACGTTGAGGGAACGACGCGCGATATTCTTTCGGACAGCGCCACGCTCGGGCGTGTGACCTTGCGTTTGTTTGATACGGCTGGGCTTCATAGGACCGAGGACGCGGTTGAGAAGATCGGAATCGAGCGTGCAAGGAAGGCACTGACCGACGCGGAGCTGATCCTTGCGGTCTTTGACGGCAGCCGCGCACCCGACGGGGAGGATCTCTTGCTTGCCGAGGAGCTTGCTACGAGCAGTGCTACGGTGATAGCGCTGCTGAATAAGAGCGATCTTGGGGCGTGCGAGGATGCATTCTATCGCGCGCACTTTGCGCACGTCATTCCGATTTCGGTGCAAAGCGGGGAAGGCTTCTCTGTGCTGAGTGACACCGTAGAACAGCTCTTTTGCGACGGCAGCCTTGACACAAGGCACGACGCGATCCTGAGCAACGCGCGCCAACACGGTGCGGCGTTCGCGGCACTGTGCGCGCTTCGTGCGGCACAGAAGGGACTGCGGGACGGGCTTGCAACCGATCTTTGCTGCACGGACGTCGAGGCGGCGATGCGCGCGCTCTCCGAGCTTGACGGACGCGCTGTCACGGAGGATATCATCTCGCAGATCTTTTCACATTTTTGCGTTGGAAAATAAGAATACTAACAAAAAGCATGCCCGACCGATCGGGCAGACAGGAAAGGGGGATGGGTATGGCAACGCTTTCGGAGCAGGAGCTTCTGTCCTTGGCGGCGAGATGCCGCATTCACATCAAAGAGGAAAACCGCGCAAGGCTTCTTTGGGAGCTTGAGGGGATGATTGCCTTTTCCTCCGTTTTGCAGACGGAGGAGAGTGAGGCTTGTGATTCTTATGCCTTTTCCCACGAACCGAAGAATTACGGGGAGCTGCGTGCAGATGAAATCGGAGAGAGTCTGGAGCGTGACGCGCTTCTTGCTCTCGCTCCGATGACAGAGGACTGTTATCTGTGCGTTCCGCGCACACTGGAGGATTGACGTGAGAGATTGGTTATTTCGCACGGTCGGGGAGCATCAGGCTGCCATGCGTGCAAACGAGTATTCCTCCGAGGATCTGACGCGTGCGTTTTTGCGGCGGATCGAGGAGAAAAACCAAGAGATCGGTGCGTATCTGACGGTAGATGCCGAGGGGGCGCTCTGTGCAGCGCGCGCGTCGGACGCGCGCAGAGCAAAAGGGGAGCTTCTTTCGGAGCTGGACGGCATTCCGTATGCCGCAAAGGATAATTTTTCTACCAAGGGGATACGCACGACCTGCGCGTCAAAGCTTTTGGAGCATTTCGTGCCTCCTTATGACGCAACCGTCATTCAGATATTGAAGGACGCGGGCGCGGTTTTGCTTGGAAAGCTGAATATGGATGAATTTGCCATGGGAAGCTCCAACGAGTCCTCCGCGTTCTATCCCACGCGCAATCCGTACGACCCGTCGCGCGTCGCGGGAGGATCGTCGGGAGGCTCTGCTGCCGCCGTGTCTGCGGGCATGGCGTGCTTTGCGCTGGGCTCGGATACGGGCGGATCCGTCCGTCAGCCCGCATCCTTTTGCGGTGTTGTCGGATTGAAGCCGACCTACGGAGTCATTTCCCGATACGGTCTGATCTCCCTTGCATCCTCCATGGATGCCGTGGGACTGCTGACGCATACGGCAGAGGATTGCAGGCTTTTGCTTTCCCTGCTTGCAAAAAGGGACGAACGGGACGATACGTCGATCTCGCTTTCTCCGCTCCCGATTCCAAAAGGGAATTTACGCGTAGGACTTTTGGAGGGAGAGGGGCTCGCATCCCCCGCACAGAGGGAGGCGCTGGAGCGCGCCAAGGAGCGACTTGCGGCGCTGGGTGCTACGGTCCTGCCCTTTACACTGCCTTCTCCGCATAAGGCTCTGGCGGCGTACAGCGTGCTGATGTCCTCGGAGGCATCCTCCAATCTTGCACGCTTTGACGGCATTCGCTACGGAAGCCGCGTCGATCACAGTGACGGCGTTTTGAATTTGTATACCGATACGCGCGGTGAGCTGCTCGGAAAGGAAACCGTGCGCAGAATTTTGTTCGGCTCTTACGTATTGCAAGCCGAGCATCGTGCGGATTTTTACGAGCGCGCACGCGTATTCCGTCAGGAAATTCGGGATCGGATGCTGGCATCCTTTGCGGAGTTCGACGTCATCCTTTCTCCCACCACGCCCACCACGGCGTTTTCCGTCGGAGAGATCCGCACACCGACTCAGATGTATCACGCCGATCTTTGCACCGTTTACGCAAATCTGGCGGGACTTCCCGCGATTTCTCTGCCGTTTGGAACGGAGGAGGGGAGCGGATTGCCTCTTTCGATTCAGTTGACCGCCGCTCCGCACGGAGAATCGGTCCTATTTTCGGTCGCATCCCTTCTGGAGTGCCCGCAGAGTGCTGCTTGGGAGGTGAGGGTATGAGAGGATACGAGCTTGTCGTGGGACTTGAGGTCCACGTGGAGCTGAAAACCAAAACCAAGCTGTTTTGCGCCTGCTCGACTGAATTCGGCTTGCCGCCGAATACCGCTTGCTGTCCCGTATGTCAGGGGCTTCCCGGGGCACTTCCGACCTGGAACCGTGAGGCGATCAGGCTTGCCGTCAAGGCAGGACTTGCCCTTGGATGTCGCATCCGCCGCGTCAGCACTGCCGCACGAAAGCAATATTTTTACCCCGATTTGCCAAAGGGCTATCAGATCTCGCAGGGCGATCTTCCGCTTTGCGAGGACGGAAGTCTGACCGTTGACGTTGAGGGAGTCGAAAAAACGGTTGGCATCGCGCGCATCCACGTTGAGGAGGATGCGGGGAAGCTGATGCACGTGGGGGACAAGACCTTCATCGACGGAAACCGGTGCGGCACTCCGCTCATTGAGATCGTCAGCCTTCCCGTTCTTCATTCGGGAGGAGAGGCTTCGGCATATCTGCGCGCCTTGCGCGAGATTTTGGTCGCGTGCGGGATCTCGGATTGCAAAATGCAGGAAGGCTCGATGCGATGCGACGTCAATCTTTCGGTACGCAAAGAAGGGGACGACTCTCTGGGTACTCGCACCGAGATCAAAAATATCAACTCCTTTTCCTTTGTGGAAAAGGCGATCGCATACGAGGCAAGCCGTCAGATCGGGCTTCTGGAGCGCGGTGAATGCGTTCTCTCCCAGACTCGCCGATATGATGAGAAGACGGGCGAAACGGTTCTAATGCGAACCAAGGAGCGTGCCGACGATTACCGTTTTATCGAGGAGGCGGATCTGCCGCCGATCCGTTTGGCGGATGCGCAGATCGATGCGATCGGGCAAGAGATCGGGGAGCTTCCGCGGGCACGCCGCCGCCGTTTGAGCGAGCAGTTCGGAATTTCGTCGGAGGACGCGGCGATCCTGACGTCCGATCCTTCTCTGACGGCTTATTTTGAGGAGGCGGCAGAGAAGACCTCTTATCCCAAATTGCTGTCAGGGCTTGTGCTCTCAGAGCTTCTTCGCTACTGTGAGGGGGAGGAATTTTCCTCTCCGATCTCCGCCGAGCGCATGGCGGAGCTGGCAAGCCTGATGGGGGATGGCGTGATCACCTCGTCCGTTGCCAAAAAGCTGATCCTGCGATTGCTGGATGTGGATTTCTCGCCCGGTGAGATCGTCGAGCGCGAGGCACTCGGACAGATCCGCGACGAAGAGCTTTTGTCAGGCTACGTGCAGGAGGCGATCGCCGAGATGCCGCGTGCCGTCGAGGATTATCAAGCCGGCAAAGCGGCGGCGCTGCAGTCGCTGATCGGCAAAGTGATGGCAAAGACCAAGGGGCGTGCCGCCCCCGAGCTGACAAGGCAATTGCTCGAAGAGTCTTTGCGTCGGGAGGGAGGCAACGGCGATGTATTGCTATAAGCCGAGCTCTCAAAAAAAGCGTGAAAAAGGACTTTTGATCGCACTGCTCTTACTCGCCGTTGCATGCTTTGGCTCGGCACGGATTCCGAGCGTGTTTCTGCCCGCGCTTCTGCGGGTGGTAGGCGCGTTCTCGCTGATGGGAGCCTTGGTGGTGCTCTTTCGTTATCTGCTGCGCTCTTATTGCTACGCGGTAGAGAAAAGGGAAGGCGATGACGGAGCTCCCATGGATTTTGTGATTACCGAGCGTTACGGCAGGTATGCAAGCGTCGTTTGCCGCATCTCTCTTTCTGAGGTCGAGCAGATCGAGGATATTACGCCGCAAAGCCGAAAGGAGATCGCAAGGCGCACCAAGAATGCGCGGGTGTACAGCTATATCGGCGAGCTCCTTCCCGCGGATGCACGTCTTTTGACACTGCATGGGGAGGATGGGTGCATCTATCTCAAAATTCAGGCTAACGATGCACTGATCGCAGCGATCGAGCGACGAACGATGAAGTAGGGCGCGCCTGATATCAGTGCTGGCAATAATCGTCAATATCCGACACCATTTTGACGATTTGCTCTATTGACAGGTATCAGGAGGCTGTGTTATCATTGTACCACTTGGAAGAATGCCGTTGAGATTACAACGAAAGCGAGGATCAGACGATGTTTTTTGACATTCATGCGCATATTTACAAGTATCAGTATCCGACTCCGGACGGGCGATTTATGATGGCTCTGCCCGAGCAGGTAAAGGAGCGTTACCGCGAGCTGAACATCACGGGCGCTGCGATCCTGCCGGTGCTTGGTCCGGAGCTGTACATGCCGCAATCGGTTGGAGAGGTGATCGACATTGCAAACGAATCGGGCGGAGCGTTTGTCCCGTTTTGTAACGTTGATCCGCGCGCACTGCTCAATTCGTCGGACGCACCGTTAGGGATTCTTTTGGAGCATTATCAAAAACTTGGATGCCGCGGTATCGGCGAGGTGATGCCGAATATGGAATGGCGTGATCCAAAGCTTCAAAATCTTCTGCGTTGCGTGCAGAAGCAAGGTCTCCCGTTGTTGTTTGATATGACGGGGTGCTTGGGGTACAGCTACGGCATTTATGACGATCCCGGCATGCCGCAGCTGGAGGGATGCTTGGAGCGCTATCCCGATCTGATCTTCATCGGTCACGGCCCTGCGTTCTGGGCAGAGATCACAACGCTTCGCTCTCCCGAGGACAGATACAGATATCCTTCCTATCCCGTCGCGGAGGAGGGACGCGTCGCAAAGCTGATGCGAGCCTATCCGAATTTGTGGGTGGATCTTTCTGCCTACAGCGGCGCAAATGCCATGCTGCGAGATATGGAGTATTCAGGCGCCTTTATGCGGGAATTCCACGAGCGGATCCTGTTCGGCACGGATATCTGCTTTAGCGATCAGGTGATCCGTCAGCCGCAGATTCTGTTTGATCTTCTCAAGAGTGGCAGCATTACGCAAGAGATGTTTGAAAATATCGCACACCGCAATGCATACCGTTTGCTGAAGCTCTGAGCAGAAACGGCACGCAGGAGCTTGCAAGGGCGTAGCGTTTGATTCTTCATAATATCATATATGCGTGCGCGCACGTAAGGCACCCGGACGGCGGGAAATGGTGCTTCGTGTCAATTTGCCAACGGTTTTTTCACTTTTTGATAGAATGTCATAGAAAATGTCGTGCAAAAACTGTTCAAAAAATCAAAAATGTGAAAAAAGCTCCAAAAAATGAAAAAAATACTTGACAAATGCCGAAAAAAATGATAGACTACCCAAGCTACCTCCGAACGGAAAGACCTTCAAAAATTTCAAAAAAACTTGAAAAAAATTAAAAAAAGGTCTTGACAAGAGGGAACAAAGGTGGTATAATAACAAGGCTGTCGCGCAGAGTGGCGGCAAGGTCATTGAAAATTGAACAACAAGAGACAAAGTACAGAGCAAGAAAGCATGTGCGAAAGAGATCTCGTAAATTCAAAGAGAA
>JAFVXH010000002.1 GCA_017501225.1 Clostridia bacterium
GAGACAGTTCGGTCCCTATCTGTCGTGGGCGTTGGATATTTGAGAAGGGCTGACCTTAGTACGAGAGGACCGGGTCGGACGCACCTCCGGTGCACCAGTTGTACTGCCAAGTGCATAGCTGGGTAGCCGCGTGCGGTTATGATAAACGCTGAAGGCATCTAAGCGTGAAACAGGCTTCAAGATGAGATATCCCTCCTAACTTGATTAGGTAAGGTCACTTGTAGACTACGAGTTTGATAGGTCAGAGGTGTAAGCGCAGTAATGCGTTGAGCTGACTGATACTAATAGACCGAGGGCTTGAACTTCTTGTTCAAGACAATTTTTGAGTTTCGCTTTTTACTCTCCTTCGATCCCTTATTCGATTTTCTATGAGCGCAAGCAAAAAAGCAGAGTTTTTTGACTCTGCTTTTCTTTTTACAGTTTTTTTGATTTTTTTCTGAAAAAGGCTTGCAATTCTATACTTTGTGTGATATAATACTTTTGTTTGTCGCACCCGATGCGGCTCTCCGATGTCAAGGAACATCAAATTTTTGAAAAGAGGTACATGAACATGAAAGACGGAATCCATCCTAATTACGAAACCTGCATCATCAGATGCGCTTGTGGCGAAGTTGCAGAAACCAGATCCACCAAGGGCGGCGAGGTAAGAGTTGAAATTTGCTCTAAGTGCCATCCCTTCTTTACCGGTAAGCAGAAGTTTGTTGACGCAGGCGGACGCGTTGACAAGTTCAAGAAGAGACTTGCTTCTACTCAAAAGTAATTTGGCTTTGGTTTTGATGAAACGGACGAACTGCGTGTCAGTTTGTCCGTTTTTTCATGAAACAAAGGAGGTTTTTTAGTATGGAATATCAGGAGAACAAGGCGATTTTGGTCGGCATCTGTCTTGGCGGCGACCGAATCGAGGAGATCGAGCGAAGCCTTGAGGAGCTGGAGCGTCTTCTGGATACCGCAGGCGGCGTTTGCGTTGCCAAGATGATACAAAATATGGACAAGTGCAACCCTCGCACCCTGCTTGGAAGCGGAAGGGTGCAGGAGCTTTCGGCACTTTGTCAGATGAACAACGTGGAGCTGGTGGTCTTTGACGAGGAGCTTTCTCCCTCACAGATCCGCAACTTAGAGGAGGATCTTGGAGGTGACATCCGCGTCATCGACCGTTCGGTGCTCATTCTGGACATTTTTGCGCTCCACGCGGTCAGCCGCGAAGGAAAATTGCAGGTTGAGCTCGCGCAGCTCAAATATACGGCACCGCGCCTGACGGGTAAGGGAAAGGACCTTTCGCGTCTTGGTGGCGGCATCGGCACGCGAGGACCGGGTGAATCCAAGCTGGAGTCCGACCGTCGGCATATGAAGCATCGCATCGTAGCCCTTGAGGAGGAGCTTCGCGTTCTGGATAAGAACCGCCGCACCATGCGCGCTTCGCGCGACCGTAGCGGCATTCCGAAAATTGCCATCGTCGGATATACAAATGCCGGAAAATCCACGCTTCTCAACGCGCTGACCGATGCGGGGATTTTGGCGGAGGACAAGCTTTTTGCGACCTTGGATCCGACGACGAGAAAATTCGAGCTTCCGTCGGGAGAAAGCGTGCTTTTGACCGATACGGTAGGCTTTATCCGCAAGCTTCCGCACCATCTGGTGGAGGCATTCAAGTCCACGCTGGACGAGGCAAAATACGCGGATCTTTTGATGATCGTGGTCGATATTTCGGACGCGGAGGCACCCTCGCAGCTTGAGGTGACCGAGCAGCTTTTGGGCGAGCTGGGAGCATCAGGAAAGCCGACGCTCTACGTGCTCAATAAGTGCGACCTCGGTGCCGCCGTCAATCTTTCGATGGGAAAGGAAGCGGCACACACGCACACGGTTCCCGTGTCTGCAAAGACGGGGCAGGGCTTGGATCTGCTGCTTGCGACGATGCAGGAGATGTTGGGTGCGGGAAAGCGGCGTGTCGTGTTTCAGATTCCGAACAGCGAGGGCGGAGCACTCAATACGCTTTATCAGTTGGCAACCGTGGAATCGGTGGAATATGGCGAGGATGGCATGACCGTATGCGCGATTGTGGACAAAAAGGTGCACGGCATGCTGAAAAAATACGACTCTGCTTGGCAAGAGCCGAGTGAGGAATAACGGAGGAGATCGGGCTTGGATGCGGTTTTATACACCACGCTGGAGGGAAGCGGGCAGGCGGAATTTGTTGAGAAAAAGTCGATTTTTATCGGCAACGCAGCCCCCGTACGCAGCGAGGAGGAGGCGCAGGCCTTCATCAAAAGGATTCGGAACTCTCATTCCGATGCAAGACATAACGTGTGGGCGTACATGATGAAGGGCGAGATCGTCGCGCGCTATTCGGACGACGGCGAGCCGCAGGGCACGGCAGGCGTTCCCGTGCTGGATACCATCCGCAAATCGGGCGTGACCGACGCGGTCGTCGTGGTGACACGCTATTTCGGCGGAATCCTTTTGGGCGCGGGCGGTCTTGTGCGTGCCTATTCCCATACGGCAAGGCTTGCACTTGAGGCGGCACATATCATTACCTACGAGCAATATACCGAGCTGTCGCTCAATTGCTCCTATTCGGATTATCAGCGTTATCTTCCCGAGCTTTCCAGGTTTGGGGCGGTTCTGGACGACACGCAGTTTGCGGAGCGCGTCAATATCCTGTTCGCGGTCAAGTCCACCGTCGCGGATGCCTTGTTTGCACGCGTGCGCGAAATGAGCGGTGGAAAGGATGCTCCCCTGATCCTTAACACGCGGTTTGATTACCGCTAATCGAAAAAAGGTCAAAATGAGGCTCTCATTTTGATCTTTTTTCTTTGTTTTTTGAAAAAATGTCGAAGAAAAAAAGTGTTTTTCACTTTTTCTGCGTATATATATGAATATACGGCAATAAATTTTGTCAAACGGGAGGGCTTATGGGAACGATTTGTCAAACCTTTTTGGAGCAGGAAAAGCGGAACTTGTCCAAATTTGCGTTCCTGACGGTAAATACGAAGGGACGTGAGCATCCTTACGTTCCGTGCGAGATGCGCACCGAATTTCAGCGTGATCGCGACCGCATCGTGCACTGTCAATCCTTCCGCCGCCTGATGAACAAAACGCAGGTCTTTCTGGCACCTGCGGGAGATCATTACCGCACACGTCTGACGCATACCATGGAGGTGTCGCAGATCGCACGTATCATCGCGCGCTCCTTACATCTGAACGAGGATCTGACCGAGGCGGCGGCATTGGGGCACGATCTTGGGCATACGCCCTTCGGGCATTCGGGCGAAACCGCCATGCAGGAGCTTTTTTCTCCCGATTTTACGCATTACAAGCAAAGCCTGCGCGTGGTGGATAAGCTGGAAAACGGCGGCAAGGGTCTGAATCTGACCTTTGAGGTCCGCGACGGAATTGTCAACCATACGGGAAAAAGTCAGGCGTCCACCCTTGAGGGTGTGATCGTCAAATTTGCCGATCGCATCGCATACATCAATCACGACATCGACGATGCCTGCCGCGGAGGCGTTCTTCATACCGAGGAGATCCCCGCGGATCTGCGTGAGATTCTCGGACAAACGCACGGAGAGCGCATCAATACCATGGTGGCATCCGTCATCCGCGCGAGCGAGAACCTGCCCGAGATCAAAATGGAGCCGCACATTCAGGAGGCAACCGACAGACTGCGCAAATTCCTGTTTGAAACGGTCTATACCAGCCCCGTCGTCAAGGGTGAGGAGAAAAAGGCGCAGGAGATGATCGCGCGCATGTACGAATACTTTTGCAAGAATCCTACGCGGATGCCCGCACTGTACGTTTCCAACATCGAGGAGGAGGGCGTGGAGAGATGCGTGTGTGATTTTATCGCGGGCATGACCGACCGATACGCCATCGAAACCTACCGTGAGCTGTTCATCCCTCAGGTTTGGAAGCTCTGACGTTGCGTAGGGAAAGGTATATACGGTATGAGATTTACGGATCATTTTATTCAGGAGGTTTTGGACAGGACCGATATCGAGGAGCTGATCGGGCGCTACGTCACGCTGAAGCGAAGTGGCGCAAATCTGTGGGGGCGGTGTCCCTTCCACAGTGAAAAAACGCCCTCCTTCTCGGTTTCTCCCGCCAAGCGGATGTTTTTCTGCTTTGGATGTCACGCGGGAGGCTCCGCCATTACCTTCGTTCAAAAAATGGAAAATCTTGATTTTCCCGACGCGGTCGAGCTGTTAGCCACGCGTGCGGGGATCCCGCTGCCGCAGGAAAGCGCGCAGGGGGAAAGCGGCGGGATCTCGCGTCGCCGCATTTTTGAGATGAACCTCGAGGCGGCGCGTTTCTTCCGCAGCTGTCTGTTTGACCGCGAGCTCGGGCGTGATGGGATGCAGTATTTCCGCACCAAGCGCAGGCTCAGCGACGCCACAATCAAGCATTTTGGCTTGGGCTTTGCGCCTAACAGCTTCGGGGCACTGACCGATCATATGCACAAATTAGGATACACCGATGAGGAGCTGATCGCGGCTTGCCTGTGCGGCAAAAGCCAGAAAACGGGACGGGCGTACGATTATTTCCGCAACCGCGTGATGTTTCCGATCATTGATACCTCGGGCAACGTCGTTGCCTTTGGCGGACGCGTGCTGGACGATTCCAAGCCCAAGTATCTCAACTCGTCGGATACGCCCGCGTTTAAGAAGAGCCGTCATCTGTTCGCCTTGAATTTTGCAAAAAATTACGCGAGTGAAAAGATGATTTTGTGCGAAGGATATATGGACGTGATTGCTTTGCATCAGGCGGGCTTTGAGAACGCCGTGGCGACCTTGGGCACGGCAATTACGCCCGATCACGCCAGAATTTTCTCGAAATACACACAGCGTGTCATCATTTCCTACGATTCGGACGAGGCGGGACAGAACGCCGCGAATAAGGCGATGCGTATTCTGGGCGAGGTCGGAATGGACGTACGCGTCCTCAAGCTCGCAAATGCCAAGGATCCCGATGAGTATATCCAGAAGTTCGGCGCTGACCGCTTGCGGCTCGCGCTGGAGGAAAGCAAAACGGGATTTGAGCACAAGGCAGAGCGGATCCTCTCAAAGTACGACGTTTCCATCGGAACGGACAGGATCAAGGCATCGAACGAGCTTTGCGCGATCATCGCGGAGTATTCTTCTCCGATCGAGCGCGAGGTCTACATGGACGCGGCGTCCAAGCGGATCGGAATTCCCGTTGACGTGCTGCGCAATTCGATTGAGCAGATCCAGCGCCGCCGTCATAAGGTAGCACGGGAAAAGGAAAG
Source organism: Clostridia bacterium (assembly GCA_017501225.1). Classification (GTDB taxonomy): domain Bacteria; phylum Bacillota; class Clostridia; order Oscillospirales; family CAG-272; genus UMGS1865. The sequence goes on from JAFVXH010000002.1 coordinate 5,261, forward strand.
CCGGGAGGCGCAGGCGTCGCTGAAAAACTACGGTGACCGCATCAATCCCGAGGCGTCCAAAAATCCGCGTGCGACCACTGCCGAGGAGGCAATCCTTGGACTTTTGCTTATTTTTGAGGAATATCGGAACGCAGTCGAGAGAGGCGAGGTTCCGTTGTGCCGTGAGGACTTTGTCACCGAATTTCACCGCAGGGTGTTTGATGCCGTCATGAGCATGCACGCGCGGGAAACGGGATTTTCACCGGAGCTGCTGGGGGCGGATTTCTCGCCCGATGAGATGGGACGGATCCAAAAAATGGTGGTCGCCCGACAGCAGCTGCAGCAAAACGGACCCGCGGTGTTCCGATCTGCCGTCGAGGTGCTGCAGGACGTAGCCAAAACAAGTGCCGCCAAGGAGGGCGACCTGAATGCGCAAATTGCGTATTTGCGCGAAAAACAAGCGAAATTACATAAAGGAAAGGCTGATAAAACATGAAAAAGACCAATGCAAACGAGGATGTAACCCTGAAGAATGAGGACGCGGTCAACGGACAAGCTTCCGAGGAAGCGGTCAAGGTTGAGGAGAAGACGCTTGACGTCAGCGGCCTGATCGAAAAGGGCAAGAAGGGAAAGCTTTCGGTCAGCGACCTGGACGAGGTGATGGAGGAGGCTGACTTCGATTCGGATACGATGGAAAAGCTCTATGAGGAGCTGGAGGATAACGGGATCGCGTTCGTCGGAGATGAAATTTCCGCAGAGGAAATGAATCAGATCGAGAGCGAGGTCGAAAAGTTCGGAACGGGTGAGAATCTTGAGCGCGTTCTGGAGCAGGAGGGACTTGCGACCGACGACCCCGTGCGTCTGTACCTCAAGGAGATCGGCAGAGTTCCGCTTCTGACTCCCGATGATGAAAAAAATCTTGCGGAGCGCATGATGGCAGGCGATGAGAGCGCAAAGGAGGAGCTGGTGGAAGCAAACCTGCGTCTTGTCGTCAGCATCGCAAAGAGATATGTCGGACGCGGTATGTTCTTCCTGGATCTGATCCAGGAGGGAAATCTGGGTCTGATGAAGGCGGTGGATAAGTTCGACTACACCAAGGGCTATAAGTTTTCGACCTATGCGACGTGGTGGATCCGTCAGGCGATCACACGCGCCATTGCCGATCAGGCACGTACCATCCGCATTCCCGTGCACATGGTAGAAACCATTCACAAGGTATCCCGTTATTCCCGTCAGCTGCTTCAGGAATACGGAAGGGAAGCCACTGCCGAGGAGATCGGCGAAAAAATGGGCATGAGCACCGAAAAGGTTCGTGAGATCATGAAGATCGCGCAGGATCCCGTTTCCCTGGAAACTCCCATCGGCGAGGAGGAGGACAGCCATCTTGGCGACTTTATCCCCGATGAGGATACCCCCTCTCCCGCAGAGGCAACCTCTACCTATATTTTGCGTGAGGAATTGGAGCGTCAGCTGCATACCCTGACTCCCCGCGAGGAGCACGTGATCAAGCTTCGCTTCGGTCTTTACGACGGCCGTACCCGCACCCTCGAGGAGGTTGGCAAGGAGTTTGATATTACCCGTGAGCGTATCCGCCAGATCGAGGCAAAGGCGCTTCGCAAATTGCGTCATCCCAGCCGTGCGCGCCACCTCAAGGGCTTCATGGAATAATTCAAAAATTTGTTCTATATTTACAAAAAATATATGGAATTTATGTGCACTGTGCCGCTTAAAAACGGCACAGTGCAAAAAAATACAAGAGTAAAATTGTGCACATTTTACGCCAATTATGAACGCGAGGTGTCCGAAACGGAACACTTCGTTTTTTCTTTGCCCTCGGTCACAAAAAATTCACTTGACAGAACAGGGAAAATAGTGTAAAATATAGAGGTATTATAATAACTATGTCTGAGTGGCGCCCTCGTCCGGCTGCCATGCGGCAAAAGCACCATTTACGGAGGAATCAACATGAAGAACAGATTGATTTGTCTTGCGTTGTGTTTGGTTATGATCCTTTCCGCCGTCCTTACGGGATGCGGAAAGAAGACCGATGACGACGTTAAGGAGGACATCACCGAGGCAGCATCGGAAAGCGCACTGACACTGACGATGTGGGTCGTTTCCAAGGAGCCCGTTTCGGCTGAGGTCGCAAAAGACGTCAATGACGAGTTGAATACCATCAGTAAGTCGAAGTTCAAAACCAATTTGGTTGTCAAGTTCTTCACTGAGGATGAGTATGAGGCAAAGCTTGCCGAAACGATCATCGCGAGCCAGAATGCAACCTCGGCTCCCGGCGCTACCGAGGAGCCCGAGCAGGATGACGATGCAGCGGTGACCGATGAGACGCGCGTCAACGAGTACGGTTGGGTCGAGATCGTGTATCCGCCCGAAAGACCGAATCAGGTTGACATCGTTTACATCGCAGGCGAGCAGATGTTTGATAGATTTGTTGCAAACGAGTGGCTGGCAGAGCTGGACGAGGAGCTTTCCGGTGACTCCAAGAAGATCAAGGAGTACGTTTCCAGCACTCTGCTGGCTGCTGCAAAGCAGGAGGGCGTTACTTACGCGATCCCCAACAACAACATGATCGGTGAGTACACCTACATGCTGTTGGACAAATCTCTGATTGACAAGTACTGCCAGCAGGGCTACGTCCAACAGGGGTTGATCGATCGCTTCGCAAACGAGTATCTCTACGATTTCCTGGATCAGGTTCAGGAATTTGAGAGCGATAACGGCGTGATTCCCGTTGATGCGACCTATGAGGAGTGCCTGAGCATGCTCGCGCACTACTGGAACATCGATCCCGAGACCTACGATATGCTCGACGGCTTCTCCGCATTCGGTTATCGCTACACCGATCTTGAGGAGCTTTCCCGCGGCAGCGTGATTCTGGGATACCAGAGCCTGTTTGCAAACAAGGATTTCGCAAAGGATTTCCTGACGCTCAACCGTTTCCGCTTTGACGGCTACTTCGGTGATGCCGAGGCAAGCGGAAAGAAAGCGGCCGTTCGCTTTGTCAAGGGCGACGGCAATGCCGTAGAGCAGTACGAGAAAGACTACTATCCGGTAGTGGTAGCGTACCCCACTGCATCCGTAGATGACGTATACAGCAACATGTTCGGCATTTACTCCCGTACCAAGAATCTCGGTCGCGCAATGGAGATCCTGACCTACCTGAACACCAACGCAGAGTTCCGTAACATTCTGCAGTACGGTAAAGAGGGACTGCACTACGAGCTTGTCAAGCAGGAGGACGGCTCCCTGGTCGTTGAGCGCGACAAGTACAACAAATACATCATGGATATCTACGCAACGGGTAACGCGTTCATCGCATATCCCGAGCCCGATATGTCTCAGGACATCTGGGAGAGTGCAAAGCAGCAGAACCGCGTTTCCTTGGTAGAGCCTCTGCTCGGCTTTGATTTCGCAAGCTTCGCAGCCTCCACGGGAAGCACGGGCAACAGCATTCAGGTGGATTCCAAGATCGGTTACAAGGTTGCTTATTCCACCGGATACTCCAAGGACGTTCTTTCTCAGAATCCCGAGCTGAAGGCTTGGTTGGAGGCAAGTGATGCGGCAGGCAAGAACATCTACGTGTTCAAGTCTACCCAGAGCTCCGGCCAGTATCTTGCTACCGAGTTCTACATTTACGCAAATCAGCTCAGCGGCGGTACGGTCTTCACCATCGGTGAGGAGGCAGTGACACAGACCACTACCACCACCGACAAGAAGGGCAACCCCGTTACCACCACCAAGCAGGTCGGTGTCAACCTGACCTTCGATTATTCCGATACGCAGACCGCTGTTGCCGGAAGAAACTACGAAATCGCAAAGGTTACGCTTTACAACAGACGCTCCAACTACAGCACCAGCATTACCTACACGCAGAACGGAGCAGCGCTTGAGGGTGTGGCAATTACCGAGCGTGCCGGATTCCTGGATTTCAGTGTATACAACACCAATGAGTACAGCATCGAGGTTTACGAGGGACTGACCAAGGCAGCGATCCGCTTCAACGAGAATCTCCTCAACTGGGTCAGCGGTTGCCGCGAGAGCGCAGGCAATTCTCAAACCTACGTCTGGAGATATCAGGAGGCTGTTGACGGTAAGACCGTTTACACCTACGTGGTTTTGCGCAACGGTCTGGAGTACATCACCGATATGGAGGTCGTTCCCACCGGTGACACCGGAACTCTGAACTTGAATTTCCTGTTCACCGATAAGGGCAGCAAGCTTGATCTGAGCAGAGATCCCAAGGATCCCTACGATACGCGCGAGCCTTCTTACATTCTCTCCTACGTTCGCGTAACCGCAAATGAGAACGTTGCAGTCGATTGCAGCACCTCCTACCGTGGCTTTGAGGAGGGTGAGCCCGTGATCCTTAAGATCGAGGATGCCGAGGCCGATCCTGACTTCCTGCTGCTTGGCGAGCTGGATACCGAGCTTGTGAAGTTCCTTTACAAGCTGAATACCGGTGTTAACGAGATGATCAACGCTTGCGGAAATTACTTGGAGCTTGAGATGGTTGTAGCAGATCTTGCGATCATGCTTTCCACCGAAAACGGTATTCCGAAGTTTGAGAGCATCCAGTCCGACATCGTAAAGAACTACATCTACTCCAACAAGGCTGAGATGCAGAATCCCGACGGTTATATGCTCAACGTTTATCTCCGCCTGCTTGATGCCGAGAACATGGAGAAGCAGGAGGCACCCGTTGATACCGACGGTAACCCGGAGCTCTACGAGGATATGGAGGAGTACGTATGCTACTATTCTCCTGCCGCTATCTACTACGCTTGGCTCCAGACCTACGGCTTCCTGCCCAAGAAATAATTTCAAAAAAACATTTACAGTCGCCGTGCAAACGCACGGCGACTTTTTTGAAAAAAACGGCTTTCCCCTTGACAAGCAAGGCACCGCTGTGCTATAATGTAGGGTACTGTCAGGGGAGAGGACGGCAGTCCCCGATCCCGCTTTGCAGGATCCATTTGAGTAAATCTTACAAGGAGAGCTTTTCATGTTTGGAGAACAAAAGGTGTCCTATTCCGGTGTTCAGCCCAGCGGAAATCTGACCATTGGTAACTACTTGGGCGCGTTACGCAATTTTTCGGAATATTCACAGCAATATAAAACCTTTTACTGTGTGGTGGATCAGCACGCGATCACGGTGCGTCAGGTTCCCGCGGAGCTGCGCCGTCGCACCTATGAAACGCTGGCGCTTTACATGGCGTGCGGACTCGATCCCGAAAAGAACACGCTGTACGTGCAATCTATGGTACGCGAGCATGCGTCCCTTGCGTGGATCCTGAATTGCTTTACCATGTTCGGTGAGCTTTCCCGTATGACGCAGTTCAAGGATAAGAGTGCCAAGCACGCGGACAATATCAATGCCGGACTTTTCACCTATCCCGTTCTGATGGCGTCGGATATTCTGCTGTACCAGACCGACGTCGTGCCCGTTGGAATTGATCAGAAGCAGCACGTGGAGCTTTGCCGCGATATCGCGGAGCGCTTCAATCAGATCTATCCCGATACCTTTACGGTGCCCACACCTGTGATTTCCAAGCAGGGAATGAAGATCATGTCGCTTGCGGATCCCACTAAAAAAATGAGCAAATCTGACGAAAACGTCAACGCGGTGGTATATATTCTGGACGATCGGGATACAATTATCAGAAAGTTTAAGCGAGCAGTGACCGATTCGGGCAGCGAGGTGCGCGCGGCAGACGACAAGCCGGGCATTACCAATTTGATGAATATTTATTCTTGCTTTACCGGAAAATCTTTGGAGGAGATCGAGCGCGAGTTCGCGGGTGTCGGATACGGCGAATTCAAGCTTGCCGTTGGCGAGGCGACCGCCGATGCGCTTGCACCCGTACAGGAGGAATTCCGTCAGCGTCTTGCCGATAAGGCAGGGCTGGAGGCGCAAATGAAGCGCGGCGCGGAGGAGGCATCCTACTACGCGCGCAGAACGCTTTCCAAGGTCGAAAAGAAGCTTGGCTTCGTTCAGATCCGTTGATCAAGGGTTGATCTGTAAAAAAGAGCTACATACGTGTTTTGCACGGGGTAGCTCTTTTTTTGTGTCCGTGTAAGGAAGAATCGATCGGGAGGGTGCTTGGATGCGGTTATTTGGAATTGGATTTCTGGCGTTTTGTACGTCGTTTGCGCTCACCCCGATTGCGGAGGCGCTTTCTTGGCGCATCGGCGCCGTGGACGTGCCGAAGGATGGGCGAAGGATGCATCACAGAAGTGTTGCGCGCGCGGGCGGAATTTCGATTTTCGTCAGCTTTTTATGCTGCTGCCTTTTTGTGCCTGTACGGTCGGCGGAGCTTATTTGCACGGTGTGGGGTGGATTGCTTCTGTTTTTGGTGGGGCTTGCCGACGATATCCGTCCTCTTGGCGCGTGGAGCAAGCTGCTGCTTCAGCTTTTGATCGTAGGATTTGCCGTATCCCTTCGGGGGGATCTTACGGGAGGTGCGCTTTGCTTCGGGATCTTATGGGTGCTGCTTCTGACCAACGCGCACAACCTGATCGACGGGTTGGACGGCTTGTTTTGCGGATGCGCCGCCATTGAGGGTGGGGCGCTTTGTTTGCTGTATCTTGCCAAGGGCGAGGTCGCGCTATCCTATGCGCCGCTGATCCTGTCGCTTTCCTGCTTTGCATTCCGCTTTTTCAACCGTCACCCCGCGTGCTTGTTTGCGGGAGATTGCGGCTCGGCAACGGTTGGATTTTTGCTTGGCATGCTTTCCTTGCCGCTGCTGACGGAGGCAGAATTCGGAGCTCGGATCCTCTCTCCGCTGTTTCTGTTCGCCTATCCCATCACCGAGCTGCTTTTGTCGGCAACCAGGCGTCTTTTGCAGGGAAGAAGCCCCTTTTCGGCAGATCGGGGACATCTGCACCACCGTCTTTGCTCGTACGGACTTACGCAGGTGCAAAGCGGCGGGATCCTGCTTCTGATCTGCTTTTGCGCCTGTTGCATGGCGTTTTTGTTGGGGGTGGAGAGGATGCGTTTTCTGTCGGGTATCGGTTGCATCTGCTTTGCGGGAATTCTGATGCGAATTCGACGATTTCTTGCAGACTTTGCCTAAAATCGCTTGACTTTTCTTGCGGAGTATGCTATGATGATAGAAAGTACTTTTGATCATAGGAGGTAGTTATGAAAATTTCCGTTCGTTTCATTTCTTCGCTACTTTGTCTGGTGATTCTGGTATGCAGCATGAGCTCCTGCTTCTCGGTAGGACAGCACGCACAGGACTTCACGGGTGAGGGAAGCGGCTCGACCGCTACCACCACCAGAACGCTCGCTCCCGATCCTCAGCAAACCACTGCGTCCACCACGGGCAGCACAAGACCGTCCTTGCCCGGATCGACCGGTGCCGACCCGGGAAAGACGACCGCATCCACCACGGGAAATCAAACCCCGCCCGATGAGCCCATCACCATGGATTTCCGCTTCCCGTACGTTCTGAAGACGGAGGAGGTCGATGAGTTTTACGAGATGCTGAATGCCATCCAGGCAGGTGTTCTGGAAAACAAGATCACGACCGACGAGCTGGCTGAAATGGTCGAGGAGATGGAAACCCGCTTCTACTACATTTCCACGCAATCCCAGATTGCCTACGTAGAGTATTGCTTCTTTAACGATGAGGCCTCCGAGGAGAACTATCTCTATTCCTCGGGTGCGGAAACCGACATTTATACCGCATACATGAAGACCTGCGCAGCCATCGATGCGGCGGAGGAGTCTGCACTCAAGACTGCGTTCTTCGACGGTTGGACCGACGAGGACTTCGCGTCAATGCGCGGATATTCCGAGGAGCTTTCGGAGTACAGCAAGATTTCGCAGAACATTCTGGTGGATTACCGCGCTCTTACCGATGAGGAGTTTGAGGACGGCGCTGCCGAGCTGCTGATGGATCTGGTCGAATGCAACGAGGCGATCGCGAAGCTGGAGGGCTACGATAGCTATCTGGATTACGCCTACGACGTGATCTACGGTCGCGATTATTCGCCTGAGAAAACCGCGCAGATGCGTCAGTTCGTCAAGGATCGCATCGTACCCCTTTGCAAGACCGCGTACGATAAATTCCAGGCAACCTTCTCCGCACTCAAGGGCGGTGAGCAGTCCCGTGTGATCTCTCTTGTGGAAAGCGACTATGACCGCTTACCTATCAACTATCTCGATCAGTTCCTGGCAACGCTTCCCGAGGATGCGAAGAACGCAATGAACGGTATGTTCGATGACGAAAACGTGCTGTTCTCGGATCACGAATTCTCCGAGGCGGGCGCGTTTACCGGATATCTGTATGCTTACGAAACCCCGTTCTGCTACTTTGGCCCGGGATATCAGAATCTGTTTACCATGGTGCACGAGCTGGGACACTATTACAACTATATTTGTAATGCAGAGGCTTCGATGTCCTACGATCTGGCAGAGCTGCATTCCCAGGGCAACGAGTTCTTGCTGCTTGCATATCTGCAGGATGCAAAGGATGCCAAGGTCATTGAGGCTGTGACCTATTATCAGGTATTCAACGCGCTCTTTACCGTGATCATTGCAACGATCGTAGATGATTTTGAAACCTACGTTTATACCCACGCCGATGAGATCACCGATCCTACGGTTCAGCTTGATGAGATCATGAATCAGATCGTTGCAAGCTACGACCGTGCGAACTTCATAAAGGGGAATGCGGATATGCTTTCCTACTGGAGATACGTCACGGTTGAGCATCCCCTCTACTATATCAGCTACGCGATGTCGGGACTGATGTCCGTTGAGCTTTACGCACTGGCAATAGAGGATTACGATGCGGCACTCGAGGTATATTGCGCGATCGTAACGGCATCGAACGGCGAAAAGACCTTCCTGGAGGTTTTGGCAGACGCAGGTCTTGGCAATCCCTTCTCCGAGGAAACTTATGCGCGCCTGGAAGGCATTTGCGCCTGATTTTCCTAAATCATGTACCCGTATGATATCTTCCTTGGCTTGGATCTGTACCAGATCTGCATAGCCGTTGGATTCTTTCTCGCTCTTTACTACCTCCGACTTTGGGGGGATACGCGCAAGTTTCCTGCAAGGCTGCAAAATCTTTGCATTGCGGGTGCCGTGGTTGCTGTCATTGTGGGGGCGGGAAGCGCCATCGTAATGCAGGGCTTTTACAACCACCTGGCAGGCGGTGCGTTTCAGATCTCAAGGAGCACGGGCGCTACCTTCTACGGAGGTTTGATTGGAGGCGCGCTTGCCTTTCTCGCGGTGTATTTTATCGGTGGGCACTACCTGTTGCCAAAAGGGCTTGCAGGGGAGCGCTTCTTTGAAATGTCCGAGATCGCCGCAGGCAGTATCGCCATCGCGCACGCATTCGGACGCTTCGGGTGTCTGTTTGCGGGATGCTGTCACGGGCAGGTGACCGATGCATGGTTTGGGGTGTATCACGTACGCCTGGATGCCAAGGTCGTTCCCGTCCAGCTTTATGAGGCGATCTTTCTGTTGCTCTTGTTCGGATATCTGACCTTCCGGCTTTCCAAGGGAAAGCACGCAAATCTTGCGATCTATCTTTCCTCATATGCCGTATGGAGATTTTTTGCCGAGTATCTGCGCGCGGATGATCGGGGACAGACCGTCATTCCGTTTTTGTCGCCCTCCCAGCTGACGGCGCTGTTGCTCTTTGCACTTGGTATCGGCCTGGTCTTCCTGGAACGGTTCTTGCGGCAAAAGCAAACGTGTGTGCAGGAGGGAAGCGAACATGAGCCGTAAGCTTTCAGTGCCCCTGACGCTGGCGCTTCTGGGCGCTGTGATCCTTCTGTTTTTGATCAGCCCTACGTACTCCGCAAATGAAACGGCACAGCGGCTGTGGGAATCCTTGCTTTACCGCTTGCTTGGCAGCGGCGTTCTGATCCTGCTTTTACTGGATTTTGGATTTTTAGTCTTTGGGACCCCCAAGGTAAAATCACTTTGGATCCTGCTTCCTTGCTTTGCGGTGGCGATCAACAATCTGCCCGTTTTGTCGCTCATTGATGGCGACGCGTATCTGACACAGGCAAGGCTGATCTGGTTGTTCGCATTGGATTGCCTAGCGGTATCTCTCTTTGAGGAGCTTGCTTTTCGGGGGCTTTTACTTCCCGTGCTGCTCAAGTCAACCAAGGGGCGGAGCGCTTCTGTGTTTTGGAGCGTGGTATGCTCCTCGGCACTGTTCGGGGCATTTCACTTGCTCAATCTTCTCGAGGGAGCATCACTCGGTGCTACTGCCTTGCAGGTGGGGTATTCCTTCCTGATTGGCGGAATGTGTGCCGTTGCATTCCTCAAAACAAAGAACCTTTTGTTCTGCATTCTCATCCATGCCGTGTATAACCTCTGCGGAGGACTTTTGCCAACGCTTGGTGCAGGCTCGTGGTGGGATATGCCGACCGTCATCCTTACCGCAGTGCTTGGAGTCGTTGTATTTGTTCTGATGCTTTGGGTGCTGCTCCGTATGAGGTGGGACGAAATCCGATTCTTATATCGGGATAATAAGAAAACTACTTAAATCACAAAACAGCCTGCGCGATTTGCCGCGCGGGCTGTTTTTTTGATTTTCAAATGATATAAAAGAAGATACAGACGAATTGCAGGATGCTTCCGAGCAGGACGAAAAGATGGAATACGGAATGCACGTAGCGATGCTTCTTCCCGAGTCCGTAAAGCACTGCTCCGACGGTGTAGGCGATCCCGCCGCCCAGCAGCCACAACAGCCCCGGAAGGGGAATTGCCGCGATGGCGGTCTTGGCGGCAAGCAGGATGCACCAGCCCATTCCGATATAGCAGACCATCGAGAGCACGGAGTACTTCTTCAGGTCAATGGCGGTCAGCGTCGTGCCCAGCGCGGCACAGCCCCAAACCAGACCGAACAAAACCCAAGCCCATACGGGGGAAACGGGACGGATGGCACATAAAAGGATGGGCGTATAGGTCCCCGCGATCAGGCAGTAGATGGTGCAGTGATCCAGCACCTGAAAGACCTTTTTCCCAAGATTTTGGCGCAGACCGTGGTAGATGGAGGACATTGTGTAAAGAATGATCAGGGTAGCTCCGTAGATCGAGCAGCTGACCACCCCCCATGTATTTCCCCGAATGGCGGCAAAAACTACGCAGAGTGTCAGTGCCGCGATCCCGAGCGCGCCGCCTACAATGTGACTGATCATATTCATGCGCTCCTCACCTACGGTATAGGTGGGAAGCGTCCGATCCCGTAGTTTGATCCGATTCATTTTACCTCCAATTTTGTTGCTGGTATCGCATAATGTAGTTTACAATACTATATTATCACATTTATAAAAATATGTCAAGCATCAACCATATTTTTTTAAAAATAAATTCTGATAGGGCAGGGGATTTTCATTTGGGCTTCAACGTAAGGATTGCCAAAAATACGGTGTTTTCTTCAACAGATTTTATTATTTTATTTTTTATAAAAATTTCAAAAAGACTATTGACAAAAAAAGATAGATATGATATAATACTCAAGTACATGCGAGTGTAGTTCAATGGTAGAATTCCAGCCTTCCAAGCTGGCCGCGTGGGTTCGATTCCCATCACTCGCTCCACGCTCGGTTGCTTTCCGTTCGGGAGGCAACCGTTTGATGTGCCTTTAGCTCAGTCGGATAGAGCAACTGCCTTCTAAGCAGTAGGTCGGGGGTTCGAATCCCTCAAGGCACGCCACTTTCCATGGTGGGATTGGCGCAGTTGGTTAGCGCGTCAGGTTGTGGCCCTGAAGGCCGTGGGTTCGAATCCCATATCTCACCCCATAAAAAAGCAGACACCACATCGTGGTGTCTGCTTTTTTATGGGTAAAATAACACATTCGAACCCACTCCATGCGCTGTGCGCATGGAAATATTTTGCGAGCAGAGTAGCTTAAACCTTGTGATGACTGAGGCGCAAAATTGGGTTCAGAATCCCATATCACAGACACCGCGCAGCGGTGTCTGCTTTTTTATCGGTAAAATAACACATTCGAACCCACTCCATGCGCCAAAGGCGCATGGAATATTTTGCGCGCAGAGCAGCTTAAACCTTGTGATGACTGAGGCGCAAAATTGGGTTCAGAATCCCATATC
>JAFVXH010000017.1 GCA_017501225.1 Clostridia bacterium
CTTTTCACTTTTCACTTTTCTCTTGCGAAACTTGTCGATTAGGTAATAGGTAAAAGTGAATAGTGAAAAGGTTCTGATGTAGCTTTTCTCCCACTGGTCGAAAAGCATTAAATTATATTTGGGTTCAAATCCATCGATTAAAAAGGTAAAATATCTTTTTTATCGCCCCTTCGCAAAGAAAAGGGACACCGTACGGTGTCCCTTTTCTTTGGCCTACCCGACTTATGCGAGCCTTGCGTGCGAAGCACGCGAAGGTTCGCATTCGCCGCGAAGAGCGCGTCGAGCTTGCACCTTGGCGGCAAGCGTGTCAGTCTTCACGCTTTGCGTGAATACCCTTTCAAAAGCCGGTACAAATGAAAAAGGGAACACCGTTCGGTGTTCCCTTCAATTTTTATCTTACCCGTGCGAAGCGAGGGACAGGATGCGGTTGCGCTCCTGAACGCCGCGGGAGATCTGTGTAGCGACCTCCTTGACGCGCTCGTAATCCTTCTTATCCACAGCGGTCTCAAGCTCGGTGAGCTGGGAGATCATCTGGATTTCCAGATGCTGAACCGCTTCGTTGGATTTGATGGGAGAGGATGCGAGGGTGGTATAGAGCAGATCAAGCTGCTGCATGGTGGAAGCATCCGTCACGCCGTCGCGAAGGAATTTGACCTTGGAGGCGGCATCCTGCAGGAATTTTGCCTCTCTGTTCTGGCGCGCGACCTCCTGATTGGTGTGCTGATTTGCGGACAGGATCGGAAGGAATGCGATGATAAACAGCGCAAGCCAAATCACCTGCAGAATCCAACTTGCCTTGGTGGCTCCGGAGGTTTCGGGCGCGGAGAAGATGTAAATCAAGCCCGTCACGAAGGAGAATGCAAAGTAGATACCCGTTACGCCAAAGGAAACGGTGCTCTGTCTTGCAAAATCCTTGTTGCCCGAGGTAAAGAGCGGGATCACCAAAGAGAGGATCAGCGAGAAGTGGATAAACGCGTAGGAGATCCACACCGATGCGGGGTGGGGCATCTCGCCGAGAACGAAGAACAAAATGTTGAAAATCGCAAGGAATATCGCGCCTGAAATCAGGACGGTCATCGAAGTTCTTTTCATGTTTTATATTCCCCTTTCAAAAGGATCGATCCGAAGGGATCAGAGTCTGCTCAGGATGTCAGCCTTCTTCGCGTCAAATTCTGCCTGACCGATCAGTCCTGCATCCAACAGCTTCTTCAGCTTTGCAAGAGCCTCCATGGGATCCTCTGCGGCTGCCGCGGGAGCCTCCTGCTGAGGAGCCTGCTGGGGAGCCTGCTGAGGCTGACCGTAGGGCTGCTGGGGTTGGCCGTAGGGCTGCTGAGGCTGACCGTAAGGCTGCTGGGGCTGGCCGTAGGGCTGACCGTAAGGCTGTTGAGGCTGACCGTAGGGCTGCTGACCGTAAGGCTGCTGAGGCTGACCGTAGGGCTGCTGACCGTAAGGCATCTGACCGTAGGGCTGTTGTGCGGGAGCGAACGCCTGCTGTGCCATGTTACCGAATGCCATACCGCTTGCCATGCCCATGCCAAGGCCCATGCCCATGCTTGCCATTCCGGCAGCGGCGCCGTCGCCGCCCTGGTTTTCTGCCATCTTATTCATCAGCTCAAAGGACTGCTGAGCCGCCCACTGATTGCCAAGGACGTCCATCTTGTTTCTCTGAGCCATGGTTTCGTCGTACTGTCTTCTGTACTCGTCGTCCAGAATGTCGATTGCGGCAACCGAGAAGGTTACGCAGAGCAAGCCGTAAGGACGGACTGCCTCGGAGATGACGGGCATCAGGTCCTGAGAGATCTCGTCCATGTGCGCGTCAATACCCATGATTTCGCTGTCGATCTTCTGGATCGCGCCGGAAATGTTGGACTTGATCTTGGAGAGGAAGGTGCTCTTGACGTACTTCTTGATATCCTCTGCGGTGATGCTGCCTGCGGTTGCGCCGAGCAGGTTGCGCAGAAGCATTGCGGGATCGTTAACACGAACCTGGAATGCGCCGCGCGCGCCGATCTTGGTGGAAAGTCTGAGAACCTTATCTCTGACCAGAATGGGGGAATCGGTGCCCCACTTCATTTCCATGGTGTTGTTGGTTCTGACGAAATAAACAACGCAATGGAATGCGCTGACGCCGCCCGAAAGAGAGTTGCGGAGTCTGCTGATGAACGGATAGTTTTGAGTGGAGAGCTTATATGTATTCGGCTCAAAAACCTGCTCAATGTTGCCGTTGTTTACAAAGATTGCGCTCTCACCCGGCATAACGACCAGGGTGGAGTTGGTGTTGAAGTCCTGCGCGGGATGACGCCAGATCAGGGCGTCTGCAGGCATATTGCCTTGGTCATTGCCGTTGCTCTTGATGACCTCAACAAAATGCTTTTGTCCGCCGGGGTACTTGGTTTCGTTGCTGTTTTTACTGAATAATCCCATCATAATCTCCAATCTGCCACTAAAATGGCATGTTTATTTTCAAAGGAAGTAAAATTGGGGTAAAATTGATTTCTTACGGCCAGTCCACGATATAATCCATGGGGCCGCAGGTTTTGAACAAGCGCTTGTAGATCTTACAGAGCGCATGGAGGAAGCAATATTTCTGCAAGCAAAGGATGCTGTATTCGGAGCAGGAGGGAACGCAGAGGCATCTCTCACGGACGTGCTCGGGGGCGTATCTCTGGTACAGTCGGATCGCGCCGATGCTTGCTTCCCGGATCACACACAGAAAGGATAAGGTGTACCACACAAGGGCGTAAAGCACCTTATGCCATATTGGGTGCTCGGTCATAAACGACCGGACACCTTCGGGAAGATAAGCAAATGCACCGAGTAAGGAACACAGTGCGTAGAAGGCAGACGAAATCACAGCAACCGACAAGAGAAACAGTATCACATATTTCACTGCCCTGAATATGCTGGTCTTTGGTCGCACCAAGGGTCGTGACAGCACGAACTCCTTGACAGCTTCACTATTTTCCATACTCGGTACATATTTCATGATTTGGTTTTGCTAGATGTAAGAATTAGCCGTTGTTCTTCTTCTCACGAAGGAGGTTCTTCATGCCCTTGATAGAGGTCTCGAAGGAATCATCGGTAACGGTAGCTGCGCAGTACATCTTGTCGCCGGGAACTACGATGGAGAGACGAACGTTCTCAACCTCGCGAGTTACGCGCTCAAGCGGGCCCTGCTTACCAAGGCAGCCCTTCTTGGACTCCCAGGTAACCTTCTCAACGGTCTCTTCGGAAGAGGAGAAGTTAACGACATCCTTGTAGAAGTACTCCTCGGAGGACTCCTTCTTGCCGTTCTCGTCGAAGTTGAAGGTGTACTGATAGAGGTAAACCTGAGTCTCAGAGAAGAAGATCCAGGAAACCTGGAACATGGAAGAACGCCACAGGTGGTCATCCTTACCGCATTTTGCGTATGCCTTCTTGTCATCAAAGAGGTAACCCTTGATGCAAACGGGAGCGATCAGAGAGATCTCGCTCTCGTCAAGACCGATCTTGGAGATTGCCTTGTCCTTGAAGGAGTTGTTCTTTGCCAAGAAATCGTTGACCATCTTGTCGTACTCTGCGTCGGACATTACTTTTCCGAAGCATCCCTTGGGCTGGTTGTAGAAGTAACGAATAACCTTCTCCTGCTCAGGGGTCTTGTTTTTCAGCAGCTGCTTGAATTCGTAAGCAGCCTGTGCAGCGTTGTTGGTTGCCATGGTAGAAATCCTCCATATATTTTTTAAAATTTCTTTTTATTTCTTAACTGCGGAACGCGCCGCAATTATGACAGGTTTGGATGCCGATTATTTCAGCTCGGCGGGCATATCAACGCCAAGCAGCTCGAAGAGCATGCCTGCGTCTGCGGGAGAGTAGCCGAATCTCTTTGCCTTCTGCAGGCTGTCGAGATAGCTGGGCTGGATGTTGAGTGCCTTTCTCTTGTAGAAGTCAAATCTCAGATAAGCGTCGAAAAGATGGAAGATACCGCGGGGCTCGACGTCGTTCGCGATCTTGAGCATTGCGATCGCCTTATCGACGTTCTGCTTTCCTGCGAGGAACGCCTTCTTGCCCTGCAGGCAGCAGACGGCAGTGTAGAAATAAACCTCGGGGTTTTCGGTGTAAGCGGAGATTGCCTTGTCAAACGCCTCGTATGCCTTATCGTAAAGCTTCAGCTTCATAAAGCACATACCGAGGGAGATTGCCAGCAGCTCGCTGTCGGGGTTTTCTGCCATCATTTCCTTGTATGCGTTTGCATACTTGTTGACCTTGGGCATGGACATGCCGCCCATGGACGCGAAGGAGGTAATGACAACAGGGCTATCGCACCACTCGCAAACCGATACGTTGTTGGCGAGAGAGGCGTTGCAGTTCGGGCATCTTTGTACTGATACAGCCATAACGGTTACTCCTGTCAGATAAAATAATGTTGTGGGAGAACAAAAAGTCAGGCAAAGCGGCAAGGATCTCCTTGCGGACAAGCGATACGCACGCCGACGGCAGATCTCCTCTTCCATTATTTATTCATATGCATGATTTTTTATTCGAGCCCGCCCAAGCGCATACTCTGCGCATTATGGTTATGTTCATTGTACCACCGATTTCACAGTTTGTCAACAGATATTTTTCTTTTTTTACAAAAAAATTCGCTTTTTTGTAATTTTTAAGATCGGTTTTTCATCCCATTGTCAGCAAATGCCGGAGATGGAATTTTTTCCTTCCCATGGGGCAAAAAGGGTGGCCGGGTGCACGAAAAGCGGGGGTGTGACAGTTAAGACGCAGGGTAGGACAGACGGATCTGCGAGATCAGGTGCTCGATAAAGGGGGAGATCCATTTATGCTTGGTGCAGAGCAGCTGGCTGTAATAGGTTTGAGGAGGACAGTCGACCTGCAGAACCGTCAGATTTCCGTCCCGCAGCTCCCTGTCAAGGGCGTATTTGGGGAGAAAGGCAACGCTTTGGCGGTCGCGCAGCAAGGCACAGATCGCGATGATGCTGTCCAGCTCTACACTGTGTGTCAGCGTGCATTCCTGCTCGGATGCGATCTCGCTCAGCCTTCCGTAGCAGTAACCGCTCGGCTCGGTGACGATAAAAGGGAAGGAGAAAAGCTCGGAGGGTGCGATCCGTTCTTTTTTGGCGAGTGGGTGCGAGGTGTCCGCGACGAATACGAGCTCCTCCTTGCGTTTGTAAGGGCAGAGAAGGGAGGGATCGGTGTTGAGGGAGCTGGATACGTAGATCACGTCCAGCTGATTTTTCCTCAGCAGGGAGCGGAGCTCCGCGGTTTGCCCCATTTTGAGATTGACCTCCAGATTGGGGAATTGCAGACGGAGGCTTGGGAGAATGGGAAGCATCTTGGCAAATAGGAGTGATTCGAGAACGCCGATGGAAATGCTTCCCTTCATATGTGTATGATCCTTGCCGACCGTACGTGCACGCTCGGCAAGGCTTAAAAGCTGCTCAGCGTAGCGAAGGAATTCCTTACCGCCTCCCGTCAGCTGCGTCTTGCGCCCTACGCGCTCAAACAGGGGAAATCCCAGCTCCTTTTCCAGATGCTGGATCTGCACTGTGACGGTGGATTGCGCGTAATGAAGCTCATCCGCGGCACGCGTAAAGCTGCCGAGGCGCGCGACGGTTACAAAGGTTTTGAGTGACTGTGTATCCATGATTTCTCCAATCCCGATTGAACTATCGAAAAAATCGAATGTATTCATAAAAATAATCGATTTGACAAATCGATTATAACATATTATACTACGCTTGTAAAGAGAAATTATAAAACTACCAAAAAGAGAAAGGATTTCCATCAATGAGTAACATGCAATATCTTGAAAACATGCCGATCGCGGTTCTGGGCGGCGGTGCTGTCGGTAAGACCTGCGCGGCAGATATGAAGCTGGCAGGCAAGGAGGTTCGTCTGTTTGACCTTGAGCCTTTTGCCAAGACCTCTTTGCGTGACGTGGACAAAACCGGAATTCTTCTGGACGGTGTTCAAAGAAACAAATACTGCTTTGAGCGTTCAGGACGCGCGCACTTCGATATGGTCACCTCTAATATCGAGGAGGCTGTCAAGGGGGCGGGACTGATCGTGGTCGCCATGGGCTCCTGGGGACACGAGCCCCTGTTCCGTGCGCTGATCCCGCATCTGGAGGACGGTCAGGTCATTCACGTCTTTACCGATAACTTTGCCTGCCTTCTGTTCCGCCGTTTGATGAGAGAGCTGGGCTGTCAAAAGAAGGTCATCATCGGCGGTTGGTCCTCCGCACCCTACGGCACGAGAATCGAGAGCATCGGCAAGTTCCAATTCCCGCACGTGGGAGCCAAATACCGCGCGATCTCTCTGCGCGGCGCGGCGCTGCCCATGACCGACACCGACGATTTTCTGGAGTCCGTCAAATACCTCCCCTGCATGGACGCGGTAACCTACGGTGACGGTCCCGTCAAGGCGAATCCGGTTCTGGACGTTGATTTTGCGAACGTCAATCCCGTCATTCACGTTCCCGCTACGGTTCTCGGGGTATCCACGATGGAAAACTGGGGTGTTATCTTCTGCGGAAACGATAAGACCACCTATTCGATGTATTCTCACGGACTTTGTCCCTCCATCTGCGAGGTGCAGTATCAGTTCTACAACGAGGAGATCGCGCTGGCAAAAGCGATCGGCGTAGGCTGCCCGACCTACAAATACGAGATGTTCTTCTCCCGCAGAAGCGTCCTGACTCAGGAGTACATGGGACTTGACGAGAACGGAAACGACAACGTCGTCTTCCCGCTGGATCAGCCCTCCAACGAAGGCAATACGGGACCTAACACCATTCACCACAGATACATGACCGAGGACGTGCCGATCGGATGCAAGATCTATCACGATCTTGGCGTTCAGTACGGAGTGCCCACGCCGATCATCGACTCGATGATCACGCTGGCGGGCGCGATGCACAAGACCAGCTTCTTCGAAACCAGCCGCTATAATCTTGCCTACCTTGGTATTGAAGGAATGAGCCGCGAGGAGCTGCTCGCGTACCTCAACACCGACGCGTAAACAACAAACGTGGCAGAGCATTTCAAGATGCTCTGCCACGTTTGTTATATCGAAAACCCCGTTATACGGGGGGATTTTTATTGACTAAGCCGTTCTTTAGAGTATACCCCCACGAGCTGTTCCTTTTTACGGTGCTTTGACGGGGAGAATCAGGGAGGCGCGGTCTTTGATCTGCATTTCCGAAAAATATAAATTTTCCATCGGGATCCATTCCTCAAAAAAGCGCTTGGCAAGCGAGGGTGAATTGCGGACCTCGATGCGATCTCTTTGCGTCTTTTGGTCGATCTCCAAAAACAGGGCAAGGTCGTAGTATTCTCCAAAGGCGGGATGCATGGAGTATACGCCCTCGATGACAGTCAATTGCTTTGGCGGAACGGTTACGGTGTCCCCAAGTGCCTGACGGAAGCAGTCGAAGGGGCGGTAGCGTACGACGTCACCGCTTTGAAGGGGGCGGAGCACCTCGTCCAAAAAGCGCTCGCGGTCCAGGTTGCCGCCGATCTCCGCAAGGCGTTCCTGCGTGCGCTGCTCGGGGCGCAGGAAAAAGTCGTCCATATGGAGAACGTTGCAGTCGTAAACCGTCTGCAAAAGTGCCGCAAGTGTGCTTTTGCCGCTCGCGCTTCCTCCCTCGATGGCGACGGTAGCATTCCCTTTGCAAAGGAGTCGGTCGATGGCACAAAAGACCTGCAAAAGCTCGACGTACCGATTGGAGATCACGCGGTAGGCGGGTCGGTAGCATGCACGGAACTGCTCGGAGTGTCGCACGGCGGGAAAGCCGAGCGCGCGCCATTCGGCAAGCTTTCGGGCAAAGTCCTCCTTGTCAAGGGGGAGCGCTCCGTTCCCGATCAGGTCTTGCGCGACGGCGAGCTTTTCCTCCAGCAGGGCTTTGCCGTCCGCCTCTTTTTTTGCGGAGAGGCAGAACAGCCTTGCAAGCGTTGTCGGTGACAGTCCTTTCTTTAAAAATGAGAGATATACGCGGCTGTATGCGCCGTCAAGGGGCTCAATCCGGACCTCGTCGGTCGCGGGAACCGTTTCGTATTCGCTTTTGATGTAGCGCAGCGCCCGCTCCTCGTCGGAAACCAGATGCTCGCACCCCAGCGCGCTCTGGAACAAAAATTTGAACACGTCCTCGGCTTGAAGACACGGGTAGACTTCGTAATGCCGCAGCAGATGCGCGCGCGTGGCGTTGTTGGCTTTTGTCATGAGAGCTGTGCTCCTTTCTTTTAGAGCGATTATCCGTAGATCTTTTTTAGGAGCTCTGCGCCTCCCGCAATGACGGCGTCCGCCGTGCCCGCGCCGGTTGTGCCCGAGGTGAATCTTCCCTCGTATGCGCCGCTGGCGCGAACCTCGTCGGGGATGACGTAGCCGTGCAGTCCGTTGGCAAGCTCCACGGGCACGGTGTGCGCAAACGGAGAATTCCTTTTGAGCTCCTTGCCGATCAGGGAGAACATCTCACCCGGCATCGCGAGCATGCCCCAAGGTCCTACGCGGTATCCCGTCAGGACGAATGGCTCGGTAGCGGGAACGTTTTGTCCGTCCCGCAGGCACGCCGTAGCGGTTTCGATCTCCCAGATGGGAAGATATTCGGTTTTGGCGCGCTCGACGGTGTCTTTTGCCCACGCGAGCTCCTCATCGGTGAGCTGACGGCGGTTGACGGTCAGTGTTTTTTCTTCTACGGTAATCGTTTCGTCGCGTTCTGTTTCGGTCACGGCGTCCAGGGCGCGAGTGATCGTTTCCGCCATGCCGCGCCCCATACACTCGGGGGTGATGATGCCGGGGGCGGTATGAAGCGCGAGGTTGCTCTTGTGGAAAAAGTCAAAATGATTGACGTCGCCGCAGCAGCCGTTGAAAAAGAGAACGACGACGTCCTCACCGTACGCTTCCTTTAGCGCAAGCCGCATAAATCCCGGCCAGTCCGCGCAGAACTTGTTGCGCTCGCGCGTCATGCCGGCGGTGGCGTAGTTCGTGTCGGGATGGTTTGCGAAGTTGACGAGGATCGCGAGCGTCTTTTTGTCGCGTGTCACGCGCAGGATCTCGATGGTGTGATCGGGTTCATCATATGGACACACGACGTCGGCGCGATCGTAACCGGGATTGGTTGCGATGCTGCCGTCCTCCAGCCGTGCCAAGCGGCAGAAGGAGAAACGCGATTCCTCGGCGCTTGCGACGGAAAGCGCGGCGCCTCCCTGCATGTTTTTGAATGCTTCGACGCCTGATTTCACGATGCGGTGCGCGACGACCTGCGCGATCTCGGGCTCTCCCGGTGTTTTCCAGAATTCGCGGTCAAGCGCGGGACCGGTATGCGTGTGCGTGGCGGCAAGCAGGACGTTTTGCATCGGGACGCCCGTGGCGTCCGCGATCTCCTTGCGGATCGCGGTTGCGTAATCGGTCGGGAAGAAGAGGTGATCGGCAGAGATCAGGATCACGACGGTTCCCTCATTCTCAAACGCCGCAGCGTTTGCCTGCAGAGGGGTATACGATCCCTTGGCAAGCGATGCGCTGAACTGACCGGGCATAAAGCCTTGAATGGGGGTATATTCAATTTCTGAAAATCCGGCTTTCATAATTGGCTTCTCCTGTAGGGTGAAGACGAACGGTGTTTTTTGATTCGACACCTTTTCTACATTGTAACATGGATGGGTGTCGGTGTCAAGTTTGAATTGGAGAATTCAGAGAGAAAGAGGGGAGGGGGCGCACGGTTTGCAAGCGGCAGGATAAGGGGTTCGAATCACCGAGTGCAGCGAAGAAGCATGGCAGTCGGATTCAGAACCCAGCCTCGATTGCCTGCGGCACTCTCGGCGCGAATTTGCTTCGCAAAGTTCGCCACGGTTCGCTACGCTCGCACGCGATCCCGAAGGGATCTCCTGCCCCTGCCATAACAAAAGGCACGCCAATCGGCGTGCCTTTTGTTATGGCTTGTCCTTTCAAAATCGATCCATGATTTTCGGTCGGTGGGTGGACTGATCCCTTGGCGATGATGGGAGTTGCTCTTGACCGCTGTCTTCCGGGGTGTCAGCATCATACTTGTAAACGGATCTATGTATTATATTATTTTATTGAGCGCCGTACAACCCAAGCACAACACTAATAATCAAACAAAGGCTCCATAATAATATGAGTTTTTTAACTCGTTTATATCTCAACTTTGCATTTCTGCATCGCCGTATCAGAAAAAAGATCATCAATAATGACGGATGCTCTATAGATATCAAGAGCTCGTTTCCTGAGTAACAGTCAAGACAACATGGTTCATTGCCACCGGTGCGGCTTATTAATCCGCTATCAATTTCTATTTCAGTTATATCGTCGTATTTTACTTTGGTATCGCCGCGTGAAAAATGATCATCAAAGAGAAATACGGTATATTTGGTAAAAGGAAGAGTAAGAACATTAAGCAAACAGCAAAATACTACAATCAGAACAAGCATCAGCAAGAACGCCAGAAAAACGCAGAGAATATCGTTTGTTGTATAATTCTCTTTTCCGATTAAAAGTATCATAAGGGGTATTCCGACACTAAAAGGAGAAAGGATTTCGATCATCGCAAACATAAATGTAGTAATTTTGTTTGGCTTGAATTTTTTCATTTTGCATTCTCCTTTGCTGTATTGATCTTCTTCATTATATCACGAGCCCGTCAATATTTCAAGTACTTCACCTGTTCGAGCCATTTTGGCAAAAATGTATTTAAGAAAAAAAGAAAACGGCACTCGAATTCAGAACCCAGCCTCGATTGCCTGCGGCACTCTCGGCGCGAATTTGCTTCGCAAAGTTCGCCGCGGGCAAGCGGAGCTTGCACACGATCCCGAAGGGATCTCCTGCCCCTGCCAAACAGAAAGCACCAAGCCAATCGGCTTGGTGCTTTCTGTTTGGCAGGGGCAGGAGGATTCGAACCCGCGACCCACGGTTTTGGAGACCGGTACTCTACCAGCTGAGCTATACCCCTGTGTGCAGATTCTCTGCAACAGGTGTTATTATACCATACCTTTTTTCAAATTGCAAGGGGTTTTTGAAAAAAACTCCTGTGCTTTGCAAAAAGATATGCTATGCATTGACTTTTTCTTTGCTCTGTGTTATACTTTTTATATTATTTCATTTTTAACATCCGACGCGGAGGTCTTACTATGTCCATGGAATCAAAACAGGATCGCGTGCAAATTTACGTTCCCGAGGAGGATTTCTGGGAACGCAAGCGCGTGCGCGGCTGTCGCATCTGCCTTGAGGATTGCGCTGTTCTGGATGCGCGTCGCGATTTTTCAACCGTTTCCTATCGCGGAAATCTGCCTGCCTTCGACGGGGATTTTCTCCACAGTGTCGGTCTTTCCTCCTCCGAGCGCAACTTCTTGTTTACCGCGATCTCCTCGCACCGCCGCTTGCTGCTCCGTTCCTCCCTTGGCGCCATTTTGGTCTTTGCCGATCACCTATCCGACACGGGACTCGTTCCGGTGATCCGTCCGCACGTGCCGCCTGAAACGACGGTCGATGCGCACGGTGCCTCGCTTCTTCGCGCGCTCTCACTTGGCGGACACACGGAATTCGGCATCTCTCCCTCGTTTGCATCGCTTTCCGACTGTGCCCGCGCGCAGGACGTGCAAGTGCTAAGGACCCTGGATGAGATCTTTTATTACGTCGACGGAGCAATGTCGGAGGACCGCGCCTCTATTCCGCTCTCCAGTGCCATTTTGCGTTTTGCCAACTTTGCGGGATGCGATCCGAAGCGGATCACTCTACCCGAAGCATTTCCCGCGCTTTCCCGACAGGACGAGCGGCGATTGCTCGATTTTCTCCTTTGTGCCTTCCTTACGCTGCGTCAAAAGTCGGGCGGAGCAAGCTTTTCCGAGTCAGACGAGCGTGTTACACTCTCGCTGTCAATCGACCTCTCGAGCCCAATCGGTCTTGGAGCAAACGCATCTGCGACCGATGCTACGCGTTCGTTCCCGTTTTTGCAATGCTCCTGCTTTGAAGGAGCGGAAGCTTCGCTTTCGGATGACGGAACGGTTCTGAAAACCGCGTTGGAGCTGCATCCGACACCGCTTACCATCGCGTCCGCGTCCCTACTTCACCCTCTGCTGCTGCGCGTTCTTTGCACGGTGCAGGCTTAATACGACAAAAAGAAACGGAGTGCTTCGTGGAAGCACTCCGTTTCTTTTCGGCTTGATTAGCCAAGCTTTGCCTGGTTGACCTTAATGCCGGGGCCCATCGTGGAAGCCACGACGCAGCTCTTGATATACTGACCCTTAGCAGCAGCGGGCTTTGCCTTGATGATTGCGCCAAGGAGAGTGTCGAAGTTCTCCTGGATCTTCTCAGCACCGAAGGAAGCCTTGCCGATGGGGCAGTGGATGATGTTGGTCTTATCCAGACGGTACTCGATCTTACCTGCCTTTGCCTCAGTAACGGCGCGGACAACGTCGGGAGTAACGGTACCTGCCTTGGGAGAAGGCATGAGTCCCTTAGGACCGAGAACCTTACCCAGACGACCGATGACTGCCATCATATCGGGCGTTGCGATTACAACGTCGAAATCGAACCAGTTTTCCTTCTGGATCTTCTCTGCGTACTCTGCGCCGCCTGCGTAATCTGCGCCTGCGTCCAGAGCCTTCTGAATGTTGTCACCCTTTGCAAAAACGAGAGTCTTTACGGTCTTACCGGTTCCGTTGGGGAGAACGACGGCGCCGCGGACCTGCTGGTCAGCGTGGCGGGAGTCAACGCCCAGACGAACGTGAACCTCGATGGTCTCGTCGAACTTTGCCTTAGAGGTCTGGCAAACCAGAGCCATAGCCTCTGCGGGATCGTACAATTTGGATTTTTCGATCAGCTTTGTGCTGTCAACATACTTTTTACCGAACTTAGCCATTTCTGTTACCCTCCTTATTCCTCAACGGTAACGCCCATGGAGCGTGCGGTACCGGCAATCATGCTCATTGCGCTTTCCAGATTTGCAGCGTTGAGATCCTTCATCTTGGTCTCTGCGATCGTCTTTACCTGCTCCTTGGTCAGCTTTGCGACCTTGGTCTTGTTGGGCTTGTCGGAGCCGGACTCGATGCCTGCAGCCTTCTTGATCAGAACGGGAGCGGGGGGAGTCTTGGTGATAAAGGTGAAGGAACGGTCTGCGTAAACGGTAATTACAACGGGGATGATAAGACCGATGTCATTCTTAGTTCTTTCGTTGAACTCCTTGGTGAATACGGGGATTGCGACACCGTACTGACCGAGTGCAGGACCTACGGGAGGCTGCGGAGTTGCTTTACCTGCGGGCAATTGCAGTTTGATATAACCCAAAATTTTCTTTGCCATAGTAGTTTAATCCTCCAAATGTGGTTTTTTGCGGAAGAATGTAAATAAAATTTTCTTCCTCCCACGTGTCGGCTATCAGCCGGCGGAACGTTAATTTGCGAGCTTGACCTGAGATGCTTCGAGCTCGACCGGCATATCGCGCGTTCCTCTCTTGATCAGAACGGTTACGTTCTTCAGATCCTCGGAAATCGCCTGTACCGTACCGGAGAAGCCCTCAAACAATCCTGCCGCCACCACAACGGTGTCGCCAACCGCAAAGGCAAGCTTGACCTGCTGTACCTGCTCAATGGAGAGAGCAGCTACCTCCTCCTCGCTCAAAGGAGTGGGGCGGGATCCGGGACCTACGAAGCCGGTAACACCCGTGATATTTCTGACGGCGTGCCAGCTTTCTTCATTCATGATCATCTTGACGTACACGTAGCAGGGAAACAGCTTGGTTTCCACTTCCTTCTCGGTTTCTCCGTTCTTTTCGATGACGGTTTCAACCGGAATGCGGATGTCAAAAATCAGATGGCCGAGGCCTCGGTTCTCGATGATTTTTTCGAGATTTGCTTTTACTTTGTTTTCGTAGCCGGAGTAAGTGTGCGCCACATACCATCTCGGGCCAACGTTCATTTCATTGATATCACTCATATGCGTTTATCAATCGGCTCACTTCGTGAAAATACCGATGAAAGCCAAAATTCCCTTGGAAAGACCGAAGTCGATCAGGCAGATTGCAAGTGCGCAAAGTGCCAGGACTACCAGAACCACCCAAGTGTTCTTCTTGGTCTGGTCCCAAGTCAGCCACACGACCTTCTTTGCCTCGCTCTTCATCACACGAAGGAACTTCTTGATCTTTTCCTGGAAACGGATGCCAAGCACAACTGCTACGATCAGCGCAACGCCTACCACGATCAAGGTCACAAGGGTCTTGGTGCTCATACCGTCCTTTTTATCGGTAGTGGTAGGAGCGGTGGTGGATGCTGCGGTCGTTCCTGCGGTCGTTGCCGCAGTGGTTGCCGCGGTCGTCGCCGCAGTTGTTTCTGCAGTGGTCTCCGCAGTCGTTCCTGCAGTCGTTTCCGCAGTGGTTTCTGCGGTGGTTGCTGCGGTCGTTGCTGCCGTTGTTCCCTGGCCCGTAGTCTCGGCAAAGGTGGGAATTGCAAAGAGGGAAATCATCAGAGCGACGGTCAGAAGAGCCGTGCCCCATACCTTCAACAGGGTTCCTGTTCTCATGTCTGAATGGATTCCTTTCTTCAAATTCATTTGCCGTGGATTACTTTGTTTCCTTGTGGAGCGTATGCTTGTGACAAAACTTGCAGTGCTTCATCAGCTCCAATCTGTCAGGGTCATTTTTCTTGTTCTTCTTTGTGTCGTAGTTTCTCTGCTTGCACTCCGTGCATGCGAGAGTGATCTTGACACGTGCGTCGTTCTTCGCCATTAGCGGCACCTCCTATTTTAGATTTTTGTGTGTACCTCCCTCTCAAAAGCAGGATCTGACCGATAGGGTGGCGCGCAGACCCCTTCCTTGCACCTAAAAATGGGCACAAAGAAAAAACCCTTTTGCAGAGGTAGAGACATTATAGCACACTTGTCCTCTCCGTGTCAAGACTTTTTTTCACTTTTTTCAAAAAAATTGCAAAAAAGTGCAAATATATATAATGAAGGGAATTTTCTTGCGCAAAAGCTATTGATTTTCCTTTGCGAATCCGTTATAATATCGGTAACGGCTTGCGGTTTTGAAAAACGCATGACGCGGAGTGAAGCACTGCGCACCGCGGCAACCAAAGCCGAGAAAGGGGATCTTTACCCATGGATATGCAAAAAATGCAGAATCTGGTAGGCGAGGCGGTACGGGATGCGGACCTTCATCCCGAGGAAATCCCCGCCATCGATCTTTATTTGGATCAGATCACAAGTCTTACGCAAGGAAAGCTCAAGGAGAGCTCCGAGCACTACCACGACCGCATTCTGACCAAGACGATGATCAACAACTATTCCAAGGACGGCTTGATCGCGCCCACCAAGGGGAAGAAATATTCCAAGGAGCATATTTTACAGATGCTTCTGGTCTATTCCATGAAAAATACGCTTTCCATTGGAGAGATCAAGCGCATCCTGCAGCACGTCTACGGGCTTCCCGAATATTCCGACGCGCTCCTTGAGGACGTCTACCTCCGCTTTCTGGAGATCAAGGAGATGGAGCGCGACGAGATTTGGGACGGTGTGGACTGCTTTGTGGAGAGAAGCAAGCTGGACGTATCTGACGAGGCGGATTTTCTGACGCTGATCTTAGGGCTTGCCTCCCTGTCCTCCTATTATAAGAGCATCGTGCAGGTGCTTCTGGAGGAGCATTATTCCGATCGAAGTGCCGAGCGTGAGCGCGAGGAGAATGAGGCAAAGCTGCAGCGCAAGCTGGAAAAGAAGGCGGCAAAGACAAAGCGTAAGGAATCGGAGGCGGCAGAATGAATTTGCAGGACGTCAGCACGCAAGCGCTTGCCTATCTTGGAGATTGCGTCATCGAGCTTTGCGTCAGAGGGCACTTGGTGGAGTCGGGGCTTTCCACCTCGGCACACCTGAACGCCGAGGCACTCAACTACGTCCGCGCGGGCGCGCAGGCGCAGGCGATGAAGCGGCTTCTTCCGCACCTGAACGAGGAGGAGGACGCCTACTTCCGCCGCGGACGGAATATCGGGCATACCAACGTGCCGAAGCGGGCGACCGTCAGCGAGTATCGGAGCGCGACGGGCATGGAGGTGCTGTTCGGATATCTGCACGTCACGGGGCAGACGGCGCGCATCGACGAGCTGTTCGCGCTTGCTTATCTGCAGGAGGCGTCGGAGGATGGCACGGACGCATCATGATTTGTCAGTACGTAACAAAATAAATCCAACTTTTACCGAAAGGAATTCAGAAGATGAACACGAAAATTAAGATTGTAGTACGCGATTACGGAGAAATGACCGCAGAGCTTTATCCCGATATGGCACCCAAGACGGTGGCGAACTTTGTCAAGCTGATCGAGCAGGGCTTTTTCAGCGGTATGATCTTCCACCGCGTGATCAAGGGATTTATGCTGCAGGGCGGTGGATACGACGAGAGCTTTGAGGAGAAGGATGCGGACGCCATCGAGGGCGAATTCCGCGCGAACGGCTTTATGCAAAACACCTTAAAGCACACCCGCGGCGTGCTTTCCATGGCGCGCACGTCCGATCCCAACTCCGCGTCCTCGCAGTTTTTCATCATGCACAAGGACGCGCCGCACCTGGATTCGCAGTATGCGGGCTTTGGCAAGGTGATCGAGGGGCTGGACGTCATCGATAAGATCGCAAGCGTTCCCACGGGACGCCTCGGCTACTTTGCGGACGTTCCCAGAACCCCCGTTGTCATTGAAAAAATCGAAATCGTCTGAGAGAGGATAGTACTATGAACATCAAGCTTTTGAAGCTGCTCAATAAGGATTCCCGCACCGACGTCCGCGATCTTGCCGTCATGCTTTCGATGAGCGAGGAGCAGGTGCGTGCCGACATTGCCGAGCTGGAGCGCGAGGGCGTGATCCGCGGATACAAGGCTGTCATCGACTGGGACCGTCTGGACGGTGCGTACGTTTCCGCCATCATCGAGATCAAGGTCACACCCAAGGCGGGCTTTGGCTTTGAGGACGTTGCCGCGAAGATCATGAAGTATCCCGCGGTGGAATCGGTCTATCTGATGTCGGGCGTATACGACCTGAACGTGGTGGTCAAGGGCAAGACCTTCCAGGAGGTCGCGCAGTTCGTCGCAAAGGAGCTGGCAACCCTGGAGTCCGTCACCTCCACCGCAACACATTTCGTGCTTCGCCGCTACAAGGAGCTTGACGTAGAGCTTCTGGGAAGCGGAAAGGATGAGAGAGGCAGCTATCTGTTATGATGGATTACGGGCGACTCCTGTCTCCGACGGTATGCGAGATCAAGCCGTCGGGGATCCGAAAATTTTTTGACATTGCCGAAACCATGGAGGACGTGATCTCCTTGGGTGTCGGCGAGCCGGATTTTCTCACGCCGTGGGAGATCCGCAAGGCGGGAATTCTCTCTCTTGAGGGAGGAAAGACCCGCTATACCTCCAACCGCGGTCTTGCAGCCCTGCGCGAGGAGATCTGTAACTATATGAACCGCAAATACGGGATTTCCTACGACTCGCAGGGCGAGGTCCTTGTGACGGTGGGAGGCTCTGAGGGAATCGATGCGGCACTGCGTGCCTGCCTTGAGGCAGGGGACGAGGTCATCATTCCGCAGCCGAGCTACGTGTGCTATGAGCCCATCGTAAGACTCTGCGGAGCAACCCCCGTCATTATCAGAACGCGCGCAGAGCATGATTTCAAGCTGACCAAGGAGGAGCTGCAGGCGGCGATCACCCCACGCACCAAGGTGCTGATCCTGCCCTATCCCTGCAACCCCACCGGCGCCATTATGGAGCGCGGAGATCTCGAGGATCTTGCACAGGTGCTCAAAAATACCAATATTCTGGTGCTCTCGGATGAGATCTATGCCGAATTGACCTTTGGCGGCAAAAAGCACGTGTCGATCGCCTCGCTCGAGGGAATGAAGGAGCGGACGGTCGTGATCAACGGCTTTTCCAAGACCTTCTCCATGACGGGCTGGCGCTTAGGGTTTGCCTGCGGTCCTGCTCCCGTCATGGCGCAGATGACCAAGATCCATCAGTACGCCATCATGTGCGCACCTACCACCTCGCAGTACGCCGCGATCGAAGCACTCAAAAACGGCGACGAGGCAGTCGGCGCAATGCTGGAGGAATACGACATGCGCCGCCGTCTGATGGTGGAGGGATTTTGCCGCATCGGTCTTGCGTGCCGCGAGCCGAAGGGCGCGTTTTACACCTTCCCGAGCATTGCGTCCACGGGGCTTAGCAGCGAGGAATTCTGCGAGCAGCTGCTGTACGCCGAGCGTGTTGCCGTCGTTCCGGGCACTGCCTTCGGGCAGGGGGGCGAGGGCTTTATCCGCGCGTCCTACTGCTATTCGACCGAGCATATTGCCGAGGCGCTTCGCCGCATCGAGCATTTTTTGAAGAACCGATAAATCAGGCCCTTAACGAAGAAAGGGGACAGCATGAGTACAGAATACAGAGTGGAGCACGACTCCATGGGAGAGGTGTCCGTTCGCGCGGACCGACTTTGGGGTGCTCAGACCGAGAGAAGCCGCAACCATTTTTGCATCGGTGTCGGAAACGAGCCGATGCCGACCGAGATCGTCCGCGCCTTCGCGCTTCTCAAAAAGGCAGCGGCAAGGGCGAATGCGGCGCTCTCTCCCGAACGGATCACAGCCGAAAAATGCGAGGCGATCTGCAAGGTGTGCGATGAGATTTCGGAGGGCAAGCTGGACGCGCATTTTCCGCTCGTGGTATGGCAGACGGGTTCGGGTACGCAGAGCAACATGAACGCAAACGAGGTCATTGCCAACAGAGGCAATCAGATCTTGGGAAAGCAAGCGCTTCATCCCAACGACGACGTCAACTGCTCGCAGTCCTCAAACGATACCTTCCCCACGGCGATGCATATTTCAGCCGTTCTTGGGATCCGGAATTCTCTTTTGCCCGCGCTGGACGGGCTGATCGCCACGATGTGCCGATTGGAGGGAGAAAACGCTGACGTCATCAAATGCGGCAGAACGCATCTGCAGGATGCGACACCCATCCGCTTCTCTCAGGAGATCTCGGGCTGGCGCGCGTCCTTGCAGCGGGACCGAGCGCTGATCGAGTCTGCAACCGAGGCGCTTTCCGAGTTAGCCCTTGGCGGTACTGCCGTTGGGACGGGACTGAATGCGCCCGCGGGCTTTGACGCTTTGGTAGCAAAGGAGATCAGCACGCTGTGCGGTGTGGAATTCAAGACTGCCGAGAATAAATTTCACGCGCTGACCTCCAAGGATGAGCTTGTGTTTGCGCACGGAGCCCTCAAGGCACTCGCGGCGGATCTGATGAAGATCGCGAACGACGTGCGCTGGCTTGCGTCCGGTCCTCGCGCAGGACTTGGCGAGATCTTCATTCCCGAAAACGAGCCCGGCTCCTCCATTATGCCGGGAAAGGTCAATCCCACGCAGTGCGAGGCGGTCACGATGGTCGCTACGCAGGTGATGGGGAATGACGTCGCGGTGGGCATTGCCGCATCGCAGGGGAATTTCGAGCTCAACGTCTTTATGCCGGTCTGCGCCTATAATTTTTTGCAGTCGGTGCGCTTGCTTGCCGACGCGATGACGTCCTTTGATACGCATTGCGTGCGAGGGATCGTCGCAAATCGCGAGAAAATGAAGGAAAATCTTGACCGCTCGCTGATGCTGATCACGGCACTCAGCCCGCACATCGGGTACGAGAATGCCGCAAGGGTGGCAAAGCTTGCGCACAGGGAGGATCTGACGCTAAGAGAAGCGTGCGTCAAGCTGGGAGTTTTGACGCCCGAGCGCTTTGACGAGCTCTTTCATCCCGAGCAGATGGTGTAAGAGCGTTTTATTCACAAGCAGATCCATGTAAGCGGGCGACCATTGGTCGCCCGTTTTTCATTCCCGGGCGGCTTGCAAAAACTTTCTTTTCCATCTTTATAAATCTCTTGACAAAAAATGGGGAATGGTTTATAATAAAAGAGATATAAAACAAAAAAGCTTCAGACAGGAGAACAGACATGGAACAGGCAAAATTACAAAAGCTTTGCGACATGGCACGTCGCATTCGCATTGGCATTATCGAGGGAACGCACGCAGCAAAGTCGGGACATCCCGGCGGCTCGCTGTCCATCGCCGACATAATGGCATATCTCTACACCGAGGAGCTCAACATTGATCCTCAGAACCCGACGATGGCAGACCGTGACCGCTTTGTCCTTTCCAAGGGACACTGCGCGCCTGCACTCTATTCGACGCTGGCAAACCGCGGCTATTTCCCCGTTGAGGAGCTGACCACGCTTCGCAAGCACGGCTCCCGTCTGCAGGGACATCCCGATATGACCCTGACGCCCGGTGTGGATATGTCCGCAGGCTCTCTGGGTCTTGGCATCAGCTCTGCTGCAGGTATGGCGCTCGCAGGCAAGGTGGACGGCAAGTCCTATCGCGTTTACACCATCATCGGTGACGGCGAGAGCGAGGAGGGACAGGTCTGGGAGGCATGCATGTTTGCCGCTCACTACAAGCTGGACAATCTCTGCGTGATCGTGGACTGGAACGGTCTGCAGATCGACGGCCCCATTGCCGAGGTCATGGATCCCACTCCTCACGACAAGAAGCTGGAGGCGTTCGGCTTCCACGTCATTTCGATCGACGGTCACGATTTTGATGCGATCGAGGCGGCTCTGGCAGAAGCAAAGACCGTAAAGGGCAAGCCCACCGCAATCGTCGCAAGAACGGTCAAGGGCAAGGGCGTATCCTTTATGGAAAACAAGGTAAACTGGCACGGCGCGGCTCCCAACGACGAGCAGTACGAGGCAGCGCTTGCCGAGCTGAATGCGTAAGGAGGATAAGACAATGGCAGATAAGATCGCAACACGTGAAAGCTACGGCGCAGCTCTTGTAGAGCTTGCTGACAAATACGATTTTCTGGTCATGGACGCTGACCTTGCGGAGGCAACCAAGACCGTCAAGTTCAAAAAGGCACATCCTGAAAGATTCTTCGACTGCGGAATCGCCGAGGGCAACATGATGAGCGTTGCCGCAGGTATCGCGACCACCGGCAAGACCGTATTCGCATCCACCTTCGCAATGTTCGCAGCAGGCAGAGCCTTCGAGCAGGTCCGTAACTCCATCGGATACCCGCACCTCAACGTCAAGATCGGCGCAACGCACGCAGGCATCACCGTCGGTGAGGACGGCGCGACCCACCAGTGCAACGAGGATTTCGGTCTGATGAGAACCATCCCCGGCATGACCATCGTCAACCCCTCCGACGCCGTTGAGGCAAAGGCTGCGGTTGAGGCGGCGATCAACACAAACGGCCCGTTCTATCTCCGCTTCGGAAGATACGCGGTTCCCGTGATCAACGACAATCCCGAGTATCACTTTGAGCTCGGCAAGGGCGTACTGCTGGCAGACGGCACGGACGTCACGCTGGTTGCGACCGGCATCATGGTTGCAATGGCTCTGGAGGCAAAGGAGCTTCTGGCGCAGGAGGGGATCTCCGCACGCGTCATCAACATTCACACCATCAAGCCCATTGATGCAGAGATCATTGAGAAGGCTGCAAAGGAGACCGGTGCGATCGTCACCGCTGAGGAGCACAACATCATCGGCGGTCTTGGCTCGGCTGTTGCCGAGGTCGTGGGCGAGTGCGCTCCCGTTCCCGTCGTACGCGTAGGCGTTCGCGACAGCTACGGACATTCCGGCACGGTTCCCGCACTGCTTGAGGCATACGGCTTGACACCCGCAAGCATTGCCGAGGCTGCAAAGAAGGCTCTGGCACTCAAAAAGTAAATAGGATGGGGGAGAGGGGTTGCAAGGACAATTCTTCTCCCCTTGCCTTTTGATCCGGAAAGGAAGCTTGACACTATGAAATACATTCTGGCATCCAAATCTCCGCGCCGTCGGGAGATTTTAGAAAATCTGGGAATTGATTTTGAGATCGTGACCGCCGACACCGACGAGAGCAGCGAGGAAAGAGATCCTTGCCGTCTTGTTGAAACGCTGGCGCGCCGCAAGGGTGAGGCAGTTTTGCAGCTTTTGCGAGGGGAGGGACGGGATCTGACCGACACGGTGATCCTCTCCTCGGATACGGTGGTAGAGATCGACGGTGAGATCCTCGGAAAGCCGAAGGATCACGACGACGCGTTCCGCATGCTTTCGGCACTTGCGGGCAGACGCCATCGCGTCATCAGCGGTCTGTGTCTGCTCTCAAACGAAACATCGGGCGTTTCTCACGAGGTGACCGAGGTCGAATTTGACAGCATGACCGAGCAGGAGATCGAGGACTATATTGCCAACACCAATCCCTACGATAAGGCGGGGGCTTACGCCATTCAAGGGGAGGCATCTCTCTGGATCCGCGGCATCCACGGCTGCTATTTCAACGTCGTAGGACTCCCCGTACACCGCCTTCAGGTGCTGCACCGCGAAATTTTTGGAGAAAATTTGCGATAAAGGGTAGCCAAGCCAAAATCTTTATGTTATAATAAAAATAGTATCTATGATTTTGTTCGCGCGAGAGGCACGGTTGCGGACAGAAGGGAGGAACGGAGCATGGCAAAGCAAATCGGAATTGATCTTGGAACGTCGAGCACCATGATCTGTTCCAAGGAGAAGGGCATCATTATGCGCTCGCCCTCTGTGGTCTGCATCGAGCGAGGCACGCACGACGTCATCGCGTCGGGTGTGAGCGCCAAGCGCATGATTGGAAAAACGCCGAGCAATATTCGCGCGCTCCGTCCCTTGAAGGACGGTGTTATCACTGACCTTGAGGTGACCTCCCTGATGCTGCGGGATTTCTTTACGCGCCTGGATATGACCTCCATGTTCAACCGCCCGTCGGCACTCGTGTGCATTCCGCACGGTGTGACCGAGGTCGAGCGGCGTGCCGTGGAGGACGCGACCTTTGAGGCAGGCGCGAAGAACGTAGGATTGATCGAGGAGCCCATCGCGGCGGCGGTCGGCGCGGGGATCAAGGTTTCCAAGGCAAGGGGCGCTATGATCATCGACCTTGGCGGCGGTGTTTCGGAAACCGCGGTGCTCAGCCTTGGCGGCGTGGTGCAGTCCAATTCGGTCCGCATTGCGGGAGATGAATTGGATATCGCCATTATCTCCTACCTCAAGCAGCATCGCAACGTCCTGATCGGTGAGATCACCGCGGAGCGTCTGAAAAAGGCACTTGGCACTGCCATCCCCGGCATTGACCGAGGCACGATGGAGGTCTGCGGACGCGATCTGCGCACGGGACTTGCCAAAACCGTGGAGGTTACGACCGAGGAGGTTTACAGAGCTCTGCGCGAGCCGCTTTCCGAGATCCTGACCATGGTCAAGAGCACGCTGGAGGAAACGCCTCCCGAGCTTGCGGCGGATATTTTTGATTTCGGTATCGTGATGGTTGGAGGAGGCTCTTTGCTTCCCGGCATCGACCGCGCGGTGCAGGAGCGTACCGGTATTCGCGTTACGGTTCCCAAGGCACCCGCCGATTGCGTATGTCTTGGACTTCACCAGATGCTCAAAAGCGCGAACGGAGATTTTTCGGAATTCGTCCGATACAAGGTCAAATAATTTACAGTGTATTTACGTCAAAGGGAAAGGCAGTCGTCGGCTGTCTTTCTTTTTCCAAGGAAGAAGGAGGAGAAGCTATGGATTATGATCCCATTCCGGAGCAAACCGTGCCCCAAAAGCCGCCGATCCGCAGGCGCATGCTGTGGCTTGCGGTCCCGATGCTTGCTATTGCGTTCGTATTTGTATGCTCTGCGCTTTTGCAGGTGGTCCTGCACGCGCTGATGCTGAAGATTTACCCTTCGGTGACGATTGCTGCGTGGTATCCGTGGGTGCTTTCGATGCTCCCGATGTACGGCATCGCGATGCCGCTCTCGCTCCTGATCTACAAATTGGCACCTGCGGATGAACCGGTCAAACGGGAGATGGATCCCTGGCATTGGCTTTTGGTGCTCGGCCTGTGCTTTTCCCTGACCTATCTCGGGAATTTTCTCGGCACGTTCGTCAATTATCTGATCGGTGTGATCACGGGGACGCCGCAGACCAACGAGTTTGCCGATGCCGTGACGGGCATGCCCCTGTGGGTGACAGTGCTGTTCGTCGGCGTTCTGGCTCCCATCATGGAGGAGATCTTCTACCGCAAGCTGGTCATTGACCGCATCGCGCGTTTTGGCGATCTTCCCGCGATTCTGATCTCGGGCATTCTGTTCGGTCTGATCCACGGCAACTTCAGCCAGTTCTTTTATGCCGCCGCCATCGGCACGGTCCTCGGCTACATCTACGTAAAGACGGGGAATATCCGCTATACCGTCCTTTTGCATATGTGCGTCAATTTTGTGGGCGGCGTGTATTCCAACGAGATGCTCAAGCGGCTGGATCTTGAGGCTTTGGAAACGGGTAGCTTCGTAGGGATCATCCGGAGCTTTAGCGGCTTGAATATGTATTACGCTTATCTGTTTTTTATGGCGTTTACCACGATTTTCGGCATCGTCGCGTTTTTCCTGTTGCGCCGACGCATCCATTTCTACCGTCCGTCGCAGTCCACAAGCGCGAAGGAATGGGCGATCTTACTGCTCGCCAATCCTGCAAGCTACGTTCTGCTGGCGGTGATCGCGTTTCTGTTTTTGGTTTGATTGACCGCGCTTGCGCGCAACCGATTATTTTGGAAAGGAGGTGGCACCTTGCAAAGAAAGCATGCCTGGCGATATCTTGCGATTGCCGTGCTGTTTTGTCTGATCTGTGTGATCTATCTTGGCAGACTGTTCTATATTCAGATCGCGGGCAAGGATGCGACCTACGGCGACGGCACCACCTCTCGCACGGTGACCGTGCAGGCGGTGCGCGGACAGATCCTTGACCGCAACGGCAAGGCCATCGTCACCAATTCCTATACGTATGATCTCAAGCTGGAGTATACGGCATTCTCCGCGATGAGCGCCGTGCGCGGCAACGACGTCTGCCTCTATCTGCTTGAGCTCCTGGATGCAAACGGCGAGGGGGCAAAGCATACCGAAAGCTTCTTCCCGATGCAGGGTGCGTATCCGTATCTGAGCTGGAGCGAGGCGGTCGAGGCGAAGGACACCTTGGAGTATTACCGTCTGCAGCGCGTGCTGACCGATCTGAGCTTTGATGCTGACACCTCGGCAAAAACACTCGTGCAATATTATGTGGACACCTACGATTTTCTGGCGACCGACTCCAAGGGGAACCGCCGTTTTACGGACGATGAGATTGACCGTCTGATCCGTCTGCGCTACGATATGGACGCCTTGCGCTTTGGCGTAGCGGCTGATTACACCGTGGCAAAGGCAGTATCGCTCCCCGTGATGACAGCGGTCAAGGAGCAGGGCTTTGGCGGTGTGACCTTCCAGGGAAACGTCACACGTGTCTATCCTTACGACGGATACGCCTCGCACATCGTCGGTGCGGTCGGTCCGATCTATGCCGAGGAATGGGAATATTACAACGAGCAGGGCTATCAGATGAACGCGCTTGTCGGTAAGAGCGGATGCGAGCTTGCATTTGAGGAATATCTGCACGGCAGTGACGGAAAGCTCCGCATCGTCGAGGACGCGGTCGGAAACGTCGTCAGCGTCGAGGTCGTCAAGGCGCCTGTGCCGGGCAACGACGTCTACCTGACCATTGATATTGATCTGCAGATCGCAGCCGAGCGAGGACTTGCCGAGAACGTGGCGTTTGTGGCGGATCGCTCGCAGGGGATCTTGACCATGGGCGGAGGATGCGACGCGGGCGCTGCCGTCGCGATGGACCCGAACACCTTCGAGGTGCTTGCCATGGCGTCCTATCCGACCTACTCCATGTCGACCTACAATCTGCTCTATAACGAGCTTCTCGCGCGTACGGACAATCCGCTTCAGAACCGCGCCATTCAGGAGATCTACGCGCCCGGCTCGACCTACAAGCTTGGCGTTGCCGTCGCGGGACTGCTTTCGGATTACGGAGATGCCGCGAGCTTCGGGCTTGGCAGCACGGTCAAGTGTGACGGCGTTTACGATCGGCTTCATCACCCCAAGTGCTCTACCTTTGATCGGCACGGAAGCACCTATCTTGACGTCGTGGAGGCGATCGCGGATTCCTGCAACTGCTTCTTCTACGAGCTTGGATACCGCATGGGCATTCACGAGATGAATTCCTATATGAGCGCGTTCGGTTTTGGTCAGAGTACGGGAATTGAGCTTCCCGGTGAGAGCAAGGGAATTCTGGCGGGGCCCGATTACCGTCAGCAGATCCACGGTGAGCTCTGGGCTGTCGGCGACGTGCTTTCTGCCGCCATCGGACAGTCCGACAACAAGGCAACGCCCCTGCAGCTTGCCTGCTATCTTGCCACGCTGACCAACGGAGGAACCCGCTATCAGGCGCAGCTGCTCAAGGAGGTGCGCTCCCCGATGCAGGACGAGCCGATCTTTTCCTATTTGCAGGGAGAGGCGGACGTGCTTTCCCGCATCGAGATCCCCGACGACGTGCTTGCCGCGATCCTTCGGGGAATGCGCGAGATGGTGACGACGCACGATCGCGCCAGCCGCAATTTCGCGACGCTTCCCGTCAAGGTGGGAGGCAAGACCGGAACGGCACAGACCAGTGCATCCATCAACGGTACCGGAAGTGAAAACGCGCTCTTTGTTTGCGCTGCTCCCTACGACAGTCCCGAGATCGTGCTTTCGGTGGTGCTGGAGGAGGGCTATATCGGCGAGTATGCGTCGCTGACTGCCGCGCGGATTCTGGAACGCTATTACGGAGTCGCGCAGGATGATTCCCAAGGATAACGAATAAGGATGAGCTTTTTATGAAGGACTGTTTGACACCGGATTATATGTTTGAGAGCTATCGCGCCATCACGCCGGAGTTTTTGCGCTCCATCGGCGTGCGCGCGCTTCTCATTGATATTGACAACACACTGGCGCCCTACGAGGTGGAGGACGCGGACGACGCAACTGCTGCGTGGTTTGAGGAGCTTCGGGCAAACGGCATCGTCGCGGCACTCGTTTCCAACAATCACGCCCCGCGTGTGGAGCGCTTTAACCAAAGGCTTGGCTTGCCTGCCTATGCGGACAGTAAAAAGCCGGGGAAGAAAACGCTCCTGCTCGCCATGAAGGCCTTGGGTGCCTCCAAGGAAGAAAGTGCGATGCTGGGTGATCAGCTGCTGACCGACGCGTATGCGGGGAAGCATCTGGGGTTGCGTGCGCTGATCGTGCCCCCCATCAAGGATAAGACCAATCTGTTTTTTAAGTTCAAGCGTTTTTGCGAGCGTCCGTTTATCCGCAGGTACGCAAGGAAGCACGGATACTCTGCATATATGCAATTTTGGCACATCAAGCCCATAAAGAAGGAGGAAAATTGAAATGACCGCAACCTTCGGCCCCGGCGGAAACGGGGATTGGTTTTACAGAGAGGGCAACAAGGGAACGCTTCAGGCTCCCGCGTGGCTTGCGCAAAAAGGGCTTGACGCCTTTGAATACGAGGCAGGCAACGGCATCTCCGCCGGAGAGGCTACCTTACGCGCCATCGGTGAGAAGGCACGCGAGCACGGGATCCTGATGTCGCTCCATACGCCGTATTTCATCTCGCTTTCGGGCATTGAACGGGAAAAAAGACTGAAAAGCCTGGATTATATTTCAAAATCTCTCTGGGCGGCAGAGCTCTTGGGAGCGGATACCGTCGTCATTCACAGCGGAAGCGCCGCAAAGCTTTCGCGAGAGGAGGCGATGGCTCTCTCTAAGGATACCTTGGAGCGCGTTGCCGAGCAGGTGGGGGACACCAAGATCCGACTTGGCATTGAAACCATGGGCAAGGTCAATCAGCTGGGGACGCTGGAGGAGGTTCTGGAGCAGTGCAAGGTTTCTCCCATCTTTACTCCCGTGGTGGACTTCGGGCATCTGAATGCCAGAGCCATCGGCGGCGCGTTTGTAACGGTGGACGATTACCGTCGCGTCTTTGACCTGATCGCAAGGACACTTGGCGACGTCCACGCAAGGACGCTGCATTGCCATTTTTCCAAGATCGAATACACCAAGGCAGGCGAGAAGAAGCACCTGACCTTTGCGGATACCGAGTTTGGTCCTGTATTTGAGCCTCTGGCGGAGGCGATCGCTCTTGAGGGGGTTGCTCCCCGCATCATCTGCGAATCGGACGGCACGCAGGCGGAGGACGCGCTGTATATGAAGCAAGCGTATCTGGATGCCCTCGGACGCGTCTGAGCATGGCAGGCTCTGCTTATTTTGACTCGCTTTGCCGCGATGCACTCCGTTACGGACGCACGCAGGGCGAGGACGGCATCGGCACGATGCAGGAAAAGCGTCTGCACGCCGTCATCAAGCACTATCTCTGCTCCGACCCGAACTGTCACGAGGTGGGGCTCGAGGGCAGCCGATATATCGCGGACGTGCGGATGGGAAATGCGATCTTTGAGGTACAGACCGGCTCCTTTGCTCCCATGAGGGAGAAGATCGCCTACTGTCTTTCGCATACCGACGCCGTCGTGACGGTGGTGCATCCCATCAGTGTGATCAAGTGGGTATCCTGGGTGGATCCCGAAACGGCGACGGTTTCTCCGCGCCGCAAGGCTCCCAAGGAGAGAATCGAGGACCTTCTGTGCGAGCTGTACTGTCTGCGGGAGCTTTTGGGGAATCCGCGGCTCCGTTTCCGTCTGCTTCTTTTGGAAACGCAGGATTTTCGGGTGCTGAGCAAGCAGAAAAACCGCAAACGGGGCGCGGAGCGATACGAACGCATGCCGCTTTCCCTGATCGACGAGATCGAGTTTTCCTCGCGGGAGGATTTTCGTAGGTTTATCCCGAATGAGCTACCCACTCATTTTACAGTCAAGCAGTTTTCCGCTTTGACGGGCATTCGGGGCGTGGACGCTTATTCCGCCGTACGGGTGCTGACCTCTCTCGGCTTGTTTGATACGGGGGAGAAGATCGGACGGAGCATGGGCTTTGTGCGACGTGATCTGTAAAGCGCGACAGAATAAAAAGCGTCCGCAGCTGGCAAGCTGCGGACGCTTTTCTATGTTGATATCAAATCTTATTCAGCAGGATCTTCGGGATCCGCGGGAGCATCGGGAACGGTGGGCTCGACGGGAGCTTCGGGAGCGATGGGACGCTCGGTCAAGGGCATCTCCTCGATGTAGGAAGCTGCGTAGGAGCCCTCGGGAGCGGTCAGAGAACCGATAAAGAGATTCTCGCTTCCGTCAAATGCGAACTTACCGATCGCGGTAACGCTTGCGGGAAGGTATACAGCCGCCAGCTTCTTGCAGTTGATGAAGGCACCGTCACCGATGGTCTGAACACCCTCAGCGATGACGACCTCGGCAAGCTCTGCGCACTCCTGGAACGCGCCACCGCCAATGGTCTGTACGTTTGCGGGAACGTTGATCTCGGTCAAAGCCGTGCAAGCACCGAATGCGAAGTTGCCGACGGTCTTGACGCCCGATCCGAGGTTTACCTCGGTCAGAGCCGTGCAGCCGTAGAAGGCACCCTCGCCGATGGTGGTCACGCTTGCGGGAAGCGTCAGCTCAGTGACGAGCGCACAGCCTGCAAACGCATACTTCTCGATGGTGGTAACGGTATCGGGGAGATTGATCGCGTTGATCTTGGAGCAGTAGTAGAACGCTTCCTCCGCGATGGTGGTGACGGTTCTGATATCGGTCGTGGTTTCGTCCGCAGGGTCGGAAACGTCAAGCTCGCGGGGAATATTCAGTGTGTGAGCCATATCCTTGCCGTTGTATCCGATGATGGCAACACTCTCGGTGTCAAGCGTCTCAAAATAGAAGCGCTCACCGGTCTCGGGAAAGTCAACGTAGGTGACTACGACGTCCTCTTGCTTATATTGATCAAGGTCGTCGCCTACCTCGCTATCGCCGTTGCACGCGCAAAGCGTAGCGATCATCAAAAGGGCGAGCACAGCGGTAATGATCTTCTTCATAATGATCCTCCATATCGAGAAAAAAGTGTACATAGAAAATTATACACGAGAAAACCCAAAAAGTCAATAGATTTTGAGATTGCTTTGTAAATATTTTTCGTTTTTTCGGTAAACTGCAAAAAAACAGAGCAAAAACGGTAAAAATATCGGAGCGATGTGGAGCGCGTGATTGACATTCTTCCAAAACTGTTGTATAATATTGGCAGTATGTGCATCTATAATATAAGATGGAGAGGAGGAATGCGCGATGCTGTCCTTGGTACACAGTGCGGGCTTTTGCGGAATCGAGGGCTTTCCCGTCGTGGTGGAATGCAACCAGAAGAACAATTTACAGGGCTTTGAGCTCGTAGGGCTTCCCGACCTTGCGGTCAAGGAGGCAAAGGAGCGCGTACGCACCGCCTGCCAGAACAGCGGCTATCCCTTTCCGTATTCCCGCATCACCGTCAATCTCGCTCCCGCTGACCGTAAAAAGGAGGGCTCGGTGTTCGACGCTGCCATTCTTTGCGCCATTCTGCACAGTGCGGGGACTATCCGCAGGGATATTTCTCTGGACGGCAAATGCATTGTCGGCGAGCTTTCTCTTTCGGGAAAGCTGCGTGGTGTGCGCGGCATTCTCTGTATGTGCGCATCCGCCAAGGAGCATGGCTTTCGTGA
Organism: Clostridia bacterium; assembly: GCA_017501225.1. Taxonomy (GTDB): domain Bacteria; phylum Bacillota; class Clostridia; order Oscillospirales; family CAG-272; genus UMGS1865. Next base: position 30,531 of record JAFVXH010000017.1, read on the forward strand.
ATTTTACGCCCCCGCGGAGAATGCCAAGGAGGCTGCCGCCGTCGGTGGAATTACCGTGTACGCCGTGGAAAATATGCGCCAGCTGGTGGAGCACCTCAACGGTGAGAAGCTCCTGACGCCCATGGAGCAGGACAGTGCCGCTTTTTCCGTCCGTGCGGACAAATACGAGGCAGACTTTTTCGACGTGCGCGGACAAAGCATGGCAAAAAGAGCCATGGAGATCGCAGCCGCGGGCGGACACAACATTCTGCTCATCGGTCCTCCCGGAACGGGCAAGTCCATGCTTGCAAAGCGCTTGCCCACCATTCTGCCTCCCCTGACCTTTGCGGAGGCGATCGAAACCACCAAGATCCACTCGGTTGCGGGCACGCTTCCCGAGGACGTGTCACTCCTCTCGGTGCGTCCCTTCCGAGCGCCTCATCACACGATGAGCCCCGTCAGCCTTGTGGGCGGCGGCGTCAATCCCATGCCGGGCGAGGTGTCGCTTGCCAATAACGGCGTGCTGTTTCTTGATGAGCTTCCGGAATTTCCCAAGCAGGTCACCGACGCACTCCGTCAGCCCCTGGAGGACCGACGCGTCACCATTACGCGCGCCAACGGACGCGTGACCTTTCCGTGCTCCTTTATGCTGGTAGGCGCGATGAACCCCTGCCGGTGCGGGTATTTCGGTCATCCGACACGTCGGTGCACCTGCAAGCCCGAGGAGGTCAAGAGATACATCTCGCGCATCAGCGGTCCGATGCTGGACCGTATGGATATTCAGATCGAGCTTCCCTCGCTTTCCTACGACGAGATCTCAGCCCCCGATGAGAGGGCGGAGAGATCCGAGGTCATCCGCGAGCGCGTCACCGCGGCGCGTGCCTTTGCGCAAAAGCGGATGGAGGGCAGAGGCAGTGCCGTCTTCTGCAACGCGCAATTGGATGCCGCGGGCATTCACGAGTTCTGCGTCATGGACGCACAGGCAAGCGCGCTGCTCAAAACGGCATATGAGAGAATGGGACTGAGCGCACGCGGATACGACCGCATTTTGCGCGTCGCGCGCACCATTGCCGATCTTGCCGGCAGTGAGAATATTTGCGCCCCGCACATTGCCGAGGCGATCCAGCTTCGCAGTCTGGACCGCAAATATTGGTCCTGACAAAACGGTCACAGAACGATTGATTTTGGGAAGGAGGAGTTTTTGTGAGCGAGCTTCTTTGTAAACTGTTTGTCAAAAATTATCAGGACACCCGCAATACGCAGGTGCGCGCGGCGTACGGAACGATGGCAAGCATCGTCGGCATCGTCGTCAACCTGATTTTGTTTTCCGCGAAATTCGTCATCGGAACGGTCGTGGGCTCGGTCGCGATCACGGCTGACGCAATGAACAATCTTTCGGATGCGGCGTCGCAGATCGTTTCTCTGATCTCCTTCCGCATCAGCGCACAGCCCGCCGACCGCGAGCATCCCTTCGGTCACGCCCGTATCGAGTACGTGGCATCCATGATCGTGTCCTTCCTGATTCTTCTGATCGGTGTAGAGCTTCTCAAGGAGTCGGTCACAAAGATCTTTTCTCCCGACATGCCCGAACGAAGCTGGGTTGCCGCAGGAATTCTTGCGGGCTCCGTGCTTTTCAAGCTCTGGCTTTGCATCTTTAACCGAAAGATCGCAAAGAGGATCGATTCGAGCGTGATGCGCGCGACCGCAGCGGACTGTTTGTCCGATGCGTTTTCCACGGGTGCTGTGCTGATCTGCACGCTTCTGCTTCTCATCTTCAAAAATTGGACCTTCAATCTGGACGCCTACATGGGCGTGGCAGTCGCGATCTTTATTTTCGTCGCGGGCATCAAAATTCTGTTGGAAAGCAAAAACGCCATCCTAGGAGAAGCCCCCTCGGAGGAGATCGTTGCGGCGATCCTTGCGGTGGTGGAGCAATATCCCGAGGCGATCGGCGTGCACGATATGGTGGTACACAATTACGGACCGGGGCACGTCATTGCCACCTTCCACGTCGAGGTGGACGGTGAATCGGATATCTTCCATTCCCATGACGTGATCGATACCATTGAGCAGCGCCTGCGCCGCGAATGCGGGATCGAGGCGACGATCCATCTGGACCCCATCGTTACCAACGACGAGGAGGTCAACCGCCTTCGCGAGGAGGCTGCCGCCTGCGTCAAGCGCGTACATGAGTCCCTGTGCATCCACGATTTCCGCTTTGTCAAGGGGGAAACGCACAGCAACCTGATCTTTGACGTCACGGTTCCGTTTGAAATCAAAATGAGCGACAGCGAGGTCTGTGATCGGATCGCGGAGGAGATCGGCAGATTGGATCCCAAGTTCTTTGTGGTGCTTACGGTCGATCGCGTTTGAAGTCCTAAATGTTAAAATTTTTGAAGTTTTTTATAAATTCCATTGCAATTTGCGGGTGGATATGGTATACTACTCTTGCAAATGAGGTTTTGAAAACCGGAAAGGTGTAATTTTATGGCGAAATATGAAAATTATTCGACAGTCGTGTATGAAAATCTGAAAAAGATGTATCACGTCAGTGCGGACAAATACGGTGATAAAGCAGTTTTTATGCAAAAGGAGAACGGCACTTACCGCAGTATTTCCTACCGTCAGTACTGCTCGGACGTTGACGCGCTCGGCACGGCTCTGCTCGCTCGCGGCTTTGGCGGCAAACGGATCATCGTCAGCGGAGAGAACTGCTACGCGTGGGTGACTGCGTACATGGCAGTTATTTGCGGCGTCGGCGTGGTCGTTCCCACGGATAAGGAGCTTCCCGCAGAGGAGATCGCGAACATTGCCAACATTTCCGAGGCATCCGCCGTGATCTACTCCTCCAAGATCGCAGATAAGATCGCGAGCATTGACGAAAAGGTTACGCGCATCACCTTTGAGTCGCTTCCCGCGCTCATCAAGGAGGGAAGGAATCTGATCAAGAAGGGCAATCGCGCGTTCCTGGATGCTAAGATCGATTCGCACGCCATGTCCGCGCTGATCTTTACGTCGGGCACGACGGGTGTTTCCAAGGGCGTTATGCTCTCGCACCGCAATATCTGCTTCAATCTTTCCGAGATGTGTCAGATGTTCTATATCGGCGAGAACGACGTCTTCCTCTCGGTGCTTCCTTTGCACCACGTCTATGAATGCACCTGCGGATTTTTGTGCCTGGTATACCGCGGCTGTACCGTTGCCTTCTCCGAGGGCTTGCGCTATATCACGCGCAATATGCAGGAGGTCCATCCGACCATGATGCTCTGCGTACCGCTGCTGCTGGAAACGCTGTATAACAAGGTCTGGGCAAGCATCCGCAAGCAGGGGCTTGAGAAAAAGGTCAAGGCGGCAATCATCGCGACCAATGCGATCCCGGGTGCAAAAGCGAGAATGGCGGCAAAGAAGCGTATCTTCTCGGACATTCACAAGAACTTCGGCGGTCAGCTGCGCGCGCTCATCTCGGGCGGTGCTGCAGTGGATCCCATGGTGCTCAAGGGCTTGCGCGACCTCGGTCTGTGCGGCTATCAGGGCTACGGCCTTACCGAGTGCGCGCCTCTGGCGGCGCTCAACCGCGATACCTTCTACAACGACAAATCCGCCGGCATGGCAACTCCCAACGGCGTTCTGGATATTTACGATATGCAGGATGACGGAACGGGTGAGATCCGCTATAAGGGCGATAACATTATGATCGGCTACTACAAGGCCCCGGAGCTGACTGCGGAGGTCATTCGCGACGGATGGTTCTACACAGGGGACCTCGGATATATGGATTCCAACGGATTTTTGTATATCACGGGACGTAAGAAGAACGTGATCGTGACCTCCAACGGCAAGAACATCTTCCCCGAGGAGCTGGAAACCTACCTCAACCGCACCAATTTTGTTGCGGAATCCGTGGTGGTCGGTTATATCAATCCCAAGAAGAAGGATTACGATATCGTTGCGATCTTAGTCCCCGATCGCGAGAGATTGGAGGAGGTCTACGGCAAGAGATACACGCAAAAGCAGGTAGATCTGGAAATGAAGAAGGCGATCAGCGAGGTCAACTGCATCGTGCAGTCCTACAAGCGGATCGAAACCTACGTGCTTCGCGAGGAGGAATTCCCCAAGAACACCTCGCGCAAGATCAAGCGCGCAGGGCTGGCGGACGCGGCTTACGACGCTTACCGCAAAAAGATCGGCGAATAACAAACAGCGGCGCAACGCTCCGAGTGAGCGTTGCGCCGCTGTTATGATTCAGGCGTTATTTTTCCAAAAAATAGTGTGCGGTCAGAGGTAACAGATCAAAATTATCTTCCCAGATGGGGGCGAATTTTTCATAGTCCAGGGGGCAAAGACCGATCCCCGTTTCGACGGTGATGGCGATCAAGCCCTCCTCCAAGGCGCACCAATCGCTATAGGACGCGTCGTTGTTCTTCTCGCTCTTGATCTCATATCCCGTACGGCGGCTGACGGCAGCCGTAAAATCCAGCGTGGCTTGCGCGAGCGCGCCCGTCTGTCCGCAGTTCCAGTAAAGCACCTCGCCTTGCGAATGGATGCAAAGCACGGCTTGGACGTTGTCAAGCCTTTGCGTCAGGTCTACCAGAGCCCTCGTTTCGGGCTCGGACGCCGCGCGCGGCCCCTTGTATTGCACACAGCAGGGGCGCCCCGCGCCGCCGTACTGCTCCCACAGCGCGTCAAAGTTGCGGTTGAGGTCGGTGCCGCCTGCGTTTGCCTTCCAATATTGCAGATAGCTGTCGATCCTGGTCTGGCTCGTGTATCCGTCCGCAAGATCCTTTTCGTAGATCTTTTGTATCTGCTCGCGAAGTGTCGGGTCGGAAATGGCGTCAAGACCCGCTTGCGAGAGCATGATACCGTCGGGATTGCACATGGGAAGGATGTAGAAGGCACACTCGGAGAACAGGGTGGAGTAGGGGATCCCCTCATAGCTGCCCGTGTTGTAATAGGTCAGGTAGAATTCGATTTGCGCCATGGCAAGCAGCGGCGTCAGATATTCGCGTCCGTGGATGCCCGCGCTGACGATGACTTGCTTTTTTGCCTGACGGTTTCCCAGGATCGCGAGCGGAATGCTCCGTCCGTCAAGAGAGTGACCCGCCGTTTCCACAAGGAGCAGATCGGGATACGCCGCTTGCAGTGCGGCAAGATCCGCGATACATTCGGCATGCGCATATTCGCGCTTTGAGAGATCCACGATCCCGTCGCGTGTCAGAAATTCCGCGGCGACAGCTGCGCCCGCAAAGGAGTCGCTGTCGCCCGGTGTGCCCGTCTGTGTTCCCGAGCCGTCAAGAGGGGGAAGCGCGCAGGAGACAAGCAAGAGCGTCAGCGCCGCGGTCAAAAGAAGGCATAGAAGCCGTTTCATAAAAGCCTTTCTGCAAAAAAGGAGCTTTTTTGCTTGTTTGATATTTTTCTCATTATAGCATAGGTTGCTTAAAAAATCCACCCCCGCGCGGCAGTATTCACAAAATATTTGCCTTTTTTGCTTTTTCAATCCTTTCTTGACAACAAAGGGGGATTGTGCTATAATGAGAAAAACGGAAATACGGCACATCCGTCTTTCGGACAAGAAGGGCACGGAGCCAGATCGCGCAAGGGTTTTCCCTGCGTGACAGGGGGACGGGCGTCCCCCTTTGCTTGTTTTCGGAGGATGTTTGGTGAGCCGCGAGGAGGAAGCATGGAGCAAGAGAAGCTGTTCGATCGGAGCGCGGGCGCGCTGATAGAATACTGTCGCACACACGGCTTGACCGTCGCGACCGCGGAATCCTGCACGGGTGGGTTGATCGCCTCGCTTCTGACCGACGTGCCGGGTAGCTCGGCAGTGGTTATGGGCGGCTGTGTTGCCTATACCAACGAGGTCAAGCAAGCAGTTCTCGGCGTGCCTGCAAGCGTGATTTCGGAGCATACCGAGGTCAGCGCTCCGTGTGCCGCCGCCATGGCGGAGGGAGCAAGACGCCTGATGGGCGCATCGCTTGCCGTATCGACAACGGGATATGCGGGCCCCGGCGGAGGAAATGAGAAGAATCCCGTCGGCACGGTCTATCTTGCGATCGCGAGCAGGACGGGAACCGTTACAAAACGGTTCGAGGCTCCCGTGGGATCAAGCCGTACCGAGGTCAAGCGGCTTGCTGCTCTGTTTGCGATCTCGCTCCTTCTGGAGAGCGCGAGAGAGAATGAGAACAGACCGTAAGCGCTTGCTCCGAGTGCCGAATCAAAAGAAAATCCAACCGTGGAGGTTTATATGAAGATCAGCCAACTGTTAAAAGAGGAGAAGCTTTCGCTCTCCTTTGAGGTGTTTCCGCCCAAGAGCGATGCCGGCTTCTCTGCCGTCGAGGCGGCGGTGCGCGAGATTGCCGCGCTGCACCCCTCGTTCATGAGCGTGACCTACGGTGCCGGCGGCGGCACCAGTCAATATACGCTGGACATCGCCAAGGAGATCAAGGAGCAGTTTGACGTTCCCAGCCTTGCGCACCTGACCTGCATTTCTTCCGATAAAAGCACCGTGCACGCGCGTATCGAGGATCTCAAGCGCGCGGGAATCGAGAACGTGCTGGCGCTCCGCGGCGATATTCCAAGCGGACAGACGCAGAAGGATTACAGCAATCTGGATTACCGTCACGCGGTGGATCTGATTCGGGAGCTGAAGGCGTCGGGTGCGGATTTCTGCATCGGAGGCGCGTGCTATCCCGAGGTACATCCCGAAAGCTCCAACCAAAAGGAGGATCTTTTGCACCTGAAGGAAAAGGTGGACGCGGGCTGTGAATTTTTGACCACGCAGATGTTTTTTGACAACAATCTGCTTTATAATTTCCTCTACAAGCTGCGTGAGAGCGGTGTGACCGTCCCGGTCATTCCGGGTATTATGCCCATCACGAACGCAAGGCAGATCGAGCGCGCGCTCCATTTGTCGGGCTCCTTTATGCCGCGTCGCTTCTGGGCACTCGTGGACAGGTTTGGCACCGATCCTGCGGCGATGCAGCAGGCGGGAATTGCCTACGCGACCGATCAGATCATTGATCTGTACGCGAACAACGTCACCAACGTACACGTATATTCGATGAACAATCCGCAGGTGGCAAAGAAGATCATGGAAAATCTTTCCTGCATTCTGGGCAAATGACACAGCACGCTATTGAACTGTTTGACGCATCTCTCCCACCCGTGGATCGAGGAGAGGTTCTGCGCTATCTGCGCGCCCGGGAGAGCGGCGAGGTCGACGCTCTGATCGAGGACTGCCTTGCCGAGTGCGAGGGAGCGCTTACGGGTGCCGGGGTGTGCTATTGCAGAGCCGAATTGCGCTTTGAGAATGGCTTTGCGGTGATTTTCGGACAAACGATCGAAAGTCACGACCTTGCGCGCGCACTTGCGGGGTGCCGCGAGGTGCTTCTGCTTGGGGCGACCGTAGGTGTCGGGATGGATCGTCTGATCGCAAAATACAGCCGCCTCTGCCCGTCCCGCGCGCTTTGTCTGGACGCGATCGGTGACGAGCGCATCGAGGCCCTTTGCGACGCGTTTTGTGCGCAGATGCAACAAAAGACGGGCAGCACGCTCGGTATGCGCTTCAGCCCGGGGTATGGGGATCTGCCTCTGTCCTATCAAAGGGAGCTGTTCGCGATTCTGGATTGCCCGCGTAAGATCGGTCTTACCCTTGGCGAAAGCCTTTTGATGTCCCCGTCCAAGTCGGTGACGGCGCTGGTCGGGATCTCGTAAGAAATGGAGATGACACCGTGCATATTTTGGAATTTATGAAGGAGCATCTCGTTCTGCTGGACGGCGGAATGGGAACGCTTCTGCAAGCAAAGGGGCTTGCGGCAGGGGAATTGCCCGAGCGTTGGAATCTGGCGTATCCCGAGAGGATCACCGAGGTCCATCGCGCGTATTTTGACGCGGGAAGCCATATCGTCAGCACCAACACCTTCGGCGCCAACACCCTGCATTACACGTCGGCGGAATTGGAGGAGATCATCCCCGCCGCCGTGGAGAACGCAAGACGTGCGCAAAGAGAAACGGTGGGAACGCAGCCCACCTTCGTAGCTCTTGACATCGGTCCTACGGGGCGACTGCTAAGCCCTTTTGGTGATCTGGATTTTGAGGACGCGGTGTCGATTTTTGCGACCACGGTCGAGATCGGCGTCCGCGCGGGCGTGGATCTGATTCTGATTGAAACGATGAACGACAGCTACGAAACAAAGGCGGCATTACTTGCCGCCAAGGAGCACAGCACGCTCCCCGTATTCGTTTCCAATGCGTACGGTGAGGACGGAAAGCTGATGACGGGCGCAACACCCTCTGTGATGGCGGCGATGCTGGAGGGGCTTGGTGCCGATGCCATCGGTGTCAACTGCTCCCGAGGTCCTGCGGCTTTGCTTCCCATCGCAACGGAATTGGTCGCAAGGACGTCCCGCCCCATATTCCTCAAGCCCAACGCGGGGCTTCCGCATATAGAAAACGGGAGGACGGTCTACGACGTTTCTCCCGAGGCGTTTGCGGAATGCGTCAAGCTCGCGGTCGGGAACGGTGTGCGTGCCGTTGGCGGCTGCTGCGGAACGACGCCCGAATATATCCGCGCGCTCTCGCAGGCGGTCGGTGCAATGACGCCTTTGCCAATCGAAAAAAAGAGCGAAAGCGTCGTGACCTCGTACGCTTCGTCGGTTTCGTTCGGGAAAACGCCCGTGCTGATCGGCGAGCGCATCAACCCGACGGGCAAAAAGCGATTCCGTCAGGCACTCATCGAGCACGATATCGACTACGTTTTGCGTGAAGCCTTTCGTCAGGAGACAAATGGTGCTCACGTGCTGGACGTCAACGTAGGAACTCCCGAGGTGGACGAGGCGTCCTTGCTTTGCGAGATCACGCGCGAGCTGCAGGCGGTCTGCGCACTCCCCTTACAGCTGGATACGGCAGACCCTGTCGCCATGGAGCGCGCGCTGCGCGTCTACAACGGAAAAGCCCTGATCAACTCTGTCAACGGCAAAAAAGAGAGCATGGAACAGATTTTTCCGTTGGCGAAAAAATACGGCGGCGTGGTAGTTGCCCTGACGCTGGACGAAAACGGCATCCCCGAAACGGCGCAGGGCAGAGTCGAAATCGCGCGGCGCATCCTTGAGGCGGCGGCGGAATACGGGATCGACAAGAAGGATCTTCTGTTTGACCCGCTGACCCTGACCGTCAGTGCCGACGCAAATGCCGCGCGTGTGACGCTGGAGGCAGTGGAGCGTATCCGAAATGAACTTGGATGCAATACCTCGCTCGGCGTTTCTAACGTATCCTTCGGACTTCCGCGCCGCGAGATGCTCAACAGCACGTTCTTCTCCATGGCGTTGGAGCGCGGACTGTCTGCCGCGATTCTCAATCCCGATTCACAGGATATGATGCGCGCGTATTACGCTTTTTGCGCGCTGTCGGGATCGGACGCACAGTGCGCGTCCTATATTGCGTTTGCCGAGAAATGCCCGATGCCCTCGAATACCACCGCAGTCGCGACGGAATCGAAGGAAGCCGTGCCGACGGACGGTGGCTCCGAGCTGCAAAACGCCATCCGCAAGGGTAGGTGTGAATCGGCAAAAAAAGAGGCGAAGCGGCTTTTGGAAAGCGTATCGCCGACGGACCTGATCGCGCATTGGATCGTGCCCGCCTTGGACGCGGTGGGGAAGGGCTTTGAGGAAAAGCGCGTGTACCTGCCGCAGCTCCTGATGAGCGCGGAGGCGGCAAAGGCGGCGTTCGAGGAGGTCAAGTGCGCGCTTCTTAAGGATGGCTCCCATGCAAAAGCAAGAGGGCTTTCGGTTGTGATCGCAACCGTTAAGGGGGATATTCACGACATCGGCAAGAACATCGTAAGACTTCTTTTGGAGAACTACGGCTTTGAGGTTCTGGATCTTGGAAAGGACGTAGAACCTGCGCGCATCCTGGATGCGGCACGGGAGCGGAGCGCGTCGCTGGTCTGCCTGAGTGCCCTGATGACCACAACGCTTCCCGCCATGGAGGAAACGGTGCGCCTGCTTCACGATGCCCTCCCGCAATGCAAGGTCGCGGTCGGGGGTGCGGTTCTGAACGGGGAGTACGCCCACCGTATGGGTGCGGATTTTTATTCCGCGGATGCCATGGGTGCCGTCCGCTATGCGGAGAGTCTTTCGGGCACGGAGCGCGGAAAATAGGAGCTTCATACAGCATATTTGTCGGTCGGAAAGGTGTAATGCTTTTCCGACCGGCTTTTTTTGTGCAGAGAAACCGACAAAACGGTACAAAAACCAAAGAAATCCAACGTCGCGCGCGCAAAAAGTATTTGACATTCCGATTCTTTGGGTGTATAATTGATTTATTATAACAAAGTAAAGTAAAAGATGACTCTGCGCGCCCCTGCGCGCGTAGGAGAGGAGGCGCCGGAATGGTATTGGACTATATCGTGCTTTTGCTCTATGCGGTCGGCATGATCGCCATTGCGATCTATACGCGCAACCGCTCGGGCTCGGTGGACGATTTTCTGTTGGCGGGCAAAAAAGGATTGAACGGACTGATGAGTGCCTTTGCATACGGAACGACCTATTTTTCCGCGGTGATCTTTATCGGGTATGCGGGCAGCTTCGGCACCCGCTTCGGTCTTGCATCGGTCTGGATCGGCATCGGGAATGCCATTTTCGGTTCTCTGATCGCGTGGATGGTTCTGGCAAAGCGGACCAAAAACATGACGCAGCGCCTTTCCTCCAAGACCATGCCCGATTTTTTCTCCAAACGATACGACAGCCACGCACTCAAGCTGGTCAGTGCCGTTGTGATCTTTATTTTCCTTATTCCGTATTCCGCCTCGGTCTATTCGGGTCTTAGCGCTCTGTTTGAGATCGTGTTTGGCATTGAGGGCTGGATCATCATGCTGGCGCTTGCGGCTCTGACGGCAGTCTATCTGTTTTTTGGCGGCTACTTTGCCACGGCGCTTTCGGATTTCATCCAGGGGATCATCATGCTGGTCGGCGTTGTTCTGATGGTGGTGCTGTTTATGAACAGCCCTGAGGTCAAGTGGGATCTCTCCTCTTTGGTGACCGATGCAGAGAAAACGTGGTTCACCTTCTCAAGCTCGCAAACGGGCTTTTACGGTTCCACCGTTTCGCTGCTTTCTCTGATCTGCCTGACCTCCTTCGGTGTGTGGGCGTTGCCGCAAACGATACATAAGTATTACGCCATCCGCGACCGCAAGGCGATTCGCCTCGGCACAGCCGTCAGCACGGGCTTTGCGCTTGTGATCGGCTTCTGCGCATACTTCGTGGGTGCTTTGAGCAAATTTTTCCCGCAGACCGAGGGGATCCCCTCGGACAGGATCGTTCCCACCATGCTTTCTATCGTGATCCCTACGGGTCTTATGGGGTTGATCGCGGTGCTGATCCTTTCTGCCAGCATGTCCACGCTCTCCTCGGTTTCCTTGGCGAGTGCGTCGGTCGTGGCAATGGACCTTTACAAGGGCAGTATTCGAAAGAACGCCGACGAGAAGAACGTCAACCTTGTCATGCGCGTGCTGTGTCTGGTATTTATTGTGATCTCGGTGGTGCTGGCGGTACTGAACGAGGAATTCGGCATTTCCGCGATCGCGTATATGATGGGAATCAGCTGGGGAACGCTCGCGGGCTGCTTTATGGGACCGTTCGTTCTGGGACTTCTTTGGAAGCGCGTTACGAAGCCTGCGGTCTGGTGCTCGATCATAGGATCGTTGATCCTGACCGCGGTCCTGATCGTGGTATTGGGATATGACAGTCAGGGCTGGAGCTGTACGTTTGGGGTAGCGCTCAAGAGCGGCATCTCGCTCTCTCCCACCATCGGCGTGATCTGCATGATCTTCTCGCTTGCCATCACGGCGGTCGTCAGCCTGTTCACCAAGGCGCCCGAGCAGAGGGTTTTGGACGAGGCTTTTTCCAAGCCCATTGAAAATGAAGTGTAATTTGTGACGGAGGAATATATGATCTGGTCAAAACAAGAGATTCTTCCCAGAGAAGAAATTGAAGCCATTCAGCTCTCCCGCTTGCAGGAAACCGTTGCGCGGGTGTATGAAAAGGTTGCCCCTTACCGCAAAAAAATGGACGAGGCAGGCATTCGCCCTTCGGATATTCAAAGCCTTTCCGATCTTGCAAGACTCCCCTTTGTGACCAAGCGGGATCTGCGTGACAACTATCCCTTCGGAATGTTTGCGGTACCCAAGGAGGAATTGGTCCGCATCCACGCATCGAGCGGAACGACGGGAAAGCCCACCGTGGTGGGATATACGCAAAACGATCTGGACGTCTGGACCGAGTGCGTGTCGCGCGTTGCCTGCATGGGAGGTGCTACGGAAAAGGACGTCGCGCAGATCTGCTTCGGATACGGTATGTTTACGGGAGCGCTCGGGCTTCACTACGGACTGGAGCGCATCGGTGCCGCGATCGTGCCCTCGTCCACGGGCAACTCCGAAAAGCAAATCATGTATATGCAGGATTTTGAGACCTCACTTCTGGTCGCAACCCCCTCCTACGCCTTGCGCCTTGCCGAGGTGGCAAGATCCATGGGAATTGATCCCGCAAAGGATCTGAAGGTCAAGATCGGCCTTGTGGGCAGTGAGCTTCTGACCGACGCGATGCGCGAGGAAATGCGAAAATATTGGGGCAAGGATATGCTCATCACCTCCAACTACGGCATGAGCGAGCTCAACGGACCGGGTGTGTCGGGCGAGTGCGAGTATCTTTGCGGCATGCACATCAACGAGGACTTCTACATCCCCGAGATCATCGACTCCGAAACGGGCGAGGTGCTGCCTGCGGGAGAGAAGGGTGAGCTCGTCATTACCTGCATCAAAAAAGAGGGCTTGCCCCTGATCCGCTACCGCACCAAGGATATTACGCGCCTGTTCTATGAAAAATGCAAGTGCGGACGAACCTTCTGCCGCATGGAGAACCTCTCGGGCAGAAGCGACGATATGCTCAAGGTCCGCGGCGTCAACGTATTCCCGGGACAGATCGAGGAGGTCATCTTCGGCTTTGAAGAGCTCGGACCTCACTACGAGATCATCGTTGAGCGCGAGGGGTATCTGGACAAGATGACCATTCGCGTCGAGCTGGTGCACTCCACCGACTCCTTTGCGGAGCTGGAGCGACTGAGAAACGCCATCCGCGCAAAGCTGCGCACGGTGCTTGGGTTGGATGCCAAGATCATGCTGGAATCCCCCAACACCCTGCAGCGCTTTGAGGGCAAGGCAAAACGAATCAAGGATTTGAGGAGCAAATAAACATGGCAGAACAGAAAATTATGCTGGGGAACGAGGCGATCGCACGCGGTGCCTTTGAGGCAGGCGTCAAGGTCTGCAGCTCTTATCCCGGAACTCCCAGCACCGAGATCAGTGAATATCTTTCGACCTATCCCGAGGTCTATACCGAATGGGCACCCAACGAAAAGGTTGCTACGGAGGTCGCCATCGGCGCATCCATCTCCGGCGTGCGCAGCCTTGCGTGCATGAAGCACGTAGGTCTGAACGTTGCGTCCGATCCGCTTTATACCTTTTCCTACACCGGTGTTGGTGGAGGATCGGTTCTTGTGGTTGCGGACGACCCCGGTCTTGCCAGCTCGCAAAACGAGCAGGACACCCGCATGGTCGCACGCAGTGCGCACATCCCCGTGCTTGAGCCCTCGGACAGCGGTGAAGCAAAGGAATTTATCAAGCTCGCATATCAGATCAGCGAGGAATACGACACCCCCGTGATCCTGCGCACGACTACCAAGCTCTCGCACTCCCAGAGTGTCGTCACGCTTGACGAGCGTGTTGTGCCGAAGGATCGGGAATATACGCGCGACGCATCCAAATACGTGATGATGCCCGCGTCCACCATTGGCAGACACGTCTTTGTCGAGGCGCGCGAGAATCGCCTTGCAGAGGACGCAAACACACTCTCCATCAACAGAATGGAGCTGCGCGATACCAAGATCGGCTTTGTCACCGCGGGCATTCCGTATCAGTACGTCAGAGAGGCTTGCCCCGAGGCGAGCGTCTTAAAGCTTGGTATGACCAACCCCATTCCGAAGGCCCTGATTGCGGAGTTTGCAAGCAAGGTGGAGAAGCTTTACGTATTCGAGGAGCTGGAGCCCGTTATCGAGGAGCAGATCCGCGCGATGGGGATTTCCGTCCTTGGCAAGGAGCTCTTTACGCGCCAAGGCGAATACAGCGCAAATCTGTTGCGCCGTGTGCTGTTCGGAACGACCGATGCGGTCTTTACGGCGGCAGAGGCACCCAACCGTCCTCCCATTCTTTGCCCCGGATGCCCTCACAGAAGCGTATTCTCGGTGCTCGCAAGGCTCAAGATCCACGCGGCGGGCGATATCGGATGCTATACGCTCGGAGCCGTCGCACCTTTGAACGTCATTGACACCACCGTCTGCATGGGAGCCAGCATTTCCTCGCTTCACGGTATTGAGAAGGCAAGAGGCAAGGAGTTTATCAAGAATTGGGTTGCCGTGATCGGCGACTCCACCTTCTTACATACCGGAATCAATTCGCTTGTGAATATGGTATACAACAAATCGAGCGCGACGGTCATCATTCTGGACAACCGCACCACGGGTATGACGGGACATCAGGAGCACGCCGCAACGGGTAAGACTCTGATGGGTGAGAGCACGTACGCGATCGATCTTGCATCTCTTTGCCGCGCGATCGGCGTACCCAACGTCATTGAAGTAGATGCGTTTGACATTAAGGCACTGGAAGCGAATATCAAGCAGAGCGTGAAGGGGGACGTGCTGACGGTTCTGATCGCAAAGGCGCCCTGCGCGCTGCTCAAAGGACAGAAATTCCCGTACGTTTGTGTGGCAGACCCCGACGCCTGCAAGAAGTGCGGCGCGTGCCTCAAGATTGGATGCCCCGCGCTGACCAAGAACGCAGACGGAACCGTCACGATCAACGCGACCATGTGCAACGGCTGTGGGCTTTGCCAAAGCTACTGCAAATTCGGAGCGATTGCAAAGGTGGAACGATAAGATGAAAAGCATGAATATTATGGTGGTTGGCGTCGGAGGCCAGGGAACGCTTCTGACCAGCCGTATTATCGGACAGACTGCCCTGAAGGCAGGGTATGACGTCAAGCTCTCCGAGGTGCACGGAATGGCACAGAGGGGTGGCAGCGTGGTGACCTTTATCCGCTACGGCGAGCAAGTTTTCGAGCCCGTGGTTGAGGTCGGCGACGTAGACGTTCTCATTTCCTTTGAGCGCTTGGAGGCGCTCAGATATGCGCATTATCTGAAGCAGGACGGCGTTCTGATCGTCAACGATTGCAGGATCGATCCCATGACGGTCGTCATCGGTGCCAAGGAATATCCCGAACAGATCCTTGCGCGTCTGCAGACGGAGCACCGCGTTCTTTCTCTGGATGCCGGCAAGATCGCGCAGGAGCTGGGCAACAGCCGCGTGGTCAACTCGGTCATTCTCGGACTTGCCGCAACGCAATTGGAGTTTTCCAAGGATGCGTGGCTGGAGATGATCGCAAAAACCGTTCCGCCCAAGACGGTGGAGGTCAATCAGGCGGCGTTCTGCCGCGGCTACGGGCAAAACGCGTAACCGGTATTTCAATCCAAAACACAGGAGGAATCAATCATGGCAGCAAAGCAGTTGTCCGTGTTTATCGAAAATCGAAAGGGTCGCCTTGGCGAGGTGCTGGAGGTTTTGAAGAAGAATGGCATCAGCATTCTTTCTCTCAGCCTTGCGGACACCACCGAGTACGGTCTGTTGCGCCTGATCGTCAACGATCCCGAGCTTTGCAAAAAGGCCTTGAGCCGGGAGGGCTTTTCCACGATGCTGAGTGAGGTCCTCGTGGTCAGGATCACGCACATCTCGGGAAGCCTTCAGGAGCTTCTGACGCTTCTGTCCGAGCAAGACATTGGCGTGGAATATATGTACGGGCTTTCGGTAGAGGGAAGTGACGCGTCGGTCGTCATCAAGACCTCCGATCTTGCACGGTCCGAAGCACTCTTCGCGCAGAACGGCGTTACCTTTTTGTCGGCGCAGGATCTTGCGAGGATGTAGGGGGTAGGATCGATGCAATACAATGAAAAAATGTTTGCTCTCGGAAGCCGCCGCTCGGTCATCCGTGAGATCTTTGAATACAGCAAGCGCAGAAGCGCGGAGATCGGTGCTCAGAACGTGTTTGATTTCAGCCTCGGAAACCCGAGCGTAGAGCCTCCGAAGGAGATCTCGCAGGCGATCTGCGATCTGCTCTCCGAGGGAGATCAGACGCTTCTGCACGGATACACCTCCGCGCAGGGAGATGCCAAGGTCAGAGGTGTCATCGCGCAGGAGATCACCAAGCGGCACGGGATCGATATGCCTGCCGACCTGATCTATATGACCTGCGGTGCCGCCGCATCTCTGACGATCACCTTACGCGCGATCTGCAACGAGGGGGACGAGTGCGTGGTGTTCGCGCCCTTCTTTACCGAGTATCGGGTATTCGTGGAGAACGCGGGCGGTACGCTTGTGATCTCCAAGCCGCAGGACAAGACCTTTCAGGCGGACGTTGCGGATTTTGAGAGCCGTATCACGGAAAGGACCAAGGCGATCATTCTCAACTCTCCCAACAATCCCAGCGGTGTGGTATATTCCGAGGAAACGGTCCGTCAGATCTGCCGCGTGCTGAAGGAAAAATCCGCGCAGTACGGACACCCCATTTACCTGATCGCGGACGAGCCGTATCGGGAATTGGTATACGACGGCATTGACGTGCCCTACCTGATGAACCATTATGAGAACACCTTCGTGTGCTACTCCTATTCCAAGTCGCTCTCGCTCCCGGGTGAGCGAATCGGATACATTGCGGTAAGTCCCAAAATGGAGGATGCAAAGTCCCTGTATCTTGCCATCTGCGGCGCGGGTCGCTCCTTGGGATACGTCTGCGCGCCCAGCCTATTCCAGCAGGTCATTGCCAGAGTACAGGGGGCTAAGGTGGACGTAAACGTTTATCGAAAAAACCGAGATCTTTTGCTGTCTGCCCTGACTGCGTACGGATATGAGTGTGTCAAGCCCGACGGCGCGTTCTATCTCTTTGTCAAGGCTCTGGAGGAGGACGCGACCGCATTTTGCGAGCGTGCCAAGCAGCATGAGCTGTTGGTGGTGCCCTGCGACGATTTCGGCGTTACGGGCTACGTTCGCATCGCTTACTGCGTCGATTACGGACGCATCGAGCGTGCCTTGCCCGCCTTCTCGGCACTTGCCAAGGAATACGGCAAGCAGAATTGAACGTGCATAAAAAAGAACACGCGCACAGCGAAATGCTGTGCGCGTGTTCTTTTTTTGTATCCACGAGCGGATCAGGACACTACGATGTCCACAAGTCCCTCGTATTCCTCAAGGCTGGTTTCACCCGAGAGGACGCGCTCCTTGGTGTGACTGAGCACCGTGGTCATATCGCGCTCGACGATCTCGCCGACCTTCTCACTCGTAAAGTCGTCCGACATCAGAATGTTTCGGATCTCATCGTTCAGAACCATGATCTCAAATACACCGATACGGCCAAGATATCCGGTCTGATTGCAGTAAGGGCATCCGACAGCGTCGAAGATCTCTGCCTTTTTGTGAATGCCAAGCATCTCCATCTCTGCCTTGGTGGTCATGCGCGCGCTCTTGCATTTGGGGCAGAGCTTACGCACCAGACGCTGGGAGATGGCACCCAGGAGGGAGTCGGCAACCAGATATTTCGGAATTCCCATATTGACCAGACGCGTGATAACGCCCGCCGCGTCGTTGGTATGGATGGAGGAAAGCACCAGGTGTCCCGTAATTGCGGCTCTCGTTGCGATCTGCGCGGTCTCCTCGTCACGGATCTCACCGATCATAATGACGTTGGGGTCCTGACGGAGGAAACTTCGCAGGGCTGCGGCAAAGGTCAGTTGCGCCTTGGGGTTGACCTGTACCTGATTGATGCCCTCGATCTCGTTCTCCACGGGATCCTCGACCGTCATGATGTTGGTATCCTCTTTATTCAGGTGACGCAGGAAGGTATAGAGCGTGGTACTCTTACCGCTTCCCGTAGGACCTGTCAGGAGGATGATGCCGTGAGGACGGGAGATCATGCTCATGACAAGCTCGGTCTGCTTCTCGGAAAAGCCGAGAGAGGACATGTCTCCCGAATGGAACTGTCGGTTGTAGATACGGATTACGATCTTTTCTCCGTGAATGGTCGGAATGGTGGAAACACGGAAATCGTAAGGAATTCCGTTCACCTCCATGCTGATCTTTCCGTCCTGCGGAACGCGGCGCTCCGCGATGTTCAGATCCGCCATGATCTTGTAGCGCGCAAGCAGGGCGGGGAACATATGAGGCGCCAACTCCTCGATCTTGTTCAGCTTTCCGTCGATGCGGAAGCGCAGATAGATCGTTTTATCAAAGGGCTCGACGTGGATATCACTCGCTCCACGGTTGATCGCGTCCCTAAGAATCGAGTCACAAAGCTTGATGATGGGCGCGTCAATGGGCGTGCTTGTGTTGCTCGCCTCGGTGATATCGGTGTTGGACTTGGAATAGTCGGTCAGCACGATATCCTGCTGGATCTTGTTGTTGGCATAGTCCAGGATGCGTGCCATCTGCGTGGGAGGGCTGATGATGAACTTCAGCTTCTTTCCGCCATGAGTTAAAAACTCACGGAATTCCTCCACGCGGAAGGGATTGCATCCGATGACGGTCAGAACGTCGCCCTGCAAGGAAAACGGAACACCCTGGTATTGGATCAGAAGATCTCTGGGATATTGCTTGACGAACTCCAGATTGATCTCGGAGAGCTGACAGAAGCGGTATTCATATCCCAGAAAATCGGCAAGCATCCGATACAGCGGCTCCTCCTCCAGGATCTCGCCGCGAAACAGCTCCAGGTAGATGGGAGAGCCTGCGGCGTCGGATCTCTCCAGCCACTCAGTGGCGAGCTCCGGGCTCAACGCCTGCTGTTCTACTAAATAATTGGTAAAAAGTCGGTTAAAAATCATGTGACGTTCTCCTTAAATGGTGTTCATCAGCGACATCATGGGCAAAAGCACCGAGAGAATAACCACGGCAACGATGGCACCGAGGATCAGGATCATCATAGGCTCCAGCGCGGCGATCGCCTTGGCGATGCTGGATTCGACGCACTCGTCGAAGTAGGAGCTTGTGGAGGTAAGCACCTCCTCGATGTTTCCGCTTTTTTCTCCGACGTCGATCATTTCGGTCAACATGGTGGGGAAGAGCCCGGTCGCTGCCAGGGAGGGCGCGATCCTTCTTCCGCGCT
This sequence comes from Clostridia bacterium, assembly GCA_017501225.1. Lineage (GTDB taxonomy): Bacteria > Bacillota > Clostridia > Oscillospirales > CAG-272 > UMGS1865. Next base: position 49,763 of record JAFVXH010000017.1, read on the forward strand.
TGACCTCCTCAATGGTATAGCTGAATTTTTGGCTGAACACGGCGTTTCCGAGCATACGCTTGAGGTTTTCCAGACAGTCCACCATGTTCATTCCGCTGCCGAGCAGGATGACGAATGCCTTGGAAAAGCGGGAGGTGATGAGGTTTTGCTGCACCTTACCGATCAAGGGCATATGGAACAGCAGAAAATCCTTGACGTACTCTCCCTTTTTGGTTTTGAAGAACAGGAAGACCGCAAGCAGAAGGACAGCCAGTATGGGAAGGATGATGAAGATATAATCCTGCATGAATTGGGAAATGTCCATCAGGATCCTCGTGATCTTCGGCACGTCACCGCCCAGCTCGTTGATGGTCGATTCAAACTGCGGCAGGACAAAGAGCGTGACGAACAGAAGGACCGCAAACACCATGACAAGAAGGAGGACGGGGTAGACCATCGAGGACTTTGCCTTTTTCTTGATCTTTCGGTCGTTCTCGTAGTAATCCGCCATGCTGGCAAGCACTCTGTCAAGTGATCCGCTGGCCTCACCGATGGCGACCATGCTGATAAAGAAGCGTGGGAAGACCTTGGGATGCTTTGCAAACGCTTCGGAGAGCAAAACGCCCGACTCAATGTCAAAGTAGACGGCCTGCAGGACGTTTTTGAAGGGCGTGGTGTATTTTTGCTGGCGGAGGCTGTTGATGCTGTCGCCGATCGGAATTCCCGCCTTTACCATAACGGAGAATTGGCGCAAAAATCCGATGACCTCGTCCGGCTTGACCTTACTGCTGACTGCAAAAAATTCACTTTTCTTTTTTTCCTTGATGAGCGTCACCTTCATCGGATAAAACTTATCCTTTTTCAGCTCCGCGCGCAGGCTGACCTCGTCGCCTGCCTGACGCGTCAGGTGCTGCTTTTCACCAAGCGCATTTAAGACGGTACAACGGTACAGAGGCATTAAAGCACCACCTTCCAATAAAAATCAAGTATCGCGTTCCCGTAGATCGCCATCACACCCATGCCGAGCAAAAGGTAGGGACCGAACGCGATTTCGCTTTCCTTGTCTTGCTTTGAGAGCTTTATTTTTGCAAGCTCGATCACGCTGCCCGTCAGTGTGGCGATCAGGATCGCAAGAAGCAGGGGGAACGCGCCGAGCGCAAGGCCCCCGATGCCGACGAGCCAGATATCCCCCGAGCCGAGGGCGTCGCGCTTGAGGAGCATTTTGGAAACCAGCGCGACAAGACCGAAAAAGCCAAAGCCGAGCGCGGCACCTCCGACGAAGCTCCAGGGAGATTCTCCAAAAGCGAAAATGCGCCAGAGCGCTACAAAGAGCGCGATGACGCCGAACAAGATCAGCGTAATATTATAAATATCGTGTGTTTCGAAATCAATGGCTGCCATGACGAGGAACAAAAAGACCGTCAAAAGCAGGGCGATCAGGATCGGAAGCTCCTCCACGGTGTTTCCGTACATCCAATAAGCGGAGAAGAAGCCAAGACCGCCAAAAATCTCGCACAGCAGCGAGAAAACACCGATCTTTGCGTGGCAGTTGCGGCATTTTCCGCCTAAAATCAGCCAGGAAAGGATCGGGATATTATCGTAAGCCTTGATCGGCGTTCGGCAAGCGGGGCAAAAGGAGTCGGGCTTGACGATCGACTGCCCCTTTGGCACGCGGTAGGCGACCACGCCTGCAAAGCTTGCAAAGACCGCGCCGAACACGAATGCAAAAATCGAGATCAGAATTTTGGGATCAGGCATTTTCGTCCACCTCCGCGGTCACGGCAGCTGTAACGGCAGGGCGATAGACCTCGTCCCGCAGATCCTCCAAGCCGCGCTCAGTCAGCTTTGTGTAGCGGTAAACCACCGAGAAGGTCGACACGATGCTCAGGCTCATCACGAAGGTCAGGATCAGAACGATGGCGAGCACGTAGCCCTTTTGAGATTGCTTCATTGGTATCTCCCTCCTCCGTAATTCAGTTGATCAATAATCACACGCTCACTCTCGACGTGGCGGACGCTGATGATCAGCTCCGCATGTCCATCGCCGTTGGTGTCGGCATAGGAATAGGACAGGCAGTAGACCTGCTCGGTCGTCGAGGGGTGAAAATTGTAGCCGTAGTAGATATTGCCCTCGTCTTGTCTGTTTTCGAGGGAGAAATAGTGCTCATCCCAGTCGCGCCCGTACTCGTCACCGAAGAACGCGATGTCGGAGCAGATCATCTCAAAGCGCAGGTATTCCTCCTGGCGCGCCACGGTCTTTCGCATGACCAGGAGCGAGGAGAACATTGCCACCGAGATGATGGAAAACACGGCGATGGCAACCAGCACCTCGACCAGTGTCGTTCCTTTTTTTACGTTTGCGGTGCGTCTGATCATACCGGTCTTGGGAAGAGCTGGGGCACTAGCCCGTGCTGCTGAGAGAGGGCATCGATCAGAACGTAGGCACCGTCCTGACGGAATCTTGTGGAGATGCGATAGAGGCAGGGTGTGCTTTCAAAGCCCTTTCGCTTACTCAGGGCGCACTGATAGCGCGTGTTCCGATACTGATTTGCGTCGATGGCGAGATACAGACAGACGCGAGGGCCCTTGATGTCAAGACGGGCGTAGACGCGGTTATTGACGTGAAAGACTGCCGCCTGCTCGGTGATCTGGCAGCGCATGCCGTCATAGGAGAGCAGCTTTTCGGCAAGCTTTGCGTATCTGCGCTTGAGAGAATCGGGAGAAGCGGAATGTCGCTCGGAGAAGGTCGTGCCGTAGATCTCGTCGTTCTCGATCTCCAGATCGATCTCCTCGTCCTCCAGCACCTTTTTGTCCACCTTTTCCTCGGGCGTGCCGTCGGGAGCGATCAGCTTCTCCTCGGTATCGGCGAGGCCGAGATCGAGGGTGATCTCCTCGTCGGATTCGACGTGGAAGCGTTGGATCTTCTTATGCGAGAGCTCAAACTCGTGCTTGGAAATGACCAGCAGGAATTGGCTGACGAGATCGCGCTCGTTCTCAAAGGGGAAATCGTAGACGGTGACCAAGGATTTGTTGATGACGAGCAACAGCGTGCAGACCTTTTTGCAGATATAGAAATAAGCATAGGCACCGCCGTAGTTCAGCGATTTTTTCAGGTGGAAGCCGAGGGGCTCGACCACGCGGATCTTGGTGCCAAGCAGCTTTGCGAGGTTTCCAAAGGCGTCGATGACGTGCTTGGGCATAAAGTAGGTGTTGTAGATATAGCCCAGGGAGTGGTGGAAGCAGTTGGACGTGATGACGTAGTTGGGATTGACCTTTGCCGCTTTTTTCTCCTTGGAGAACAGAGCATCCGCCGAAAAGCGTCCCATGGCGGGGAGGGTAAAGATGCTCTTATAGGTTTCCTCACAGCGCAAAAGCAGCGTGATGGGCGGGATTTTTTTATCTCCCACCTCGTATTTGATGCGGTCGGCGATTGCCTGAAGGTTTTTGGGGACGCCGTCCTCCATCAGGTAGTCGTCCAGCTCGATCATCAGGTTGCGCGTGGTGGATTTTTTATCGGCGGGGATATAGAGCTTCAGATATCCCGATTGGTAGTTGCAAAATTCTAAGATACAGGTGTTTTGACTCATATTCAGCCGCCTTTCTTACTTCCTTCCCGCCACAAAGCGGTAGGATTTGTTGGGAAGAACTAAAATACAATATATAAGATTAGAATTCTCGTCGTCCGAGAACTGAATGTCCAAAATTTCGGTGTCCGACACGATCACGGTATCGTGATGGGAAAGGGTTTTGTCTTCGGGGTTTATTTTATAATCGCTTGATGGGTTGGATGTGTGCTCCTGTTGCAGGATATATCTTTTGACGGTTTTGATGCGATAACCCTCGGAGCCCTGCCGTATGAGCTCGTCTGTGGAGAAGGTGATAAAGAACAGGGTACTGATGATCATCGAGATCGCCAGCGTGGCGCAAACCATGGCAACGAGAAGCTCTACGAGTGTAAAGCCGGATTGTTTTGACTTTTTTCGCATCGCGCGCGACCTCCTTTTCGGTTTGGTGTTGTTGGTATGGAGCGTGGGGTGGCGTACGCCGTTTGCGCGAAGCGCAACATCATTTGCCCGCAAGGGCAACATCATTGGGCAAAGCCCACATCATTTGCCCGCAAGGGAACATCTCTGCCTCTGCCCGTGTCATCCTGAGCGGAGCAAATCGCGCGGCGATTGCGGAGCCGAACTTTTTCCACCGAGATCCCGAATGTCGCTATGCTCCATTCGATCCTCGCAGGCTCGGATTTCGGCTGCGCTCAGGATGACACGGTGGAAAAAGTGCGAGGCTTGCCGAGCAGGATCTCGGGCGAATAGAACGCAGGGGAGGGCTGATGTTTTTGCCCCATAAAAACCACAAGCGAGGAAATGACGGCTGTCATCTCCTCGCTCTCGGGTTCAAGATGTTTCCATCTTTATGCTTTGTTATTGATTAGTTGAACTTGATGGTTGCGGTAGAGCCGTCGGTGTAGGTGTAGGTGATGACACCGTTTGCATCAACTGCGAAGGTGCCCTTTAAGCCTGCAAAATCAGCGTTTGCAGCAAAAGCAGCGGTGAGGCTAGTATTTGCGGGGCATACAGTTACAACAGCCTCGGACCAAGCTTCCTCGTTGACGTCAGCGGTTTCTGCATTATCAACTGCGGTGCAGGTGATTACGCTGGTGTAAACCTTGTTGTCAGAAGCCTTTACAAAGTAGGTGGTCTTGGTGACGTCAATTGCAACTGCGTCAGCGGACTGAACAGTACCGATGACGAAATCGTTGCCTGCCATCAGCTCGGCGTTGATTGCCTGCTCGACCTGCTTTGCTTCGGTGGTAGCATTGGACTGATTTGCCTTATTGATGAAAGCAGTGTATCCGACAACGGATACGGTTGCGAGAATTGCGATGATTGCGATAACAACCAGCAACTCAACAAGGGTAAAACCCTTTTTCTTCATGGTTTTCATTGGTTTGTTCTCCTTAATAAAATTTATAGGAACGCTTACTGTTTTCATTGAAGCGACTCCATATCATTGTTTTTATTATACTACATTATACATTAAATGTCAATAGATGAGGCGAAAAATGTTCACTCAAATGTCTGGTAATTTTGTGTCAACATACACGACAAAAACATCCCCGCGAGCAAAGCCCGCGGGGATAAAGTTGGATTGCTCCTAAGTGAAACTGCTTTTAATTACTTTGTGATCGTAACTACGCCGTTTGCAATGACAACTGTGCAGCCTTCATTGCACAATGCTTTCCACTCATCAACTGTGTCAAGCTCTTCAAAAGCAACACCATTGAACGTACCGCCGGTAACAATAATGGTTTCATATTCGCTGGCGTCTCTCAAAGTGAAGATACCGCCGCCATTTACATTAGTAAATGTGCCGCCCTTAACCTCAATCTTACCGCCGCAAGCTACGATGGGATTATATGTGTTATTACCACCGGTATACGTACCACTCTCAATGATCAGATTGTTTTGACCAACATGGCCTACTTCTCCGGTTTCTTCGTTGGTGTACTCAAGATTGCAGCTCCAAACACAACGTCCCTTGCTGTTAATGGTTGTGTTTTTGAGAACGACCGTTGCACTACCGCTTGCATAGACAGCGAGGTCTTCAGCATTAAACGTAGCGTTATCAACCGTGGTGTTACCTGCAAAGACAGCGAAGCCGTCCTTATTGGTATTGAAAACTGTATCATTGATGAATACGGTGGTTCCTACTTCGGTCTGAATAGGCGTGTTCACAACGTCGCCGTCAGCATCAACGAAAGAGCCAGCGGCACCGATGACACCACCGTTGATGGTAACAGTACCCTTGAGGACATTAATGGGGATCTCGTCATCCAAAACGCCGTTGGTGCTCAGAGAAGCATTGCCCAGGTTAAGGGTAACGTTTGCGCCGTCGGTGTTGAAGGTCAGGAGATTCTCCTTGTCCAAAACAAGGCTCGTATCGATATGGAACTCACCACCCGCAGCAAGTGCGGCTGCAATATCAGCAACATCGGTGATCATCTTTTCAACGGTATAACCTGCTGCTTCAATTGCAGCTACCTTGGACAAATCACTAACTGCGAAGTGCCAGTCTGCCTTATTAGCGCTGGGCTCGGTTTTGCTGAAGAGAACCTTGAAATCGCCATCAACAAGGAGAATCTGATTGTTTGCCTTATCCCATACGAAGTAGCATCCATTAGTCTTGGTGTTAAGGTTAGCAAGATAGAAGCCGTTCGCGTAAAGCGCATCCTTAACGTCATCAAAGCTCTTGATAGGATCCGTTACGTTTGTTGCTTCGAGAAGAGTGTTCAACTCGCCTGCGATTGCCGTGTCGTTAGAAATGTTAGCCTTGTTGATGAAGGTGGTGTATCCTACGATGGATACGGTTGCGAGAATTGCGATGATTGCGATAACAACCAGCAACTCAACGAGGGTAAAGCCCTTTTTCTTCATGGTTTTCATAAGTAGTTTGTTTCCTTTCTTTGTTTGTTTGTTGGGTTTGAATTTAAGCCTTGGAGATCAAAACGAGCTGGACGATCAGTACGACCGCGGACAGTCCGCCAACAGTCAGCCAGGCATACAATGCCGGAACCTTTGCAAGCAGCTTTTCCTTAGCCGTGCCAGTGGTCTTCTTCTTTTGTGCCATAGAAAAATCCTCCATTAAAGTATTTCAGTCCGGCATTCTGTCGGATAACTGATGATGGTGTGCTCGGGTCGCAAGCGTCACGTCGGCACGTCTGCCTCCCGCAGAATGTAAGTAATTCTACCACACGAATGGCATTTTGTCAATAGTTTTCCTGAAATTTCGTCAAAATTGGCAGAAAAAATCCCTCGTATTTTGGCGTAAAAGGAAGGTTTTGGGTATTTTCAACAAACACTTCCTATTATTTATTATTTAGGGGATATCACGCCAAAACGCGCCTCCGCGTGCCCTCTTTGAGCATATGCGCAAAGCGGGAAAGGGGTGCGGCGAATATGGGCTCTTCACCTTGGAGCGAGTCACTTAGCCTCCCCCGGGGAGAGCCTTTCAGATGCTTCATGCCCCAATCCTTGTGTAGGGGCGCTCCTATAATTAAAAAAGAGAGCGCTTTTGCAAAAAAATGCCGATATCCCTTGTAGGGGTCGACGTCCTCGGCGACCCGTCGGAAAGGATTTTGTACGCCCCTCCGAGCCGCCAACGCAAAAAAAGAGATTTGAACGATACTCCCGGCGCTGCGCTGGCTTGTGCCGACTCGTTGCAATCTAGCCGCTTCGCGGCGTCGCACCTCGCAAATATAGTCGCCCTGCTCGCATGCGGGGCACGCTCACGATGCTCCTTATTTGCTCACTCGCTCGGCTTCGCTGCATCCGCCACAGGCGGCGCTTGCCTCGCTCCCTCTCGCGGGCGCTCGCGTTCAAATCTCCTCCGAGCCGCCAACGCAAAAAAGCACACCTTTCGGTGTGCTTTGCGTTGGCGGAGAAGGAGAGATTTGAACTCTCGCGCCGGTATAACCGGCCTACACCCTTAGCAGGGGCGCCTCTTCGGCCTCTTGAGTACTTCTCCGTATACTCATCGCCAGCCGGCCTTTGCAGATGCTCGCGACACGCCTATTATATACGATTTTTGTGCTCTTGTCAAGCCCTTTTTTGCTTTTTTAACGACTTTTTTGCGCTTCCCGTCAAAAAGCATCCAACGGATGCCCGTCGGATGCTTTCGATCCTTACGATGTGCTGATCTGCTCGGTTTTGCTCTCTGCCACGCTACCCGTACCGGCCGTGCTTGCCGCAGCGCTTGGCGTGTGCGTGCTAAGTCCCTGCATCATGGCTCTTGCCGCCGCGTCCTGCTGTGGGCTGCCGAGCCCGAAGCTGATGGCAATGGCGGTGTTGACGTGATCCATCACGCTGTCGTCCAGATGTCCCATCTTTTCCTTGAGCCGCCGCTTATCAAGTGTACGTATCTGCTCCATCAGTATCACCGAGTCCTTGGCAAGTCCTACCTTGTCGGCATAAATATCGATGTGCGTGGGGAGCCTTGCCTTGCTCATGCGTGAGGTAATTGCCGCCGCGATCACGGTAGGGCTGTATCGGTTCCCGATGTCGTTTTGAATGATCAGAACGGGGCGTAGCCCGCCCTGCTCGGATCCCACGACGGGGCTTAAGTCTGCGTAGTAAATATCTCCTCGTTTGACGCTCATGCTTCTTCGATCCTTTCCTTTCCTTTTTCGGTATGCGCCCAATTTTTGAGTGCGTTTCCAACACTCCTATTCTTTCCCTCGCAATAGCAGTATATGCGAAAAAACGCATTTTGAAAAAAGTTTTTTCGTCCTATTTTCATTTGCTCAAAAGTGTGATAAACTGAATACGTGATTACATTTTCGAAAGAAAAACAGCAGAAAGGGAGGTTTTTGACAGATGTCACAAAAAACAAGAAACGAGCTCCGTGTGTCCGACACGTGGGATTTTTCAAGCATTTTCGCGTCCGACGCGGCGTGGGAGGAGGCGTACGCCAAAGCGGAAGCCGCCATCGGCGAGCTTGGCGCTATCAAGGGCACGCTCAGCTCCGTTGCCAACATCAAGGCAGGGCTTGACAAGATCTTTTCTGTCGGTCAGCAGGTGGAGATCATCTATATTTATTCTATGCTCCGTCTGAACGTCGACAACGGCGATCCGACCTACCAGAGCATGAACGGAAGGGCGGAGTATCTGTCGGTCAAGTTCTCGATCGCGATCTCGTTCCTTGAGTCCGAGATCCTTTCGATCCCGCAGGACGTGCTTGCGTCTTATCTTGCCGATCCCGCGCTTGCGACCTACCGCCACACCTTGGAGGACATCGACCGCACGCGCGCCCACACCCTTGACGAGCAGCGCGAGCAGATGCTTGCGATGCTTTCCGACGCCTCGGGCACGGCACGCTCGGCGTTTGGCGCGCTGGAAAGCGTGGACATGACCTTCCCGGACGTCAAGGACGAGCAGGGAAATCCCGCTCCTCTGACGCACGGAAGCTTCGGCGTCTACCGCGAGAGCAAAAATCAGGCGGTTCGCAAGGAGGCGTTCGAGGTCTATTTCGGAGAATTCAAGAAGTACATCAACACGCTGGCGGCGCTCTATTCCGGAAACGTGAAGATGAACAACTATTACACCCGTGTCAGAGGATATTCCTCCGCCTGCGAGAAGGCTTTGTTTGGAAACAACGTGCCGGTGTCGGTCTACGATCAGCTGACCGAGGCGGTGCACGGAGGACTCCCCATCATGAAGCGCTACTTAGCGCTTCGTCGCCGCGTGCTGGGGCTTGACGAGCTGAATATGTACGATCTGTACTGCCCGATGGTGGAGAGCGTGGATATGAAGGTGACCTACGAGGAGGCGCAGGAGCTGGTCCGTAAGGCAACCAAGCCTCTGGGCGAGGAGTATCAGAAGCTGCTGGACCGTGCGTTCTCCGAGCGTTGGATCGACGTCTACGAAACCAAGGGCAAGACCACGGGCGCGTACTCCTGCGGTGTGTTCGGCGTGCACCCCTACGTGCTGCTCAACTACACCGATACACTGGATGACGCATACACGCTGGCACACGAGCTCGGACACGCCATGCACTCCTATTTCTCGGATACTACGCAGGATTTTGTCAACCATGACTACCGCATTCTGGTTGCCGAGGTGGCGTCCACGGTCAACGAGGTGCTCCTGACGCGCTATCTGCTCTCGGTCGAAACCGACAAGGACAAGCGCGCGTACATTCTCAATCACTTCCTGGAGGGCTTCCGCACCACGGTCTTCCGTCAGACGCTGTTCGCGGAATTCGAAAGACGCGCACACGATCTGGATATGAACGGAACTCCTCTGACGGCGGAGGTGCTCAACGGCATCTACCGCGAGCTCAACGAGCTCTACTACGAGGGCGCTGTGGTAAACGAGCTTCAGGATATCGAGTGGGCGAGAATTCCGCACTTCTACAACGCGTTCTACGTATATCAGTACGCCACGGGCTTCTGCTCTGCCGTTTCCATCGCAAAGCGGATCCTGGAGGAGAACGGAACTGCCGATTATCTGCGTTTCCTCTCCACGGGCGGCTCGGATTATCCGCTTGAGGAGCTCAAGATCGCGGGCGTGGATCTGACAAAGCCCGACACCGTTGCCAATGCAATGCAGGAGTTTGATTCGGCTCTTTCCGAGCTGGAGGCTCTGCTGCTGAAGTAAAAAAGACGGTCACAGAACCGAAAAATCCACCCACGGGTGCAATTTCGCGCCGGCGGGTGGATCTTTTTTGCACGAAAACGCGCATACGGGCAGCAATTGGCAGAGAAAGCGACTTTTTTAACACGCGCTTCAAAAAAAGGAGAAAAAGAGGGAAAATCCTTTTGCAAAATCCGAAAGAACGTATTGACATCGGCGTATTTACATGGTATAATAAAGCAGATTATATTTATTTAACGGGCGCGTGCTCGCAGGCGTGCCCTCTCATGATCTGCGAAATCTTTACGGAGGTGTTGATAGCAAATGAAAAATCAACGCATGAAACAAACGCAAGGTGCTCGATTCGCTGCGGTTGCCGTCACTTGCATGATGGTTGCTCTGCTCATCGCATGCTTTGCAATTCCTACGTTTGCCGCAAACGGCGACGTTCAGGTCGACATTGGAAAGAATCTCGATTTCTCGGGTTCTTCTCTGACACTGGACAGCGGTGTTTACGCCAAGGAGTATGACGGCACGGCCGCAGTCACGGGGATCGTGGCAACGGCGGAGGCACTCACGGGTGTTGCCGCGGGTGACGAGGTCGCTCTGAAGGTAGAGAAGGCCGAGTTCAACAGCGCAACCGTTGCGGACGCAAGCGAGCTTCGCGTTTATCTGAGCCTTACGGGCAAGGATGCCGCCAAGTATACGGTTGCCGAGTATATCAGCGTTTCGGCAAAAATTCTGCCCAAGCAGCTTTCCTTTAGCGGAAATGCTACGGCACAGGCTACATACCAGCCCACCAATCCGACGTATGCGTCGCTCGCAGTTGAGGATCTGCCCCTTCTGGTGGATGCGAACGGTGCTACCGTAGCGGGTGTTCAGTACACGATAGGCACACTGAATCTGCAGGCAACCGCGGCGGGTGATTACACCGTAAACCTTGCGGTCACCCTGAGTGACCCCAACTACACTGCAGCTCCTCTGCCCGTGGTCGTTACGGTAAAGCCCCTGGCTCTGACCTCCGTTCAGTGGAAGGCGCAGGACAGCTATGAGTACGGCGATACCGCTGCGAACGCGCTTGCAGCGTTCGGCTATGACGCAGAGGGTAACGAGTATGCCCTGGCTGTCATTTATCCCACTAACTACGGTCACGCCACCACCTATACCGTAACCGCGCAGGTCAGCGATCCCAGCCTGATTCTGGAGACCGACGGCGCGACCAAGACGGTTGTCATCACCAAGAAGACCTACACCGTTTCCTTTGAGGATGCAAGCTACCTTGCAACGGCTCCCGGCTCTGCGAACGTGCAAACGTACGCGCTGAGTGTGAAGGGAAAGGTTCCCGCCGACGTTTTGGCGAAGGTCACCTATACCGTCAACGGCGCTCCCTTTGCGGGCACCGCGACCGTCGGAACCTATACTGTAACTGCAACGCTTCCCAAGTCCATCAACTATAGCTTCGTGGATGCAGAGGGCAACGCTGTCACCGCCATGACTGCAACCCTTTCCGTCAATCACGGATATCTTGCCGCAGGCACTGACGGCAGCACGCATGAGGTTATCGTAACCGCGCAGGGCGGTGTTCCCGTAACGGGCAGTGTTACGGTAAGTGTTCCCACGGATCTTGCCCGCAAGGCAATCAACGGTCTGCGCCGTTACGACGCTTACACCGTACAGGTCAGCGGCATTGACGGTGCTTATAGCATTACGTTCCCCATCGCTGATTTTCTGTACGCAAAGGGCTTTAAGAATCTGGATGCAAGCTGCATCTATCTGTACGATGCCGCAACCGGAACCCGCGTCCGTCTGACCGAGGCAACCGGCTACACGGTAACGGTAGAGGGTGGACGCGTGCAGATCGACGGCGTTGCCGGCAGTGAGGCGCGCACCTTTATCATCGCTCCCATCTACGCAACGCCCTTCTTCCTCAGCGCACCCGGCATCGCTCTGATCCTGCTTGTCGTGCTTGCGATCCTTGCATGGATGTACCTGACCGGAAAGAAGCTGCGCGAGGATCTGAGAAAGCGCAATCCCGTGATCGTCATCGACACCGAGGGTAGCGTTCCCGAGGTGACACCCGAGGAGCAGCCCGAGCTGGTTGACGTAGAGGAAGCTTTGGACGAAACCATGGATGAGATCGCCGAGGTCGTGGAGGAGGAGCTTGCTCAAAAGACCGAGGAGAACACCGAGGATGTCAGCGAGCTGGTTGCGGAAACCATGCAGGAGCTGATCGAGGAGGCGGAAGCCGAGGCGGCTGCAGAGGAAATGGCTGCAGAGGAAGAAGCTGTGGAAGCAGAAGAAGTCGTAGAGGATACTGCGGAGGCAGCCATCGTACAGGAGGCTCCCGAGGCAGTTCAGACGCTTGCAAATGCCGAGGAGGAATCCGAGGACGAGGACGAATCCGACGGCGAAGGCGATTCCGATGAGGAAGACGGCTTTGACGGATTTGGCCCGATGCCCGACAGCTTCACCGATGCGATGGAGGATCCCGAGGCATACGCCGCACTCCTGGCAAAGGAGAGCGCAGGTGAGGTCCGTCTGGTTACCCGCTACAAGAGAAGCTTCCGGTCCCGTCTTGCACAGTCGCAGGGCAACGTTCAGGAATATTACAGCGCGATCAAGAACGCACTGCTTGCAAACAAGGGCGTTAAGGCACGCACCAGCTGGAACTATGAGGCGTTCAACAAGGGAAGAGCGCACGTCGCAAAGATCAATGCAAAGTCCAAGACCTTGTATCTCTATCTGGCGCTGGATCCCTCTGAGCTTGAGGGCACCAAGTACGGCTTTGTGGACGTTTCCTCCAAAAAGAAGTACGCAAGCGTTCCCGTCCTGATGAAGATCAAGGGCGATCGCAAGTTCAAGCACGCTCTGGAGCTGATCGAGAAGCTTTGCCGTGAGAAGATGGAGCTTCCCGCTCTCGAATTGCAAAACAACGATTATACGATCCCGTTCCAGACCACCGAGGAGCTGGTTCAGGCAGGCCTTGTCAAGAAGATGGTCGGAGCCGTTCCTGCGTTCCTTTACGGTCAGACGGAGGCTCCCACGCAGGAGAGCACCGCTTCTGCTGCGGTTGAGCAGGCAGAGGTGAGCTTTGTCGCCCCCGACAACGCACCCGCCGTTGATGCCGCTGCCGAGGAATAATCGTTTGATCGAACCAAATCAAGAAAAACGCCGTGCGGCAACCGAAATCGGTTGCCGCACGGTGATCTTTTTTGTGACTCCGCGGCGATTTTGCGGATTTAGTTTTGCAAAACCTATTTACAAAAACGGAAAGTCCGTGTATAATATCAATAACGACTGTTTTATGCGGGAGGTAGGATGATGGAAAAGAAAAAACGAAATAATGCCGCAATCCGGAATACGCATAACGGGCTTGACGCAATGGAGGAGAAGATTGCCGTTGCCATCGTCAAGGCAGAACAGGAAGTGAAGGAGGCTGTGCAGGCGGTCAAGGACCGTGACCCTGCCGCGCGCAGCAGTGCGGAGATCCTTTTGCTGTACTCGGGCGTGCACGCGATCCTGGCACACCGCGTCGCGCACCGTCTGTATCGGGGCGGACATCATTTTTCGGCACGCGCGCTCAGCCAGCTTTCCAGACATTTTACGGGAATTGAGATCCATCCTGCCGCAAAGATCGGCAAGGGATTCTTTATCGACCACGGTATGGGCGTCGTCATCGGAGAGACCACCGAGATCGGCGACAACTGCACGGTGTATCAGGGAGTCACACTCGGAGGAACCGGTAAGGACGTCGGAAAACGGCATCCCACGCTTCGCGACAACGTGATGGTAGGAGCGGGCGCGAAGGTGTTGGGTCCCGTGGAGCTTTCCTCCAACACCAAGATCGCGGCAAACGCCGTGGTGCTTCACTCCGTGCCCGAAAACAGCACCGCCGTCGGTATTCCCGCCAAGGTCGTAAGACGCGGCGGCGTGCGGGTCAAGAACGATCTGGATCAGGTGCACATCCCCGACCCCGTGGCGCAGGAGCTTGCTGTCTTGCGTCGGGAGCTTGACGCCTTGCGCGAGCAGGTTATGAAAACCAAAACGGAAGAATAAGAAACGGTAGGAAAAGGATATGACGGAACAAATTCAGCGTGGAAGACTGATCGTGTTCGAGGGCATCGACGGTGCCGGAAAGACCACGCAGATCGAGCTTTTGAGCAAATATCTGACGTCGGTTGGCAGACGCGTTTATCGCACCGCCGAGCCGACCGAATCGGTCACGGGAGGACTTTTGCGTGATGCCTTGGGCGGCGTTTCCCGCCGAACGGCGTGCGAGATGGCGGCTCTGTTCGTATTGGATCGCATTTTTCATAACGTCAATCCCGTAAACGGCATTGAGAAGATGCTTGCGGACGGTGTGGACGTCATTTGCGACCGCTATTATTACTCCTCCATGGCGTATCAGGGAAGTGAAACCGACAGCACGTGGGTCAAGGAAATGAATCTGAACTGCCCCGAGATCCGCCGTCCCGATATTTGTATTTTCCTGGACCTGACGCCGAAGCAGAGCATGGAGCGCATCAACCGCGGTCGCGTGACGCACGAGATCTACGAGAACGAGGAAAAGCTCGAGCAGGTGAGAAGAAAGTTTTACGGCGTGTTTGAGGATCTGAAGGACCGCGACCGCATCGAGGTCGTGGATGCCTTCCGTACGGTAGAGCAGATCCATGAGGATATCGTCGGGCGCATCCAAACGCTTTGAATGGAAACCCATAGAAAAAGAAAGACCGAACAGCGATCGCTGTTCGGTTTCTTTTTTTAGGCAGTAACGCAACAGTACGGATTATTTGTACTTGCGCTTTCTGGCTGCTTCAGACTTTTTCTTGCGCTTTACGCTCGGCTTCTCATAGTGCTCTCTCTTGCGAAGCTCGGTGAGGACGCCGGAACGGGCGGTTGCACGCTTAAAGCGACGAAGTGCGCTGTCCAAGGACTCGCCTTCCTTAACTCTGATTTCTGCCATCGAATATCCCTCCCTCCGCCGGTAACAAGAGATAATTTCACGGGAACAATAATGCTTCCAAAACAAATTATCTTTTCAAATTATACACGATTTTTTGACCCGTGTCAAGGGCTTTTTGAAAAAAATATCACTCAAATGAGCCGTTTTCGCTAATTTCCCGGACCTCGGAAAGGATTTTGAGCATCTCTGCCAAGGTGTTTGCGCTTGTGACACGGTTTCTTGCCGCGGCGGCGCCCCGCATTCCGTGCAGGTACCAGCCCATATGCTTTCGCGCCTCCGCGATGCCGCGAAGCTCGCCCTTTTCCGCCACTAAGGCTTCGGCGTGCTCCCGTGCTACCGTCAGACGCTCGTCCAGCGAAGGAGGCGTGTAGGGAAGTCCGTCCATTCTGGAAAGAAGCTCCGAGAAGATCCAGGGATTGCCTTGCGCGCCGCGCGCGATCATCACGCCGTCACAGCCGGTTTCGTCCATCATGCGCAGGGCGTCGTCGGCACAGAAGATATCGCCGTTTCCCACTACGGGAATCCTGACGGCATCCTTGACCTTTCCGATGACACTCCAATCGGCGCTCGGCGCATACATCTGCTGACGCGTGCGTCCGTGCACGCAGATCATCGAAGCACCCGCATCCTCCAGACGCTTTGCCAATTCGGGAGCGTTGATGCTTGTCTGATCCCAGCCCGCGCGGATCTTGACCGTCACGGGGAGCGAGGTCGCGTTCACCACCGCACGCACGATCTGCTCTGCAAGCTCGGGCGTTTTCATCAGTGCCGAGCCCTCGCCGTTGCTCACGATTTTTGCCATGGGGCATCCCATGTTAATGTCGATCGCGCAGGGCGGAATTTCTCCGACGTTGCCGCGATAGGAGCCCGTTTCCAAAAGTCTTGCCGCCTCTGCCATCAGCTTAGGATTCGAGCCGAAGAGCTGGACCGACATGGGGGCTTCCTCGCGAAGGACTGCCGCCAAGGGGGCTGTGCGCGAGAGCGCGGAGGCTTTTTTTGTCAGCTGCTCGTAGCAAAGTGCCTTTGCCGAAACCATTTCGCTGACGGTATATTCCGCGCCGAAGCGGCGGGAGAAGCGGCGGAAGGTACGGTCGCTCACGCCTGCCAAGGGGGCTAAAAACAGCCCGTGCGGGATCTCGATATTCTGAATTTTCACGCCTCGTACCTCCTGTTCGTTCGTTTTCTCTCCCATTATATCCAAAAAGCGCGGATTTGTCAACCGTGTATCGGGATTTCGAATATTCGTCGCTTGTAAAAAAACTTTTCGGCACCGATCTTGAAAAAACGGTGGCGCTCGGCAAAATACCAAAAAATGAGCGGAGCTACATGGAAAAAGAGGGGGATGCGTGTCAGATTCCGACGGACGCTTTTTCTTGACGCGGGGAGCGTTTCCGTGTCATAATGGAGAAAAAAGAAAGGACGAAAAAATATGAAAACACAACCTCCGATGTGGATGATCTGCTTAGCGGTCCTGTTTGCCATCGCTCTGATCGTGACCGTCGTTCTCATTTGTTCCTCTTATTTTGGAGTGGAATCCAACACCCCCGACGGAGATGTCCCGAAAAACACGGGCGGCAGTGACACCAAGCAGACGACCGCTACGCTCTATCTTCCGTGGGAAAGCGGCACCAAGGAGTCTACGACCGAGAATACGACCGCCGCGAAGACCGAGGAGCCTACGCCCATTCTGCCCGATATCAGCAACGGGCTCTCCTACGTGTCCTACGGAAACGGCACCTGTAAGGTCGGTGACGTGGGGACCTGTATTGACGCCTGCGTTGTGATCCCCGAATATTCTCCGGTGGGAGATCTTGTCATCGAGATCGGAGCGGCGGCGTTTTATGAGTGCGCAACCATCACGGCGGTGCAGATCCCCGCAACGGTCAAAAAGATCGGGGAGCTTGCCTTCGGAGCCTGCAACAATCTGATGTATATCTCGGTCAGCGATGAGAATACGGCGTATTGCGACGTCGACGGTGTGCTCTACAACGCGTCAAGAAGCACGCTGATCCTCTATCCTCCCATGCGTGCAGGCAGGGAATTCTATCTGGATCGCCGCACTGTGCGCATCTCGGAAATGGCGTTCTATCGCAGCGAATATCTGGAAACGGTGCACTATCTCGGAACTCCCGAGGAGTGGGATGCCATGATCATCGGAAGCAAGAACTACGCGCTTGCGGCGGCATCCATGACCTTTGGCGGCAGTGTCGGAAAATGAGAGCGTTTCATTGAAAGAGAATCAAAAGAAAGCGCCACCGCACAACGCGGTGGCGCTTGCCGTTTATTTGATTTTTCTGCATTCCAGATAATAGCGCTTGTCGCGGGCGTGTCCCATGGAGAAGGTCTTGCGGGGGAGGGCGCCGTCAAACATGACGGTACGGAACAGCTCATCCTTGCGCATTCCCTCGAACAAAAATCCGACCGTGTCCGCCGCTTTTACCAACGAGCGTAAGGAATCCTTACCGTGGATGTAGTCTACCTCGACCTCGGGGTGACGCTTGGTGTAGACGTCCAGAAATGCCTGCAGGGTTCCGACGGTCAGCTGCTGCACGGGTGCGGGGATCTCCATTTCCTCCTCGCCCTGCTCGGTCAGGAGGGTAAAGCGCTGTGCGGCGGCAGTGCCGTTGAGAGAGTCGATGTAGGCAAGAAGCTCTGCCTTGAGCTGCTCGGGATCGCATCCGAACACCACGCGGTAGATGGGCTCAAAATTCAAGGCGTCGTCGTGCAGATTGACCACCTCCGCAAGCGCGTAGCGAGCGGGATGGGATTTTGCGGCTTTTTCTCCGATGGCGGCCTTGATCTCCTCGTAGGACGCCTTTGCGGTGGCAAGCGAGTGGTTTCCGTCGCCCACGGCAAACCACAAAGGAGCAAGAGTCGCGTCACCGTATTTCTTGCCGATCTCCTCGGGAAGGATCAGCGCGGCAAGTGCTTTTTGAATGCTTTCTTGCGTTGCGGGATCCAGCAGATGTCCGCGGACGTGTCCTCCGCCCTCCATCAGATCAAAATCGTACAGCGGTGCTTTGTTGTCGTATGCTTCGATCAGGGGCTCGATCACGCTCCTCCTTTCGTCGTCGATCAGGAGCATGATGTGCGGAAGCTCCAGGGGAGCGTCGCGGCGGATGGCAACGCGGGGAGGGATGCGCTCCAGCACCGTGCCCTCGGTCGCGCGGACGAGAGAGGTCGATCCCTTGCTGTAGTCATAGCATTCCAGGTCGATAGCACCGATGATGCCGTGGCGCACACTGCCGTCGGATTGCGTGCGCGCAAGATAGATCATCGCGTCGGGGTACGCGCGCAAATTTTGCTGCAGCTGCTCCCTCATTGCCTGATTGATCAGCGGTACGCGCGCTTCGGCTTCGTTCAGATACAGCTCGGGCAGGATCATCGAAAGGGTGGAGGGAGCGTTCTTCACGGTCTGTTCCACGCTCGCCCAATACGCGCCTTCGCTGGTGAATTGGTCGCAGGCGACCACGGACCACAGCGAGCCGTCTATCTTCTCAAAATCCGGCAGCAGGATCTCTGCCGAGCGGAATACCAAGGACTCTTGCTTCATGTCAATGCCTCCGATTTGCTTTTCTTTGTTAAAGTATAGCACAGCGGTCGTAAATTGTCAAGAAAAAAGGGCAGAGAAAGCATCTCTTTCTCTGTCCTTTTCGGTATTTTTGATTCAGGTTTACTTTACGCCTTGGAGATCAGCACGAGCTGAACGATCAGCACAAGGATCGCAAGTCCTCCGATTGCCAGCCAAGCGTAAAGAGAGGGGACCTTGGCAAGCAGCTTTTCCTTGAATGCGCCGCCGTTCCGATCCTGCGTGGCATCGCCGATCCGCTTGGAGAGAATGGTGATCAGGCGCTGCAGGACGGGGGAGAGAATGCCGTTGACGGCAAATTCAAACAGAAAGTTGACACCGGCACATCCGATGACGAGGAAATAGAACATCGAGGTTCCATCCCCCAAAAAATTCGTCCGGAAGGTGTCCAGCATCGTGTAAGAGCCGAGGATAAAGATTCCGGTATTGAGCACGGGAACCGAGAGGGAGGCAAGCACGGTTCTTACCGTGTTCGGAAGCTTCGTGCAGTATTTGTAGATCAGTCCCGCACCAAGACCTGCGACCGTGGATTTTGTCAGGCAGAGAAGCGTGGTAAGAATGGGATGATCCTGAAACAGAATCGAGGTAAAGGGATCCTGACCCATGACGCCGAGCACCAATACGACCTCAGCACCGAAGACGAATCCGAGCCATGCACCCGCCCCGGGACCCAGCAACATGGCTCCAAGGGCGATCGGGATACCGACAAGGCTGATGGGAGTTGCCAGAAAAGGCAGACGGAGCGTGATGCCCGCCAGCTGCAAAAGCAGGACGACGGCGGTCAGGAGAGAAAGCTCCACCAGATATAAAACGGCTTTTTTGTTTTTGCGTTGTGCCATAATTCGTTCCTCGCAGTCACAAAAGAATGATACATTATTATACCACATTTTCGCCGTTTGTCAACCTTTTTTTCTTTGGAATTTCCGCGCTCTGCGGATTTTGTCGGTCGCGGGCAAAAAAGTATACTTTTTTGCGGAACTTTTTGAAAAACCTGTTGACAACAAAGGGAAAAGGTGTATAATGCAGGTGTCAGGTCCGGAGGTGATTGTATGACCGCAACCAAAAAACAACGCATGATGACGGAGGGCTCAGTCTTGGGAGGGCTGATCAGGACCGCATTGCCCTTGATCTTGGCAAATATTCTGTATCAGAGCTTTCACGTTGCCGATACCCTGATGGTGGGACGCTGGGGAGGAGATACCCCCGAGGCCTGTGCTGCGGAGCTTGCCGCCGTCGGCTCGACAGGTGCGTTGATCACGTGTATTGTTTCGATTTTTGCCGGACTTTCGGTCGCTACGGCTGTTTGCGTTGCGCGTGAGCTGGGTGCCAACGATGAGAGCGAGGTCCGAAAGACGGTACATACGTCGGTTTGCCTGGGGCTTGTCGGCGGCTTGCTCGCAGGCCTTATTTGCGGCGCTTTTGCGCGCCCGCTGCTGATTTTAATGGATACGGACGCAGCGGTCCTTGAGGGGGCTGTTTCTTATATGAGGGCATATGCCGTCGGCATCCCTGCCAACATCCTGTATACCTTTTTCGTTTCGGTCCTGACTGCCCGCGGAGAGCCGATTTTGCATACGGTTTGCCTGACAGCGTCGGGGATCGTGAACGTAGGACTCAACGCTGTGGCGATCCTCGTATTCGGGATGGGTGCCGTCGGCGTCGCGCTGGCGACGGCGATCAGTCAATGGATGGCACTTCTGGTTGTGTTTGCCTTTATGATCCGTCGCACGGATTGCTGCCGTTTGGAATGGAGTCGCTTGCGCTTTGACGGAAGGAAGCTTGGCGAATTGCTTTCGATTGGAATTCCATCCGGCATACAGGGCGGATTATTTGCCGTTTCCAACGTTTTTACGCAATCTGCCGTCAACTCCTTTGGCGAGATCATGGTAGCCGGCAATACGGCAGCGGCGAATATCGAAACCTATCTTGCCGTGATTCAGTCGGGCATCGGAAACGCCGCGCGTGTCTATCTTGCGCAGAATTTCGGTGCGAAAAGCACGGGACGTGTCAAGCGCGTTTTGACGGTTGCCACCGCTCTTGCCACGGGTGTGGCTCTTGCCACCTCTCTCTCGGCTTATTTCGGTGCGGAGCAGATCCTTACACTGTTTGCACCCGAAAATCCCGAGGTCGTGGCAATGGGCATGTACCGCGCGACGATGGTGCTACTTCCGTATTTTTTGTTCGGCGCGGTCAACGTCGGCACAAGTCTTTTGCAGGGACTTGGCAAAAAGCTGTTGCCTGCGGCGTTGCTGATTGGCGGCTGTTGCGTGCTTCGCGTGCTTTGGGTGGAGCTGCTTTTCCGGCTGTTTTTTGCGACCTCTCCCGAGGTTCTGTACGCAGTCTATCCCGTCAGCTGGGCCGCCACGGCGCTTGCCATGTATATCGGCGTGTTTGCGGTTTACCGTCAATTCAAGAAGCAGACCGAGCTTTCCGCCCTTTGACCGAAAAACGGGTAAATACATTCCTGTTTCGGCGCAATTCGCGCGTTCCTATCCGTTGGAACGGAGCGGCTTGCGCCGATTTTGCTGAAAATAAAACGGAAAAATTGCGCGCTCTCTTGACATTGTATATAAAATTGTTTATAATAATTATATATGCGATTTTTTAGGAACGGAGAAATGATATGGTCAGAAGCATGACAGGCTTTGGCAGGTGCCGTGACACCGTGGACGGTCTTGACGTCACGGTCGAGGTGCGAAGCGTCAACAGCCGTTATCTTGACTGCTACGTCAAAATCGGAAGAGCATACAGCTATCTGGAGGAGCGCATCAAGCCCTATTTGCAAAAGCGCGGGATCTCGCGCGGCAAGGTGGAGGTTGGTATCAGCATCGAAAAGGTCGCGAGCGGCACGGGAGAGCTGAGCCTTGACGAGGCGTATCTTGCCGAGTATCTGAAGCTTTTGGAGCGTCTGCGCGACGGATACAACCTTCGGGACGATATTTCGGTCATGACGGTTGCAAGAAACCCCGAGATCTTCCGCACGGTAAAGCCTGATGAGGATATCGAGCGCGATTGGGCACGTGTCGAATCGGTGCTCGCACGCGCTGTCGATACGTTTCTGGAGGTGCGCTCGCGTGAGGGCGAGAGTCTTGCGCGCGATATCCGTACCAAGGTCGAAAGCATCCGCTTGGCGGTGGATCGGATCGAGGAGCTCTCTCTTGCCGACGTCACGACCTACCGCGAGCGTCTTGCCAAGCGGGTTGCCGAGGCGTTGGAGGATAATAAAATCACCATCGACGAAACGCGCCTCCTGACCGAATGTGCCCTGCACGCGGACAAGGTGGCGGTGGATGAGGAGATCGTGCGGCTTCGCACGCATTTCGGAGCGCTGGAGCAGATCCTTGGCGGCAGCGAGCCCGTGGGCAGAAAGCTGGATTTCCTGCTGCAGGAGATGAACCGCGAGAGCAACACGATCGGCTCGAAGTGCAACGACGCGCAGATCGCGCATCTGGTTGTGGACGTCAAGTGCGAGCTGGAAAAAATCAGAGAGCAGATTCAAAATCTGGAATAAAGGTTCTAAAAGGGAAGGTACGAACGTTATGAAGTTTATCAACGTAGGATTTGGAAACATGATTGCGGCTGACCGTGTGGTCGCGCTTGCAAATCCCGATTCGGCACCCATCAAGCGACTGATTCAGGACGCAAAGGATGACGGAAGCGCCATCGACGTGACCTGCGGAAGACGCACAAGAGCGGTGATCATCACCGACTCCGAGCACGTCATCTTGTCCGCCATTCAGACCGAAACCATCGCAAACCGCCTGGATAACAGCGCGTATGCAGAGGATGAGGACGAGGACGAAGGCGAAGAATAAAGGAGAACCCATGGAAAAAGGATTGTTGGTCGTTATCTCGGGACCTGCGGGAAGCGGAAAGGGAACCGTTATCGCGGAGCTTCTGAAGTCCGAGGATTTCGTTTATTCGGTATCTGCCACCACGCGCGCGCCGCGTCCCGGCGAGGTACACGGAAAGAATTACTACTTTATCACCAAGGAGGAATTTCAGCAGCGGATCGATGCGGGCGAGATGCTGGAATATACCTGCTACTGTCAGAACTTTTACGGAACGCCTCTGCGCGAGGCGCTGGCGGTTATGGAGTCCGGCAAGAACCTCATTCTGGAGATCGAGGTCGAGGGAGCGATGAACGTAAAGCGCCTGTATCCCGAATCGGTTCTGATCATGCTCCTGCCCCCCTCCTTCTCGGTTCAGGAGGCGCGTCTGCGCGGACGCGGGACCGAAACCGAGGAGGTCATTCAGGCGCGCCTTACGCGCACCCGCGAGGAGGTCGCTCTGGTTGGTGAGTACGATTATATCGTCTACAACCACCAAGGCGGAGCTGCCGCGTGTGCCGAGGACATCCGCGCCGCGGTGCGTGCCGATCGGTGCGCCATCCGCCGCCATCCCGACGCCGAGAAGCTTTACTTTGAAGACTAACCGTTTTTGATACATCACAACCTAAAGGAGAAGAACATGTTATATCCTACCATCGAAGAATTAACCAAGGGACAGTTTAACCGTTACGAGCTGGCGCTTGCCACCGCAAAGTGCGCGCGCATCATTACCAACGAGTACGTGCGTCAGCACGAAGCTGCCGAGAAGACGCTGACGGGGAACAAGGAAACCGATAAGCCCCTGAACACCATGATCGACGTGGAGCTGCGTGACGAGAAGTCCGTACGCGTTGCCATCGACCGCATTTACGCAGGGAAATTTGAGATCGTCGGCAAGGAAGATGCCGCCCTCACTGAGTAATTTTTACGGTGACTGAGCATTCCTTGTGCGTAGGGGTTTGTCTTCTGGACAATCCTTACTTCATTGACGGCGTATACGATTACAGCGTCCCCGACGAGCTTGTTGGGGAGGTTCGCAGAGGTGTGTTTGTCACCGTCCCGTTCGGGACGGCAAACCATCGCCGCGTAGCACTTGTGTGGGAGGTGCGCGAGCACTCCGAATACAAGGAGCTGAAATATATCGAATCCGTATGTCCCGAACAGCTCTCTCTTTCCGAGGAGATGTTGGGGCTTTGTGCCTTTATGAAGGGGCGCGTGCTATGCTCAACGGGAGATGCGGTCAGAGCCATGATCCCCGCGTCTGCCATTTTGCGCCTGACGACCCGTTTTTCGGTCGTCAAGGACCATATTCTGCCCGACTCCGACGAACTTTCCTCGTCGGATTTGTTCGTATATGAATTCCTTTGCAAAAGAGGAGAGAGCGATGCCTCTGCCCTGCGTGCGCAATTCGGCGCGGGCGTGGAGAGTCGACTTCGCCGCCTGATCGCGCGCGGATACGTGCAAAAGCGCGTTGAGATGAAGGATCGGAGCGAGGGAAAGACCGAGCGGTGCATTGCGCTTGCGCGTTCACGCGCGGAATGCGAGGCTTTGATCGGGGGAACCTCGGTCTATGGCATCAAATTAAGCTCTGCGAAGCAAAGGGAGGTCCTTCGCGCTCTGCTGGATGCGGAGGAGCTTTTGACGGTTGCAAGGCTCAAGGAGATTTCCGACGCGGGCGACGCTCCCATCAAGGCGTTGGTTGAAAAGGGAATTGCCGAGATCTGCACGCGTCGCGTCGAGCGCAATCCGTATGCCGAGATCCCGTATCGGGGACAGACGCCGCTGGTGCTGAACGGGGAGCAAAGCGACGCCCTGGCGGTGCTCTCCGAGCTTGCGTTCTCAGGGGATGCCAAGGCGGCACTGCTTCACGGTGTGACGGGAAGCGGAAAGACCTGCGTCATGACGGCGCTGATCGATCGACTGCTCGAGGCAGGCAAGGGCGTTATTCTGCTCCTGCCCGAGATCGCGCTGACGCCGCAATCGGTTGCCATCTTTTGCGCGCGCTACGGCACGCGCGTCGCGGTCATCCACTCCGCGCTCTCTGCGGGGGAGCGGTATGACGCTTACTGTAAGATCAAATCGGGTGAGGCGGACGTCGTCATCGGAACGCGCTCTGCCGTGTTCGCCCCTGTCAAAAACCTCGGTGCTATCATCATTGACGAGGAGCAGGAGCACACCTATAAATCCGACCAGAATCCGAAATATCACGCCAGAGATATCGCGCGCTACCGTTGCGCCGCCAACAAGGCTTTGATGCTTCTGGCAAGCGCGACTCCCTCGTTGGAAAGCTACCACAAGGCAAAGGAGGGGATCTATACCCTCGTTCGCCTGACGCAACGCTACGGTGGCGCGACCTTGCCCCGTGTGGAGATCGCGGATATGCGCGAGGAGGCAAGACGGGGCAACACCTCGTCCCTTGGCGAGCGCTTGATGGAGCGGCTCGTGGCAACGCATGGGGATCGGGGACAGTCGGTGCTCTTCCTCAATCGCAGAGGATACAATCATTTTCTGAGCTGTCGCTCCTGCGGCGAGGCAGTGCTCTGTCCCGCCTGCTCGGTTGCGATGACCTACCATACCAAAAAGGGAACCTATGCCGAGGGTGAGATGGTCTGCCATTGGTGCGGACGCAGAATGAAGCTTCCCAAGGTCTGCCCCTCTTGCTCGTCCGAGCATCTGGCACGTATGGGCTTTGGCACACAGCGCGTGGAGGAGGAGGTACAGAACCTGCTTCCAACGGCGCGCGTTCTGCGCATGGATACCGATACCACGACCTCGAAATTTACGTATGACAAAATGCTCTCTGCCTTCCGAGCCCATGAGGCGGACGTGCTGCTTGGCACGCAGATGGTGACCAAGGGACACGATTTTCCCGACGTCACGCTCGTGGGCGTCCTGCTTGCGGACGCGTCGCTCTATCTGGACGACTACCGCGCGGCGGAGAGGACGTTTTCGATGCTGACGCAGGTCATCGGACGCGCGGGACGTGGGACGCGCGAGGGGGTTGCCGTCATTCAGACCTGCAATCCCGACAGTGAGATCATCCGTCTTGCGTGTCAGCAGGATTACGAGAGCTTTTACGAGAGAGAGATCCGTCTGCGCAAGCTGCTGCTCTTCCCGCCGTTTTGCGACATCGTCCTGCTTAGTCTTACGGGCAGTGTGGAGCAGGAGCTCCTCAGGGCGGCGACGCGTCTTGCCGAGGAGCTTGCGACGCTTGCGACCACCGAATACAGTGACGTGACGCTGATCAGCTTCGGCCCCTTTGAGGAGCCCGTGTATCGGGTGGATAACCGCTACCGCATGCGCATGGTGATCAAGTGTAAGCAGAACAAGCGCACGATCGCGCTGTTCTCGGAGCTTCTGACGCGCTTTTCCTCGCAGATCGGCAAGCGGATCACGCTCGCCCTGGATTGGAATCCCTCGGGGCTCTGAATGCACTGTCGGATCCCGAATATCGAATGAAACGGAGAAACTGTTATGGCAAAATTGAACATTGTAAAAATCGGAGATGAAACGCTTCGCAAGGTCTGCCGTCCCGTTGATGCGATCACGCCTCGGACGCTGACGCTTTTGGACGATATGCTCGAAACCATGAGAGATGCCAACGGTGTCGGTCTTGCGGCTCCGCAGGTCGGCATTCTGCGCCGCATCGTGGTGATCGAGGTTGAGGAGGGTAAGCCCATCGAGCTGATCAATCCCAAGATCATCGCATACGCTGGCGAGCAGAGAGAGCAGGAGGGCTGCCTTTCGGTTCCCAACCGCTGGGGCATCACCGTGCGCCCCAAGCACGTCACGGTCAGAGCGCTCAACCGCCACGGGGAAACCTTTGACCTGACGGGAAGCGATCTTCTGGCGCGTGCCATTTGCCATGAGCTCGATCACCTCGACGGCAAGCTCTTCATCGACAACATGGTGGAGGAGTTGGAGTAATGCGGATCTTGTTTATGGGTACGCCCGATTTCGCGCTCTTTTCTCTGCGGGCTCTTGTGCAGGCAGGGGAGGAGATCGTGGGCGTCGTCACCCAACCCGATAAGCCGAAGGGCAGGGGATACGAGCTGCTGCCGCCCCCCGTAAAGAGCTACGCTCTGGAGGCAGGACTTGCGGTGTACCAGCCCGCAAGCCTTCGCACTGAGGAATTCTACGAGCTGCTTTGCTCGCTTGCGCCCGATATGATCGTGGTTGCGGCATACGGAAAGATTCTGCCCGCAAACGTGTTGGAGTACCCCAAATACGGTTGCATCAACGTCCACGGCTCTCTGTTGCCCGAATACCGCGGAGCGGCTCCCATGCAGCGCGCGATCATGGACGGCAAGGCGCAGACGGGCATCACCACCATGTGGATGGACACAGGACTTGACACGGGAGATATGCTTTTGCGCGAGGTGGTTGAAATTGACGCGCATGATAATTTTGAAACCGTGCATGATAAGCTTGGAGAGGCAGGCGCGCGCGCACTGCTGCGCACGGTCGAGGCTGCAAGGCTTGGAACTCTGACGCGTACCAAGCAGGACGACAGTCTTGCGACCTATGCCGCAAAGATCGAAAAAAGCGATTGTCTGATCGATTTCTCTCTGCCGTGTGAGCAGGTGCATAACCGGATCCGCGGTCTTTCTCCCATTCCGCTCGCCTTTACCTACACGCCTGACGGGAAGATGCTCAAGGTTATCGCCTCGACGTACGTGGATCAAAATACCGCGGGAGCGGTTCCCGGTGAGGTGCTCTCGACCTCGGACGGTGTCATCACCGTTGCCTGCTCGACGGGCGCCGTGCAGCTTCTTACTGTGCTTCCCGAAGGGAAGAAGCGGATGCGTGCCGCGGATTTTATCAACGGCAGAAAAATTGCAAAGGGAGATCTTCTCGGAGCCGGCAAAAATTGATCTTTCCTCAATATCGAACTCAATCAGGAGGAAAAACGAATGTTTTTCGGATGGTATTTTGACTGGACGATTCTGATCGTCATTCCCGCGATGCTCTTTGGTCTGTGGGCACAGCTTAAGGTCAGCATGACCTTTAACAAGTACAGTCAGGAGGCGACCCGCAGGAATTATACGGGTGCCGATGCGGCGCGGCGCTTGCTCGACGCAAACGGACTTTCCGACGTTGCCGTTGATCGCGTTCCGGGAGAGCTGACCGACCACTATGACCCCAGATCGCGCAAGCTGTTTCTTTCGGAATCGGTATATGACTCTCGCAGTGCCGCCGCCATCGGCGTTGCCTGCCACGAGGCGGGGCACGCCATTCAGCACGCACACAATTACGCCCCCCTGAATCTGCGCATGCAGATCATCCCGATCTGCCGCTTCGGCTCGGGACTTGCGATGCCGCTGTTTCTGATCGGGCTTTTGATCGGATCGGAGATTTTCGGAACGTATCTGATGATGGCGGGTATTGCCTGCTTTGCCGTGGCGTCGCTCTTTCAGGTGGTGACGCTGCCCGTGGAGTTCAACGCGTCCAAGCGCGCGCTGGAGGGCATTCGCGAGGCAAAGCTTTTGGATGAAACCGAATTGCCGATGGCAAAAAAGGTACTCACAGCAGCGGCGATGACCTACGTAGCGGCACTGATCTCCTCGCTTCTTTCCTTGCTTCGACTGATCCTGATCGCAAACCGCCGCAGATAACCGATACGATTTGAGAAATTCTTCGGAAAGGGGAAGACTATGAACGCACGCGAGCTTGCGCTCTCGGTATTGCAGAAAGCAAAAGCCGCCGAGCAGTATTCCAATATTGCCGTCGATACGGCTCTTACGCGCTGTTCGCTTTCGTCTGCAGACAAGGGTCTGTTTACTGCCCTTGTGTACGGTGTCATCGAGCGCAGACTGACGCTGGATGCCTGCATTGAGGCGTTTTCGGACAGACCCTTAGAGTCGCTTGATCCGCAAACGCGGACGATCCTGCAATTGGGAATCTATCAGCTTGCCTTCCTCGACCGCATCCCCGATCACGCCGCCGTCAACGAAACGGTCGCGCTCGCACCCCGCCGCACGCGCGGCTTCATCAATGCGGTCCTGCGCGCCTTCTTACGCGCGGAGAAGCGGATCCCGTATCCGGACCCGGAGGCAGATCCGATCCGATATCTGTCGGTCCGATATTCCTTTTTGCCCGAAATCTGTGAGCTGTTCATGTCCGTTTACGGTTTTGAGCGCACCGAGTCCTTGCTTGCCGCCTTTTGCAGGCAAGCGCCTCTGACCTTGCGTGTCAATACGCTGCGCACGACGCGGCAGACGTTGATGGATCGGTTGTCCGAGCAGGGCTACGATCCCAAGTCCTGTGCCGAAAGCCCCGACGGGATCTTGCTGTCCGCAGGCTCGCCCACCGCGATGGAGGGCTTTGATGCGGGAGAATTTTTTGTGCAGGACGAGGCGTCCCAGCTCTGTGTCAGGGCACTTGACGTACAGAGCGGCATGACGGTCATCGACACCTGCGCGTGCCCGGGCTCCAAAAGCTTCGGGATCGCCATTGAAATGAAAAATGACGGACGCGTGATCTGCTGCGATCTGCACGCAAACAAGCTTTCCCTGATTCGGGAGGGTGCTGATCGCCTAAGGATTTCCGTCATTACCTGTCAGGCGCGCGACGCGCGTACGGAGGCTCCCGATTGGGAGGGGATTGCCGATCGCGTGCTTTGCGACGTGCCCTGCTCGGGCTTTGGCGTGTTTGCAAAGAAGCCGGAGCTGCGCTACAAGAATCCCAAAATGAGCGAGGGCCTTCCGCAGATCCAGCTTGATATTTTGCGCACGTCCTCCCGTCTTGTCAAGGTAGGCGGCAGGCTGGTCTATTCGACCTGCACGCTACTGCCGTGTGAGAACGGAGAGGTCGTTTCCGCATTTTTGAAGGAGCATCCTTCGTTTGCCCTTTTGCGTGAGCGCACGCTCTATCCCGATCAGGATCATACCGACGGCTTTTATTTTGCCGTTTTGGAACGAAACGCTTAAGAATCCCTTGTCGCCAAGGATAGAAGGCGGCAAAATCCGACATACTGATACAAGGAGGTGCCGATATGGACGCTTTGACCCCGCAGCCTGAATTGCTTTCGCTTTTGCCCGAGGAATTGGAGCAGCTTTTTCTTTCTATCGGGGAGGCGAAATATCGGGCAAAGCAGGTCTTTCCTCAGCTTCACCGAGGGCTCTCGCCCCGTGAGATGACAAGTCTTGGAAAGGCGTTGCAGGAAAAGGTCTTGCAGAATGCCTCGTGGCATCTACCTACGGTTGAGAAAAAATTGGTTTCCGCCATTGACGGAACCGTCAAATATCTGTTTGGCCTTGCGGACGGACACTGCGTGGAGAGTGTCGTCATGAAATACGAGCACGGCAACACCATTTGCATCTCCTCTCAGGTGGGATGCCGTATGGGATGTAAGTTCTGTGCCTCCACCATCGGCGGCAAGGTCCGCGATCTGACACCGGGGGAGCTTCTCGGTCAGGTCATAGCGGCACAAAAGGACATGGGCGAGCGCATCTCCAACATCGTGATGATGGGGATCGGTGAGCCTCTGGACAATTACGACAACGTGATCAAATTTCTGCATCTGGTCAATCACAAGGACGGCATTAACATCGGATACCGCCACATCTCGCTCTCGACCTGCGGACTTGTGGACCGCATGGCGGATCTGGCAAAGGAAAATTTGCCCATCACGCTCTCGATCTCCCTGCATGCGCCCGACGATGAAACCAGAAGCACCATCATGCCCATCAATCGGCGGTGGGGTGTTGCGGAGCTCCTCGGAGCGTGCCGCTCCTATTACGCTCAAACGGGACGCAGGATTTCCTTTGAATATACCCTGATCGCAAGGAAGAACGATTCGGTTGAACAAGCCCGTAAGCTTGCGCAGGTGCTCAATTCGCATTTGCGCACCAAGAGCGAGGGCATGCCCATTCACGTCAACCTGATTCCCGTCAACGAGGTGGCGGAAACCGAGTTCCGCCGCTCGGGCAGAGACGCCATTGCGGCATTTGCCAGGGTGCTGGAATCCAAGGGCATTCGCGCAACGGTGCGGAGAAAGCTCGGAGCGGATATCAACGCGTCCTGCGGTCAGCTGCGCCGCGAATCCATGCAGACGGCAAAGGGGTAACTGCCCACGCCTCTTTACATAACGAAAAAAGAGGTGCGGTATGAGAACCTTTGGGAGATTGGCGTTTTGCGGACTGTTTTTGCTTTGCGCGGTCTTTGTCACGGCAGATAGCCTGTTGCTGGTCAGAGCTGAGCCCGCGCAGTCGGTAGAAATTGAAAATTTTTGCGGTGTTCCGTATACAGAGGGGATGCTTCCTCCGTGGGTGGATGCCAAGATTGAATACGTATATGATGACAGCACGCCTCGCGGGACAGTGATCGGGCAATCTCTCCCTGCGGGCAGTCGGCGCAAGCTGACGCAGAGGAATCCAAAGGTATCATTGACTCTGCGGATCAGCCTGGGGGAGGAGAGCTGCGTGCTTCCAAACGTCCTCTCGGAGGATTTCCGCACGGCGGTGGCACGCCTTCGCGAGCTGGGATTTTCGGTGGAAACGGTGCATTCCTTCGGTGCGTATCCAAAGGGGACGGTCTTTGCGAGCGAGCCCCGTGCGGGAACGCTGTTGCCCAAGGGCAGCCGCGTGCTTCTCTCGGTCAGCGACGGGAGCCCCTCGGTTGTGGTCGAGGTGCCGAACGTGGTAGGACTTTCGCGCGGCGACGCATTCCAGACGCTTTGGATGGCGGGCTTGCGCGTGCAGACGGTGACGGAGCGGGAATCCATCCTGCCTTTTGGAACGGTCACGGAGCAGAGCATTGCCGCGGGTACCAGGGTGCTGTCCGGAAGTCCCGTATCGCTGACAGTTTCGTCCGGCGATGCATACGAATAAAACGAAAGGAGAAACGCTCTTGTAGCGAACGCAGTATGAATTATATTGGATATGGACGAGTGATCAAGGGCGTGGGCGGTCTGTTCACGGTGCGCATGCGTGCGTGCGCGTCGGAGCAGGAGCACGCCCCCTTGGACGGTGCGACCATTGTCGCACGCGGCAGAGGTGCCTTGCACCGCAAGGGCTCTCTTTTGGTGGGAGATCTTGTCAGGGTGGGATATGACGATCGCTCGTTTGCCAAAGATGCGGAGGGCAGGATCCTCCCCTCACCCGACGGAAGCGGCGTGATCATAGAGGAGATCTGTCCGCGGTCCTGCGCACTGATCCGTCCTCCCATGGCAAATCTCGACGTGATCTTCGTCACGCTTGCGGTCACAAAGCCCGCTCCCGATCCGGAAACGGTGGACAAGCTGATCGCGATCGCGGAGTTCAATCACATCGAGCCCGTGATCGTCATTACCAAAAGTGAATTGGATCCTGACCAAGCGACGAGATTTGCCGCGCTTTACCGCCGCGCGGGCTTTGAGGCGTTTTGCCTGGGCAGAGAGATCGAGGACGATATCGAGGGAATCAGGACTTACATCGAAACGCGCTTACAGGGCAAGATCGCAGCGTTTTCGGGCGCGTCGGGGGTTGGAAAATCCACCTTGCTCAACCGTCTGTTCCCCTCGCTTGGTCTGGAAATGGGAGAGATCTCGCATCGCATCGAGCGCGGCAAAAACACCACGCGCTCAGTTGAGCTTTATCCCATCACAGACGGGGAGGATTGCGGCTATCTTGCAGACACACCCGGATTTACCATGCTGGATTTTGAACGCTTCGACTTTTTCGAAAAGGATGAATTGGTGGATACCTTCCGCGAGTTCGCGCCTTATATCGGGAATTGCCGATATAAAAAGTGTACGCATACCAAGGAGGAGGGCTGCGCCATTCTCGAAGCGGTGAAGCACGGGGAGATCGCTCCCTCGCGCCACAAAAGCTTCCTTTCTCTGTACGAGGTCCTCAAAAAGAAAACCAAATGGTAAGAGGGGCGCCAAAGCAGGCGCGGAGCAATCGCTCCGCGCCTGCTTTTTCAAAATAGATTTCCAACCGAAAAGCGCTCCAGCCGCCCCATGTCCTCCAGGGCGTCGAGAAGCATCGCGTATGCCGCGCAATATCCAAAGACGTCCCCTGTTTGCGCGGCGGTCCTGAGCAGAAGGGCCTGCTCCTTGATGCGGTCGAGGATCGGGTATTCCGTCGAAAGCCCCACGATGGGCTCTGCCTTCTCCCAGTATCGGATCAGCGCGTCTGCCTGCTCCTCCGATCGGGAATTCGGCATGCTTCCCGCCTCCTCAAGCATGGATCTCATCGTGTTTGCTACATTATTTATATAGAAGTAGTTGGCGACAACGGCACTGAGGACGATCACCGCCAGAATCATGCTTGCGATAAAGCTTTTCAAGACCGATCCTCCCGTGTAACGTAAAATAGCTCCCCATTCTTATCCGCTGTGACAAACAGAAGCGTTTCCTTGCTCAGATCGTGCTTCTTCAATTCCGCCTCCAGCCACGCGCGGTCCTTCCCGATCAGCGCAAGCCCCTCCTTGCTGAACGAATCGTTGGCGTAGACGATGTGCGAAAGGACAATCTCCTGCGGCGCAAGCCCCAGCTCCTTTGCGTCGGGCGGAGCATATGCCGCCTTTGGCAGGATGGTCAGCTTGCCGTTCTTCTCCACGATCGCATATTGAATTTGAGAGAAGCTGACGTATCCGCTCTGTCGGATCTCTGCCATCAGCTCCTCAAGGGAGATGCGGACGCCTCGCAAGGCATCCTGCAGGAGCTTCCCGTCCTGGATGATCACCGTCGGCTGCGCGGATACCAGAAGCTTCAATTTCGGAAACTTGATCAGGAGCACGGAGGAGATGACCTCAAGCGCAAGCAGGATCACGATCGGGACGATCGCGTGCGAAATGGGAAGCCCCAGGTTGGTGACGGGGAGAGAGGCGATCTCTGAGATAAAGAGCGTGGTAACAAGGTCCGTCACCTCAAGCTCGCCCAGCTGGCGTTTGCCCATCAGTCTCATGACGACAACCAGACTCAGGTAGATGAAAATCGTACGCAAAAAAATGGTAACCATCCGCCGCCTCCATCAAAATTTATGAATAGCATGCCAAAAATCAGGGAATTTTATACATAAACCACCGATTTTTGTGCTTTTGAAAAAAACTTGAAAAAAATTGAAAAAAGGACTTGACAAGAGGGAACAAAGGTGGTATAATAACAAGGCTGTCGCGCAGAGTGGCGGCAAGGTCATTGAAAATTGAACAACAAGAGACAAAGTACAGAGCAAGAAAGCATGTGCGAAAGAGATCTCGTAAATTCAAAGAGAA
>JAFVXH010000018.1 GCA_017501225.1 Clostridia bacterium
CGAATCATAACATTTCGTTATAATGTATGGCTCTTGCAGTCCGTAGTAATCTCGCAAATGGGCACATGCTTTTGAAAAAATCTCTTTTTTCATTAAAGGAATACTAAATGACTCAACCTTTTTCCACAAAGGATATGTTATCCCGTAGGTCAAAAATCCACTAACTAAGAGCAAGACAAATCCAGTGATTACTTTTCCTAAAACAACGAGAACCTCTAACCACTGATTGCTTGGATGGGGGATTATTTTGAGAAGATATATGGAAGCGAACATACAGGAGAAAAAGATTATAAATGCAACTATGCTACTGCATCTTCGCCAAAGTTTTTCTTTTCTAACAGTGCGTTTTTCGTCTTTTGTCAAAGTCAAGTATTGCTCTTTCAAAGCATTGTTCATATTTTTCTTAGTGTTTTTATACTTGAAATATCGCATTTATTACCTCCTTTTCATGGTTGCATGTTCGATATGTTATACCAAACAGCTGTAAATTGAAGTTTCGAGTTTTGCTCAAAACTCACATTTGTCCCAACGCAAAATTGGGGCATTTTTTGATTTTGAACACCGTAATCGTAGGGGCGAACTGTGTTCGCCCGCATAATTAGGCAAAGATTTCTCGTTTTCGGGCGAACACAGTTCGCCCCTACGGATTTTGGCTCATTTTCGTGTCAGACACACGACAGACTCGACGTGGGTGGGGACTTCAAAAGATCTCAAAATCGGTCAAAAACGGGGGTTGTAATACCTTAAAGTCTCACTTTTTGCCTTTTTATTGAAAACGCTCTGTCATTTTTATTGCTTTATAGTTGCTCGATCACTTTTTGCCGGTCAATGATTTCACAACCTATTTGGCTCAAATCATATTTTCTTTTGTCCGTGAGGGGTTGACACAGTTTATATGACAACACCCTTTTGCCTTTTTGGTTGTAGAACAACATCCAAACCGTATAGCCGCCTCGGGTAGTTAGCCTTCTCAATTTGATTTTGTATTGACTTGGAGCAATTGTCAACTGCTTTTCTTTTCCTAAAAGCCCCTTTTTATACTTGATTTTATCAGTAAAAACAAGCAAATACTGCTGTTCCATACACAGGCAAGTTATAAAAAGAGAAAAGAAAAGTACAATTCCAATTACCGAATCAATCACGATGACAATGTCTTTCAAAATCAAGCCAAGCACCGCAAAAAGCAAAACAATGGCACAAAAAATAATTAACACAATTCGTGTTACTTTCATACTTTTCATAACCTTGGCATCGTTTTGCGGAACATCGCTAAATAAAAGATTTTCCATATTAGTACTCCTTTCTCGCCAGACGAACGACACTCTCGACATGGGTCAAGACGACAAAAGGTATAAAATCGGTCAAAAACGGGGGGGAAAAGTAAAATGGTATATTTATTAATAACCTTCATACAGTATTCGCTTCTTGCCGTCCTCGTCTATCGCGTGTATAAAGCAATCGTAAAAACGATCCGTCATATAATCCTCTTCTTGATAATTGTAGTAAAGGATAATTTTGAATATGTTTTTACCTTTTATTGCGAGCTCTGCGTAGCTGGGCTTTTCAATATGTAAAGGCTTTAATCCATCAATCGTAGTATCACATACGATTATTTTTTTACCACAGTCCTTACATTTACACATAACGGAGATTTGCTTGTTGTTTTTCACTAACCAAGGTCTAAAGAATCCTTTTGTCTGCTTACCTGTATGTAATACATAAAAATACTCGTTTCCGCAATCGCAAACAAGGGAGGCTTCTATTGCCACCTTGTCCACCTCTTTTAGTATTTTCAGATTATCAATAATCCTTAGCCTACTCATTAAAAGTTTTCCTTTCGCCATGTTATACCAAACAGATGTAAATTGAAGTTTCGAGTTTCGCTTGAAATCATTATTTGTCTCAATGCAAAAACGGGGTTAAAAGAGCAAAAAATCTCAAACTCCCAAGAAAAAGAATCCGTTATAATCGGTTACAGCCTTTTCGAGCCAAGCAACCAAGGTTTCAAATTCTTGTGGCTTATCTTTTTTTATCTGCTCTACAATTACGGATGTCTGCTCTTTTGTATAGTAATTGACGCCAACATAAAGCTCCATCATTCCATCAGGAGAATTAGAGCTATTTAGATAGTCGGCATAATTTTTAAAGAAATCACTATCACTGCTAACATGAACAAGTAAAGAATCCTTCTCCTTGAAAGAGTATCCCTTCTTTAATAACTTTTTTATATTCCACTCTTTTTTGCAATACTGAAATTCAAAATAGGCACTTCCTTGCCTTTCTGAACATGGTATAAACATCGTTACCTCCTTGTCAGACACACAACCATTTCGTCTTGTTAGTGAAATC
The DNA here is from genome assembly GCA_017501225.1 of Clostridia bacterium. GTDB lineage: Bacteria > Bacillota > Clostridia > Oscillospirales > CAG-272 > UMGS1865. The sequence continues at coordinate 2,350 of JAFVXH010000018.1, forward strand.
CTTCAAAAATGTATTTGATAATTTCCAACTTTTCAGGAGAAGCGTGCTCCTTTAAATATTCCATATCCTCATCTGTAATCGGCTCAACTTCAATCTCGCAAGTTCCATTTTCTTCAAGTAGTTTATGAAACTTGAGGGTTTCATCCGTAACCTTAGTGTTAACGCCCGCAATATCAAGCGTTACACCGTTTGGCAAAGTAACTTGATACTTAACGGCATCGGGGGTGCCGTTATTTTTGTGCAACATCCAAACTTTGGCGTGAAGCACATCCTCGTATGGGGTATAGGTTTCTCCAAGCTCGAAATATGTAGATGAATTAATTCCATCGTCGTCAAAATGTACGTAGCAATTTGCAGAAAGACTGAAAAATGGAAATAATAAAACGAATGAAACGAGCAAGCAAATAAAACCGACTTTTATGTTTCTTGCCCTGCCGCCGGAGCACCATGCGTCATCGATAGCAATAGCGAAAAAAGGAGTTTTAATGAAGTAGGCGATAATGAAAAGAAGAAATATACCTAAAAACAGTATAGGAACAAGCCCGGCTATGGTGCCGCCAAGCATAATAAGTTCACTTTCGCCAGCCATTATCTTATGTATCAAGCGTAGAGCAAGGTAGCTTAACAACCCGAATAATATATAACTTGGAATAAACAAAATACAGGCGTATTGATGAGAAAGGGATTGAAAAAATTTGCAATGCTTGGTATTTGTCACCTTGTCCGCCACCCTTGCTTCAAGCTCCAAATCTTCGTATTTGTCAGGATTCTTTATAATATCGTGAAGCCTTAGAGAAATAGCAATGATCCCTACAACATAAATTATCAAAAATATTATCAAGATCAGATTCATCAAAAGGCTCCTTTCGATATGTTATACCAAACAGCTGTAAATTAACTTTTGAACTTTGCTCAAAAGTCACATTTGTCCGTTAGATTTTGATTTAACGGTGGTAATTGAAGCAATCAACATTCTTCTGATTTTGCCGCATTTGTTTCGTAGGGATTTGAAATTGAGTTCATCAATGATACCGCTCTTAAACAAAACCGCGAGCCAATTTTCAGTTTCGTTTGCTTCTTTTTGAGCAATTTCAAGTTTATGTATAAAATCCGCGTTGCTTTCTGCATATTTTGCTTCTGCAATGTTTGCGCTGATTGAAGAAGCACTGCGAACAAGTTGCTTTGTGTATTCGGGGCGACCTTTTATTTTTGAGCATAATTCGGTAATTTCAACTGCAAATTCTATCGCAAGTTCGTGAGAAGTTTTCGCCATAAATACTCCTTTTGGTCCACCTATGGTGGAGTGATATGGACGGCGTTGCCGTCGTGATATAGCGCAACTGCGTCGCGCGTGATATGGAAAGTCGATGGCTTTCGTGATATGCTTGCTGTCGCAAGCGTGATATGCGCACTTTGTGCGCGTGGAACACCATCGCCTTACGTCGCGCAAGCGACATATCACGCACCCGAAGGGTGCATATCACGAACGCGAAGCGTTCTATATCACGCGCCGTAAGGCGTTATATCACGTCGCTTTGTCTGACCGCGTCAGACAAACGACACTCTCGACGTGCCCCGTCCTCGGGAACATATCGACCGGGGTGACCGTGCCGATCGTGTAGCCGAGCTCGGCAAAAACGGCGCAGTCGCGCGCCAGCGTGTCGGGATTGCAGGATACGTATACCACGCGACCAAAGCCGCGCGCGCAAAGATATTCGATCAGCTCCCTCGTGCTTCCCTTTCTGGGCGGATCCAGGATGACTGTGGTACGCAATGGATCGAACGCTCCCTCCGCCTCCTCGGCGCCGGCAAGGAGCTTGCTTGCGTCACTTGCGTCACCGCAGAAAAAGCGCGCGTTGGTGATGCCGTTGATCTCCGCGTTCTTCTGCGCGCACGCCACTGCCTCCTCGACGATCTCAATACCCACGACGCGCTCTGCCCGCTCCGCCATGGAAAGTCCGATCGTTCCGATCCCACAGTACAGATCCAGCAGGGTTTCCTTACCCGCAAGCATTGCTTTTTCCTTCGCGATCCCGTAAAGAAGCTCACACGCGTCGTGGTTGACCTGATAAAAGGAGCCTGCCGAGATGCGGAATGTCAGCGAGCACAGCGTGTCCTCGATCCACTCCCGTCCAAAAATCACGCGGAAATCCTTGCCCAGCACGACGTTGGTATTTTTCATGTTGGGATTGATGAGAATGCTTTTGATCTGCTCAAATTCGGTATGCAAGCGCTCTGCAAGCTCGTCCTCGAACGGAAGGCTTTGTGCATTGACGACAAGACATACCATGACCTCGCCGGTGACAGCGCCCATACGCAGATAGACGTGACGCAAAATTCCGCTTCCGTCCTCCTCGTTGTATGCCCGGATCTGCTTTTCGTCGCAAAACGCGCATACCGTGTTCAAAATTTTTTCAAAGACAGGAGGCTGAAGCTGACAAAAGGCAGCGGGCACGACTCGGTGCGTGCCGCTTGCGAAAAAGCCTGCCTCCATCCCGTTTTTGCCGTTGCGCACGGGATATTGCGCCTTGTTGCGGTAATGGCAGAGCTCGTCCGTCGAGCGGACGGGCTCTACCGTCACAGAAGGCAGCCCTGCCTTACGGAAGGCGCTTCTGACGTAGTCCTCCTTGAGCTGCTTTTCCCGATCGTATCCGATCGCCCGATAGATGCATCCGCCGCATCCCTTTGCCGCGCATGGGCTGCCGCCCTCGCGCCACGGGGAGGGGGTTTTGATACACTCCGTCTTGGCGACAAGATACTGTTTGTTGCATTTGATGATACGCGCCTCCAGCACGTCGCCCGGAACGCCGCCCGTGACGAATACCGTCATGCCGCGACTGCCGTCCTCGTTTTTCAGGTGCGCGACGCCGTGACCGAGGTTGTTAAAATCCTCAACGGTCAGCGTCAGAAGGTCGTTTTTTTGCAGCTTAGGCATAGTATTCCTCGCCCGTTTCCAGACACAGACATCCCAGCTGTCCGCCCTCACCCGCGCCGCAATCGATCAGGATGGATCCTTCGCCGCGCGTGATTCTACCGTTTGCCGTGGGTACGTGTCCGACGATGAGGATCTTATCCTCCATCAAGGGGTAGGACGCGTCCAGAGGCTCTGTGAAAAAGTCCTCGGGCTGATAATCCTCCAGATCGGTATCGGCGTCAAAATCCGCAATACCCGCGTGCAGAAGCAGATAGTCCTGCCCCTTGACGGTGACCTCCTCGAACAAAGTCATATCCTCCAGGTATTCCAAAACGCCCTCTCTTGCATCCTCGTCCAACGCGCGAAATCCCTCCAGCGTCGCCTGCCCTCCGTCCTGCACCCATGCCGTCATCTGCGCGATATACTCGGCATCGGGCGCGCTTCCGCTGCTCAGCATCTTCGAAAAGCCCTTGAGCATCCGCGCGGCAAGAAAATCGTGCTCCCCCGCCACGGGATAGACGTTGAGGCGGTAGCTGATATCCTCGATCAGCTCCATCGATTCCTCTCCGTAATCGACAAGATCGCCCAAAAGATACAGGACGTCATCCTCGCCAAAGGAAATCCTATCTAACATGGTCTTGAATTTTTGATAGTTTCCGTGAATATCGGACATTACGTAGGTCATAGATTTATCTCCTGTTTTTCGAATTGATCAAAGAATTTGAATACGGTTGCTGCTTCTGACGGTCACCTCGATCGAAGCGTCCGCCTCCAAAACCAAATCACGCAAGCGGTCGCACACGAGGTGCTCGGTTTCAAAATGTCCGCCCGCGATAAGATTGATGCCCATTTCGGGGGCATCGGTCAGAGGATGGTGGGAAAGCTCGCCCGTCAGATACGTGTCCGCTCCTGCCGCGCGTGCCGCCGACACGGCGTCGCCACCGCTGCCACCCATCAGGGCAACGGTCGATACGGGCTTGTCCGCGTCGCTCACGGCAAGCATCCGAGCCCCCGTGGCAGCCTTGACGCGCTCTGCGAATTCCGCAAGTGTGATCGGAGCCTCCAGATGCCCGATGCGCGCGATGCGCTCCTCACCGTCGGCAAGCACCGATACGTCCAAAATTCCCAATGCTTGGCACAAAACGTCGTTGACGCCTCCCTCGACGGCATCCAGACGCGTATGGAAGCTCATGACGCTCACGCCCGCAAGCAAAAGCTTGATCACCTTGCTTGCCACGAAATTGCTCCCCTCCAGCGCGCGCAAGGGACGGAAAACGAGGGGATGGTGTGACAAGATCACGTCGTATCCCTCCTCCACGGCGATCCTTGCGATCTCGTCGGTGACGTCCAGCGCCACCAGCGCACGGCGTACGGGGGCATTGTCATCGGGACAGCACATCAATCCGTCGTTGTCCCACTCGCAGGAAAGAGATCTCGGAATTTTTTCATTCAGATATTCATACAGCTCACGAACAGTCATTGCAACCTCTCCAATCTGTTTTTCAGTGCGTGCAAAAGGCGCACCTCTTTTTCGGTATCCGCCGTGCGGGCCTTGGATTTTCCGTCAAGCACGCTCTCCAATACCGCGATCTCGTGCTTGATCAGCGGAATCAGATAGGGACTGTTTCTCTCTAAGTTCCGCTTGCCGAGGAGCAGCTCCTCCTCGGAATAGACCTCTGCTTGCCCCAAAAAACGCGCATGAATCGTCTGATAGTAGCGATCCTCAAAGCTGATACTTTCCCCAAGGATGGAAAATCCGTTCTTCAGGAGCCAGGCGCGCAAAACCTGAGGGCGCGACATCGGCTGCAGAATCAGTCCAAACCGTGCGTCCCTGATCCAGGGCGCCTCCTCTAAAATTTTGACGATCAGCTCCCCGCCCATTCCGAAGATCAGAATATCGTCGGGGGCATACGGCTCGACGCCGTGCAAGCCGTCGGTACAGAGGGTGTCGATCTTTGCCTCCAATCCCTGTGCCGCGATGTTCTCGCGAGCCGCCCTGATGGGACCCTCGTTGATATCGCACGCAAGGGCGCGCGAAACGATCCCCTCCTGCACAAGATGAATGGGGAGATATGCGTGATCGGTCCCGATGTCCGCGACGCACCCGCCGCGCCTGATATACGGTATGGCGCTGGCAAGGCGGGAATCGGGCAGAATGCGATGCTTCATTCGCCATCACCGTCCTTTTTGGTAAAAATGTCATAGGAAAACAGACAGGCAGGGATATTCCTGCCCGTTGTTTGTGTTTTCAGTTCTTCTTGGATGCCAGGAAGGCGTTGATCTGCTCAACCAGCGCGTCGGCGTCGGTACCGTGAACAGCGCACGCTGCCTCGATGGACTCACTGCGGGAAGCGGGGCAACCCAGGCAATGCATTCCAATGGCAAAAAAGAACTGCGCGGTATCTCTGTCGTAATCCAAAATATCGCCGATGATCGACTCTTTCGTAACTACCATGTCGTGTGTTCCTTTCCAAAAACGAATTGGAATGTAATGATTTACATACCGTTTGTATTATACCCTAAAAAGGCGGTTTTGTCAATCGTTCTTTGTATATTTTAGAAAAAAAGCAACCGCTTTTCGTCCAAAAAACCAAACGGCATCCGGCGTCCTCTCTTGACAAGCGGAATAAAGTCTGTTATAATTAGAGTGGTATAGAAGTATTCCGTACCAAAAGGATCAAATCAAGGGACAAGGAGGAGAGCAGGATGGAAAAGGCCGCATTTACGGATCTGATCGGAAACGACGCCGTAAAGGAAACGCTGAAAAACCGCATCCTATTCTCCCGACTGTCGCACGCGTATCTTTTGGAGGCTCCGCAGGGTCAGGGCAAGCACATGCTTGCGCTGCGCATCGCGATGGCTCTGGCGTGCGAGCACAAGGATGACGCGTCCCTCCCCTTGCCCTGCATGCGTTGCCCCGCTTGCAAAAAAATTCTGGGCGGCAATTCTCCCGACGTCATTTACGTCAAGCGGGAGAAGGACAAGGCAACCTTCGGTGTCGGACCCATCCGCGAGATGCGTGCCGACGTCGCGATCGCACCGTTTGAGCTGAGCAAAAAGGTCTATATCCTTGAGGAAGCCCATCTGATGACCGATCAAGCGCAAAACGCGCTCCTGCTGACCTTAGAGGAGCCACCCTCCTACGCGCTCTTTCTGTTGCTTTGCGACCGCATTGAGCCCATGCTCGAAACCATCCGAAGCCGCGCCCCCGTGCTGCGTCTTCTGCCCGTCCCCGCCGACAGAATGCGAGAGCATCTTCTTTCAACGTCGGGCGACGCCAAGGAGCTCGAGGCAAGATCGCCGCAGGAAATGCGCGAGCTGATCGCCGCAGCCGACGGAAGCATCGGTCGCGCTCTTGCTCTTTTGGACGAAAGGCGTCGAAAGCCCATTCTGGCACAGCGCAGGCTGACGCGTCAGATGATCGAGCTTTACGCGCAACGGCATCAGACCGTAGCGGCACTCAAGCTTCTCAAGTCCTTCCCCGAAAAACGCGAGGATCTGATCGCGCAGCTGCGCGTCACGCTCACGGCACTTCGGGATCTGCTGATCTGCAAGCAAAGTGACGTAGCGCCTCTGTGCTTCTTTTTCGAGCGGGAGGAGGCAATGGAGCTTGCCTATCCCTTTACGACCGCAGAGCTGCTCGCGCTCACCGATCGAATGATCCTCTGCATCGACGAGCTATCCCGCAACGCAAACGTGCGCCTTGCCCTGACGGCTCTGGCGCAGGACACGGGACTTCTTACGTAACCCATCCACCGATCCACAAGATAAGAAAGGATTCTACCGATACTCATGGAAGAACAAAAGCAAATTTCCGCGCAAGGCGGAAACGGCGAGAAAAAGGAGGGCGGAAAAGCCCGCTCGGGCCGCCGCCATCATCATAATCGGCACAATCGCCATAAGGGCGGCAATCAGGCGCAGAAGCCCTTGCAGGAGGGAGTAGAGCAGGTAAGCGCGAAGCCCGCTACGGACAACGCTCCCAAAAAGCAAGCGCCGCAGAAAAATCAGCAAAATCACGAGCAATCGAATAAGCAGGAAAACAAGCAAAGAAACGGCAAACGCCACAGAAACGACCGCAACCGCAAAAAGCGTGACGGAGGGCAGCAGGGCGCGCAGAAGCCGCTGTACAGCCCCGAGGAGGTCTCTCCCGCAGAGCCTTCCTTGGAGGAGCTTCGCTCCCCTATCGTTCTCAATCCCGCTACCCCTTCCCTTTCCTCAACCTCTATCCTTGATCGCAAGGCGACTGACGCAAGTCCCCTTCCCGAGATCGCTTCTCTGGAGAACTATCCTCCGGTCGATGAAATCGCGAACCTTTCCAAGAAAGAGGATGGGGAGGAGCGCGTGGAGGTCGTAGGCGTGCGCTTCCGTGCCTCGGGCAAAATGTATTACTTTGACCCGCAGGGAATTCAAGCCAAAAAGGGCGAGTGCGGCATTGTGGAAACCGCAAGAGGCCCGGAATTCGGCGATATCTGCCTTGGCAATACCACCGTACCCAAGAGTCACACCGTGTCTCCTCTGCGTCCGCTTCTGCGCGTGGCAACACCGGCGGACATTGCGCATAATGAGGAAAACCGCAAAAAGGAAAAAGAGGCACTCTCGGTTTGTCAAGAACGGGTCGCGGCGCATAAGCTGGAAATGAAGCTGATCGACGTGCAGTATTCCTTTGACAACTCCAAGCTGCTCTTTTATTTCACCGCGGACGGCCGTGTGGATTTCCGCGATCTGGTTAAGGATCTGGCATCCATCTTCCGCACGCGTATCGAGCTTCGCCAGATCGGTATCCGTGACGAGGCAAAGATGCTGGGCGGCATCGGCGCATGCGGCAGAATGCTCTGCTGCTCCACCTTCCTGCCCGACTTTGCGCAGGTATCCATCAAGATGGCAAAGGAGCAGAATCTCTCGCTCAATTCCTCCAAGATCTCGGGCGTGTGCGGACGCTTGATGTGCTGTCTGCGCTTTGAGTCCGACGTCTACAGTGAGGAGATCAAGCAGATGCCTCCCGTAGACTCGGTGGTCAAGACCGAGGACGGCATCGGATACGTCATCAGCACCAATCCCTTGGCGGGAACGGTACGCGTCGTGCTCAAGGACACCCCCGACGTAGCACCCAAGCAGTACCACAGAAGCACCGTCACGGTTCTGGAGCGCGACAGGAAACACAAGGACGAGAAGGGCAAACACGGCGAGGAAGCCTGATTCCTCCTCATTTTCCACGAAAATTCGCAAAAAAAATTTCAAAAAACAGTTGCAAAACAAAAAAAATATGCTACAATAGAGATAACAAACTAAACAGGAGGTACATAACCATGGCATACAAAATTACCGAGGATTGCATTTCTTGCGGAAGCTGCGCTGACGCTTGCCCCGTAGAAGCAATCTACGAAGGCGACGGTAAGTATGAGATCGATCCTGATAAGTGCGCAGGTTGCGGCACGTGCGTTGACGCATGCCCCATCGGTGCAATTCAGGAAGCGTAATTTTACATCCTTACCCGATCATGGGCGGAGCACGCGGCTTTGTCTGCCTGCTCCGCCTTTTGTTATTCCATAACGAATGCAGAAACGAGGAGCAACATGAAGGAAGTCCCACAATCCCCCTCCCTTTTGCCCGACGAGCGGCTTGACAGAGTCAATGAGGAGCTGTATCTGATCCAGAAGCAAAACGGATTGACCTTTGGCACGGATGCGTATCTTCTGGCGGCATTTTTACGCCCGTCACCAAACGCGTTCGCGGTCGATCTTGGGAGTGGCACGGGCATTATCTCCCTGTTGGCTCTTGCAAAAAATAAATTCGCGCGCGTGACTGCCGTGGAGATCCAGCAAGGCTTTGCGGATCTGATCGCACGGAACGCCGCCGTCAACGGCTACGCAGAGCGCCTGACCCCGATGCTTTGCGACGTCCGCAAGCTTTCCCCTGCGCTACTTGGTCGGGAGGCAGACGTTGTCTTTTCCAATCCTCCTTATATGACAGCAGATAGCGGAAAGCGCAATCTGTTTGATGAAAAATACATTGCGCGACACGAGGTGTGCGGCGGCATTTCGGATTTTTGCGCTGCCGCGGGCAGGATCTTAAAGCACGGTGGAAAATTCTACTGTGTCTTTCGTCCCGACAGACTGTCGGAACTGATGAATGCGCTGCAGAACGCTCGGCTTGCGCCCAAACGCATGACCTTTGTGCATGCCGATGCCGATACGGAGCCCTGTATGCTTCTGGTCGAAGCCATCAAGGGCGGAGCGCCGTCCGTGCGCGTATCCAAGCCCCTGCTGCTCTATCTGCCCAAGCAGGCAGGCGAGCGATCCAGAACGCGATCTCCCGAAGCGGAGAGGATCTATCGGAATTGCTCCTTTTTGGATGAACCTCCTTCGGACGGGAGAGAATAATTTCACATCCCCGAAAAAGCAGAAATCAAATACAATCACGGTAAAGGAGAAGCACTATGAAGAAAAGCACCGCAATCTGGATCGGAATCGGCGTGACCGTTGCCGTTGCCGCCATCACCGCAGGCGTGATCTATGAGGTCAGAAGGATCAAAAAGCTGACTGCCGATGCAGACGAGGATCCGGATGAGCTGGATCTTGTCGAGGAGCCCGAGGCATTGCTCGAATAAAAAATTCATCGAAAGCGAGAGAGAGCCCGATGGGTTCTCTCTCGATCCGCAAAAGCATGGAACATATCAAACGAATTTTAAGCTATACCCGTCGCGCGATCGACGATTACGGCATGATCGAGGCGGGCGATAAGATCGCAGTGGGAGTATCCGCAGGAAAGGATTCTCTCACCCTTTTGTGCGCCATGTCCGAGCTGCGCCGCTTCTATCCCGTGCCCTTCGAGCTGGTCGCCGTTACGGTGGATATGGGATTTTCCGAGGGGATGGATTTTTCGGGCATCGAGGCGCTCTGCCGCGAATTGGACGTGCCCTATCACGTCTTTCCAACAGAAATTTACAAGATCATCTTCGAGGTGCGCAAGGAAAAGAATCCTTGCTCGCTCTGCGCCAAGATGAGAAGGGGTGCGCTCCACAGCGCCGCAAAGGAGCTGGGCTGCAACAGCGTCGCCCTGGGGCATCACTTTGACGACGCCGTGGAAACGCTGATGCTCAATCTCTTTTTTGAGGGACGCATCGGCTGCTTCTCCCCCGTCACCTATCTTTCCCGCAAGCAGATCAAGGTCATTCGCCCCATGATCTATCTTCCCGAGAAGGACGTACGCTATTTTTCCAACAAGGTACAGCTGCCCGTTTCCGCTTCTCCCTGCCCTGCCGACGGAAACACGCAACGGGAGGAGATCAAGCGGCTTCTTGCCGACCTGGAACGCAAGCACGACGGACTGCGCTATCGCATCTTCGGTGCGATGCAGCGAGGAGAGATCGACGGCTTCCGCGAAATCTCCCGCATGCGGGGCATCAAAGAATACGCAAACGACGAATCCATTGGAGAGGAGGACGCATAAGCATGCAGACAAGCCATCAAAACACGCAGGCAAACGCCTTTTTGCCCCTGTGCCGTGCCGATATGCTGTCCCGCGGCTGGGATGCGCCCGATTTCGTATACGTCACGGGTGACGCTTACGTGGATCATCCCTCCTTCGGCGTTGCCATCATTTCCCGCGTTCTGGAGGCGGCGGGCTATCGCGTCGCCATCCTTTCTCAGCCCGACTATAAAAGCTGTGACGCTTTTCGGGAATACGGTCGCCCCCGCCTTGGATTTTTGGTCACGGCGGGAAATATCGACAGTATGGTAGCACACTATACCGCCGCAAAGAAAAGGCGGAGCTTTGACTACTATTCCCCCGGTGGAAAGATGGGAAAGCGTCCCGACAGAGCCCTGATCGTGTACTCCAACCGCATCCGCGAGGCATATGGGGACGTTCCGATTATCCTCGGTGGTCTTGAAGCATCCCTGCGCCGCTTTGCCCATTACGATTATTGGGACGATAAGGTGCGCCGCTCGGTCCTGGTGGACAGCCGCGCGGATCTGTTGACCTACGGCATGGGCGAGAATATCCTGCTCCGCATCGCCGAGTTGCTCAACAAAGGCGTACCCGTGCGCAAGATCCGCGACGTGAGAGGTACCGTCTACCTTGCAAAGGTAGGTGACAATATCCACTACGACGTTGCCGAGGTCTTTGACTATAACGATCTCAAGGAGGACAAGCGCGTCTACGCGAAGGCGTTCGGCGTGCAGTATCAGAATCAGGACGCCATCAACGGGCGCGCCATCTGCGAGGTATACGATAATAAGATCTTGGTGCAAAATCCCCCCATGCCGCCCTTGGAGCGCGAGGAGCTGGACCGCGTTTATGCCCTCCCCTACGCGCGTACCTATCATCCAAGCTACGAAGGCTTGGGAGGCGTTCCCGGCATCGAGGAGGTACAATTCTCCATCACGCATAACAGAGGCTGCTTTGGCGGCTGTAACTTCTGTGCCCTCGCTTTCCATCAGGGCAGAACCGTTCGCTCCCGCAGCATTGAAAGCGTGGTCGAGGAAGCCAAAAAGATCACCGAAATGCCCAATTTCAAGGGATACATCCACGACGTGGGAGGTCCTACCGCGAACTTCCGCTATCCCGCCTGCGACAAGCAGCTAAGGGACGGCGTTTGCTCGGGACGCAAGTGTCTGGCGCCCACGCCCTGCAAAAACTTAAAGGTCGACCATACCGAATACCGGGAGCTGATCCAGCGCATCGAAGCCCTTCCGCGTATCAAGAAGGTCTTTATCCGCAGCGGCATCCGATTTGATTATCTGATGGCGGACAAGGACGATTCCTTCTTCTACAAGCTGGTGCGCGACAACGTCAGCGGACAGCTCAAGGTCGCCCCCGAGCACTGTGCGTCGGGCGTTCTTTCCTGCATGGGTAAGCCGGACTTTTCGGTGTACGAGGGATTCCGCAAAAAATTCTTTGAGCTGACGAAAAAGGCGGGCAAGGAGCAATACCTTGTGCCGTATCTGATGTCCAGCCACCCGGGTTCAACCCTTAAGGACGCCGTGGAGCTTGCACTCTGCCTCAAGGAAAACAACTATGCTCCCGAGCAGGTGCAGGACTTCTATCCCACGCCGGGAACGGCATCGACGGTCATGTATTACACGGGCATCCACCCCTTTACGGGAAAGCCCGTATACGTTGCCACCGACTATCACGAAAAGCAATTGCAAAGAGCACTCCTGCAATATAACCGCCCGCAAAACGCCCCTATGGTGCGCAAGGCTCTGCGCCTTTGCGGTCGCGAGGATCTGATCGGCTACGGCAAGGAGTGTCTGGTCCGTCCCGAGGGAGGACGGGAAGCAAATCAATCCTCCCGACAATCCGCGTCCCCGACGGACAGACGTCAAAAATCCGCACCCATCACGCGCAATTCGCGCGCGGCACGCTCGCAATCGGGAGAGCGTGAAGCGTCAAGGGGTGCTAAGGGACCCTTGAAAAAGCCCGGACGGATCGGCGGACGCCCCGGCGGCATCCTTCCCTCCAAAAAAGGAACGCACGCCCCCAAAGGAAATAAAAAAAGATAAACGAAGCACGCTCTGCAAACGGTTGCAGAGCGTGCTTCGTTTTTATAGGTTGATCATTTTTTCGCAGAGCTCGCGATAGGAGATCCCCACCGCTGCCGCTGCCTGTGGCAACAGGCTCATGGGCGTCATGCCGGGCAGGGTGTTTGCCTCCAGACACCAAAGCTCCCCCGCCGCATCCAGCAGAAAATCAAAGCGTGCGTATCCGCGAAGGCGAAGGGCGTCAAATCCCTTTTTGGTGTATGCCTGCGCTTGCTTGGCAATCCCTTCATCCACGGGCGCGGGACAGATCTCGCGCGTGTTTCCCTGATATTTATTTTTGTAGTTGTAAAAGTCATCCGCGGGAATGATCTCTACCAAGGGAAGTGCTTCACCGTCCAGAATACCGACGGTCAACTCCCTGCCCACGATCTTTTTTTCCACCAGAACGGCATCTCCCCAACGGAATGCCTCATCAATTGCCGCATCCAGCTCTTTCTTGGTGTCCGCCATGGAAACACCCACGCTGGAGCCGCAATGACAGGGCTTTACCACGGCGGGGACGCCGATGGCTGCAAGGCGCGCGTCAATATCCGCGTCGCCCTTCCTCAAATATACCCACGGGGGTGTCGGGATGCCGGCATCCAGGAACAGCCGCTTGGCGATGTCCTTATCCATGGCAAGCAGACTCCCCGCATAGCCCGAGCCCGTATAGCGGATGCCGTGCGTATCCAAGGTCGCCTGCAGCTGACCGTTCTCTCCCATCGATCCGTGAAGCGCTAAGAAGACCTTGTCGGCAAGGGCGCAGATCTCCAGCACGTGAGGACCGATCAGCGCGTCCCCCTGCCCGTACTCAGCCTTGAGTGCGTCCAGATCGGGCACGGCGGTCGAGATGGTATGGGGAGGATATTTTGTTGTCTGAAACAGCGAAAGCGGATCCTTCCCCTCTGTGCGAAGCCCGACGTACACGTCCAGCAAGAGCACACGGTGTCCGTTTTCGATCATTGCGTTCGCGATCAAGGTTCCCGAATTGAGGGAAACCTCCCGTTCGGGGGAATAGCCCCCTGCCAAAACTACAATATTCAAGGTTTATGATCCTTTCCAAAAAAGCTCACTCGGTGTCAGTTTATGCAAGCGACGCTCACACGGTGCGGCGCAAAAGCAAGGCGCGCGTGTTGCCGCCAAGATCTCGGAGCACGGAGCAATCCCCAAAGCCTGCAGCGGCGCCGATCTCCTTGACTGTCTCAGCCTGATCAAAGCCGATCTCAAAGAGGAAAAATCCTCCCTCACGCAGATATTTCGGGAATGCCTGCAAAATGCGTCGGTAAAAGACAAGTCCGTCCTCACCTCCGTCCAACGCCGCCTGCGGCTCGTGGGCAAGCTCGGGCGCAAGTCCTGCAAGCGTCGCCCGATCAACGTAGGGCGGATTGCAGAGGATGGCATCCAAGGATCCCGACGCAATGCTCGGTTCCTCCGTCAAAAGATCGGTACAAACGGAAGAAAAACGGTCCGTAACGCCGTTTCGCTCGGCGTTTTGGATCGCAAGCGAGAGCGTTGCCTCAAATTTGTCCACCGCCACGGCAGTGGTATCGGGGCGTTCGCACAGCACCGAGATGGCGATACATCCGCTGCCCGTGCAGAAATCCGCAAAGCGCGCGCCGCGCGGCAATTCGGCAATGGCTCGCTCCACCAAGACCTCGGTGTCCGAGCGCGGGATCAGGCAGTCGGGGGAAACCAAGTAACTCTGGCGGTAAAACCACCACTCGCCAAGCAAATATTGCAACGGATAGCGCGCCTCGCGCTTCCCCAATGCCTCCGCCAGGGCGGGTGATTCGTAATCCCGTTCGACGTCTGGGTGCGACGCCAAGGGGACGCCGCAAAAATGCTCCAAGAGAAGCTTCGCCTCCCACTCGGCGTTCTCGATCCCCGCCTCCTGCAATCGGCGGCAAAGCGTCAAATAGGTCATCACAGCTCCTCCTCTCTCGCATTTTTTCATTCATCCCTATCATCTTATCATATTTTATCAAAAAAGAAAATAGATTTTGAAAAAAATCGAAAAAAATTTGCTTTAGCGCTTGCATTTTTCAAAAAGTGTGGTATACTGTAAAATAGAGATATATCAAAAAAAGCCAAGGAGGCACAAGATGGAACAAACAAACGAAAAAAGAAGCTATACCGTTTTGAAGGTCATCGGCATTATTCTGCTGGTTGCTGCCGCTTGCTTTATCGGCTATAAGATCTACCAGAAGGTGAAAGCAAACAAGCAAAAGAAGCTCAAGGAGGCAGAGGAGCTTGCCCTTCTCGAGGAGTTCGAGGAGAATTCCTACGACGCATCCGCGGACGAGGTTCTTGCAAACCCCGAGGCAATCGAGGCATAAAAAACCGTCACAGCTTTCCCGTTCCTTTGCGGGAAAGCTGTTTTTTGAGAACACTCAGGCACAAAACAGAAAGGAATTTTCATGGCAAATTACAGACGTGGAAGAATCAACGACGAAATTCAGAGGGAGATGACCTCCATTCTTCGCAAGGTCAAGGACCCTCGCGTCAGCGACGCATTCATCAGTATCACCGCGGCAGACTGCACGGGGGATCTCAAATACGCAAAGATCTATTATTCCGCACTCAGCGGCGAACCCAAGGAGATCGCGAAGGGACTCAAGGCGGCAAGCGGCTTTATCCGCCGCGAGCTTGCGCACTCGCTCAATCTCCGCATCACGCCCGAATTGACCTTTATCCCCGACAATTCCATCGCATACGGCGCACACATCTCCGCGATCCTGAACAGCCTCGACATCACCCCCGAGGAGGATGAGGATGCCGAGGAAGGAGAATAACGGGAGGTCCATCCTCAAAAAAGACCTGCACACTGATCAGTGTGCAGGTCTTTTTTAACCCTCTCAGGAATATTTTTCCATTTTCCGATTTTCATTTGAATAAAACCCCGCTCCTTGGGGAATGCTGATGACATCCACAAAAAATGAAAAGGAGAGATCAAATGAAAACCAAACACTTACTTATTCTGTGCTTTTCGCTTTGTACGGTGCTGCTGTTTGTAGGGCTGTTCCCCGTTCACGGGGAGCAGGAGGTCTACGACACCGTCATCCGCCTGCACGTGCTTGCCAACTCGGACAGCGAGGAGGATCAGGCACTCAAACTGAAGGTGCGGGACGCCGTCCTGGAGGTCACCAATCCCCTGCTCGTCGGATGCAGTGCGCAGAGCGAGGCAAAGAAAATTTTAGAGGCGAATCTGCAGACCGTCGAAGATGCGGCGCAGAGCGTTGTGAGGGCGCACGGGCGGAGCGATGCCGTTTCGATCCTGCTCGACCTTGAGGAATACCCGACGCGCGATTACGACAGCTTTTGCTTCCCCGCGGGAGAGTATCTTTCCATGCGTGTCTGCATCGGCGACGCGGCGGGACAAAACTGGTGGTGCTGTCTGTTCCCTCCCCTGTGTGTCGGCTCTGCGAGCGTTTCGGACGAGGATGCCGAGGATGCCTTTATCTCGGTCGGCTTTACGCCCTCGCAATACAAGATCATCACCGAAACCGAGCGTCCCGTCTACCGCGCACGCTTCAAGATCCTCGAAATTCTGTTTGGAAGATAACAAAAACCGCATCGGTTTGCCTATGCATTCCGATGCGGTTTTATCTTAATAAAAGGTTGCGACCTCTTGTGCGGGGGCTACGGCAAAATCCGTTCCCGTTACGTAAACGACGGGTCCCGGTCCCCGATAAAGCTTGTGCTTTTCCAGCTTGATCTTGCCCGTTACGGTCACCCAATCTCTGGTCTTGAGCGTGGTGGGCGCGTCAAAGATGCAGACCAGGGGCTGATATGCGATATCGTCGGCACAGCAGGTCATGACGTGTCTGCCTGCAAGCACGGTTTTATCCCCGATCGAAGCGTCACGCGCAACGATCCCCTTGAAGCGAACCGTCTTTCCGTTGTATTTTTTCATTTCCTCGGAGAGATCGCGATAGAAGATCGCGTAGTCCTCGTCCTTGATCTCCACGATCTCCGCGTCCAGATCAAAGGGCAACGGATCCTCGATCTCGTCATACTCGACGTGCCCGTCCGGGTAATCGTAGGTGATCGCCGCGCGACGCGAGATGCCTCTGACGACCTTGTGGATCTCCTCCTTGTCAATCTTGCTTGGCGTGCGGTTGAGGACCAGCATCTCGCAGTTGAGAAGCTTGTCCACCATCAATTGACGCATGTTGGCGTTGTAGGACAGGAAGGTGTTGGCATCCGCAAACATCATCTCCTGATAGATCGCCCAGCTGTCGGGAAGATTTTCATAGAGCGTTTGCAGCATCCACATACCGTTATATTCGATGATAACACGGTCGATGCGATGCTCCTTGGACAGAGCAGTCAGGTGCTCCTTGGTCAGCTCCTCCTCGGAGTCGATGGTCTTCAGATAAATATTCTTGCCGTAAAAGCGGGAAAGATCGAATTCATCGACGCCCTCCTCGCATTGCAGAATGAGCGTTTTTTCACCGGAATTGAACTTTTTGTCCTCCATGGACTCCTGAATGATGTGCGTTTTTCCGCCCTCGAGGAAGCCCGTGAACAGATAAACCGGAATTTTTGCTGCCATGCTCCTGCCCCCTTATGCTTCCTTGACGCCGAACAGATCTGCTACGGCATGGCGATTCAGGTTCGCACCAATGACGCAAATTCTGCCGATCACGCCGGCGCTGCCAACGCGAATGTCCGCCTTGCCGGGGATATAGTCAAAGTGCAGCCATGCGCCGCATGCGCACTCCACGATTCCTTTGGCGCGCAGGATGACGCCGAATTCTTTTTCCTCGGGCAGACGCTCCAGAATGGCTTGCAGCTCGTCCTTGGTGAATTTCTTTGTGGTTTCCACACCCCAGCTTGCAAAGACCTCGTCCGCATGATGGTGATGATGCTCGCCATGCCCGTGATGGTGGCACGCGCAGCTCTCGTCATCGCACTCCTCGCCGTCGTGGTGATGGTGGTGATGGTGATGATGCTCCTCGTGTTCGTGATGGTGGCATGCACAATTCTCGTCATCGCACTCCTCGCCGTCGTGGTGATGGTGATGCTCCTCGTGCTCGTGATGGTGGCACGCACAATTCTCGTCGTCACACTCCTCACCGTCGTGGTGATGGTGGTGATGGTGATGATGCTCTGCCTCATTTGCAAGACGCGCGAGCTCCTCCTCAATGGTGTCGCGGCGCTCCATAGCACAAAGCAGCTGCGCGCCGTCCAGCTTGTCCCAAGGCGTGGTCACGATGGTAGCGGTGGGGTTTTGCGTGCGCAGCAGCTCTACCGTCTGCGCAATCTTTTCCTCGCTGGCGTCCTGCGTGTGAGAAAGCACGATGCAGCCCGCGTGGTGGATCTGGTCATTGAAGAACTCACCGAAGTTCTTCATATACATTTTGCATTTCTGCACGTCCGCAACCGTGGCAAAGCCGTTGAGGACAACGTTTTCGTTGGCAACTCCCTGCACGGCTCTGATGATATCGGAGAGCTTGCCGACTCCCGAGGGCTCGATCAGAATACGGTCGGGCGCGTACTCGTCCAGCACCTTTGCCAGTGCCTTGCCGAAGTCTCCCACCAGAGAGCAGCAAATGCAGCCGCTGTTCATCTCGGTGATCTCGATGCCCGCGTCCTGCAAAAATCCGCCGTCAATGCCGATCTCGCCAAACTCGTTCTCGATCAGGACGAGCTTTTCACCCGCATACGCTTCGCCCAGCAGCTTTTTGATGAGCGTGGTCTTGCCTGCGCCCAGAAAGCCCGAAAAAATATCAATCTTTGTCATTTCGATCCCCTACTTTTCAAAAATATCGTTGCTACAAAAAAGCACGGCAGTGCGACAACCGACACGGCTGTCGGCACTGCCGACTTGGAGCTGGTGAAAGGACTCGAACCTTCGACCTGCTGATTACGAATCAGCTGCACTACCGACTGTGCTACACCAGCATATGGGACTGTCACTTTTTTTTGCAACGGATATATTATACCGAAAAAAATCCGATTTGTCAACCTCTTTTTTAATAAATATACGCAAGTTTTTTGTTTTTATCGGTCAAGCCCACACTTTTTTGCAAAAAATGCAGATTTTTCCTTGACAACCTAACCTGTTTTGTATATAATGGAATTAGAATTATTCTATTTCTTGGAGGATGCCATGACAAAGCAACGTGAATTGATCCTTTCCATTTTAAAGCAGAGTGACCGCCATCTGACCGCCGACGAGATCTTCTTTTTGGCAAAGCTCAAAATGCCCAGCATTGCGATGGCAACCATCTACAACAACCTCAATGCGCTGGACGAGGCGGGCGTCATTCACCGTCTGCACATCGACGGCGTTGCGGACTGCTTTGACAAGCTGACCGAGCCCCACGATCACCTGCTCTGCACGCATTGCGGACGCATCCGTGACGTACGGCTCCCCTCCGTGCGCCCCGCGATCGAGGGCGACATCGGCACTCCCTTCTCAGAGTACGAGCTGGTCGTACACTATACCTGCCCCGAGTGCGCGAGGAAGTGAGCGACGGAATGGAAAAACGTAGCTATTCCTTTGCAAATGAGGCATGGAAGCAAGAGCTGACGCAGGCATACTCCTTCCGTTTTACCGAAACCCCCGATTTTAAGCAAAAATCCGATCACATTGCCATCGGTGCGAATTCCGATCACAGAGAAGGCTTTGATAATATTACCCTGTTGACCAAGGAGGTCTACTCTGCCGGCGCAAAGGCAACGCTTCACTGTCAATTCGAGGATCTCGGATGCCCCGAGATCATCATTGCAAAGCAGCCCGAGCTCTGCTCGGACGGTGCCGTTCGATACGGCGAGTGCTTTGAGGTCGTGCTTTGGAAAAACGGTGTCAACGTCTGGCGTCACTTCTATGACAAAGAAAACGGTTGCAGCTGGCACAAGCGTTTGGGTCTGAGAATGCCCGTAGAGGAACACAAAATGCACGAATTGACCATGACGATCACGGAAGGTCACATCATCTTCACCATCGACGGTGTCCGTGCCCTGCTTCGGGTGGAGGATCTGTTCGAGCGCTTCTACTTTGGAGTCAGCGCCTGCGAGGGCATCGTCCGCCTGTATGATTTTTGCATCGAGGATGCAACGGAGCTCCCGGACCCCTCTCAAAACGAATAAAGAAAGAGATGGGATCCCTCAAACGAGGGATCCCATCTCTTTGATTTCGTTCGATCAGAACGCGATCTTTGCTTCGATATAGGATTTGAGCTCGGAGATCGGGATGCGGACCTGCTCCATGGTGTCACGGTCGCGGACGGTGACGCAGTTGTCTGCGGGCTTGCTGTCGTCGCCCACCGTTTCAAAGTCCACGGTGATGCAAAGAGGCGTACCGATCTCGTCCTCGCGGCGGTATCTCTTTCCGATGGATCCCGTTTCGTCGTAGTCCACCATAAAGTACTTGGAAAGCTCCTCGTAGATCTCGGTTGCCTTGTCGCCAAGCTTCTTGGAAAGAGGCAGAACGGCTGCCTTGAAGGGCGCCAGTGCGGGATGCAGATGAAGCACCGTGCGCACGTCGTTCTTCTCGGCGTCGATGACCTCCTCATCGTATGCGTCCACCAGGAACGCAAGCGCTACGCGGTCAGCGCCTAAGGAAGGCTCGATGACGTAAGGAATATAGTGCTCGCCGGTTTCCTGATCAAAATAGGTCAGATCCTTGCCGCTGTGCTTTTCGTGCTGACCAAGGTCATAGTCGGTACGGTCGGCAATACCCCAGAGCTCGCCCCAGCCGAACGGGAACAAAAACTCAAAGTCGGTGGTTGCCTTGGAGTAGAAGCAAAGCTCCTCGGGATCGTGGTCACGCAGACGGAGATTTTCCTCGCGGATGCCGAGCCCCAGCAGGAACTTATGGCAATAGTCCTTCCAATACGCAAACCATTCCAGATCGGTGCCGGGCTTGCAGAAGAACTCCAGCTCCATCTGCTCGAACTCACGGGTGCGGAAAATGAAATTACCGGGCGTGATCTCGTTGCGGAAGGATTTACCGATCTGCGCGACGCCGAAGGGGAGCTTCTTGCGCGTGGTGCGCTGTGCGTTCGCGAAGTTGACGAAGATTCCCTGCGCAGTTTCCGGACGGAGATATACGGTGTTGGAGTTGTCTTCGGTCACACCGATGAAGGTCTTGAACATCAAATTGAACTTCTTGATGTCGGTAAAGGTCTTGCCGCCGCACTGCGGGCATGCGATGTCCTTTTCCTTGATATACTCCGCCATTTGCTCAAAGCTCCAGCCGGCGGGGTTGTCCGAAAGACCGTTCTGGAAGGCATAGTCCTCGATCAATTTATCGGCACGGTGACGCATTTTGCACTGCTTACAGTCCATCAAGGGATCGGAGAAGCCTCCGACGTGTCCCGATGCGACCCACGCCTGCGGGTTCATGATGATGGCACTGTCAAGACCGACGTTATAGCGGCTCTCCTGCACGAACTTCTTCCACCAAGCCTTCTTGACGTTGTTTTTGAACTCGACGCCCAGAGGTCCGTAATCCCAGGAGTTTGCAAGACCTCCGTAGATCTCGGAGCCGGGGAAAATAAAGCCGCGCGTTTTGCAAAGGGCGACTACCTTATCCATTGTTTTTTCTAAGTTGTTCATTTTGAGCACTCCTCATTCATGATATCTTCCATATTATAGCACCAAAACGCATATCTTGTCAAGGCTTTGTCCCGCATTTCGCCGATTTCTTTGGCGTTTGACGGCAAAAAAAGGCGGCATCCCCCTAGCTGCGGAAGGACGCCGTCCCCTTGTATGCTCTGTGACCGCTTTAGCTCTGCGCCGCGGTCAGGGTGTTGCGCAACAGCATCGTGATGGTCATAGGACCGACACCGCCCGGAACGGGGGTAATGTAGGACGCGATCGGCTCGACCTCGGAGAAATTGACGTCACCCGTCAATTTGCCGTCCTCGCGGCGGTTCATGCCGACGTCAATGACGACAGCACCCTCCTTGACCATATCCGCGCCCACAAAATCTGCTCTTCCGATGGCAACCACCAGAATATCCGCCTGCCTTGTGACCTCGGAGAGGTTTTTGGTACGGCTGTGACAAACTGTTACGGTTCCGTTCGCGTGGAGCAGCAGCATCGCCATGGGCTTGCCCACGATGTTGGAGCGTCCGATCACCACGCAATTCTTGCCGGAAATCTCGATCCCGCTTCTCTCCAGCAGCGCCATGACACCCGCGGGGGTGCAGGGGAGAAAATGATAATCCCCGATCATGATTTTTCCAACGTTGTACGGATGGAACGCATCCACGTCCTTTTCGGGAGAGATGCGGAGCAGCACCTCGGTTTCGTTCAGGTGCTTGGGAAGCGGGAGCTGAACAAGGATGCCGTGGATCCTTTCATCCGCGTTCAGGCGGTCCACCAGCGCATTGAGCTCCGCCTGCGTCATATCCTTCGGACACTCGTGTACCTCGGAATAAAACCCGACCTCCTCGCATCCGCGCTTTTTGTTGCGCACGTATACCTGCGATGCGGGATTATCCCCCACGATCACCACGGCAAGCCCGGGAGCGTATCCGCGCTCCTTGATAAATTGTGCCGTTTCCTCCTTGATCTCCGCGCGGATCTGCGCGGAAATTGCCTTACCGTCAATCAGCTTTGCCATCTTCGCTCTCCTTGTCTGTCAGTTGATTTTCTTCCTGCTCTGCTTGCTCTGTTTGCTCTGCCTGCTCGGTATCCGTGTCTTCCTCCGTATGCGGAGCTTCCTCGCTCTGATCTGTCTGCCCGCCGTCCGCGTTTGCGACGGCAAGCTTCTTCTTTCTCTCTATGACGATCATCGGAATGATGAACAGACAGAGTCCTCCGACAAAGCAAAGAAGACCTATCAGCTGGGAAATACGAAGCGTCGTGTTTCCCAGATAGAGGCTGTCGGTGCGCAAGCCCTCGATGAACATTCTGCCAAAGCCGTACCACGTAAAGTAAAGCACCGCGACCTGTCCGTCGAATTTCTTATGCTTGTAAAAAAATTGGATCAGCACAAAGCCCAGAACGTTCCAAAGGCTCTCGTAAAGGAACGTGGGATGGAAATAGTGCATCTCCGAGAAGCTTGCCACATTCGGCGTCAAGCCCATGCGCAACGCATGGAAGAACGTTCCCTCGCCCGAGGAGAGGACATGCTCCTTGTTGAAAAAGTAAAAGCGCGTAGTTTCGGCGATCTCGTATCCGTACGCCTCACCGTTGAAAAAATTCCCCCAACGGCCCAACGCCTGCGCGATCAGAACACCCGGCGCCGCCATATCAAAGAGCTTGCGCCAGGAGATCTTTTTGATGTGACACATCAGAAGGATCCCAAGACAGCCTCCTATGATAGCACCGTAAATGGCGATTCCGCCGTTCCAGATGGCGATCACGTCATACAAGCTGTCGTAAACTCCCGTGCTGTCGCCCAGCACGTAGTAGATACGCGCACCGACAATACCGCAAAGGACCGTCACAAGACCGATGTCCATCACGTCGTCCGGAATGATATTTTCATTTTTCTTTCCGCGCCAGCAGGCGTAAAGGAAGGCAAGCACGATGCCAAGCGTGATGATGATACCGTACCAGCGCACCTCGATCTTGCCGAAAAGCGTAAAGGCGACCTTATTCAAGGTAAAAGAATCGATCCCAAGGCCGGGAAAAGAAACCGTCGTCGTCATTCGGTTTACTCACTCCTTTCATCCTGTTCATTGGAAAACGGCTCGATCACGGAAAGCGTTGCACGTGCAGGATCAAAAATCTCCTCCATCAAAGCATACAGCTCCTCCATGGTCACGTCCTGCAAGAGCGACGGATAGGAGAAGAGCTCCACCCCGTCAAAGACTGCGCAAAGCAAGCGGTCGGCGATCTCCTCGGTCGAGTCGTATGCCTTGACCTCATCCGCGTACAAAACGTGTCGGCAACGCAGAAAGCTCTCCTCGGGGAGTCCGTTTTTGCGTACCGTATCGAGATATTCGTAAAGACGTGTCTGAATTTGCTCGGGGTCTGCCGCCTCACCCGAAATACCGAAATACCCAAAGCTATCCGTGCAGGAATAGCCAAAGCCGTAGCTTGAGGTCAGAAGTCCCTCCTCAAACAGCCCGTTGTAAAAGGGCTCCGCACGGGAGAACAGCATCTCGCCAAGCAGACTCATGGCGGCATCCCGACGCAGTCGCGCATCCGCGTCACGCGGTACAAAAATATCCTTAAAGCCGATGCAAAACAGGGGCTTTGCCACCTGCATCTGCGTTCTGACGCAGGACGTTCCAACGTCATCTGGCTCGCGCTCCGTCACGCGCACAAACTGCTTCGCGCGGGGAACGTCCGCCAGGATCCGATCGGCAACCGCTGCCACCTCCTCGCGCTCGACGTCCCCACAAACCACCAACGCCATGTTGGAGGGGTGATAAAACACGCGGTGGCATTCGTACAAAAGCTCCGGGGTGATGGTCGCAAGAGATGCCTCGCTTCCAAGAATATTCTTCCGCACAGGGTGCACCTGATACATCGCGCGCAACAGATTGCGGTCGGCGCGATCCCAAGGGCTGTCCTCGTACATTCGGATCTCCTCGGCGATGATCCCCTGCTCCTTTTTGACAGTCGCGTCGGTAAAATACGGGTGAAATACAAAATTCAACAGCTCCGCAAGGCACTCGGAAAAATGCTCGGTGCAGCTGAACAGATATGCCGTGCGGTTATAGGTGGTGTAGGCGTTTGCATCGGCGCCCAGCGCGGTAAACTGACGGAAGGAGTCGCTTCCGTCCTCGTTTTCAAAGAGCTTGTGCTCCAGAAAATGCGCAACACCGTCGGGGATCTCCACGTCACGCTCCTGCCCCAAGAGGCGGTAGCGGTGGTCAAGCGAGCCGTATTTTGCCGAAAGGATCGCGTACGTTCCCGTCATCCTTTTGGGAAAGACGTAGATGGGAAGCCCCGATTTGTGTGTTCCAAAGTAATAATGCTCCCGCAAAAGAGAGGAGGCAGATTCATTCCATTTCATCTTCCCCGTCCTCCTTTGGCGCAAGCGTTCCGCGCAGATAGTAAACGGTATCAAGGCTGATGCGTGCGGCGCAGGACAGCACCTGCTCACGCGTGACCTTTTCAACGTGTGCGCGCGCCTCCTCGACCGTGTCCGCAACACCCATCAGGCTTCTTCCGAGATAGTAGCCCTCAATGGCTGTGGGGCTATCCTCGATCAGGCGGTAGGCATTCAGGAGCGATTTTTTCGCGCCCTCGAATTCCTCCTCGGAAAAATCCCCCGCCGCGATGGCGTCCAGCTGACGCAGGATCTCACGCTCGGCGCGGTCGCGATTGGCATTCTCGATGCCACAGCTGACGAAAACCGTTCCCTTATTTGCGTGATATGAGGAGGAGCAGGAATAGCAAAGGCTTTGCTTCTCCCGCACGTTGACGAACAGCTTTGAGATCGGGGAGACGCCCAGCAGCTCGTTATAGACTGCCATGGCGTAAAAATCCGCATCCCAAAGGGCTACCCCGGCACGCAAGCCGAGAATCAGCTGCCCCTGCGACACGGGGAGCGTTTCCTCATACCGCGTCACCCGCTCGGCAGAGCGTATCATTGCGTTTCTATCCTGAACAAACACAGCACTCCCGTTTTTCTGTGCCAGCTCCTTGCCGACAGTCTTCTCAAGCAGAGCCTTGACGCTCTCTCCGTCCGCGCTCCCAACGTAAAAGAAGTCGGGAACAAGGCGACCGAGAAGTGACCTCCAATGCGCGGTCAGCTCCCGCTTCGTGATCGCCATGATCTGCTCCTCACTGCCGTAAAGAGAAGCACCGCAGGGCTCGTTCTGATACAACAGCTCCTTGGCGCGCTGCATCGCATAGCCGCGCGGACGGTTCTTCAGCGCGCGGATGTAGTCGCATTGAAGCTGCTTTTCGCTCTCTACGTAATGCGAAAGCAGATCCCCATTCTCATCCAGGAGCGGATGAAACAGCATCTGGCACATGACCTCCAGGACTCCCTCCAAAGGCGATTCCTCGCGGTCGATCAGGTAGGCGTCGTCTAAGATCTCCGCCGAAAAGCCAAGCACGTGCGCATCTCCGCAGTAGAAGCTGCGGATGCCAAGCTCGGAGCCGTAAAGGCAGTCCAGACGCCGATTGAGCGCGGCAAGCGTTGGATATTTCTCGGTTCCCCGACGCAGCACCGAGAGCAGGAGCGTGCTTTTCCATACCTCCTCCCGATCAATGGGTTGCGCCAAGGTCAAGGACAGCATGCCCGTTTTAAATTTATCGGTTTGGCAGATGCGAAGGCGCATTCCCTTCCCTGCCTCAATCACGTTCTTGATCATCCGTTCTCTCCAACCTTTACAAACTTACAAGCAGATCTTTTTTCACTCTTAATACCGCTTGGTATATCCGTCCTGTGCGACGTTCGGATAAGGATCCTTCTCAGGACTCTTTTGCGGCTCGGTCACAATCGGGAGATCGGGGGTGACGGGGGCGGTCGTTACCGCCGTTTCGTCCGGGAGAGGCTGACGCTCCTCACGGGGAACGTAATGCACACAGCCGTACAGACACGGAGCTAAGATCAGCAATGCGCACAAAAGTCTTTTCATATCCGTTCTCCCCTCCTTTGATTTCTTCCCATCATTATACCACACTTTTGGGAGCTTCGCAAGTGGAAAGCGAATATTTTTTGCCTCATTTCGGGCGTCGTAACAAACAAAAAAGCCCCTTGGCGCATTTTGCGCCAAGGGGAGCTGATTTCTTTGGATTATTTACCCGCAATGCTTGCGTCGCGAAGCAGAACGTCGGGAGAGCCGAATACGGTGCTGCTGGTGGGCTGACCCCAGAGGGTCTTGTCACCAAGTCGGTCGATCTCCTTGAGCAACGTAAAGAAGTTGCCCGCGATGGTAAAGGACTTGATGGGCTCAGCAAGCTTTCCGTCACGGATGCGATAGCCCGCGCTCTCGATGGAGAAGTCGCCCGTCACGGGGTTTGCACCCGCGTGGAAGCCCTTGCACTCATTGATAAAAATACCGTCCTTCGCATCGGCGAGAAGCTCCTCGCGCGTCGCATCCCCCGCACAGATACCGAAGTTGTAGGGGGAGATGGAAACGGGGGAGGAATAGCCGTGCTTCTGTCCGTGTCCCGTAGATTCCACGCCCGCCTTTTTTGCGGTGGTCAGGTCATAGAGCAGCGTCGTCAGGACGCCGTCCTTGATAATATCACGGCGCGCAGTCGCCACGCCCTCGCCGTCGAAATTGCTCTGGAAGGGGCAGCCCTCTCTCATCGGATCGTCCACGATGCTGACGCAGGGAGCTGCGATCTGCTCGCCCTCCTTGCCCGCCAGAAGCGAGAGTCCCATCTGCGCGTTCTTTGCGGAGAACACGGAGGAGAAGGTGGAAAGGAAGCTGCGGAAGGTCTTGCCGTCGATGACGACGTTATATTTACCCGTTTCCACAGTCGACGCGCCGAATTTGCTCAAAGCAACCTCCACTGCCTTTGCGGGAAGCTCCTTGACGTCCTCGAAGGTAGCGCCCTCGGAGAATTCAAATCCGCTCTGTGCGTCCTCGCCCTTACGGACGATGGCATCCACGTACGCAAGGTTTACGCCCGCGCGGTTGGAAAGCTCCAAGCCGTGAGAGTTGTACAGATGCACCTCGGAGGTTGCGGAGATGGAGCCGCACTGCGTGCCGTCCGAAACCGCCTCGTTCTGAGCGTAGGTTGCCTTTTGGAGAGCCAGCGCCGTGTTTTTCACGGTTACGGCGTCGTTGAGCTTGAAGGTGCGCTCGGGAAGCGTTGCGTAAGCGGGAGAGCCGGGGAAAATAAAGACCTCGTCCTCACTGTCGATACACGCCGCGTTGGAGATCGCGGAGGCAACCAGATTTTCCATTGCCTCCTCGGTCATCAATTCGCCCGACGCATATCCCATCTTGCCGTTCACGATGCAGCGGAAGCAGATACCGCCCGATACGCTGGAGGAGAAGGAGTTGATCTCCTGCTTCATAGTATCGGCAGAAAGGCTTTCCTCCATCTCGTAGTAAATTTCATATTGCTCGACGCCTGCCTTCTGCGCGGCAGCGATCAGAGCTTGCTTCATAGCCTCAAATTTCATATCAGCGACCTCCTACGGTAATGGTGGATACGCGGATCAGGGGCTGACCTACGTCGGTGGGCACGCTTCCGCTCGCGGAACCGCACATACCCTGCGCGCGCTCGAGATTCTGTCCGACCATGTCGATGTTCTGAAGGATCTCCGATCCCGTTCCGATCAGGGATGCTCCTCGTACGGGCTCCGCGATCTTGCCGTTGCGGATCAGATATCCTTCGGTTACGGAGAAGTTGAACGCACCCGTCAGGGGGTTGACCGATCCTCCGCCCATCTGACGGCAGTAAAGTCCGTTCTCGATGGAGGCGATGATGTCCTCGTTCTTATCGGGACTGTTTGCAATAAAGGTGTTTGTCATACGGGAGGTCGCCTCGTAGGTGTACCCCTGGCGGCGTCCGCTTCCCGTCATGGGCATACCCATACGGCGAGAGCCCAGACGGTCGATCAGATATCCCTTGAGGATTCCGTTTTCGATCAGTACGTTGCGCTGTGTGGGGGTACCCTCGTCGTCAATATTGACAGATCCCCACGCAGAAGGAATGGTTCCGTCGTCGATGGCAGTCACCTTGGGGTTGGCGATCTGCTGACCGAGCTTTCCTGCCATTTGCGAAGCACCGATGGCAACCGAGGTTGCCTCCAGGGAGTGTCCGCATGCCTCGTGGAAGATCACGCCGCCAAAGCCGTTCTCGATGGCAACCGTCATCGAGCCTGCGGGACAGTAATCCGCACGCAGATTGACCATCGCCTGACGTGCCGCCTCGCGACCGATGTGTGCGGGGGATACGGTATCAAAAAATTCCAAGCCCATGCCCGCTCCGGGAGAGCAGGAGCCCGACTGATTCTCACTTCCGTTGCTTGCGACGGCAGAAACTGCCAGACGCGTGCGGATGTGACGGTCGGTGGTATAAAGTCCCTCGGTGTTGGCAACCAGAATGGTGTGGTCCACGCCCAGAATGCTGCCCGTTGCCTGCACGATCTTCTCATCGTACTCCTTTGCGGCAAAGCAAGCCGTGCGCAGAAGCTCTGCGCGCTCCGTTGCCTCCACGCCCGACGGAATTCTGACGGCGGGATGGATGTTCGGGAACATTCTCTCAGTCAGACGGATCGCCTCACGCTCGCGCAGATCTCCCGTTGCCGCGGCAACCGCGCGCGCACACTGCATAAGTCCCTCCGGGGAAATGTCCGAGGTGGATGCAAAGACCGTGCGAGTGCCTAAAAATGCGCGGATACCGACGCCCGACACCAGATTGTCGGTCGCACGGTCGATCTTTCCGTTGAGCATGGAAACGCTGTTGTTGCGCGTGATCTCGCCGTAGATCTCCACAAAATCCGCACCGCCCGACATGGCGCAGGCAAGAACGGATTCTGCCAATGCTTTTGAAATCATGTTTGTTTCCTCCTGTATACTATCAAATTCTTTCCGATGGATGAAAATACGCTTCCGTTCTTTTATTTTACTATACCTTTACGCAAAAAACAAGGGCTTTTGCGATTTTTTCGCTACCTACTGTCAAAACGGAAGGATGATCGCCAATTCCGATCACACAAAAAAAACAAAAGCAAAAAGCGACAGAACGCACGAACCTTTTTGCTTTTGCGACATAACATGATATCAGAAGGGCAAGTCATCGGGCAAATATCGACGAGGATCTGCTCTTGCAATTTCATAAGGAGGAACGAATTATGAATAACTGCCTTTGCAACCTGTTCAACGACAACTGTGTATGGCTCATTGTTCTTGCACTGATTCTTCTGTGCTGCTGCAACTGACCTCTCATTCCCCCAAAACGCGTAGAGCCGCGTAAAAAGCTCGTGCGGTGGCGCCATGCGCCACCGCACTTTTTGATATCGGGACCTTTGCAAAATTTCCCCCGCTTTTGCTCATGTTGTCCCAAATTTGCACATACAATGAATCAAAGCTCTCCCTGCAGCTTTTCAATGCAGGAACGGCAGACGCGCTGCTCCTTGAATACCACGATCTGCTTGGAGCTTTTGCAAAAGACGCAGGAGGGCTGGTGCTTTTGCAAAATGATGCGTCCGTTTTCCGTGAAGATCTCAAGAGAGCTCTTGACCTCAATGCCCATCTCCTGACGGAGCTCCGAGGGCAGAACAAATCTGCCAAGCTCATCCACTTTTCTGACAATTCCCGTTGATTTCATGCCATAATTCCCTTTCCGTTTTCACTATATTTTGTGTTTTCGCGTCAAAAATTCGCATTTTCACACAACATCTTCCATGTCTCTATTATAATCTGTTTTTTTATGGTTGTCAATAGGGAAAATTGGTAAAATTTGGATTTTTCGGAAAAACTTATCGACAAAATTTTACACGAATGGGGGGCAAATTACCTATGCTCGGCAAGGTTTTTGGCGTTCTTTGTCTGATCTCCCTGATCACCGCGATCCTGAGTGGAAACGTCGTATCTCTCGGGAGCGCCGTGCTGGACGGCGCGCGCAGTGCCTTGGACGTATCTCTTTCGCTTTGCGGCATGATGTGCCTGTGGTGCGGAATCCTTGAGGTTCTCCGCCGCGCGGGATGGATTGACAAGCTTTCACGCCTGCTCTCCCCGCTTTTGCGCCTGATCTTTCCGAATGCGTACCGAACGAAGCACGGCATCCGCGAGATCAGCGCCTGCATCAGCGCAAATCTGCTTGGCATCGGCAACGCGGCAACCCCCTTTGCACTTTCCGCCATGGAGGAGATGCAAAAGGACAATCCCGACAAGGAGAAGGCCGGCGACGAGCAGATCACCTTTGCGGTGCTCAATACGGCAAGTCTGACGCTTCTGCCCGCCAACCTGCTGGCACTCCGCCGCGCGGCGGGGTCAGACCGTCCTTACGCCATCCTCATTCCCGTCTGGATCACCTCCCTTGCCTGCACCGCCGTCGCGCTTCTCCTGACCTCCCTGCCCCGACTTTTGCGGCTGCCGCTGTCGGGGAAAGGAGCTCGCACCGCCGCAAAAAGGAGGAGGCGTTGAGCGATGGGAGAAACGATTGCCGCCCTCTCCGTGCCGTTGGTGGTCAGCCTTGCGGGACTTCTGATGCTCTTTGGCAAGCAGGACTATTTTTCCGCCTTTATCCAGGGGGCGACCGACGGTCTGAAAACGCTGGTCCGTCTTCTTCCCACGCTTTGCGCGCTTCTGGTTGCGGTTTCGATGCTCAGTGCCTCGGGGGCTGTGGAGCTGATCTCCCGCTTGCTCTCCCCCGTCGCTTCCCTGATCGGACTTCCAACCGAGCTTCTTCCCTTTTTGCTGACACGCGCCTTTTCGGGCAGTGCCTCGACCGCTGCCTTTACCGATCTGCTTTCCCACGTGGGCGCGGATAGTCTTGCAGGGCTTTGCGCATCGGTGATCTTCGGCAGCTCCGACACGCTGGTCTATATCCTCTCCGTGTATTTCTCCTCCGTCGGGATCCGTAAAACGCGCCACGCCTTTCCCTGCGCCCTGGCTACGATGCTGTTCTGCATCTTTTTTTCCTGCTTTTTGTGCCGCCTTTGGTTTTTTTAGGGAGCAATTGGCAAATACTATTCCGAACAACACTTTCGGAGGCGGATATGATTAAAGGTTCTCAAAAGCAGATGATCGTCCTGCGCACTCAAAACAGCCCGTATTTTGACGAGGCGTACTTTGTCCTGCGGCGCGAGGTCAAGCCGCACAGCGGAGCACGGATGGATATGGTGTGTGAGGCAGAGCGGATCCTACGGGAAAACGCGAGCTTTCCCGTCCGCACGCGCAAGCGGCGCTCTCTTTGGATGTTTTTGCTCGGCATCCTGCTCGGCGCGCTTATCGCTGTCGGCATCTGTCTTTTGATCTGACCGTTGCGCGTCGCAGCCCCACCTCTACAGCCTCCCACACTTTTTTTGCTTTTCCTCTTGACTTATTCTATATAAGATGATATAATGGTAGGAGCTATGTGTGACCGTCAGACGCCGCAACGGAGCTTCCGTGCCGCGTTTTCGCAATCATCATCGGCAGATCCGTGCGGGAGCTGTGCGTGTGCTCCCGTCCGTACTGCCAGCTTGCCTGTTGATCCGCTTCCGTTTTGCGGATAAGCAGGTCTTCTTTCCGCGCGTTTTGCGCGGTACGATCATTTTACAAATCAATCAGAAAGGATTTTACAATGCCAAGAAAACCGAAAAAGACAAAGCCCTCAGGCAAGATCCGGATCATTCCTCTGGGTGGGCTCGGCGAAATCGGCAAAAACATGACTGTGATCGAGTATGAGGACGAGATGATCGCCATCGATTGCGGCTTGGGCTTTCCTGATGAGGATATGCCCGGCATCGATCTGGTCATCCCGGATTTTTCCTATCTCGAAGCGAACAAGCACCGTCTGAAGGGACTGTTTCTGACCCACGGACACGAGGATCACGTAGGCGCTGTCCCGTATCTTTTACAGACGGTCAATCCGCCCCTTTACGGAACGCCCCTGACCTTGGGTATCATCAAGAACAAGCTGTCGGAGCATTCCCTGCCGGAAAAGCCGAACCTCTGCACCGTAAACGCAGGAGACCGCGTCAAGGTCGGTGCCATTGAGGTGGAATTCATTCACGTCAATCACTCCATTGCCGATGCCTGCGCGCTCGCCATTCATACCCCCTTAGGAACCGTTGTCCACACGGGGGACTTCAAATTGGATACCACTCCGATCGACGGAGATATGATGGACATTGTGCGTCTGGGCGAGCTTGGACGCAAGGGAGTTCTGATGCTTCTGTGCGAATCCACCAACGCAGAGCGTCCCGGACACACCCCCTCGGAACGGAACGTGGGTGAATCGCTGGAGTATATCTTCACCACCCACAGAAAAAAACGCATCATCATTGCCACCTTCTCCTCCAACGTGCATAGAGTACAGCAGATCATTGATACCAGCGCGCGTCACGGAAGAAAGGTCGCCATCACGGGACGCAGCATGCTCAACATTGTCAGCGCGGCAATCGAGCTTGGATATATGAAGGTCCCCGCCGGTGTTTTGATCGACCTCAACGAGATCAAGAGATTCAAGCCGGGAGAGCTGACCGTGGTTACCACGGGTAGTCAGGGAGAGCCGATGTCAGCGCTTTACCGCATGGCGTTCTCCGACCACGCGCAGGTGACTCTTGATCAGAACGACCTCGTCGTGCTCTCGGCAAGCGCCATCCCCGGGAACGAAAAGACCGTCGGACGCGTCATCAACGAGCTCTCCAAAAAAGAGGTCGAGGTGCTTCACGACGCGCTGGTCGAGGTCCACGTTTCGGGACATGCCTGCCAGGAGGAGCTCAAGCTCGTCCACGCCCTGACAAAGCCGAAATATTTTATGCCCATTCACGGAGAGAGCAGACACCTCACCGCCGCGCGCGATCTTGCGCAGCATATGGGAATTGCACACAAGGATATCTTTCTTTCCGAAATCGGCAAGGTGCTTGAGATCGACGCATCGGGCGCGCGCTTTGCGGGCGAGGTTCCCGCGGGCAAGATCCTTGTCGACGGCTACGGCATCGGAAACGTCGGCAACATCGTGCTGCGTGACAGAAGACACCTGGCGCAGGACGGTATGCTCGTGGTGGTCGCCACGGTGGATCCGGAAGGAAAATTCCTTCTGTCCGGTCCCGATATCGTATCCCGCGGCTTCGTCTACGTGCGGGAGGCGGAGGACCTGATGGACGAGGCAAGACGGGTCGCCGCGGACGCATTGCAGGTCGCGCTGAACCGTCGCGGCAGCATCGACCGCATGCTACTCAAGAAGAGCGTCAAGGACGATCTGACCAAATTCCTCTACGCCAAAACCAAGAGAAAGCCGATGATCCTGCCCGTGATCATGGACGTTTGATACGGCGGTCGGCTCTTGCAAAAAATTTTGTATTTCTTCATGTGTGTGACACATGGCATTCACACGTATCGGCTATACTGTTACGGTTGACATCTCGCAAGGCATCCCCTTGCATCCGTTGATCCAGTTTTAAGTTTAAGAAAGGAAGTCCTATCTCATGGGAAAAGGAAACAGAAACAGAAACGCGAACGTGACGCAGAGAACGCACGTTCAACAAAAGAAGAAGGCACCCACCTGGCTGATGCCCGTCATCACCATCGCTTTGGTTGTCGTCATTATCGGATTTGCCATCGTGGATAGCATCCTCGGCAGCGGTATCGTAGAAAGAAACCGCGTGATCGTGGAAAGCAACAGCGGAAAATTCGACATCACGCAGCAAATGGCAACCTATCTTGCATGGCAGGATCTTTACACCACCTATTACTATAGCTACGATTACTACAAGGAATCCCTTGGTAACAGCTATGCAAACGCAACCGAGTTCGCGCTCTCGATGTCTGCCAGCACCATCAAGACCAACCTGCGCGACTGCATTGAGGACGTCAAGGAGGACCTTGTCGACTACGTTGCCGTTTGTGATGCAGCACGTCAGAACAACATCTCTTTGACCGAAGCAAACAAGAAGTCCATCGACGACGTCATCGACTCTCTTAAGAGCTCGCAGACCTCCTTCGGATATCCCACCTTCTCCTCCTTCCTCAACTACTTCATCGGTAACGGAATCAAGGAAAAGGACGTTCGTAAGGCACTTGAGATCATCACGCTTCACAACGAGTACTGCACCATGAAGAAGATCGATTTTGAGAAGGTCATTACCCTCGCGGACCTGGATACACAGCGTCTGGAGTTCCCCGAGAAGTACTACTTCTTCGATCACCTCAACTTCACCACCGAGAACAAGGAGCTCGCAGAAAAGCTCGCAGCATGTAAGACCGCTGAGGAATTCAGAAACGTAATCCTTCAGAACCACTTCGACACCGAGTACGAGGAGATCTTTACCACGCTTGTCGCAAGCAAGGATTACCTCACCGTCGAGGGCAAGGTTGACAGCGAGAGCGGTAAGGCATTGACCGAGGCTCTGGATGCGCTCGGCTTTGAGGCGGAAAAGGGCTATTCCAAGAAGGATATGACCTCCGAGCAGAAGAAGCTCTCCGATTGGCTCTTTAACACCAACCGCAAGCAGTATCAGACTGCTATCATCGCAGGCGAGAACGCACATTACATCGTCGCGTTCATGTCCCCCAACGCAAGCACCGAGCACGTCTTTGCGCGCGTCAAGGAGTACAAGTATGAGGGCGCAGGCGTAAGCTACGGCGAGGACGAAACCTTTATGAACGATCTGTTCGAGACCTTCGCCGCAAAGCAGAAGGCAGACCTGATCTACGCTGAGATGAACAAGAGCGAGGCGGATATTCCCGCGCTTCTGGAAAAGTATCACTTTACCGAGAAGCTCGGCGTTACCGAGAGCTCCGAGGACGTACCGAAGGCAGTCATCCACCAGGCTCTGAAAATGTTTGAAAAGACCGGCGCGCTCCTGACCGCAAACGAAAAGGGCGTTCAGTACGTGATCTATCTGGACAAGGTAGAAAATAACACCGCGGATATCCACTATCTCGCAATCGGTAAGGAGGTATCCAAGTACAGCTCCGCATCCGAGCAGAGCGACGCTTTG
This sequence comes from Clostridia bacterium, assembly GCA_017501225.1. Taxonomy (GTDB): domain Bacteria; phylum Bacillota; class Clostridia; order Oscillospirales; family CAG-272; genus UMGS1865. The sequence goes on from JAFVXH010000018.1 coordinate 37,271, forward strand.
GTTGATGCCCTCAGCCAGACGGGTGCCAATATGAAGCAGATCATGACCGATCGCGGAGCACTCACCCGTGAAAACGTCACCTCCTCCACCGCCGCATCCGTCGTTCCCGCCGCTGTCATCAAGGAGGTCTTCAAGACCGGTGTTGCGGCAGGTAATATCTACACCGCAAACGCAAACGGAAGCTACTATGTCATTTACGTGGATTCGCAGTCCGAGGACAAGAAGACCGCTACCATCTCCTACGTCACCCTCGAGGGAGATCTGTACTACCAGATCTACACCGCGCTCAATGCAAGCTACGGTGAGGACGGCGCAGCCGCTACGGAAAAGACCGATGCCTACACGCCCGATGCCGAGAAAGACAGCTATCTTGCATGGCTCTCCGAGGTCAAGGAGGGAACGCTTGAATCCGTACGCAAGGAATTCGATACCAAGATGATCGAGAAGACCGAAACGGATTCCAAGACCAATCAGACCGTCACCAAGTACACCGTTTATATGCTCATCAATACGCCCATGTATCTGGAGATGCACACCGTTGTCAACGGCGGTTACGTGCTGATCAGTGATGCGGGACACGCAGAGACTGCCGCTCAGATCGTAGCACAGCTGCAGGGCAAGACCGGTGTTGAGCTGGAAAGAGCACTTTCCGCCGCAAAATCCACCGCTACCATCTCCACCTTCTCCGAGGGCTCCGTCATTGACGACAACCTCAAGGCATGGCTCTTCAGCACCGACCGCAAGGACGACGAGGCTGCTGCCATCACCAACAAGAACGGAAACGGCACCTACGTTGCCATTTACCTGGAAAGACTTCTCTCCTGGCAGGCGGCCGCAAAGGACGATCTGGTCGATAAGAAGGTTGAGGACTGGGTTGCGGATCTGGTAAAGACGGGCGGATATGCCGCAAACGAAAAGGCACTGGATAAGATCGGAGAAACCTCCACCACTGCCACCACCGCGGCTACGACCGTAGCAACGACCGCGGAGGCGGCCGCGGACACCAAGGCAAGCTCCGTTGCCTGATCCCGACGCAAGAAAAATGGCACGGTGTATTCCGTGCCATTTTGCTCCCATCGGAATATATTGTTAAAAGAGCGCAGCTACCGACGCCGCGCAATACGAGAAAAGGACTTACAATCATGGTACTGAACACAAAGCAAACCACCGTCGCCTACCGTTGCCCCCATTGCGGCGCGGGCATCATGAGCGCAGTGGGACTGTTTGCGCTTTCCGCAGACATGGTAAAGCTCAAATGCACCTGCCAAAAAAGCGAAATGAGCATCGTCTATTCCAAGGACGGCAAGGTCCGTCTGAGCGTTCCGTGTATGTTTTGTCCCAAGCCCCATACCTTCACGGTCAATTCCTCGCTCTTTTTCGAAAAAGAGCTTTTCTCCCTCCCCTGCCCCTATTCGGATTTTAATATCGCGCATTTCGGAGAGATCAATCAGGTCAAAAACGAGCTGGCGCGCGGGGAGCTTGCACTCATGGACTGGATGGAGAAAAACGGGCTGGAAACCAGCGATCTGCTCGGGGAGCAGAAGGAGGACCTGACCGATCCGCAGATCCGCGATATCGTGATGTTCGTCATCAACGATCTGGACGCCGAGGGCAAGATCTTTTGCAAGTGCTCGGTGACCGACAACGAGCGGGCATATGACGCCGAAATCGAAGAGGACGGCATTCGCGTCAGCTGCCGCAAGTGCGCAGCCTCCACCCTCATTCCCACCGATTCGCGTCTTGGCGCCCATGCCTTTCTCAATTCGGACGCCCTGTATCTGGAATAATCGAAATACAGACCGAAAAAGCACCGCACCTGTTCCAAGGCTCGGTGCTTTTCCTCTTTTCTTTCGAAAATCTTGTAAAATGCATTGATTTGAAGGAAAAGCTATGGTATAATGAAGTGATGATAAAAACATATCCTACGGAGGATTTTTCCAATGACCGCAATCGCTTTGAAGCAATCGATCCTGGCAGGTGAGCTGGATGCCCGCCTGGCTGCTGTTTACGGAGAAGACGCCCTTCCCTATCAGCGCGCCAGATACGCAGACGCCGTCGGGCAATTCGCTACCGTTTACGGAAAAGACCGCGACGCCTTCCTGTTCTCGGTTGCAGGGAGAAGCGAGCTTTCGGGAAATCATACCGACCACAATCACGGCTGCGTCATTGCCGCCTCCATTGATCTCGATATCATCGCGGTCGCGTCACCCACGGACACCCACGTCATCCGACTTTTGAGCGAGGGCTTTGAGGAGGACGTCGTGGATTTTGACGCCTTCTGCAAGCCGCGCGAGCAGATTCTCGGTCACTCGGACGAGCTGATCGCGGGTATGGTAGCAGGCTTTATCAAGGAGGGCTATTCCGTCGGTGGCTTTGACGCCTACACGACGTCCAACGTCCTCAAGGGCTCGGGGCTTTCCTCCTCCGCCGCATTCGAGGATATGATCGGAACCATCTTAAGCCATCTCTATAACGAGGGACGCGTCGACAACGTCACCGTCGCAAAGCTTGCGCAGTACGCCGAGAATACCTTCTTCGGCAAGCCCTGCGGTCTGATGGATCAGCTCGCTTGTGCCGTCGGCGGTGTGGTCGCCATTGATTTTGCCGATCCCGCAAACCCCGTGATCGATCAGATCGACTTTGATTTTACCAAGGCGGGCTACCGTCTTTGCATCGTCAACACCGGAGGAAATCATGCGGATCTGACCGACGATTACGCATCGGTCCCCAAGGAAATGAAGGCAGTTGCCGCCTATTTCGGCAAATCCTGCCTGCGCGAGGTGAATGAGGACGAGCTGATCGCAAGCATCCCCTCGCTCCGTGACGCCGTCGGCGACCGAGCCATTCTGCGCGCGCTCCACTTTATGGAGGAAAACCGACGCGTTTCCCTTCAGAAAAAAGCCCTGAGCGATGGAGATCTGGATGCGTTCTTTGCCCGTGTTCTGGAATCGGGACGCTCCTCCTTCTGCTATCTGCAAAACGTCTATACGAATAAAAACGTCAGCGAGCAAGGGCTTTCTTTGGCACTGTGCCTTGCTGAAAACGTGCTCCGTGGCACCAAGAGCGCATACCGCGTGCACGGCGGTGGCTTTGCGGGCACCATTCAGGCGTTCGTACCCGAGGAGCAGGTCGAAGGCTTCCGTGCCGCAATGGACGGCGCGTTCGGCGCGGGACGCTGCATGGTTTTGCGCATCCGTCCCATTGGTGCTGCTAAAATCTGATCGCAAGCTGCGCGGAAAAGCAGGGGAAGCTCCCTGCTTTTCTGCGTTCCGATACCACATTTTACTTTCGAGGAGGTTCCCATGAAGCCCGAGGTCAAAAGCCGACTCATTTATCTTTTGCTCAACAGCGCGCTGCTGATCACTCTGTACTATCTGGTGGCGCGTATATTCCCCTATATCCCCGCGGTCTATCTGGCGGTAGGCGGCGGACTTGCACTTTACTACGTCATCTACAACCGCGGAATGACGGGCAAGGGTGTCACGCCCGAAATGCTTCCCGATACGATGACGGATGCGGAAAAGGAAGCCTGGATCGCCGACCGCGCAGAGCGCGTAAAAAAATCCAGCTGGGTGCTGTTGCTTCTCATTCCCATCATTCTCACGCTCACCGTTGATACGGTGGTCATCTATCTGATCCCAATGCTTGTGTCCTGAGGAGCTCCGATGAAACCGATCCGTATTCTATCCCTTTACTCCGGCTCGACCGGAAATTCCTTTTTGATCCAAGGGTCCGAGGGGGCGATCCTCATTGATGCCGGCAAAAGTGCCAAGCGTCTGTGCGCGTCGTTGTGTCAAGCTGGCGTTCACCCCGATGAGATCAGCGCGATCTTCGTCACGCACGAGCATCGGGATCACATCAGTGCCCTGCCCGTCTTTTTGAAGCATCACCCCATGCCCGTACATCTCCCCGCTCCCAGCGCCTGCCGCTTGGAAAACGAGCCCTGGAGCGAGCGCTTACTGTTGCCCCATCCTCCGATCTTTACGACCGAGGTTGCGGGAATGAAGGTCACCTCCTTCCCCACGCCGCACGACTCGCGCGCTTCGGTGGGCTATCGCATTGAGATCAACCGCGACGGAAGATCTCCGCTGTCGGTAGGACTTGCGACCGACATCGGGTACGTAACGGACACGATCCACGCGGCTCTGCTGGGATGCCACGCGGTGATCCTGGAAAGCAATCACGACGTCGAGATGCTTCGGTACGGTCCCTATCCCTACGATCTCAAGCAGCGCATCCTCTCCCGCCGCGGTCACCTTTCCAACGAGGACAGCGCGATCGAATCGGCGCGCCTGGCGCAAGGCGGCACCCGTGCCTTTTTGCTGGCGCACTTAAGTCTTGAAAACAACCGTCCCGACGTGGCTCTGGACGCGCATATCAGCTCGCTCGGAAGCGAGGACGTAAGACTCTGCGTTGCGCACGCAGAGGAGCTGACCGAGCTTGTTTTGGAGGAGGAGCTATGATTCATCTGACCGTCATCACCGTCGGAAATCTCAAGGAAAGCTATTGGAGAGACGCCGTCGCGGAATATGAAAAGCGCCTTGGCGCTTACTGTAAGCCCAGTATCATCCAGCTCAAGGAGGGCTCGCTTTCGGAGAATCCCTCGGAGGGCGAGATTCGCGCATGCCTTGACGAGGAGGGCAAGCGGATCCTTGACGCCATTCCGCCAAGAGCGTATCGCATAGCACTTTGCGTGGAGGGCAAGCAATTCTCCTCGGAGGGGCTTGCCAAAAAGCTGGACTCCATTCTTTCGGAAAACGGGAGCATTTGCCTGATCATCGGATCCTCACACGGCATTTCGCAAAAGGTCAAGGACCTGTGCCAGCTTCGCCTCTCGGTATCCGAGCTGACCTTCCCGCATCAGATGATGCGAGTGCTGCTTCTGGAGGTGCTTTACCGCTCTTTTTCCATTCTGCACGGAAGCAAATATCACAAGTAACGCTCTTTTCTGAAAAAAATGAAAAAAACCTCTTGCAAGAATCTATCCGGTCATGATATAATATAAAGTGTATAGATATTTCAGAGGACAGCCCCAAGGGCTTGGGAGGTAACATTTGATCGTTGCATTGGAAGACGCAAAGCATAAATTGATCGCACTGCGCGAGGATCTTACGGAGCTTGGATTGGCACTGCGCATCGCAGAAACCAAGGACAGCCTGATCGATCTGGAAGCGCAGACGCAATCTCCGGATTTTTGGAGCAGTGCCGAAAAATCCGCAAAAACCCTGCAGATCATCAAGCAGGCTCAGGAAAAGGTAGAGGGCTACGAAAAGCTCTGCGTTCGTCTTGAGGACGCAATCGCGCTTGCCGAAATGGCAATCGAGGAAAACGACGACTCCTTTGTCGAGGAGGTCGAGAGCGAGCTTGCCGCCATTACCGCCGAGGAGGAGCACCGCCGCATTGAGGTGCTGCTTTCCGAGGAATACGACAGAAATAACGCCATCGTTTCCTTCCATCCCGGTGCGGGTGGAACCGAGGCACAGGATTGGGCGCAGATGCTCTACCGCATGATCACGCGCTGGGCAGAAAAAAGCGGCTTTACGGTCAAATTGACCGACTGGCTGGACGGTGACGGCGCGGGAATCAAGAGCGCTACCGTCATGGTCACCGGTACCAACGCGTACGGATATCTCAAGAGTGAGAACGGCGTTCACCGCCTGGTGCGCGTTTCTCCCTTTGACGCCAACGGCCGCAGGCAGACCTCCTTTGCTTCGATCGAGGTCATGCCGGAATTTGAAAACGTCGACGCGGTGGTCATCCGCGATGAGGACATCGAGGTCACGGCACACAGATCCAGCGGTGCGGGCGGTCAGCATATCAATAAGACCGACTCCGCGATCCGTATCGTCCACAAGCCGACCGGAATCGTGGTAGGCTGCCAGACCGAGCGTTCCCAGCTCCAGAACAAGGAAACTGCGATGCGTATGCTCAAATCCAAGCTGATGGAGATCAAGCTGCAGGAGCGTCTGGAAACCATTGAGGACATTCAGGGCAACAAGACCAACATCGAGTGGGGCGCGCAGATCCGTTCCTACGTATTCATGCCCTACACCCTGGTCAAGGATACCCGCACGGGCTTTGAAACCGGTAATATTCAGGCAGTGATGGACGGAGAGATCGACGGATTCATCAACGCATACCTGAAGATGTCATCCAAGAAACAGTAATTTATTTGAAAAACATATAGGAGGTTTGAACGTGAACAAATTGGTTTATTCCATTACGGGCGCTGCCGTTGCGGCAACCTCGGTCGCCCTGATCACAACCTACGCGGTCAAGAAAAAGAAGGAAGAAGCCGTTGGCGCCGGCATGCTGATCGCAGGCCTTGCAGGTCTTGTTCTTGGCGCTGTGATCGCATATGAGCCGACAAGACAGGCAAGCAAGCGTCTGGTATCCAAGGAGAACATCCTCAACGAGAGCGACGTGGATCTGATGAGCGAGAACATCTCCGAGGTTCTTGGCACGGGTGTTGACCGCGGTCAGAAGGCACCCTCTCTCCGCCAGATTGAGGTGGACGAGGAAGCCAGCATCGAGGACTTTATTCAGTAATCCAAACGCAAATAAAAAAAGCATCGGGGCAAAAGCTTTCGCTTTTGCCCCGATGCTCTTTATTTTGATCGGATCGCGGATCAAACCACGCCGTATGCAAGCATTGCGTCCGCAACCTTGAGGAAGCCCGCGATGTTTGCGCCTGCAACCAGGTCACCCTCCATGCCGTACTGCTTTGCAGCGGCAACGGAGCTCTCGTAGATACCCTTCATGATATCCTTGAGCTTTGCGTCAACCTCTGCGGCAGACCAGCTGTAACGCATGGAGTTCTGGGACATTTCAAGACCGGAAACCGCAACACCGCCTGCGTTGACTGCCTTGGAGGGAGCTACGACAACGCCGTTCTCCTTCAGGTATGCAACTGCCTCGTTGGTGGTGGGCATGTTGGAAACCTCAACGTAGTACTTCAGACCGTTTGCAACCATCTTCTTGGCATCCTCGAGGTTCACCTCGTTCTGGGTTGCGCAAGGCATAATGACGTCAACCTTCTCGCCCCAGGGCTTCTCGCCTGCGAAGAAAGGAACGCCGAACTTCTCTGCGTAATCCTGCACTCTGTTGCGGCAGGATGCACGCATCTCGAGCATGAAGTCGACCTTCTCCTTGGTGGATACGCCGTCCGCGTCGTAGATGTAGCCGTCAGGACCGGAAATGGTCACGACCTTACCGCCAAGCTCGTTGATCTTCTGTACGGTACCCCAAGCAACGTTACCGAAGCCGGAGATCGCGAAGGTCTTGCCCTTGATATCCTCACCGTAGGTCTTAAGCATCTCAACCGTATAGTAAACGGCACCGTAGCCGGTTGCCTCGGGACGGATGAGAGAACCGCCGTATGCGCGTCCCTTGCCGGTCAGAACGCCGGTGAACTCGTCGCGAAGTCTTTTGTACTGACCGAAGAGATAGCCGATCTCGCGTGCGCCAACGCCGATGTCGCCTGCGGGAACGTCGGTGTCGGGACCGATGTACTTCTGCAGCTCAGTCATAAAGCTCTGGCAGAAGCGCATGACCTCTCCGTCGGACTTGCCCTTGGGATCGAAGTCAGAGCCGCCCTTACCGCCGCCCATAGGAAGTCCCGTCAGGGAGTTCTTGAAGGTCTGCTCAAAGCCCAGGAACTTGATGATGCTCTCGTTAACGGAGGGATGGAAGCGAAGTCCACCCTTGTACGGACCGATCGCGCTGTTGAACTGCACACGGAAGCCACGGTTGACCTGAACCTTACCGTTATCATCGACCCACGGAACGCGGAACTTGATGATTCGTTCGGGCTCAACGATCATGTCGATGATTCCCTTTTCAATGTAGATGGGGTTTTGCTCCACCACGGGCTCCAGGGACTCCAGAACCTCGGTCACGGTCTGATGGAATTCAGGCTCACCGGGATTTCTCTTGATGACGTCCTCCAGAACCTTCTTCAAATACTCATTTTGAATGCTCATGCTTCTCTCCTCCTATTGGAACGCTTTTTGCAAGTTTAGATGTCAAAAATTTCACAAAATGCGAATTTTCGCCTGTTTTCTCGCCTTTTCGCGTTAGTTATGCAAACATTATAATACAAAAGATGCAGGTTGTCAATTACTTTTTTGCAAAAAAATGCAATTTATGAAAGAAATCGGTCGATGGAGGCAGCGGCGTTTTTGCCCGCTCCCATCGCAAGGATCACGGTTGCCGCACCCATGACGGCGTCGCCCCCCGCATAGACTCCCTCAAGGGAGGTTTTTCCGGTCTGCTCCGCCACCACAATGCCGCCGCGACGGTTGACCTCAAGCCCCTTTGTGGTATTCTTCATCAAGGGATTGGGCGAGGTACCGATGGCAATGATCACCGAGTCGCACTCCAGATCGAATTCCGAATCGGGGATCTCCTTCGGCGCGCGGCGCCCCGAGGCGTCGGGCTCTCCGAGCTCCATCCGCACACAGCGCAGAGCCTTGACAAAGCCCTTGTCATCTCCCAGGACCTTGACGGGATTGTTGAGCAGCATCAGCTCCACGCCCTCCTGCACGGCGTGCTCGACCTCCTCACGGCGCGCGGGAAGTTCCTCCAAGGAACGGCGGTATACGATATACACCTTCTCGGCGCCAAGACGCAGTGCCGAGCGTGCGGCATCCATTGCGACGTTTCCGCCTCCGACGACCGCCACGCGGCGCGCGTGCAGGACGGGGGTGCTGCTGTCCTCCCGGTAAGCCTTCATTAAGTTAATACGGGTTAAAAATTCATTCGCGGAGTAAACGCCCTTGAGATTTTCGCCCTCGATCTCCAGAAAGCGCGGAAGTCCCGCACCCGTGCCGATGAAGACTGCCTCAAAGCCCATCTCCTTCATCAATTCCTCAACCGAATAGGTCTTTCCGATGACGGTATTGACCTCGATCTTGACACCGAGCGCGCGGAGCTGCTCGATCTCACGCTCCACGATTCTCTTGGGAAGACGGAATTCGGGAATTCCGTAAACCAACACGCCGCCCGCCTTATGCAGTGCCTCAAAAACCGTCACCTCATATCCTCTGCGCGCAAGCTCCCCCGCACAGGTAAGCCCTGCGGGTCCCGAGCCGATGACGGCTACCTTATGTCCGTTCGGAGTGGGAGGCACAATCTTTTCCGTCGATTGTGCATAGTGCGTATCCGCCACAAAGCGCTCCAAACGCCCGATGGCAATGGGCTCGCCCTTGACACCGCAGATGCACTTGCCCTCGCACTGGGACTCCTGCGGACAGACGCGTCCGCACACGGCAGGGAGAGAGCTTTGCGCATCAATGATGCGGAACGCCTCCTCAAACTCGCCAAGCTTGACCTTTTGAATAAATCCGGGAATATCGATTCCAACGGGGCATCCCGCAACGCAGAGCGGATTTTTACACTGCAGGCATCGCTCCGCCTCGAGCACTGCCATTTCGGGCGTATATCCGAGCGCGACCTCGTCAAAATTGTGACGGCGCACCTGCGCCTCCTGCTCGGGCATGGGTTGTCTTGTCTTTTTCATACGTTCCCCTCCCCCAAAAAGAGGTTGCAAGCCTGCTCCCTGGCATGGCCTTCAAACTCGCGGTAGGTGGACGAGCGCGCGATCGCCTCGTCAAAATCCACCAGATGCGCGTCAAATTCAGGACCGTCCACACAGGCAAATTTGGTCACACCGCCAACCGTCAGGCGACAGCCGCCGCACATGCCCGTGCCGTCGATCATGATGGGATTCATGGACGCGACGGTGGGAACGGAAAAGCGCTTGGTGACAAGGGAGACGTATTTCATCATCGGAAGAGGACCTATGGTGATGACGCGATCATATTTCTCGCCCGCCTCCAGAAGTCCTTGCAGCACGTTGGTAACCAGAGCCTTCTCTCCCCACGTGCCGTCGTCCGAGCAAGGAAGGAAGCGATCCGAAACCGCCTCGAATTCCTTTTCCAGCACTACGAGCTCGCGGCTGCGGAAGCCCACGACGGAATGCACGCAGCAGCCCATGGAAGCAAGCTTTTTGGCAACGGGATAGGCGATTGCGGCACCCACGCCTCCGCTGACGATGCAAACGCGGGAAAGTCCTTCGGTTTCGGTAGGGGTTCCGAGCGGTCCCACAAAATCCTGCAAGCTCTCCCCTTGTGACATGGAGGACAAACGGATGGTGGTCGCGCCCACTGCCGAAAAGACGATGGTAACGCTTCCCCTCTCACGGTCGTAATCCGCGACGGTCAGGGGAATGCGCTCCCCGTTCTCATCGGTACGCAAAATGATAAACTGTCCCGCCTCTGCCTTTCTGGCAACGGAGGGTGCCTCGATCACCATGCGGAACACGCTTGCATTCAGTTGTTCTTTTTCTAAAATCCGATACATACCCGGCACTCCTTTCGGGGGACTGCACAAAACGCCCCCTTCAAAGGCAAAATAGGGTCTTGCCAAATCTGCCTTTTCGGTGTATAATAAAGATAGCGGTTGCTGCGCGATACTTTTTCGCAAAAATACACCATTTCCATTATACATCATCAAAGCGAAAAATACAATAGAAAATTCATATAGAAACTCCTGCTTTTTTCAAAAGAATTTTCACCGAAAGGACGAACGACCTATGGAAACAGAATTCCAAAACGCAATGGGCAAAAGCATTGGCGAGGTGCTGTGCGACATTGCCGAGTTCCTCTCGACGCCTTACGTCATCGGCAAGGAAAAGCCCGTTGATCTTTGCACCCTGTTGCCGGAATTGAATATGCACGAGCAATTCTCCTTTGCGCTTCTGTCCGAGGCAAGACACCTTGGAATGTCACCCGCGGCGTGCCAAAATTTTTATCTGCGCGCATGCGCGGATAGCATCGGAGAGCTCAAATGCCGCCAGATGCTGGCTCTTTTTGAATCCTCCGAGGCAGAATTCGCGCCCTTCCGTGCCCGTTACGGAAATCATTTCGGCATGACCGACGGCTCTTATTGGGCAACCTGCTTAGCCCTTGGCATTGACAACGGTGAAATTGACAAGGTCCTGCACTATCTGCGCATGTTCACCGTCACCTTAATGGAATTTGCCTACATGGAGAGACGCAATCCCGACAGCACCTATACCTGGAGATATTACGAATCCTTCCGCGCCATCCTCGACGAGCTGCTCCAGCCCGCCCCCACGCAGACCAAGGTTCTGTCCGTCGGCGGAAGCGTGGGAAAGCGTGAGGGAAATTCTTATCTTCTGTCGCTTGGTGTGGACATTGAAAATCCCAATCCCGACCGCATGGCGCAAGGGATCTGCATCAATATCCGCCTCAAGGACAAGGGGGGAAATCTGATCGTGGACATCACCGACAAGCTGCTCTCCATCGACCCCGCAACCACCTATCACTACGGAATTACGCGAAAGATCACCGGTGAGAGCGTCGCAAGCTTCTCGGTCACGGCGTACGCCGAGCACTTCCTCAAGCTCTCCACGCCCATTATGCAGCACGTCACCGTAAACGACGCATCCTTCCGATCGGAGAACGGCAATACGGTACTCAGCGGACGTCTGCAAAGCGCTTACGATACCTCTCTGCGCGCGATGACCCTGCATTACCAATTCCGTGACGAAAACGACCGCTTGCTGGGTGGGAACAGCGAGTGGCTCCTGGACGGTATTGCGGCAAAGGGCGAGATTGATCTTTGCGCCCGCACGCCTCTTACCTTCCCCACCGCAAAAAGAATTCTCTACTCCACCGATTTCAACGCTCTGGAATTGGTTCGGGAGCAGTCGTAAGCAAACCGCGCAAAAAAGGACGAAACGGAAAAGCGTGATGTTCTTAGCGGAGAAATCATAAAATATTGACATACCCACGGTAGGGGCGAACTGTGTTCGCCCGCGGGCGTTCAAAGAACGCCCCTACGGATAAGAAAAAATTGATCCGCAGAAAACAAATAATTAACCCCGACAGATTTCATGTCTGTCGGGGTTTGTTTGTTCTGTTCGATAAATTGGAATTTGTCAGTATTACAACTGCTTTATCTCATTTGCAATCACAGCCACGTTTTTGGCGTTGGTATCAATTTTAATGGTACCCAATGCTTGATACATCGGTATTCTTGCTA
>JAFVXH010000019.1 GCA_017501225.1 Clostridia bacterium
ATTTCGGTTACATTTTTGGCAATAACGGTTACGTTCCCTCCTCGCTCAAAACAGTAGTCATCACAGGCGGTACGAGCATCGGAGGCTCTGCGTTCTCCGGTTGCTCGAGCCTTACAAACATTGTCATCCCCGACAGCGTCACGAGCATCGGAGACAGCGCGTTCTCCTATTGCTCCAGCATTACGAGCATCACCATCCCCGACAGCGTCACGAGCATCGGTAGCTCTGCGTTCCGCAATTGCACGAGCCTGACCAGTATCACCATCCCCGACAGCGTCACGAGCATCGGTTCTTCTGCGTTCTCCGGTTGCACGAGTCTGATCAGCGTTACCATCGGCAACGGCGTCACGAGCATCGGTTCTTCTGCGTTCTCCGGTTGCACGAGTCTGACCAGCGTTACTATCGGCAACGGCGTCACGAGCATCGGTTCTTCTGCGTTCTCCGGTTGCTCGAGCCTGACAAGCATCGACATCCCCGACAGCGTCACAAGCATCGGTTACAATGCGTTCTACGGTTGCGAGAGCCTTACTAGCATCATCATCCCCGACGGCGTCACGAGCATCGGTTACTCTGCGTTCTACAATTGCACGAGCCTGACCAGTATCACCATCCCCGACAGCGTCACGAGCATCGGTTCTTCTGCGTTCTCCGGTTGCAAGAGCCTTGAGAGTATCACGCTTCCGTTCGTAGGTGCTACCAAAAACGGCGCAACCAACACGAATTTCGGTTACATTTTTGGCAATAACGGTTACGTTCCCTCCTCGCTCAAAACAGTAGTCATCACAGGCGGTACGAGCATCGGAGGCTCTGCGTTCTCCGGTTGCTCGAGCCTTACAAGCATCGTCATCCCCGACAGCGTCACAAGCATCGGCGAGGAGGCGTTCTACAAATGCACGAGCCTGACCAGTATCACCATCTCCGACAGCGTCACGAGCATCGGTGCCAATGCGTTCTACAATTGCACGAGCCTGACCAGCGTTACCATCGGCAACAGCGTCACGAGCATCGGTTACTATGCGTTCCGCAATTGTACGAGCCTGACCATCTATTGTGAAGCCGCATCCCAGCCGAGCGGATGGGATCCCGACTGGAACTATTCCAACTGCCCCGTCGTTTGGGGATATACGGGCTGAGCGACGTTGCATCCATCGGCTTTTCATGATCAATCATCAAGTAAAAGGAGCAAACTGTATGCTACTGCAAGACGGAGATAGAATTGTATTTGCGGGCGATTCGGTGACCGATATGGGAAGCACCAAGCCCGTGGGAGAGGGTGTGTTTGACGGACTCGGAAAGGGGTACGTACGCATCGTCGACAGCCTGCTTGCCGCCTTTTATCCCGAGAGAAGGATCCGTGTGACCAATTCGGGCCTTGACGGAAACTCCAGCAAGGAGCTTTTGACGCGCTTCCACCGCGACGTCGTCAGCCTTGACGCCGATTGGGTCGCGATCTGCATCGGCATCAACGACGTCTGGCGTCAATTTGACGTGCCCGCCATTACGTCCATGCACGTCGCTCCCACGGAGTACCGCGCAAATCTGGAGCAGATGATCACTGCCGTCAAGGGAAAGGTCAAGGGTGTGTTCCTGCTCTCCCCGTACTACGTCGAGCCCAACCGCGCCGATCCGATGCGCGCGAGAATGGACGAGTACGTTGCCATCTGCCGCGAGCTTTCGCAAAGGCACGGATGCATTTTCGTCAATCTTCAGGAAATGTTCGAGGAGTATTGCGAATTCCGTCATTCCTCCTCGGTTGCCTGGGACCGCGTGCATCCCAATCAGGTGGGATCGACCTTGATCGCAAAGGCGTTTTTGGAGGCGTGCGAGTTTGAATACCACCATATCCCCGTCTGATGGGAAATCCAAAGGAGTGATGCGGATGCTGCAGGGCGCAATTTTTGATATGGACGGAACTCTTGTGGATTCGTTGGGCTTTTGGGATTTCATCTGGGAGCGGATGGGGGAGTACTACCTCGCCAAGAGCGGCTTTTGTCCAAAGCCGGAGGATGATAAATTCGTCCGCACCGCAAGGATCGTTGACGGTATGCAGCACATTCACAAGCAGTACGGCTTTGCCGAGTCGGGAAAGGCTCTGTTTGATTTCTTTATGGCGGAGCTGGAGGAGCATTACCGCACGCGCGTCACGGCGAAGGCGGGTGTCGTTGAATTTCTGCAATACTTGCAGGAGAATGGCGTTCCGATGTGCGTAGCGTCTGCAAGCGAGAAGCCTCTGATCAAGACGACGCTTGAGGCGGTCGGTCTTGCGAAGTTCTTTCCGATCATCGTATGCTGCAATGAGGTCGGCATCGGCAAGGAGGCGCCCGACGTATTCTTAGCGGCGGCACGCGCGCTCGGTACACCCGTCGATAGTACCGTGGTGTTTGAGGACTCCCTGACGGCGATCAAAAGCGCGAAACGCGCAGGATTTTTGACGGTCGGCATTTATGACCGCCACAATTTCGGACTTGACGAGCTGGAGCGCACTGCCGATTGGTTCGTGGGCGACGGCGAGAGCCTTACAAAGCTCATTCCGTGGAAGGATCAATAATCAAAAAGAACCGCGAGAAGGATTTTCTCACGGTTCTTTTTTCTCTGCGTTTGTATATGCTATAGATGGGTGAGGGACAACTTTTGTTTGAAATCTGTTGACTTTTGACGAAAAAGGTGGTATACTGACATTGGCATTCCTTGCCAAATCTTTTATTTTGGAGGATCGATCATGAAAAACAGAAAGCTTTTGAAGCTGCTTGCGGCAATCCTGTGCTTTTCCGTTCTGCTGGTAACCTTCACCGCGTGTGCGACAGGTACGCAGAAGGATAAGAAGAATGCGATTAGCAAGCTCTACAACAAAGAGTACGAGGATGAAGTCTCCGTGCCTGTATCTATTAAGAACTTGGGGGATCTTGGTGTTGTCAAGGAAGCCAGGGAAAATTTTGTGGTGTTCCAAAAGCAGACCGAAAACGGTGTGGTGACCAGCGTCTATAGCAGTTTGACGAACAGCGTAATTATGAGCGATACCTCTGCCGAGCCCATGCACTGTGTGGTAGATTTCCCGATCTATTATAAAGCAAAATACTTCGTCGTATTTAAGGCAACGCACGTAACGAGGGATAATAATGATGTTTCTCCCTTTGGAGAGATTTCCATGATGGTTTACGATGCAAGAGGAAACGTGATCAAGACCCTTGAGCAGAGCAAGCTGCAACCGACCATTGACGGACTGGTTGGCAAACCCTCGTCTATTTACCCTCGTCCCGTTGAAGAGTACTATTGGGTAATGTCCGGTGAAATGTGCAAGCCCATTTGCGAGGGATACGTGCAAATTGATAAGACCGTATATGGGGAAAATGAGGACGGCACCTTAACCGCCGTCAAGGAGTTCAAATTCAACTCTGTTCCCACTATCGATCGCGAATACGAGGGCTATTTCTACCACATCGTCGGAAAATCGGAGGTCTTTGTGTATGACAAGGACTTCAACCTCACCGCCCGTTACAATGTTCCTTCCTTTGCACAGGGTGCAAAGATTCACACGCTGAATAACGGTAACGTATTCATTCAGTACTACGTAACTCTGCCCATAGACGCAGCGGCTTACGACCTGTCGTCAGGGACCGTCAAATACGATCTTGTGACGGAAATCCTGTCCGTCAAGGACGGTACGATCAAGAAGATCGACGCGAAATACGTTTTGAATGACCTCACAGCTCGAAACAATTACAACGATGTGGAAGAGGATTATTTCTCAGACAAGTGGGAGAACTGTGCAACCGTTTATTTCATTGGTGAAAATAAGACGATGGATACCAACAGCAGCGCTCTGGAATACGTTCTCCTTGACAACGAGGGCGGCATTGACGCATTCCTTTCCAACGATCGTTGGGACAATCAAAGCATTCCGGATATGCTCAACAAGAATCTGTTCCAAGTAAAATTGCTCAACGGCGATGTTGAACTGTTCAATGCCAAGGGCGAGACGCTTTGCGTTCTGGGGCCCGATATCGATCTGCTCTGCAATGATCAATATTTCACCGACGGCAACGTCATTTACGATCTTTCGGGTGCAGAGGTTTACAATCTCAAGGCGAACGGCATGGAGATCTTCGGCAGTCGTGATATCTGCGTGATTCTGATCAAGGAAACCAAGGAGTCCACGACCTACTATCGCTTTGCAAATGGCACTGTGAGCCAGATCGTAACGATCAATGAAGAGGACGACGTATACGTTGAATTCAAAGATCGGCATTATTGCATTGAGGACGCCGAAGGTAACTTTGTGTACTACAACTATGAGGGAGTCGTGCTCTGCAAGCTTTCCGTTAAGCTGACCGAAAGCATCGACTCGGAGGACGGATATCTCCTTTATGGAACTGATGGATCCGCCTACGTATTCCTTTACGAGGCATCCGAAGAGAAATAATGGATAAACCAATGAGGCACGTATTCAGAACCAATCATACAGTACGTATCAAATAAAAGGACGCCCCGCCTACCAACGTAGGCGGGGCGGTTTTATAAAATGGGTGATGCCGGGCAAGGGCTCAGAACCTAAATTTGCGCCAAAGACAGCAAGCGCTTGTTCTTTAGCGGACGCAAATTTTTGCCTGTTTGCAAGCAAACACGCGAAGGTTCTTCGTCTAAAAGAACCACCAAAACAAAGGAAGGTAACCTCCACGGTTACCTTCCTTTGTTTTGGTGGGCCATCAAGGGCTCGAACCTTGGACCGACCGGTTATGAGCCGGTGGCTCTGACCAACTGAGCTAATGGCCCCTTTAAGACACCATCATTTATTATAGCGGAAGGCGTGTCAAAAGTCAATACCTTTTTCAAAACTCTTTTCTTTTTCAGCTTGCTTTGATACCTGCCAAGAGGAATATTTTTTGATGCCCATTTTCCCCGAATTTTTTCTGTCATGGCAGAAATTCTTACCATTTTGTCGAAAAAATCGTGCGATTTGTATAAAATGACTATTACATTCCTACAAAAAATGTGGTATAATAGATATAGATACCCAAGAGCTTCGATCCGCAGGGCTTCCGGGTGTACTTTGCAGGGAGGGAAAGAGGAGTATGTTTCAGCCGAATGACTACGTGTTTTATGAATCCGGAGGGATCTGCAAGATCGCCGATATTCAGACCTCGCCGCTTTCCGGTATGCCACCCGATCGGAAGTATTATATTCTGACCTCCGTGCATGACAAAAACGGGGTGATGTATATTCCCGTGGATAGTGAGAACATCTTTTTGCGTCCCTTGCTCAGCCGTACCGAGGCGGAGGCACTGGTCGAGCAGATCCCGTCGGTGGTCGTCTTTGAGGAGCCAACGGCGAAGCTGTTGCGCACCCGCTATCTGGAGGCGATGCGTACGCACCTGCCCGTGGAGTGGGTACGCGTCATCAAGACCGTGTTTGCAAGAACCAAAAACTGCGTCAACCGCAACCAGCGCGTATCCGACAGTGAGCGCGCCTTCGCCGAAAGTGCCAAGCGGTATCTGTATGCCGAATTATCTCTTGCGCTGGAGCTTTCGGAGGGGGAGATCGAGCAGCATCTTGCTCCCCGACTTCAGAAAATGGCTTGATATGATATCAAAAGGACTGCCAACCAAGCGTTGGCAGTCCTTTTTTTAGTGCACCGGTTGCTCGCTCAGTTCCTCGAACGCGCCCTTGAGTGTGCGTGCCGAGCGGTGCAGGCGGTTCTCCTCCTCCTCGTTTAAGGGGATCTCCAGAACCTGCTTGACGCCCGAGCGGTTGAGGATGCAGGGAAGGCTCATAAAGACGTCCTCAAGACCGTAGTGCCCGTCCACCAGGGCGGAAACCGGTAAAATGGTATTTTCATCCCGCACGATGGCGGCAACGATCCGCTTGACCGATTCGGCAATGGCGTAATAGGTAGCACCCTTTGCGTCAATAATTTGGTAGGCGCTGTCGCGTGCCTCTCGAAAGAGCGAATCCAGAACGGTCTTATCGTACCCCCGCCCGCAGCTATCGCAGTAGCGGTGCAGATCCACGCCCGAGACGTTTGCCGAGCTCCAGACGACAAGCTCGCTGTCACCGTGCTCGCCGATGATAAAGGAATGCACGTTTCTGCTGTCTACACCAAGGTAGCTTCCCACCAGCTGCTTCAGTCGCGCCGTGTCCAACACCGTGCCCGAGCCGATGACGCGGCAGGCGGGATAGCCCGATACCTGATACGCAACGCGTGTCAGGACGTCCACGGGATTGGTGACCACAAGCAGGATCGCGTCGCGGTTGTAGCGCGTGATCTTTTCGACGATGGACTGAAAAATGCGCGCATTGGTGCGCAGAAGATCCATCCTCGTTTCTCCCCGTTGCTGATTGGCACCGGCGGTGATGATAATCAGACCGCACTCGCTAAGGTCCGGATAATCTCCCGCGTAAATATCCATTGGGGAATGAAAGGGAAGTCCGTGCGCAAGATCCGATGCCTCGCCCTCGGCTTTTTTGGTGTCGATGTCGATCAGAACCATCTCGGAAAACCACCCCGTTTGCATCAGGGTGTAGGCGACGGTGGCACCCACGTTGCCGCAGCCGATAACGGCACATTTGCGAAGCCGGACGCGCTCGGGCGGTGAGAAAACGGAGAGTTTCTTTTGTTCCATAGCATAATTCCTCTCTTTGTTGAGATATTTTTAAGCATAGTATGCGCGTTTTTTTGAAAAACTCTCAAAAAAAGAGAAAAAAACACTTGACAAACACATTGGGGTGTGGTATACTTGTAAAGCAATTTGCTTTACACCTGATCCGCCGAGGTGAACCAATGTTTGAAAAGGATCTGACCATCAGCTTTTTGCTGGATTTTTACGGTGAGGTTTTATCCGAGAGGAAGCGCACCGTGCTGGATTATTACTATAATGACGATCTCTCTCTGGGGGAGATTGCCGAGGAGATCGGCATTTCCCGTCAAGGGGTAAGAGATCTGATCAAAAAAGCCGAGGAAGAATTGCACTTTTACGAGGAAAAGCTCGGTCTTGCCGCACGGTTCTCGCGTGCGCAGGAAAGCTCTGCGGAGCTGTTACGCCTGCTTGATTCTGCCGGTATTGAGGGAGAGATCTATCGGGCGGCGCAGGAGCTTGCGGAAACGGTTCGTTGAGTGCGTCATTTACGAAAAAGGAGGTAGCTTATGTTTGAAAGTCTTGGAGAAAAGCTAAACAATGCCTTCAAAAAATTTCGCAACAAGGGAAAACTGACCGAGGCAGACGTCAAGGCAGGAATGCGAGAGATCAAGCTTGCGCTCCTGGAGGCAGACGTTAACTTCAAGGTTGTACGTGACTTTATCAAAATCGTATCCGAGCGTGCAGTCGGTAGCGAGGTGCTGGAATCCTTGCTCCCCGCACAGCAGGTCGTCAAGATCGTCAACGAGGAGCTGACCCGACTGATGGGCGGCTCGCAGTCTAAATTGACCATTGCATCCCAACCTCCCACGGTCGTGATGATGGTTGGCTTGCAGGGCGCGGGTAAAACCACCCACGCAGGCAAGCTTGCAGGTCTTTATAAAAAGCAGGGCAAGCGTCCCTTGCTGGTTGCGTGTGACGTTTACCGTCCAGCCGCCATCAAGCAGCTGCAGGTCGTGGGCGAAAAGCTGGTGATCCCGGTGTTTACCATGGGAGATCAGATCTCTCCCGTCGAGATTGCCAAGGAGGGCGTCAAGCATGCCCGCCTGAAGGGATACGATATGGTATTCATCGATACTGCGGGACGTCTGCAGATCGACGAGGTTTTGATGCAGGAGCTCAGCGACATCCGCGAAGCGGTCCATCCCACCGAGATCCTTTTGACGGTGGACGCGATGATCGGTCAGGAATCGGTCAACGTGGCGGAAAGCTTCAACAATCTGTTGGATATTACGGGTGTGATCCTGACAAAGCTTGACGGTGACACGCGCGGAGGTGCGGCACTCTCCATCCGCTACGTCACGGGCAAGCCCATCAAGTTCGTGGGTACGGGTGAAAAGCTCGACACCATCGAGCCCTTCTATCCGGACCGCATGGCATCGCGCATTCTGGGAATGGGCGACGTGCTGACTTTGATCGACAAGGCGCAGGCGGCGTTTGACGAGAAGCAGGCGGCGGAGCTGGAAAAGAAGATGCGTCAGCAGACCTTTACCCTGGACGATTATCTTGCGCAGCTCGCGCAGCTCAAAAATATGGGAAGTCTGGACCAGATCATGGGCATGATGCCGGGGATCAAGCCCGGGGCGTTGAAGGATGCCAAGATCGATGAAAAGATGCTCGCGCACACCGAGGCGATCATCCATTCCATGACTCCGAGAGAGCGTGAGAAGCCCGAGATCATCAACGCATCGCGTAAAAAGCGTATCGCGCAGGGATCGGGAACCTCCGTTGAGGAGGTCAACAAGGTGCTTCGTCAGTTTGAGCAAATGCTGAAGATGATGAAGCAGTTCAGTGACATGGGCAAGTCCCGTCAAGGAAAGAAAATGCTCGGCAGAATGAAGATGCCATTCTGAATTCACCGTTCATTCATATGAAAAAAATAAAAATGATATTTGGAGGAAACAAATCATGGCAGTAAAAATGAGACTGAGAAGACTGGGTGCAAAGAAGGCTCCCTTCTACCGTGTCGTTGTTGCGGACAGCCGTTCTCCCAGAGACGGTCGTTTCATCGAGGAGATCGGTTACTACAATCCCCTGACCAACCCCGCTGAGATCAAGATCGACGCAGAGAAGGCAAAGCAGTGGATTGCAAACGGCGCACAGCCCACCGAAACCGTGAAGTCCCTGCTCAAGAAAAGCGGCATCGTTGACTGATCACACCGTACAGGAGACTGATAATGGTGAACTTGCAGGAAACTTTGCTCAACATCGCCAAGGCGATCGTCGATTCGCCCGATGAGGTCCAGGTTTTCAAGGAGGAGGATGATCGCAGCATCACCCTGACCCTGACCGTGGCACCGGACGATATGGGCATGGTCATTGGCAGACACGGCAAGATCGCAAAGGCGATCCGCACCGTGATCAAGGCGGCTTCTGCCGGAACCGGAAAGAAAGTAAACGTAGATATCCGCTGAAAAAAAGCTTCTACCTGACAAAAGGTAGAAGCTTTTTTCGTTCCTTTTCGGCGGAAACAGGGAGGCTCAGAACTCAAACGTGCGCTTTTATGCAGTGGTGATCGATTATTTTGCTTGGCGCACGTAGAGCAAAACGCTTCGCATTTTGCGGAGTTCTTCGTCAAGCAGTTTTTCGTCAAAAACAATCAGGACACCCTGTTGGGTGTCCTGATTGTTTTTGGTGGAAACAGGGAGACTTGAACTCTCGACCTCACGGATGTGAACCGTGCGCTCTAACCAACTGAGCTATGCTTCCGTGCATCTTATTGTATCACAAATGAAGGCGCATTGCAACCCCTTTTTGAGAAAAATCTCCCACTTTTTTTGGGAAGCTTGGAAGATTCTGCCTTGAATAACCTTCTTGCCCGTTTGTCAATACTTTTTTTGAAAACGAAAGCGGAGAAACAGGGAATGTATTATAACAAAGTGGAAATCTGCGGCGTCAACACCGCTGACCTCAAGGTGCTCAGCGACGAAGAAAAAAGGGAACTGCTCAAACGGACAAGGCAGGGCGACGAGGAGGCACGCCGTGAGCTGATCTACGGCAATCTGCGCCTCGTTCTGTCGATCATTCAACGCTTCACCGGACGGCGCGAGAATCTGGACGATCTGTTTCAGGTCGGGTGCATCGGTCTTGTCAAGGCGGTGGATAATTTCAACGTGGATATGGACGTCAAGTTTTCGACCTACGCCGTTCCCATGATCATCGGGGAGATCCGCCGCTATTTGCGCGACAACAACGCCATTCGCATCAGTCGATCTGTCCGTGACCTTGCCTACCGCGCGCTTGCCGTTCGCGAGGAGCTGTTTGCGCAAAAGGAGTGCGAGCCAACCGTTGACGAGATCGCGTCGCGCCTTGGAGAAAAGCGGGAGCTCGTGCTACACGCCATGGAGGCGATCATCGAGCCCATTTCTCTCTACGAGCCGGTATTCAATGACAACGGCGACGCGCTGTATCTGATGGATCAGCTCTCGGACTCGTCGGGGGGAGATGAGATGTGGATGGAAAACATTGTGCTCCGCGAGGCAATGAAGCAGCTGACCGACAGAGAGCGCAGGATCATCAATCTGCGCTTTTACCGAAACAAAACGCAAATGGAGATCGCCGAGGAGATTGGGATCTCACAGGCGCAGGTTTCACGCCTGGAGAAGGGAGCACTTGCCAAGATGCGCCGTCAGCTCTGAAAAAACGGATGGGAGATATGCGATCTCCCATCCGTTTTGCTTTATTTGTTGATGATGGTAATGCCTGCGGGTGTGATTCCCGTCTGCTCGTAAACAATGGCGTTGATCTGTGCCAGCTGAGATGCCTGCAGCTCCTCTGCCTGCACGACGATGCAAGCAGTGTCACCGTTCAAAACTGCTACGCACTGCGCAAAGCCCTTGGCGGTGATGAGAGATTCGATGTTTGCTTCCTTCTGGATCTCGTCTGCGATCGCGGCGATGCTTTCCAGCGCTTCGCTCTTCATGGCTTCGTCCGCCTCGACGTTGTCCACAACGGCTTGCAGAACCTCCAGCGCTTCATCCCGCGCCTTCTGGCGGCTGATCTGGGTTGCGGAGAAATAGGTGTTGGTGGCGTTCGTTGCGCTGTCGGTGCTCGTGCCTCCCTGGTTCAGGCTATCCGATACGCCGCCGCTGGGCTGATCGTATCCGTCGTAGCCGTCTGCGGGCTTGCCTGCAAAGAGCATCCAATTGAGCCATACGGCGGCACCGATGAGAATGACAGAGCACGCGATGATCAGATTCCGTTTTCCGATTTTTTCAAAGAAAACTCGGAGCTTATTGGTCTTTTTGACCTCGCAGAGAGCAGTGCATGGGTTGTTCATAAGTAAATCCTCCTGTAATTCATTCGCTATAACATATGTGGAGCGTGCTTGGAATATGCGCTTTCTTTTTTCTTTGCGCAGCTTTTTATGCGCTATTTTGCGGATACGTGAATGCGGTTGCTGGGAAGATCCAGGCTCGCCGAAAGCAGATCGGTCAGCTCCTTTTGCACGGTGGGAGATTCCCCTCCGCGGCAAACGATACCGACTCCTAAGATCTTTGGTGGCGTGGAGGAGAGAAAGAGTGGCTTTTCCGAGGCACCGTTTCCGAGCACGACGTATCTTACGTCATCGCCGTAGAATTCCGTGGCGTATACCGAGGAAAAGCTTCCCGACAGCGTGACGATGACGCTAGCATCGCTCACCCCCGGAACCGATTGGCAGAGCTTTAGGATCTTTTCCTCCAGACGTGCCTGATAGAGAAGCATCTCATCCTGCAAATTGGTGGACTCCTGCGTCCACTCCTCTTTCTTGCTTGCCGTTCCGCCGTTGCCTCCCGTGACCAGCAATAAGATCCCGAGTGCCGCCCCCGCGACGAGGATCCAGACCTGCCAGCCCGATTTTTTGGAAGGATCGGCTGTTTTCCAAAATTTCAGATTCATCGTTGTTTTCCTTTCATTCAATGGCACTTTGGCAGGGGCAGCCAAGGAGCTCCTCTACCAGTGCCTCCATGACCTTCGGATCCTTCCAGATTGCGCTTCCCGTCAAAAAAACGGTTGCTCGCAAAGGGGTTCCGTCCTCTCCCCAGTCGATCACACAGCGGATCTCGCCCGTCGGAACGGAGCATTGCTCCTCCAGCGTCCGTGTCAGAAGCTGCGTGATATAATCCCTTGACGCGTCGTCCTTGATGCCCTCCCACCTCTCCACGTAGTCGGACTTCTCATCCTCCTGCTCCCACGGGAAGGGAAGCTCTCCCTCGATCACACCGTGCAATGCGTCCAACGCGCTTGCGGCGGGGGCGAGCAGGATGCAAAGTAAAAACAGAGAAGTCAGGAGCTTATAGTGCGAAAACACACTTTCCCCCTCGGGCGATAGGATCCGGAGAATGGATATCAGGAGTGTGGCTACGAGGATGCCGAGCAGATATTGCTTCATAGAATCCCTCCTTATCCGATCGCCGAGGCGGAGTGAATGAACAGGGAAAGCGAGAGGATCAGAACGCCCGAGCAGATGCAGACCGCCGTGATGAGAAAGCCTCCGATCGAGGCGAATTCGTCCAGGAGCTTTTTCTCGGTATCGCAGGAGAGCAGATCGGCGATCGAAGCTCCCAGAAGAAATACCGTACGGTAGAGAAACAGACGGATCAGCGTGGGGAACAGCATCAGAAGCAGGAGCAGAAGGGCGCAGATTCCGACCGTGGAGCGCAAATAGCTGACACCCGCGCCAAGGGAGCGCAGAAGCTCCGAAACCGAGCCGCCCAACACGGGGATGAGATTCCCCGCTGCGAATTTCGCGCTTTTCATCGCAAGGGTATCGGCACGGCTTCCAAGCGTGCTCTGCATGGCAAGCATGGCAAGCAGAAGCATCATCAAAAAGGCAAGCAGCGTCGTGTAGCTCCGCTTCAATGTTGTGAGCAGGGTGCCAAGACGCAAAGAGCTGTTCAAGGCGCTTACCGTGGCACCCCCTAAGCAGATGCTGCAAAAGGGAAGCACACTCCTTCCGACCAGCGTTTCCATCAGCACCATAAAGATTGAAAGCGTTGACGTGGAGGTCATGGCGGTCGTGACGTTGCCACCCATCGCGTACAATGCCGAGGTCAGGGGGATCAGGGGCGTCGTGAATTGCAGCAGCCGTTCAAAATACGCGCCCACTGAGGACATGCACGTAAACCCGACGCTGACGAGGGTAAGAAGCATGACAAGGGTGGTGCAAAAGGAGAACGCCTTGGCGCTGGCCTTTCCTTGTAGGGAGGTCTTGACGGTAGAGAAGACTGCCGAGAGGATCAGCACGCCGCAGACTGAGAACAAAAGGCGGACGCTGCCAAACAGCTCCAAGCCGAGCATCGAAAGTCCCGTGCGCAACAGATAGGAAAAGTCGGACATTTCCGTCAGTGCCGCCTCCACCTCCTTCGCGTCCGTCGAAAAAAGCCCCTCGGGAAGGAGTGCTTGTACCTCGGGCGGCAAGGATTCCACAAAGGTCAGGTATTCCTCGGGCAGTACCGTTCCGAGTTGATCGGTCGATGCTTGTTCGGCAGAGATGGGGAGGGCGAGCAGGCATACCAGCAACAGAGAAAGGGCAAGAAATTGCCACCGCTTCCGTAGTCGCAGCATCTTATCCCTCCCCCCATTCGAGCAGTCCCACGGCAAGCGAGAGAAGCTCCTTGATCAAGGGAAGGCATAGAAGCAGGATCTGTATTTTTCCAACCGCTTCCACACCCTGCGAAAGCGTCCCCTCCCCGCAATCCCGCGTGATCTGAGAGCAAAGCTCGGTCAGGATCGCCACCCCCAAGGCCTTGAATAGCACAGGGGCGTGTCCAAGCAATGCGGCGTTGCTCCCAAGCTCTCCAAGATATTCGATCAAGGGGGAGCACATTCCGATGGCGAATATGCCGAGAATGACGAGAAAGGCGACGCGCACGAGGGGGACAAAATCCGATTTTGTGCTCCGCAAAATCAGACAGACGCTCACCCCGAGGGCGGTGATCATACAAAGCTGCAGCACGTTCATCTTACATGCCGAAAACCGAGGTGATCAGGTCAAAGAGCTCCTTGATCTGATTGACCAGAAGCATCAGCACCACAAGAATGCCGGCAACGGTTACAAAGGTTGCCTGCTCGTCCCGTCCCGTTTTGCTCAGCACCTGCGTAGCGACCGCGACGAGGAGTCCGACGCCCGCGATTTTGATAATGAGGGATATATCCATTTTGATGACCTTCTCCTTTCATTTTACACGTAGTGATATTTTACCAAAGCAGGATCGCAAGCCCTACGGACGCGCAGGAGGAAAGCGCAAGGTAAAGCTTTTTTCGCTTGGGGAGTTCTACGGAGATACGCTCCCGATGCTTTTGCAGAGCACTAAGACAGAGATCGCAGCGCTTGATCTGCTCCTCCGAATAGCTTCCTCCGAAGCTTGCTACAAAGTCTGAAAGAATCCGCTGACTCTCTGCGTCCAGCCAAGGGGAGGTTGCATGGAGCGCTTGAGCAAGACTGATCGGCTTTTTGCCTTGCAGAAAGGCTTGGAAGCATTCCAAGCGCGTATTTTGCAGGATCTCGTCGATGGGTAAGAGGAAGCAATCGATCTGCGTTCGGATCTCGCCCAGCAGCGCGATCCAGGCATCCAGTGCCGCAAGCGCGGATCTTTCACGCTTGATCAAGTGCTGGGCTACCGTGACGGCGCACCCGACAAGAAAGAGCGCGCCCAATGCTTTTCCACGCATCACGAGCTCCCCTTACGCAGCAGCTCGGCTTCTCCGTGGGAAAGGATCTGATAGGAAAGACGGTTGCCGGCGTCGCGTGATATCCTTGCATAAAAGGAAAAGATCTGCGCCTGATGCAAGCGTAGGATCGAGGGGCGCAGGAGCAGCTCCTGTATCGTTGAAGCGTGGGCGGAGGCAAGCATGGGAACGCCACGGTTGGCGGAAGCAAGTAAGGCGCTTGCGTCACTCTCGTCCCCGATCTCGTCGCAGACGATCAGCTGCGCTCCCAGCGTTTGCACCGCGATCTCGATTCCGATGGCACGCGGATAGCCCGAGAGGATCTGCAGCGCCAAGTGACTTCCGTCCATCCCATAGCCGAGCTCTCCGCGCGTGTCCACAATGACCGTGCGGATGCCGTAGGCATCGGACGCCGCTTGCTTTGCGATGGCGCGCAGCAAGGTGGTTTTTCCGACGCCCGGTGGGGAATAGACCAAAACGCCGCCCTTGGTGCCGAGCAGCTCCAAAATACCCGCACCGCTGACGTCCGCCTTGTGCGGAATGCGGATGACAAGCCCCGAAATATCGCTGACTCCGATCAGTCTGCCGTTTTCCACGGCGGCATGTCCGCACACGCCGACGCGGATACCGCCCTCCAGCGTCAGAAAGCCTCGGCAAATGGTTTCCTTGTGCGCGTACAGAGAGCCTCCGCACATCCGCTTGAAGATCCCGCCGATCTCGTCGGCATCGCACAGATGCTTTGTCGGATAGCTTTTCCCGATCGCGGTCACGCTTGCGACTCGACCAACCGAAAGGCGGATCTCCTCAATGGCGGGAGCACCGCTGTGCAGGATTGCTTCCCACAGGGGAGGCGGCAAAAGAGCCTGCAGCTCGGATGGCAGATACGGGAGCCTTTTTGCTTGAAAATGCGACGTCATAACACCTTCTCCTTCCGTGGTTCTGATTTATCCTATGCGGACAACTTCCAAAAAAGAACACCTCTTGTCCACTTGCATATACTGATATCGCAAAAAAATGAAAAAGGAGAGTCAGAATGCAATTCAAGCACACCAATGAGGACGCTTATTTCGTTGCCTCAAACAGCGCAAGGGGCTTTTACAGCGATTATCACGCATGCTTTGACCATGCGCGCATAGGGCGCGTCTTTGCCGTCAAGGGAGGACCCGGAACGGGCAAAAACCGATTTTTGCGCGAGGTAGCACAAAAAGGGGAGAAGGTAGGATATCATTGCGAGTACATCTATTGCTCCTCGGATCCCGACTCGCTCGACGGCATTATTTTATCAAAAGGAAAGGATTGCCTTGCCCTGATGGATGCGACGGCGCCGCACGTGTACGAGCCGAGCCTTGTGGGGGTCAGGGAATCGCTGATCGACCTCGGCGCATTCTGGGATGCAGAGCTGCTCAGAAGCCGCAAGGAGGAAATTCTTCGCTGCAGCCAAGAAAAAAAAGAGGCCTATGCACGCGCCTATCGCTATCTTGCGGGTGTGGGAGAGATGATGCGGGTAAAGGAAGCCATGGCAGCGCCTTATATCAAGCGCGATGGAATTTCGCGGCTTGCAGCGCTGCTTGCAAGGGAGCTTCCGTGCGGAACGGGATTTTCCTCCTCTCCCGCGCTCATTCACAGCATCGGCATGAAGGGGGAGGTGGTGCTGGATTCCTATTTGCGCTCCGCCAAGCAGATCTTTTTGATTGAGGACTGCAAGGAGAGCGGACCGCTTTTGCTCGCGGCTCTTGTTGAGCAGGCAAAGAAGAAAGAGCTTTCTTTGCGTCTTGCCTATCATCCCGTTTGCCCCGATCGGCTGGAGGCGATTTTCGTACAGGACTGCTCGGTTGCATTCGTCATCGGAAAAGAGAAGGATTGGGGAAGTGATCAGCGACCGATCCGGATGCGCCGCTTTGTGGACGTACACGCGATGAGGGCGATCCGCGAGCGCTACTGTCACGCGGAGCGAGCGAGAAAGGAGCTCCTCAAGGGGGCACTTTTGGAGCTTTCCTCCGTCCGAAACGCACATTTTGCCTTGGAGGAGATCTATATGCAGGCAATGGATTTTCCGAAGAAGGAGCAGTTTACAAAAGATTTTATTGATGCGTTATTTGTCTTGCAAAACGGAAAAAACTGTGATATAATCTAAAAAAGAGATCAGGATCGGGAGGCGCGCATATGAAGATCGTTTTGTTTACGCTCAATGCTTCTTTTGCGCATTCCTCGCTCTCCCTGCGATGCCTGCGCCCACCCTTGGAGCAGGCAGGGCACACCGTCATCCTGCAGGAGAACACCTTAAAGGACCGTACCTCGCACGTTTTAGAGGAGCTGTACGGGCACCGAGCCGACGTGTACGGCTTTTCCTGCTATATCTGGAATCTGGAGCCCATGCTCCTTTTGGCACAGGCGTTGCACGATCTGCTTCCCACCTCCCGCATCGTCTTAGGAGGCCCTGAGGTGTCCTTTGACTGCGAGCGCTTTGAAGCACTCCCGTTTGCAGACGTCATCGTCCGCGGCGAGGGGGAGGACGTTCTTCCAAGGCTTTGCGCGCAATGGGAAAGGGGCGAGGAGCCCGACCGCATCCAAGACGGTGAATGTCGGGATTTTTTGAAGCCGAACGGCTTTCTTTACCGTGCGGACGAAAGATGCGGAACGCTTGCGTATTACGAATCCTCGCGCGGCTGTCCTTACAGCTGTGCCTACTGTTTGTCCTCCGCGACCACGGGCGTGCGCGCAAAGGATGTGCCGCAGGTCCTTGAGGAGCTTGCGGAGTTTGAAAGGCTGCCCACGACCGTTCGCGTCATCAAGCTGGTGGACCGCACCTTCAACTTTGATATTCACCGCGCCAACGCCATCTGGTCGGCGCTTTTGGATGAGAAATATACCAAGTGCTATCACTTTGAGATCTGTGCGGCACTGCTGAATGAGGAGAGCTTTGCGATCCTGTCCCGCTTTCCAAAGGGGAAGGTCAGGCTTGAGATCGGCTTGCAAAGCACCAACCAAAAAACGCTCTCGGCATCCGCGCGTCACCTTGATGCAGAAAAAACCTTGGAGGCTACCGGACGCCTTTACCAAATGGGGAATCTGCACGTGCACTTGGATCTGATCGCGGGACTTCCGTATGAGGATTATGCGAGCTTTGCGCGCTCCTTTGACGAAGCGTACGGAGCTTGTGACGTGCTTCAGCTTGGATTTTTGAAACTTTTGCACGGAACGGCACTCCGGCGGGATAAAGAGAAATACGGCTACCGCTTCCTATCAAAGCCACCCTATACGGTTTTGCAGAGCCGGTGGATCAGCTTTGCCGAGATGCAAAGGCTGTCCCGTATCGCCGAGGTGCTGGAGCGATACTGCGAGAGCGGGGCATTCCCTCACACGCTCTGGTATCTGAACGCGCGCATGCCGTCCCCCTTTGCATTTTTTGAGGGGCTTTCGGAATATTACCGCAAACACGTTCCGCACTCGCTTCAGCGAACCTCCCAGCCCGATGCCTTCCGACATCTGCTGGAGTACGCGATGACGACCGATTTGGATATCGATCCTGCGCGCTTGCGCGAATACCTTCGCGCCGATTTTTCGGAGCATGAGCACAAAAATCCTCCCTATTTTTTAAGAGAACAGTAATAGGGTAAAATCAATCAGAGCATAAAGGAGAAAAAACATGGAAACGACGTTGGTTATTTTGGCAGGCGGACTCGGAAGCCGCTTTGGAGGCAACAAGCAGATCTCCCAGGTAGGTCCGAACGGAGAGATCCTGATGGAGTATTCCATCTATGACGCGATTGCGGCAGGCTTTACCCAGATCGTCTTTATCCTCAAGGAGGAGATGGTAGAGCTGGTGCGCGAGAGCATTGGAAAAAAGCTTGAGGGCCGTGTTCGCGTGGACTACGTTGTGCAGGATATGACGCAGGTTCCCGAGTGGTATACCGTTCCCGCAGAGCGTGTCAAGCCCTTGGGCACGACGCATGCCGTGCTTTGCGCAAAGGATGTCATCGCAGGTCCCTTCGCGACGGTCAATGCCGACGATTACTATGGCAGAGAAGCCTTCGTGATGATGAAAAAGCTTCTGGACGGCATGGCTTCCAAGGAGGATGCCTGCATCATTCCTTACGTTCTCGGCAACACCATGAGCGAGAACGGAGGAGTCACGCGCGGTGTTTGCCGCCTGTGCCGCGGACGCCTTTCGGGCATTCAGGAAACGCACGAGATCCACTATGACGAGGCGCACAGCATCGTCAGCAAGACTGGAAAGCTGACGGGCAGCGAGCCCGTTTCGATGAACCTTTGGGGCTTCCATCCCGATCTCCTTGCCGATATGCAGACCTACTTTGAGGATTTTCTCCGCGCTCTTTCTCCCGAGGAGCTCAAGGCAGAGTGCCTGCTTCCCGTGATGGTTGGCGATTTCCTGAAGGAGAAGCGCATCCGCGTCAAGGCGCTGACCTCTCCCGATCGCTGGTTCGGCATCACCTATCAGGCAGACCGCGAGGATGTAATTGCGGAGCTTGCCGCACTCCATGAAAGCGGCGTATATCCCAAGACGCTGTATTGACCGAGGGCACGTACGTGCTCAATTTTGGACAGGCAGATCCTCTGCCTGTCTTTTTTTGTTCTAAAACGCGGGCTTGCTCCATATATTGTAGCAACGCAATATAGGGAGGTTATAGTATGCCTGAGCATTCCATTTATCAGGATATTGCCGAGCGGACGGGTGGGGACATTTACGTTGGTGTCGTCGGTCCCGTGCGGAGTGGCAAATCGACGTTTATCAAGCGCTTTATGGAGTCGGTGGTGCTTCCGAATATCGAGGAAGGCTACTCCAAGGAGCGCGCCCGTGACGAGCTTCCGCAATCGGCGGCGGGAAAGACCGTGATGACGACCGAGCCTAAGTTTATCCCCGAGGAGGCGGTGCCCATCGTGCTTGAGGACAACGCGCACATGCGTGTGCGTATGATCGACTGCGTGGGATATTTGATCCCCGAGGCGATGGGAGCGATCGAGGACGGCGCTCCTCGCATGGTGCGGACTCCTTGGCGAGAGGAGCCGATGCCCTTTGTCGAGGCAGCGGAAATGGGAACGCATAAGGTGATCGTAGAGCATTCCACCATCGGAATGCTGATCACCACGGACGGCTCGATCGGGGAGATCAAGCGGGAGTCCTACGTAGAAGCGGAGGAGAGAATTGTCGGAGAGCTGCGCCAGATCGGCAAGCCCTTTGCCATCATTCTTAATTCCGCCGTGCCCGATTCGGAGGGTGCGCGCAATCTTGCCCTGGAGCTGGAGGAAAAGTACGGTGTTCCCGTGGCACTCATCAGCTGTCTGGAGCTGGATGCCGAGGATATCCGCCATATTTTGGGACTTGTTCTGGAGGAATTTCCCGTCGCGCAGATCGAGGTCCAGCTCCCCTCGTGGACGACGGCGCTGGATGATACACACCGCGTTCGCGCGTCGTTGCAGAATTCCATCAAAAAGTGTGCCGAGGGGGTAAGGCGGATCGGTGACGTCAAGAACGCATTTCTGGCACTCTCGGAGAACGAATACGTCGAGGACGTCACGCTTCAATCTCTGGATTTCGGATGCGGATGCGCGACCTTCTCGGTCAAAATGCCCGATGCCCTGTATTACGAGGTGATCAGCGAATTGACGGGATTTCCCATTGATGGGGAAGCGCAGCTGGTAGGACTTGTGCGTGAGCTTGCCGCGGTCAAAGAAAAATACGACAAGGTCAAGGAGGCGCTCGAGCAGGTCAATACTACCGGGTACGGCATCGTGATGCCTGACGTGGAGGATCTGCACTTAGAGGAGCCGCAGATCGTCAAGCAGGCGGGAGGATACGGTGTCAAGCTCCGCGCGGCGGCACAATCGGTACACATGATCCGTGCCAACATTGAGGCGGAGATCAATCCGATGGTGGGAACCGAGCAGCAGTCCGAGGATCTCGTGCGGTATATGCTCAAGGAGTTCGAGGAGGATCCCAAGAGCATCTGGCAATCCAATATGTTCGGAAAATCTCTGTACGAGCTGGTCAACGAGGGGCTTCACACAAAGCTGGAGCACATGCCCGAGGAGTCGCGCAAAAAGCTTTCGCAAACGCTGGAGCGCATCATCAACGAGGGCAGCAACGGCTTGATCTGTATTCTTTTGTAATCAGAACGGCGCGGATGCAATCTTGCATCCGCGCCGTATGATTTTTGATTTTGGAATTGACGAAGTCGCGCCTTTGGTGTATAATAGAGGAAAGAAAACACAGGAGGAATGGTCGTGGCGCATCCGTTTTTGCACTTTTACACCATCACAAGGCACCGTCACAAGGTCATGGCGCATTGCTTTCGCGCGGGCATCGGTTGGCAGGGGCTGTTTCACGATCTCTCGAAATACACGCCCACTGAGTTTTTCCCGGGCGCAAAATATTACCAAGGAACGAGAAGCCCCAACGAGCGCGAGCGCGAGCTGTACGGCTATTCGCTTGCGTGGATGCACCACAAGGGCAGAAACCGCCACCATTTTGAGTATTGGAACGATCTGAATACGCAGACCAAGCTCTACGAGCCCGTGCCCATGCCCGTGCGCTTTGTGAAGGAGATGTTTTGCGATCGCGTTGCCGCAAGCAAGATCTATCAGGGAAAGAATTACACCGACGCACACCCACTGGCGTATTTTCAAAAAGGAAGCGCGCGCAAGAAGATGCATCCCGACACGGCAGACCTACTCGAGGAGTGGCTGACGATCCTTGCAAAGCAAGGAGAAAAGGCAGCCTTTGCGCATATCAAAAGGGTAAAGGAGTATCCGAAAAAATCATAAAAATACAAGCCGCTGAATCTTCAGCGGCTTGCTTTTTTGTTTTTTACGCTCTTAATTCAAGTCCCAGCTTGAATTTGAGGTCGTTGAGGATCTTTTTGGACGCCTTGTCTGCTTCCTCGACCGTAAGAGTGCGGTCGGAGGCGCGGAGCGTGACGCGCAAGGAAACGGATTTCTTGCCTTCGCCAAGCTGAGGACCGCGGTAAATGTCGAAGAGTGCAACGCCCTCGACAAGCTTGCCGCCCGCCTTTTCCATGACGCTCATCAGCGTTCCTACCTCCAGCTCCTCGGGACATACGAAGGAGAAGTCACGCGTGGTAGCGGGGTACTTGGGCAGGGGCGCGTAGACCTTCTCGGTGTTCGCCTTCGCAAAGACGGTATCAAAATCCAGCTCCGCTACGAATACGGGTGCGGAGAAGCCGTAATTCTGTGCCATCAGCGGATGTGCCTGACCGAACACGCCGAGCAGAGTTCCGTCCTCCGCGGTGATGACGGCGCATCTGCCGGGATGATAGGAGGCGTTGTCCGTGCAAGCGGTGTAGGTCGCCTTTTGGATGCCTGCCAAGTGCAAAAGATTTTCGCATACGCCCTTGAGCGCGTAGAAATCGGTGTCACCGTAAGCGCCCAGTGTCAGAACGCGTCGCTCGTCGGGCAATTCATTTTTGCTCTCCTTGGGAAGATAAATGCTTGCGATCTCAAAGAGGCGTACGTTTTCGTTGTTGAAGTTGTTGTTGCGTGCCAGCACCTCCATCATAGAGGGGAGAGCCGTCGTACGCATGACCGAGGTATCCTCGCCCAAGGGGTTCGAGATCACGACCGAGCGACGCTTCGCATCGTCTGCGGACATACGGATCTTATCGTAATACTTGGGGCTGATGAAGGAGTAGGTCTGGATCTGGGAATATCCCATTCCGACAAGCGCTCCTTCGGTATTGACCTCAAAGAGCTGCTTTGCGTTTCGACCGCCAAGCGTCGTTTCTGCGTTCATGCTGGAGGATTCGATCTGATCGTATCCGTAAATGCGGCAGACCTCCTCGGCAATGTCGTTCATGCAGCCGAGGTCGGCGCGAAAGGAGGGTACGTAGATCTTGCCGTCCTCGACGCGGCAGCCAAGCTTTGTCAGTGTATTGAGCATGTGCTCAACGGGGATGCTCATGCCAAGGAATTCGTTGTAGCGATCGGGCGTGAAGGGAAGCACTGTCTGCGTAGCGGGCGTGGGATAGACGTCGATGATACCGTCGACCACGTCACCCGCGCCAAGAAGCTCGACCAGCTCGCAAGCTCTCTGCAAGCCTGCCATGCAGTTTTCGGGATCCAAGCCCTTTTCAAAGCGGGCGGAGGACTCGGTGCGCATGCCGTTCTTCTTCGCGGTCACGCGGACGGAGGCGCCGTTGAAGCAAGCGGATTCAAATACGACCGTTGCCGTCGCATCGGTGATCTCGGAGTTTGCACCGCCCATAACGCCTGCCAGAGCGCAAGCCTTTTTGCCGTCTGCAATGACGAGCATAGACTCGTCCAGCGTGTGCTCGATATCGTCCAGAGATTGGAAGCGCTCGCCGTTCTGCGCGCGGCGAACCTCGATCTGAGCACCGTCAAGGCAAGAGTAGTCGAACGCGTGCATCGGCTGACCGTACTCGAGCATGACGTAGTTGGTGATGTCCACGATGTTATTGATGGGACGAACGCCCGAAGCACGCAGACGCATGCGGAGCCACAGGGGCGAGGGCGCGATCTTGACGTTTTTGACCACGCGAGCCGCATAACGGTAGCAAAGATCGGGAGCGGAGATGGAAACGCTGAGATACTTGTTGACGGAATCCCCGTCAGAGCAGCCCTTGACGACGGGCTCCTTGACGGTCAGCTCGCGGTCAAAGGATACCGCGGTTTCACGCGCAAGACCGATGACGGAAAGGCAGTCGGGACGGTTGGAGGTGATCTCAAATTCGACGGAGGTATCGCGGAGCATCAATACGTCACAAATATCCTCGCCAAGACGGTTTTCGCAATCCCCGTCCAGGATCAGGATCCCGTTTTCCTCCTTGCCGGGCATATCGTGCGCCGTCAGCTGCAATTCACCCATGGAGCAGAGCATACCGTGCGATTCGACGCCGCGGAGCTTGCCGTCCTTGATGATGACACCGCCGGGCAGCTTTGCCACGGGAAGGGCTGCGGGTACGAGCGCACCTACGAATACGTTCTGCGCGCCCGTGACGATCTGAATGTTGTTGCCGCGCGCTCCCGCATCCAGCTGACAGATCCAGAGATGGTCGGAATCGGGATGCTTTTCCATCGCGGTGACCTTTGCGACCACAACGTTTTCGATCTCGGAGCCCAAGACCTCAAAGCCCTCAACCTTGGAGCCCGTAATGGTCAAGCGGTCGCTGTATTCCTGATTGTCGATCCCGTCGGTGTTGACGAAATCGGAAAGCCAATTTCTTGAAAGATTCATAGTTTGCTACCTCCTCAGAATTGCTCTAAGAAACGCTCGTCGTTTTCATAGAACAGACGGATGTCGTCGATGCCGTATTTCTTCATGGCAATACGCTCCACGCCAAGACCGAAGGCAAAGCCGGAGTATTCCTCGGGATCAATGCCGCAGTTGGAAAGCACGAAGGGGTGTACCATGCCGGCACCCAAAATTTCGATCCAGCCCTCGCCCTTGCACAGACGGCAGCCCTTGCCGCCGCACACGTAGCAGGAAACGTCCACCTCAGCGGACGGCTCCGTGAACGGGAAATGGTGAGGACGGAAGCGGATGCGGGTGCTCTCACCGAACATCTTCTTCGCAAAGATCTCAAGAGTCCCCTTGAGGTCGCCCATGGTGATGCCCTTATCGACCACAAGTCCCTCCAGCTGATGGAACAGGGGAGAGTGCGTTGCGTCCAGAGCGTCCGAGCGGTAAACTCTGCCGGGGGAGATGATGCGGATCGGAGGCTTCTGATGCTCCATCGTGCGCACCTGAACGGGGGAAGTCTGGGAACGGAGCAGGACGTTTTCCGCGATATAGAAGGTGTCCTGCGTATCTCTTGCAGGGTGATTTTCGGGGATATTGAGTGCCTGGAAGTTGTAGTAATCCAGCTCCACCTCAGGTCCTTCGGCGATGGAGAAGCCCATACCGATGAAGATGTCCTCCAGCTCTCGTTGTACTTGCGTCAAGGGGTGCAGATGTCCGACGGCGGGGGAGGATCCCGGCATGGTGACGTCCAGCTTTTCAGCCTTCAGCTGTGCCTCCAGGGCACTCGCGCGAAGCTGCTGTGCCTTCTCGCCCAGTGCCGCCTCAATGTCGGCACGCACCTCGTTGGCAAGCTGTCCCACAACCGGACGCTCCTCTGCGCTCAGAGCTCCCATGCCGCGCAAAACGGCAGTCAGCTCACCCTTTTTTCCAAGGTATTTGATTTTGATTTGCTCGAGATCGGCGCCGTCCTGAGCGATCAGGGCAAGCGCTTCTTGGCGAATGCTCGTAAGCTTTTCCTTCATATTGATTAAGAATCCTTTCTGTAACGTTCTTGTATATTGGAAATAAAAAAAGCCCGTCCCAACAAATCAGGACGAGGCAAAAACCCGCGGTACCACCCGAATTCTGATGCGGAGCATCAACGCTTGTGTGACGGATAACGGTGTCAGCCGTGCGAAGCTACCGACAAAATACGGTTGTCTTCACCCCGCAAGCTCCGAAGGGAAATGCAAACAAAGCGATCCTCGCGTCGCTTTCAGCCCATGGCGATCGCTCTCTGATCAGGCGTTATGCTTTGCCGCCAACTTCATCAATGCTTTTAACCTTACATATTATATCATATCGCTTTTTAGAATGCAAGGGTTTTTGCAAAAAAAATCAAAAAAGGTGCCGCACAGCCGTGCGGCACCGAATTTTGTTTTGTGCTTTTATTCCTCTGCGGGAGCTTCTTCCTTCTTACCGGGGAATTCCTTGAGCTCTGCTACGTAATCCTTGTAGTTCTTGAGCTTGGTCTTCTGGAAGATCGCAGGTGCGTAGTAGGTTGCGCTGACCTTGGAAAGGTCGTCGTGAATCAACACTGCGTGCTTGTTGAAGACAACGGGAATGATCGCCATATCGTCAAGGATCAGAATGTTTTCTGCCTCGTGAAGGAGCTTTGCTCTCTGCTTGGTCCAATCCTTCGGATCTTTGGAGGGAGTGATTCCGTGCTCGTCGTAGATTGCCTGAACGGTATAGTAGACGTCCTGGTACTCCTGCTTGGTATCGTAGATTCCAAGGAAGCCCCAATCCTCCTCGGTCAGGGTTGCGAAGTAGGGGAGGTAGTAGATCGCTTCCATGATATCATTGAATGCCTTGCTGTTATAGCCCGAGGTGTGACCGTTGGGCGTGTAGGTGTTGGTCAGAGGATCGTTGGTCATTGCCATGCCGGAGAACGCGAATGCGAAGCTGGAAAGCATGGAATACGCGTCTGCGGAGAATGCGTGGTAATCGAATGCAGCGACCTCGTAGGTGCCGAGCGTGAGTGCGTCGTGCATCTGATCGTCGCAGACATCGGAGGGAGGTTCACCGATTTCAGCCAGGTAGTCGTTGTTCTGGATGGTGTCCATCTTCTTTACGGTGACCTCAAAGTCAAGCGCGCCCCAAGCCTCGGCAACCATCTCCGCGATCGCGATGTTGACGTCGTCGTGGAGAGAAACGCTGATGGAGAAGGCGTAGTGCTCGGGATTGATGCCTGCGTTTGCAAGAAGTGCTGCAGCCTCCTCGATGTTGGGAGAGGTTGCGATCAGCTTGCCGCCGACGTCACGGAAATCCTTCTTGCCGTTGGTAATGCCCTCGAAGATGCCGTGTCCGACCAGAGCCGTT
The DNA here is from genome assembly GCA_017501225.1 of Clostridia bacterium. Taxonomy (GTDB): domain Bacteria; phylum Bacillota; class Clostridia; order Oscillospirales; family CAG-272; genus UMGS1865. Next base: position 25,876 of record JAFVXH010000019.1, read on the forward strand.
GCGGCGTCTGCGTATACGATTGCCTTTGCGATGGTCTTACGGTCGATTGCAAGGGAGAGTGCCTGACGAACGTCCGCGTTTGCGAAGAGTCTGGTTTCCTCACCGCTGTATCTGTCCTTGATCACCGCGTTCTGGTTGGGAAGAAGCACGAAGGTGGAAAGCGCGTCGGTAATCTCAACGTTATTCTTGACCAGCTTCTTATCGCGGATGGAAAGGGGAATATCGCCGATGTAGAACAGATCGCCGTTCTTGTAAGCGTCGTAGATCTCATCATCGGTCTTGCTGCAATCTACCAGCAAGCGGTAGGGAGTGACCGACTTGGTGACCTTATCGTGCTCGAAATCACGGTAATAATACAGGTTGCGCTCCAGATAGAAGAAGGAGATTGCCTTCTTGTTGAACAGTCCGCCCTCAACCTTGCCGTTTGCCTTGATGGCGTTGTCATCGCTTACCATGACGGGGTTGCCGCTTGCGCTGAGCTCGTCGGCATAGTTGATCTTACCGAGCTTGAAGGGACCGCTGGTTGCGATGGTGGATGCCTTCTTTGCCCAGTCGGGATTTTTATTTACGTAAGACTCCAAAAGGGGAGCAGTTGCTACGTTGGTCAGATTCAGCATGAACTGATCGTAGTTGATCTTGCCCTCAAAGGTGATCTTAACGGTGTTCTGCTCAACCGCTTCCACACCGAGGTCGTCAATGGAGCAGTCGCCATCCTTGATTGCACGGGCATTCTTGATGTCGTACAGAAGGGATGCGGCAGCAAAGCTGTTGTTGGAGTTGAGCAAGCGCTTGAAGGTAAAAACAACGTCATCGGAGGTGATGAGGGACTTAGTACTCCAGTATGCCTCCTTGAGAACCAAGGTCATGGAGTAGTCGTTGTCGCGCTCGTTCTCGGAGATCTTGTAGCTCTTTACCAAGGATTTCTTCACCTTGCCGTCTTCATCCAGCTTGAACAGCGTATCAAAGAGCATCGCGGCGATTGCCTGAGACTCCTTGTTGTAGATGGTGTTGGCAGGGTCGAGATCATAGATCTCGTCGGACAGGTACATGGTGATGTACGGGCCGAGATCGGGGTTATCCTTGTCCTCTTTTGCGCAGGAAGCGAGGCAAGGGATGAGCATCACGGCGCACAGAAGAAGTGCGAGAATCCGTCTTGACATCATGTTGTAGTTCCTCCTCTAAGTAAGAAAATGGAAAGTTGACGCGTGTGCGCCATACAGTACCTAACTATTATAAACTATTTTTTAGAAAATTGCAAGTACTTCCCAAAGGTTTTCATGTATATTTTGTTAATTTTCTTGGGAAATTAACCTTCACAAGAGTTTTTCGGAGAGGAAAGGGGAGAAATCCTTATGAACGATTACGCCTATAGCGATCTTGCGTGTGAGAGTCGGCAGGATCTGAGCGAGCCGATGGCGGGAACCAAGCAGAGCAGCTATAGCGTCGGAGGCTTTCGCGTATGCAGCCTGCAGATCGAAAATCAGGAGGCGTCGGAGGCGCTCTCCAAGCCTTGCGGAAGCTATATCACGGTAGAGTGCGGAAAAATCCATCACATGACCGAGGAGGATCGCCTGCTTCTGGCGCATCTTCTTTCGGAGGAGCTGTGCCGCATGTGTGAGAAGCTGACGGGAAAGCTCCCCGACGCAAGCTTCGAGGTTTTTGTGGCAGGGCTTGGAAATGCGGAACTGACTGCCGATGCCATCGGTCCTCGAACCGTAGGACTTTTGACCGCAACGCGGCATTTGCGCGAGCACGAGCAGTTTCTTTACCGCATCATCGGATGCTCCGCGCTTTCCGCCCTGGCACCGGGCGTTCTCGGGCAAACGGGGATCGAAACACTGGAGCTGTTAAAGGGGGCTGTCAGCTTTGTCAAGCCCGACCTTATGATCGTAGTAGACGCACTTGCCGCGCGAAGCTGTGAGCGTCTGGCTTCCACGGTTCAGCTTTCCGATGCGGGCATTTCTCCCGGCTCGGGAGTGGGGAACCACCGCTCTGCGATCACGCAGAAAACCGTGGGAGTCCCCGTGATCTCCGTAGGTGTCCCGACGGTGGTCAATTCGGCAACGCTGGTTTACGACGCCTTGCACGAGGCGGGGATCGAGGAGGTCAGCGAGCCCTTGCAGAACGTCCTGGAAACGGGAAAAAGCTTTTTCGTTTCCCCAAAGGAAAGCGACGTCATTACCGAGCAGGTGTCCCGCCTTCTGGCGGACGCGATCGGCATGGCATTTACGGGGAATTTATAGTCCTTTTTTCGCATATTTCCGATACAGCCGACATAGGATGGAGCGAAGAAGACTGATCGAAAGCGGAAGGAGTGTGCTGAGCATGTCAGAGCTACCCGTCAAAAAGGAAGGGCAAAACGAGGAGGAAACGGTCAATCTTGAGGGCACTTTTCGCGGAAAGTACCGCGTTTTAGCCGTATTTTTGATTGCCTGCGCGATCTTTGTCGCCGCGTTCGCGCTGACGGCGATTTTTCACAGCGCGTCAGGGGACGGCTGGCTTGGAAAGCACTTGGGAGGCGGCACGGAAACGACCGCCACGCCAAACACACAAGTACCCTCAAGCAGCGGTACGGTCGCTTCCTCCGAAAATCCGCCCGTCGAGGAGATCGTCATTCCGGAGGGCGCCACCCCGATCCTTTCCAAGGATCTTTCCTATCCCGAGCTTGGCGTGGGATATCTGCACAACGAAACACCCTATACGCCAAGTGTCGTCGATCTGATGAATCAATCTCACCGATTGGAAGCGGTGGGAGAGGAGATCCTGGTTCTCATCGTACATACGCACACGAGCGAAAGCTATTTAATGGAAGAAAAGGCTTACTTTGCGGGGGAAGCGGGGGATGAAACCTATTCGCGGGATCACGCGCGGAGCGTCCTTGTCGCGGGGGAAGCGCTGGCACAAGCACTCAACCGCAGGGGGATCCCCACGCTGCATTGCACGGCAAGACAGGACGAGGGCGGTCTTACCGGTGCGTACCGAGAGTCTGCCAAAACCGTGGAGGAGTATCTGCGCGCGTATCCGAGCATTCGTCTTGTCATCGACTTGCATCGGGATTCCGTGATGACGTCTGATGGGGCATACGTCAGGACCGCGGCGTCGGATACCCGCGAGCCATGCGCGCAGGTCATGGCGGTGGTGGGGAGTGACTGTAACGGAACACAGCACCCCAATTGGGAGAGAAATCTTTCTCTTGCCCTACAGCTTCGGAGTCGGCTGAATGTTGACGGCGCTTCTGTCAGCCGTCCCGTATCCTTGCGGAAGGCATCCTTCAATCAGGAACTTTCCCCCTATTCCTTACTGCTCGAGATCGGCACGGGTGCAAACACAGTCGAGGAGGCAAGGCGATGCGCGCTTCTTGTCGGCGATGCGCTTGCCGACATCCTGCTTGGAGCAGAGTGAGCCACAGTGATTGAGAAACAAGCAAAGGCGTCACCGCACGTGCGGTGACGCCTTTGCTTATCATAAGAGAGATTATTCGAAGCGCTTCTTGGTGGCTTGCTTACCGCGGAGAAGCAAATACTCGGCAAAGAGCAGAATGCCGAGGAGAAGAAGGCCTACGCCAAAGCTGATGGCGCCGCTTTCCACCGCGCAGGCAACGCCCAGGAAACCGACGAGAAGAAGCGGGATCATGCACACCTTCAGAATGCGCGCATATCCGAGCTGAAGCAGCAGGGTATATACAAAGGAAAGGATCTTACGAAGGGCGGAAATGACCGCGGGCTCCTTCTTTTTGCTTTCTGTGAAATATGCCTCGTAAATTCTGTTATTGGAAATAAATTGATTGTTTTTATCGTAATATGCGTTCATAAACGACCTCCAAAATACCAAAAATGGAATTATCGTAGCCTCATTATAGCACACGTTTTTCGGTTTGTCAATAGGTTTTTTCCAAAAAAAGAAAAATTTTTCGAAAAACTATTTACAAATCAATTCTTCTGTGCTATAATAAAGCCGTAAACGGAAAAACGGAGGCGAAAATGGAAAACTATATTGATCGTATCAAACGTTTAAAATCGCAAAAAAGGATGACCAATGAGGAGCTTGCCAACCGTTCCGGAATTCCGCTTGGAACACTCAGTAAGATCCTTGCGGGCATGAGCGATTCTCCGAAGCTTTCCAACATCGTAGCGCTTTGCAGCGCGCTGGATTGCTCGGTGGAGTACGTCGTCAGCGGCGCTCCCGAAAATACCAATAACTATACTCTTACGGGCGAGGAGATCCGCATGATGGAGGAATACCGTCGCCTGGATTCCTTTGGGAGAAGCCTTGTCGACGCGGTGATCTCCAAGGAAGCGGAGCGCGTGTCGGCACAGGGAGCCAAGGTGTCGGTCGCACAGCCTGCAAGTGAGGGGAAGGCAAGAATTCTGCGCCCCATTTCGTCGGGCGGTCGCTATGCGGGCGAGCAGGTCAGAACCGAAAAGCGTTCTATCCCACTCTATGAGCTGCCCGTATCTGCCGGCGTCGGTGTTTATCTGGACGAGGCAAAATGCGAAACCATCACCATTCCCAAAAACGTCAAGACTGAGGATGCGACCTATGCGCTTCGCATCAGCGGAAACAGCATGGAGCCGAAATACCGCAACGGCGACGTTCTGCTGGTTCAGGAAAGCGATACGGTTGAGGTCGGGGAGCTTGGAATCTTCCTTTTGGACGGAAGCGGCTTCTTCAAGGTCTACGGCGGAGACCGTTTGCTCTCTCTCAACGACGAATACGGACCCATTCCGCTCAAGGACTACAGCGACGTGCGCTGTAAGGGACGCGTGATCGGAAAGCTGAAAAGGAAGTGACCCCATGCATGAAAATCACAGACAGCGGATGCGAGAGCGTTTCTTGAAATCCGCCCCCGATACCTTTTACGAGCACGAGCTGTTGGAGATGCTTCTGTATTCCGCAATACCGAGAGGGGATACCAATGAGTACGCACACCTGCTGCTGGAGCGCTTCGGCTCCTTGCGCGGCGTGTTTGAGGCATCGCCGGAAAGCCTGCAGGAGGTCAGGGGCATCGGTCCGAGCGCCGCGGTGTCCATCAAGCTGGTGCTTGAGATGATGAAGCGCTATGCCAAGGATCTCAACGCGCCGGTGGTTTGCTATGATAAGATCAGCAAGATCGTGTCCTTTCTGCATCCCAGATTTTTAGGTGCGACGAGTGAGCAGGTCCATCTGCTCCTATTCAACAACCGTATGGAGATGCTGGATGCGTCGGTCGTTTCGGTGGGATCGGTCAACTCTGCGGACGTGCCGATTCAGGATATCGCGACAAAGGCGCTTTACACCAAAGCCTCTCACGCGATCCTGGCGCACAATCACCCGCACGGATGGGCATTGCCGTCGGCAGAGGATAAGCACGTGACCGAGCGTGTCAGAGTGGCGTTTGATCTGTTCAAGGTCAATCTTCTGGAGCATCTGGTTTTCTCGGATGACGGATATTATCCCATCATGAAACAGGAATACGGTGTCTTCCGCTCGGCGACGCCCCTGGGACAGCTATGCTCGGATTTTTACCACGATTTTTATGATATCGATGAGGAAAGCTTCCGCTTTCCGCCACTGTTTTCAAACTGAATGATCAAACGGGGCGACCGGATCGGTCGCCCCGTGCTTTATGTAAACGCATCCTTGCGCGCCAAGGATGCGGAATTTTCTCATGCAAGGCGGCAAATTCTTGCCGCCTTGCGCCCGTCAATTCTTTTGATTTGGATTGGCGGGAAATTTTTTACGGGGTCAGACGCCGGGATAGCGGTTTTTGATGCCTTCGACCTTCGCGGGAAGCTGCATTTGCAGCGTAGAGATCGCGTCGGTATACAGCGAGAAGAGCTTATCGCTCAGGTCCTCGTTTTCCTCCAGAATCAGCATGGCGGCAAGATAATAGGTTACTGCCGGCACAAAGGGAGAACTCAAGGGGAACTCCTCGCTCATGGTAACTGCGCAAGGAATGCTTTTTTCTGCGGGCGACGCGCCCTGCGTTGCTCGGTATCGGGTATCCAAAGGAAGGCATTCATTGCAAACCGTTGCAAGAAGATACGGAGCGCGCGCGCCGTAATCCTCGCAGCATTCCGCGCTCTCATCCTCGCATACCATCAGGATGGCAGAGGTCAGAATATTCTGATAGGTGATCATGCTTGCTTACTCTGCGTTTCGGATCTCGATATCCAGACGAAGCAGCTCGTCGGGATAGATGATGGAGGCGCCGTAAATGTGAAGTCCCTTGATGGCGTCGGAGAAGAAGTTATCGGGACGGTAAGCGATGATCTCGGAAAGACGCTCCGCAAACGCCACGGCACGCTTGGTGCGCACGATGCAGTGGTAGTAGTTCCCGTCGTTGGGAGAAGCCGAATTTCTGACGTGGTTGGAGACGTAGATCTTGGAGCCCATGAAACGACCGACACAGCCGTTTTCAAAGGTTTCTCCATCACCGGTGAGCGTCAGCTTTGCCTTATAGATCAGCTCCGCAACCTCAGGGGAAACCTCAAAGACGACGTCCTCGGCGTTGCAAACGTTCTTCTTGAAGAGCGCGGTGCGTGCCGCAAGCAGTGCGTCCACGACGTTCTCGGCGGTGATCTGGTCCATGGTGATCACGTTCGGTGTGTCATTGAACATGCCGTAGAGATATTCCTCTGCCTGTTCGGCAAGAGAATCGGTTGCGCTCTTCAGCGCAAGCTTCATCAGTCCCTCGCTTGCCTGCGTTTTTTCCATATCGTCAAGCATGAAGTTGAAGCATTTGACCTGGTCCGCGGTGAGGGTCTTGGTGTAGTTTGACAGAGTCGAGGGCGCCTCAAGTCCCATGACGGGATCATAGTCGCCGACTCCGACGCTGTAAAGGCCGCAGAGCTTGATCTGGGAGCCCTTGTTTTTGAGCTCATCGCTGTAAATGTGGGAACAGTTTGCAATGCCGACGTAGCGGCGCTCGAGCTCGGTGAGCAGTGTTTCGCTCCAGATAGTAGGGATAAAGTCGATCATAATTTTTATAATCCTTTCTTATATTGTTTTTATTTCCATTTTTTCATGGATTGCAGAATTTTGGAGTAGTTTTTGTGCACCTCTGCCTGCGACATGACACGCACGTCATCCACGGAGAAGTACTCGGTTTCATCGCTTCGGACAATGCCGGCTGTGCGTGCCTGATTGGCATTGTTGATGGCGCGTGCCTGATCCTTGGCAACTGCTTGCTTTTTTTCTTCCAGGGCGTAGGCGGCGGCAAGCGGAACGCCGCGCTTGACCTGCTCCCAAACACGGTCCGGGAGAGTATCCGGATCTGCTTCGGGATACAGGGTAGAGAATTCGATGTAATCCTCTCTCAGTCGCTGATTGCGAAGCTCGCGTGCTGCCAGCTCCTCCTTGAGCTGTGTCAGTTCACTTCGCAGCCTTGCAAGCTCATCTCCCTCATCGGTCGAAGGAGAGGTTCGAGGATCAGAATCAGAAGCTGGCAGGGAAGCTGAAGGAAGCTGACGATTTTGAGCAGCTTGCAGATCAGCTCCTTCTTCCGGGAGAGCAGCTGCTTCAGCGTTGGGATCCTCTTCTGCGGCACAGCGCTCTCCTCCGTCGTCTGCGAGAGGATCTCCAGATACATCGAGAACTCCCGAAGGAACTTCATCCGATGCCGATGCCAGATCGCCCTCTTGAAGGTTTTCCGGACTCTGATTTGGGAGAGTATGGTGAGTAATTTCTTCTTCATTCATTTTCTAAGGCTCCTTTATTTTGAATTTCTTGGATGAGCTGCTCGCGTCCGGCAATGCTTCCCGGGGGCAGCAGGCGAAGATATTGGGAAAGCTCCAGGTATCCACCCTCCAGCAGCTTGTCCAATACAAGGACCGTGCTTGCAGGTGTATAGCGGGTTGTTTTCCCGACCTCTGCAACGGCAGAAATCAGCTCATCACGAAGACGCCGGTAGTCGGCGCGCTCCGCACGCACTCCGTCCTCCGCAAGGATCGGGAGCAGGCGCTCGTTGGGGCAGTAGGTACAGATCATATCTGCCCAGATGGTTGCCAGCTCTCCGATGCAACGGCAGAATTGGCGCGTGACCTGTGCAAGACCGACGCGGGATGCCTCCTGCAATGCAAGGATCGCGCTGGTGTTATTTGCCTCGGCATCGCCCAGGGCAGATTCGGTTGCACCCATCATCGCCTTGGTGTTTTCGATGACGTTGTTCAAAAGAGCAAGATAGCCGTCCTGCATTTTCCCGACTCCCACGACCGAGATGGCGTCGGCAACGCTTCCGCCGCCGTTGGCGGCAATCGCCTCGCCCACCTCGTTGGACCATTCGGGAATGCGGGATTTGTCATAGATCACCTTGGAGAAGGCGGTATCACGCATATGCTTCATTGCCATCGCGTACGCGCCGTTGATGAATTTTTGATTGGCGATGATATCGCTGATAGGGGAGGTCCCGTGGAAGCAGTTTTTGGTCGGGATCCAGTTGAAATACGCGATGGGATAATGACGCAATCCCGTGTTGAACCTGCGGAGCACACAGGTCTTGGTGGATTTTTCGCAGATGACCTCACCGTTCTCACGGAAGAAGCGCAGCAGATAGGTTGCTTTTTCCGCTCCCGATACGTCGGGCGTAGATGCTTGACTGAGCAGGTCGTCGGTCGTAGTGTCGTCGGCGGTGATCTTCTGGGCTTCCGTATGGCTCAGGCCTGCCTCCAGTGCCTCGCGGCGCAGGGAGGTTACCGTCGCTCTGCCTGCGAGCATGACGTAATCCTGACGCTGCAGCTCCGGCTGATTGACGTCTGCAACGAACAGACCGGTGTTGTCGATGCAGTCCACGCGGATATCGCCAAGGTAGGGCTGTCCTCCTGTGACTTGGTCGTCCCAGTAGCAGTAGAAGATACCGTCGCCTGTGAGCGCGGCATTCAGAAGCGCCTGATATGCCAGCGCGTTCATGTGGTTTTGCTTCCAACGGTAGGAAGCGTTCTGTTCCAGCAGGCACAGCCCTTTTTGTACCGTTTCTCGCAGGACGGAGCTTTCCAAAAAGGGAAGCTTATCGTCAACGTAGTGGATGGAAACGTCCTCCGGCAGGACTGCGCCTACCAGATAATCGGTGATCCGTCGCACGACGTTGAAGACGGGGCGCGGGAGGTCGTAGTCACTCTGTGACCATTGATCTCCGCGGTAGAAGCGCTCGTTGGTATGTACGCGCTCGTACAGACCGATGCGGCGCTTGTACTCCTTTCCCGCTTCATACTGCTGCCATGCCGTGGTTTGTGTGTTGTGTTTCATAGAACTCCTTTCACTGTTGTATTGGTGGCATGATCGGTCGATCATGCCTTCGTGTAGAGGGAGAGAGAATAAAAGCGGGAAGCTTCGTTGCCTGTGACCGAAATACGGAAGCGCAGGAATCGGAATCTTCCGATCGGTACGCGTCGGTCAAAGCATTCAATGGGGGCGTCGTCCTTTCCGACAAGGGATAAGAATCTGGTTTCCTGCTCTGTCTGAAGTGTCAGATACGCGGTATTGCCGCCGCTTGTTCCGCAAAGGCAGGCACGCAGGGCACGTTTGACGGTTTCGGGCGAATCAAAGGTGAAATACTCGCTTTGATAGTACGCCTCAAAGGGAAGTCCGTTGTCAGTGTGGAGCTCCTCCCGGAATCGGCAAAGCTTTCCCTGATACAGAAATCCGCCGCCCAGATCATCCCAGAAGAAATCCCGCGCGGGGATATTGTCAAAGCAATACCACTGCTCGGTTCGGTTGTTTCTGACCCACACGAGCCCCTGCGCGTCGTTTGGATTGCGAAGCCATAGCTCGTCCTGATGGATATTGTAATAGAGCTCGGAGCGCGAAAGCGAAAGCTCGTCCAGACCCTCGCACAAGGGACAGTTGATCCGTGTCGCTTCAAATCGGTCGGGCTGGGTGATGATGGATTTCAAATGGTAAAGACCGGTTTTATCCAGCAGGACAAAGCCGTTCGGATAGGGGAGGACTCCGTGGCGGGAATTGCAGCCAAGACCGGTCAGAGCGACGTGTCCCTCCCACTGATCGCTCCCCTTGTCCTGCTCCAGGGCAAAGATGCCCTCGCTGTTGAAGGCGAGTACGCGGCGGAAATGCCGGCACATGGCGCGAACGGGATGCGCCGCGCTTCCGAAATAGCGAACGCTGCCTGGCGTCACGTAAATCGGATCTGTCATGGGGTAAAAGACCTTGCAGTAGCTTTCCATATGATTCAGGACCGGTGTGGAGATAAAGATGGGATAGCCCTTTTTGCTGCCGAACAGAAAAACGGTATCCGTGCCGTCGTCCTCGAAAACGAAGGACTCGGTGCAGCTAAGAAGATCTTCCGTCATTTCGTGGGTATACTCCATACGCATGGCGATCTCCACCGAGGAGGCACTTGCCGCCGCGGGGATCTCCACGCTATCTCCCAGCGCGGAGAGTGTATACTCCTGTACCGCGACGTTATCCAAGAGGACCTTGTCAACGGCTTTTGCGTAATAGGGAAGGTGGAATTTTGTGGTAGAAGTGGAGTTGAGATAATGGATGCGTAAACGATCGGTCAACAGATTAATGGGTTCTTTGGCGTTTCCGTAGTGCTGGGGATGCCAGTTCTCGCCGTAAAGAGGGGCATAGGGGATGACCTCGCGGAAGGTATCAGGCAAGGGAAGATAGATGCGAAGGGTGCTGCCGTCAAGAAGATAAAGCTCCCCCGCAAGCCGGAAGAAGGAAATTCTGGTTGCGGCGGTTCCCACGGTTCCGACCTGCCGGGGCTCGCTGTCATCCGTCAGGCGATAGACGGTAGTACCCGCCACGACGAAGGTCGTGTTGACCCCTTCCAGCGTTCCTTGCCAAAATCCGCGGATGGTAGCGGAAAAACTGTAAACAGCCTCCCAGCCCCCTCTTTTTTCCAGCGTTCCGTCACAGCGAATACGGAAGTTCCGAATATCAGCGGCAGAGCTTTCCTTTTGGGAGCTTGCGCAGCGGATGCCGTCAAAGCCCGAAAAGATCTGCTTTGCCGTGGCTTGCTTTGGTTTGATTTTGGACATAGAGAATGTTGTTCCTTTCAATATGCTTTCAGAGTTGCAGATCCTTGTTTTTTCCGTGCACAGAAAAACGGATCAAAACATCGGATTTGCTTTTTTGGGGAAGCGGAAGCACCGATCGGGATGCTCCTGCTCGGAGTAAGAGCTCGGGCGGCTCATGACTGCGTAGCGCAAGGCTTCGGGAGCGTGCGTGACGTCGTGCGGATCGCTTGCGGCATCCTCTCCGCGTACAGGATCGCAAAGCAGTGCCGGAAGACATCGGATCAATTCCGTGCAGGACGAACAGATGCGCAAAGATGGGGATCCGTCCGAGGAGTTGAGATACTCCCGTAGGATGCGCCAGCCTGCGATCCGCCTGTCGTCTGCCCGACGCATGGGTGGCATTCCGTCCACCGCCTGCATGATCTCAAAGCCGCTTTTTCCCGTGTCCTGCCGTCGGTTCCAAAGATCGGGAGAGGCGACGGCATATTCAACGCGAAAGCCTCGGCAGAGCGACGATACCTCGAGCGCCGCCTCACGCAGGGTCAGATTCGGTGTGCAAAGCTCTCGGATCACAAAAAGATTTCCTCGCCCGTCGACTCCCAAAAGGAGGGCGGCGAGCATGTCAAAGCCGTAATCGAACGCCGCGAAGTAGCGAAGCCGTGGCGGAACGGAGGATGCGGGGAAGGTGTGCTGATCGACGGAAAATTCAGGGAAGAACTGTCCCTCGAATACATCCCAGCGACCGTACAGCCAGGCTTGCCGAAGCTTTTGCGGAAGGCTTTCTAAGGAGTGCACGTAGTCGGGATCTGCTTGCAGCAGAACGGGATTGTCGTAGACCTGCGCGGAAATAAAGCAGTAATCATCGGGATTTTCATGCTCCCGATACGATCGGTCCACAAACAAGCGCTTGACCCACGCGTGTCCGATTCCTCCCGGGTTGCAGGTCAGATACATGCGTCTGGGTACGGCACCAACGCCTCGCAGACAGGCCTTAAAGATGGAAAACTGATATTCGCTCAGCTGCGTTGCCTCGTCGATGGCAATGATGTCGTATTCCTGACCCTGATAGCGTAGCACGTCGCGGTTGGATGCACAGTATCCGAGAGCGATGCTGCTCCCATTGGGAAAGCAAAGCAATCGGTCGGATTCACGATAGGTCACGGCATCCCCAAGCTCTGTGAGCAAGGGGGTCAGATGGTTGCTTTTCAGCTCTCCTAAGGATCTGCGGATCAAAAGACAGCGAATGCCCGCATAGCGAAGGCAAAGAGCTGTCAGCTTGCGCCGCAACGCCCAGGATTTTCCGCCTCCGCGCGCACCTCCGTAGGCGGTATATCTTGCGCGGGATGCAAAAAAGAGCCGTTGCTTTTCCGTGGGAACACCGCGAATGCGCTTGACCTGCTCGGTTTGTGCCGGAGAAAGCGTGCTCATACGCCGTCCTCCAGAATGTCGTGCTCAAATACAAGGCGAAGCTGTCCGCACTCGGCAGAGGTGGTGGCTTCGCTTTTTTCTCCGTAGCCCAGACGCTTTTTCAGATAAGCGGTAAGGACCGTGGGAGAAAGCTCTGCGTTGAGTGCCTCATCCTCCAGAACGGTGCAGATGCGGTCGTAAAGAGTGGGCTGCGAGTGACGCAAGCTCTCGATCCAACCAAGCCCCTCTCCCAACCGACGGCAAAAGCCGGCAAGATTGGGGAAGACGGAAGCCTTCTTTTTATTTGGTTCTTGCACGCTGTGACAGCTATCCAGATAGCTCTGCAATGCGTCCAACAGCATAGGAGTCTCTCCCTCTGCATCCTCGCGCCCGTTGATTTCTTGTGCTTCGTTGCGCTCAAAGTGATTCAAAGGTTATCACCTCCTGTTTTCTCTGTGCAAGCAAAGTGTACCCCCAAAAAGCGTGACGAAAGATGCCTGCGTGTGCCAAGGTGTGCCACAAACAAAAAAGGATGCACGCGATTTTCTCGCATGCATCCTTCCGGATGAGAACGCTTATTTTCGTTGCAGCACCTCAACGATCTCACAGACGAAGACCTTGTGATAATCCTTTGTGGGGTAGTGGGAAAGAAGCGAGGGATCCAAAAAATCCGCTTCCTTCATTTCCGATTGGAAGAGCTTTTTGCAGATCAATACCTCGGTCGCCTCCGCAGGATAGGGAACGCCGTCATTCGCGTAGGCAAGCGTCAGTCCCGCGGCAGAGAATTTGTCGCCCTCGCGCCCGGAGTGCCTTCCGCAATATTGCAAAGCCGCGCGGTGCTCCTCGCCAAGAAAGGCGAAGGAAAGCATTTCAGATGCCTCCACCATGGGGCAGGTAAAGCGCTGTGGGCGAATGAAGCAAATGACGACGGGCTTGTTCCAGAGAATCCCAAGTCCTCCCCAGGATGCCGTCATCGTGTTTGCGCGCTCTCCGTCCGAGGCGGAGATGAGAATCCAGTCCTTGCCGATGCGGTCAAACGCTGTGCTGAATTCCGAGGGGGAAATTTTTTCAAAGCCTTGCATAATCAATCTTCCTTTCCAAAATCAAAATAGGATCTTACCAGATAAACGGGATCATTCTGTACTTGACCTTCTGCTTGTATTCGGGATAGCCGGCAAGCTCGCGCGAGAGTACCTCCTCCTCGTTTTTGATGCGCATTGCCAAAACGAGAGGATAGGGCAAAAACACAAAGAATGCATAAAGAGAGCCGAGCACGATCGGGATCATCAGAAACAGCAAAACGGTCGCGGCGTACATCGGGTGCCGTACCAAGCCGTAAAGTCCCGTATCGATCACAGTCTGATTTTCCTGTACCTCGACGGTTCTCGATAGATAAGTATTCTCCCGCAGGACCTCCGCATACAAAATATATGCAACCAAAAACAGGATCGCGCCTATGACTGTCACGGGAGTGGGGAGGGTATACCATCCAAATCGGTGACCGAGCCCCGCAAGAACAAAGCCTCCGATAAAGATGATTCCGCTGAATAAAAGAACCCATTTTTGGGTGTTTTCCTTTTCCTTGGCGTCCAATCGCTTTTTCAAAAGCTCGGGATTTTTGAACATCATCACGATCCCTGCCAAGAGCATGGGGATAAAGAGAATGCCCATCAGCAAAAGCCCTTGCCAATACAAAAGTGTTCCCGCAGGTAAAAATATGAGAAGCCCGACGAGCAATATTCCAAAAATGAATTTTACGATCGCCTGAATGAATAACTTGACGCTCATATCCAATCCCTCCTTCTGTTCTTCTTTCCGCTATTATACCACAATATGGCGTGCGTGTCAATGAGGTCCATCGTCCCCACTTTTAGCCTTTATGGGAACATATTTTGTATTTGCCTCTTGCAAATTCGGTAAAACGGAGTTAAAATGGATATACAATATGTTAATTTTGAGGTTATTATGAAGACAAAAAGTTTATCGATTCGAATTGATGAAGAAATGCTTGACAAATTGCATGTGGTTGCGGACTATGAGGGAAGAATCGCGAACAGTCAGATTCTCATTTTGATCCGTGATTGCATTCAGGACTTTGAGAAAAAGCACGGAGAGATTCAGGTCGGTAAGCGAGGTTGAACGGATGCCCCAATCCTTTGCAATAAAGCTTTTGAAAAAGGGTTGACAAGGATCGGATTCTGCAGTATAATAAAGTTCGTCTACTTGCACGCTTGATATGCGGGTATGTGCGGAGAAATTCCGCCACACCCACTCATTTATTCGCGGGTATGTGCGGAGAAATTCCGCCACACCCACTCATTTATTCGCGGGTATGGCGGAATTGGCAGACGCGCAAGATTTAGGATCTTGTGTTAATTCGTGCAGGTTCGACCCCTGTTACCCGCACCAAGAAAAAGGGATACGCCTTTTGGCGTATCCCTATTTCTTCGATGTGAATAATAGGAACGAGAAACGAAACCGCAAATGTCAATTTGCTCTGTAACGCCGCAGGCGTTATTTGTGCAGTTGTTCGACCCCTGTTACCCGCACCAAAGAGCAAGGCGCTCCTTCTGGAGTGCCTTGCTCTTTTATGTAGGTAATAGGAACGAGAAGCGAAACCGCAAATTACAAATTTGCACGGTAACGCCGCAGGCGTTATAAGTGCTACGTTCGCCCCTTGTATCAAGCTTCAAAAAACTTTCCAAAAATCCCATTTTTCCCGTTTACAAAAAAATCTTCTTATGGTATAATGAAGGTGTACGGATTCGATCCTCAAAGCACGCGGAAAGGCAGGAAAGAGAATTATGAAGGAACAGAAAAAAGCGAAGCAGGCAACAGGCTTGCAGATTACACTTTTAATCGTTGGCATCCTCGTTCTGGTTGCGCTGATTCTCAATCTTGCACAGGGCGGTGTCTGGATCATCGAGGGACTGAACGGCAAGGACGGTCAGGACGGAAAGGATGGTCAAAACGGTCAGATCGGTCAGGACGGTCAGGACGGAGCCGATGGCAAGAGCGCTTATGAGCTTGCCGTACAAAACGGATTTTCGGGCTCTCTGCATGAATGGCTCCTCTCCCTGGCAGTTCAGGGAGGTATGGGACCTGCAGGCCCTGCGGGCAGCACGGGCGTCGGCATTTCCGACGTTTATCTGGACGGGGAAGGGCACCTGATGGTCAAGCTCTCCAACGGGCAGCTGATCGATGCGGGGTACGTCGGTTCCTCAGACGGCATTTCGGACAAGGTGGACGAGATGGGATTTTTGGAAACCTACGAGATCGTCGTCAAGAACGGACGCAATACTACCATCTATCTGCGCCTCTCTCCCGATCTTGAAAACGGTGAGATCTATACCACCGTCACCGAGGGGGATGAGCTCTTGCGCATCGGCATTCAGGAGGATGAGGCAACCGGATTCAGCCGCTTTCTGTATAACGGCGTGGTGTGCTACGCACGCACAGCCAATTTTGACCGCAAATATCAGTATGACGGAAAAATGCCGAGCGTCAATTTGCCTGCGAGCATGGTCCTGACACAAAACGAGCAGACCTGGTTTATTACGGATCAGATCGTATCGGGGCTTTCTCCGGATCTGACCGTCACCTATTCCTACACGGGTGCGGGCACACGCGTTTTCAACGGCAGTGAGTCCTTTGCCATCACCCCCACCGCTCTTGGAGAGGCAACTCTGACGCTTACGGTCCAAACGGTGGACGAGGGCGTTTTGCAGACCGTTTATCGCCAAAGCGTTGCCATCACGGTCGTCGCCAAAAAATCCGAGCTTGCCCTGACGGGACTTTTGATCGGAGATAGCCGCATCTCGGACGGCGCGATCCTTTCGAAATTAAAGACGGATCTGCCGAATTTAACGCTCCTTGGCACAAGGCAGGTCAAAAACAGCGGTATCTCACACGAGGGACGCGGCGCGTGGAGCACCGCGGATTACCTGACGAAGCCTTCCGTTGACGTGGCGGGCACAAGCCTTACCAATCCCTTTTACAATCCCGCGACCGGCGGATTTGATTTTACATACTATATGCAGTCGTCGCAGTACGATAGCAAAAAACTTGATTTCGTGGTTTTGAATCTGGGCGCGAACGACGGTTATTCTGCCGATTCCGCCAAAAATCTGAATACGATGGTAGCCTCGATTCAGGCTTACGCGCAGAGCAAGGGATATGTGATCCGCATTTTCGTGATGAGCGAATACCTCTCTCCCGCTGACGGATATTACCTGCAGCAGGAAACGAATATCAACGTACACAGCCTGAGAGCTAGGCAGTTTGCGTATTTTTCCTACCTTGACGAGCAGTTTGCAAATCGTGAGGCAGAGGGCATTTATCTTTTGCCGAATTACCTGAGCATTGATTCCTTCGGGGATCGTGTCACGGGACAGATTCAGAGCGCTCAAGGCTTCCAAATCGGAATTACGGATGTCATCCATTTGGGCACGCAGGGCTATTATAAGGAAGCGCAGATGATCGAGTCCTATCTCTATTGGCTGTTCGGAGCCGAAAAACAAACGTAAAGGAATGAGAATATGAAGAAAAGTCTGAAAGGCCTGATTGAGGCTGTCCGCGTTGGAAAGCCCATGAATTTGTTGGATATGAACCGCTTTGACTGGATGGAAAAGGCGGGATTCGTTCCGGATCTTAAGCACAACAAGAGTGCGCATATGACAGCGGGCTGGCGCTTCTGCGATCACGCTCAGCTCTACGTTCCGATGGGAAAGACCGATCTGTCGGCGTTCCGTTATCTCACCTTCTCCGTTTTTTCGGTAAACGGAGAGGGGGGAAGCTTCCGCCTGCAGTTTGAAAGCCCCGATGAGGAGCTTGGATCGTCCGGAGGATACGAGCGCGTGTTCTCCGTTTCGCGCAACGGTTGGAACGACTACCGCGTCGAGCTTCCGTTTTTGCACGCAGCGGGTGACCCCATCGGTTGGAATTCCATTACGGGTCTGACCTTTGACTGTGTGGGGGGAGGACAGGCAAACAGTACGCAGACCGTACTGTATTTTGACAGCCTCCTTGTTTGGGAAGAGGAGGCGCCTCCTCTTTACGCATCACTCCCCGAGCTCAAGGGTGCGGCGGCGTTCTCCAAGGGCGGTAATTTTTCCATCGTCGACCGCAAGCGCATTCCGAACTCCATAGATGTGTCCGATGCTTCTCCCTTTGACGAGGATGGAACGCTCTGGCTCCCCATGGCGCCCGTTGCGGCGATCCTTGCCCATTCCGCCGTTGCGGATAATCTTGCTTACACCTTAAGCTTTACCTACCGCCGCCGTCGTTACGTGTTTTCCGCGACTGATTCGGCCACGGTGGACGGTGAGCGGATGCCGTTGGAGTTTGTGCCCAAGGAAAAGGGCGGTATGCTCTTTTTCCCCGCCGATTACGTGCGCGAATTCTTCCGTTGGCGACAGATATTCGTATCTCCCACGGGGCTTGTGGTGCTTTCCAACCGCCGCGCGATCTTCGAGTACGGGCGTGACGAGGAGCTGATCCGCACATTGACGATGGATCTGACGCTCGCGCGTCCCGACGCGGATCAGGTATTTGAAGATCTGCGCCGCCGCTATCCCAATCCCGCAAGAGGAAAGCTGATCCATTCGCACGATACCTGGGTGCAGATGCGAAAAGCGGTCAAGACGGACACAGAGCTTGCCGCGCTGGTTCAAGCGCTCAAGGCTCGCTTTGGAGCATCGTCCGAAGCCTTTGCAAGCACCCCGAAGGGGAACCTTGCCGACGGTGGGGAAGCGCTCCTTGCGTTCTCGGTGCTCTTCCGCGTCACGGGAGATAAAAAGTACGCCGAGCGCGCCTATTCGGAGATGTCCGAGCTTGCAAAATGCTTGGATTTCTCGGGACAGTCCTACTCGGCGGTCCTGCTTGGCGATAGTGCTCTTGCCATGGCGTTGTGTTACGATTGGTGCAAGCACGCGTGGAGTGAGGCGCAGCTTGCCGTCATAGAGCGCGCGATGCTGCGAAATGGCGTGCGAAAGGGGCTTGAGCTTTACGAGGGCAAGGGAAGAATGTGGCATGCGGGAAGCGCACAGGGCGCGACCGTCAACGCAGGCATGCTCGCGCTTTCCATCGCACTTTCCACCGTCTATCCCGAAAGCGCACGCAGACTGCTTGCGGGTGCGATGCGCAATTTTGAGGACAATTTCGCAACGCTTTCTCCCGACGGAGGATGCGCCGAGGGTGTCACCGCCTGGGAAAGCGCCGTACGCTCGATGGGGCTTGCATGCGCGATCCTGCAAAACGCTTGTGGAACCGATTACGGATTTTCCTCACTGACGGGATTTTCTGCCTGCGCTTTGTTCGGTATCTTTGCGGAAGGTCCCGCAGGTGCGTGGAACTACCACAGCAACGCTGTCAAAAACGTCGATACCTCCGCACTTCCCATCTTCAGCGCGCTGACGGGCAATTCCTTGCTTGCCAGATTGCGTGCCGTGCAGATCAAGGCGGGCAGAAAGTCGGTACATCCGCTCGATATTATTTTCTATACTCCCACACCCGATGACGAAAAGCCCCCCGTGCTTCCCCTGGATGCGGTCTACCGCAAGGCGGGAATTGCCGTTATGCGCTCGACCTGGCACAGAGATGCCCTCTACGTAGGGCTTCACGGAGGAAGCAATCGCGCCATCGGCGCCGATCTCGACGCGGGAAGCATTGTCCTGGACGTACAGGGTGAGCGATTCCTTGAGGATACGGGAATGGAGGAGGCACTCCCCAAGCTTCTGCGCCACCGCGCGGAGGGGAACAACACCTTCGTGATCGATCCTCCGACGGACGAGCGCATCCCCGATCAGAGTCCTGCAGCAGTCGCCAAGTTTGAGGCGATGAAAAGCAGCCCGGCACGAGCCCTGGCAGTGGTGGATATGACGGGAACGCACCCTTCCTTGATCAAAGCAAAGAGGGGATTGCTCCTGACCGAAAACCGCACGCTTGCCGTTCTTCAGGACGAGGTGACGCTCGCAGAGCCGACGACCTACGTGTTGCACCTTTGGACGCGTGCCGAGGTCACGCTGAGCAAGACCGCAAAGACCGCACTGCTGACCAAGAACGGAAAAACGCTGGCGTGCCGCCTGTGCTCCTCGCTCGGAAAGCTCGAGGCGGCTCCGTACGGAGAGAGCGGATGGACGCATCTGTCCGTGCGCATCGAGGGCAAGGAAAAATTGCGCGTCGCCCTGACCTTCCGACTCCTTTCGGAGGGCGAGAGCGGAAACGAATCGCTTTATCATCTCACTCCCATCAACCGGTGGGGAGAATAAAACAAAAAAAGAGGAACGCAGATGCGTTCCTCTTTTTTTCTATTGCATTACGCCTTCTTGAAGATCTCCTTGGGAGAATCGGTCAGGGCGAAGATGATGCAGTTGCCGTTGATCAGACCCTTTTCCTTTGCCTCGTCATACTTGGAGGTGTCCTTCTTGCCGTCCTTGTCCTCAACGGTCAGATAGTCCTTCACAGCGCCGGCATTGGGGAATTTGATGATTACAGCGGAATCAAGTCCCTTCTTTGCAACGATCAGCTCGTAATCCTTGACGTTTTCCAGTGCATCCTCATCCAGAAGCATCTGAACGACGGGGTTCTCCGCATCAACGGTAGAGAATTCGTAGCCTTCCTTTTCAAAAGCCTTCTTGATGGCAGCGGATTTGTCGCCGCAGCTTACCAACGAAAACACCAGAAGCGTTGCGGTCAAAAGCACTAAAAGAGTTTTTAAGGTTTTCTTCATTTCAAAGTCTCCTTACGTGATGTATTCGTTCCCGTGGGAACTATCTACAGTATAGCAAGAAAATCTTGATTTGTCAAGGGTTTTGACAAATTTCAAGAGAGATTCCGAGATAAAAAAGCCGACGGGGTGTCTCCCCGTCGGCTTTGAATGCATTATTTGAGCATTGCCTCCAGCGTAGAGGTCGCACTTGCGAGAGCCTGCTCGACAAGGCTTTCATCCTTACCGCCTGCCATGGCGTTATCAGGACGTCCGCCGCCCTTACCGCCCGTAACGGCGGCAACCGCGCCTACGAGCTTGCCTGCGTGCGCGCCTGCCGCAACGGCAGCCTTGCCCGCAACGGTCAGGAAGGAGAGCTTGCCCTCTGCGTGAATGGCGAGCACGGCAACTGCGTCGTCATAGCGCGCCTTGATCTCATCGGCAAGCGTGCGTGCAACGTCGGATTGCATGTCGCCAAGATCGGCTGCGATCAGGCGGATTCCCTTGACCGTTACAGCCTTTGCGACGATGCTGTCAAGACCGGATGCGGCAATCTTTGTGTTGAGCGCTTCGATCTCCTTCTTCATCGAGGCGATCTCTGCCTGAAGCTGAGCCGCCCTCTTGGCGATCTCCAAGGGCTTCTGGAGCTTGAGCTCCTTCGCGGTATCCGCGATCAGCGCGTTGCGCTCGTTGAGAAGTGCCAGAACACCAAGACCGGTGGTAGCCTCAATTCTGCGGATGCCCGCTGCAACAGAGGCTTCGGAAGTGATCTTGAACAGACCGATCTTGCCCGTGTTGGAGCAGTGCGTACCGCCGCAGAGCTCGGTCGAAACCTCACCCATCTTGACCATACGAACGGTTTTTCCGTATTTCTCTCCAAAGAGTGCCATCGCGCCGTTCTTCTGCGCGGTTTCCAGATCGGTTTCAACCGTCGTGACCTCGTTTGCGTCGAGAATGCTCTTGTTGACGAGCTCCTCAACGGAGGCCAACTCCTCCTTGGTAAGAGCAGAGAAGTGTGTGAAGTCAAAGCGGCAGACCGTGGAGGATACGTAGGAGCCCGCTTGCTCTACGTGATCTCCCAGCACGCGGCGCAGGGCCGCCTGCAACAGATGTGCTGCCGAGTGATTGCGCATGATCGCCAGACGGTTGATCTCATCCACGCACGCGCTGACGGTTTCATCCGTCGAAAGCGTTCCCTCACAGACCGTGCAGAGGTGGAGATAGACACCGTCTACCTTCTTGGTGTCGCCTACCTCCAGAAGAGCGGTTTTGGTGCGCAGAACACCGACGTCACCGACCTGACCGCCACCCTCGCCGTAGAAGGGGGTTCTGTCCAGCACGACCGTGCAGCTGCCCTCGTTGACGGAGGGAACCGGCTCACCGTCGACAAGGATGGCTACGACCTTGGCGTCGGCGCAAAGATCGGTATATCCCAAAAATTCGGTTTTTGCGAGTGAGGAGAATGCTGAGCTGTCGCTGTTGCTCCATCCGCTGATGTTGGCACGTGCCTCGCGAGCGCGTGTTTTCTGCTCCTTCATCAGCTCCTGGAAGGTTTCCTCGTCCACCTTCAAGCCGCTTTCCTCTGCAATTTCCTTTGTCAGATCGATCGGGAAGCCGAAGGTATCGTAAAGCTTGAAGACCGCCTCACCCGAAACGGTGTCCGCATTTTGCTTCTTCGCATCGGCGATCAGCTCGGTCAGAATGGAAAGTCCTGCGTCGATGGTAGCGTCAAAGCGCTCCTCCTCCATCGAAAGGACCTTGCGGATATAATCAGCCTTAGCGGAGAGCTCGGGGTATGCGCCGCAGCTTTCCGCAATGGCGACGTTGACCATGTCAACGAGGAATGCGTGATTGATGCCCAGAAGCTTTCCGTGTCTGCATGCGCGGCGGATGATGCGGCGCAGGACGTAGCCGCGTCCCTCGTTGGAGGGAATGACGCCGTCCGAGATCATGAACATAGCACTTCTGGTATGGTCGGTAATGACGCGGATGGAGATATCGTTCTGCTTGTCCACACCGTAGGACTTCTGTGCGATGGCGCACGCCTTGTCCAGAACCTTGCGGATGGAGTCAACCTCGAACATATTGTCCACGCCCTGCATGACGCAAGCAAGACGCTCAAGACCCATACCGGTATCGATGTTCTTCTGCGCAAGCTCGGTGTAGGTGCCGTCCCCCATGTTGTTGAACTGCGAGAAGACGTTGTTCCAGATTTCCATATAGCGGTCGCATTCGCAGCCGGGCTTACAGTCGGGAGAGCCGCAGCCGTATTTGATGCCACGGTCAAAATAGATCTCCGAGCAGGGACCGCAGGGACCGGTGCCGTGCTCCCAGAAGTTGTCTGCCTTGCCAAGACGCACGATTCTCTCGGCGGGAACTCCGACCTTCTCGTTCCAAAGCTTGAAGGCTTCCTCGTCCTCCTCGTAGATGGAGGGCCAGAGAAGCTCCTCGGGGATCTCGAGCTCCTTTGTCAGAAACTCCCACGCCCACGGAATGGCTTCGTCCTTGAAGTAGTCGCCAAAGGAGAAGTTACCCAGCATCTCAAAGAAGGTGCCGTGGCGCGCGGTATGTCCGACGCGCTCAAGGTCAGGCGTACGGATGCACTTCTGGCAGGTCGTGACGCGCTTGCGGGGAGGCGTTTCCTCGCCCGTAAAATATTTCTTCAGGGGCGCCATGCCGGAGTTGATCAGCAAAAGCGACTTGTCGTTGATGGGAACCAGAGGAAAAGAGGGAAGACGCAGATGTCCCTTGGATTCAAAGAATCGCAGGTAGCTTTCCCGCAGGTCGTTAAGAGATGTCCATTTCATAATACGTATCCTTTCGGTCTGTATCTTTATTAATATTTTACATTCAAATTAGTATAGCACAAAAAAGAGGGACTGTCAATTCCTTTTGTCCGTTTTTTTCAAAAAAAGCGAGCCTCTGTCAGAATTCTGTCAAAAAAATCAGAGTGTTCCAAGCACACGGAACACTCTGACGGATAACAAATTCATGAAGCATTACATCAAGGGCGCAAACAGACGCACGATCCGCTGCATCAGCCTTGCAAAAAGCCCTGTTTTGCAGTCGTTTTTGAAGATGGGCTTGCTTTTATCCACCGTATTCAGAAAATCCTGCTTGACCGCGAGGATCGAGTCGGTTCGATACAGGCACGTACCGCATTCAAAATGGAAATACAGGCTGCGAAAATCGAGGTTTGCCGTTCCAACGGTTGCGATGATATCGTCGCTGATAAAGCATTTGGAATG
Organism: Clostridia bacterium; assembly: GCA_017501225.1. GTDB lineage: Bacteria > Bacillota > Clostridia > Oscillospirales > CAG-272 > UMGS1865. Next base: position 49,194 of record JAFVXH010000019.1, read on the forward strand.
GATGAAGCCTCCGCTGTACTCGTAGATGCGAACGCCTGCCTCCAAAAGCTCCGGATAATAAGTACGTGTGGTGAAATGCACCAGCTTTTTGTCCGGAATTTCCGGTGTCAGGATCCTGACGTCTACGCCGCTTTTTGCGGCAAATTTCAATGCCGAGATCAGATCGTCATCTACCATCAGATAGGGTGTTGTGATATAAAGGTAGCGACGCGCATTCTGAATCAGGTGCATATAGACGCGCTCTCCGACGTTCTCGGTGGACACGGGACTGTCGGTGTAGGGCTGGATCCATCCGCTGGAACGCTCACAGACGGAGGGTGTGGGCTGATAAGCGAGCACGTCCTCCTCCTTGCCGGAAAGGAGTGCCCACATTTGCAGGAACATGGTCGTGAATGCCCACGCGCCATCCCCCTTGATACGGATCGCGCAGTCCTTCCAGTGACCGTATCGGATCTTTTTGTTGATATATTCGTCCGCGAGATTGATGCCGCCCGTATAGGCTACCTGTCCGTCGATCACGGCGATCTTGCGATGGTCGCGGTTGTTGTGCGCTGAGGAGAGCAAGGGATATACCTTGTTAAACACCCGGCATTGGATCCCGCTTTGTTGCAGCCTTTGCGCGTATTTCGGAGGAAGCGTCAAAAAGCATCCGAAATCGTCGTAAATGACGCGCACGTCCACCCCTTGCGCCACCTTTTCGCAAAGGATCTCCAGAATACCGTCCCACATCTCTCCCTTGGCGATGATAAAATACTCCAGGAAGATATAGCGCTCCGCCCGTTTCAGATCCTCAAGCAGCGATGTAAGCATCTCGTTGCCCGTGGGGAAATAGGTGCTTTCGGTATTCCGATAGACAGGGAAGCCCGCGACCGATTCCAGATAATGCGCAAGGATCTGATTTGTGGGAAGCTGCTCGCAGATCTCCTCGGACGGTACGCTTTGGTATCGGTAATCCGCACGCCGTGTCTGCTCCATCAGAAGCACCTTCTTGCGAACGCCGAAGTGCGCGGTGGTCTGCAAATAGAACATCCAATACAGAATGCCGCCAAACAACGGGAAGAGAAGGATGAAGAAGATGAGTGAGATCTTCAGGGCAGGCTTGACCTGCCGCATCAGAAGATGGAGTGCGGTGATCACGCTTAGCAGCTCGAATACGTTGGCAATCCAATGAAATTGGGCGTACCGCATGATCAAAAGGATTGAAAACACTGCCTGGAGGATCACCAAAAGGATGATCAACAGGCGGCGACCAAAGAGATTTTGAAAATCCCTGAGCCTTGGCTGTCTTCGTTTTGTCATGCGGAACGCCCCTTTCCCAATACGTTTTGTTTTACGGCTTGATACGAGTTAGGTCAACCTTCCTTGGATGTCTTTCTTTGAACGAGCTTTACGATCTCGACGATCGGGATGACGAGCACGCCAAGACCGATTGCAAGGAGATACTCGCTGATGCCTACGCTTGCAAAGCCGAATGCGTTTGCAAGGAAGGGAACCTCACATACGAGGGTGGTTGCGATCAGAGAACCGATCGCGGCGAACCACAGCGTCTTGTTCTGCGATCTGAGGGTGAAGATACTGCCTCTTTGCGAGCGCATGTTGAAGCTGTGGAAAATTTCTGCCATGGACATGGTAAGGAATGCCATCGTCATGCCGTGTGCGCTGTTGGTGATCTCCCAGGTTCCGGTTTCAAAGTAGTGACCGATAAAGTAGGAGGCGAGCGTCAGAACGGTGACGAGCACGCCCTGGTACGCAATGTCAACACCCATGCCTCCCGAAAAGATCCCGGAGCCGGCACTTCTGGGCTTGCGGTTCATAATGCCGGGCTCAGCCTTCTCCATACCGAGGGCTAACGCGGGGAAGCAGTCGGTGACGAGGTTGATCCAGAGCAGGTGTACGGGCTTGAGAATGGTAAAGCCCATCAGAGTTGCCGTAAAGATGGAAAGCACCTCGGACATGTTCGAGCCGAGCAGGAATTGGATCGCCTTACGGATGTTATCGTAAATGCGGCGGCCCTCCTCAACGGCTCCGACGATGGTTGCAAAGTTATCGTCTGCCAGCACCATATCCGCTACGTTCTTGGTAACGTCGGTACCGGTAATACCCATGCCGACGCCGATGTCCGCGGACTTGATGGAGGGAGCGTCGTTGACACCGTCACCCGTCATAGCGGTGACGTAGCCGGCGCCGCGCCATGCGTTGACGATTCTGGTCTTGTGCTCGGGCTGAACGCGTGCGTAGACGCTGATATTCCGGAACTTGGAGGCGAACTCCTCGTCACTCATTTCATTGAGCTGGGAGCCGGTGATCGCGTAGGTTTCCTCGGTGATGATGCCGAGCTCCTTCGCGATGGCAACCGCGGTATCGATATGGTCACCCGTGATCATAATGGGGCGCACGCCTGCGCTCTTGCACTGCACGATCGCGTCCTTGACCTCGGGACGGACAGGGTCGATCATGCCGCAAAGTCCGATGAAGCAAAGGTCAGTTTCCAGATGCTCCGCATCGTAGCTCTCGGGTGCGGACGCCCACAGACGCTGTGCGCATGCCAGCACGCGGAGTGCCTTGTCTGCCATTGCCTTGTTTGCCGCGAGAATCTCTGCGCGGTATTCCTCGGTCATGGGCAGAACCTCGCCGTCCTTTTTGTAGTGCGTGCACTTGCCGATGACGACGTCGGGAGCACCCTTGGTGTACTGGATATACGCACCGTCAGCCGTGTGAACGGTGGACATCATCTTACGGGAGGAGTCAAAGGGAGCCTCGCCGCTGCGGGGGAAGGCTGCCTTGAGCGCCGCCTTGTGGTTTCCGAGGGTATTTGCCCATGCCACGAGCGCTGCCTCGGTGGGCTCACCCGTAATGTTGTTTTCGTTGTCGATTTCGGCATCCGAGCAAAGTGCCATTGCGTTTGCAAGGGCTTCCTCCTGATCGCCGAAGTGGTCAACGACGGTCATCTTGTTCTGCGTCAGGGTACCGGTCTTATCCGAGCAGATGATCTGCGCACATCCCAGCGTTTCCACGGCGGTCAGCTTGCGGATGATGGCGTTTCTCTTGGACATGTTGGTAACACCGATGGAGAGCACGACCGTCACGACGGCAGCCAGACCCTCGGGAATCGCGGCAACCGCCAGGGAAACGGCGACCATAAAGGAGTCAAGCACGACGGGAAGATTGATGCTGCCCTCGCGGATGAGCTGAACGGCAAATACGATCACGCAGATGCCGAGAACCAGCCAGGTAAGCGTCTTGGAGAGCTGATTGAGCTTTCTCTGAAGGGGAGTGTCACCCTCCTCAGCCTCGCGCAAAGCGCCTGCGATCTTACCCATCTCGGTATCCATACCGGTAGCGGTGACCACAGCGGTTCCGCAGCCGTAAACGACCGTCGAGCCCATATAGAGCATATTCTTGCGGTCGCCTAAGGGTACGTCCTTTTCGCCCTCGCGCAGATTGATGATGTCGATAAACTTGGTAACGGGAACCGATTCACCCGTCAGAGCCGCTTCCTCGACCTTCAGGCTTGCGTTTTCCAGAATTCTGGCGTCGGCAGGAACGGCGTCGCCGGCTTCGAGCAGGATGATATCACCAACGACCAGATCCTCACTGTGCACGATCTGGACCTTGCCGTCGCGCAGAACCTTGGAGGTCGCCGCGGACATTTCCTGCAACGCTTCAATGGCTTTTTCTGCCTTGCTTTCCTGATATACGCCGAGAACGGCATTGACGATGACGACGGCAAGAATGATAATGACATCGGCAAAGCCCTCGGCCTCAGCGGGATTGTGGATGCTTTCATAGACGCCGAGCGCACCGCTGATGACGGCAGCCACGATCAGAATGATGATCATGGGGTCGGCGAGCTGCTCGAGAAAGCGCATGATCAGGGATTTTCCCTTGGCCGCCTCCAGACGGTTTTTGCCGTTTTCCTCCAGGCGCTTCTGAGCCTCCGCGGAGGAAAGTCCCTCCTCTCCGGCGTTCAGCGCCTGTAAGACCTGTTCCTTTTCTTCACAGTAGAATTTCAATGTTTGCCTCCTTGTGGTTGCGTTTTTTTGATGTGGATACTGTAAATAGAAAATGATATTTTACGTGGGAAATACGTAAAAATAAGAAAGTATCATTATTATAGCATGCAATCGCGTGATTGTCAATAGTGTTCGCTCAACTTTTTCAAAAAAATGGAAGCTTGGGAACGAAAAAACGGGAAGTGTGTGACTACCTTATTTATTATAGGCATCCAATGCCGGAAAAAGAGAAGATTTTTTGAAAAAAACGAAAAAAGTTTTCCGAAAGAGTGAAAAAAGACTTGACAAGCCTGTCAAAGTATGGTACAATAGTTTGCCGCATGAAAATGGCTTTTTTAAGTATGCCTGTTTTTAGGCATCGCCAGTGTCAGCGAGACTATCAGAAAGAGAGGTGCTTTTCGTGTTTGCAGTAATCGAAACCGGCGGAAAGCAGTACAAAGTAATCGAGCAAGATATCATCTTCGTTGAAAAGCTCGACGCAAACGAAGGAGACGAGATCGTTTTCGACAGCGTTTTGGCACTGTCCGGCGACAACGGCTTCGTGGCTGGTACTCCCACCGTAGCAGGCGCTAAGGTTTTGGCTAAGGTGCTCAAGAACGGCAAGGGCAAGAAGATTTACGTTCTGAAGTACAAGTCCAAGAAGAACGAGAAGAAGAAGATCGGTCACAGACAGCCTTACACCAAGGTTCAGATCGTGAAGATCGAGGGCTAATCCCCCACGGACATGACAAAGATCGTGTTTTTCAGAAGCGGTGGAGTATTTTACGGCTTCGAGGAGCAGGGTCACACGGGTTACGGAGAAGCGGGAGATGACATTCTGTGCGCTGCCATTTCTTCGATGACGATGTTCCTCATCAACACCATTGAGGTCGCGTATGCATCTTCGGTCGATTACGACATTGAGGATGACGACACAAGGATCCGCGTGCGTGCCAAAGCGGCACTGCCGGAGTTTGAGTCGGACGATTATAAGCGTTATGCGGTTTCGGGGATCATGATGGGTTACTACTGTCAGCTCAGTGACATGCTGGAGGAGTACGGAGATTTCCTGGACGTATCCGTAGAGGAGCGTCCGTACGAGGATTGATTCCACCAAACCACCAAATGACCATTCGGTCAAAATTTTAGGAGGAAAAGAATGATGTTGAGACTCAGTTTACAATTCTTTGCTCATAAGAAGGGTGTCGGTTCCACCAAAAACGGCCGTGACAGTGAGTCCAAGCGTTTGGGCGTAAAGAAGTCTGACGGTCAGGCAGTTGTTGCCGGCAACATCATCATCAGACAGAGAGGCTCCGCAGTTCGCGCAGGCGAGAACGTCGGCGTAGGCAAGGACTATACCCTCTATGCTCTTATTGATGGTAAGGTAAAGTTTGAGCAAAAGACCAAGAGTCAGAAAAAGGTCAGCGTTTACGCAGACTGATTGATCTTTCTGGCAGAGAAGAAGGCAGAACGAAGAAATTCGTTCTGCCTTCTTTTTTTTGTTTTTCTCCGATTTTTAGGGTTTGACGCTCCACATTGCGACATTTTTTGCACGTTTTTTGTGATAAAATAGGGATGGCAACTCAAAAAGAAAGGACGTGGAGAGATGTTAAAAAGAGGCGGAACAGTGGAATTTGTAACGCGTGGAGATACGCTCATCGTAAAGGTTTTCGGTGAGATCGATCACCACAGCGCCGCGGGGGTACGCAAGGGTATTGACGAAAAGCTGAGTCGGGAACGTCCCGAAAAGGTTTATCTGGAGCTCTCCGCCGTGGAGTTTATGGATAGCTCTGGGTTGGGACTGATGATGGGGCGCTTTGCCCTGGTCAAGCAGTACGGCGGCAGCTTTGCGGTACTGGATCCGAGTGAGGCGGTGCTCAAAATTATGCGCCTTGCGGGGATGGAGCGCATGATCACGGTGCTTCGTACGAAATCAAAGATATGATATAGAATTTAATAAAAGGAAGGAAATATGATGAAAAACAGAGTGGAATTTACTGCCGCCGTGGAAAATGAAATGCGTCTTTTGCTCCCGTCGCTGTCGGTCAACGAGGGCATGGCGCGTGCTGCCGTGGCGGCGTTTTGCGCGCAGCTCAATCCAACGGCGCTCGAGCTTGCCGACATCAAATGCGCTGTATCCGAGGCGGTTACCAACTGCATCGTGCACGCTTATCGGGAGAGCATCGGCGAGATTTCCATCGGTGTCAAGCTTTGTGAAGGACGATTGATCCAGATCGAGATTCAGGATAAGGGCTGCGGGATCGCAGACGTCAAAAAAGCAAGAGAACCCTTATTTACCACGGATGCCGAGGGAGAGCGAAGCGGCATGGGCTTTACCGTAATGGAAAACTTCTGCGATGAGATGCGCGTGCAGAGCCGTCTGGGAAGGGGGACCACCGTCATTTTGCGCAAGCGCTTACATAAGTAAACCGAGAAATGGAGAACGAAGGTCTTTATGGAACAAAAAGCTTCGGTCTATGAGCGCAATACGGAATTGCTGCTGCGGTTGCAAAATGGGGATGAGGAGGCGGAGAGCCTTTTGATCGAGGAGAACGTCGGACTTGTACACACGGTGGCAAGGCGCTTTTCGGAGCGCGGAACCGAGTACGAGGATCTGGTGCAGATCGGAACGATCGAAATGCTCAAGGCGATCCGCTCCTTTTCTCTGGAGCGCGGAACCGCGTTTTCTACGTATGCCGTGCCCCTGATCGTGGGCGAGATCCGCAAGCATCTGCGGGACGACGGACCCGTCAAGGTCAGCCGTATCTATCGACGGCAGGGACTTTCGATTCTGCACGAAAAGAATCGGATCCTGACCGAGGAGGGACGGGAGGCGGGGATCGCGGAGCTCGCGTCACGTTGCGGAGTCAGTAAGGAGGATGCCGCCATCTCGCTGGATGCCATCTCTCCCATCACGTCCCTTTCGGATTTTGTGTACGGAGAGGAAAGCGTGACCTACGAGGGCGTGCTGTCGGACGAGGAGAGTGAGCGCGAGAGCGAAAGGATCTGTGATCGCGTGGCATTGGCGCAATCCATCGGACGCTTGCCGCCTCTTTGGAGAAAGATCGTTCTTTTGCGCTACTATCGCAGTCTGACCCAGCAGCAAACCGCCAACATGCTGGGACTTACGCAGGTCAAGGTGTCCAGAGAGGAAAAGAAGCTGCTGGAATTCTTGAAAAAGGAGCTTTCCTGAGTGGCAGTCCGATAAAATTAACACCTTCCCTCATTTAAAATCTTGACAAGCCCTCAAGCGTTTGCTATACTGTCATTAGGAGTCTTGAAGGGAGGGAAGTCTATGAACCGATTGCACGCGATCCGTCAAAAGGCCGTGGAGTGGATCCGCACGCACAGATCCTTGCGACTGCTGTGCAGGATCACAAAGGTCTTGATTTGCGCTTTGCTTGTACTCCTCGTGTCGCTTCATATTCTTGTCCTCTCGCTCAATGCCGCGGTGGTCGGAAGAATGGAGCACAGTATCCTTTCCAAGGAGGCGCTTGTTGCGGGCGACGAGAGCTTCGACTTTATCCTGGTGCTGGGCTGTCGCGTCTATTCCGACGGCACGCCGAGCGCGATGCTGTATGACCGCGTGGCAAGCGGTGTAGACCTGTATCAGGCTGGTATTTGTCAATCGCTTTTACTCAGCGGAGATAGTCGCAGCCCCGACGAATACGACGAAACGGGTGCGATGCGATCTCTCGCGATTTCCTTGGGTGTGGATGCGGAATGCATACGAACGGACGGCTACGGCTTGTCTACCTACGAGAGCATTTACCGCGCAAAGCACCTCTTTGCAGGAAAAAGAATTCTCATTGTCACACAAAGCTATCATCTTTACAGAGCTCTGTACCTTGCCGAGAAGCTCGGTCTGGAGGCGTACGGCGTCGGGGCGGATCTCCGCCCTTATTCCACGGCTTTTAGCAATGAATTGCGTGAGGTGCTTGCAAGGACCAAGGATGTCGTGCAAGGCCTGATCCAGCCGATTCCGGATTCGATCAAGCAAGGGAGCTGATACGGTAAAGCAGCCCGTTCCAAGTGTGGAAACGGGCTGCTTTTTTGTTTGCTTACCCGAACACCAGATGGATCAGGGCGCAAAGCAGCATGCCAAGGACAGTGGGAAGGCACGCGGCAACGACTGTCCAACCAATGCTTCCCGTTTCTTTTTTGACCGTCCAGAGTGTTGTGGAGCAGGGCCAATGGAACAAAAAGAAAATCAGCACGCAGACTGCCGTCACGGGTGTCCAGCCGTTCTCTGTAAAGAGTAATTTCATATCGGCAATCGAGGAAAGCTCTACCATGCTACCGCTTTGCAGATACGCCATGGTCAGGATCGGAATGACGATCTCGTTTGCGGGAAAGCCTAAGATAAATGCCATCAGGATGCACCCGTCCAGTCCCAAAAGCTGCGCAAAGGGATCGAGAAAATTCGCGCAGTGAGAAAAGAGGCTTTCACCGCCTACGAACAGATTGGTCAAAAGCCAAAGCACGAGCCCTGCGGGCAGAGCGACCGTAACGGCACGCCCTAAGACGAAAAGCGTGCGGTCCAGCACCGAGCGAAGCAGCACCTTTTTGATCTGCGGAGGACGGAAGGGAGGGATCTCCAAGCAAAAGGAGGAGGGAATTCCCTTGAGCAAGGTTCTGGAGAGCAGCCACGTACAAAGCAGTGTGGCTCCCAGGGAGAGTAGAATCAATAAGGTCAGCAAAAGCGCGGAATGAAGGCTTGCAAGCAAGCCCGTACCGCCTATGACGAAGAACATGCTCAGAATGGCGATCAGGGCAGGAAAGCGCCCGTTGCAGGGAACCAGACTGTTGGTCAGGATCGCAAGTAAGCGCTCTCTGGGGGAATCGATGATGCGACAGCCCGTCACACCGACGGCGTTGCAGCCAAAGCCCATGCAGGTGGTCAGTGCCTGCTTCCCGCAAGCGGAGCAGGCGGCAAAGGGACGGTCGAGATTGTAGGCAACGCGCGGCAGATACCCCGCATCCTCCAGGATGGTAAACAGCGGAAAGAAGATCGCCATCGGCGGAAGCATCACCGAAACCACGCGTGCGAGCACCAAAAGGACGCCGTCCAGCAAAACGCTTTGCACCCATTCGGGCGCACCTACTACGGAAAGCCCTTCACCGATACAAGACAGTAAAAAGGAGAACAGCACGGACAGCCAAGCCGAGGGGTAATTGGCAAGCGAAATGGTGATCCAGAAGACCAGCCCCAAAAGAAGGAGCATGATCGGGTACGCGGTCCATTTCCCGGTCAGGATCCGATCCAGACGGGCATCCAGGTCCGCCTTTTTGGGCTCTCCCTTTCGCACGACCGACGCACTGATCTGCTCGGCGGTGCTTACGAATGCCTTCGCGATCAGATCGGTGACCGAGTCTTGCGAGCTCCCGAGCGCCTGCAGCTGCCTCTTTGCCAAGAGCAATTCCTCGGACAGCTCCGCGGAAAGATCTGTCCCCAGATAACGCTTCATTTCATGCAAAAACGCCTCGTTTCCCTCCAGGAGCTTCAATGCGACAAATCGGGGAGTCAGACCTTTTAGAGAAATCTGCTTTTCCTCCAGCGCACGGACCGGTATGTCTATGGCAGATTCTACGGAGGTGGGATAGCGCACGGGCGACGTTCGGGAACCGACTTCTTGCGAAAGCACCTCGTCCAGCGTCTGCAAAAGAGGGGATAGGCTATCCTTCCTTCGCGCAGTGATGCCGATCACGCGCACACCGAGCAGAGCCTGGAGTTTCTCTAAATCGACCGTGATCTGCTTCCGCTTCGCTTCGTCCAAAAGATTGACGCAAACGAGCGTGCGGCTTGCGCACTCAATGATCTGCAAAACCAGATTCAGGTTGCGCTCAATAGCGGTGGCGTCGCAGACGACGATCACGGCATCGGGCGAGTCGAAGCAGATAAAATTCCGTGCGATCTCCTCCTCGGGTGAATGCGAGAGCAGGGAATAGGTGCCGGGAAGATCCACCAATTCAAAGGGCGTTTTTGCTCCCTTGCAAATTCCTTTCGCGGATTCCACGGTTTTGCCGGGCCAATTTCCGGTGTGTTGATTCATCCCCGTCAGGGCATTGAATACCGTGCTTTTTCCAACGTTCGGATTTCCCGCGAGGGCAACTGTTGTATATTGCCTTCCGCTTTGCAGGGATTTTGGCGGCTGTTTTCTTTTTATGCTCATGTTTCGATCACCAAGCGCACGCGGATGCTTCGACTGTCGCGCCGCCGCAGAGCGACCGTCGTTCCGCGAAAGCGATAGCAAACGGGATCGCGGCAGGGACTGATCCCCACGCATTCTACCACCGTTCCCTCAATCATGCCCATATCCCGTAGCCTTCGGCGCATGGCTTCCTCGTTTTCCAAGGAGAGCACCAGTGCGCGCCTACCCGGTAAGAGCTCGTCAAGACGCATGCAGTCGTTCATCGTAAGCGTTCCTTTCCACCACAGTCTTTACCAACAGAATATGATGGAATTCGACGGTTTGTGCGCGGACTTTTCCGGGGATAAAAAGTGAGATCCAAAAAAATCTTCACCATGGAATTCCTTGACAAAAAATGCGGAATACTGTATAATAATTGTAAGCTGCACAGCGACCGTTGCGCGACATTGAAAAAAAGAGGGAGGGGCACAGAATGGTATTTTCATCCTTGGTATTTTTGTTTGCGTATCTGCCCCTGACCTTGCTTTGCTACTATGTTGTTCCGCGCAAATGGCGCAATCTCGTGCTCTTTGTTGTAAGCCTTGCCTTTTACGGTTGGGGCGAGCCCGTCTACATTTTGCTGATGCTCGCTTCCGTTACCACGGCGTACGGATTCGGCTTTTTTATCGAAAAATACCGAGAAACTGACAAAAAACGCGCCAAACGGATGATGATTCTTTCCATCGCCGTTAATCTCTCCTTTTTGCTGTTTTTCAAGTATTACAACTTCTTTGCCGCCAATCTCTCGCTCTTGCCCCTGATCCATATTCCCACCATCGAGGGGCTTCGTCTTCCCATCGGCATTTCGTTCTATACCTTCCAGATCATCTCCTATACCATCGATCTGTACAGACGGGATTGCAAGCTTCAAAAAAATTATATTGCATTCGGTACCTACGTATCTTTGTTCCCGCAGCTGATCGCGGGTCCTATCGTGCGCTATCACGACGTGGACGAGCAGCTGAGCGGGCGGCGCGAGACCGTGACCGATTTCAGTCTTGGCATCCGTCGCTTTTGCTGCGGTCTTGCCAAAAAGATCCTGCTTGGCGATACGCTTGCCCTGGGTTATGAATACTACAAAGCTATGGCAGAGGTGGAGCCCACGGCGTTGGGTGGCTGGATGACCATTATTCTGTATACCTTGCACCTTTATTACGACTTTTCGGGATACTCGGATATGGCGATCGGACTTGGCAAAATGTTCGGCTTCCATTTTCCCGAAAACTTCAATTATCCCTATATTTCCAAAAGCATTTCAGAGTTCTGGAGACGCTGGCATATCTCGCTCTCCACGTGGTTCCGTGAGTACGTCTATATTCCGCTTGGCGGCAACCGTGTCGGCAAGTGGAAGCTTTACCGCAATCTTTCGATCGTGTGGCTTCTGACGGGATTTTGGCACGGCGCGAACTGGAATTTCGTTTTGTGGGGCGTTTACTTTGCCGTGATCCTGATCGCGGAGCGCGCGTTCCTGTTAAAATGGCTGGAGAAGCTTCCCGCGGTCCTTCGGCACGTGTACGCGATGCTGTTGGTCACGGTCGGATTTCTGATCTTCTCCTTTACGGACGCGAGCGAGGGCATTGCCTGCCTTGCAAGCCTTGTCGGAATTGGCTGTGTCGGCTTTAGCTCGTCTGTGGCAAGCTATCAGCTGCTGCACCTTTTGCCCCTGATCTTGATCGCCGCGATCGGCGCGACTCCGATCCCGAAAAAGCTTACCGAGCGATTGGTCGCAAGATATCCCAAGTGCGAGCTCGTGTTTCCGATCCTCTGCTTTGCCGCCTTGCTTCTCTCGGTTGCTTATATGGCGGATTCGGCATTCAGCCCCTTTGAATATCTCAATTTTTAAGAAAGGATGGAGTGCAAATGAAACGGACGGCGCATCTTGTGACGCTGATCGGCTTTCTTGCCGTGATATTCGGGTTTACGCTTGCGTTCTGGATTTTGCCCGATCAATCCTTCTCTCAAGAGGAGAACCGAAGCCTGCAGCGCCTTCCGCGCTTCAGCCTTGAACGCTTGGCGTCGGGGGAATTTTCCTCACAGATCAACGAATATTTTGCGGATCAGTTTCCGCTTCGCGATGCGCTGATCGGCATCAAGGGAGGCGTGGAGCTTGCCCTCGGAAAGGGGGAAAACAACGGCGTTTTGCTGGGAAAGGACGGGCAGATCGCCAAGCGGATGTTCTCCGTCTTCGGTGCTGACGGCGATCACGGCGGTGAGCTTGACCGATGCTATGACGACCACCTGATCAAAGCCATCGTGGGCATCAACCGCATAGGGGAATCCTCCCGTGTTCCCGTGGACGTGCTTCTGACGGGAAGAACGGTCGACGTCGCTACATCGGCGTTTTCCTATCCGCAGGATTACAGCGACGCGATGTTAAAGATCATTCGCACGCAAATATCAAGCAAGGTCAATTACCTCGACACCGTGCCCATGTACCGTCAAAGATATGAGGCAGGGGAGGAGGTCTATTTTAAGACCGACCACCATTGGACGCAGCTGGGCGCCTATTACGCTTACGTGGAATTGATGAAAAGCTACGGCATGGAGGATGCGATCATTCCCATCGAGAGGTACGAGCGAAGGCAGTACGAGGGCATCGAATTTTACGGCACGACCTGGTCGGCGTCGGGTATGAAGCACGTCGCTCCCGACTCCTTTGAGCTTTGGTATCTCGGCAACGAGCAGGACTTCACCGTCACAGCAGACGGTAAAGAATTTACAGGCTTCTACAACCTGGATTTCCTTGCAAAAAAGGACAAATATTCGACGTTTCTGGACGGAACGCACGACGTGGTAACCGTCAAAAAGAATACGGATGAGGCAAGACAAACCTTGGTTTTGTTCAAGGACAGCTTTGCCAACGCGCTCGTGCCGTTTTTGGCGCAGCACTTTGATCTTGTACTGCTCAACCTTTCCTCCACCCGAACCGATTATACCGATATCACCGCATACGCAAGTCAATACGGGGCAGATCGCATTCTGATCGTCTATACGGTCGGCAACGTCATCAGCACCGATAAGCTGGAGCGCTTGCGCTGACACCGAGGAGAAACACATGAACAAAAAAGAAAAACTGAAAAAAATCGGCATCGTTCTTGCCATCGTTGCCGCATCACTGCTGGTGATGGCACTCTTGCTCGGTGTCCTCAACGGCTTGGTGGCGGACGGAAAATGGAGCTTCGGCTGGACCGATTACCGCTATGATGAAGCGGGCTACACCGCAGGAAGCGGGAGCCTGCCCTACAAGGCATTTACCGCCGTGGACGTGGATTGGGGCGAGGGACTTGTCATAGTCGTTCCGTGTGAGGATACCTACCCCTCGATCAGCGAGGAGAGCGAGAGCGCTCTGACCGATCGCGAGCTTGTGCGGTGGGGATTGAGCGCGGACGGAGGTACCCTGCAGATCAAGCACCGCGCGTCCTCCTATTTCTTTGGAAACGGCAAGGAAAAGACCCTGACGCTTCGTATCCCGAGGAAGATGCTTTCGGGGATGCAGTCGATCAGGATCAACACCAAGGGAGCCAACGTATTTTTGGATGACCTGATGCTTTCTACGGTGTCGGTACAAACGCATGCGGGTGCTTTGCGCGCGACCGATTGCAATTTGCAATCACTCAGCTTTTCCACACAGGGCGGCAAGGGCTCCTACGAGGGAATTGTGGCACAGAGCTTGACGGTTGCTTGCAAAAACGGGGCGTTTGAGCTCAAAAGCCCGCAGGCACCGAGCAGTCTTGCGATCAGTACACAGGGTGGGAACGTTACTCTGACGCTCCCGAAGGCGGCGTCCTTTACGTTGCGCTTTGAGAGCGAGAAGGGAAGCGTGACCTCGGATCTTCCCATGCAAGCCGGCGGGAACGGAGTCTACGCTTGCGGAAACGGCGACGCGGCGTTTTCCGTATCCACCAAAAAGGGAAATCTGCATTTTGCCATTTACGAATAAGACGTCAACATAAAAAGAGGGCGGAAATTCCGATCGGAATTTCCGCCCTATTTTTGTTTGCTTTTCGGGCTTTTTTTCGATACAAGATCACCGATTTGTTTGCTTTCCGGCAAGCGCGTCGGTTTGGTGCTCCGTCCAACACTTGTCAAAGCCCTTTTTCTTGCTTTGCGACTTCTCAAAAAGCAGGGAAATGAGCGCCGATTTTCGAATCGCTCTCAAAGGATCAAAAAACGCAAAAAAAATCGAAAAAAAGTGAAAAAAATTTTGCAAACCCACTTGCAATTCCCGAAATAATAGGTTATAATATACCCAGAGTGGTGGAAAGTGGAGCAAAATGTAGCGAAGTGGAGCGATTTGCGAGGCTTTCACCAAAGAAACTTGCGAAAGGAGGTATTTCCGAATGCTTGGCGGAGAGTATCGTCACGGCTTAGATCCGAAAAATCGAATTTTCATCCCCGCAAAGCTGCGCGAGGAGCTTGGCGGAACCTTTATCGTTGCCAAGGACCTGCGTGAGAAATGCCTGAAGGTCTATTCGCAACAGGGCTGGGACAGCTACATCGAGCCCATCATGAAGCAGGAGCGCAGGCTGCAGGAAAAGGTTTTGCGCTTCCTCAATTCCTCTATGGTGCAGGTAACGCCCGATTCGCAGGGCAGAATCGTCATCCCGAAGGATCTGATCCAATACGCGGACATTGAGCGCGAGATCGTGATCGTGGGATGCTACAGCTACGCGGAGATCTGGGCAGAGAGCTCTTACGTCCGCATGAAGGAAGAGGAGGATCTCGATCAGATGATCGACGATCTTGAAAAGCTTGGGCTTTAATCAGACAACGAAGAAGGAACGGAAGGAGGGCGCAAACGTGGAGGAGATTTCCTTTTCGCACTATTCCGTCCTTTTGAAGGAGAGCATCGAGGGGCTTGCGATCAAGACGGACGGCGTTTACGTGGACGGCACCGCAGGAGGTGCGGGACACAGCGCGCAGATCGCATCGCGCCTGTCGGGCAACGGACTTCTGTTGGCGCTTGATCAGGATGAAACCGCGGTCAAGGTCGCAACGGAGCGTTTGAAGCCTTACGGATCGCGTGCCCGCGTCATACACAGCAATTTTAAGAATTTGGAGGCAGTGCTGGCAGAGCAGGGGATCTCCCACATTGACGGACTGCTTCTTGACCTTGGGGTATCCTCTTATCAGCTGGATACGCCCGAGCGAGGATTTTCCTACCGCGCCGACGCACCGCTCGATATGCGCATGGACAGTCGCAATCCCTTGAGTGCTATGGAGGTGGTCAACACCTATTCCGAATCGGAGCTGCGGAGAATTCTCTATGAATACGGAGAGGAGCGCTTTTCCTCTCGCATCGCAAACGGTATTATTCGCGCACGGGAGCGAGGATCCATCTCAACCACAGGGGAACTGGTTGAGATCATCCGCCAATCGATTCCGGCGCCTGCCAGAGAAGGCGGACACCATCCCGCTATGCGTACCTTCCAGGCATTACGCATCGAAGTCAACGCAGAGCTGGATGTGATTGCTCCGGCAATCAAGTCCGCCGTTCGCTTGTTAAATCCGGGAGGGCGGATCGCGATCATCACCTTCCATTCCTTGGAGGATCGCATTGTCAAGCAGACCTTTTCGGACCTGACGGGGGCATGCACCTGCCCCAAGAATTTTCCGATCTGCGTTTGCGGAAACCGTCCGCAAATCAAGCTGATCACCAAAAAGCCGATCCTGCCGACGCAAGAGGAGCTTGCGGTCAATTCTCGCTCGCACAGCGCAAAGCTGCGCATCGCCGAGAAGCTGTAACACAAAAACGATGAAAGGAAGCGAAACGCAATGGAAGACGAGCGCATCATTCCCGTAAGGTCTACCGAGAATAAAGCATTGGATGCCTCCGTTGCGCGCCGCATTGAGGCAATGTCCGATCGGTTCGCTCACCGCGGACTTTCCAGGGCGGTTCACACAGCCGCCTGTGAGCAGATTGAGCGCGAAGCGCAAACAAGGGAGCTTTCTCCCGATGCGTACCGCCTTTCCTCCATGTCCGAGCCGTTGGTATCGAGTCGGTACCGCCGCGGCAAGGAGGATATGGATACGCAGGACCTGCTTGCGTACGTTCAGGAAACCAGACAGATGCGCACAAGGGGAGTGGACTTCTCCGACGATGCGCAAGAGGAGCCAGAGGAGGAGCAGACCGCTCTTTGCAAGCCCGAGGAGGTAAAGCCTGCGACGGCGCGCAATCCCGTGGCAATGGCAAAGCGTATGATCACACGTGCGAGCACCTGGATCGATACCTCCCGCCCGAATACCGCGCAAAATCGCAGAAGCTTTCCGCTTTCCGCGTTCGCATCCCTGGCAGTTCTTGCCGCGTGCCTTGCTTTGATCGTAGCAAGCTCTGTGATGCTCAACGAGGCGGAGGAGCGCGTGATCGAGCTTGGCCGCAAGGTCGATAACGTTGCGGCAGAGGTCGCGGAGCTTCAGTCCGACTGGGAGGTCCGGAACAATTTGATCCAGATCCGCAAAATTGCCGTTGAGGAATACGGCATGGTGGAGGAGGAATACGTCAAGATCCGCCATCTGTCCGCCGCGAAGGAGGACAGCGTCGAAAGCTTTGACGATAAGCAGGAGCGTCGCATTCGTCTGTCCGCACTCCTGAGTGCGATCGGAATTGAAGCGAGAGCCGACTAAAA
This sequence comes from Clostridia bacterium, assembly GCA_017501225.1. GTDB lineage: Bacteria > Bacillota > Clostridia > Oscillospirales > CAG-272 > UMGS1865. Next base: position 66,003 of record JAFVXH010000019.1, read on the forward strand.
AAGCATATCAACCAACCGAAAATGGCTTGAAAGCCTGCAAAGATGTCATAATGCAGAGTTTCAAGCCATAAAATAAATAACGGCATTTGAGGGCGTGGGGCGAGTTCTCTCGCCTTTCCAAACAGGAACGCATGGAAGGGGGATGAATATGGGAGAGCAAACGCCACGCAGAAATCCGTCGGAAGACGCTCCCGTGCATCCCAAGACCACAAAAAGAGCAGGCTGGCTCTTGCTTCTGATGGTTGCGATGCTTTCGTTTTTGCTGATCCGCATTCTGCTGTACCAGACCGTGCAATACGATACCTACCGCCAAAAGGTGATCGATCAGGTCACCACCGAGAGTCAGGTCAACGCCACCCGCGGAAACATCTACGATCGGAACGGCGTTCTTCTGGCAACCAACGTCAGCACCTATCGCGTCTTTATTTCTCCCTCCTCCATTGCCAAGGAGCAGAGCAACTATAACCAGACCGACGTCAATATTCAGCTCGACACGCTGATCGCCGAGCATCTTTCCAACATTTTAGAGGTGGATTACGAGTTCGTGCTCAAGCAGACCACCTACACGAAGTACCTTGACAGAACCATCAAAAAGGAAGTGGACGAGGACATGGCAGACCGCGTGCGAGAGGTGATCGACGCGTACGGACTTGAACAGATGGTCTATCTGCAAACCACTACCACGCGTTACTATCCGTATTCGACGCTTGCTTCTCACGTGTTGGGCTTTACGGGAAGCGACGGAACGGGACTTTACGGCTTGGAGTACTCCTACAATCAGCTGCTGTCCGGCACCAACGGCCGTTATATCACGGCGCGCGACGCGCAGGGCAACGAAATGCCCACACCTTACAAGGAATACATTGCCGCAGAGGACGGCTACCATATTCATACCACGCTGGACGTGTTCGTACAGTCAGCACTTGAGGAGCAGGTCAAGGCAGCGTATCTCAATTCGAACGCGCAGAACCGCGCGGCGGGAATCGTGATGAACGTCAACACCGGAGAAATTCTGGGAATGGCGACCTATCCCTCCTTTGATCTCAACGACCCTTGGAGCTTGGACGCGGATTCAGCCAAGGAGCTGCAGGCAAGCGGATACGTCCAGGGCACGGAGGGATATGCGAAGCTCAAGCAGGAGCTCCTGCTTGACATGTGGTCGAATAAGGCGATCACGGAGTCCTACATTCCGGGATCTACCTTCAAGATCATCACTGCCGCCATGGCACTGGAGGAGGGCGTCGTCAGCTTAGAGGATACCTTCCACTGCACGGGTGCTCTTACGTGGCAGGAATTCCACACCACCATCCACTGCCATAAGCTCAAGGGACACGGAACGCTGACCTTCGTGCAGGGCATCCAGCAATCCTGCAACCCCGTTTTGATGACCGTGGGACATCGCTTGGGAACAAGCACCTTTTACAGCTATCTGAAGGCATTCGGATACATGCAGAAAACGGGAGTGGATCTCTCGGGTGAGGGCAACAGCATTTTTGCCGCAGAGCCCGCCTTTACGGGACTTGATCTTGTCATCTACTCCTTCGGACAGAACTTTAACGTAACGTTGATGCAGCAGATCACCGCCGTATCCGCCGTGGCGAACGGAGGCTATCTTGTTACTCCGTATCTGGTTTCCTCGGTGACCGACGGCAACGGAAGCGTTTTGCAAAAGACAGACGCAAATATCCGCCGACAGGTCGTCAGTGCACAGGTATGCAAAACGGTTTCTAAGATCCTTGAAGGCGGTGTTTCGGGTGACGGAGGAGCAAAAAACGCTTACGTCGCGGGCTATCGCGTAGCCGCAAAGACCGGAACCTCCGAGAAGAAAAACGCGGGAAGCATCGAGGAATACATTTGCTCCACCGTAGCGTACGCCCCCGCTGACAATCCGCAGTACGCGGTGATCATCATCGTCGATGAGCCCAAGAGCGGCGTTCTGTACGGAAGCGTCGTCGCAGCGCCTTACGTCGGCAGAGTTATGGAAACCATTCTTCCGTATCTGGACGTTGAGGCGGTTTACAGCGAGGCAGAGCTTGCGAAAATGGCGGTCAAAACGCCTGACGTGACCTATTGGAGCGCCTCCCTTGCCGAGCGCACCTGTAAGAGCTACGGATTCAAGGTCCGCATCGTAGGGGACCCCGAGGGCGTCGTTTACAAGCAATATCCCGCACCGGAAACGGTCGTGGAAAAGGAGTCCGCTACCATCATTCTGTATACGGACCGCGCGTCCGAGCCCGAGATGATCACGGTTCCGAACCTGATCGGAAAGAGCGCGCTCGCGGCAAACCAGGAGCTGACCAATCAAGGACTCAATATCCGCATCAAGGGCGCTCCGAGCTATCTGTCGGGAACGCAGGCGACCGTGGTTTCGCAGTCGGTAGCGGCGGGTACGCAGGTTCCAAAGGGAACGGTGATCGAGGTTACCTTCCTCTACTTAGAGGATAGCGATTAGAAAACGTCAAAAACGGCAGTTCGTCTGCCCGGGAAGTTGAACAGATTCAATTTTTTGGGGAGGACGGACGGCTTGAAGCTTGGATTTTTATGTCGGGCGGCGGGAATTGACTGCCCGAGAAACGAATATGAGCGAGAAATCAGCGCGATTTGCGTGGATTCTCGCAGAGCGGTGTCGGGATGCCTATATATCTGCATCCGCGGACTTCGTACCGACGGACACCGATATATTGAGGAGGCAATCCGAAACGGTGCTACGGCGATCCTGATGCAGGAGGGAAGCGAGATTCCCACACGGGAGGATGCAATCCTCCTTTCTGCCAAGGATACCCGAAGCGCGTGCGCGATCCTGTTTGACGCGTGGTACGGTTTTCCGTCGCAAAAGCTCCGCTTTATCGGCGTGACGGGCACCAACGGCAAAACCAGCGTGACGCATATGCTCCGCCACATCCTGGAGTGCTCGTTCTATCGGGTGGGACTGATCGGGACGGTGGGATGCACGTCGGCAGGGAAGGCGATCCCCATGCAATCGCACAACCCCTTGGCAAACATGACGACACCCGATCCCGAGGATCTTTACTCGTTGCTTGCGCAGATGGCGGAGGACGGCGTGGAGTACGTGCTGATGGAGGTCACCTCACACGCACTGGCACTCGGAAAGCTTGCGCCCATCCGCTTTTGCATGGCGATCTTTACCAACCTGACCCCCGAGCATCTGGATTTTCACGGAGATATGGAGCATTACGCCAACACAAAGGCGATGCTGTTTGAGAAAAGCGAGTGCGCCGTCATCAATCTCGACTCTCCCTACGCGCAAAGAATGATGCGCCATTGCGCGGGGCGGATCCGCACCTGCGGTAGGGACGGAGGTGCCGATTACACCTACGAGAGCGCACAGGTCGATTCGCAGGGCGTTTCCTACCGATTGCTTTCACAAAATTTCAATCTGCAGATCCGTTGCCCCGTATCGGGCAATTTTACCGTCGTAAACTCTATGCAGGCGGCGATCGGCGCGATCGAGCTTGGCATTGGCGCGGGTGCTGTCAAGGATGCTCTGGCATCCCTTGGCGGAGTCAAGGGAAGACTTGAGCGCGTGCGCTTGGATTTCGATGCGGATTTCCGCGTTTTTATCGATTACGCACACACCCCCGACGCGCTGGAGAATCTGTTGCGCACCGCAAGGGAGATTTGCCCCGTAAGTGGCAGGATCGTCCTTGTGTTCGGATGCGGGGGAGAGAGAGATCAGAGCAAGCGTGCTCCGATGGGCAGGATCGCCACAGATCTTGCCGATTGGGTGATCGTCACCTCGGACAACAGCCGGGGAGAGGATCCCGATACGATCATTGAACAGATCCTTCTTGGAATCAAGAAGAACAATTACACCGTGATCCCCGACCGAAGCGAGGCGATACGGCACGCCGTCATGACGGCAAAAAGTCAGGATATTATCCTGCTGGCGGGGAAGGGACACGAGGAATACGAGATCACAGGAAGCGGAAAAAAGCCTTTTTACGAAAAGGAAATCGTGCGAAAGGCTTTCGATGCGCGTCAGAAACGCAAAAAAAGCACAGGAGAAAGAGAGAGCGGAATATGAAGATTCAATTCAGCGCGGATACGGTCAGCTTTGGAACGCTTGCACGCCTGTGCGGCGGGGAGCTCAGACAGGGTGAGCTTGGCTCGGTCTGCGCGCGCTTTCTTTGCACCGATTCGCGCGAGGCGAACGATCAGACCGTTTTCGTAGCCCTGCGCGGCGAGCGTGTCGACGGACACAATTTTATTACGGGCGCGATCGAGCGCGGATGCCGTTGCGTCATCTGCGAGCACGACGGCGAGGAGCTGGTGCGCGCGGGCGTTACCGCCATCGTAGTGGGAGATACGGAGCTGGCGCTTGCAAAGCTTGCAAACGGCTATCAGGCGCAGTATTTACACAGTAAAAACGTTGCGGTTACGGGAAGCGTCGGGAAAACCACCACAAAGGATCTGGTAGCGGCGGTGCTTTCCGTGGGACGAAAGACCTATAAGACCGAGGGCAACCATAACAGCCTTGTCGGAATGCCGCTTTCCATGCTGGAAACGCCGGAGGACAGTGCGTATTCGGTGTTGGAGATGGGGATGAGCTCCTTTGGTGAGATCGAGCGTCTTTCCATCGCCGCCACTCCGCAGATCGCCATTATCACCAACATCGGCACCTCTCACATGGAGATGCTGGGCTCGCGCGAAAACATCTGCCGCGCGAAGCTGGAGGTCCTTTGCGGACTCCGCGATAACGGCATTTTGCTGCTCAACGGTGACGAGCCGCTCCTTCGCGGGATCAAAGGTAAAAGTTACCGCACGCAATATGTGTCGCTTCAGTGCGAAAAAGCGGATTATTTTGCAAAGAATATCAAGGTGGAGCCGGACGGAACGCGCTTTGATGCCGTTTGTCAAGGGGAGGAGATCCGGGATCTCCGCATTCACCTTGTCGGCCGCCACAACGTTTATGCCGCCCTCTACGCGATTGCAGTAGCAAGAATTGCGGGGCTTGAAGCGGAGCAGATCAGACAAGGACTTTACTCCTATTTGCCCGAGGGCATGCGCCAGCATTTTTACACGCTTGGCGATATCACCGTCATTGAGGACTGCTACAACGCCGCCCCCGAATCGGTGAGCGCCGCGATCGACGTGCTGGAGGAATACGGAAGGGATACGGGCAAGCGGACGGTTGCCGTGCTGGGAGATATGCTGGAGCTTGGAGAGGACAGCCCCGCACTTCACCGCACGGTGGGAGCGCATCTGGCACAAAGAGGGATCGCTCAGCTGTTCACGCTCGGAAAAGAAGCCGTACAAATTGCCGTTGGCGCAAGACAAAAGGGAATGCCCAAGGAGCAAATTCATATGACCGAGGACGTCACTGACATCCAAGGCGTCGGAGAGAGCCTGCTTGCCTCGCTCCGTAAAGGTGACGTCGTTCTGTTCAAGGCAAGCCGCGCCGTTGGCGCAGAACAAATTATTGCATACTTAAGGGAGCGGATGTAAGCTCCTTTGGAGAGGAGCGTTTGATGAATACCGTTGCCGTGCCGTTTTTGGTCGTTTTTGCGTTTGTGTTTATTCTGACCGCAAGCGCTGAACGCATTCTGATCCCGATCCTGCGCGCCAAAAAAGCGGGGCAGACCATTCTGGAGATCGGTCCTTCCTGGCACAAGGCAAAGGAGGGCACTCCCATCATGGGCGGCATCGGCTTTATTCTTGCCATCATGCTGGCAATGGCGGGCTACTTCATTTATCTTGCCACCCAAGGACGGGCGCAAAGCGCCATTCCCCTGAGCGTGACCCTTGCCTTTGCGATCGCAAACGGTGCCATTGGCTTCTTTGACGACTACCTGAAGCTGATGAAAAAGGAAAACGAGGGACTTACCAAAAATCAAAAGCTTTTCCTCCAGCTCGTGATCGCGACGGCGTACGTCTGCGTGCTTTCCTATACGGGAAATCTTTCGACTGCTCTCAAGATCCCGTTCTCCGATATCAGTCTGGATCTTGGATGGCTCTTTTATCCGCTTGCCGTGCTCTTTTTGACAGGTGTTGTCAACGGCGCGAATTTTACCGACGGCGTGGACGGTCTTGCGTCCTCTGTGACGCTTGTTATCGGTGCCTTTTTTACGGTCGTGGCATTTGCGATGCAAAACGAGGGGCTTTCCACCGTGGGAGCTGCCCTGATGGGCGCGATGCTCGGATTTTTGATCTACAATTTCCATCCCGCACAGATCTTTATGGGGGATACGGGCTCGCTCTTTTTGGGCGCACTCGTCATCGGTACCGCTTTTATGATGCAGGAGGTCGTGATCGGTCTTGTGATCGGCGCGGTGTTCATCATCGAGATGCTTTCCAGCCTGACGCAAACGCTTTACTTTAAGCTGACTCACGGAAAAAGGCTGTTCCGCATGGCACCGCTTCATCATCATTTTGAAAAATGCGGATGGAACGAATACACCGTTGTCGCCGTCTTTTCCGCGGCGGAAGCGGTTTTTTGCCTGATCGCGTATTTCGCACTCTGATATTTCCACCATTTAAAAGAAAGGACCGATTCCATGAACGAAGAGAAACAGCTTTCATCCCGTCGGCAGGATAGAGCCTCCACCGGGATCGCGGATACGGTTCCTTCACAGCCAAGGACGCAACAGACGGATGCTCCCGAGATCAAAAAGGGAAGCATCGACTATATATTTCTGCTGATCACCGCAGCTCTCGTGCTGTTTGGATGCGTGATGATCTACAGCGCGTCGTCGGTCTTTGCCGAGCAGCATCACGCGGAGCATACCTACTTTATTTCGCGCCACCTGTTCTTTCTATTGGCTGCCGCGGGTGCTACGGCGCTTGTGGTTTGCTTTTGCACCTACCGCGTCTGGGAGGATGCGGGATACGTCCTGTACGCCGTGTCCGTCGTGCTCTTGCTGTTGGTGCTGGTCGTTGGCGTTGACCTCAACAGCGGTGCGAAAAGATGGTTGGATTTCAAAATCTTTACCATTCAGCCCTCCGAGCTTGCAAAGCTTGCCCTGATCCTCTGTCTTGCAAAATTCTTTTCCTCGCATCAGAAGCAGGTGCTTTCCGAGCATCGCTTTGGTGGGAATTTCAAATACGGTGTCCTTTATCCCGGCCTGATGATCGGACTGTTCGTGGTCCTGATCGCCGCGGAGCGTCATATTTCGGGCATTATGATCGTCGGAATGATCGGGCTTTCCGTGATGTTCCTCGGAGGAACGCGGCTGAAGTGGATCTTCATGATCATTGGCATGCTGGGATGTGCCGCGTGCCTTTTGATTCTGGTTTCGGAGTACGCGCAGGCGCGCGTGGAAACCTGGCTGTTTCTGGATAAAGCGGATCCCTTAGGCTCGGCTTGGCAGACTCTGCAGGGGCTTATGGCGATCGGATCGGGCGGATTTTTCGGAAAAGGACTTGGAAACAGTCAGCAGAAATTCGGATTCGTTTCCCAGCCGCAAAACGACCAGATCTTTACCATCGTTTGCGAGGAGCTCGGCTTTGTCGGCGCATTCCTCGTGATCGGACTGTTCGCGCTCTTTCTCTGGAGAGGCTTTCGGATCGCCAAGCACGCGCCCACCAAATGCACGTCGCTGATCGCGTACGGCCTGACCTTCAAGGTTGCCCTTCAGGTCGCCATGAACATCGCGGTGGTTACCAACTCCATGCCGAACACCGGCATTTCCTTGCCGTTCTTCAGCTACGGCGGAACCTCATTTATGCTGCAAATTTTCGAGGTTGGAATTCTTCTTTCCATCTCTCGCTATTCGACTCATCAAAAAATTTAACCCGACGGGTTAGGGAAAGGAAGGAAACAGATGAAAAAGATCAGGAGCAGACGGTTCTATAAGACCTTTTTTGCGGTCGCGTGCTTCTCGGCACTGTTCTTGGGCTGCCTGTATTGGTTTTCGGGACAGCTCGCGGAGCGCTATTTTACGCTTCTGACGTACAGCGTGTTCTCGGTGATGGCACTTTCGACCGCAAGCTTTCTTGCTATCTGTTTCGCTCCTTATTTCCGCGGTGACCGTCGTTGGTTCGCCATTCCCGCACTTCTCACGGTGGTCTTTTTTGCGGGCGTGATGCTGCTCTGGCAGCTTCCGATCCCGGGAGGAGCGATCGTATGAGAGTGCTTTTAACGGGTGGCGGAACGGCAGGGCATATCAATCCCTTGCTTGCCATTGCGGACACCGTCAAATGGAACGTCCCAAATGCTGAGATCGCGTTTGTCGGCGTCAAGGGCGGCAGGGAAGAGGATCTTGTCCCAAGAGAGGGATATCCACTGTATTACGTGGATTCCGTGGGATATTCCCGCCCGATCCTTTCCCCGAAAAACATCAGGGCAGCGTGGCTGACGCTGACGTCGCCCTATAGCAAAAAAACCTGCTCGATCTTAAAGGAATTCCGTCCGGATATCGTCATCGGTACGGGTGGATACGTCTGTCAGCCCATCATCTCGGCGGCGGCAAGAATGGGGATCCCGTGTGCTCTGCACGAATCCAACGCGCTCCCGGGGCGTGCCGTCAAGCTTTTGCAAAGCAAGGTGGATCGCGTATGGATCAACTTTGAGCAAAGTCGGGAGCATCTGAAAAAGAAGACCGAGATCCTGACCGTCGGAAATCCCTTGCGCGCCGATTATCGCGCGGTCAACAAGCAAGAGGCAAGAAAAAAATTAGGCATTCCGGATGACCGGTTTTTCATCCTTTGCTTTGGCGGCAGCGTAGGCGCTGAGGCGGTCAACGCGGCAATGCTTTCCGTGATGCAACGGGTGTGTGCCCGTCATCCCGACGTCCTGCTTCTGCACGCAACGGGAAAGCAGAAATATCAGGATATGGCGGAGCGCGTAAAGGCACTCGGTTTGCAAAATCTCGATAATTGTACGGTGAAGGAATATATCTACGATATGCCACAGCAGATGGCGGCAGCGGATTTGGTCATTTCCCGCGCGGGCGCCATGACGCTTTCCGAGCTTGCGCAGCTGAAAAAGCCTTGTGTGCTCATTCCTTCACCGCACGTCACAGACAACCACCAGTACGTCAACGCGAAGGTCCTGACGGATGCGGGAGCGGCACTTCTGGTCGAGGAAGAAAACCTTCCCGCAGGAGCGCTCGAGGACGCTGTTCTGGAGCTGTACCGCAATAGAAGCGCCCTTGTGCAGATGGAGGAGCGCATCGCGACGTTTGCCGGTGCCGACGCCAATCAAAAAATCTGGAATGATATCTTAACACTGATAAAATAATGGAAAAGAGGAACAAGAGTATGAATCAGACAGCATCCAATCGAAGCACAGTCGCCCGTCCGAGTACTACCTACCCGCACAAGGAGGCTATGAAGAAAAAGAAACGCACGATGATGCGTCTGCGTGTGGTGATGCTGGCTGTATGCTGTATGATCCTGGCGGTTGGTATTTCGCTTGTCGTTTTGCCGATGTTCCGTGTCAAAAACATTGAGGTCGTCGGAAACAGCCATTACAGCACGGAGCAGATCATCGAGTTTTCCGGTCTTACCGTAGGTCAGGAATCCTTGCAGGTCAATCTGCAAAATGCTGCGAATGCCTTGGACAGCGCCGCGTACATCACTGAGGTGCGTATCAGGATGAGCTCGCCCTTTACCGTCCGTATCGAGATCGTTGAGGAGCCGCCGCTTGTAGTTGCGTGCAACGGAAAGTATTATACCTTCGACAAAAATTTTACCGTGCTTGAGGAAAGCGCCAGCTACGAGGATTTTTCCGACTTTCTTCAAGTAAAGCTGCCGGATATCGCTCACATCGCCGTAGGGGAGAGCATCGTCTTTCGGGACGGGAGCATGGATATGAGCCATCTGCTCGAGCTGTACGCCCTTCTGAATCAATCGGGACTGTCGCCTTACGTGACACTGCTGGACGGTACGCAGGCAAACAACGTCGCGTTTGTCCTTGGCGAGAAATGCCGGATCGAAATGGGGAAAAAGGATGCGCTTGACCGCAAGCTTGCCCTGGCGCAGGACGTGCTTCTGGAGCTCGGCGTGGAGGAGGGAACCTTCGCCGTCGTCAACGTTTCCAATCCACAGAAGCCGACCTACCGCACGCAGTATCTTGCGGAACATGCATAATCAATTGAAACGAGAGGCGAGAGCGAGGAATACGCTCTCGCCTCCTTTTTTCAAAAAGCACCTCCAAAAAAATCGACAAAAAAGAGAAAAAATGAAAATAAATGTGAAAAACCGAAAAAAAATTAAAAAAACTCTTGCAAAAATGAGAAAAAGATAGTATGATATATATGACTAAGTTTTTCATGCGCCCGTTTTGGCGCGGATCGGAAAATAAAGATTGTAAAGTTCGGGAGGATAAAACAATGACATTTGAACACGATGATACCTTAGAGGGCGGCGTAAATATTAAGGTAATCGGCGTAGGCGGCGGTGGAAACAACGCGGTCAACCGCATGATCGTTACCAATATCCGCGGCGTGGATTTCGTATCTGTCAATACAGACCGTCAGGCACTTCGCAAGTCCGAGGCCCCTCATCAGCTCGTGATCGGTGAAAAGATCACCAAGGGCTTTGGAGCAGGCGCAAACCCTCAGATCGGTGCTCGCGCTGCTGAGGAATCCATCGAGGAGATCCGCAACATCCTTGAGGGAACCGATATGGTGTTCGTAACCGCAGGTATGGGCGGCGGAACCGGAACCGGTGCTGCTCCCGTTGTCGCACGCGCGGCAAGAGAGATGGATATTCTCACTGTCGGTATCGTAACCAAGCCCTTCTCCTTTGAGGGCAAGAGAAGAATGGAGCAGGCTGAGGCAGGTATTTCCGAGCTTGCACAGTACGTGGACTCCCTGATCGTCATTCCCAACGAGCGCCTGAAGCAGGTTTCCAACGCAAAGATCTCGCTGGCAAACGCGTTCGGCATTGCCGATGACGTGCTCCGCCGTGGCGTACAGAGCATTTCCGACCTGATCAATCTCCCCGGCTTTATCAACCTCGACTTTGCCGACGTCACCAGCGTCATGGCAAACGCAGGCTATGCACATATGGGTGTCGGCTCCGCAACCGGTAAGGACAAGGCAGAGCAGGCAGCCAAGGAGGCAATCTCCAGCCCGCTGCTTGAAACCTCCATCAAGGGTGCTAAGGGCATTCTGATCAGTATCTCCGTTTCTCCCGACGTCGGTCTTGAGGATGTGGATCTGGCAGCATCCCTGATCGCACAGGAGGCACACGCAGATGCAAACGTGATCTGGGGTGTATCCTTCGACAGCGAGCTTGAGGACGAGATGAAGGTGACCATCATTGCGACCGGCTTTGAGAAGAAGCCCGAGGATGCGAACCGCGACACCAGCACCATCAAGAAGAATGAGGCGTTCAACAAGCGCGAGGCTCCCGCAGAGAAGAAGGCTCCCGCAGCTCCCGTTGAGGAAGCTCCCGCTGAGCCCAAGGTTGAAAAGAAGGCTCCCGTAAAGCCTGCAAAGCCCGTCGATGACGCAGACGATTTCGACGATCTCTTCGCAATGTTCAAGAAATAAGATCTGATAAAAAAGAAGCAACCGTGATCGGTTGCTTCTTTTTTTTGAAAAGACACACGTAACAAATGCGACCTGTCAATTTTTGGTTGTGCGGTTTTTTCATTGCAACGGATTGAAATGCATGATATAATGATAAAAAAAGAAGTTTTTTTGAAAAAGCCATTGACATTTACCCTGCGTAAAAATGTAAAATGCAGGAAAAAGGAGGTACCCTGATGAAGATAAAGGCTGTTTGTGACAGAACGGGACTTACCGAACGATACGCTATTATATAGAGGAGGGCCTGATATCTCCCTCGTTTACCGAAAATTATTTCGGAAGAAAGTCGTTTGATTTTACCGAGGATAATATTTCGGAGCTGAACGATATTGCCGTGCTCAGAAGCTTTGATTTCTCGATCGAGGAGATCAGACAGATCCTTCGGGATCCGGGCAGCAGTCTTGCGATCATCAAGGCGGTCAAGGAGAGAGTCAACGGTGAGCTGATCACAAGCCGGGGAAAGATCGCTGTGCTTGCTTCTCTGAGTGAAGGGACGGCTTACACCGTCTGTGAGCTTGCAAGGGAGCTTTCCAAGCCTCCGCAGGTCGCGCGTTCGGAGGAGCGGATCGAGGCAAGACCTTGGCAGAGAATCAAGACAATATCCAGGGAAGTGCTTTTCTTTCTCGCTGCTTGGCTTCCGCCGATCTCAGGTGTCGGAGCCTTTTCCGTTCTGTACGCTTCCTTTCGAAATCCGATCGTAAGCGGTGTTTTTCTCCCCCTTACGCTGCTGACCTTCCTTCCGTCATTGATATGGATCCTTGCGTCAAGGAGTCGTTTTTTGCAAAAACGGATCGTCAGAACGATTCTGCTTTCCCTTTGCCTGGTCTGCATTCCTCTTAGCGTTCTTGCTGCCCTCGGGAGTGTTGAGGAGTGTGAGCATAGCTGGCAGCTGACGGCAAGGATCGAGCCGAAATGTGATGCGGAGGGGGAGCTTGTCAAGAGCTGCGATATCTGCCGTGAGATCACAAGAGAAGTACTCGGACGGATTCCTCACACCGTTGTTACCGATCACGCAGTCAAGCCGACGTGTACCGCTACGGGATTGACTGAAGGCTCGCATTGCTCGGCATGCGGGGTAGTGATCGCAGAGCAGAAGACCGTTCCAATGACGGAGCACGCTTACAGTCCGGTGTTTGTCGAGCCGACCTGCGGACAGGACGGATCGGTCACGTTTGTTTGTTCCTGCGGGGACAGCTATCGCGCACAGACGCTTTTTGCGAATGAAAAGCATGAGTTCTTAAAAAGCGGAGATAAGGGATATCAATGCAGAATGTGCGGACTCCGGGTTTGCGAATTCGGCTCTGTAGGCGGCGAGAAATACGGCGGAAACTCTGACGTCACGTATTATATCACCGGCACTGCCGATGAAGTGCCGGAGCGGGGAAGAACGCTCGTGATCTGCGGCATGGGGGAGATGCCCGTTCCGCCGTACGGTGATCCTTTTCCGTACAGAGAAAGCGTGTACGTGCAGGAGATTACGACCGTGATCATCTGTGACCGGATCACCTCGATCGCCGAGGGGGCGTTTGAAGGGGCAAGAAGTGACGATGGCTTTGGAGGAAATCCCTTTCGTTCTGTTACAACGTTCATTGTAAAGGGAAGTAAGCTTACCTTGCTTCCCGACAGCAAACGGATGAGCGGAATCGAATGTGAGATCACGTACGTGCGAGAGTAATCAGCCCCCTATCTTCTTTTCAGGTATTTCGATATACAAATACACAAAGAAAGGCAAAACCATGAAAAAGCTATTATTGTCTATCACCGCTTTCCTACTGCCGTTCGTCATCCTTCTTTCATCCTGCGCAGGGGTAGAAGGGCAAAAGAGCGATGGCACCAAGGAGAATACGTCCGAAACGACCGCGACCGCGACCGCAATCGCAACGAATGCGACCACAGTCGCAACGAATGAGACCACAGTCGCAACGACAACCGGGGAACCTGCGGAAACGGTACATACGCATATCTACGGTGAGTGGGTTACCAAGCTGGAGGCTACATGCCAGAGAATGGGACTGAGAGAACGCTCTTGTCAATGCGGAGAGCAGGAATGGGAAACGGTTGAAAGAATTCAGCATCATTACGTCGACGGCATCTGTACGCTGTGCAAGCAGAGCGATACGGCAGAATTCGTTCCGGATTATCAGCCCGGGCAGGAGAACACGGTCGGAAGCGAAGATCCGTTGTTGCATTACACCGCGCAAGGCGGATATGTCTATTTTTCAAACGAACACCGAATCTGTAAAATGAAACGGGATGGGAAGGATCTGCAAACGGTCTACTCGGTGCTGGGCGGAACTCCGTGTAACTTAAACGTCGTTGGCGACTGGATCTATTTTTACTGTATGGGAAGCACGCAGGCACAGTCATATATTGCCAAGGTAAGAACGGACGGCTCGGGCTTTGAAAAATTGGTAACGTCGGTCAGAATTTGGGAAATGCTCGTTGCAAAGGATATTATTTATTACACGGTGATCACCGAAAACATGAGCTACAAGGATTATGCCAAGGAATGGTTCGTGCTGTACAGTGTTTCCGTTAACGGTGGAATACAAAAGCAGGTACACGACGGTGCCGTTACCGAGTTGAATGCCGATGCTACCTATCTTTATTTCCTCTACTCAACAGAGGAGGACGCTATTTCGCTGTGCCGGATCAAGCACGGAAGCACGAGTAAGGCAGAGCTGCTTCAGAACAATCAGCTCAGAGGCCTTACGCTGGAAAACGGCAGACTGTATTTCTTCTTGAAGGACCGCTATGATGTTCTTGCACCCATGACCTTAGCCTCGATCGCAAGCAACGGTGGAGGATATAAGACGCACGGTCAATTGGACTGCAGCTACATGCCGTTTCAGGTCATTGGAAGTAAGGCGTATTTTGTGGGATCGGCTGCGTTTGCAGACAGTGAGGAGTATTACGATGCTGACTTCGGACTGATCGAATACGATCTGAACGCCAAAACCTTCAGATGCATCTACAATAACGAAGACTTCAGTATGGAATTCGCCGGCGCTTTTGATCTTTTGATTTGGGAAACCTATGATAGCATGTATGAAAAGATCGAATCGATCGGAATTTACGACTCCAAAACCGGAACGGTAAAACAGATCAAGCTGTCCTGACGCTTCTGAGATCCCGTACGTGCGGGAATCATGCAGCCTTCTATCTTTTTTCAGGTATTTCGATATACAAACACACAAAGAAAGGGAATCAAACCATGCAAAAACTACCACTCATCATGATTGCTTTGATCCTGTCACTGTCCGTTCTGCTTTCTGCCTGCGAGGCGGCGGGAAGCAACAAAGAGAACGGCACCAAGGAGAGCACTGCTGCCACGACTGCGACCACCGCCGCGACCACCGCCGCGACCACAACAGGAGAGCCTACGGGGGAGCCGACGAGTGAGCCTACCGGAGAGCCTACCGGAGAGCCTACCGGAGAGCCTACCGGAGAATCTACGAAAGAGCCTTCGCAAACGACGCACACGCATACGTTCGGGATGTGGGTTACAAGTGGAGATCCCACCTGCCAAAGAACAGGACTTAAGGAACGTTCATGTTCGTGTGGAATCTGGGAAAGTGAGGTGCTTCCCAAAATTGCGCACAACTACGTTCAAGGTATTTGCACGATGTGTCAGCAGAAGGATCCAAACGTCTTCATTCCCGATCACGGATCGGGTGAGGCGAACTTGGTCGGAACGGATGATCCGAGCTGGAATTACACTGCGCAGGCAGGATACCTCTATTATACCGTCGGAAATCGGATCTATAAGATGAACACGGAAAAAGAGCAGGTGGAATTGGCATATACAGCGTCGTACGGAACCGTCCTTTGTCTGAATGTCGTTGGCGATTGGATGTATTTTCACTGTGCGTCAGACACGCCCGATCCTTCTTACATCGCAAAGGTAAGAACGGATGGCTCCGGCTTTGAACGGTTGGTAACGCTGCTCAGCGCTTCGGAGGTGCTCGTGGTGCAGAATACCGTATATTACACGGCGATAGGCGAGGATTGGAGCTACGAGGATTACGGAAGCATGTTCTCTTTGTACAGCATTTCGGTAAATGGCGGAGCTCCGAAAAAGCTGCACGAGGGATTTGTCAGCGATCTGAATGCTGATGCTACCAACCTTTATTTCCTCCATACGAATGAGGAGGGGGATATTACGGTATGCAAAATGAAGCACGGAGAGAGCGCTGCAACCAAGCTGCTGCAGGATCGGGAGGTTCTGAATCTTGATCTGGAAGGTTCAAGGCTTTATTTCTTTGTCGCGAATCACGAGGATCTCTTTGATCCCATCATATTTGCATCCATATCGACAAGCGGTGGAGAATATAGGAGCTATTTTGAAGCGAATTGCGATCCTCTGGTTCTTTATGTCATAAAAGATAAGGCGTATTACATCGCTTTTGATCCGCTGGAGGAGGACGAATGGCTGCCTGACGAATACAGGTTGATAGAATATGATATCGATGAAGATACGGGAAAGGTGCTATGCGTGGACGAATACGGTATCGAGGTCGCAAGTATTTTTGACAGGTTGCTCTGCCAAGTGATCGATTATGAATCCGAAACGGTTGATGCTTGGATCTATGATCCCGTCACCGGAGAAAGCCGCGAGATCGAGCTGTTTTAACGGCAAATTGCCGCCGCACGCTCGGGGGCGGGCGGCGGCAGACACAGAAAAGAACACGGGCAAGTGGGAACATTCCCGCTTGCCCGTGTTCTTTTGTTATTCCTTTAATTCAGGCTCAAGCTGTCGCAGAAAGTCATCTGACAAAAAATCCGCCATCGGCTTTCCGAGTTTTTGCAGGGCGTCCCCTTGCTCGGTCAGCTTCTCATATACCAGATTGCGCAAAGCCGACAAAAGGCTGGGCTCGATCCAGTAATCGCGGGGGAGCGTCGGATGCTTTTGCAGAAGCTTCTTGATGCGGATATACATTTCCAGGCCGTCCGAGGCGTCGTGCCACAGATCGGAGAACAGGTAGTCGAATTGCCCCGAAAGATTTGTGCGCTCCAAAAAATCAAAGGCGTCTGCCTGTACGATCCTGATTTTTTCGCGGTGAGGGAATTGTGGCAAAAGATGCTCACGAACAAGCGAGATCACGTTTCCGTCCTGCTCGATGACCGTCACTTCTGTGACCTCCTCCTTTTGCGATGCGCAAAAGGCAAAATATCCAAGGCCGAGTCCCAACGTAAGGACACGTCCGCGCGCGCGCTGTATCGGCTCCTTCATGGTTTCGATCTCGTTTGGTGTGACCGTCATCCATTCAACGCCGTCCTCCAGGATCGCGGGGAAGGGGAATTCCTCCTCAAAATATCCGATCTGCGGAATTTCACGCAGCTCCTTTGTCAGTACGGGATGTGTGCGGACGAAGGGCTCGTAGGGGGCGTAGCTTCCATGCTTCATCTCCCAATTTCCTTTGCGTACAGAGGGGAATTTTATCGTTTTATAATATTCGTTTCCCCGATATACATCGGGATCCTGGCAAGAGATCCCCGCGCGCAGGTAAATCTGCTCCAATCGGCGATGCTCGCGCGATTCCGCACAGTCCAGACCGAGCGCCGCACCAAAGAGCGCAAGGAATGCCTCGTGGTTGGAGATCTCGCATTCCTTCGCAAGATTTTCCACCAGCTCGGAGGTCAAAAAGCGGGGCGTGTGATTCAGATACTGACTGTAGACGGTCAGGATCAGCTGATTTTCTTCTATGATCTTTTCGAGCGCAGCGTCTGCATACAGCATCCAAATATCCCTCCTTTTGATTGATACGATACCTTATTATACTCCTTTTTTTGGCATCCTGCAAGAGGAAATGCGGAGTTTTGCAAAAATTCGGACGAACTCCGAAAAGATTGCAAAAAGCGAAGAAGGAATTGACAAGCGGAGAAAAAAGTGATATAATAAAATATTACCGAGAAAGCTTGGAAGGGAGGGGAGAGAATGCAGGAAAAAAGACCGTTCGACGAAAAAAAGCATGAGTCGGAGCTTGACGATTTTTGGGACATTTCGGAGCTGATTCCGAAAAAACGCGCGGTGCACGGTCGGCATTCTACCGAGACCGTCGAGATCACACTCCCTCCCGTTTCGAAAAAAAGCGAGCTTGCCGATCAAAAGGCAAACGCCAAGCTGCCGCCGCCCTCCTTTGCGGATCAGCCGCTTTTGGAGTATGTCCCCGAGCATGCCATGCTGCATCGCGTGCGCCTCTTTGCGTGGAAAAGCGACTTTGGATATTACGACGCCTTCGTCAGGGATGCGGTGCGCCTCTATCCCATTCACGGGGAGCGGTGTGAGCGCGTATCGGATTTTTACCGTATGTCGCAGTACAGCCAGATGTCGCGCCCGCAATTGGAGTGGTATCTGTGGTGGAGAGAGAATTTTCGGAACGGCGTCATTTTAGAAACCGATTACGGGTATCTTCTGCTCTATGCCAACGAGCTGATCAACCTTTCCGACAAGCTCCTGCCCACGACGGTGCTGGACTTGCTTTGCAAGCTCTGGATCTCCTATCGGGAAGATTATCCACAGCTTGACCTGTTTCTGCCCGAGTGGATCTGCCACTGCGCGCTGATCCACAAGCTGCCGTCGCCAAGCTTTGCCTCTGCTGAGCTGACCTCAGCCGCCATGCAGCATTGCCGCTTGCGGGAATTTTACCTTTCCTCCTTGGGAGAGGACGCGTTTGCACGGGCACTGCTTGCATTTTGCTCCAATTACGACTACCAAAAAAGCAAGTTCTACCAAGGAGAGCACAGGGCACTTTTTGACCGCGTGATTACGGGAGCGATGCAAAGCGTCATGGAGCGCACCGAGCGGGACGGGAAGCTCTTTTCCTCTGCAAATCTTCGGGAGCACGTCATCCTTTTGGATGCTTATATGGGAGCCCTTTGTCCCGCAAAGACCAAGCGCCGCATCGAGGTGTCCTATTGCTCCTTCTCGCGCTCTCACGAGCTGCGCTTTTTGGTGACCGATATTGTCAAATATACCGAGAACCGCTTGCGCCAGGCTGTTGGCATTCGCTCGCGCCTGACGGTCTATGCCTTGCCGCCTCTGATCAAGGACATTTTGGACGGCTACCTGCCCTCCGTTCTTCCCGCAAGGGAGCGCGCACACGTGGTGCAGGAGGTTCAGACACCCGATTACGAGCATCTGTACGATGCCCCGACGTCTACCTTTAGCTTTGATGAGGCGGAGGAGATCGAGCGGCTTTCCTGGGATACCACCAAGCGCTTGGTGGAGGCATTCGGATCGGACGAGGAGGATCGGGCAGACGAATCCGAGCCCACGCCCATGCCGATCACAGTGGAGCTGCAGGAGCCAAGATCCTTGCAAAACGCGGAAAAAGCCGACGCACTGATGCCGTATCTGCCGTTTTTGCGAGCGGTTGCCGTAAGCGACAGAGAGGCGCAACGAGAGGCAGCGCGATCTCTCGCACGTCCTACGGAGCTGGTCATCGACGAGATCAACACGCTGGCGGTCGAGCTTTACGGTGACATTTTATTGGAAGAAAACGACGGCGTCTGTGCCGTGATCGAAGATTACGCGGATCTGCTTGCAGATCTGCTTGCCTAAAAAGGAGATGAAATCCATGGAACAGTATCAGATCCCAAAGGTCCCCAAGCGTATTTTAAGCACCTTGCTCGCCTCGGTTTCGGCAGGCGTCGTGCCGCGCACGGGAGCACCTTATCTTGCCATCGGACGCAAAGATGAGATCGCCGCGCTTCTGTCCGATCTTGAGACGGTCAATGAGGGCGGCGGAACGATGCGCTTCCTAATCGGGCGGTACGGAAGCGGAAAGAGCTTTTTGATGCAGCTCATCCGCGGCTATGCGCTTGAGCGTGATTTTCTGACCGCGGATGCCGATCTTTCCCCCGAGCGCCGTCTGTACGGAACGGGCGGCAGCGGTGTGGCAACCTATCGCGAGCTGATGAAAAATCTTGCGTCCAAGGCGTCACCCGACGGAGGCGCGCTTCCCAAGATCCTTGCGCGATGGATCTCCGAGATGCAGAACCAAATCCTTGCTAAGGGCTGTGAATTGGGCTCGTCCGCGTTTTCCGCCGAGATGGAAAAAAGTGTGATGGGTACACTGTCGCGCATGGAGTTTTTGGTTGGCGGCTTTGATTTTTCTCGCGTGATCGGCGCTTATTATAACGCTTATCTGAGCGATGATGACGGGAAAAAGAGCGCGTGTCTGCGCTGGCTCCGCGGTGAATACGCCAATAAGAGCGAGGCGCGCGCAGCTCTCGGATTTTCGGTTTCGGTCATCATCGACGACGATAACTGGTACGATTTTCTGAAGCTCTGGGCAAGCCTTGCGCGCCGGATCGGATACCGTGGGCTTGTGGTCTTTGTGGACGAGTGCGTCAATCTGTATAAGATCTCGCACCGCGTCAGCCGTGAAAACAATTATGAAAAGATCCTTTCCATGTTCAACGATACGCTGCAGGGAAGGGCGGAGGGACTTGCCATTGTGTTCGGCGGTACGCCGCAGTTTCTGGAGGACGGGCGCAGAGGGCTTTTCGGATACGAGGCGCTGCGCAGCCGTTTGTGTGATAGCCGCTTCTCGGTGGAGGGCGCACGCAATCTCATCGGTCCCGTCATTCGCTTGCGCCGTCTTTCGGATGCGGAGCTGCTTGCCCTGATCGAGCGTATCACGGCACTTTACGCGCAGAATTACGAGAGCGCTCCCGACGTTACCAAGGAGCAAATGGCACACTTTTTGCGCATCTCCCTTGATCGCGCGGGCGCGGACGTCATGATCACGCCGCGTGAGATGCTCCGCGATTATATGACGGTACTCAATATTCTGATGCAAAACCCCGATCTGACCTTCGAGGACGTCCTCGGGAGTGTCACGGCAAAGGAAACTGCTCCTAAGGAGCCACCTGCCGAGAGAAAAAGCTACACCCTGTCAGACATTGAATTTTAAGAAGCATGACGATCAACGAGCAAAGGAGGACGCATATGCAGAACGAGGCAGAACGGATCTTTGAACGCTTTCCGAGCTTTATTCAGGAGTATATCTTTGCGCACGGCTGGGAGGAGCTGCGCGAGGTACAGCTCGCCGCGGCAAAAAGCATTTTTGACGGAGAAAACAACCTGCTCTTGACCTCCTCCACCGCCAGCGGTAAAACCGAGGCGGCATTCTTTCCGATCTTAACGGAGCTGTGTGAGCGTCCGCCCGTGGGCGTCGGCGTGCTTTATATCGCTCCCTTGAAAAGCCTGATCAACGACCAATTCGGACGTATGGAGGATTTGCTGGAGGAGAGCGGAATTGCCGTGACGCACTGGCACGGGGACGTTTCGCAATCGCATAAGAAGCGGATGCTGAAGGATCCCGCGGGCATTCTGCAGATCACGCCCGAGTCGCTGGAAGCAATGCTCATCCACCGCAACCGCGATCTGATCCGCATTTTTGGGGATCTGCGATTCATCGTGCTGGATGAGGTGCACACCCTGACGGGAAGTGACCGCGGCAATCAGATCCTTTGTCAGCTTGCGCGTTTGGGACACCTGATCGGTCATCATCCGCGCCGCATAGGGCTTTCCGCAACCGTCGGTGACACGGCGCGCGTAGCAAGCTGGCTGTCAAGCGGCAGCGGTCGGGATACCGACGTGCCGGAGCTTTCCCCCGAGCGTCTTCGCTGGCGACTTGGGATGGAGCATTTTTATATTGATAACGTCAATTCCGAGCAAGTAACGCCGCCGACGCAAAAGGGAAGAGCACCCGACTTGCGTTTGGCAACCGATGCGGGATATTCCTTCCTGTACGACTGCGTCAAGGAGAAAAAATCCCTGGTCTTTTCCAATTCCAGAGAGGAAACCGAGTATCTCTGCGCCACGCTTCGGCAGATCGCAAAGCGGCGTGGGGAGGAGGATATTTTTCTCATTCACCACGGAAATCTCTCCGCCTCCATTCGGGAGGAGGCAGAGCTTGCCATGAAGGACGAAGAAAAAATGGCGGTGACCTGTGCCACGGTAACCATGGAGCTCGGCATCGATATCGGACGCCTGGAGCGCGTCGTGCAGAATCAGGCACCCAACTCCGTGACCTCCTTCCTGCAACGCTTAGGACGCTCGGGAAGACGCGGAGCGCCCCCCGAGATGATGATGGTGTTCCGCGAGGAGGATGCGCTTCCCAATACACCGTTGCTACAGCTCATTCCGTGGGAGCTGCTCAAGGCGATCGCCATCGTTCAGCTCTATATCGAGGAACGCTTCATCGAGCCGCCGCATCTGCGCAAGCTTCCGTACAGCCTTCTGTTCCATCAGACGCTGAGTGTGCTTGCGGCATCGGGAGAATTGACGCTTCCCGCGCTCGCTTCTCGCGTGCTTTCCTTGCCGCCCTTTTCGGAGGTGCCCAAGGAGGACTATAAAACGCTGATCCTTTCCATGCTCAACCGTGATTTTTTGGAGATGAGCGAGGAAAAGACCATTCTTGTCGGCCTTGCCGGCGAGCGGCTTCTGAATAGCTTCAAGTTTTACGCTGTTTTTCAGGATTCCGAGGACTTTACCGTACGGTGCGGCTCGGACGAGATCGGCACCATCACCACGCCGCCCCCCGTCGGCGATCGCTTTGCTCTGGCGGGACGCGTCTGGGAGGTCGAGGAGCTGGATATCCAGCGCAAATTGATCTACGTCAAGAGCGTGGACGGCAAAATGCAGGTCTCCTGGCCCGGGGACGTCGGGGAGGTCCATACCCGCATTCTGGAGCGTATGCGCCGGGTGCTTGCGGAGGACACCGTCTATCCCTATCTGAAACCAAACGCGCAAAAAAGGCTTGAGGTGGCAAGACGTCTGGCGCGCAACACGGGCATGCTGGAGCGTTCCCTGATCCATCTTGGAGGATATTCCTATTGCTTCTTTCCATGGCTGGGCACGCGCGCCTTTCGTGCCACTCGCAGAATATTGGCACGCAGAGGGGAGCCCTTCGGGATCTGCGGTATCGAGTATCAGGGATGCTATTTTATCAAATTCAAGATGACGCGCGGAAATGAAGCCGAGCTTGCCGAGTATCTTGCATCCCTTACGGAAAGCGATCCTATGACAGGTGAGGATCTGGTAGGGAACGCGGAGGAGCCGCTGTTCGAAAAATACGATGCGTATCTTCCGCCCTCACTTCTGCGTAAGGCGTATGCCGTGGATAAGCTGAATGCCGAGGAGGCGCTTTCGCGCCTTGCTTCACTAAAGGAAGAATTTTCAAACCGCTGAAAAACTTAAAATTTTTTAAATTTATTTGCCAAACCGATTGACTTTCGTGTAAAAAAATGGTAAAATAAAAATGCCGTTTGATTCATTTCACGGAAGAAAAGAGGTGCTGAAATGGCGTACAGAAATCGCAAAAAGAATTATCCGCTTTACAAGACGACACATTTTAAGGACTTCAAGGAAATGATCGAGAACGTCGCGGAGCGCTATCCCGACCGTTCTGCTATTCGTTATAAGGCAAATCCGTCCTCATCGGAGCAGCAATTCTACACTTACTTGCAGGGAAGAGATATCGTCCGCGCTCTCGCGACCGAATGGATCGCGATGGGAACGGGGAGAGAAAAGGTCGCTATCATCGGAGAGGCTTCTCCCGAATGGGTATTTTCCTACTTTTCCCTGATGGCAATGGGGGCTATCACCGTCCCCGTCGACAAGGATCTTCCCGTTGCGGATATCGCGTCGATCCTGAACACCGCCGAGTGCCGCTTCGTCGTATTCTCCGCCTCCTGCGAGAAAAAGGTCTGTGAGCTGAAGGAGCTTGTTCCAAGCCTTGAGAGCTTCGTGCAGATGAACGGAGAGATCGCTCCGTATGCGATCGGATATGCAGAGGTCGAGCGCCGCGGTAAAGAAAAGCTTGCCGCAGGCGACAGATCCTATCTGGATCTTCAGATCGATCCCGATGAGCTTGCAACCATCGTGTTCACCTCGGGCACGACGGGAAAGGGCAAGGGCGTGATGCTCTCGGTTACCAATATCTGCTCGGATATGGAGCAGGGAATGTATCTGTTTGACATTACTCCCAAGACCATGTGCGTCCTGCCGCCGCATCATACCTTCGGCTCGACCGTCAACTTTGTCGGTCACTACGCGCAGGGCAGTGAGATCTACATTTCCGCAGGTCTCCGTTACATCATGAACGAGCTTAAGGAGTTCCGCCCCTCTCACCTGATCTTGGTTCCTCTGTTTGTGGAAACCTTCTACAAGCGCATCCTTTCCACCGCGGAAAAGCAAGGAAAATTGAAGCTTCTGAACGGAATGCGCAAGTTTTCGAACGCATTGCGCAAGGTTGGAATCGATCTTCGCCCGCTTTTCTTCAAATCGGTTCTGAGCAACTTCGGCGGAGAGCTGAAGCTGATCATCAGCGGAGGCGCGGCGCTCAATCAGGAGGTCATTGATTTCTTTGAATCCATCGGTGTGGTCATCCTCAACGGCTACGGCATTACCGAGTGCGCTCCCCTGATTTCCGCAAACCGTAACGAATACCGCAAGCAGGGCTCTGTCGGGCTTCCCATTCTGGGAGGACACGTCAAGATCGCCGATCCCGACGAAAACGGGGAGGGCGAGATCTGCTACAAGGGCCCCAACGTCATGCTTGGTTATTACAAAAACGAGGAAGCTACCCGCGAGGCCTTTGACGGGGAAGGCTATTTCCGCACGGGAGATTACGGCAAGATCGAGCTTGAGGGCAACGATCAGTGGCTCTATATCACGGGACGCAAGAAAAACCTGATTATTTTTTCAAACGGAAAGAACGTGTATCCCGAGGAGATCGAGGCGGATATCCAGGGCGTATACGGCGTTGGAGAGGTCGTGGTTTACGCGGGCGAGAGTAAGAGCGATCCCCAAAAGGAGGTCATCGTTGCGGAGATCTATCCCGATGCCGACGCCCTGAAGCTGCGCGGCATTACCGATGCACAGACTTATTTTGACGGGGAGATCAAAAAGATCAATCAGAAAAACGTTTCCTATAAAACGGTCGGAAAGGTTAAGATCCGTACTGAGGAATTCCCGAAGACTACCTCGCGCAAGATCATTCGTTTCCGGATCGACAAAAGCATCGATTGACGCAAAAAAGCACAGCCGCGTGTCGGCTGTGCTTTTTTGTCCGAATGTATCAAAGGACGTATTGACTTTTGGACAAGAACGTGATATAATAACAAAGGCTGTACCCTTTTTGAGAAAAGGGGGCGGAAAACGGAAAGAAGGGAGGAAATTGTATGCGAGTCGGACTGGTTCTGGCGGGCGGCGCCGTCAAGGGCGCGTATCAGGTAGGAGCCTTAAGGGCGCTTGAAAAATTCTTTTCTCCCGAGGAAATTTCGGTGGTATGCTCCGCATCCATCGGTGTGATCAATTCCTATTCCTTTGTAACCAACCGTTTGCCTTACGCGGAAGCGACCTGGCGAAATATCAATGCCGTTTCCAAAAGCGTGCTGGTCACGCAGCTGCTCAACAGCGATTATCTGCTCAACGTCTTTTCCGAGCTTTCCGAGAAAAAGATCGAAACCGAGCACTTCATCGTCCCACTCCTCAATCTGCGCAAGCGCACGCTGGAGTATCACAATCTTTCCGAGGTGACGCAGCGGGATACCATGAAGCGCATTCTGCGCGCAAGCGTCGCGATCCCACCCGTTTGCAAGGCGGTTAAGGTCGGAGAGTCGCATTATCTGGACGGTGCGGTCGTGGAGGCAATTCCGATCAAGGAGATGGAGAAGTACAACCTGGATTATATCATCTGCATTTATTTCGACAAGGCAACGCCCGTTTTTTCCAAGACAGGGATCAGCAACCGCGTCGTCAAGATCTGCTTTGACGATGAAACGCGTCTGGCAAACGGAACCTGTCTGACCAAGAAGAACACCCACAAAATGATTACCAAGGGAGAATTGCAAACCAAGCGCATTCTCAATTTCGTGTTCCGGAACGGCAAGGATAATCTTCCGGCGATCATGGAGGCAATCGAGCATCTGGACCATCTGCAAAGCGGAGGTCCCAAAAAGATGATCACGACCTCACGGGGACTTGGCGTTCTCAACAGTATTACCAAAACCTTTATCAAACACTAAAAGCACTGCCGCGGCAGTGCTTTTATCAAATGCAAAAGGAGAAGTGCTTATGGAGATCCGCTTGGCAAAAAGCGAGGAATTGGATCAAATCCTGGAAATTTACGAAAACGCAAGACAGTATATGGGAAGGATGGGGAATCCGCATCAATGGGGAGATGCAAAGTATCCTTCAGAGGCGCTTTTGCGGCAAGATCTTGCGCAAAAAAGGCTTTACCTTTGCGCGGAAAACAATGAGATCCTCGGCGTATTTTGCTATTTTTACGGGGAGGATCCCACCTATCGTGTGATCGAGGACGGCGCGTGGCAAAACGATCAGCCTTACGGTGTGATCCACCGTATCGCGGTCGCAAAGCACAACCGAGGCGTCGCGTCCTTCTGCTTCTCCCATTGCTTTTCGCTGTGTAACAATCTCAAGATCGACACGCACGAGGATAATCTGCCCATGCAAAGGGCGCTCCTCAAGAACGGATTCGTCAGGTGCGGAACCATTTATCTCGAAAACGGGGAATCCCGCATTGCGTTCCAGAAGACCGAATAAAAAACGGCAGTTTCATCACTGCCGTTTTTTTATGTACGCGTAGGCTTTGCGCCGCTTTTCTGCGTGCGGTATTCGGTAGGGGTCATGCCGAATTTTTCACGGAAGCAAACGTAGAAATAGTTGTAGTTGTTAAATCCGCAGTCCTGACTGATGGAGGTGACGGGGCTTTGTGTCAGAGCAAGACGCCTTGCAACCTCCCACAGACGCACCTCGGTCAGCTTTTGTGTGAAGGACATTCCGTAGAGTCTGTGCAGAATGCGGTTGACCTGACGGACCGACACGTTCAGGCTGTCGGCAAGATCCTGGATCTTGACCTTGCTGAGCGAGCATTCCGAGAAGAAGCGGTCGATGGTGTTGCAATCCGAATCGTGCGCCTTCGCGGTCGCGTCGGGGAAGCAGTATGCGGGAATTTCACCGCTGATACGCAACAGCTCGGTCAGAATCAGACTGCAAAGGCTCTGCAGATTGCCAAGATATCCGATATTCTTTTCAAGAAGCTCCTTGTGAAGCTGGTTGAGAAGGGTGAACACGATCGGATCGCGTCCGCGCAGATGACGGATTTGGGAGAGCTGCTCGGTCAGTGCCTTGTATGCCCTCGTCTGGGGTGAGCCCTCGCCCTTGACGGTAGGCTCCTCTATGCTGAAGCGAAGATGGAAATGGGAGGAGGACGTATGCTCGCGGCAGTGATATTCTGCGGGGTGGATCAGGAAAAAGTCCCCGGAGGCGACGGAATAAGGCTTGTCGCCTACCGTAATGCGGCAGACACCCGATGCGACATAGTACAGCTCGTAATCGGGATGATTGTGTGGGCTTGGGACGGCTATGTCGGATGAGAGAAAGTCCTCGCCCAAATGGCAGATCAGTGTCAGATGCCCGAGCTGAACGGGAATATGGTAATATTTTGAAGCTTCGTTTGGCATATGGGACCTCACTTGGAAATGGATTTGCATTTTCTGCCATCATTATAGCATATTATGTCCGATTTTTCAATAGCAAGATTGCAAAAAGCAGGATACTTTTTCAACAATTCTTCCTCGAATGTGCGATTTTTCACGAGGATCCGGGATGCTGCGTGACCGATCCGGTTTTCGCTTCGGACGTATTGTGAAAAGCGGGTACGGATGCCGTGCATATGCGGATTTCGATTTTATGTGCCTCGGAGCACCCTGCAGACGGGTATATAAAAGGTAGGATTGATTGTTTTGATTTGCAAAAAAGATGGCTTTGTGCATCCTTGACGAAAAAGCCAAATACCATATGTTACATCTGCACAAAACATTTGGTATACGGAATAAAAAAAACCAAAGCTGTCCTAATTCTTAATTGAAAGACAGGACGAAAAAAGGTATAATACCTATGTGCGCGCGACAGCGCAAGCTCAACGGGAGAGGGAGTCATTCCTCGACCGAAAAATAAACAAACGGAGGAGTTTGAAACATGAAAAAGTTAGCAGTTGCGTTTTTGGCACTGGCACTGGTTCTTACCACCGTGTTGGTTCCGATCATCGCGAACGGTGACACTGTTTCGACCGTTGGTTACTCCAGTCAGAGAGTAAAGAAAGCGGATCTGAGCCAGGTTACCGACATCAAGGATTACGACAAGAGCGTATTCCAGTTTGCCTACAAGATTACCGACAAAGAGGGCTTTTTGAAGTTCGCTGAGCTGGTCAACGGCGGCGAGACCTTCAGAAAGACCTACATCTACCTGGCAAACGATATCGACATGACCGGCGTTACCGATTTCAAGCCGATCGGTCAGATGGCGTTTACCATCATTTCCCGCAGCGGTGACAAGGATAAGGTTGAGCCCGGTCAGTACGGCGCGATCACCATGGTAACCAAGGATCCCGATTCGGATACCTACTTCAGCGGTATCTTCAACGGTCACGGTCACATCATTGATAACCTCAACATGACCGTCAGCGGTGAAGAGGTTCTGTACGCAGGTCTGTTCGGCTACGTCAGAAACGCAGAGATCAGCAACCTTATTATCGGTGCGAACTGCTCCTTTACCTACAACACTGCCAACAACTACGGCGGCATTGGCGCATTGGTAGGCCTTGCAGAGGGTAGCACCATTATCGACAACGTTTACAACCTCGCAGACGTCAACGGCGGTGCGTTCGACAAGTACGTCGCCGGTGACACGAAGGTTTCCTTTGCTGTCCATGCGTCCGCTATCCTGGCACGTGGATGCGCAACCATCACCAACTGCACCAACACCGGTAACATCGAGGGCTGCCTCAGCGCAGGCTCTATGATCGCTTACACCGAGGGCGGTGATTGCACCGTTACCAACTGCCGTAACACCGGTACCATCAAGGCTGCAAAGGTCGGCGGTCTGGTTGCACGCAGAAACGTTCCCGTTCAGATCGCGAACTGCATCAACAACGGTGACGTTTACGGAACCACCTACTCCGCAGCAGGCTTCCTGGGCTACCTTGAGACCTGGGGCGGTCCCTCCAGCGTTAAGAACTCCATCAACTACGGTACGATCGGCTGCGTTGAGGGCTTCTCCGACAAGTGCAAGACCGATGCTATCGCTTACAACCCCGGTACCGAGGCAGCAGGTCACAAGAACCTGACCATCGAGGCTTGCGAGGACAAGGCAGGTCAGGAGGAGGATCCCACGCTTGAGACCGATCTCGAGACTCCCGTATTCCGCGATGCAGTGGATGCAGACGGAACCGAAACCGCATTCACCACTTACGAAACCACCGTTTCTACGCAGGAATACGTCATTCCCGTAAATCCCAATCCTTCTGCTGAGGATATCGGCTTCTCCTCCGCGAGAATCCGTGACGTTGACACCAGCAAGATCTACAACATCAAGAACTTCAAGGATCGTCCTGATGAGGATGAGTACAAGATCACCGACATTCAGGGCTGGTACGCTCTTGACGATCTTCTCTTTGAGTGGAACCTCTTTGCAGGTGTAACCATTTACCTTGCAAACGACCTCGACTTCGAAAATAAGGAAGGCTACGAGCCCATTTCCTACGATAAGGAAAACTATCTCGGTATCGGCGACCAGGCAATGTTCTTCTTCGCAGGTACGCTTGACGGTCTGGGACACCAGATCTGCAACCTCAAGATGAAGGAAACCTACGGCGGTACCTCCACCAGAGAGGACGGCTCTGCCGTTAAGAACCCCATCGCGTTCGTTGGTCTGTTCGGTGCTACCTCCGAGGCAACCTTCAAGAACCTCATCGTTGCCGAGTCCTGCGAGTTCAAGCTCGTATCCAAGGCAGCTTACCCGATCGGTGGCGCACTGACCGCTTGGGCTGAGACCTCTCTTACCATCGAGAACTGCTGGAACCGTGCAAACGTGACCGGCGCACGTCAGGGCGGCGGCTTCTGCGGAAGACCCGGTACCTTGGCAACCTTCGAGATCAACAACTCCACCAACTCCGGTTACGTTGAGGCTTCCTACAACGCAGGTGGTATGATTGGATACTGTGACGGTGTTGGTACTGTTTACAACAGCCGTAACGTCGGTGACGTCAAGTGCACCGCAACCTCCGCAGACCAGGCTATGTGCTCCGCAGGCTTCGTTGCACGCGCATGGAAGGCTCTTACCTTCGAGAAGTGCATCAACAACGGTGACATTCTCGGTGCTGCAAACTGCGGCGCATTCGCAGGAACCATTCACGCAAAGACCACTCTGAAGAATTGCCAGAACTACGGCTTGCTCTTCGAGGATCTGGAGACCGGTAACGTAGGTCTTGTCGGCTGTATCAAGGATGGTACCAAGGGCGAGATCCTGCTCGATAAGGATTGCGCAAACCTCTACGGACAGGTCGACGAGTCCCTCAAGTACGAGGAGCTGATCCCCGACTTCACTCCCGAGGAAAGCCCCGATCCCAACCAGGCTCCCTCTACCAGTGCTCCTACTCAGCAGACCACCGCTGCTCCCACACCCGGAGGAACGGATGCAACGCAGGGAACCGATGCCACCAAGGCTACCACTAAGGCTCCTGCTGACGATGAGGATGAGGATAACGAGGACGAGGACGAGGGCGGATGCAGCTCTACCGTAATCGGTGGATTTGCAGTGATCGCTCTGATCTCCGGCGCTGCTCTGACTCTCTTCAAGAAGAAAGAGGACTAATAATAACATAGGTTAAAACAACCTAACCCAAAAGGGGGAAGGCTCGTATGAGCCTTTCCCCTTGCTTGTTATATCGAAACCCCCGTCATAGTGACGGGGTTCTATGAAGGCTATGCCGATGAGCAGAAAGCAAATAAAAATTCAGCGCAGGAAGACTTTTTCACAAAGGCTCCCTCCGAGAGGGGGCTCCGCGAAGCGGTGGAGGAGCCTGCGCAACTTTAGGCAATGATCAACTTTAAGATATGCGCACTCTCCCTCCGTCACTCCTTGCGTCGTGCCACCTCCCTCCGCAGGGAGGCTTTGGGTGAACCCGTTTTTACGGGGTAGCAAGTAACAATTGTATGGCAGGCAGGCACACAGCGCACTTGTGCGTCGCCGATATGATTAGGGTTTTGCCCGAAAATGAAATACCCCCGTATATGCGTGTTCTCCGTTAAGGATAACACGCATATACGGGGGGATTTTTATTTTATAGAGCGCTATGTTTTTGAGGCGGGCGAACGCAGTTCGCCCCTACGGGATATAAAACATCCGCGCCTCAACTTTGCGAAAGCAAAAACCGAGGCACGGAAGCTTAAAATTTTATCTATTTACCCCTTCTTTCAAGGTTTTGCAGGGGTGTGGGGGTGCTTTTATCAAAAGCATCCCCACGTCTTTTTTTATTTCTTGGGGAAGCTGTCCTTCAGACCGACCACGCGGTTATAGGTGTTGGGATATTTGGTATCCTTGCAGAAATAACCGACGCGAACGAACTGGAACTTCTCACCGGGTGCGGCTTCCTCCAGGGAAGGTTCAACCATCGCGTTTTCCAGCTTTGCAAGCGAGTCGGGATTCAGGAAATCAAGATACGTCTGTCCCTCGGGGACGTCGGCGGTATTCTCGATGTTGAACAGTCTCTCATACAGCATCAGCGTCGCGGGACGCGCATACTTGGCGGAGAGCCAGTGGATCGTGCCCTTGATCTTACGGCCGTCGGCAGGCATCCCGTTTCCGGTTTCCAGATCTGCCGTTGCGTGAACGCATTTGATCGAGCCGTCCTCGTTTTTCTCAATTCCCGCATACTTGATGATATAACCGCCCATCAGACGAACCTCGCCGTCGGGCTTCAGGCGGAAGAACTTGGGAGGCGGAACCTCTGCGAAATCCTCAGCGTCGATATAGACCTCGCGCGTCATCGGAACGTTTCTCGTTCCCAGCTCAGGCTTTTGCGGATGGTTGGGAAGTGCGATCATTTCCTCGCGGTCCTCGGGGTAGTTGTCGATGATGACCTTGATGGGATTGGCAATTCCCACACGGCGCTGTACGTTTTCGTTCAGATCGTCGCGGACGCAAGCCTCCAGCTGGCGGATGTCCACGGTATGGTCAGTGTTGGTGACGCCTGCCTCACGGACGAAGGTAAAGAGGGCGTTCGGGGTATATCCGCGGCGGCGCAGAGCGCAAAGGGTAGGAAGGCGGGGATCGTCCCAGCCGTCCACGTGTCCCTCCTCAACCAGCTGACGCAAATATCTCTTAGACATGACCGTGTAGGTGATGTTCATGCGGCCGAATTCCCACTGGTGCGGCTTCTTTTCAAAGCCGATCTTGTCCACGACCCAATCGTAGAGAGGGCGATGGTTGCGGAATTCGCTGGAGCAAAGCGAGTGCGTAATGCCTTCCAATGCATCCTGAATGGGATGCGCAAAGTCGTACATGGGATAGACGCACCACTCGTCGCCCTGACGGTGATGATGAATGTGCTTGATGCGGTAGATAACGGGATCGCGCAGATACGGATTGTCGGACGAAGGATCGATCTTTGCGCGCAAAGTGCGTGCGCCGTCGGGGAACTCGCCCGCTCTCATGCGCTCAAACAGCGCAAGGTTTTCCTCCACCGAGCGGTTGCGGTAGGGGGACTCCTTGGATGCCTGCGCGCGGTCGGTGCCCTTATAATCGGCGAGATCGTCCTTGGAAAGATCGCAAACGTAAGCGTCGCCCTGCTTGATCAGCTGAACGGCGAACTCGTAGCATTTTCCGAAATAGTCCGAGCCGTAGAACACACCGCCCGTGGGAGCGGCTCCCAGCCACTCCAGATCCTCACGGATGGAGCGAACGAACTCATCCGACTCCTTTGCGGGATTGGTGTCGTCGTAGCGCAGATTGAACAGACCGCCGTATTTGTTGGCAACGTCGGTGTTGATGCAGATCGCCTTGACCGAGCCGATGTGCAGATATCCGTTGGGCTCCGGTGGGAAGCGGGTGTGGATCTTCAGGTCGGGATTGCTTGCAAGGTCCCCGTCAACGATGTCGAGGATAAAGTTTCTTTCTAATTCTGCCATAGTCGTATTTTCAAACCTTTCTTAGGATTGTCAAAGGGAAGTCAGCATATTGCTGACGCGCTGTTCTACGCGGTCCTCGCCGAGGATCTGCATAACGGCGTACATATCGGGAGAATTGAGCTTGCCCGTGACGGCAACGCGCAGGAACATGCTCACGTCTGCCACGCTTCCGCGGAAGGCGTCGGGATTTTGCTTGTATTCTTTCATGTCGGTCGCGTACCCGATGCTTTCGGCAACAGCCTTGATCTTATCAAACCAGACGTTCATATCATCGGAAGGGGCGTAGCTCTGAAGGAAGCCCTCCAGTGCCGCCCTGATATCCGCGCGGTCGAATTTTTCGTCATAGGCATCACGAACGGTGAAATATTCATCGTAGAAGAAGCCCATAAAGTCCTTAACCTCTGCCCAGGTTGCAAAATCCTTTCTCGGCTTTTTGCCGCCGCGTCCGATCGCGAAGATCGCAGTCGCGTAATCTGGATCCTTTGCAAGGAGCGCGCCGAATTCCGCATCGTACTGCAGCGCCCAATCGCGCACCTGCTCATAAACCTCCTTAGCGCTCATGCGGGAGATGACGTTTTTACTGACGTCGTTGAGCTTGTTGAAATCAAACAGGCAGCCCGACGAGCTCATCTTCTTAATATTGAAGGGAAAGTCGGTATAAGGCTTTTCGGGATTCTGCATGTGCCACTCCTCATAGTTGGAGTTGAGCAGGGTCATAATATACTCGCAAACGCAGGCGGGAGCGTAGCCCATTCGACTGTAATCGTCCATGTTCGCACCCATGTCGCGCTTGGAAAGCTTCTTTTTGTTTCCCGCCTCATCCAGACGCATGATCTGCGCGATGTGCATGTATTTGGGCAGACGGAAGCCGAGGTAACGGAATAGCATGATGTGCTTTGCAAGGCTGGGGAGCCATTCCTCGCCGCGAATGACGTGCGTCGTGCCCATCAGGTGATCGTCCACCGCGTGTGCAAAGTGATAGGTGGGGATGCCGTCACTCTTGAGGAGCACGAAATCCTCGTCGTTTTCGGGGATCTCCAATTTTCCTTTTACCAGATCGGTAAAGGGGGTCTTTCGCTCGGGATCGCCGTCGGCAAACAGACGGAGCACAAAGGGATGTTTTGCCGCAAGATGCTCCTTGACCTCGTCCAGGGTGATCTCTCTGGCGCGAAGCATTTTCTCGCGTTGCTCGCTCTGATCCTCGTGCCAATCCTTTGCCTTGATCTCTGCCTTTTTATCGGTCGCGTTCAGAGCATCCAGCTCCTCCTGCGTGGTAAATACGGGATACGCCTTGCCATCTTGTACCAGCTTTTTTGCGAATACGTGATAGAGATGCGCGCGCTCACTCTGCTTGTAAGGACCGTAATTTCCTTTGCCTTCAATGCCGTTCTCACCGATCACGGCACCCTCGTCAAACAGCACGCCGTAATGCGCAAGCGTGCGGATGAGTCCCTCGGCAGCCCCCTCGACCTCTCTCTTTGCGTCGGTATCCTCAATTCGAAGGTAAAAGACGCCGCCGCTCTGGTGTGCCAGACGCTCTCCGATCGTGGAAGGGAAGAGTCCGCCGAAATGCACAAAGCCGGTGGGGCTGGGGGCAAAGCGCGTGACCTTCGCACCCTCGGGAAGCTGTCTTGGAGGATAGAGAGCCTCCACCTCCTCAGGGGTTTGCGTAACGCTTGGGAACAAAAGCTCCGCTAACTGTTGATAGTCCATAAGTTTATCCTTTCATGAGCGAGCCTCGCTCAGGGTATTTTGTCAACTCCAGATTTTGTCAAGTGCCGCTCCGAGCGAAATGCTTTTTCCGTGTCCCGGATAGATGCGCAAGGTTGGATCCATGCCTTGCAGGCGCAGAAGCGATTGCTTCATCGCGGCCACGTCGCCGCCGAACAGATCGCACCGACCGTAGCCTCCGTCAAAGAGGGTATCTCCCGTAAAGAGAAGCTCGTCATTGACCAAAAAGCAGACCGAGCCTTGTGTGTGTCCGGGGGTGCAGAGCACCTGTATTTTGCTATCTCCCAACGTCAGCACGTCGCCCTCTGCCAGCAGCTTGTCCGCACGGCGGTAGATCCGTTCCTTTCCAAAGAGAGGATAGAAGGCGTTTTTGTGCGAATCGGTCAGAAAATCCGCATCCCTTGCATGGATACAGACCGGCACACCGACCGCATCGCGCAAGGCGTCAACCGAGGTAATATGATCGAAATGCCCGTGCGTCAGAAGAACGTAATCCAGACGTGCTCCCAGTGCGGAGCAGGCGTCCAGGATAGTAGTTGCCCTGGCGCTTGCGTCGATCACGGCGGCATGAGAGCCGTCGCACAAAAGATAGCAGTTTGCTCCAAAGGATCCGGGGAATAAATTTTCAATTTTCAGCATTTCATCCCCTCCTTTGCCGCTTTTTGCTCTCAAAATACATTTAGACAGTATATTATACCACGTTTTGCTCTGTTTGTCTACCTTTTTATCGAAAAATAATTTCGGATTCGGCGCTTTGATTGACAAGCATTTCCATTCATATTTGCGGATCCGCGGTCAACAATAGTAACAGAGCGGCGAGCAATCGCGCTCAATGAGATAGATCACAACAAGAACGGATCTTGTATGCAGCAGGTGCCATGAGAAAACCCGTGGACGAGCTTGCAGACAGGAGCTCGTTCAGAATAGGAGAAAACAATGGCAAGCAATAAGACTCTTGTTCCCGAGGCAAAGGAAGCCCTGGAGAGATTCAAGATGGAAGCTGCGAGCGAGGTTGGTGTCAACCTGAAGCAGGGTTACAACGGTGACCTCACTTCCAAGCAGGCAGGCTCCGTAGGCGGTCAGATGGTTAAGAAGATGATCCAATCCTACGAGAATTCTATCGCTAACAAGTAAGTAAGAGTATTTTGATTTTGCACTTGCGGAAGAGCTCCGCAAAGGAATGATCAAGGGATTCTGTGAGCAGTCTTTCCTTGACAGACAGTAGCCAATCGGTCGGGAAGACCACGGATCGCGTGGAACCATGACAGAGTGGCGGCGCTCCGTTCCCAAGGGAACGGGGCGCTTTTTCTGTTTTTTGTCGCCTGCCTTCAAGTACGAAGCGCGCAGACGGAAAAATCTTGACAAAATCAATCGTATATGGTACAATTATAATATCTGTGTAGATCTGCCGATTTGTCCTTTCGCAAAGGCAGTATTTTTAAGAATTGCTTCCAAGTGCTTCTTGCAAGCGATACACATTTGTTTGATAGGAGTAAGATATGGCTGACGCAAAGAAAACGGGGTTGGATGAGGAGAGTCCGGGACTCCATCATCTGTCCGCTCCGAAAAAGACCATTGCCGTCCATACCACCGATCTAAAAGAATACCAAAAGCTCTATGAGGAGCTGCTGCAGGAAAAGAATGAGCTGGAGCAGAAGCTGGCGTTTGTCGAGGATCAGTACAACGCCGTAGCGAATTCCCGAATCTGGAGGATGACGAAGCCCTTGCGCAAGATGCTGGATGGCATCAAAAATCTGCTGCGCAAAAACAAGTACACCAGAAAGCTCTGCAGGGGACTGATCTGCCTGAAGGATAACGGCTTCCGCTATACCGTTCGGCTCATCAAGATCAAGCGGGCTTCCCGCAAGGGAATTCAGTTGCCGGGATATACCGAGGAGGATCTTGCCGCACAGCGCGCAACGGTATTCGAGCAGGATATCAAGTTCAGTATCCTGGTTCCGCTTTACAACACGCCCGAAAAGTATTTGGATGAGCTGATTCAATCGGTAAAGGCACAGACCTATTCCAATTGGGAGCTTTGCTTTGCCGACGGAAGTGATGCCGACCATATGGGCGTTGAGAAATTGGTGCAGAAATACGCCGCGAGCGATTCACGCATCCGATACGAAAGGCTCAAGGAAAATCGCGGTATTTCCGCCAATACGAACGCCTGTGCCGAAATGGCGACGGGCGAGTATCTTGCTTTCCTGGATCACGACGATCTGCTTTCTCCCATCGCGCTCTTTATGAATATGCAGGCGATCGTCGAGGCGGATCCCGATATGCTTTATTCGGACGAGGATCACCTTTCCGAGAAGGGCGTGCACGTTTTCCCGCTTCACAAGCCGGATTGGTCGCCCGACCTGCTTTACAGCCAGATGTATACCTGCCATCTGATGGTGGTGCGCAAGTCGCTGTTTGATCAGATCGGAGGCTTTGATCCCAAGTTTGACGGCAGTCAGGATTACGATCTGGTGCTCCGGATTTCGGAGCAGACCGACCGCATCTATCACATTCCCGCCATTCTGTATACCTGGCGTGAGTGCCCGGGCTCGACAGCGGCGAATGCCGGAGCAAAGCCCTATGCGCACATTGCGGGAAGAGAGGCATTGGATGCACACCTGAAGCGTCGCTTCGGACCGAATGCCGAGGCACGTGACAGCGAGTACACCTTCGTTTTTGACGCGCGCTTTGGAACGCTTGCGGAAGGGGAGCCTCTCGTAGCGCTTGTCGTTCCGTTCAAGGATAAGATCGAATTGACCGATGCCTGCGTCAAAAGCATACTGGAAAAAACAACCTACAAAAACTATGAGATCCTGCTTCTGGATAACCGTTCCGAGCTTCCACAGACCAAGGAGTGGATGAAGCAGGTCATCGAGTATGACAGCCGCATCCGCGTCCTGGACTGTGACATGGAGTTCAACTGGGCGAAGATCAACAACTTCGGAATTGCAAATTCCGAGGCAGAGGTGTTCGTGTTCCTGAACAACGACACGCTGATCATCACCCCCGATTGGCTGGAGCGCTTGACCGAGAATGCGCTCAGAGAGGATATCGGTGTTGTCGGCGGCCTTCTTCTGTACGAGGATCACACCATTCAGCATGCGGGAGTCGTTGTCGGTATGCATGATCTGGCAGATCACGTCTTTAAGGGACTGCCTGCCGCGCACGTTACCTCTCCGTATATTTCTCCGATGATCAGCCGCAACGTGCTGTCCGTGACGGGTGCGTGCATGGCAGTATCGCGCGCTACTCTGAACCGCATCGGCCTTTTTGACGAAAGCTTTATCATCTGCGGCAGTGACGTCGAGCTGTGTATCCGCGCCTACGAGTACGGATTCAATAACCGCTACGACGTTGGCGTCCGTCTGTATCACCTGGAGTCCAAGAGCCGCGATACCTATATTCCGCCGATCGATTTCAAGCGTTCGATTCATTGCTACGGACCCTATCTGCACGGCAACGATCCGTTCTATAACGTCAACCTGAGCGCCTATTCTTTAATCCCCAAGGAGGAGGTCATCCCCGTGAATCTGATTAAGGTAAAACGAATTTTGAAGCGCATCCCTCCCGTGGCTGCCGCCGCACGCGCACTGCGCCGTGAGCTGATGCCGCCCAGTGAATCCGGCGTTCCGGAGATCCAGCCGATGCAGGCACGCAAGGATACCTCGGGAAATACGAATCTGCGCTTGAACTTTATCACGCCCTCGGTGGACGTCGCGCACGTCTTCGGCGGAATTTCCACGGCAATGAATCTGTTCGAGTCGATTCGCAAGACCCTTGGATGCGAGGCAAGAATCATCTCCACCGATGCCGATGTCAATGCGCAAAGCTCCACGGCACCCAAGGAGTATACCATCGTCAGCTCCGAGGACAACGGTGCAGAACCTCTGCAGCTGCTGGCGTTCAACGACCGCCATGCAAAAACCTTCCCCGTGCGTGAGAACGATATCTTCGTGACCACCGCGTGGTGGACGACCTATAATATCCGCAACGTCATGGATTGGCAGAAGGAAACGTACGGCAGAGAGCACCGCCCCCTGATTTATATCGTGCAGGATTACGAGCCCGGCTTCTATCCTTGGTCCTCCCGTTATCTGATGGCGGAAAGCACCTACCGGATGGACGTTCCGACCTATGCGATCATCAATTCGGGACTCCTTAAGGATTTCTTTGTCAGCAGCGGGTATCAGTTTACGAAATCCTGGTATTTTGAGCCCGTGCTGAATCAGAAGCTTGCGGCGTATCTGCCCACGGATGGGGAAACGCTCCACAAGGAGAAGCAGATCCTGGTTTACGGTCGCCCGTCCGTCGACCGCAACGCCTTTGCTCTCCTGGTAGAAACCTTGAAGCTCTGGTATCGGGAGATGCCCGATGCCGCGGAGTGGCGACTGTTCTCGGCAGGGGAAGCCCATAAGGACGTCGAGATCGGAGAAGGCTGCGTCCTGCAATCTCTTGGAAAGCTTTCGCTCGAGCAATACGCAAAAACGATGCTGGATACCTATGCGGGACTTTCTTTGATGGTTTCGCCGCATCCGAGTTATCCGCCCTTGGAGATGTCTACCTTCGGTATCAAGACGGTTACCAACGCATACGCCAACAAGGATCTTTCGAATTTCAACGCCAACATGACCTGCGTCCACAACGGCTCTCCCAGAGCCCTTTCCGAGGCACTTGTCAAGATCTGCAAGGATTACGACGGTGTCGGAAGACCTGCCGTGGATAACGACTACGCCCAAGGAGGTCAACCCTTTGGCAGTGTGGTCGGGGAGGTCTGTGCGGATCTTTCCCGCGCGCTTGGCTGCAAGCCCGAATAATCAAAAAAACCAGCCCGCATGCAGATGCATGCGGGCTTTTTCGTCGTCGTTTATTCGGTTTCTTTTTCAAAACGGATGACACCGTCCCGTACCGTTGCAAGAACGCGATCTCCTTGCTTGATGCGCCCCTCCAGCATCTCGGTCGAGAGGGGATCCTCCACCAGACGCACGATGGCACGGCGCAAAGGACGCGCACCGTACTGCCGTTCAAAGCCCTCTTTTACAAGAAGCTTTGCGACCGATCCGTCAAAGCGGACGGAGATCTCCAGCGTACGCATGCGTTCTATGACGTCGCTTAGCATCAAGGAAGCGATCTTTTCAATGTCCTCCTCGGTCAAAGGGTCGAACACGATGATATCGTCAATGCGGTTCAAAAATTCGGGACGGAATGCGGATTTGAGGGCGCCCAGCATCCGTTCCTTTCTTGCGTCCTCGTCCGCCTGCATGTCGTTTGCCGTAAATCCGAGCGTTTTGACCGTCATTGCGTCGGCGGCACCGATGTTAGAGGTCAAGATCAGCACGGTGTTGCGGAAATCCACGTGTCGCCCCTGAGAATCGGTCAGCACGCCGTCCTCCAACACCTGAAGCAGAATGTGGAATACGTCGGGGTGCGCCTTTTCCATCTCGTCAAACAGGACCACGGAATAAGGGCTTCGACGGATCCGCTCGGTGAGCTGTCCGCCCTCCTCAAAGCCGACGTATCCGGGAGGAGAGCCGATGAGCTTGGAGATGCTGTGCTTTTCCATATACTCCGACATATCCAGGCGGATCATCGAGGAGGGAGAGCCGAACAGAACCGTTGCAAGTGCTTTTGCAAGCTCGGTTTTTCCGATCCCCGTAGGACCCATGAAGATGAAGGAGCCGACAGGACGCTTGGGGTCCTTGATGCCGGTTCTGCCGCGGCGGATGGCACGGGCAACTGCCTTGACAGCGGCATCCTGCCCGATTACGTGCGCGCTCAGCTCCTCCTCAAGGCGCAGCAAACGCTCTCCCTCCTCCTCCAGCAGACGCCCTGTGGGAATTCCGGTCCATTGCGTAACGACATCGGCAATCTCCGATTCCCCAAGGATCAGGCTGTTGCGGTGCGCGCCCATTTCCCAGGTCTGCTTTTTTTCCTCGTATTCCTTCTTTTTGAGGAACTCCTCGTCGCGAAGACGTGCCGCCTCCTCAAAATTCTGTGCCGAGATCGCCTCCTCCTTTTCCTGCGCAAGCATTCGGATGCGCGTTTCCAATTCCTTGAGATCGGGTGGGGAGGTGTGCGCCGTGATGCGCAGACGTGAGGCGGCTTCGTCCACAAGATCGATCGCCTTGTCCGGGAGAAAGCGGTCGGGGATATAACGCACCGAGAGCCGTACGGCAGCGGATAGCGCACCGTCTGAAATTTTGAGCTTGTGATGCGCCTCGTATTTGTCGCGAAGCCCCTTCAGGATCGCAAGCGTTTCCTCGTCCGAGGGCTCCTTGACCAGCACCGATTGGAATCTGCGCTCAAGGGCGGCGTCCTTTTCGATATGCTTGCGGTATTCTGCGAGCGTCGTAGCACCTATGACCTGAATTTCTCCCCGCGCGAGTGCGGGCTTTATGATATTCGCGGCATCCACGGCACCCTCTGCCGCTCCCGCTCCGATGATGGTGTGGATCTCATCGATAAAGAGGATCAGATTGGGATTCTTCTGTGCCTCCGACATCACGTTCTTAAAGCGTTCCTCGAATTCACCGCGGTATTTCGCGCCCGCCACCATGGAGGGAATATCCAATACCACGATGGATTTTTCCCGCAGGTTTTCCGGCACGCTACCGCTGACAATCCGCTGCGCAAGCCCTTCTACTACGGCGGTTTTTCCGACTCCGGGCTCTCCGATCAGACAGGGATTGTTCTTGGTACGTCTGGAAAGGATCTGGATGACGCGCTCGGTTTCGGCATCCCGCCCGATGATCGGATCGATCTTTCCGCTCCTTGCAAGAGAGGTCAGATCTCTGCCGTGATTTCTTAAAGTGGGAAGGGAAGCAAGCGTCCCTTTTTTGGAGAGCGAGCGATCCCCCGAATCCTCGCGCCCTTTTCCTCCAAGCGCCTGATTGGGAGTTGCGTTTCCGAGAAAGCTTAATACCTCGGCTCGGAGCTCACTTACGGGAATTTCCATTCCCTCCAGAATGCGCACGGCAACGCAGTCGCGCTCGTTGAGCAGTGAGATCAGCAGATGCTCGGTTCCGATATAGTCCTGACCGGCATGCTGCGCTTCGTAGAGAGAATCCTCGATGATGTTTTTGGTGCGCGGTGTCATATCCGCGCCCGAGAGTGAGGAGGGAGAGCCGATGCCTGAGAGCTCCACCACGCGAAGGCGCACCTGCTCCAGATCCACGTGATATTCGTTCAGGTATTGGTATGCGACGCCCGTCCCCTCCTTCAGGAGCCCCAGCAGCAGGTGCTCCGAGCCGATATAGGTATGTCCCAATTCCGCGGCGGATTGCAACGCCAGATTGAGCACTGCCTGTGCCTTTTGTGTGAAACGACTTGCCATAGAGGAATCTTCCTTTCTTTTTTGGATCACGGGATTGTGATGAGTATCAGCCCTTCGGATGGAGCACCGACTGAACCTTGACGGCGCGGAGCTTGTCGCGCGCGGACTCGGTTTTCGGCGTGCTTTCGGAGGACAGCGTCAGGGTCGCGGGCATTGCCTCCACAAGCAACGTGTTCAGCTGCTCGTAGCTTATGTCCTTGACGTATCCGAGCGCGATCCCGAGCCGCACGTCGGAGAGCAGACGGATCAATTCGGAGCTCGTAAGAAAGAGGGCGTATCGGAGGATGCCTTCACTGCGCAGAATGTGGTCTTGCAGGCGCTCCTGCGCCTCTCCCACGATCGCCGCGCGCGCAAGCTTTTCCTTTTCGCTGATCTGCGAGATCGCCTCGTTCATCATGCAGAGCGTTTCCGATTCGCTGACACCGAGCGTGACCTGATTGGAGATCTGGTACATACAGCCGGCGGACGCGCTGTTTTCACCGAACAGACCCCTTACGGCAAGGCCGATCTTGGAAAGCTGTGCCGCCAGAGAATTCATGGAGCCCGCCCGCGAGAGCGCGGGGAGGAACATCATGACCGATACGCGAAGCCCCGTGCCGAGGTTGGTAGGGCATTGCGTCAGATATCCAAGCGCCTCCTCATATGCGAAATCAAACTCCTCGTCCAGACGCTTCTCGATCTCGGAGGCGTTCTGGTATGCCTCCTCCGGTGCAAAGCCCGCAAGGATACACTGCACACGCAGATGATCCTCCTCGCACACCATCACGGCAACCCCGTTTTGCTCCTGCAGTAGCAGGGCGTGCGGACTTTCCTGGAGGGAGAACTCGGGACTTACGTAGTGACGCTCGACAAAGGACGTTGCCATAATGGGAGAAATATCCGAAAAATTGATCTTGCGAAAGCCGGATGGCTCCAGCGTGCTTCCCACCTTTTCGATGATCTCGCCCGCGCCCGCAGAATCCAATTTGGAAACGAATGGGTAGCCGACGATGTTTCTTGCCAGACGGACACGGGTACTGATGACCGTATCCGCGCATTTTCCTTGAAGATGATACCAGGACATATCAGTTTGCCTCCTTTTCTTGCTCGTTTTCAAGCTGTCTGATCTCGTCGCGCAGAATCGCGGCACGCTCGTAGTTCTCGCCGTCCACCGCTTGCACAAGAGCCTTTTTCTTTTCCTGCAGCAAGCGCTTGCGCTCCTGCTTTGCCTGATGGCGGGAGGGAATCTTTCCGGTATGAGTGCCGACACCGTGAACCGATTGGATCAATCCGGAAAGCTCGTCCTGAAAGGTCTTATAGCAGACAGGGCAGCCAACCCTTGCCCGTTCCGCGATCTCCTGATAGCTCGTACCGCAGGCAGGGCACTTCTTTCCGGCGGATTGAGATTTCGGTGCACGAATACCGAAAAAGCCGTGAAAGAGTGCCTCCTGCAGATCCGAGAACGGATCGGCAAAGCTATCCATCATGGAGGTGATATCCTGAATATCCCCCCTCTTTTGCAGCTTTGCGGCGCACTCTCCGCAAAGCGAAAAGGAACGGAGCTTTCCGTTCAGATTTTCGTTGTAAAAGACGGTTGCCGTCCTTTTTTTGCATTTTTCACACAACATAATTTTTTGATCCTTTCCCGGGGAGAATTTGACCTGCTTCTCCCTGATTTTGTTTTATTATAGCGCTTTTGGGATGCGGAATTTGTCACAATCTCTGTGTTGTGGAAAATTACGGAAAATTGTTGCGAGGACCGTATGTCAGGGGGGGGGAGAACGCCCGTTATGGTATTTTGAGCATAAAATGCCATTTGAATACATGAAAAGGCACCCCGTTTTTATCTGTTTTGCCAAAAGATGAGGGGTGTACCTCAAGGATTGTTAAAAAAGTATCCAATTTTGCGGAAAAACACAAAAAAATCGAAAAAAGGTATGGACTTTTAAAACAATATATAGTATAATAATGATAACCGTGTATTGGTACGCTCCGGGCGGTCTTGTCCGGCATATCAATGCTGTAAAAAATCAGGAGGTTATAGACTTATGAAAAAGAAATTGACTACGATTGAGTTTCGTGGCACCAAGGAGCAAGAGGAAAAGCTGCTTGCTGTCATCGAAAAGCACGCCGGTCAAAAGGGCTCCATGATGCCGATCCTTCAGGAGGCACAGGAAATCTACGGTTACCTGCCCATTGAGGTTCAGACCATCATCGCAAGAGAGACCGGGGTTTCTCTGGAAGAGATCTACGGTATCGCATCCTTCTACGCACAGTTCAAGCTTAATCCCGACGGTGAATACGCGATCGCTGTTTGCTTGGGTACCGCTTGCTACGTAAAGGGCTCCGGCGACATCATCGAGGAGTTCTCCAAGAAGCTGAACGTACCGGTTGGAAGCACGTCCCCCGACGGCAAGTACTCCATCGAGGCAACCCGTTGCATCGGTGCTTGCGGTCTGGCTCCCGTTCTGACTGTAAACGGTGAGGTATACGGCAGAGTAACGGTGGACGACGTAGACTCCATTCTTGCAAAGTATCAATAATCTCTACATCTTTCAGGATAGGAAGCAGAAACCGTATGAAAATCGCTCAAATTAAGGAATTGTTGAACGCTGAGGTCATTTGCGGCGAGGATCTGGAGCGTGAGGTCTATTCGGCATGCGGCAGCGACATGATGAGTGATGTGCTGGCATACGTCAAGGACCAAGCGGTCCTCCTGACGGGACTTGTCAATCCTCAGGTCGTTCGCACAGCCGAGATGATGGATATGCTTTGCATCGTATTCGTTCGCTCCAAGACGCCGACGCAGGAGATGATCGAGCTCGCATCCTGC
Organism: Clostridia bacterium; assembly: GCA_017501225.1. Taxonomy (GTDB): domain Bacteria; phylum Bacillota; class Clostridia; order Oscillospirales; family CAG-272; genus UMGS1865. The sequence goes on from JAFVXH010000019.1 coordinate 110,383, forward strand.
TCGGGCATGGTACTGATGAAGACCGATAAGCGGATGTATGAGGCTTGCGGAAAGCTTTATGCGCACGGCTTGTGCGGAAACGGGGAAGTGCGATGACAGAAGCGGTAAGATTTCATTTTTCGGTAGACGGAGATGATTTCTCATCCGCAGGGCAGGCATCGGTGCAGGTCAAGAAAAGCCTGCGTCAGTTGGGAATCTCCCCCGAAACCATCAGACGCGTCAGCGTCGCGATGTATGAGGGCGAGATCAACATGGTCATCCACGCAGGTGGAGGCTATGCTGACGTATTGGTCTTTGAGGACCACATCGAAATTCAATTGGTCGATCAAGGACCCGGTATTGCAGACATTGAGCTTGCCATGCAGGAAGGATTCTCTACGGCCCCCGACAATATCCGTTCCCTGGGCTTTGGCGCGGGAATGGGATTGCCGAACATGAAACGGTATACGGATTCTATGGAAATTGAGTCCAAGCTTGGAGAGGGAACAAAGATCACCATGCGGGTGAATCTGTAACGTCCCCTTGTCAGAAAAGGATAACAGTTATGAACGCATATGAACATTCGGTTTCGCTGGAATTTGAGCGATGTACGGGATGCACCACATGCCTCAAGCATTGTCCAACGGAAGCCATTCGAATTCACAACGGACGTGCGGAGATCAATCCGCATCGATGCATCGATTGCGGCGTCTGTATTCGCATCTGTCCGCACCAAGCAAAAAAAGCAACCTGCAGCAAATTGGACGCGGTCATGAAGTACAAATGGAAGGTCGCGCTTCCCGCACCTGCTCTGTACGGGCAGTTTGAGGGACTGGACGATATCGACTACGTGCTTCAGGGACTGCTTGATATCGGATTTGACGACGTCGTCGAGGTCGCGCAGGCGGCGGAGCTTGTTTCCGCTTACACGCGCCTGTACCTGAAAAACGAGAGCGTCACCAAGCCGATCATCAGCTCCGCGTGTCCCGTGGTGCTGCGTCTGATCTCCTTGCGCTATCCGACCTTGAAGGATCACATTATGCAGCTCCTGCCTCCCGTGGAGATCGCCGCCAAAATGGCGCGCGAGAAGACCAAGAGGGAGCATCCCGAGCTTTCGGATGAGGATATTTGCATTTGCTTTATTTCTCCGTGTCCCGCAAAGGTCAGCTACATCAAAAACGGATTCGGCTCTTATCAGAGTCAGGTAGACGAGGTGGTTTCGGTCAGCGACGTCTACTTCAGCCTGCTCAACGTGATGAAAAGAGGGAAGGCTCCTGCTCCCATTTCGCGTTCCGGAATGGTTGGCATCAGCTGGGCAACCTCGGGCGGTGAGGCATCCGCGATCTTCAACGATAAGTATCTGGCGGCAGACGGCATCGAAAACGTCAACCGCGTGCTGGATCAGTTGGAGAACGGCAACATTTCCTCGCTGGAGTTCATCGAGCTCAACGCGTGTCCCGGCGGATGCGTGGGCGGTGTCATGGCAATGGAAAATCCGTTCGTCGCCAAGGCGAGATTGCAGACCCTTAGACGCTATCTCCCCGTTTCTCAGACCTATCTTGATAAAAAACAACAAAAAGAATACATTCCCGAGGGATTTTTCTTCGAGGAATTTCCGACTTACCGTCCCATTCAACGCCTGAGTGAGAATTTCGGTGAGTCATTGCGCATGATGGCGCAGATCCAAGCCTTGCGCGAGCAGCTTCCCGGTATTGACTGCGGAGCCTGCGGTGCCCCCTCCTGCCGTGCCTTTGCGGAGGACGTGGTCAGGGGGAACGCAAGCCGCGACGGCTGTATCGTAGAGCGCGCAAGACAACGCACGGAACAGGAGGAGCAGCATGACAGTCAGTGAAATTGCAGAAAGGCTCTCACTTTCCCCCCTGACGCTTCCCTGCGGGGAGCGAGAGATCGGCGGTGCCTACATCGGTGATCTGCTCAGCTGGGTCATGGGGCGTGCGCAGAGCGGTGACGCGTGGATCACCATCATGTCAAACGTCAATATCGTAGCGGTTGCGTCCTTGACGGACGTCGCTTGCATCATCTTGGCGGAGGGGGTTACCCTTGAGGATCACGTAAGGGAAGCGGCGGAGCAGAAGGAAGTCAACATCCTTTGCTCAGACCGGACCGCTTATGAGCTTGCCAAGAGCTTGGCGGGCTTGATCCAATGAACCGCTATTATTACGATTTCCACGTTCATTCCTGTCTTTCCCCCTGCGCCGACAATGATATGACGCCAAACAACATTGCCGGTATGGCAGCCCTTGCGGGCTTGCAGATCGTGGCTCTGACAGACCACAATTCCGCAAGAAATTGCCCCGCGTTCTTCGAGGCGGCAAAAAAGCAAGGGATCATTCCCGTCGCGGGAATGGAGCTGACCACCGCAGAGGATATCCACCTGGTTTGTCTGTTTGAGGAGCTGAAGGACGCGCTGCGCTTCAACGATGCAGTCGATTCCTATCGCATCCGCATCAAAAACCGAACCGATATTTTTGGGGAACAGATCCTGATGAATGGGGAAGACGAGCCGATCGGCGTTGAGGAGGATCTTCTGTCCAACGCAACGACCCTGACGATCGAGCAGGCTCCGGCCCTTGTGGAGGAATATCACGGCATTTGCTATCCCGCGCACATCGACAGGGAAGCGAACGGCGTGATCGCAACGCTCGGTACTTTTCCGCAAAGCCCACCGTTTTCCTTGGCGGAGCTTCATGACGGAGCGCGAAAGGAGGAATACCGTGGGAGGTATCCGACTCTTTCGGATGTCGGAATTCTGGTTGGATCGGACGCGCACTATTTGTGGGATATTCGGGATCGGGAGTATTTCCTGCTTCTGGAGGACGAGCCATATTCAAGTGACCTCGTCCGGCACAATCTATTCAAGGCTTTGAGGGGAGGATTGCAATGAAGGAGCTTTCACTCAACGTATTGGATATCGCACAGAACTCGGTCAAGGCAGAGGCTGATCTGATCCGCATCTGCATTGAGGAAACCGAGGAAAGCCTGACGTTTTCGATCACCGATAACGGCTACGGCATGACACCGGAGGTGCTTGCCCGCGTGGAAACCCCGTTTTACACCACAAGAACCACCCGAAAGGTAGGACTTGGCATTCCGCTGTTGAAGCTGGCTGCCGAGCAGACCGGAGGGGACGTGACGATCACCTCGCGCCATCGGGATGCCTTTCCCGATTCGCACGGCACGAAGGTCGTAGCACGCTTTTACAAAACGCATATTGATTTTACCCCCTTAGGGGACATTGTATCAACGCTGACGACACTCATACAAGGGAGTCCGAGCATTGATTTTGAGTTTTCGCACGTCACTCCGGATACCGAGGTGCGCTTGGACACAAGAGAACTTCGGCAGGTTCTGGGAGAGGAGATCCCCTTAAATGAAGCGGAGATCATCCGATGGATCGCGGATTATCTCAAGGAACAGTATGAAAACAAAAAAATATAACAATACAATGGAAGGAAGGAAGACAAACTATGAAATCTTTGGCAGAACTTGCTGCAATCAGAGAGAAAATGAAGGACAAGGTTGTTCTTCGCGAGGGTACGACCAACACCCGCATCGTTGTGGGAATGGCGACCTGCGGTATTGCAGCGGGAGCACGTCCCGTTCTCAACGCATTCGTTGAGGGCGTCGACAAGGAGGGCTTGAACGACAGCGTCACCGTAACGCAAACCGGTTGCATTGGCATTTGCCAATACGAGCCTGTTGTGGAGATTTTCCAGCCCGGCAAGGAGAAGGTCACGTACGTTAAAATGACTGTTGAAAAGGCAGAGAAGGTGCTCAAGGAGCACATCAAGGGTGGCAAGGTTGTTGAAGAATACACCATTGCTTCTGCCAAGAAAGCATAATTGGAGGTAACAGACAAATGATTCGTGCACATGTATTATGTTGTGGCGGTACGGGATGTACTTCTTCCGGAAGCCCCAAAATTCAGAGTGCTTTCCAAGCTGAAATTGAAAAGAACGGTCTTGCCGATGAGATCAAGGTCGTTCAAACCGGTTGCTTCGGACTTTGCGCACTCGGACCGGTCGTTATCGTTTATCCCGACGGAACCTTCTACAGCAACGTAACGGTTGACGACGTTGCAGAGATCGTCAGCGAGCATCTGCTCAAGGGTCGCGTTGTCGAAAGATTGGTTTACAACGAGACCAATGACGACCATGCGGCAGAGCATGCTTCTCTGAACGATACCACCTTCTACAAATCCCAGATGCGTGTGGCACTCCGTAACTGCGGCGTGATCAACCCCGAGAGCATCGAGGAATACATCGCAATGGACGGCTACGCAGCGCTTGGTAAGGTGCTGACCGAGATGACTCCCGACGAGGTTATTCAGACCATTCTGGATTCCGGCTTGCGCGGACGCGGAGGCGCAGGATTCCCCACGGGTATGAAGTGGAAGTTTGCTTCCGGTAACCGCGGAAACGTACAGAAGTACGTTTGCTGCAACGCGGACGAGGGTGACCTCGGTGCGTTCATGGACCGCTCCGTTCTGGAGGGCGACCCCCACGCACTGATCGAGGCAATGGCGATCGCAGGCTATGCGATCGGTGCTGATCAGGGCTACGTTTACGTTCGTGCAGAGTATCCGATCGCAGTTCAGCGCTTGCAGATCGCGATCGATCAGGCAAGAGAGTACGGCTTGCTCGGTAAGGATATCTTTGGAACCGGCTTCAACTTCGACCTTGACATCCGTCTGGGTGCAGGCGCATTCGTATGCGGCGAGGAAACCGCTCTGATGACCTCTATCGAGGGTAAGAGAGGCGAGCCCCGTCCCCGTCCTCCGTTCCCCGCAGTCAAGGGTCTGTTCGGTAAGCCTACCGTTCTGAACAACGTAGAGACTTACGCAAACATTCCGCGTATCATTCTGCTCGGCGCTGATTGGTTCAAGTCGATCGGTACCGAAAAGTCCAAGGGAACCAAGGTATTTGCACTGGGCGGCAAGATCCGTAACACCGGTCTTGTTGAGGTTCCTATGGGAACGACGCTTCGTCACATCATCGAGGAGATCGGTGGCGGCATTCCCAACGGCAAGAAGTTCAAGGCTGCACAGACCGGCGGTCCCTCCGGCGGATGCATTCCCGCACATCTTATCGATACTCCCATTGACTACGACAACCTGCTTGAGATCGGCTCTATGATGGGCTCCGGCGGTCTGATCGTTATGGACGAGGACAACTGCATGGTTGACATTGCACGCTTCTTCCTTGACTTCACCGTTGACGAATCCTGCGGTAAGTGCACGCCCTGCCGCGTCGGTACCAAGCGCTTGCTTGAGATTCTGGACAAGATCATTTCCGGTAACGGCGAAATGGAAGACCTCGACCGTCTGGAGGAGCTTTCCAACTACATCAAGTCCGCATCTCTTTGCGGCTTGGGACAAACCGCACCGAACCCCGTTCTTTCCACGCTGCGCTACTTCCGCGAGGAGTATATTGCTCACATCGTTGATAAGAAGTGCCCCGCAGGCGTATGTAAGAAGCTGGTTCAGTTCACCATCGATGCAGAGAAGTGCATCGGCTGTGGCATGTGCGCAAAGAATTGCCCTGCATCTGCCATCGTCAGAACGGATTACGTCGCTCCCGGACACAAGTTGGCTTCCTTCAAGATTGATTCTTCCAAGTGCGTGAAGTGTGGCGCTTGCCTTCCTACTTGTAAGTTCAAGGCGATTTCCAAGGGTTAAGAAAGGGAGGTTTGAACAAATGGATATGATTAACGTAAAAATTAACGGCGTAGCATACGCGGTCGAGAAGGGCGCTACCGTTCTGGAAGCAGCAAAGGCCGCGCACATCGATATTCCTACGCTTTGCTATCTGAAGGACATCAACGAGATCGGCGCTTGCCGTCTGTGCCTCGTTGAGGTCGCAGAAATGAGAGGTCCCGCTCTCGGTCCTTGGCGTATGGTTACCGCCTGCGTCTATCCCTGCACCGAGGGAATGGAGATCAAGACCAACACGCCCAAGATCGCGGCTTTCCGCAAGATGAACCTGGAGCTGTTGCTCTCCAACCACAATCAGGATTGCCTGTCCTGCGTACGCTCCACCAACTGCGAGCTGCAGACTCTCTGCCGCGAGTACGGTGTCAATTCCTCCTCCTTTGTGGGTGAGGTAACCAAGCATGAGATCGACGATGCATCTCCCATCATCCGTGACAACAGCAAGTGCGTTCTTTGCCGCCGTTGCGTTGCAACCTGCGCAAGAATTCAGGAGATCGGTGTTATTGGCGCGAAGAACCGCGGATTTGATACCTCCATTGGCTCTGCGTTCGCAGCTCGCCTCGCAGATACCTCCTGCATCAACTGCGGTCAGTGTATCGTTGCTTGCCCTGTCGGCGCACTCTACGAAAGAGACGATACCGATAAGGTTCTGGAGGCGATCGCAGATCCTTCCAAGCATACCGTCATCTGCACCGCACCCTCCGTTCGCGCACAGATCGGTGAGTGCTTCGGCTACGAGCCCGGTACGGACTGTGAGGGCAAGATGGTAGCAGCGCTCAAGGCTCTTGGCTTTGACGGTGTTTACGATATGAACCTCACCGCAGACCTTACCATCGTTGAGGAAGCAAACGAGCTGATCGGCAGAATCCAGAACAACGGAGCTCTCCCCATGATCACCTCCTGCTCTCCCGGATGGATCAAGTACTGCGAGCACTATTTCCCTGAGTTCGTAGACAATCTCTCTACCTGCAAGTCTCCTCAGCAGATGTTCGGTGCGATCGTTAAGACCTACTACGCACAGAAGATGGGCTGGGATCCCAAGGATATCGTCATGGTTTCCGCAATTCCTTGTACCGCAAAGAAGTTTGAGGTAGGAAGAGACGGTCAGGCTGCAGCGGGTGTTCCCGACGTTGATTTCGCGATCACCACTCGCGAGGTTGGCAGAATGATCCAGAAGGCAGGCATCAACTTCCGCGCGCTTGACGACGCGAAGTTTGACGATCCCTTCGCAATCGGCTCCGGTGCCGGCGCGATCTTCGGTGCTACCGGTGGCGTTATGGAGGCTGCTCTGCGCTATGCTGCCGAGAAGATCCTTGGCAAGAAGCTGGAGAAGGTTGACTTTACCGAGGTTCGTGGAACCGAGGGCATCAAGACTGCCTCCTACAAGCTTGGCGATCTGACGGTCAACGTTGCAGTTGCTTCCAGCACCGGTATGGCAAAGAAGCTTCTGAATATGGTCAAGAATGGCGAGCTCGACGTTCAGTTCATCGAGATCATGGGTTGCCCCGGCGGATGTGTCAACGGTGGCGGTCAGCCCATTCAGCCCGCAAAGGTTCGTATGAACATGGATCTGCGTGCTGTTCGCGCAGCTGTCCTTTACAAGGATGACGCTGAGGAAACTCTGCGCACCTCTCAGGACAACCTGGCGGTTCAGGTTCTTTATGATGAGTTCCTTGGCGCTCCCAACAGCCACAAGGCTCACGAGATCCTGCACACCACCTACGTAAAGCGCGGTCTGTATAACAACTGATCGATCAACAAAAAAGAGAGCGTTCCAAACGGAACGCTCTCTTTGTTTTGTCTTGTCTTTTTAAAAAAATGTAAGATCACGCCAGCTCTGCCAGCGTATGCACGGCGTTTGCTCCACAGATGACGCGTCCGTGCTCGGAGATATAGAGTCGGAACAGGGAAGCATTTTCGGGACATCCGTACTCCGAGAGGAAGCACCATTCGTCAGGGATTTCCAGGGGAGAGGATGTACGCAAGGAGAAGAGCAGGAAATAAAAGCCCGTCTCATCACGGTAGGCGATGCTTTCCCCGATGTACTGCGTTTGTCGGATGCGCTTACAGACCATCAGAAGTGCATCCAGCGTTTCAAAGCGCCAGACGCAGAGCTTCCGAAAGCTTCCGGATCTTCTAGCATCCTCGCGGGCGGTCAGGGCGCGCTCCTCCGCGCGTCCCTTTGCGCAACTTTCTTTGTCGCTGTCCGAGATCCGGCTGATGAACATTTCGCAGCCACCCTCACGGGAGGGAAAGTACTGTACCGATATATGACGCTCGTCAGCGTCAAAATCCGTTTGCTTCTTGATCTCCTCAAAGAGCAAGCGGAAGGTTTTCCGTGTTTTCTGAGGATTCTTTCCAAAGCTGTCTGCACTGAGTTCAAAGTGACACATATCCGTAGGGGTCAGCATGATCTTCAGCTTTTTGTCGCTGATACGGATGAGCTCCATCTTATCGTCACTCCTTTCATTGATCAGACGGGATCAAACTCTTACTATCATTATACTCCGAAACGCTCCAAATGGGAATACCCAAATATCTGGTAATTTCGGGGGAGAAATATCGGATCGGACTCCTTGACAATGCTTGCGCCGTTTGCTATAATGGGTGTAGTAAAACGGCAATGACAGGAGGAATGACGGATGCAAACGGTGGTCAGCGTAGAGCAGATGCGAAGCAACGAAATGCGTGCCATCCATAGCGGGATCGACGCAAAAGAGCTGATGCTGCGCGCCGCAAGGGGAATTTTACGGAGTTATGCGTGGTGCGGTCCCGTTGCAATCGTCTGCGGCGACGGAAACAACGCGGGAGACGGATATGCGCTTGCGGTTCTGCTGACGGAGCAGGGGATTCCCTGCACGGTCGTACGCCTATCGAATCGCGCGACGGAGACGGGGGACTTCTATCTGTCGCAATGTCGGATGCTTGGTGTTGAAATTTGCGCGTATACTCCCGATTTTTCCTTCTCACCCTACAGAGAGATCGTGGATTGCATCTTCGGAACGGGCTTTCACGGTACCGTCACGGGTATCTTTCGGGATGCTGTAGAGGCGATCAATCAAAGCGGTAAGTTCGTGCTTTGCGCGGATATCAACAGCGGTCTGAACGGAAATAACGGACTTGGCGACGTTTGCGTGCGCTCGGATCTGACCGTTTCGATCGGCCATTATAAGGTGGGGCATTTTACAGGAATCGCCAAGGACGTGATCGGAGGGCTCTGCAATGCGGAGATCGGGATTACGGCAGAGGAGCTTACGGGATATCTGTTGGAGGAATCGGATCTGCGCGAGGTATTTCCCAAGAGATCTCAGGCGACGCACAAGGGAAATTACGGGTACGTGTCGGTCATGGGAGGTTGCATCGTCTATTCGGGCGCTGTCAAGCTTGCCAACATGAGCTGTGCCGCTTTGCGCGCGGGTGCCGGCGTTTCTCAGCTGATCGTTCCGAGGGCTCTTGCGACAGCGGTCTTGCCTTATCTGCTCGAGAGCACGCTTGCGCTCATCCCCGACGAGGATGGAAAAATGATATTTTCCAAGCCCGAGCTTGACGCAAGTCTTGCCCGACAAGCCGCCCTTGCCGTTGGCATGGGATGGGGAAATTCTATGGAAAATACCGAGATATTGCGCTATATTTTGCAAAATTACGCCTTTTCTCTCGTCATTGACGCCGACGGCTTGAACGCCCTTTCTACTATGAAGGATGCCGATCGGATGTTGCGGGAAAGCCATTGCCAAACCGTGCTAACGCCGCACGTCAAGGAGCTTGAGCGTATCAGTCAAATTCCGGTTGAGGAGATTTTGAAGGATCCCGTAAGGGCTGTGACGCAGTACGCAAGCAGAACGGGTTCTTGCGTTCTGCTCAAGGGTGCGTGTACGCTGATCAGCGATGGGAAGGTGTGTTATTTCGTCAATCGCGGATGCGCGGGAATGGCAACCGCGGGGAGCGGCGACGTGCTGTCGGGCGTGCTTGCGGGCATGCTTGGTTATCTTCCCCCAACCCCAAAAACAATCGCGGCAGGAGCATTCCTGACGGGGTATGCGGGAGAGCTGGCGCAAAAGGAATGCACGGAGGTCGGAATGCTTTCCTCGGATACCGTCAAAAAATTGCCGAACGCTCTGCGGAAATTGCTTTCCTGAATCTGATTTTGTAAAAAGAGGAGAGAAACTTGTCAAAAAGCATTGACAAATATATAGGCGTGTGGTATACTAACAAATAATGATAGAGGTGCGCCTTGTGAAAAGAGTACCGCCGCGGAACAGTCGCGCAGACGTTGCGGTGGGGAAAGGTTCGGGCGCCGAAGAAGCGATCCGTGCGCAGGATCGGTTCTGGCAATGCAGAAAACATCTGTCTTGCTGTCGCAGAAATGCGGAGCGCTATCCACCGAAAACCGATCAGAGTGCCGATTTTGGCAAATGGGAAGAGGGGAGCGCTGTGATCCCCTCTTCTTTTATTTTGCACGTGAATTTTATCGAAGGAGAAAATAAATCATGAAAAAAACGGTATTTACCGGTGCGGCAACCGCTATTATCACGCCCTTTTATAACAACGAGGTGGATTACGACGCGTTTGCGCGCCTGATTGATTGGCAGATTGACGAGGGCATTGACGCTTTGGTCGTTTGCGGTACTACGGGCGAGGCTTCCACCTTGACCGATGAGGAGCATCGCGCAGTCATGAAATTTGCGGTGGAGCGCGTCGCGGGCAGAGTTCCCGTCATTGCGGGAACGGGCTCGAACGATACGGCGTATGCCATCGAGCTGACGCGTTATGCCTGCGAGATCGGTGCCGATGCCGTTTTGCTTGTGACGCCCTATTACAACAAGGCGACGCAAAAGGGCTTGATCGCATCCTTTACCGCCGTGGCAGATGCCAGCACCAAGCCCGTGATTCTGTATAACGTGCCTTCCCGTACGGGATGTAACATCCTGCCCGCAACGGCAGCGATCCTTGCGGAGCATCCGAACATCGTCGCGATCAAGGAGGCAAGCGGAAACATTTCGCAGATTGCCGAGCTTGCTTCTCTGACGCAGGGCAAGCTGGATATCTATTCGGGCAACGACGATCAGATCGTTCCCATTCTTTCCTTGGGTGGAAAGGGTGTCATTTCCGTGCTTTCCAACCCGATGCCCAAAGCAACCGCCGAGATCTGCCGTCGCTTCTTTGCGGGTGACGTTGCGGGAAGCGCAAAGCTTCAGCTGGAGCTTCTCCCCTTGATCAACGCACTGTTCTGCGAGGTCAATCCGATCCCCGCAAAGGCTGCAATGGCTGCCATGGGATATGGCGAGAACAGCGTTCGTCTGCCCCTGACGGTAATGGAGGAGGCGCACGAGAAGCAGCTGCTGGATTTGATGCGTGCGCAGGGACTTCTGGACGGAGGAAAGCAGGCATGAGGATTTTGATCTGCGGTGTCGGAGGACGCATGGGACGCGAGGTTGCAAAGCTTGCTTTGAACGGCGTCCGAGGCGCTGAGGTTGTCGCGGGCTTTGATATTCTGCCCGTGGATACCCGTGAATTCCGCACCTTTACCGATTGGGAACGCGTTGACGCCACTCCCGATTGCATCGTGGATTTTTCCCACCACGCGGGAACAAAAGCGATGCTGGAATTCGCCAAGAGCCGCTCGATCCCCGTCGTTCTCGCTACCACGGGACACACGGAGGAAGAGGAGGCAGTCATTCTGGAGGCGAGCCGCCACGTTCCGATTTTCCGTTCTGCCAATATGTCCTTGGGTGTCGCACTTTTGGTCGAGCTCGCAAAAACGACCGTCAAGACCTTTCCTGAGGCGGATATTGAAATCATTGAGAAGCATCATAACCGCAAGCTGGACGCACCCAGCGGAACGGCACTTCTGATTGCCAACGCGATCAGGGAGGTTCGCAAGACCGCCAAGCTGATGCTCGGACGTGCGGGAAATGCAAAAAGAGAGCCCGATGAGATCGGCATTCATGCCGTTCGTATGGGCAATATCATCGGTGAGCACGAGGTCATCGTGGGAACCGATACCCAGACCATCACCCTAAAGCATGAGGCGCACAGCCGCGCACTCTTTGCGGAGGGTGCGCTTGCCGCCGCCGCGTTTTTGATCGGCAAGGAGGCAGGTCTTTACGATATGAAGCGCATGATCGATCAGGACTGACCGAGTGCGTTGTTTCTAAGGAGAAACGTATGATTTGTAACAATCTTTCCGTTCGTGCCGACGGGCATCTTGCCTTCAGTGGGGTAGATACCGTCGAAATGGCGCAAAAGTACGGAACGCCCTTGTATCTGATGGATGAGGACCGCATCCGCGAGCGCTGCCGCACGTATCAGCTTACCTTGCATCAGGCGTTTGATGAGCGCGCGCAAGCTCTTTATGCGGGCAAGGCGGCATCCTTCCGCCAGATCTATCGCATCATGAAGGAAGAAGGAATGGGCATTGACGTGGTTTCCTCGGGCGAGCTTTATACCGCCGCGTCGGTTGGCTTCCCGTTGAAGAATGCCTATTTCCACAGCAACAACAAAACGGACGCCGATATTCTCCTTGCCATCGAGCAGGGAATCGGATATTTTGTCGTCGATAACCGCGAGGAGTTGGATGCGATCGACCGAATCGCGGGATCCTTTGGGAAAACGCAGAACGTCTTGCTTCGCTTAACTCCCGGAATCGATCCGCACACCTACGCGGCGGTTTCCACGGGTGAGGTGGATTCCAAGTTCGGCTCCGCGATCGAAACGGGACAGGCAAAGGAGATCACCGCTTACGCGTTGCAGCTTTCGCACGTGCATCTTGCGGGATTCCACTGTCACGTAGGCTCGCAGGTCTTTGATTCGGACGTTTTTTTGCGCGCATCCGCCATTATGCTGGAATTCATCGCAAGGATCAAGCAGGAATACGGCTACGAAGCCGAGATCCTGGATCTTGGCGGCGGATACGGCGTGCGTTATCTTGACAGCGATCCCGAGATCGACATTGCCGAAAACATCGCACAGGTCGGACGTGCTGTCAAGGAGCAATGCCGCACGCTTGGGCTTTCGCTTCCCGCCATTCGCATGGAGCCGGGACGGAGCATCGTCGCCGACGCGGGACTGACGCTGTATACCGTCGGTACCGTCAAGCGGATTCCGGGGTATAAAAACTACGTGTCTGTTGACGGCGGTATGGCTGACAATCCACGCTTTGCGCTTTACCGATCCTCCTATACCGTCCTGCTTGCCAACCGCGCAAAGGACGCAGAGGAAAAGCCGATCTTCCGTTGCTCGGTCGTAGGAAGATGCTGTGAGAGCGGTGATATTTTGCAGGAGGACGTTCCCATGCCGCAGGACGTGGCAAGGGGTGATATTTTGGCAGTCCTTACCACGGGCGCTTACAATTATTCCATGGCCTCCAACTACAACCGCCTGCCAAGGCCTCCGATCGTCATGCTTCGGAACGGCAAGGATTTTTTAGCCGTTTGCCGCGAGAGCCTTGAGGATATTTGTCGCAACGACCTTTGATACCCCTTTATTTTAGATTTTGGAGGAATCGGACATGGGACGAGCAGATAGAGAAGTAATTGAACAAAAAATTCGAGATGGAGAAAGGAAGGAACAAATGGAAAAAATAAAACAACAAAGAGAGAAGCTCAAAAAGGAGCGAATCAGCTTTTTTGCTGATTTCAAACAATTCATCACCAAGGGCAACGTTCTGGATATGGCAGTCGCGGTCGTCGTTGCGACGGCATTCAATGCCATTGTCAACGGACTTGTTAAGCACATCATCACACCGTGCATCACGTTTTTGACCAGCGGTACCGACATCACCGAATGGGAATATATCCTGCGCGAGGAAATCCTCGATGAGGCGGGTGCCGTAGCCAAGGCAGAGATCTCGATTCATTACGGACTCTGGCTGCAGAGTATTTTGGACTTTTTGATCATCGCATTCAGCGTCTTTGTCGCGGTTCGTGTGATCCGCTCGGTGGAGCGCAAGCTCAACGCCAAGGAGATTGCAAAGAAAGAGGCAGAGGCCGCCGCAAAGAAGGCGGAGGAGGATGCAAAGGCTGCAGAGGCCGCCGCAAAGAAGGCAGAGGAGGACGCTCAGAAAAAAGCGATCGAGGACGAGTTCTATGCCAATATGCGTGAGCAGTCGGCGCTTTTGCGTGAGATCCGCGACAGCGTGAAGAAGTAAGCGGCTTTTTGAGGGCTACGTATAGAAAAAAGGGAGAGATTTCTGTCGAAATCTCTCCCTTTTTCGGAGGAGGAGCATACGTGCTTTCAGCCGATTTTTCTGTGCTTTTTTCTTGACAGCGGAGCGCGTTTATGGTATAATAACAAAGAGCGAAAGCAGGCTTTTTGCAAAAGAAGGAGGGGATCGGATGCGACTGGATAAAATGCTCTCCGAGTGCGGAGTTGCCACACGGAGCGAGACCGCTAAGGCAGTAAGAGCCGGGCGCGTTACCGTCGACGGCGTCCCCGTGCGCAAGCCTGAAACCAAGGTCGATCCCGAACGGCAGACCGTGATCTATTGCGGGATGCAGGTCCGCTATCGCAAGTACGTATATCTGATGCTGAATAAGCCGGACGGATACGTCAGCGCAACCGAGGACGGACGTGAGGCGACCGTTCTGGAGCTTCTGCCCGAGGAATACCGCAAAATGGGCGTGTTTCCGTGCGGAAGATTGGATAAGCACACCCTTGGATTGATGCTCCTGACCAACGACGGAGCCCTTTCGCATCGGTTGCTCGCTCCCAAGAGCCACGTCAGCAAGGCGTATGCCTTTTCCGTTAAATTTCCTCTGTCGCAAAAGGATGTGGAAAGCCTGGAGGCAGGCGTTGATATCGGCGGATACGTCACAAAGCCATGCTCGGTCAAGCTTGTCGACGCGCAGTCGGGAATCATCACCATCACGGAGGGGAAGTACCATCAGATCAAGCTGATGATGGAGGCGGTGCACAATCAGATCACCTATCTTGAGCGCCGCAGCTTCGGCCCACTCCTCTTTGACGAGAGCCTTGCGCGCGGAGAATGGCGTGAGCTTACCGAGGAAGAGGAACGTGCACTCAAGCAATGAAAATACGTGTTACAGACACCTTGGATACAAAATCGGAAAGGATAACAAGCGAATGAACATCAATGAACGGCTCGCACAGGAATTTCAGTTAAAGATCGGACAGGTCGACGCAACCGTCGCGCTGATCGACGAGGGGAACACCATCCCCTTTATCGCCCGTTACCGCAAGGAGGTCACGGGAAGCCTTGACGACAACGTTTTGCGTGATCTTTACGACCGCCTGACCTTTTTGCGCAACATCGAGAAGCGCAAGCAGGAGGTCTTTGATCTCATTTCCGCGCAGGATAAGATGACGCCCGAGATCCAGGCGGCGCTTGAGGCGGCACAGACCATTACGGAGGTGGACGACATCTACCGTCCCTACCGTCCGCACCGCAAGACGCGCGCATCCGTCGCACGAGAAAAGGGATTGGAGCCTCTGGCAGAGCTTTTGTATGCACAAGAGCCTGCGTACGAGCCGAGCATTGAGGAGCAGGCGGCAGAATATATCAATGAGGAAAAGGGTGTTGCCAGCGTCGAGGAGGCGCTGCAGGGCGCGAAGGATATCATCGCGGAAGGTGTTTCGGACAACGCGGAATTCCGTAAGGAGATCCGCCGCCTGACCTTTGAATTCGGAACGCTTTCGACCAAGCAGGCGAAGGAGGAGGACTCGGTTTACGCGCAGTATTACGATTACACAGAGCCTCTTACCAAGGTGCTTCCGCACCGCGTGCTCGCCATCAATCGCGGAGAAAAGGAGGAATTCCTCAAGGTCAGCGTCGGTGTTTCCTCCGATATTATCTTGAATTTCCTCTTTGCCGAGGTGCTAAAGCAGAACAGAAGCCCCGCGGAGCCCTACATTTCCGCTGCGATCGTGGATAGCTACGACCGCCTGATCGCGCCGTCGATCGAGCGCGAGATCCGAAACGATATCTTTGATCAAGCAAGCGAGGGAGCGATCAAGCTTTTTGCGGATAATCTGAGTCATCTTCTGATGCAATCTCCCTTAAAGGGCAAGACCGTTCTTGGCTTTGACCCCGGCTACGCGCACGGCTGTAAGCTTGCCGTGGTGGATAAGACGGGCAAAGTGGTTGATACCGCGGTGATCTATCCCGTCAAGCCGCGCGAGGAGATCGAAAAGAGCAAATCGATCTTAAAGCGTCTGATCACAAGACACAAGGTCGACGTCATTGCAATCGGCAACGGCACCGCCTCCAAGGAGAGTGAGATCTTTGTCGCGGGACTGTTGCGCGAGATTCCCGAGGACGTCAAGTATATCGTTGTCAGCGAGGCAGGAGCATCCATTTATTCCGCCTCCAAGCTCGCGGCTGAGGAGTTTCCCGAATTCGACGTGATGCAGAGAAGCGCGGTATCCATCGCGCGCCGTTTGCAGGATCCTCTGGCGGAGCTGATCAAGATCGATCCCAAGGGTATCGGGGTAGGGCAATATCAGCACGATATGAAGCAGGCACGTCTGGACGAGGCTCTGGGCGGCGTCGTGGAGGACTGCGTCAACGCCGTCGGCGTAGATGTCAACACCGCCTCCTATTCCTTGCTTTCCTATATTTCCGGTATCAATATTACCTCGGCGAAAAATATCGTCAAGTACCGTGAGGAGAACGGAGAGTTTTCCTCGCGCGCACAGCTGCTTAAGGTTCCGCGCATCGGTGCCAAGGCGTTTGAGCAGGCGGCAGGATTTTTACGCGTTCCGGGAGGGAAGGAGATCTTCGACAATACCGGCGTGCATCCCGAATCCTACGAGGCGGCAGAGGCACTTCTGTCCAAGTTCGGCTATACCCGTGCAGACGTTGCAAGCGGAGGACTTTCGGAGCTTGGTGAAAAGGTACGTAAGGTGGGACTTGGAAAGGTCGCTTCCGAGCTTGGCATCGGTGAGCCTACACTGCAGGATATTCTTTCGGAGCTGGAAAAGCCGGGCAGAGATATCCGTGACACGCTCCCGCCTCCCATTCTGCGCGATGATATCTTAAGTCTTGAGGATCTCAAGCCCGATATGGAGCTGACGGGTACCGTCCGCAACGTCATCGACTTTGGCGCGTTCGTGGATATCGGCGTCCATCAGGACGGCCTGGTCCATATTTCCCAGCTTTCCGACCGCTTCGTCAAGCACCCCTCGGACGTGGTCAAGGTCGGGGACGTCGTTAAGGTTCGCGTGCTGAGCGTGGACGTCGCCAAAAAGCGGATCGCCCTGACAATGAAGTCCAGAGCCAAGGCATAATTTAATATATTAAACTCGGAGCCCCGCTTTTCTCGGTTCGATGTTCATAATTTGTTATTCAACACTGTGCAACTTGCACAAATCGACAACGGAAAATTTGGGGAAATAAACTCTTTCTTTTTTGGGAAAAATCTGCTAAAATAATACATGTTGAATTATGCTCTTTGATGAGCGGAATAAACCTTAGGAGGATAAAAAATGGCAAGCCTTTCTCTCAGACATATCTACAAGAAGTACCCCGGTGGCGTTACCGCGGTATCTGACTTCAACCTTGAAATTAAGGACAAGGAATTTTTGATTCTGGTCGGACCCTCCGGATGCGGAAAGTCCACCACTCTGCGTATGATCGCAGGTCTTGAGGAGATCACCGAGGGTGAGCTCTTCATCGGCGACCGTCTTGTAAACGACGTAGCACCGAAGGATCGTAAGATCGCGATGGTGTTCCAGAACTACGCTCTGTATCCTCATATGTCTGTGTTTGAGAACATGGCATTCGGCCTGAAGCTTGCTAAGGTTCCGAAGGAGCAGATCAAGAAGAGAGTTGAGGACGCTGCCCGCATCCTCGATATCACCCACTTGCTCGACCGTAAGCCCAAGGCTCTGTCCGGTGGTCAGAAGCAGCGTGTTGCTCTGGGTCGTGCAATCGTCCGTGATCCTCAGGTATTCTTGCTTGACGAGCCTCTCTCCAACCTGGACGCAAAGCTCCGTGCAGCAATGAGAACCGAGCTTACCAAGCTCCACAACCGCGTTGGAACCACCTTTATCTACGTTACGCACGACCAGGTCGAGGCTATGACCATGGCTACCCGTATCGTTGTTATGAAGGACGGTCTGATCCAGCAGGTAGATACTCCTCAGAAGCTTTACGATGAGCCCGTAAACCTTTTCGTTGCAGGCTTTATCGGTACTCCTCAGATGAACTTCCTCAACGGTTCTCTCGTGAAGAAGGGTGAGGACGTTTACTTCGTATACGAGGGCAACGAGCTCAAGCTTCCCGCAGACAAGGCTACCAATCCCGCTCTGGAAGAGTACATTGGTAAAGAGGTCGTATGCGGCCTGCGTCCCGAGTGCATCCACGACGATGAGATCAACCTTGCCAAGTGCGAGGGTGCTACCCTTGACGCATTCGTTGACGTTACCGAGCTGATGGGTGCTGAGATTCACCTCTACCTCAACGTTGGCGAGGAGGGCAAGCTGACCGCAAAGGTTTCTTCCCGCTCCACCACCCGCGCAGGCGACACCATCAAGGTTGGCTTCGATATGGAAAGAATCCACATCTTCGACAAGGACACCGAGCGTTGCATTCTCCACTAATTCATTGTCTGATATCCCCTTGCTTGCAATCGCGGGCAGGGGGATTTTTTTGCTGTTTTTTGCCTTTGAATTGCAAAAAAACGTGAAAAAGCGGCTTTCCTTGGTTTTCTCATTGACAAAAAGTGATTTTTGTGTTACAATAACTTGATATCATCCGATCAATCGGAGGGAAGCTTTAGAAGGGAAAGGAGGAATACTGCATGCAAGAAGCGCTGCAACCAAAAGAGCTGCAACAAAAGGAGCAGTATCCGATCCTCTCCCGCATCAATTCTCCCGAGGATCTCAAGGCACTCCCCGAGGAGGAGATTTCCGCGCTTGCGGAGGAGATTCGCGCGTTTCTGATCGGGCGTATTCAGGAAAACGGGGGACATCTGGCGTCCAACCTCGGCGTTGTCGAAATGACACTTGCCATTCACCGCGTCTTTTCCACACCTCACGATCACGTGATTTTTGACGTCGGACATCAAAGCTACGTTCACAAGCTTTTGACAGGCAGACGCGATCAGTTTTCCACACTTCGGCAGGGTGGCGGTATCAGTGGCTTTCCCAAGCGCGAGGAAAGCGAGCACGATTGCTTCGGTACGGGGCATAGCTCCACCTCGCTGTCCGCAGCCCTTGGCTTTGCCGAGGCGGATCGCCTCAGCGGCTCGGATGCGTATACGGTCTGTGTGCTGGGAGATGGCGCCTATACGGGCGGCATGATTCACGAGGCACTCAATAACTGCCGCAAAAAGCTGAGATTGATCATCATTCTGAATGAGAATGAAATGTCGATTTCCAAGAACATCGGACGCTTTGCCAAGAACCTTTCTCATTTGCGTTCTAAGGAGGGGTATTTCCGCACCAAGAGCGGGATCGTGTCCTTCCTTTCCAAAATTCCGCTCGTTGGCAACAAATTACAATCACTGATTCGCCGCATCAAGATGGGGATCAAGGCGATCCTTTACGGAAGTAACTACTTTGAAAATCTGGGGCTTTATTACCTCGGTCCCGTAGACGGGAACGATGAGGAGGCTGTTGAGGTCCTTTTGCGCGAGGCAAAGCAATCCAAGCAGAGCTGTATTATCCATCTCAAGACCAAAAAGGGAAAGGGCTTTGCCCCTGCCGAGGCAACGCCGGACCGTTTTCACGGTATGTCGCCGAGCAACCGTGTTCCGTGTAAGGGGACGAATTTTTCCGAGGAAATGGGCAAGCTTTTGACGGGTTATGCCGCAAAAAACAACAAGGTTTGCGCCATTACCGCCGCCATGGAGAGCGGAACGGGACTGACTCGCTTCCGTCAGACATACCCCTCTCGATTCTTTGACGTCGGCATTGCCGAGGAGCATGCGGTCACCTTTGCGGCGGGGCTTGCCGCCAACGGCTACCGCCCCGTTGTAGCACTGTATTCTACGTTCCTGCAGCGTGCCTATGACAGTGTGATCCACGACGTCGCGCTCCAAAATCTGCCCGTTGTGTTCTGTATTGACAGAGCGGGACTGAATTCCTCGGACGGGGCGACGCATCACGGAATTTTTGACGTTGCGTTTCTGTCGCAGATCCCGAATCTGACCATTTATACACCCATTACCCACGCGTCCTTAAAGATCGCTTTGGAAGCCGCTCTGCGTGCGCCGGGACCGGTTGCGATCCGCTATCCCAACGGATATGAATCCGAGGAGGTCGTTCGCGCATTTTACGGCGATCGGGCACCAAAAACGATTGGTGTGCGGAGTGACTATGCCGCCACGGATGCGGAGGCTCTGGATGCCGTGATCATCACGCACGGTCGCATCGTGAGCGAAGCGATGAGGGCGAAGAGATCCTTGCGGGAGCAGGGAATTTCGGTCGGCATCCTGCTGTTGGAGCGACTGAAGCCCTATGAAAGCTTGGCGGAGCAGATCTTGCCGCTCCTGCCGCAAAAGCCCTGCCGTGTGCTTCTTCTGGAGGAGGAGATCAAATCGGGCGGTATGGGTATGCTGCTTAGCGACGCGCTCTCCGTGCACAAAGCAATGCAAAATAAGACAGTTCAGATCATGGCTCTGGATGACGAGTTTGGAATTCAGACAAAATGTGAGCCGATCCTGCAAAGCGTCGGTCTTGACGCCGAGCATATCGTGCAGGCGATTACAAAAGCGTAATCAAAAGGATCGGAGCAAATGAGCTGTACTCGTAAGGACAGTTTTTATCCGATAGAATACGTCACCTACCGACAGGAGGACAGAGGATGTTTTACGTTTTCTGTCCTCCTTGCTTATTTCACGGGAAGTAAACGGATGAGATAAAAAATTGTGAAACCCATTGACAATCCTTTGATTGCATGATAAAATATAAGCAGAAGATTATAAAATCAAGATCAGGAGATATAGAATGCGATTTGAGATTAACAACGAGATCATTCCCGGTACCAAGCTCCGTAAAAGCGACGTGGGCGGCGTGACGGGTTTGGAGTTTTTGGAGAAGGTATTTTTCATCAGTCAAGGGGTTATGCTGACGCAGATCCGCGAAATTTCGGGCATTGACGGCTCCACTCTGCAGAATTGGACCAAGAGAGGTTGGGTTGCGAACAGCCGTTCCAAGAAATATGACATTGACCAGGTGGCGCACATCCTGATCATCAATATGCTGCGTAATTGCATGCGTCTGGATCAAATCGCGTATCTGATCCAATACATCAACGGCGACGTCGCGGACACCTCGGACGATATCATCCGTGATGCGTATCTGTATGACTACATCTGCCGGATCCTGAGTCGCTTGGTTGAGGATGACGGGTATGAGCTGACGCATTTCAAGGACGTCATCATGGAGGTTATCGCGGATTATCAGGAGGTCGTTCCGGGTACTCGGCAGCGCCTTGCCAATGCGCTGGAGGTCATCGTGGTGACCTACTATGCCGCACTCCTGAAAAAGCACTCGGACAACCTGATGGAAGCCTTGCAGGCAGAAAGATAAAAAATGCCATCCACCGTATTTGGTGGATGGCATTTTTTATACGTGTTCGATTTTGATCAGGTCGGTGTTTCCGGATACGCCGGTCGTAGCGCCGCCCGTGATGATAATATCGTCACCCGTTTTGAGGTGGAAGGTTTTGATTGCGGTCTTTTTCGCGACGTAGAACAGCACCTCGGTCGAGGGGTAAGCCTCGGTCAGGACAGGCGTGACTCCCCAGGAAAGGGCGAGCTGACGGTAGACCGTCGGATCGGTAGTCAGACCAATGATGTCCACGGGGGAGCGGAAGCGCGAGACCATGCGCACGGTCATACCGGAATGCGAGCACACCACGATGGCGCTGGCTCCGAGGTCAATTGCCATGCCGCAGGTGGAATGCGAGATCGCGTCCACGCTGTTCTTAATCTTGAATTCTTCCTTACGGAATTGCTCGTCGAAGCGGATGTTTTTCTCGGTTTCCTCCGTGATTCTCGCCATCGCGGCAACTGCTTCAGCAGGATATTTGCCCGCCGCGGTTTCCCCCGAGAGCATTACGGCGCTGGAGCCGTCGTAGACCGCGTTTGCAACGTCGGAGATCTCCGCACGCGTCGGACGCGGATTGTGAATCATGGATTCCAGCATCTCGGTGGCGGTAATGACGCGCTTACCCAGCATACGGCACTTGGTGATCAGATGCTTTTGTATTGCGGGGAGCTTTTCATAGGCGATCTCCACGCCCATATCTCCGCGACCGATCATGATACCGGAGCATTCACTGCAAATTTCCTCAATGTTGTCAATACCGGCTTGATTTTCGATCTTTGCGATCAGCTCAATGTTCGGGGCGTTGTGCTCCTGCAGAAATTTCTTGATGTCCAGAAGATCCTGCTTGCGCGAGGTAAAGGAGCAGGCGATAAAGTCCACGCCGTGCTCAATTCCAAAGAGCAGATCGGATTTGTCTTGCTCGGAGAGGTAGACCTGCTTGAGAACCTTGTTGGGGAAGCTCATGCTCTTGCGGTTGGAGAGCTCGCCGCCCACAATGACGCGGCAGACTACGTCGGTGTCCGTAAGAGAGGTAACCTCGAAAATCAGAAGTCCGTTGTTGAGCAGAATACGGTCCCCGATCTCCAGATCCTTTGGAAGATCCTTATAGCTGACCGATACGCGCTCTCCGTTTCCGATGATATCCTCGGTGGTAAAGGTGAAGGTATCGTCGGAGTGTAGCTGAATCTTGCCGTCCTCAAAGATTCCGATGCGGTATTCCGGACCCTTGGTGTCCAGCATAATGGCGATGGGGAGTCCAAGCGTTTCGCGGACGCGGGTAATCAGCTCGATGTTCTTTTTATGATCCTCATAGGTTCCGTGAGAAAAGTTCAGGCGAGCGACGTTCATGCCGGCGCGGCACATCTGTGTCAGCGTTTGCTCATTGTTGGAGGCGGGACCGATGGTACATACAATTTTTGTTTTACGCATCTTTAATACTCCTTGCTGTGATTTTGGAACTGCTCAAATCTGATTCTATTATATCATATTTTTTTGCTTTTGGCATCAGACACGGTAAGTTTTTTCAAAAAAACAACAGTTTTTTCATTTTTGTGGATCCGCAAGCGCTGTTTTCGGGGAGAGAAATTCAAATTTTCTCTTTCAGAGGGCAATTTTTTTGAAAAAACGCAAAAAACAGTTGCATTTTGGATTGAAATGTGATATGATAAATATGTATAAGTGGGTAAAAAGTTCATTTTGCTTACTGCTTGAGATAGAATTTTGATTAAGTTTGGAGGGCTTACCATGGCAGAAATTTCTGTTCAATTCAGCAATCAAATTAACGGCTATAACAAAGCGCAGGTAAATCAGTTCCTGCAGGATGCTGAGGAAAAATTGCAGGAAAAGGCGTTGGCACTTGCCGATCTGCAGCAGCAAGTGGTGACTCTGGAAGCAAAGCTCAACAAAATTACAAGCGGTGACGTATCGGTCGAGGAAAAGCTTGAGCTTTACGACAAGCTGATGAAAAAGATGGACGGCGACTATACCAACATCCTCGCCCCCGCCATGGCAAGAGCTAAGGCGATCGAGGAAAAGGCGCAGACCGAGTATGATATTCGCATCGATCAGGCGCGTTATGCCGCAGAGGGAATCTACGCCGCGACCGCCGAGAGAATTGCCGGTGTCGTAGATGAGAACATGGACCGCATGTACGGTCTGCTTGAGGAGTTCATCTATTCCAAAACGCTTCCCGGACGTATTGAGGCGTTCCTGAATAACTGCCAGTACATCACCAAAAAGGTTTCTCAGGGAATCAAGGGCGTCAAGCGCCTTTCCAACCGCGCGGTAGAGAAGGTCAAGGCAAACGTCATGGATAAGTACGATTCGGTACAGTCCAAGCTCTTTGAGGACGATGCCTTTGAGGTAGAGCCCGAAGAAAAGGAAATGCAGACTGCCACGGAGCTGGCTGAGTGACGGAAGCTCCCAATGAATATTGGTGAAAAAATACGCGAGCTGCGCGTCGCAAAGCTGATGACGCAGTCCGAGCTTGCGGGGACGCAGATCACGCGCAATATGCTCAGCTGCATTGAGAACGGAACGGCGAACCCCTCGCTTTCCACCATTCTCTATATTGCACAGAGATTAAACGTGCCCGCGGGATTTCTTCTGGCAGAGGAGGGGGACGAGCTCGTTTACCGTAAAATGAGCCGTTTTTCCAATATCAAAAGCGCGTATCTTGCAAAGGATTGGCTGGGCTGTCGCAGTCTTTGCCTCTCCCTTTCCTCGCAGCTTGACGATGAAAGTCTGCTCTTACTTGCCGATTGTGATCTTGGAATCGCGCAGGAGGAATTCTGGAACGGAAATTTGCGTGCGTCCTGCCGGTTTTTTGACGAGGCACTGGAGTACGCGGAAAAAACCATGTATCAAGCTCCGCACGTAGAGGCAACCGCGCAGGTCTATTTTCGTTACATGCGCCTGATTTCGCCAACGCTTTATTCGGACGTTTTAGACGAGCAGAAGCTCTTGGCATATGACTGTAATTCAACCTTTTCCGGATACGTCCGCGCGCTGGATGCTCTGGAGGAGGGAAATGCGGAATACGCCCGTGCCTTTGTCGAAAGCGAAGAAGAATCGAGCTTTACACGGCATTTGCAGGCACGCCTTTTGATGGAGGCGGGTGAGTTTTTGGCGGCAAGAGAGCGGCTGACGGCTATGCTGGAGGACGAGGAGCCCCTCAATCAGGTGCTTTTGTATTCGGTGCTTTGCGGACTTGAGATCTGCTGTCGGGAAACCGAGGATTTCAAGGGCGCGTACACTTATGCAAACGATAAGATCCTATTGCTTGAGCGTTTGCTCAAGGAAATTTGAAAAAACGGCAGGGGAAGCCCTCTGCCGTTTTTTCTTGTTACGCCATGCGTATTTTTTGTTGATATGTCTTTACAATGTCCGTATTTTATGATACAATAAGATCAGTTCGATTTTGCTTTCGGAGAGGAGGGAAATGTGTGACGGAACAGGAACGCTATTATAAGCAGGTGATGGGCGCTGTCGGCATGACGATGCTTTCCTTGCTGCTTTTTATCAATCTGGATTCGATCCTGATGCTGATTTCCTCACTCTTTCTGGGAGCGCTTCCCATCACGGAGCAGACAGGGGAGATCCTGTATCAGATTCTTTACGGAATCGGATATTTTCTATCCTTTTGCCTGCCGATTCCGATTTTGTATCTGCTGCTGAAAAAGAAAGGCCGTCCGTTTCAACCGATGTCCGCGCCGTTCCGACTTTCCCTTTGGTTTTTCCCGATTTTGTTTGCGGGAATTGCCGTGATCCTGTCGGCAAGCTACTTCAATGCGTCCTTGGTCAGTGTGTTCCACTATTCGGATTTTTCCTCCGAGATGCTCTGGGGCGAGGGAGAGCAGCTGTATTTACATCAGATCGTGCTGCAGTTTTTTGTGATCTGTGTCATTCCCGGCTTTTGTGAGGAGCTGCTTTTCCGCGGCGTGATCCTCTCCAACTGTCTGCCGTTCGGACGTTTCCGCGCGATCTTTATCAGCGCATTGCTCTTTTCCTTGATGCATCAGAACGCGGAGCAGATCTTTTACGCCTTTGTTGCGGGTATTCTGCTCGGAATTCTGTATGAGCGGACGCGCAATATCTGGTATTGCGTCTTTTTACACGTGCTCAATAATTTTTTCTCGGTATTTTCCGAGGCGGTTTCGCACAAGATCGGCGACAGCCTGCCCGCGTCGCTCATTCTTGCGTTGCTCGAGGGCGGAATTCTGATTCTCGGAATTCTTTCCTTCATTTTGCTGATCACGCGGTTTTGCTCCAAAAAAGCTTCCTTGGGGGATGGCGTTTTTCAGCGCACTCTGCCTCCGACGGATTTCTATCAGGAATGTCCCATCGGTGCTAAGGAGGGTGTCAAATACTTCTTTCGTCCGAGTATGATCGTGTATCTTTCTCTCTGCGGACTTCAGATCCTAGCCTTGATCGGAATGGCGGTGCTGTATGGATTTTTTAACTGATGATGCAAAATGGATGTGCGAGGCACTCCGTAAGGCGCATCTTGCCGCCGATGAAGGCGAGGTCCCCGTGGGAGCGGTCGTGGTCGTGGACGGAAACATGATCGCGGCATGCCATAATCTCTGTGAAACCGCCAAGGATGCCACGGCGCACGCCGAATGTCTTGCCATTTCCGACGCTTGCCGCGCGCTTGGCAGCTGGAGATTGGAGAACGCTACGCTTTACGTCACGCTGGAGCCCTGTCCGATGTGTATGGGTGCCATTATCAACGCGCGCATCCCAAGAGTTGTTTTTGGCGCGTTTGACGCAAGAGCGGGAGCATGCGGAAGCCTGATCAATCTTCCGTCCTATCCTCTTGAATCGCGCCCCGAATGCATCGGGGGACTGATGGAGGAGGACTGCCGTAGGCTTTTGACCGACTTTTTTGCGAAGAAGCGAAAAAAGCCCGAAAAATAAGCGGGAATTTCCAAATTTCCCTTTACAAACCGAACGATATCGTTTATAATTTGATTGTGTAGCAAACAGCAGAAAGGCTTGGTGACCCCACATGTCCAAAGTGATGATTCCGCACGGATATCAATCCTTCCTTACCTTCCGTCAGACCGAATATGCCATCAAGAAGGTCAAGGATTTCTTTGAAAAGGATCTCTCGGTTCAGCTCAACCTGACCCGTGTTTCGGCACCTCTGTTCGTTGATTCGGAAAGCGGTCTGAACGACGGTCTTAGCGGTGTCGAGCGTCCCGTTTCCTTTGAAATCGCATCGGGAAAGCAGCTTGAGATCGTCCACTCCTTGGCAAAATGGAAGCGCTATGCGCTCAAGATGTACGGCTTTGAGGTTGGAGAAGGGCTCTATACCGATATGAACGCGATCCGTCGCGATGAGGTGACCGACAACATCCATTCCATGTTCGTCGACCAGTGGGACTGGGAAAAGATCATCACCAAGGAGCAACGAAAGAAAGAAACGCTGGTTGAGGTCGTCGAAGCGATCTATCAGACCTTGCACCATACCGAAAATTACATCGTCAACGAATATTCCTTTATCGGCAAGCTCTTGCCCGAGAAGATCACCTTTATCACCTCGCAGGAGCTGGAGGACCGTTGGCCCGATCAGACGCCCAAGGAGCGTGAATATGCCGCGGCAAAGGAGTATGGCGCCATCTTTTTGATGCAGATCGGCGGCAAGCTCAGAAGCGGCAAGCCTCACGACGGACGCGCGCCCGACTATGACGACTGGACGCTGAACGGAGATATCATCGTATACTACCCGATCCTCGACATTGCGCTGGAGCTTTCCTCGATGGGAATCCGCGTAGACGAGGACGCGATGCGCCGTCAGCTGGAGGAGCGGGGATGCCCCGAGCGCGCGGAGCTGCCGTTCCATAAGGCACTTCTTGCGGGCGAGCTCCCGTACACGATCGGCGGCGGTATCGGACAGTCCAGAATGTGTATGTTCTTCTTGCGCAAGGCGCATATCGGCGAGGTTCAGTCCTCGCATTGGTCTGAGGAAGAAATCAAGACCTGCGAGCAATACGGTGTTCATTTGCTTTAAGAAAGAAAAAGCAGAGTCGGAAATCCACTCTGCTTTCTTTATCGGATCGAATTTTTTAGAATGAGGAGGAGCCTTGGATGAAAAGAGTGCTTTTGATCACCTTGGTCGCATGCTTATTGCTTGCTCTTTTGCCGGCCTGCGGAGGATCGTGGGAGAAGGACTGTTCTTTTCGTCCTCTTTGCTGGGCGGTGGGAGCACCCATGCCGGAGGCATCGGATTTTGCAACAGCACTTCCCGAGGGCGTAACGGTCCGCTATGCGCAGCAGTACTCCTTTTCCTCTGTCGGTGAATATACCCTGAAGCTGATCGTGACCGATCAGAAGGGCAGGGAATTCGAGCAAGCGGTTTCCTTTACGCTGGTGTTTGACAAAACGCCCCCCGCTTTAGTCGGTGTCAAGGACCTTGTCACCTATGTCGGCGAGGGGATTTCCTACCGTGAGGGTGTCAGCGTCAGCGACAACTGTGACGGTGAGATCGTTTTGCAGATCGATTCCTCCCATGTCAATCTCAGGCAGGAGGGAGCATATCCCGTGACCTATACCGCCATTGACGCGGCGGGAAATTATGCGGTCGCAAGCGTGACCGCTTACGTTTATTCCGAAAAAATCGATACCTCCCGTCTGTATGCTATGCTGGACAGCATCATCGCCCAGCACATCCCAAGCGGGGGTACCACCGAGCAAAAGGTACGCGCGGTCTACCGCTACGTGTATGATAACATTGCCTATTCCGCCACCTCGGACAAGTCGGATTGGGTGCGCGCGGCATACGACGGCTTGCGTACGGGAGTTGGCGACTGCTTTACCTATTACGCGCTCTCCAAGGCGTTTTTTGAGCGGCTGGGGATCGAGAATATGGGCATTGAGCGCACACCCGGACTTACCGACGAGCGCCACTATTGGAATCTTGTCAATCTCGGCACCAAGGAAGCACCTGCGTGGTATCATTTTGACGCAACGCATCTGCGCGGTGTGCAGCACAGCGGCTGCCTTCTGACCGACGCGCAGGTGGATGCCTACACACGCATGCGCGTGGATGAGAACGGCGTGGGGAACTATTTCTACGCTTACGATAAAAGCGCCTATCCCGCCTCGGCGACAAAGATCCTGACACCGACACCCAGCCTTGGATTTTGACCGGAGCGTTTTACAGTTCGTCATCGGATACCGATTGACAGAAGGGAGCAGGTTATGCAGACCAACATTCTCGAATATTTAGAAGCGACAGCGCCTCGCTTGCCCCAAAAGATCGCATACTCGGACGGCAAAAGTGACATGTCATTTGAAACGCTTTTGCGCACGTCGCGTGCCATAGGATCTTCACTCTTGGGGTCGGGTGCCCGACGTGAGCCCATCGCGATCTTAATGGAAAAGACGCCCTACCAGATCGCTGCCTTTTACGGTGTTCTTTATGCGGGTTGCTTTTACGTGCCCATGGATCTCGAGATGCCCGCAGGACGCATCGAATTGATCCTGCAGACGGTGGGCGCCCGGCGCATCATTGTGGACGCAAAGGGAGAGAAAACCTTGCAAAAGCTGGACTTTTCGGGTACGGTATACTCCTATGACGCGCTGGCGCAGGCAGAGATCAATGACGCCGCTCTTGCCTTGGTCAGAGAAAAGCAGATCGATACCGATCCCATTTACGTGGTCTTTACGTCGGGCTCTACGGGAATTCCGAAGGGCGTCGTGGCGTGCCATCGCTCGGTCATTGATTACATTGAGCATCTTTCCGATGCACTCGGATTTTGCGAGGATACGGTTTTTGCCAATCAGACGCCCCTCTATTTTGACGCGCCCCTAAAGGAGCTCATTCCCGTCATCAAATTTGGAGCGACCGCTTATCTTGTGCCGAAGCAGTATTTTCTGTTCCCGACGCGCCTGTGCGATTTTCTCAACGAGCACCGCGTCAACACCGTCTGCTGGGTGGTATCGGCGCTTACGATGATCTCCTCCTTGGGCGTTCTTGCGCAGAATCCGCCCAAATATTTGACCACCGTTGCCTTTGGCAGCGAGGTCTTTCCGCCCGCACAGTACAAGCTGTGGAGGGAAGCGTTGCCGGATGCTTCGTTTTTCAACCTTTACGGACCGACCGAGGCAACGGGAATGTCCTGCTATTGGAAGGCAACGAGAGCGCTTGAGGACGGGGAGGCGATCCCGATCGGCAGACCCTTTGCCAATACCGATCTTTTGCTGATCGGCGAGGACGGCTGTGAGGTTGCGGACGGCGAGCGCGGGGAGATCTACCTGCGCGGAACCTGCGTAACCATGGGATACTTCAACAATCCCGAGCGCACGGGGGAAGCCTTCGTGCAAAATCCCTTGCAGTCCGCATATCCCGAAACCGTTTACCGCACGGGGGATATCGCGTATCGGAATGCGCGCGGGGAATTGGTGTTCGTATGCCGACGTGATGCGCAGATCAAGCATATGGGACACCGTATCGAGCTTGGCGAGATCGAAGCCGCGGCGCAAAGAGATCCCCAAGTCAGCCGCGCCGTCTGTCTGTACGACGGAGAGGATAAGAAGCTCCTTCTGTTCTTTACGGGAGAGCACGGGGAGGCGGAGCTGACGGCACATCTGAAGAACCATCTGCCAAGATATATGCTTCCGGGCTTTTGCCAAAGACTTTCCGCAATGCCTCTGACGCCCAACGGCAAAATTGACCGCAAGGCGCTTTTGCGCCAATATGCAAAGAGCAAATAATACAGAATCGCAGGATGCGGAAGATCCCAAAAAAGTTTTTCCGCATCTTGCTTTTTTTATTGACAAGCGTATGCTTTTGTGATATAATGACAGAATAGTACAAGCGGAAGAATTTTCCGCAGGATGAGGTAGAGAAGACATGAAAAGAGAATTGATTACGCATATTTATGCGGATAAGGAAGCCTTTGGCGGCAAGGAGATCGTCCTTGGCGGCTGGGCAAGAAGCATCCGCGACAGTAAGGCGTTCGGATTTATCGATCTGTACGACGGCAGCTGCTTTAAGACCATGCAGGTCGTGTTTGAGCGTGAAAAGATCGCAAATTACGACGAGATCGCAAAGCTGAACGTTGGCTCTGCCGTTGTCGTTCGCGGTGTTGTGGAGCTGACGCCCGAGATGAAGCAGCCCTTTGAGCTCAAGGCGATCGAGATCACGGTTGAGGGCACGTCCACACCCGATTATCCGCTTCAGAAGAAGCGTCACACCGTGGAGTATCTGCGCGAGCAGGCATACCTGCGTCCCAGAACCAACCTCTTTTCCGCTGTGTTCCGTGTCAGAAGCGAGGTGGCGTATGCCATTCACTCCTTCTTCCACGATCGCAAGTTCGTCTACGTGCACACGCCCCTGATCACGGGATCCGACTGCGAGGGTGCGGGGGAAATGTTCCGCGTCACCACGCTTGATCTGCAGAACCCGCCACGTCTTGCGGACGGAAGCATCGATTGGTCGCAGGATTTCTTCGGTAAGAGCGCAAACCTGACCGTATCCGGTCAGCTGGAGGGCGAAACCTATGCGATGGCATTCGGAAACATCTACACCTTCGGTCCTACCTTCCGTGCCGAGAATTCCAACACCGCACGTCATGCTGCGGAGTTCTGGATGATCGAGCCCGAGATCGCGTTTGCGGATCTTAGCGACAACATGCAGCTTGCGTGGGATATGATCCAGTATATCATTCATCACGTGCTCAAGACCTGCTCTCAGGAGCTGGAATTTTTCAATCAGTTTATCGACAAGGGGCTTCTGGACCGCCTGAACGCGCTTGCGAACAGCGATTACGAAAGAGTCACCTATACCGAGGCGGTCGAGCTTCTGAAAAAGAGCGGTGCCGAGTTCAAGTATCCCGTGGAATGGGGATGCGATCTGCAGACCGAGCACGAAAGATACCTGACCGAAAAGATTTTCTGCAAGCCCATTTTCGTAACCGATTATCCGAAGGAGATCAAGTCCTTCTATATGCGCCTGAACGATGACGGCAAGACCGTAGCGGCTATGGATATGCTGGTTCCCGGTGTTGGCGAGATCATCGGCGGAAGCCAGAGAGAGGAGCGCATTGACGTTCTGCTCTCCCGTATGCAGGAGTGCAACCTTCACGAGGAGGATTATTGGTGGTACGTCAACCTGCGTAAGTACGGCGGTACCAAGCATGCGGGCTACGGCCTTGGCTTTGAGCGTATCATTATGTATCTGACGGGTATTTCCAACATCCGTGACGTCATTCCTTATCCCCGTACCGTGGGAAATGCGGAGTATTGATCGGTTCCGCGCATCAAAAAAAGACGGCAAATGCATTGCATTTGCCGTCTTTTTTGTATTGCCTTAAGCCTTTGCCTTCGCAGAGATCTCCGCGATGACGGCGTTCATTTCATCCATGTGCGCAAGCATTTCCTGCGCAAGCTTGGTCTGGCAACGTGCGCGTACCAGGTTCTGATCCGGGTAGGAGATCTTGAAGTATTGGTCACCGACGATGTAGTCGTCCAGGAAGCGGACCGCGACCTCGGTCGTCATCACGAGTGCGCCAAGTGCCATGGTTTCAGCCTCAATGGGAGTCATGGTAGCTGCGATCTCGGAGATGAAGCCCTGCGCAAACGCGCGGAAGTACTCCAGATTGAGTCCTACCTTCGTCAGATCCTTTTCATCCTCCTTTGCGTAGTTCGCGGCAAAGCGGATGGCGTCACCGAAATCGTGTGCCACAAGACCGGGCATGACGGTGTCAAGGTCGATAACGGTCTTTGCCGTGTCGGTAGTCGCGTCGAAGAGGACGTTGTTGATCTTGGTATCGTTGTGCGTTACGCGCAGAGGGAGCTTGCCCTCGTCCAGCAGGGTGCAAAGGCGGGTCGCGACGGGCTGCAGCTCCTTGAGTGCATCGATGTCAGCCTGAACCGAAGCAACTCTTCCGCAGGGGTCCTCCTCGACGTGAGAGAGAAGCGTCGCATAACGCTTTGCGGTATTGTGAAAATCCGGAATGGTTTCGTGGAGAAGCGTTGCGTCAAAATCCGCAAGCAGGGTCTGGAACTGTCCGAATGCGTGTCCGGCAGATTCCAGGAGGCGCGCATTGTCGCAGGCATTGTGCGTGATGGTATTGGGAACGTAACGGCTGATGCGCCAGAAGCTGTCCTCCAGCTCGACATAGTAGTTGCCGTTCTCGGTCTGCATAAATTGCATGACGTGGTCAAGGGAAATACCCTTGGCTTCCATCTTTTCTGCGATGTACTTGGTGATGCGGCCGATGTTTTCCATCATGATGACGGGTTCCTTGAATACGAAGGTGTTTACCTTCTGGAAAACGAATTCGGAGGTATCGTTCGCGTTCTCAACGACTACGTGATAGGTTTCGTTGATATGTCCGTTGGTGATGGGTTCTACCTTGACGACGGTTCCCGGAATTTGAAACAACTTTGCTATCGTTACAAAAATCTCGTTCATGTTTTACTGCCTTTCTTATCTGTAAATTACCGGCGTCAAGCTCTTCAGATCGACCTTGCGCAAGGCTATTTTTACATTCAACCTGTATTATAACACAAATGGGAGGATTTGTCAATAACTTTGTCCGTTATTCCTGTAGCCGAAAAATGACATGAATGCTCCTTTTTTGATCAAACACGTGCGTTTTGGAGTGGAATTCACAAAGAAACGGTGGAAAAGCATGGAACTTTCGTCAAAATTTGACTTGCAAAGCAAAATAAAATGTGCTATACTTGTTCTAATATTTTAAGGAGGACGCTATCATGAAGGAAACTTTAAAAAAATACTCAAAGCGTTATCTGATCGATGCGATGGGCTCTATGGCACTCGGCTTATTTGCCTCCTTGCTCATCGGTACCATTTTCAACACTCTTGGAATGATCCCCGGGCTTTCTTCGCTGACGACCATCGGTAAAACCGCGCAATCGGTGGCGGGGCCTGCGATGGCGATTGCCATTGCACTTTCCCTGAAGGCTTCTCCCTTGGTTGTGTTCAGCACGGCTGCCGTGGGTGCGCTTGCCAACAGCCTTGGAGGTGCCGGAGGTCCTCTTGCGGTTCTGGTCATTGCGATCATTGCGACAGAGATCGGCATGCTGGTTTCCAAGAAGACCAAGGTAGATATTCTGGTCACTCCCTTTGTCACCATTCTCGTAGGTGGCTTGCTCAGCATCTGGTTTGCGCCTTACATCGGTAAGGCGGTAGGTGTCTTTACCGCGATCATCTCCTTTGCTATGACGCGCCAGCCCTTCGTCATGGGTCTGCTGGTTTCCTGCGTCGTGGGAATTGCACTGACGCTTCCTATCAGCTCTGCTGCTATTTGCGCAGCGCTCGGTCTTTCAGCGGTTTCTGCCGCGGCGATGGCAAATCCCGAGATCGCGACGGGACTTGCCATGGCGGGCGGTGCCGCAGTTGCGGGATGCTGTGCACACATGATCGGCTTTGCCGTCATGAGCTTCAAGGAAAACGGTGTTGGCGGACTTGTTTCGCAAGGAATCGGAACGAGCATGCTGCAAATGCCGAATCTTGTCAAAAATCCAAGGCTTTGGATTCCTCCCGTTCTGACCTCCCTGATCACGGGACCCTTGGCAACCTGCGTATTCAATATG
Organism: Clostridia bacterium; assembly: GCA_017501225.1. Lineage (GTDB taxonomy): Bacteria > Bacillota > Clostridia > Oscillospirales > CAG-272 > UMGS1865. The sequence goes on from JAFVXH010000019.1 coordinate 144,173, forward strand.
CAGATGTACGGGGAAGCGATCAATTCCGGCATGGGTACTTGCGGTCTTCTCGGTCCTTTGGGTATCATCCTCGGTTGGTTTGGCGGTAAATATCCGACCGCGGTAGGTGTTTGGGATTGGGTAGGACTTGCCCTGATTTGCTTCATTCTTCCCGCGGTTCTGACGCCCATCTTCTGCGAGATCCTTCGCAAGATTGGCTGGGTCAAGGACGGAGATCTGAAGCTACCCGAATAAAAAGACAGGCGAAACGCATCAGCGTTTCGCCTGTCTTTATGCGGTTTTTTCTTTCTTTTGCTTTCCAAGCTTTGCAAAATAACGGAAGGTCAGCGGCCAGAGCACTCCTGCCGCTACGACAATGATAAAGTAACGAATCCCGTCAGAAATCGGATGTCCCGCAAAGAGGGTGTGAAGCGGAGCCTTGAGAAGCGCGCGGCAGAGAATGATCAGCGTTGTGCCGCCCGCAAGCTTTAGGACCTGTGCCCACCATACGGCGTCCGTTTGAAATTTGATGACGTGTCGGTCCATCGGATAGATCACGCAAAGTCCTAAGATGATGAAAAGGAGCTGCCACGCGACCTTTCTCGCGTTTGCAAAAATGGTAAGGTCGAGATCGGCAGGGAAGCGGAAAAGCTCGACAAAGAGCAGATTGCCAAGCGTCAGTAAAAGCATCGCACCGATCAAGGCGTACATCAGACGGGGATCTCTCGATGCTTTGTTCATCAAGGGATAATAGAGCAGAACGATCGCAAGTCCGATCGCCATGGAAACCAGCACGTCGAGCGGTGTATGAACACCAAGATACATGCGGGAAAAGGCGACGAGCAGCCAGATCACGATACAGACGATCGAAAAGGCACGAGTCTTTGCGCTTCGGGCAAGTCCTCCGTAAAAGGTGGTCGCGATTTGCGTATGTCCGCTGGGGAAGGAATATCCCGTTGCCTCGGCGCGCGCGCTTTCTACGATCGAAAAGTCCGGATCCAATACCCAGGGTCTGGGAATGCGGAAGAGCATTTTCAAAAATTGAACGCAGACCGTTCCCGTAAAGCCCGCAAAGAGCAGAAAATATCCCCGTTTTTTATCCACGCACCAAAAGATGGTAAGCGCTAATATCATAAACAGCGTTTCTTCGCCAAGGTGCGTGACGACGGACATGAGGACGTCGCCGATCGGTGTGCGTATGCCCTCCAGAAATCTCAAAAAATCCATTGCTTCCTCCCATGCGGCTCTTTTCTTTATTATACCCGATAAGGGGAGCTCTGTCAAGAAAAAGAAAAACGGGAAAGGATGATTCATCCTTTCCCGTTGCTTGTAATCGAAATTAGTCGGTTACGAAGGGCAAGAGTGCTACGTTGCGTGCACGCTTGATGGCGGTGTTGAGCTCGCGCTGGTGAACAGCACAAGTACCGGAGATTCTTCTGGGAAGAATCTTGCCGCGCTCGCTGATGAACTTTCTCAGCTTTGCGCTATCCTTGTAATCAATAAAAGCGACCTTGTCTGCGCAGAAAATGCAGACCTTTTTTCTTCTGCGGTTCGCGTTTGCCGGACGTGCGGGGCGAACAACTGCTTCGGTTTTGTTATCCATCTTATAAAATCCTCCTGTTCAAAATCTGTGCCTCATCTGTTTATCAGAAGGGCAGGTCGTCGTCGGTCTTCAGTTCCTCAAACTTCGGTGCGGCCGAAGGGGAAGAGGAGAAGGACGGTGCGTTGTAGGTCTCGGTTGCATAGGAACCGGTGCCTGCATCGCTCTTGCTGTCAACGAACATTGCTTCGTCGGCAACGACTTCGGTGGCATAGCGTTTTTGCCCTTGCTGGTCCTGCCAGCTTCTGGTTTGAATGGAACCTGTGATGCAAAGAGCAGAGCCCTTCTTGAAATAACGGGAAATGAACTCTGCGGTTTGTCTCCATGCAACAACGCTGACGAAATCAGCCTGCTGCGCCTGTGCGCCATCCGCCGATTTCGTTTGATAACGGCGATTGACCGCAAGGGTAAAGGATACAACGGCAATGCCGCTTTGTGTTTGCTTCAATTCGGGGTCGGCAGTCATTCTTCCGCAAAGAATAACCTTGTTAAGATTCAAACTGGACATCTTGAATGCCTCCTTTTTTCAAAATGACGGTTGGGTGCGCTTTACTCTGCGTCAGCAGCAGGAACGGCTTCCTCAGCGGGTGCAGCTTCGGTTGCTTCCTCAGCAACGGGTGCGGTCTCTGCAACAGTAGCAGGATCGTACTCCAGCTTGATTACCATTGCGCGAAGCACTGCTTCGTCAATGTTCATCAAACGCTGCAACTCAGCAGGGAATGCACCGTCTGCCTTGAAGGTTACCAGAGTGTAGAAACCTTCGTTCATATCCTGGATCGGATATGCGAAACGGCGCTTGCCCCATTCATCGATTTTGACGACCTCCGCATTTGCAGAAATCAGATCGGTGAACTTGTTCACGACAGTCTTTGCGGCCTCTTCGCCGTTTGCAAGGCTGACGATGAACATAGATTCATAAGAATTGGTGAGTTTTTCCATGTTTTTTACCTCCCTATGGACTTGTCGACCGTGCGTGTGTAGATTTGCACGGTAGAGAGACGGACTTTTGCCCGTATCAATTCGCTATTATATCATATAATATTCCTTTTGTCAAGGATCTTTTTCCTTCTTTTTCATATTTTTTATAAAAATCTATTGAAAATCGGCTTTCTCACTGCTATAATGAAGAAAAAACGGGGAGGACGCGGGATGAAGGCACGCAGATTTTGGATACTATTTGTTTTCTGCGCGCTTTTGTTGGTCTCCTGCTCTCCGGGCGGTATGCCTGCACACCCGCTTGAGGTCTACTTTCTGGATGTCGGTCAGGGAGATTCTGCTCTGATCCGCACAAGGGATGGAGATATTCTGATCGACGCAGGTCCGGAATCCTCTCAGGAGATGCTTTGTTTTCGCTTGGAGGAGCTTGGGGTGACCTCGCTGCGCCTGCTGATCCTGACCCATCCCGACGAGGATCACATTGGAGGAGCAGACGCGGTCGTGCGGCAGTTCGATCCGCAACAGGTCTGGACAAACGGGGTCAGGGAAGAAGACAATGACAGCTATCTTGCCCTGCAGGCGGCACTTTCCGAACGCGGAATGACCGAAACAGCCGTCAGCTACGGAAGCAAGTGTCTGATCGGCGAGGTCAGCCTTACGGTTCTTTCTCCCTACGGAGCGGTTATGGACGGCAACGAGGGAAGCTTGATCCTAAGGATTCAGTTTGGAGAGATCTCCATGCTCTTTTCGGGAGATGCGGAGGTCGAGGCTGAGGAGGATCTGTGCGCCAGATTCGGAAAGGATATGCTTTCCTGCGACCTTTACAAGGTCGGACACCACGGCTCGTACACCTCAACAAGTCAGGTCTTTTTGCAGATGATGTCGCCAAAATATGCCGTCATCAGTAGCGGCAGAGGCAATTCCTACGGACATCCGCACGGAGAGATCCTTGTGCGGCTTGAGGAGGCGGGATGCGAGATCTTGCGGACGGACGAATTGGGTGAGATCGGATTTTATTCGGACGGAAGTGCTTTAGAAAGGATGCAATGATATGGCAACGGTTTTGATTACGGGCGGCTCCCGTGGGATCGGGAGAGCCTGCGTAGAATATTTTTGCAATCGCGGGGATCGCGTCGCGTTCCTTTACCGCGCAAACGAGAAAGCGGCAAGAGAGGTGTCGGAAAAGACGGGTGCTCTTGGGCTTTGCGTCGACGTCAGCGACCCCGAAGCCGCGATAGACGCGATCGACAAGGTCCGCAGAGAATACGGCAAAATCGACGTTCTGGTCAGCAACGCGGGGATCGCGCAGATCAAGCTCTTTACCGAAATCACAAACGAGGATTGGCGTCATATGATCGACACAAACCTTAGCGGCGCGTTTTACGTAGCACGCGAGGTGGCAAAGGATATGATCTCCAAGCAAGGGGGAAGCATCGTATTCGTAGGCTCGATGTGGGGCAAGGTCGGTGCCTCCTGCGAGGTGCATTATTCTGCCTCCAAGGCAGCGCTTCGCGGCATGACGTTGGCACTTGCCAAGGAGCTGGGACCCTCGCATATCACCGTCAACTGCGTCGAGCCCGGCGTCATCTCGACCGATATGAACGCAAGCCTTGACAAGGAAACTCTTAACTCTCTTTGCGATCAAACGCCGCTGTGCCGATTGGGACGTGCCGAGGAGGTTGCGGATGCGATCGGCTTCCTGACCTCTCCGAATGCCTCCTTCATTACGGGACAGATCATAGGAGTCGACGGGGGCTTTGCGTTATGAAATGCAAAAAATGCAGAAAACGCTTCGCTTTGGCACTCACCGTTTGCATCCTGATCGCGGTGTGCTTTGGCGTGATCTTTTCCCATGGGGAATGGTGGTTTCCCACGGTGCAGTCCTTGCGCGTCTATCCCGCGCCAAGACTGACACCCTTGATCGAAACGGGCGCGCTTGAGCGTTGGGAGCTTTCCGCGCTTTCGCGGATGCCGAACGTCACGCTTTCCAATACGCTTCTCCTGGTCAATTCGACGCATCCGCTGCCAAAGGGGTATGAGGCGCTTCTGGAGGAATACAACGGTGCCAGAATGCACCCCTTGATGGTCGCGCAATACATTGCTCTGCGCGATGCCGTGCAGGAAAAGACCGGTGTGCGCATCTACGTTTCCAGCGACTACCGCACCGCAGAGGAGCAGATGCAGATCCTGGCGCAGAGTCAGGACGGCATTGCCGCTCAGCTTGGCTGCAGTGAGCACGAGGCAGGCTTGGCACTGGACGTCTACGCCCCTTATTGCGCGGGCGAGGAGTTTTTGCGCTCTCCCGCGGGACGGCTTGTCAACCGCATTTGCGGGGAATACGGATATATCATCCGCTATCCCCACGGTAAGGAGGAGATCACCGGGATCTCTTACGAGCCTTGGCATTTGCGGTACGTAGGACAGCCGCACGCACAGATCATGATGGAGAGCGGACTTACCTACGAGGAATATCTGGAATTCTTGGGGGAGGGGCAGTGGTACCGCACGGGCGATTACCTGATCTGCCGTCAGCGACCCGAGGAGCTTGCCCTGATCTACGGATGGAAGGAATGTCACATCTCCCCCGATAATACGGGATATCTGATCGTCATTCTGAAAATGGCTTAAAGGATGTTACCACGGGATCCCCGTGTTCTGACTTCCGTCGGGAAGTAAGATCTGCGGAAAAAGCCAAAAAATCAAACCGAATAACAATGAACAAAGAAGTCCTTGAGCCAGCTTGCCGAATAGGTAAGCGCGGTATGAGAGGGCTTCTTTTTTGCACACGCTGTCGCAGACCGAAAGGATCTGACAGTGCACAGAGATCCCCGACCAGCCCGCTGCGAATGCCGTCAGCCACGCGGCAAGCATGGGATCCTGAAGTCCTGCCGCCGCGCTGATTCCCCCCGAGAGCTCGAAGATACAAAAGAGTCCGGTGCCGACGGCGGTGCTTGCCCCAAGATGCGTCACAAGCATTCCAAGACACCCCATCAGTGCCGAGAAAAAGAGAATATAGGCACATACCAGTAGCATGCTTGCCGTCGCGGAAAAGACCGAATCGGTAAAGAGCCTGACACCGCGCACGTTTTGCGGCGGCACATCCGGGGAGGTCGTAAAAGTCCTTTTCGGTTCACGCTTTTTTTGAAATCTCCAAGAGAACAGCCCGTAGAGCAGAGAGCTTGCAAGCACCGTCGCGTACAGAACCGTTCCAAACCGTCGGCTTCCCCAGAGGGACACCCCGACAGCGGAGATCAGAAACGCGGAGGATGGATTGGAGGCGAGTGCAAGACCGCGCTCCAGCTCGCGCTTGCTGATACTGCCCTTGCGGTAAGCAAGACAAAGGCATTTTGCGCCTACGGGAAAGCCGCATACGGCTCCCAGTAAGATGGCACAGAAGGCGGAAGGGGAAAAACCGAGCAGCTTTTCCCCTAAAAGCAACAGCTTTTTCGGGAAAAAGCGTTCGATCCCGCCGTTGATCATCCATTCCGACAGCACCATAAAAGGGAACAGCGATGGGATGACCGTGCGTGCGCAGAGCAAAAGTCCCCGGTGAATGGAGCTGATCGCGAGCTCGGAATTCCGCAGGATCAGACATAGACAGAAAATCGAGAAAAAGAGAAAAAGCAGATCCCCCGCCGAAAAATGGGACGAGAGGCGTTTGCGCCCCATCAGCTTTGCGTTCGTCATGAAAAGTACCTCCCGTGCATAGGATGGAAAGGAATACGCACCTGATCTAATTTACGCGATGGGTGCCAACTTTATGAGAGGGAACGTGCCTTGCTTGCACGCGGAGGGAAGCATGAAAGAAAAACGGAGCTCGGGACGGCTGTTTTCATCAAAAATACTGCAGGAAAGGGAACCGAGGGAGCAAATTCTGATGCGCGGTCGCACGGGAGTTACGGTTTACGGCTGCCGTAAGATCCTTCGCTACTGCCCCGAGGAGATCCTGCTTCGCTGTGCCAAGGAGGGGATCTCCATTCAGGGGGAGGGACTGTATTGCAGGACCTTTTCTGCGGGCGTCGTTGAGGTGGACGGACGCATCAACGGTGTGAATTTCCTTGCAAAAGAGGCAATAAGTGCCGAATTTGACTCTCCGAAGCGGCGGGGAGGTGCAAGATGAGAGCAGGTCCGTTCCTTTTGTTATTCGGCGGCTGTCGGCTGGTGGCGGACGCGCAGAACCGCACCGCGTTTCTCAATCTTTGCCTTATCCATAGCATCTCCTACCGCGACTTTGTCTGGGACGCGCAGGGGTGCATTCACGCGTCCTTTTCGCTGCTTGCGTCGAAAAAGCTTTTGCGATTGGCGAGGGAAAACGGGATCACCGTCTGCGTGGAGCGCTCCATCGGCTTGCCCGCCTTTCTCTTTCGCCACAGACGCCGTGCAGGCCTTGCGATCGGTATGCTTCTGATTGCGGCGATGCTTTTTTTCTCTGAAAAATTCATTTGGGATATTGAGATCCTGGGAAATGAGAGCATGACCTATCACGAGGTGGTAAAGGAGCTGCGGCAGGTAGGCTTTGGCGTTGGGAGCTATATCCCCGACGTCAGGACCTTGGAGCTGGAGAACCGTGTTCTGATCGCGTCGGATCGCATTTCCTGGCTTTCCATCCGCATTGACGGCACGGTTGCGACGGTGCAGATCCTTGAAAACCACGCGCCACCCAAGGAAGAACCCACGCGTCCTGCCAACGTGATCGCCACCGCCGACGGGCAGATCGAGGTGGTACAGCTTTATCGGGGAGATTGCGTTGTGCACGTTGGTCAAGCCGTGCGGGCAGGGGATCTTCTGATCAGCGGACTTTACGACAGTCCGACGTCGGGCTACCGCTATACCCGTGCGGCAGGCAAGGTTTTGGCACGCACGGAGCGAACGCTTACGGTGGAAATTCCCTTGCAGTACGAACAAAAGATTTACGAGAAGCCGAAATATAGCGAGATTCTGTTGAATTTCTTTGATTTTTCACTAAAAATTTTCAAAAAGGGTGGAAAAGAGAACGCAAGTTGTGATATAATGAAAAAGGAAATCGCATGGGAGCTTTTCGGCGTCAGATTCGTGCCGATCTGGCTTTCGGTGGAGCAACGGGTTCCTTACCGAACCGAGATGCGCACACGCTCTGCCGAGGAGGCGACGCTCCTTGCTTATAGAAGCTTAGAGCTTCAGATGCAGAGCTTTGCCGAGGACTCACAGCTTTTGCAAAAGCAGATCGTGACCACCATCCGCGAGGATGCGCTCGTTCTGGAGTGTCACCTTATCTGCATAGAGGATATTGCGCAGCAAACGGAATTTGAAATCGTGGAATAACGGATCAAGATAGAAAACAAGTGAAACGAAAGGGATTTTATGAACCGTAAGATCATCAAAATGCAGCATCCCGGTGCGACCGCAAAGATTTTTGGCGGCTTTGACGCCAACGCACGCCTGATCGAGGCGCATTTCTCGGTCACCTTACGCAACCGCGAAAGCGAGGCGGGGGATTCGATCCTTGTCGAGGGTGAGGACGAGACGGCGGTCACGTGTGCTGCGCAGTGTTTAGAATATTTGCACGCGCTTTGCGCAAAGACCGACGTTCTGACCGATCAGGCGGTCCAATATGCCATCGAAATGGTGAGCGCGGGCGAGGGTGCAACCCTAACCGAGCTGAGCGACGAATGCATTTGCCTGACTGCCAAGGGAAAGCCCATCAAGGCAAAGACCGTAGGACAGAAGCAATACGTTGGTGCCATCCGCAAAAACACCATTGTTCTGGGCGTCGGACCTGCCGGTACGGGTAAGACCTTTTTGGCGGTTGCCATGGCGGTGCGCGCTTTGCGAGAGAAGCAGGTCAGCCGCATCATCCTGACCCGCCCCGCGATCGAGGCGGGAGAAAAGCTCGGGTTTTTACCGGGTGATCTGCAAAGCAAGATCGATCCTTACCTGCGCCCCCTTTACGACGCGCTTTACGAGCTGATGGGAATAGAAGCCTACCAGAAGGCGGTGGAGAAGGGGACGATCGAAATAGCACCTCTTGCGTATATGCGCGGAAGAACGCTGGACGATTCCTTTATCATTCTGGACGAGGCGCAGAACGCAACGCCCGAGCAGATGAAGATGTTTTTGACGCGTCTTGGCTTTAACTCCAAGGCGGTGGTTACGGGAGATCTGACGCAGACCGACCTTCCGCACGGACAAAAAAGCGGACTTGCCTCCGCCGTCAAGATCCTGACGGGAATCGAGGATATCGGCATCCACTATTTTTCGGAGCGCGACGTGGTCCGCCACCGCTTGGTACAGCAGATCATCAAGGCTTATGAAAAATACGACCGCGAGCTTGTTCGCAAGGAGCAGGAGAAAAACGCGAAGAAATACCGCGCCGAGCGACGCGAGAATTGACTTTTTTGATTTGCCAAAAAGGAGAAACAGACATGAACCGTAAACTCAGCTTAAAGATTTACTTTGAAAACGATCAGGAAAAGCATCCCTTGACCTACAAGATGAAGATGCTTGTCCGTCAGGCAGTTGAGGCAACGCTTGACGAGGTGCAGTACGGCAACCCTTGTGAGGTTTCCGTTACCTTCGTGGACAACGAGGGCATCCACGCACTGAATAAAAAGTTCCGCGGCATCGACCGCCCCACCGACGTCCTTTCCTTCCCACTGTTTGATTACGAGGGGGAGAGTGAGGAGCCGCCCGTGGACGAGCTGCGCGGAATTCTTGGCGATATCGTGCTTTCCTTGGAGCAGGCTTCCGCTCAGGCAGAGGAATACGGCCACAGCTTTGAGCGAGAGGTTGCCTTTCTGTGCGTACATTCCATGCTGCATCTTCTGGGCTACGACCATGAAACGGGCGAGGAGGACGAGATGGAGATGCGGAGCATGCAGACCTTGATCATGGAGCGCATGGGACTCTCCGTCGAGGAGAAGTAAGGAGGGCTTATGAGTCGCTGGAAGCCAAAGACCGAGCAGGAGCGCGCCTCCCATCAGGATACCGCGGGGCAGACCGAAACCTTCTGGACGCGCAACGTCCGTACGATCACGTTCACCGCTTGCATCCTCGCATTTTTGATCGTCTTCATTCCGATCGGTGTAATCGGCTATTCGGTTTGTGAGGATTGGCTTGACGGCTCGGACAAGCGTCCCGAGATCACGGCTGCCGATCTTGTCACGCTATCCGAGAAGCAGGGAGGGATCTATCTTTCCGACCTGACCGTTTTTCGGGGAGAATTGCAGGAAACCGAGCTTGACGCGGTCTACGTCATGGAATTCGGACAAATACATTTGCGCGCCGTGGCAAACAAGAGCAATCAGAGGATCGAGGTATTCTCACTTTTCAACCGCGAGAGCGGAGAGCGCCTTGATGTCTTAAAGGATGATCTGCGCGCCTATTTTTCAAACGGCAAAAAGTAAAGCATAACGGAGAAGCTATGAAAAGAACCGGATTTATCACCATCGCAGGGCGTCCCAACGTGGGAAAATCCACCCTGCTGAACGCAATTTTGGGCGAGAAGATCGCCATCGTTTCCAACAAGCCTCAGACCACGCGCTCCCGCATCGCAGGAATTGAAACCCGCGGTGAGGATCAGTTCGTCTTTCTTGATACCCCCGGGATCCTGAAGCCCCAGAACTCCTTGGGCGATTTTATGCTGAAGGTGGCAAACAGCTCGATTGCCGAGGCGGATGCCGTCATTCTGGTCGCGGACGCGGGGTTTGAACCGAAGGACGTGGAGAAAAACGTGATCAGCACCCTCAAGAAGGCGGAGCTTCCGTGCATTCTGGCGTTGAATAAGATCGATCTGTACGATCGCGAGCAGATCGCCAGATGCATTGCCTCCTACGCGGAGCTGCACGACTTTTTCGCCGTGGTGCCGATCTCGGCAAAGAAAGAAAAATACGTTGAGGATCTGTTGTCCGAATGCGCAAAGCTCTTGCATGAGGGCGAGTGGTTCTACGAGGAGGATATGATCACCGATCAGCCCGTGCGTCAGATGGCGGCTGAGATCATCCGTGAGAAGGTCCTTCGTACCGTTGACAAGGAGATCCCGCACGGCATTGCCGTGGTGATCGAGGAATTTCAGGACGAGGGAACGCTGGTTCGCATTCGCGCTGAGATCTTTTGCGAGAAGAACTCGCACAAGGGCATTCTGGTCGGCAAGAACGGCGAGACACTCAAGCGCATCGGAAGCTACGCCAGAGCGGATCTGGAAAAGCTACTTGACACCAAGGTCTATCTCAACCTTTGGGTGAAGGTCAAGGAGAATTGGCGTGACAGTCAGCGCGACGTGCTGAATTTCGGATATTCCGAGGAATAATCCGATCGATACAACGGGGAAAGGAGAGAGGCTATGAATCGCCATGAGGCAATCGACGGAATCGTGATTCGCGTCAGGGATACGGGAGATCATGACCGATATCTTTCTCTCCTGACCGCGAGCAAGGGAAGGATCACCCTGCTTTCCAAGGGGAGCAGATCGCTCCGCGGTCCCCAGATGGCGGTCAGCCAGCTTTATACCTACGGAAACTTTGAGTATTACCGCCGTGGGGATTTTTATATTCTCAAGGGCGGAACCCCCATCCAGCCCTTCTACGCGCTCAGCCTTGATATCGACCGCCTCAATCTCGCCACCTACCTTTGCGACGTCGCGGGTGAGGTCTCGGACGAGGGAGAGGAGGCGGAGGAGCTGTTGCGCCTGCTGCTCAATTCTCTGTATGCTTTGAGTCGGGATCTCTACCCGCAGGAGCTGATCAAAGCGGCGTTTGAATTTCGCACAGCGGCGATCTCGGGATACGAGCCCGATCTGCACGCCTGCGCGCGATGCGGAAAAGCGCCCGAGGAAGATCTCTATCTCGACGTGATGAACGGAGCCCTCCTTTGCTCGGAGTGCTTGCACCGTGGGGGAATGACCGCAACGAAAGTGCGCGACGATTACGGGGAGATCCACGAGGCAGAGCTGCTCTCGCCCTTAACGCCCTCGGCGTGTGCCGCGCTGCGCTATTGTCTGAGTGCCCCCATCGAGCGCATTTTTGCCTTTGATCTGACCGAGCATGAGGATCTGCACGCCTTTTGCACAGCGGCGCAGTCCTATCTGCTCTCGCACTTAGGTCGGGGCTTTGATTCACTGAATTTTTATCACAGCATGAGGGAGTCAAGCGCTCCCAAAAAGGAACGGTAACATGAGCTTTACGGAAAAAACCTGCAGAACACTGGAATTTGATAAAATATGCGCGCTCCTTGCCGATTGCGCTCCCACCGAGGGAGCGCGGGAGAAGGCAGCGTGCCTTTTGCCGTCCACCGAGATCAGCGAGGTTCTGCGCCGTATGCGGCGCACGACCGATGCAAAGCGCTTGATGGAGATCAAGGGACGCCCCTCCTTTTCCTCGGTCGGGGACGTGTCCGAGTCCTGCGAGCGTGCCGTCAAGGGGGCGATGCTTTCCACGCGTGAGCTGCTGGAGGTCGCGCGCCTGCTTCGTTGCACGCGTGAGCTTGTGGATTATATCAAGATCAACAAGCCCTTTGACACCTCTCTTGACGATCTGTTCGACTGCCTCTTGCCCAACCGATTCCTTGAGGACAGCATCACGCGTGCCATCCTGACCGAGGATATGATCGCGGATGAGGCAAGCCCCACGCTTGCGGACATCCGCCGCAAGATCCGCGAAGCCAACAACCGCATCAAGGATACGCTGCAACGCTATATCGGCGGCTCTTACAGCAAGATCCTGCAGGACAATCTGGTCACGATGCGAAACGGCAGATATGTTCTTCCCGTCAAGGCAGAGTGTAAGAACGAGCTCAAGGGCTTGATCCACGACACCTCCTCCTCGGGCGCTACCATTTTTGTCGAGCCCATGGCGGTCGTGGAGGCGAACAACGAGCTGCGTATGCTGACCTCCCGTGAGGAGCACGAGATCGAGCGCATTCTGTACGCGCTTTCGGCAGAGGTTGGCTCGGCATCGCAGTCCCTGCGCCTTGATTATCTCAATATCACCGAGCTTGCGTTTGCGTTTGCCTGCGCGGAGCTTTCCTTCCGCATGCGCGCCACCGAGCCTGGGATCAGCGGAACACGCTTTTTGGATCTGAAGCGCGCAAGACACCCCTTGATCGATGCAAAAAGCGTCGTTCCTACCAATATTCAGCTTGGAAAGGGGTACGATACCCTGATTATTACGGGACCTAACACGGGTGGCAAGACCGTTGCGCTCAAAACGGTGGGCCTGTTTGCCATGATGACGCTGGCGGGCTTGCATATTCCCGTTGAGCCCGAATCCTCCATTTGCGTCTTTAATCAGATTCTGGTGGATCTTGGAGATGAGCAAAGCATTGAGCAATCTCTTTCCACTTTTTCCTCACATATGGTCAATATCGTTCATATTACCGAGAACGTAGGCGACCGTTCGCTCTGTCTGTTCGACGAGCTGGGGGCGGGGACCGATCCCGTCGAGGGAGCGGCGCTTGCCGTTTCCATTATCGAGCACGTGCGAAAAAGGGGGGCAATGTGCATCGCTACGACGCACTATACCGAGCTGAAGACCTATGCGCTGGATACCGACGGGGTGCAAAATGCATCCTGTGAGTTTGACGTGACGACGTTGCGTCCTACCTACCGACTTCTTATCGGTGCGCCCGGAAAATCCAACGCGTTCGCCATTTCCGAAAAGCTTGGACTGTCGCCTGAGATCATTGCCTTTGCAAAGCAAGGCGTGACGCGCGAGCATCAAAGATTTGAGGAGGTCATCGAGCAGCTGGAGGCAACGCGTCTGCAAGCCGAGCGCGAGCGCGAGGAGGCTGCGCGTCTGCGACGCGAGTATGAAAAGCTTTGCGAGGACGGAGAGCGGGAAATGAAGGCGAAATTCTTACGCCTTGAGCGTGAGATCGAGCAGAATCGCAAGAAGGCACAGCAGATGCTGGACAGTGCCAGAGCCTCCAGCGACTTCATTTTCGCCCAGCTGGAAAAGGCGAAGAAGGCAGAGGCGGCAGGAAAGCTGACCGAGGAGCTGGAGCAGGCACGGCGCGCCGTCCGCCTGGCAATTCGCGAAGGTGACGACCGTGTCAATCCCGTGGAGGAAAAGACCAACGAGGCATACGTGCTCCCGCGCGATCTGAAAAAAGGCGACAAGGTCTATATCGTCAACATCGACAAGGAGGGAGTTCTGCTGGAAACACCCGACCGCTCGGGCTCGGTTCTCGTGCAGGCAGGGATCCTCAAGACCAGAACCAAGCTGTCCAATCTGCAGCTGATCGAGGAAAAGCCGCAGTTTATCAGTCAGAAAAGTAAAAAGCCCGCAAGTGAGTATCACGCAAGCGTCAACCGCGACTTCCGGGATGAGATCGATCTACGCGGCTTGCTCGGGGACGAGGGATGGCTTGCCGTCGATAAATATCTGGACGAGGCAACGCTCGCAGGCTTCCGCACCGTGCGCCTGATCCACGGAAAGGGCACGGGTGCGCTTCGCAACGCACTCTGGAAGCGCCTCAAATCCGACCGCCGCATCGAAGCCTTTCGACTCGGCAAATACGGTGAAGGGGACGGCGGTGTGACCGTTGTAGAATTAAAATAAGTAGCTTCAAAAAATCGCACGGTGCAGGGATCGATCGCTGTACCGTGCCTTTTTGTTGAAAAGCATCAAATTTTGGGATAGAATTTACAAATTCAGGTTGACGGATTTGTGAATTTATGCTACAATAAATTATATTTTGGAGAGGAGAGCATGCGATGCCGAGATTTTTTGTCCGTACGGAGCAAATTCAAGACGGAGCCGTGACCCTGCTTGGTGATGACGCGCATCATATTTCGCGCTCTCTGCGCATGGCGGCAGGGGAGCATATTACGGTGTGCGATACACAAGGGATCGAGTACGACTGCTGTCTGACGGATTTCTTGCCCGATTGTGTCAAGGCAAGCATCTGTTCCTCCAAAACAAGCGAGAGCGAGCCGCGCTATACGGCAACGCTGTTTCAGGCGCTTCCCAAGGGGGACAAGCTGGACAGCATCATCCAAAAGGCAGTTGAGTGCGGTGTTTCGGAAATTTATACCTTCGAGAGCGAACGGTGTATTGTGCGCATCAAGGAGGGAAGTGAGGAGAAAAAGACAGAGCGCCGCGCGCGGATCGCACTGGAGGCGGCAAAGCAGTGTGGCAGGGGAAGGATCCCGACCGTGCATCCAACACAAAGCTTTTCCCGGATGCTAAAGGATGCCGCCAAAGCACAGATCCCGCTGTTTTGCTACGAGGGTGAAGGCACGCAGGATCTGCGGAGCGTCCTTCAGTCCGCACGCTTCGATCAGCAGGGAGCTACACCTACCGTTTCCATCGTCGTGGGAAGCGAGGGAGGCTTTTCTCCGGACGAAGCGCGTTTGGCGAAGGAGGCGGGGCTTGTGCCGGTTGGTCTTGGGAACCGTATTTTGCGGACCGAAACCGCCGCGGCATTCGTGCTGGCTTGCCTGGTTTATGAATTTGATATGGGCGGAAAAACGGAATAAAATTTCCAAAAATTGCGGTTTTCATGCGCAAAATGCTCAATTTTTTCATATAGCCGTGCAGATTGCACGAAAAAAATAAAAAAAATTATGAAAAATATTCAAAACCCTATTGAAAAATCACAAAAAATAGTGTAAAATATAGTCAGTTTTATACACAATGTAATTCCCAATCACGATAAACGAGGAGATTTCAAAATGTCTAACAGGTTATTTCAAGGTGTGATCCATCAAATGAAGGATGCGATCGACCGTGTCATTGGTGTTATTGATGAAAACGGTGTCATCATTGCATGCTCGGAGCTGGTCAAGATCGGTGAGATCCGTCAGAGCGTCCGTGATGAGCTGAACTACACCAACGACGTCGTTACCAGCGGAGGATATACCTACCGCCCCATGACCAACGGACCCAAGACCGATTACATCGTGTTCGTTGAGGGCGAGGACAAAATGGCGGAGAAGATCTCCAAGCTCCTGTCCATTTCCCTTGGCAACATCAAGAACCTGTACGACGAAAAATACGATAAGGGCTCCTTTATCAAGAACATTATCTTAGATAACATTCTGCCCAGCGATATTTACATCAAATCCAAGGAGCTTCATTTCAACACCGAGGAAATGCGTATCGTCTTCCTGATTCAGTTCTACGGAAAGACCGATATGATGCCCTTTGAGATGCTCCAGAATATGTTCCCGGACAAGACCAAGGATTACGTCATCAGTGTTGGTGAGCACGATATCGTTCTCGTCAAGGATATCAAGCCCGGAACCGAGACCAAGGAGATCGAAAAGATCGCGACCAACATCGCAGACACCCTTTCCACCGAGTTCTACACCAAGGTTTCCATCGGTATTTCCACGGTGGTCGAGAACATCAAGGATCTGGCGCGCGCTTACAAGGAAGCGCAGGTCGCGCTGGAGGTCGGTAAGGTATTCGAAACCGAAAAGAATATCATCAGCTATGAAAATCTCGGCATCGGCCGCCTGATCTATCAGCTTCCCACCACGCTCTGCGAGATGTTCTTGCAGGAGGTATTCAAGAGAGGAAGTCTGGAGTCCCTTGACCGTGAAACGCTGATGACCATTCAGTGCTTCTTCGAGAACAACCTCAACGTGTCCGAGACCTCCAGAAAGCTCTTCGTTCACAGAAACACGCTGGTTTACCGCTTGGAGAAGATCCGCAAGCTGACAGGTCTTGACCTGCGTGAGTTCGAGCACGCCATCACCTTCAAGGTAGCGTTGATGGTCAGAAAGTACCTCAACTCCAAGCCCATTAAGTTTTAATTGACATTGACGATCTTACAGCAAGCGAAATGTGCGAAGGGAAGCCTTATGCATATTTCGCTTCTGTACTGTTTTTCACATCTTACCGCATAATTGCCGACGCTTGGTCCATACAATAAACCGTTGGAGGAGCCGACAATCATGCGCAACTCCGGAAAGGATTTATATGGACGAGAATCAAAAGGATTATGATCCGGGGCAGGGAGAGGAAGAAAAGACCGATGGGTCGGTGCACAGTCAGGAGTCGCAGACGAATCAAGCGCAGGACGCTTCTGTCCGGAAGGGCAAATGGAACGTAAGCTCTGCGACCTATATCTGGATCAGCGTCGTCTGTCTTGTCGCATCTCTTTGCATTCTGTTGACTTACACGCTTACCGCCGCGCGCGACCGTGCTTATTACAGTGATAAGCTTGCGGCGCAGCAGGCAGTTATTGATCGCTTGGCACAAGGTGCCGGCAGTGACATCGGTGTCGATAAGCTCGCTCTGCTGGACGGTATTTTTTCAAAATATTCCTACTATGCGGGATCAAAAACCGAGGAAGAGCTGATGACGGCGGTGCTCAAGGCATACGTCGCGGCTACGGGTGACGAATACGCCGCCTATATGACCGAGGAAGAATTCCGCGCCATGTACGCTTCCAACGTCGGCTCCTCGGTCGGCATTGGTGTCAGCGTGGTAAGAAACACCGTGACGGCAGGCACAACCGCCTATGAGGTCGCGCAGACCATTGCCGTATACGACAATTCCCCCGCACAGCAAGCAGGCGTCAGGGTAGGCGACTGCATCTACCGCGTCAAGGTTGACGGTGTCTACAAAACCGCAAGCGAGATCGGGTATACGGGTATGACCGGTGCCATCGCGGGTGAGATCGGAACAGCGGTGGAATTCTCGGTGCTGCGTCCCGAAAACGGGGGATACACCTCGGTGGATATCAGCGCCGTGCGCAACACCTACGAGATTCAAACCGTTTCCCATTGGATCAGCGAGAGTAACCCCTCGGTTGCGATCGTCAGGATCTCAAGCTTCGATCTGGTCACCCCCAAGCAGTTCAAGGCGGCGATGAGCACGCTGCTGCAAAACCCGGAGATCAAGCATTTCGTCTTTGACGTCCGCAACAATCCCGGAGGAGATCTGCAATCCATCAAGGCAACCCTGACCTACTTTTTGCAGGAGGGAGATCTGATCCTTTCCGCCGTCGATAAGGACGGGAATATTCCCAAGTCCTACTATGCGGAGCCCATTGCACTTCTCGGTGACTATGCCGCGTGCAACGTCGCAAAAAACGAGATCGGAATGTACGCAGGGCTCGACATGACCGTGCTTTGCAACGGAAATACCGCAAGCGCTGCCGAGGTCTTTACCGCGACGCTGCGCGATTACGGACTTGCTACGATCGTAGGAAGCAAGACCTTTGGAAAGGGCATCATGCAGTCCACGCTCAGCCTTTCCGAGTTTGGAAATTATACGGGATATCTCAAGCTGACGACCTATGCGTACGTCACCAAATGCGGTGTCACCTATCACGATATCGGCATTTTGCCGGATCCGGGACTTGCCGTAGAGCTTTCGGAGGAAGCAAAGAATCAAAACTTCCATCTTCTGACCGAGCAGCAGGATAACCAATTGCAGGCTGCCATTGCACAGTTCAATCAATAAAACATTATCATACAGAACAAGGAGAACATTGACATGTCAAAAGGAAAACCGATGCTTTATACAAAGCAGGGCTATCAGGAACTGGTAGACGAATTACACTACCTCAAGCACGAGAAGCGTGAAAAGATCAAGAACGATATCGCGGTTGCACGCTCCTTTGGTGACCTTTCCGAGAACGCCGAGTACGAGGAAGCAAGAAACGAGCAGGGCAAAAACGAGGCACGCATCGCAGAGCTTGAGGCGTTGCTTGAAAACGCACAGATTCTGGATGAATCCACGGTCGACACCAGCGTAGTCAGCCTTGGCTCCAGCGTTAAGGTTCTCAATCATGGCACGGGCAAGGAGGCAACCTATGAGATGGTTGGCTCCAATGAGGCAAATCCCTTGGAGAATAAGATCTCCGATCTTTCTCCCATCGGCTCGGCTCTCATCGGCAAAAAGATCGGTGACGAGGTCGTTGTTGAGGTGATTGCCGGCACCGTCAAGCTCAAGGTCCTGGACGTTACCAGAACCAGATAATGACTGACCAAAGCGGAACGGATCGGCTTTTGCTTCGTTCCGCTTTTTGATCAAGGAGGATCTGTATGCAGGATCAAAATCAGAATCACCGCGAGGAGGAAAAAAGAGAAGCGCCGAGTATTGCGCTTCCCAAGAATAAATTTCTTACCTGGCTGGAGAATTTTTGGTATCATTATAAGATTCATACCGTTGTGGCACTGTTCGTCTTGCTTTGCCTGATCGCTTGCTTCGCGCAATGCTCAGGGAAGGAGAACGGGGATATTACGGTTGTATTTGCGGGCGGATGCACCCTGACGAACACCGACCGATCGACCGTGGTGGATCTGTTGGATTCTCTCGCCTTGCCCAAGGAGGACGGAGACACCCTGACGGTCGTCTTTAACCACTACAGCATATTCTCGGAGGAGGAGCTTCGAAAGTATTACACCGACGAGAACGGAAATTTTGATAACTACGCCTATCAGATCGCGCTTTCCTCCAGCAAGACTAACGCCCAGACCTTTGGCGATTCGCTTCTGACGGGACATTCCGCGCTCTATTTTGTCAGAGAGTCGCTTTATCAGTCGCAGAACATGCAAAAGCTCGCGCGCCCGCTTTCCAAAAGCCTTGGGGCTACCCCCGAGTGCGCGTATGACGAGTATGCCATTCGCCTTTGCGACACCGAGTTTTATCAGTACTATGAGGCACTGCACTTTTTCCCGGAGGACACGTTGATCGTCCTGACCGAGCCTTACATCTTCGGTACGACCTCCGATGAAGAGGTCTATGCGCAGTTCGAGGCACTCTTTCGCGCGATCGCGCAGTTCAAGGCACCTTAAAATGCAAATAAAAAATCTCCAAGCAAGCTGCTTGGAGATTTTTTATGCCTTTTGCAAAGGGATTATTTGGTGTAAGGATGCAGATCCGCTTCCTCGCGCATTTTCTGAATGACCTCGCTCGGACGCTTTGCGTTAAAGATCGCAGAGCCCGCTACGATGACGTTTGCGCCACTCTCGGTTGCAAGACCGATGTTTTCAGCCTTCAGACCTCCGTCAACCTGAATGTCCAATTTGAGGTTGTGGGCGTCTGCGTATCTCTTGACCGTCCGCACCTTCTTGAGCATATCGGGCATAAAGGACTGACCGCCAAAGCCGGGAACGACCGTCATGATCAGCGCCATATCGATCTTGTCAAGATAGGGGAGCAGAAGCTCGACGGGAGTTGCGGGAGAGATGGCAACGCCGACGCGAACCTCGTGACGGCGGATCTTTGCGATCGCGGCATCCAGATCGGAGCAAGCCTCCAGATGTACGGTGATAATATCGGCGCCTGCCTTTGCGTAATCGTCAATATAACGAATGGGATCCACGATCATCAGATGCACGTCAAAGATCAGCTTGCTGTAAGGGCGGATGGATGCGATGACGGGCGTGCCGAAGCTGAAATTGGGCACGAAGTTGCCGTCCATGACGTCCAGATGCAGATAGTTGGCACCTGCCTTTGCCATACGTGTCATTTCGTCTTCTAAGTGTCCGAAGTCGGCAGAAAGCATAGAGGGGGCAATGTAAATCATAGTGTTTGACCTTTCTTATATCCTTGGATGAATTTTGAAAACAAAACCTTGATGGGGCTGTCGATTCCTTCCGAAAAACGGCATATACTGTCACTAAGACACGGCAGTGCGCGCGCAAAAGGAATTCAAAAGACAGGACGTTGACAGTGTGATTGCGTGGCGGCTGCCTTGAAATAGATTTATTTGTGCAGGATGCAAACGGCGTGTGCCGCCATGCCAAGACCTTGTCCCGTAAAGCCTAAGCCTTCCTCGGTGGTTGCCTTGATGTTAACGCGCTCGACCTCAACGTCCAGCATTCTTGCGATGTTCTGACGCATCTTCGGGATGTGAGGCGCAAGCTTCGGGGCTTGTGCCAGAACCGTCGCGTCTACGTTTCCGACCTTCCAGCCGTGAGAAAGCAGCAGGAGCGCGACCTGCTCCAAAAGCTTTAAGCTGTCGGCATTCAGATAAGCGGCGTCCGTATCGGGGAAGTGCTTTCCGATGTCACCAAGACCTGCGGCTCCCAGAAGCGCGTCCATAATGGCGTGCGTCAGGACGTCGGCGTCCGAGTGTCCCAGAAGTCCTGCGGTGTGAGGGATCGCGACACCGCCTAAAATCAGACGGCGGTCGGGAACCAACCGATGCACGTCATAGCCGTGACCGATGCGGATATCGGGCGTCATTTCTTTGCCCTCCGATGGGAAAGGATCGCCTCTGCGATGTCAAGATCGTCAGGCGTTGTGATCTTGAGATTTTCCATGCCGCATTCCACCAGCTGCACCTTGTAGCCGAGATTTTCGATCAGCGAGCAATCGTCGGTTGCCTCAAATCCGTCTGCCTTGGCGCGATACTGAGCTGCCAGGTAGAGCGAGGTATGGAAGACCTGAGGCGTTTGTGCCTGCCAGAGGTTTTCGCGGCTGACCGTTTCCCTGACAGCGCCCAGAGTGTTGGTTCGCTTGACCGTGTCACTGACCTTGTGTGCCGCGGCGGCAGCCTTGTGGCGGTATGCGCGAATGCAGACACGCGCGATCTGCTCGGGTGTCGTCAGACAGCGCGCGCCGTCAGCGATGGCAACGTACTTTGCAAAGGGGCTGACGCGTCTGACGCCGCTGTAAGCGGATTCCTGGCGCGTACGGCCGCCAACGGCAAGAGCGCGGAGCTTTGTAATGCGACAGACCTTGCAAAGCTTGGTGATGGCAGGGAAATCCTGCGGACGTGCCACGATGACGATCTCCTGAATGAGAACGCAGTGCTCGTAAGCAAGCAATGTGTGTGCCAGAACGGGCATGCCGCAAAGCATCTCAAATTGCTTGTTTTTGTCTTTTCCCATGCGTGTGGAGCTGCCCGCGGCCAGGATGACGGCGGCGGTGCGATGCTTCGTAAAGGCGTCAACGACTCCGTTTACCGCTTCAAGCTTTTTTTCAATCATGATAAAAACCGTTCCTTTTCGTAAAATTTTGAGAGAAACGCTTATTTTTGAGATTCGGATTCCTCAATGGCGGTGATCATATTGACGCGCGTCTGGTGCTTTCCGCCCTCAAATTCCGCGTCAATGAAGCTATCCACCAGATCCAGTGCCAAGCCCATACCGACCACGCGCTCGCCGAAGCAAAGCACGTTTGCATTGTTGTGCATGCGCGTCAAGCGCGCGCTGAAGGTGTCCGAGCAAACCGCCGCACGAATGCCGCGATGCTTGTTTGCAGCCATGGACATGCCGATTCCGGTTCCGCAGATCAGAATGCCGAGCTCGCTCGTGCCGTCCTGTACCTGCTTGCATACGGCGTGCGCAAAATCGGGATAGTGACAGCTGTCAGGAGAGTTGGTTCCGACGTCGATCACCTCAATGCCGCGCTCCTGCAGATGGGCGATGACCTTCTCCTTGAGCAGATATCCTGCGTGATCCGCACCGATTGTAATTTTTTTGATGTTCATATTGCGTATCCTCGTCTATATCAGTTTATTGTCTTACGTAGATTGCTTGGCAGCTTCTCGCTCGGCTCTCTCACGCTCTGCTTGCGATGGGCGAAGATAGATGGGAGCGAGCAGGGCATCCGTTGTCGCATATCCTTGCTCATAAAGCCTTTTTGCGACCTGAGCGACCGAATATGCGCTTTGCGGGCGGAGTCTGTGCGGGGTATTGTGAATGGGGTGCTTCAGCAGAGAAGCGGTAATATCGTATCCGTCCCCGACCAGATAAACGGGCTCGTCATACTGAGATAGCAGGGCGTCAAGCTCGGTGATCGCCATGGCACTGTCCGGCATCAGACGCGTCATCTTACCGTTCTCCGATCGGAAGAGTGCCGTATATACCTGAGAGCGGCGCGCGTTCATGACGGGGCAGATCAGCCCTTCCGCCACGGTTAGATTTTCTGCCAGAGCCTCCAACGTCGAAACTCCGACGCAGGGTTTTCCTCTGCCAAAGGCAAGTCCCTTTGCGGTCGCGACACCGATGCGCACGCCGGTAAAGGAGCCCGGACCTACGGATACCGCAAACAGATCGACATCCTCCGCCGTCAGGGAAAAGAATTTCAGCGCGGATTCTGCCAAGGGGAGCAGCGTTTCGCTATGGGTATTTCCATTCTGAATGGTGAATTCTCCAAGCAGTGCCTCATCCTCGCACAGAGCAACCGAGGCGGCAATGGCAGTGCTGTCAAGGGCTAAGATTTTCATGCCGTTTCCTCCTCGATCAGGGTGATTTGAATGCTTCTTGCATCGAAAGAGCGTTCCGGTTCCTTTTTGATTTCGACCCTCCAATACTCGCTTGGCAGGGAATCGGGAATGTTTTCGCTCCATTCCACAAGGCAGATGCCGCCTCTGTCGGCATAATCGTAAAAGCCGATGGAATAGAGATCCTCCTCACTCGTGATGCGGTACATATCAAAATGGAACAGTGGGCGCCCCTTGCCGCGGTACTCGTTGACCAGCGCAAAGGTTGGGGAGCGCACCGCGGACCCCGGAGAGATGACCGACGCAAAGCCGCGTACAAAGGCGGTCTTTCCGACACCGAGATCTCCGTAAAGCGCGACGAAGCAGGGGGACGCGGGATCCTTGCAGATCCTATCCGCAAGCATGGCACCGCACGCCTCGGTCTCCTCGACGCAGGAGGTCCTGCAAAGCTGTTCGAACGGCATATTCGGCACCTCCTCCAAAAAGCAATAAAACTCTATTGTTAGTATAACACAGTCTTTTTGATTTGTAAAGAGTTTTGGACGGATTTCTCAACGAAAGTCCGTCCAAACAAGGATTATTTCTTTTTGTTTTTCAAATCGGGAAGCGGGGTTCTGCTGCCGTCGGGATACTGAATGACGGTATTGTCAAGAATTCCCGTAAACTGCGCGCGGAATTCCTTAACATATTCGGCACGCAGAAGCTGCTGCTCGGCCTTTTCCTCGTCGGTAAGACCTACCTCCTTGGATTTGTGCGCCAGGGCGTTGATGCGTTCAATCTTTTCCTTTTCCATAAAGTTCTCCTCTGCGGTATCTTGTTCTCAAAGCGATCAAAATGCTCCTTATGTTTGAAAAATAAAGGGCAGACACACGGTGTCTGCCATACCTTTATTTGCACGGAAAGAGGGCGATCAAGCCTTCTTCATGGTGCGCAAGCAACGAGCACAAACGTTGATAGCTTTATTGCCTTCCAATCTTACCTTGCGAATGTTGGGCTTCCAGGTTCTGTTGGTTTTGCGGTGAGAGTGAGAAACATTCTGACCGAAAACGACACCCTTGCCACACAGACAGCACTTTGCCATTTTTTGACACCTCCTAAAAAACCTTTGCTGATTGCACAAACAACCAATTTACTTTACAACAGGGGTATTATACCATATCTTTTCTCAAATTGCAAGTTCTTTTTGAAATTTTTTTCGATTTTTTTCAATTTTCTTTTTCGTAGCGTGGGAGCGGTGATTTTTCACACGCAACGGCGGATGCTGTCAAGACTGCGGGAAGTTCGGCGTCGCTTTCCACTAAGATCCCCAAGGGGAGGATTTCGGCGGCCAGCTCCGTGCCCTCCTCGAGCTTAAAGGAAAGTGCCTCGCTGCTCATATGCAAAAGTCCGTCCGTCAAGGGGCATGCGCAAACGGGATAGGAAGCATGCAGGAGCCCGCTCTGTGCCCAAGCCGTAACGGCGCGCAAAAGGGAACGCAGGGATGCAAAGTCGGGCAGTCCGTTCTGATCCGCATCGGGCTTTAAGCAATAGATACGGCTCCCGGGTTTTGTAAGCTGAGAGGGGAATGCTTTGGTATTCCGCTTTTTCTTCCCAAGCGCAAAGACCGACAGCCTGGGCGATTTGCAGTCCTCGGACGTGGAAATGCAGGGAGAAAAGCAGGGAATTCCAAGCTCTGCCTGTGCGCGATAGATGCCAAGGAGCACGGAAAGCGCATCCCCCACGTTCTGATCGCCAAGGGATCGGGAGGGGAGATCCAAGCCAAAGCCGATGGAAACCTCCTCGTACGGAATTCCGCTTGCGGCAAGCGCGCAGACGGGTGCCAGAGCCGTATAGAGTGCATGCAAAAAGAAGCTGTCGCGCGGGGATGCCGAGGCGGCTGCGCATAGAAGCTCTCCGCTCTCGCAAACGTCATCGCAGCGGATCGGCGAGGTCAGCTCCCCCTCATTTTTCAGATAAGCGGATACCGTGTGCATATCGGTCAAGGCGCGCAGAAAGTCCGTTTTCCAAGTGTAGGTGACGTTCTTGCTTTGTTGCAGTGTTACGGAAGGCTCCTTTGTGGCAACACCGAATACCAGAACCTTCAGTCCCTGCGGTCCGCAAAGCTGACGCAAGAAAGCGGGCGCGTCCTTCGTGACTCGCAGCAGGATCTCACCGCGATATCCCGTGTTCAGCTCCTGCAGGGCGATCGGCTCGTCGGGAGTTCCCAGATGGACAAGCTCCAGGCGTGCTCCGTCTGTGACGGTCAAAAGGGAGGAAAGTAGCCCCCGCTCGGTGATTTTGACGCGATCGACGATCCGTGAGGAAATCGCTTTTTCCCGAAGCAAGGTATCGGCGGCGTCCTCGTATTCAAAAAAGAGCTGTCCCTCGGCAGGGCGCAGAAGCACGAACCAATCCCCGACCGATGCTTTTTTGACGGTTGTCTTTTCGGGAATTTGCACGCAAAACGGAGAGAGATTGCTGCTAAGGACGGTGCGATCCGTATCGCGGGAAGGAAGGTCCGAGCCCCTCTTTACTCGCGGGCAAAGCTCCTTTAGGGGATTGCGCCCTCCAACGCGCTCAAGATAGGCGTCAAGAACGGTTGCAAGCTCGAAAAGGGTTGCGGGCATGTCGGTATCCCTTGTGCATTCCCGACGCTTTTCCATCAGATCCGCAAAGGTATCGGCAACGAAATCGTCGTTGGTAAAGAGCTGGGTGGGGGCAAAATAAGACGGAGAGGAAGCGCCTGCGAACAGTCCGTCCAGCAAGTGCATTTCCTCGATCGTTGGATCATAACGACGCTCTTTTGCATAATATTTGGCGCAAAATGCAAGGATATCTGCAGGCATTGAAAGTCCAAGATCGGATTTTGCCCGCTCCAGCATCGAGGGAGTATACGCTCCAAAGCCGCGGATATATCCCAACTGTTCCATATTGCGAACCTACTTTCTTCTGAAATTTTTAATGGGAGGAAATCAATTCTCCAAGACAGAGCTCCTCGGTATGCCCCGTGATGTGCACGGGATGCAGCTCTGCGTTCAAGGGATGATCGGAGGGGCAGGCGACCTGCAGAAAGCTTGCGGTGTGTCCTACAGCCATGCCGTTCTGATAGGTTTCAAACAGAACCTCGACCGTTTGCCCCTGCGCCTTTGCCAGGATCTGCTCCCGAACCTCCTTTGCTGCCTGCGACAGGATCGCGACGCGTTGCTTTTTGATCTCCGTCGGGAGCTGTCCGCTCATCGAGGCGGCAACGGTACCCTTGCGACGGGAGTAGGGGAATGCGTGAACCGTTAAGAATCCCGCGTCCCTGACAAATTGCACCGATGCCTGAAAATCCTCGTCGCTCTCCTGCGGAAATCCCACGATCATATCGGTGGTAAATTGCACGTCGGGAAATGCCGCGCGCAGACGCTCCATTCCCTCCAGAGCCATTCTCGTATTATATTTTCGCTTCATCAGGGCAAGGATCTTATCCGACGCGCTTTGCATGGAAAGATGGAAATGGGGGGCTAAGCAGGAAAGGCGTGCGATGCGATCCACAAATTTTTCGGTCATCAGGGAGGGATCCAGCGATCCCAGACGCACGCGACCGATATTGGGGATGCGATCGACCTCCTCTAAGAGATCTGCCAGGCGGTAATGATCCAGATCCTTGCCGTAGGAGGCGGTTTCAATGCCTGTCAGGACGATCTCGCGGCATCCACCCTCGATCAGTCCCCGTACCTCCTCCACGATCAAAGAGGGAGCCTTGGAGCGCACACTGCCGCGTGCACTCGGAATGATGCAATAAGTACAGCGGTTTTCGCATCCGTCCTCGATCTTGACGTAGGCGCGGGTGCGGTCAAAGTGCGCAATACGCATATCCTCAAAGCCGTAGGCGTCCGGTGCAGCTCTGTCGATGCCCGGCACCTCTGCCTTTTGATTGCTTTGCAGAAGCCTTACCGCCTCGTCTATGACCGAAAGCTTCCTTGCGTTTCCGCAGACGTAGTCCACCCCCTTGATGGCGGCAACGGCATCGGGATCTGCCTGCGAAAAGCAGCCGGTTACCAGAACGTAGGCGCTCGGATTCCGGCGGATGGCACGGCGGATGAACTGTCCCGCCTTGCGGTCGGATTCGCCCGTGACCGTGCAGGTATTGATGACGTAAACGTCGCAGGGAAGCGTAGGACTCTGAACCGAAAAGCCTCTTTGTGCAAAGCCTTCCGCGATCGCCTCGGATTCATATTGATTGACCTTGCAGCCCAAGGTATAAATTCCAACCGAGATGGGTGAATGGGACATAGGCGCTCCTTCTGAAAATGTAATCTCTCTCTATTTTACCATGCTTTTGCAGTAAAGTAAATAAAAAAAGCAAAAAAAGAGTGTCGAATTTGCAAAATCCACTTGAAAACTTCTTGCGCGCGTTGTATAATGGAGATGCTAACAAGACCGTTACAAAGGATTTGTAAAGGACAACGAAGGAGAAGGATTATGAGTGAACTGCACGTACTGAACCATCCCCTGATTACCCACAAGCTTTCCATTATGCGTAACAAGAAGACCGGCTCCAAGGACTTCCGTCAGCTCCTGGAGGAGATTGCCATGCTGATGGGATATGAGCTGACACGTGATCTTCCCCTGGAGGAGATTACGGTCGAAACTCCCGTAACCAAAACCAAAACGAAGATGATCTCGGGCAAAAAGCTCGCCATCGTTCCGATTCTGCGCGCAGGCCTTGGCATGGTGGACGGACTTCTGGATCTGATCCCCGTTGCGAAGGTCGGACATATCGGTCTGTACCGTGAGCCCGAAACGCACAAGCCCGTGGAATATTACTGCAAGCTTCCCACCGATATTCACGAGCGGATCGTCATTCTGGTCGATCCGATGCTGGCGACCGGCGGCTCTGCCATTGATGCCATCAATCTTTTGAAGCGCCACGGATGCAAGAACATTCGCTTTCTGTGCTTGGTATCTGCTCCCGAGGGCGTTGCGGCTGTGCAAAAGGCACATCCCGACGTGGATATTTACACGGCGGCACTCGACGAGTGCCTGAATGAGCACGCATACATCGTTCCCGGACTGGGTGATGCCGGTGACCGTATTTTCGGAACGCAATAATACGCAAAAAAGGAGAGTGGGGAAGCCCCGTTGACAGGGGTCCCCACTGTTTTCATAGATGCAAATTATCAAAATCAAGCATAACGACGCGGGACAGCGGCTGGACAAGTTTCTTTCCAAGGCGGTCAAGGGGCTTCCGCAGTCCTTGATGTATAAGTACATCCGCACCAAAAAGATCAAGGTCAACCGCGCCCGCACACAACAGAATTACATGCTTTGCGAGGGTGATGAGATCCAGCTTTTTATTCGCGAGGAGTTTTTTGCATCCCCCGAGCAGGATGCAGGAGCATTGCTTCGCATCACGCCAAAGCTTTCCATTGTGTATGAGGACGAAAATATCATTCTGCTAAACAAGCGTCCGGGGGTCCTTGTGCACGAGGATACTGCCGCGCAGGAGAATACGCTGATCATGCACCTCAAGGCATACCTTGCACAAAAGGGGGAGTATTCTCCCGATCAGGAGCAATCCTTTGCGCCCGCGCTTTGCAATCGCATCGACCGCAACACGGGCGGAATCGTCATTGCCGCGAAAAATGCCGAGGCGTTGCGCGTGATGAATGAAAAGATCCGAAACGACGAATTGCGCAAGTTTTATCTTTGTGCCGTCCACGGAAGAATGAAAAAAAACGAAGCGACCTTGCGCGCCTTTCTGCAGAAGCGAAGCACGGAGAATATCGTAGACGTCGTGGACCAAGCGCGCACCGGGTACAAGGAGATCATTACCAAATATAAGGTCCGAGCAGAAAAGGGCGACGTTTCGCTCCTGGAGGTGGAATTGGTAACGGGAAGAACGCACCAGATCCGTGCACATCTTTCTCATATCGGGCACCCACTGCTGGGGGACGGAAAATACGGCGTCAACCGTGCCGATCGGGAAAAGGGATACAAATTTCAGGCGCTGTATGCGTACCGTCTGCGCTTTGATTTTGCCGACCGCGAGGGAAGCCTTGGCTATCTTGACGGCAAGGAATTCTCCATTCCCATGGAGGATATTTGGTTTTTAAAGGATTTTCAGTAAATTTTGAGAAAAGGAGGGGTGAGCTTGAAAAATTGGCTCAAAAAGCAGCGGAATTTGTTTTTGATGCTGCTGGGAGTTTCCCTGACCGCAATCACGGTCCTGATCCCAAGGATCGGCTTTTTGCAATGGATCACGCTCATTCCGTTCTTTATTGGACTTTATTCCTACTTTGACCAAACCGAAAGGGTGCGCTATCGGGTGGCGTATCTGTACGGCTTTTTGGTCTGCTATTGCTACAATCTGTTTCTTTACAGCTGGTTTTTGAATCTTTACCCCTTGGATCTTGCGGGACTTGACAACGCCGCCTCTCTCGTGGTCGTCATGGCGGGCTGGCTCGGACTCTCGCTGCTGCAGGCACTCCCGGGAGGACTGATCCTTGTCGCGTACGCATATTTGCACAACAACCGACTCTTTGCAAAAGCCCCGATCCTGCGTCCCTTCGCTCTGTCCGCCCTTTGGGTGATCTGGGAGTGGTATCACACGCTTGGCTGGTGGGGTGTTCCGTGGTGTCGGCTTGCATTGGGACAGACCGAATCCCTGACCGTGCTGCAGAGCGCATCGCTCTTTGGCTCTTATTACGTTTCCTTCCTGATCCTGATCGTCAACGGGCTTTTGACCTATGCCGCAATGTATCGGAAAAGGGCGTCCGTTTGTGCCGTTTGTGCAGTCGCGCTTCTCGGAGGATCCCTGACCTACGGACTGATACGCATCTCTTTTCTGCAACAGCGGGAGCAAACGAGCCAAAAGCTTTCGGTTGCCGTCATTCAGGGAAATATCAGCTCCAACGAAAAATGGGACAGCGATACCTATCAGCGGATGAAGGACGTGCACGCAGACCTGACGAAAAAGGCGGTCGCGGACGGTGCGGAGCTTGTGCTCATGGCGGAAACCGCGCTCCCATACGTGCTCAATGAAAACGTCAGCCTTTCGTACTACGTATCCTCCTTGGCAAAAGAATGCCGCGTTCCCATCGTCGTCGGGGCACTCTACGATGACGAGGAGGGGAATGAATACAACGCGCTTTATTACTTTGACGAAAATGGGGAGATGCAGGAGAATTTCTACGCCAAGCGTCACCTTGTGCCCTTTGGAGAATACGTGCCGTTGCGCACGCTGATTACAACCCTGATCCCGCCTCTTTCGGAGATCTCGATGCTGGAGGAGGATCTGACGGCGGGAAAGGACAGCGCGCTCTTTGAAAGCAAATGGGGAAGGCTTGGCTCTCTGATCTGCTTTGATTCGATCTACGAGGAGCTGACGAGGGAAAGCGTGCTTGACGGTGCGGAGCTGATCCTGCTTGCCACCAACGATTCCTGGTTCAAGGATTCTGCCTCAGTCTATATGCACAACGCGCAGGCAAAGCTGCGCGCCGTGGAAAGCGGGAGATGGGTCGTACGCGCGGCAAATACGGGCGTTTCCTCCATCCTCTCTCCAAGCGGGGAGCAGGTCGTACAGATCGACGCGCTGACCGAAGGGTATTCCGTTGCAAGCGTCAGCGTGCTCTGGGACAGAACGCCTTATATGGTGCTGGGCAATCTCTTTTGCTACCTTGCGATTCTGTTCCTTTGCATACTTCTCGCCCTTGCGGCCTATCCAAAGATGGTAAAATGTCTTCATAAAGGACGGAAAAAGACTTGATTTTTGGTTCTTTGACCAAAAATGAGAAATCTTTTCTGAGATATTGACAAAAAATCAAGGATTTGCTATAATATAAAAAATATAGTTCTTGAAAATTTCCCTTAACAAAACAGTATCAAAAAGGAGATGGAAAGATGGATTTTGCCGAAAAATTTCTCAAAGAAGGCTTGACCTTTGACGACGTTCTGCTGGTGCCCGCAAAGAGTGACGTTTTGCCGGCAGATATTTGCCTGAAGACAAGACTGACCAACCGTATCACGCTGAATATTCCCCTGATGAGTGCCGCGATGGACACCGTAACCGAGGCAGACATGGCGATTGCCATGGCACGTGAGGGAGGCGCCGGTACCATTCACAAGAATATGAGCATCGAGAAGCAGGCAGAGCAGGTCGATCGCGTCAAGAGAAGCGAAAACGGCGTTATTACCAACCCCATCTTTTTGCATCCCGATAACTACGTCTACGAGGCGGAAAACCTGATGCATAAGTTCCGCATCTCGGGTGTTCCGATCTGCGACGAGAATAAAAAGCTGGTCGGCATCATCACCAACCGCGACATGCGCTTCATGGTGGATTTCAACGTCCGCATCAGCGAGGTCATGACCAAGGAGAATCTTGTCACGGCTCCCGTTGGAACCGATCTTGCACAGGCACAGGAGATCCTGCGCCACCACCGCATCGAAAAGCTTCCGATCGTGGATGAGCAGGGCATTCTTCGCGGTCTGATCACCATCAAGGATATTGAGAAGGCAACCAAATACCCCAACTCCGCAAAGGATTCCAAGGGACGCCTGATCTGCGGTGCCGCCATCGGCGTGACCGCTGACGTCGTTGACCGAGCACGTGCACTTCTGGACGCAGGCGCTGACTTCCTCGTTCTGGATTCCGCGCACGGACATTCCGCAAATATCATGCGTAGCCTGAGCCGCGTCAAGGAGGCATTCCCCGAGGCACAGGTCATCGCAGGAAATATCGCGACCGCGGCGGCGGCAAGAGATCTGATCGCCGCAGGCGCAGATGCCATCAAGGTCGGTATCGGCCCCGGCTCCATCTGCACCACCCGTATCGTGGCGGGCATCGGTGTTCCGCAGATCACGGCGATTTTTGATGCGGCACAGGAGGCTGCAAAGCATAATATCCCCGTTATCGCAGACGGCGGTATCAAGTTCTCGGGCGATATGACCAAGGCGATTGCCGCAGGCGCGAACGTGATTATGGTAGGCTCTCTGCTCGCGGGATGCCACGAAAGCCCCGGTGAGGAGGAGCTCTATCAGGGAAGACGCTTTAAGGTCTACCGCGGCATGGGCTCGATCGCCGCTATGGAGAACGGCTCCAAGGACCGTTACTTCCAGCAGAACAACAAGAAGCTGGTTCCCGAGGGTGTTGAGGGACGCGTTCCTTACAAGGGAGCGGTTGCCGACACCATCTATCAGCTGATGGGCGGTCTTCGTTCCGGTATGGGATATTGCGGAACTCCCGATATCGAATCCCTGAAGGCAAACGGTCAGTTCGTCCGCATCACCAACGCAGGTCTTCGCGAATCTCACCCCCACGACATCAACATCACCAAGGAAGCACCCAACTATTCCACGCAAGGGTAATCCAATCTCAATAAAGATAGCCGCCATCCGAACGGATGGCGGCTGTTTTTTATTTGTGTGGAATTATTCGCTGCGCAGAGCCTCAACGGGATTGCGTCTTGCGGCAAAGGCTGCCGGGAAGAGTCCCGCGATGACGGTCAGTGCCATGCTGATGGCAATGAGGATCAATGCGCCTCCCAAGGGGAGCGCGGCTCTGAGCGCTTCAATATTCGTCAGCTGGAACAGAATGATGTTGATGACAATGTTGAGCAGCAGCGTCGAGAGAATACCGATCACGCCCGAAATCAAGCCGACGATCAGCGTTTCGGCATTGAACACGCGGCGCACGTCGCGCTTGGAGGCGCCGATCGAACGCAGAATGCCGATCTCCTTGGTTCTCTCCAGAACCGAGATATAGGTGATGATACCGATCATAATGGAGGAAACGATCAGGGAAATGGCAACGAACGCGACGAGGACGTAGGTGATGGCGTCGATGATGGTGGTCAGGGAGCTCATCAGGAGTCCTACGACGTCGGTGTACTCCAGACGGTCCTGCTCGGGAACGGAATCGTTATAGGCTTGAATGAAATCCTCAACCTTTGCCTTGGAATCAAAGTCGATGGCGAAGAAGTTGATGGCGGCTGGGGAGGCGGATTCCGCATCCCCCAGATCCTTCAGAACCGACTTGTAGGTGGCGTCGGTCTGGGGAGCAAGGTGATAGAGCATTTCCTCGAGCTCTACAAACTGATCGTCGGGAATGAAGCTTCCCTGAAGCAGAAGGGTGAAGCTTTCCTCGGTGATGGTCATTTCCTGAATGGCAGCGGTCATTGCGGTGTAGATCTGCTGCATCGCCTCCTCGCCGCACAGCGCGATCAGTCCGGGTGTTGCCTGCAGGGGAGGCGTCAGCTCACTGCCGGGGACGTCGGTCGTGATGCCTTGGAGGAAGAACAGGATCTGCTGTGTGGTCAGAACCGGCATCAGCTTGACAAAGGAGTCCTTTGTAACGGTTACGGGTCTTGTCATTGCGTTCAGATAGGTCAGGATGGGAGTCAGGCTCTCTCCCGTCGGATCCTTCATCATCGCGATATCCATCATTTGCTGTACGAGCTGCGTCTGCATCTCGCTCGGCATGATCGCAAAGAAGCCGAGGAAGGACTTTGCATCGTTTACCACAAGCTGAGAGGAGAACTCGGGAGTGCTCTTGATGAGCTGCGTCATGTACGCGTAAAATTGCTCCATGGTCGCGTCATCGACCTTTTGGATCAGCTCGTGAATGTTCTCGCGGGTGTAGGGAATTCTTTCAAAGGCAAGACCGGTCAGAACGCTGTGCGTGGGAGTCGCCTTTTGCTGATTTAAGATCTCGCTGACGGCGTTTCTTGCAAGGATCTCATCGGTCAGTGCCTTGGTGTATCCGACGGCACCCGTGATAGAGCCTGCGGCAGCGCCCGCGCGCGGACGCACGATGCCCGAGATCTTCAGGGTCGTTCCGTTTTGCTTGACGAAGCCCTCCTGGTCAAATACGCCCTCACGCATGTCGTACCAAAGATCGTACTCCTTACCGTTCAAGGAGAATTTCTCGCCGCTCTTGGCGTAGAAATCCGCGGTGTTCAAAAGGAGAAATTCCATTCCGAGGAAATCCTCGAGTGCGTAGGAGGTCATATGACTGGAGGAATCGTACTCACCGTTCATCATCAGGTTTTCCATAATGTCCTCAAGCTCGCTCTGATCCAGCACACCCAGCATATACAGCGTCATTTTGCTGATCTGGTTGTTCTGATTGACAACGAGAACGACCTCGTTTGCCGCCTGCGGCCAGTGGCTGCCTTCGCCAACCAATTCGTATTGCTGGTCCAGAAGCTCCTGATTGTTGATCATTTCCGACATGACGTTAAAGCCTGCCGCAGAACCCATGGTGTCCATCATTTCGGTAATACCGGAGAATGCAGGACCCATATTTTCAAAAATGGTGGTGGGGCTGATCTGCGTCTTTCCGTCCGCGGTAAAGATCTGCAGGTCGAAATCATAGGTGTATTGGATATCGCTGACGCAGTCCTTGATCTCGTCGTAGTGCTCCTCAATATATTTTTTGAAGGCGGCAAGGTTGTTGCTCTTCGTAGCACTCAGAGCGGACATCATAGCACCCATGGAGTCGTCGACGTAGATCTTGTTTTCGTCAAAGTCTGTGTTTTCCTGCAGCTCCTTGACCTCGGTCATGGCGGAGAGCATGCTGGCAAAATCCTGCGTTTCCTTCTCAATCGTCAGAGGATAGGTCGAAAGCGTATCCTGCTGAACCGAGGCGATATAAGCGTTGACACCCGTGGATACCGATAGGATCAGCGCAATGCCGATGATACCGATCGAGCCCGCGAAGGAGGTCATGAAGGTGCGCCCCTTCTTGGTAAGCAGATTGTTGAAGGAAAGCGAGAGGGCGGTCCAGAAGGACATGGATTTTTTACCCTTTGCCGCGTTCCTTTTGCGCTCCTTTTTGCTTGGGCGTTCAATGGCGCTTTCGTCCTCATCCGAAACGTAAGGATTGCTGTCGTCCACCACGACACCGTCCAAAAGACGGATGATGCGGTTGGAGTAGGTTTGTGCCAGCTCGGGATTGTGCGTGACCATGATGATCAGCTTCTTTGCGGAAATGTTTTTCAGGATTTCCATGATCTGAATACTCGTTTGCGTATCCAGAGCACCCGTAGGCTCATCGGCAAGCAGAATATCGGGATCGTTGATCAGCGCACGCGCGATGGCAACGCGCTGCATCTGTCCTCCCGAGAGCTGATTGGGCTTTTTGTGAATATGATCCGCAAGTCCTACCTCGGTCAAAGCCTCAATTGCACGTGCACGGCGCTCGTTGGCGGAGATGCCGGAAAGCGTGAGTGCCAATTCTACGTTGGCAAGCACCGTCTGGTGGGGAATGAGGTTATAGCTTTGAAATACAAAGCCGATGGAATGATTGCGGTAGGTATCCCAATCCGCGTCGCAGTAATCCTTGGTGGAGATCCCGTTGATGATGAGGTCACCGTCGGTGTACTGGTCAAGGCCTCCTACGATATTCAGAAGCGTGGTCTTTCCGCATCCGGAAGGACCGAGAATGGATACGAATTCGCTTTTACGGAATTGAAGCGAAACCCCGTTGAGCGCGCGCACCGTAGAATCTCCGGTGACGTAATCCTTGGTAATGCCGTTTAGCTTGAGCAAAGTTTTGCCCTCCTCGTTGAATGTTCAAAATCATTATAATAGTTCTATTTGAAAAACATGTGAAGACAGCCTGAAAAGTGGCTGTATTCGGAAGTGAAGCTGAAGGATCATCCCGCAAACTGCGCGGAATAAAGCTGGGCATAGAAGCCGTTTTGCGCAAGGAGAGAAGTGTGATCTCCCTGTTCGATGATCTTGCCGTCCCTCATGACTAAGATCACATCGGCGGATTCGATGGTGGAGAGGCGGTGCGCTACGATGAAGGAGGTGCGTCCTTGCATCATTTCGGCAAACGCCCGCTGGATCTTCAGCTCCATACGCGTATCGATCGAGGAGGTTGCCTCGTCCAGAATCAGCATCGGTGGAAGTGTAAGCATGACGCGCGCAATG
Source organism: Clostridia bacterium (assembly GCA_017501225.1). Taxonomy (GTDB): domain Bacteria; phylum Bacillota; class Clostridia; order Oscillospirales; family CAG-272; genus UMGS1865. Next base: position 179,697 of record JAFVXH010000019.1, read on the forward strand.
CAGAGCAGCTGCTTTTGCCCCTGCGAGAGCGGTGAGCCGCCCTCACCCAGAACGGTATCGTATCCGTTGGGGAGTCTTTTGATAAAGGAGTGCGCGTGCGCAGCCTTTGCGGCAGCGATCATTTCCTCATCGGTAGCATCGGGCTTGCCGAAGCAAATATTTGCGCGCACAGTGTCTGCCATCAGCCAGGTATCCTGCAGCACCATACCCCAATTCTTACGCAGGCTGCTGCGCGTGATCTTGCGGATATCGGTGCCGCTGACCGAGATCGAACCCCCGTTTACGTCATAGAAGCGCATCAGAAGATTGATCAGTGTGGTTTTTCCGCAGCCCGTAGGACCGACGATGGCAATGCGCTGTCCCTCCTTGACCGTAAGGCTCAAGCCCTCGATCAGAGGACGCTCGGGAGTATAGGAAAACGCCACGTCCTCAAGGCTCACCGTTCCGTTCGCCTCCTCCAGAACCGTCGCGTCGGGAGCGTCGGGGGGAAGAACGGGAGCGTCCATCAATTCGAATAGACGGGATGCGCACGCAAGCGCGTTCTGAAGCTCCGCGATAACCGTAGAGATCTCATTAAAGGGCTTGGTGTACTGGTTGGCGTAGGTCAGGAACTTGGAGAGTCCGCCTACGGTAAAGCTGCCGGTGCCGCCAAGGCAGAGGAATGCACCCACCAAAGCAACGCCCGCGTATACAAGATTATTGACAAAGCGCGTGCTGGGGTTTGTCGTGGAGGAATAGAAGATGGCGCGCAGGGAGCATTTTTCAAGACGAGCGTTTACCTCGTCAAACTCCGCCTGTCCCTCGTCCTCGTGACCAAAGGCTGCCACCAGCTTGTGATTTGCGATATATTCGTCGATCAGCGCGGTCTGCTCCGCCCGTGTTTTGGCTTGCAAGAGGAACATCGAGTGCGTGCTCTTTGCGATCAGCGCGGCGACGAACAAAGAAAGGGGTGTTGTCACGATCACGACGAGCGCGATCCACGGATTGAGAAAGAGCATGATCACAAGAGTTCCGAGAATGGTCAGGATCCCCGTAAAGAATTGCGCAAAGCCCAGGAGAAGTCCGTCGGTGAACTGATCGACGTCGCTCATCATACGGCTGACGGTATCTCCCACCGCGTGGGAATCCAGATAGGAAAGCGGGATCCTTTGCAATCTTGCGAAGGCGTCGCGTCGAAGCTTGCGCACAAAACCGTAGGTGATGCGGTTGTTCAAAACCGTCATCAGCCACTGTGACAGGGCGCAGAGTGCGGTGCAAATGCCGATCAGGATCAGGATTTTCCCGACGCCATCCGCGTCGACTCTGCCTTGACCGATCATCAGATCGATGGCATCCCCCGTCAGGATGGGAATATAGAGCGTCATCGCAACGCTGACGGTTGCAAAGAAAAGGGAAAAGGCGAGTGGGATACGGTAGCCCTTCAGATTTTGAAGCACGCGAAGCACGGTCTTTCGGTCAAAGCCCGCCTTTTTTTTCGTTTTGTTTTGCTTCATCTGCGCTCACCTCCCTGAAACTGAGATTGATAGATCTCGCGATAAACGTCGCAATTCTCAAGGAGAGAGTTGTGAGAACCGATGCCGACGAGCGCTCCGTCCTCCAGAACCAGAATGAGATCTGCGTGCTGAATGGAGGAGGTCCTCTGAGAAACCAGGAATACCGTCGGGGAGTGGGGAAGCGTGCGGAGTGACGCTCTCAGGGCGGCATCCGTCGCATAGTCCAGAGCCGAGGAGCTGTCGTCCAGAATCAGAATATCAGCATCCTTGACAAGCGCGCGTGCGATGGTCAGACGCTGGCGCTGACCGCCCGAAAGATTTCCTCCGTTTTGTGTGATCTCGGAGTCGAGGCCTCCCTCGCGAGCCAGCACAAAGTCCTTTGCCTGCGCAAGCTCCAAGGCGTGGAGCAGCTCCTCGTCCGTAGCGTTCGGATTGCCCCAAAGCAGATTGGAGCGCACCGTTCCGCGAAAGAGAACGGGCTTTTGCGGCACGATCGAAATGTGCTCGCGCAGCTCGTTGATATCATATTCCCGTACGTCGGTTCCGTTTACCAGAACAGCGCCCGACGTGACGTCGTAAAATCGAGGGATGAGATTGACCAATGAGGTCTTTCCGCTTCCCGTTGAGCCGATCACACCGACCGTCGCTCCCTTTGGAATGGACACGTCGATCTCGGAAAGCGCGGGATCGGTGCCCTCGGAATAGTGCAGCGTCGCATGGCGGAAGGTAACCGCACCGTTTTCCGCGGAGCCATCATCACTTTGAGCGCTCTGCAGATCGGAAACCGGCATGCCCGCGGGCGTTTCCAGAACGGCTTGTACGCGCGACGCGCAAGCCAGCGCCTTATTGACGGTAAAGATGGTGGTGGCAAACTTGACAAGCTCCACCAGGATCTGTGCCATATAGTTCGTCATGGCAACCACGTCGCCCTGCGTCATATCTCCGATCTGCACGAATTTGGCGCCCGATGCGAGAATGACGATAAGACCTACGTTGACAAGGATCAGCGTCAGAGGGTTCATCAGTGCGGAAATACTGCCGACAAAATTCTGAATGCGGAAATGCGCGTCGCTCGCGCTCTCAAAGCGTGCGATCTCGTCCTCCTCCTTACGGAAGGCGCGGATCACGCGCACACCCGTCAGGTTTTCCCTTGTGATGGAGGTGACGGTATCCAGATTTCCCTGCACGCGCCGATACAGCGGAATACTGCGCAGCATGATCGCAAAGACCACGACGCTGAGCAGGGGAATGATCACTACGAAGATCCAGGCCGAGCGCGGATGTACGCAAAACGCCATCACCAGTGCTCCCAGCACGATGATGGGGGAGCGCAAAAAGAGGCGCAGGGTAAAGTTGACGGCAGATTGCAGCTGATTGACGTCCGAGGTCATGCGGGTAATCAGCGTCGAGGTGCCGATGCGGTCGGTCTGCGCATAGGAAAGCTTTTGAATGTGCGAGAAGAGATCCCTTCGGAGTGACGCAGAAAATCCGACTGCCGCGCGCGCCGCAAAATACTGTGCGACCAAAGAGCAGGTCAGTCCCACAACGGCAAATCCGATCAGGATTCCGCACATAGAAAGGATGTAGGGCTTGTCCCCATTCGCGATTCCGACGTCAATGATCTGCTTGACCACGATGGGAACCAGCAAATCAAAGATCGCCTCCAAAAACTTGAACAGGGGACTCAGGATCGCCTGCGTCCTATACGGTTTGAGATAGACGAGTAGTTTTTTCATAGACGAGCCGTAAGCCTCCTTTCCCATAGTATGACATAATATTATACAACTTTATTTTAACATAATATAACGTTAGTTATGAATAAATTGTGAATGTTTCCGGAAAATAAGAAAATCGGCGCTCCTTGCAAACGCCGATTTCGGATTTTGTGACGAATCAAGTTATTTTTCGCCTTTTGCGACGCACCAAGGGGGCGTCCTTACTCCTGGGAAGCCCCGCGTAGGCGCCCAAGACCGAACAGAGAAGGAAGCCTGCGTGGATCAGACAGGAAAGCCATGTGGAATATGCCGTTGCGTGCTTGACAAAAAAGAGAGAGAGCAGCAAAATGACACCGCCCGTCAGGCTCCCCTCAAGCAAGCCGCAAAGGAGTGCCGAGTGTCGGTGCATCCTTGCCAGCACAAAGCCGCCAAAGAAGGCGGTCAAGGCAGCTGACGCAAGACCGAAGGGCAGGATCCAATCCAACGGATTTTCCATAAAATATGCGATCAAAGAAAAGCCTAACAGAATCAGAAGCCCGAGCCCAAAGGTGATCGGAAGGCATTTTACGGCGTGCCCAAGCAGCGGGGCTCCGTTTTTTGCGTCCGCATCCTTGCGATGCTCCGTTTTACGTGCTTTGACAGGGGAATTTGGATGATTCATAGAAAAAACCTCCGTGTGCTTGCTGATTCAGCATATTCACACGGAGCGTTTTTTATGAATTGAAATTCGTTTTTTCGGTGATTATTTGACCGAGGAGCCGTCTGCCTTGACGTCGATGTGCGAGATCGCGGATTTGAGAATGCGGATCTTGGTGCGCTCGTGAGAGGTTTCGATCACGCAGGTCTCCTCCTTGATGCTGACGACCTTACCGATGATACCGCCGATGGTGGTGATCTCATCTCCGACAGCCAGACCGTTGCGCATTGCGTTGACCTGCTTATCCTTCTTTCTCTGGCTGAACCACATATAAAACAGAACGCCGCCGATGACCAGAAAGCTGCCGCCGTACATCAAAGCGTTGACCAAGGGATTGGCGGTAGTCTGCGCACCTGCCGCACCGTCTGCAAGAGCAAAAATAAAATTCATTCAGAATGTCCTCCAAATCGTATGTTACTCGTTTTATTATAGCGAATTCGTGACCTCGTTGCAAGCCCTAATTTGTAAATATTTTCCCCAAAAAGCAAAAAAATATACAAAAGGGAGAAAAAAACGGTCGATTTTTTCTTCAAACGTCAAGCAGAACTTGCATTTGACGGAATTTTGTGTTATACTACTGTGGAAAGAGCGGAAACAAACGTCGGAAAGGACAGATACGGCACTATGAAGCAGACGCATCTCGAATGTGGAAAAATCATCAATACGCACGGCTTTCGCGGCACGGTCAAGCTGGAATCCTACTGTGACGCTCCCGAGATCCTGGCAGATCTTCCGTTTATCTATTTTTTGAACGGAACGGATTACAGCGCCGTCAAGGTTTTGCGCGCCTCGGTGTTCCGTCAGTTCGTGCTGATGGATCTGGAGGGCGTTACAAGCGAGGAGGCGGCAAACAAATTACGGAACACCGTCGTATATGCCGCAAGGGAGGATCTTCCCTTGGACGAGGGAGATCATTTTATCGTGGATCTGTTGGGACTCCCCGTCAAGCACGCCGAGAGCGGTGAGATCCTTGGAAAGCTGGTCGATATCAAGACCAACGGGGCTGTGGATCTGTACGTGGTGCGCACCGAGAAGGGGGAATACCTCGTTCCCGCAGTGCCGCAGTTTATCCCCAGGATTGATTCCGAGGACGCGGTCTACGTCAGTCCCATCCCGGGGCTTTTGGACGGAGGTGCCGAAAACGTATGATGCGCTTTGATATTATGACGCTTTTCCCCGATCTTGTGGACACGGTGCTTGGTGAGAGCATCATCGGTCGCGCGCAAAAAAGTCAGGCGATCTCGGTTTTTACGCACAACATCCGTGATTATTCCGAGGACAAGCACCGCAGAGTCGATGATACGCCCTACGGAGGGGGAAAGGGAATGCTGATGATGGCGCCTCCGATCTACAACTGCTATACCGCGATTCTGGAATCGCAAAGGGAAGCGGGCTTTGAGCCCAAAGCGCGCCGCGTGATCTATCTTTCTCCTACGGGAAAGGTATTGACGCAACAGCGCGCCGCGGAGCTGGCAAGGGATTTTGACAATCTGATCCTGCTTTGCGGACATTACGAGGGGATCGACCGCCGCGTTATTGACGAGATCGTGGACGAGGAAATCTCCATTGGGGACTATATTCTGACAGGTGGCGAAATTCCCGCCTGCATTCTGACCGATTGCGTCGCACGTCTTGTCGACGGTGTGCTCTCGGACGCGGAATGCTATGAAAAGGAAAGCATTTCCTCGGGGATGCTGGAGTATCCGCAGTACACGCGCCCCTATGAATATCACGGCGTGACCGTTCCCGACGTGCTGATCTCGGGACACCATGCCAACATCGAGCGCTGGCGTCAGGAGCAAGCGTTGGAAATGACCAGGACACTGCGCCCCGACCTTCTGGAGCAAGACAAAGCCGAATAAAATCAGGACCTCTACATATCTTTTCGCAAAAGAGAAGGGAGGTCCTTTTTTTGTTGTTACAGGAGTTTTTTCGGGAGAGCCGATTTTTGAATCTGGGAGGCAGGCTTGGCGGCAAGATCGGAGCCGCTTTTTTGGAAAGCCGACTGCTTTTAGTACCTGCAAGGCTTGACGCGCGTATCGAACGAAGCGAGGAGCAGAGCTTGATCTTTGGAAAAAAGCGACACCTGAAAAAGAGTCCTTCTATTTTTCAAAGACTTCTTCAAAGCAGCTATATTTTGCGGCTTTTGCAAGGAAATTCGGTTTTTTATGGGATTTCAATGGCGGTGCTCCTGCTGTTTCCCGTCTTCCCACTGTTGCCGCATCCCACCCTTTTGCTTCTTCTCTTGACAGCCTGCTTGCTTGGGAGCTTCCTTTTGCGGATGCTGTGCGGGAAGGAAAAGCTTCAAATCCGTTTTTTTGATGCCGCGGTCGGGGTATACGGCTTGTTCGTGCTGTGCGCGGGGCTTTCAAGTGCCGGTGGGCGTCAAAGCTTTTTTTACGCCTTGCTTTCTTTCTTGCTTGTGTGCTCGTATTTTCCGTTTCGGCAAATACTACGGGACCGTATCCGACGGGATCGGATTTTGCTTGCGAGTCAGATCGGGGGCTTGCTTTGCTCCGCTCTCGGCATCTGGCAATATCTGTTTGACGATCTTCCGCTCCTTTGGGTGGACGTCAACCGCTTTTCCGATCTTGGCGGGCGCGTGACTTCTTCCTTTACCAATCCCAATATCCTCTCGGTCTATCTGCTCTTTTTGCTGCCGCAGGCGCTTTCTGCGTGCCTTGGAGTCGGCGTAACCCTCCCAAAACGTATTTTCTTTGGCATTTGCTTTGCTCTTGAGGTGATCTGTCTGGTTCTGACCTTTACGCGCGGCGCGTGGCTCGGTGCGCTTCTTGGAATTGGGATCTCACTGTTGCTGCTTTCAAAGAAAACAAGGGGGTGCTTTTTGTTGCTGCTTCCGCTTGTGATCTTGGCTTTTCCGCTGCTCCCAAGCAACGTTTTGCACCGCTTTTCGAGTATTTCCTCGGTCGTGGATTCCTCTAACCGCTATCGACTTTACACCTGGCGCGGAATGCTCCGTATGATTTTGGAGCATCCGTTCGGGATCGGCGGTGGGGAGCGTGCATTCGTTTCGGTATTTCCGCATTACGCCGTAAGCGGTACGGAGGGAGTGATGCACGCGCATCAGATCCTGTTGCAAATTTGCGCAGAGCTTGGAATTCTTGGATTTTTCTGCTTTTTGCTCCTGATGCTCCTGCTTGTTTGCCGCGCCTGCAGAGGAGCTCGCTTTTGGGACGGAGAGGCGCGTGCTTCGGCAGTCGGTGCTGCGGGAGCGCTGATCGGAATGCTGACAATGGGCTTGTTCGACCATATCTGGTATTATGCCGGCATGCTGCTGCTGTTTTGGTTCTGCATTGCCATGCTGCAGGCGGTCCCAATCGAGGAACGCGAGGAGGCTGCGTCATGAGAGAGCAAGGAAAGAAGGGACGCCGTTTCTCAACTGTGGATGCTGTGATTGTTGCGCTGATGATCGCGGTGCTCGTCGGTGCCGTCACGGTTTTTGATCGGAACAGGGAAAATCGCGGAAACGACATTGAGATCGAGTACCGTCTGCTATGGAGTGACGTGCAGATATACGAGGGCTTGGCAAGCCCATGGGAAAGTTGGCGGGCAGGGGATGCCGTTTACAATCAAAACGGAACCGCCGTGCTTGGAGCCGTAGAGTCCGTGGAGATCCTTGCACACCGAGAGCCGATCGTGCGGGATGGGAGGATTGTGCTTGAAGCGGTTCCCGATCGGGCAGATATCGTCGTCTCGGTCAAGGCACTGGCAATTTTTCGAACGGGCGACGGATTGCGTGTTCGGGATATTCGCATCGCAGCAGGCGGTGTCGGTGATTTTCAGATTCACTCCTGCAGGCTTGCGGGGGCGGAAATTTTAAGCGTTCGGGAGGTCGTGACGCCGTGAGAGTGAAAAAAAGGATCCATCCTTTGGATCTTTGCGTGATTTTGTTGATTATCTTATGTCTGCTGGGACTGTTTCTGCGTTGGAAAGATCTCTCCGCACGGGATACGGACGGTGCGGTCCGTTATGAGATCGTGATGGAGATGCCGGGTGTAGGATGGGAAACTGCCGCGTGCTATGACCCGGGAGAGACGCTTTATACCGAGGTCGGAGAGGTGTTCGGAAGCATTCGGCGCATCGAGCGTCAGCCTGCCAAGATCCGCGTGCCATCCGAGCACGGTACGATTTTCGGAGATTGGGGAGAGGAGAAGGTGGACCTTCGCTTTTACGTCGATGCGGAGGGAGCGGAGAGCAACGGACGCTTTCTCTGGGACGGACGCCACGCGCTCCTTTGCGGGGAGCGTTATACACTTTATACAAAGCACGCACGCCTTGTTGGAACGGTGCTTCATTTTGAGCCGCAAATCGGTTAAAAACGGCGCATTTTTTGTATTTTATTACTATTTTGTATGTATTTTGTACGAAAAGTTACACTCAGGATGCAAAAAATACGCTACATTGACTATTGATTTTCCACAAAAGTTTTGTTATACTAATATTACAAAGTAGGAAAAAGGTCCCGTATGAATTCTTACGGGTGAATTCTTTAGTTGGGAGAATTGATATGATTTCACGCGACGTTACGATTACAAATGCAAGCGGACTCCACGCCCGCCCCGCAACGTTCTTTATTCAGAAAGCGAATTCCTATAAGAGTGCCATTTGGATCGAGAAGGATGACCGCAAGGTGAACGCAAAAAGCCTTCTTGGCGTGTTGTCGCTTGGCATTGCAAAGGATATGACCGTTACCTTGCTTGCGGACGGACAGGATGAAAATGCTGCCATTGCAGGCTTGATCGAACTGATCGATAGCGGTTTCTCGGAAGGTTAAGTCAAGATAAAAATTAGCGGTGTCACGGCGGACGAAGGTTTGCGAGCACCGCTATTTTTTTCACAGAAGGGAGGATGCGGAATATGGCGAATACCGAGCTGCAGGCAAAGCTGTTGCAAAAAGCCAATACCTTGCCGCTTACTTTTGGTGTTTACCTGATGAAGGATCGGCACGGGAAGGTCATCTACGTCGGCAAATCGCGCAAGCTCAAGAACCGCGTTTCCCAGTATTTCCAGAACAGCGAGAAGAACACCAAGACCGCGCGGATGGTTTCAAACGTAGCGGATTTTGATTATTATCTGTGCGACAACGAGATGGAAGCGCTCTCTCTGGAAAACAGTCTGATCAAGCAATATACGCCCAAATATAACATTCGCTTAAAGGACGCCAAGTCTTACCCCTATATCAAGCTGACGGGCGAGGAGTATCCCCGCTTTGTCTTCACGCGTACGCGCGCAAATGACAAAGCCAAGTATTTCGGACCGTATTCGGGTGTTTCGACTGCGTATGCGCTTTTGGAGCTTGTGCGCCGTGTACTGAAGCTTCCGTCCTGCTCGCGCGTGTTTCCGCGCGATATCGGCAAGGAGCGTCCCTGCATTTACTACCAGATGAAGCGCTGTCGGGGGCTTTGCACGGGCAAGGTTTCCAGAGAGGATCATTTGCGCGACGTGCAGTACGCCGTGGATATTCTGAGCGGACGCGCGCATCTTGTCAAGCGTCGGCTGGAGGAACAGATGCTGGCGTTTGCCGAGGAGGAGCAGTTCGAGATGGCGGCTCGCTGTCGGGATACGCTGCAGGCGCTGGATGCCGTCAGACAGAAGCAAAAGGTCGTTGCTTCTCCCGACGTAGAACAGGACGTCGTTGCGCTCTATTCGGATGAGCTCTGCTCCTGCGTGTCGGTGTTCTATATCCGAAACGGCATTTTGCAGGATAAGGAAGAATATTTTTACGGTGCGGACAGCATTCTGGAAGTAGAGGATATGAGCACGTTTTTGTGCAATCACTATCAGGTCAGGCAGGAGATTCCGTCGCAGATCCTGCTTTCGTTTCCGATGGGACAAGAGGATGCTTCCTTGGTGGAGAATTATCTTTCGGGCCTCGCGGGCTATCGGGTGCATCTCCGCACGCCCGAACGGGGAGAGCTCCGCACCCTTTGCGATATGGTGGAAAAGAACGCCGCCGATCAGGCAAAGCTCTATCAGATCAACACCGAAAAGAGGGAAGGAACACTCAGCCGTCTTGCGCAGATGCTGCAGCTTGAGGCATACCCTGAGCGAATTGAGGCTTACGATATTTCCAACCTCGGACGCGAGCATCTGACAGCGGGTATGATCGTTTGCAAGGACGGGAAATTCTCTAAGTCAGATTACAGAAGCTTTCGGATCCGCTCGGTGCAGGATTCCACCGACGACTACGCATCCATGCGTGAGGCGATCGAAAGACGACTGGAGCATCTGAGTGATGCGTCGGGCTCGTTTTCCGAGCTTCCAGACCTGATTCTCTTGGACGGCGGTCGCGGACACGTTTCGGTGATCCGTGAGCTTTTGGCAGAGAAGGGGCTGGATATCCCCGTATTCGGTATGGTCAAGGACGATTATCACAAAACGCGCGCGCTCTGCACCGATCACGATGAGATCAGCATCGCGCGGGAGCACGACGTCTTCTCCCTGATCTATCGCATTCAGGAGGAGGTACACCGCTTTACGGTGGGCAAGATGGAGAACGCCAAGAGAAAGACCGTCAAAACCTCAACCTTGACAAAGATCAGCGGCATCGGTCCGACAAAGGCAAAGAAGCTGCTTTCCGCGTTTGGCGGAATGGCAGGTGTAAAAGCCGCAGATCGGGATGCGATCGCAGCCGTATCGGGAATCTCGGAAAAGGATGCCGAAGCGGTATGGGAGTATTTTCATAGCAAAGCATAAGCATTGACAAAAATCTTGAAAGCAAGGAAAGGAGCTGAACGCAATGCGAGTGATCACGGGACGGGCACGCGGTGCCAAGCTGAACGCTCCGAAGGGCGAACGGACAAGACCTACCTCCGAGCGAGCCAAGGAGGCAGTTTTTTCCATGCTTCAATTTGATATCGCGGACAAATACGTTTTGGATCTCTTTGCGGGATCGGGACAAATGGGCATTGAGGCGCTCAGCCGCGGTGCGCGTGGCGCGGTCTTTTGCGACGTGTCCAAGGATGCGGTCGCGGTCGTTCGGGAAAACCTGAAAAAGACGAGATTGGAAGCACTCTCCGAGATATATTCCATGGATGCTTTGGCGCTTTTACGCTCACTTTCCGGCAAAAAACGCTTTGGCTTGGTCTTTTTGGATCCGCCTTATGCGGCTGGACTGCTTCCGAAGGTCCTGACGCTTCTTTGTGAGCTGGAGCTTTTGGAGGACGGCGCGAAGATCGTTTGTGAAAGCGCTGCGACAGAGGACGTTTTTGCGGGCGACGAGGCGCTTGCATCACACTTTACGCTCCAAAAGGAGGTACACTACGGGATCGCTTGCGTGACCGTGCTCGGCTTTTGCAAGGGAGGGGAAACATGATGCATCTGGTAATCGTTCCCGGAAGCTTTGATCCGATGACGCTGGGACACCGTGAGCTGGTCTTAGCGGCGGCATCCCGGGCTGAACGCGTTGTGGTTGCGGTGATGAACAATGCCGCAAAGGAATATTTGTTCTCCATGGAGGAGAGAATGGAAATAGCGAAAAGGACACTGAAGGATCTTCCAAGCGTGAGCGTGATCGGAGATTCCGGCATGCTGATCGATCTGTTTGACCGCCTGCAAGCTGACGCGGTCATCAAGTCCTATCGCAACGAAGAAGATCTCCGGTACGAGGAGGACATGGCAGAATGGAATCGCGCGCACAATCCGCGCTTTTTCACCGTGCTGATCAAGGCGACGGGGGAGCTCTCCTCGCTTTCCTCCACGCAGGTACGCGATGCGATGGCGACAGGGAAAGACTTTTCCGCATGGGTCCATCCCGATGCGTATGAATTGATCGCGGCAACATTCAGCGAGAATGGGAGATGCGAAAAGTGACACTGAAAGGAAAGAAATTCTTTAACAGCGCAATCTGGCCTTGCTTGCTCGGATTTTTGACAGGGTTTGTTCTTATCCTTGTCGACCGTGTGTCCTTGATTTGGATCATTTTTTGGGTTCTGTGGCGCTTCACTGGGTTGTATATCTTGTTTGGTATCGCTACCGATTTCGAGCTGACTAAAAATTTCAAAGCGTGGATTTCCATATTGGTCGTACTGTTTGCCGCGTATCTTATTAATAATACTGTCGTCCGCCGACTGAGCGCACCGATTTTTATGATTCTTGGGGGCGTAATTTTGTTGGCTTTGCTGATTTTGCAGATCTTCGGCGTAAAGAACCGATGGAAAAAATTGATGATGCAGTTTCCCGTAATGCTTTTCAGTCTTGCGACGATTATGATGGCTCTCTGCCAGCCCACTGACAGGCTATTTGATACTGTCGGCTGGTGTATGCTGATCCTGACTGCGGTATATCTTATCGCAACGGTTCTGAGCATGCAAAAGAAGTAGTATAAGACGGGGAACCGTACTTTTATGGATGAAGCGGGTGACGGCAAGGTCGACACCGCTTCTATGGACGTTACGGGCGATGGAAAGCTTGATATTTCCAAGCCTTACCGAGAAAATCAGGAGAAGAAATGAATCGATACCGAAAGCTTTTTTCCAACACGGTAATATTAGGAATCGGAACCTTTGCCTCCAAGCTGCTCGTGTTCCTCTTGATGCCGCTTTACACCGCGTTGCTCTCAACCGCGGAGTACAGCACGGCAGAGCTGATCATGGGTACGGCAAATCTGCTGATCCCCATTGCCTGCGTTGGAATCTCAAACGGCATCTTCCGCTTTGCTTGTGACAAGGCGCAGGATAAAAAGAAAATATTTTCATCCAGTGTCGCGCTTTTGTGCTGCGGTCTTGGAGGGTTTTTACTGCTCTCTCCGTTGCTGCTTTTGGCGGACTATCTGCGAGCGTACACGTGGCTGATCGTCGCGTACGTCTTTTTTGCCAATCTGCAGTCGGTCTGCGCGCAGTACGTGCGCGCGGTGGACAAGACCAAGCTCTTTGCGATCCAAGGCATTTTGAACACGCTTCTGACCGTCCTTTGCAACCTGCTCTTCCTGATCGTGTTCGATCTGGGTGTCGTGGGATACGTGCTCTCGGTCGTGGTCGGCAATATCGTCACGACGGTCTTTTTGATCCTTACGGCAAAGCTCTGGCAGGTCTTTTCCGTATCGAGCATTGATAAGGGAAGCATGGGAGAGCTGTTGCGCTTCAGCCTTCCGCTCATTCCTACCACACTGTGTTGGCTGATTACCGATCTGTCCGACCGCTACCTTGTCACCTATTTCTGCGGGGCAGAGGTCAACGGAATTTACTCGGCGGCGTATAAGATCCCAACCGTCGTCACGCTCCTTTCGAGCATTTTTATGCAGGCGTGGCAGTTCTCCGCCGTGGCAGAGGCGTCGGACGAGGAGGAATGCAGTCGCTTTTATACCAACGTGTTCAGCGGCTTTATCTCCTTTGTTATGATCGGTGCGACGGGGCTGCTGCTTTTCTCGGGACTTCTGACAAGGCTGCTTTTGAGCACCTCCTTTCACGGAGCGGTATTGTATATGCCGACACTTTTGATCTCTGCCGCGCTTGAGGCGCTGGTTTCCTTTTTGGCAACCGTGTATCTTGTACGCAAAAAGAGTATGCATTCCTTCCTGACGGCAATGGCAGGAGCAGTTCTCAATATCCTGCTCAACGTTTGGTGGATTCCCCTGTTTGACCGCTTGGGCTATGCTGCACTTGGAGCGGCGATCGCGACACTGACCTCTTATGCCGCCGTGCTTGTGATCCGCCTGATCGACGCGCCCCGTTGGATCACCTTCCGCAGATATACTCTGCGCGTAACCGGATCTGCCCTGATTTTACTGGGGCTTGGCGCGGTCGTGACCTTTTCCTTGCCGTATTCCATCCTTTGGATGACGCTTTTGACGGTCGGTATGCTGGCTCTCAACGGCTATCCGCTCTGGAAAAGCGCGGCAGCACTCCTCAAAAAACGCGGTAACGGATGACAGACAAATCAAAAAAGCAGGGTTCACTTCACCGAATCCTGCTTTTTTTGCGCCGTATAGCAAAATGTGATTGACAGAGCAGCTTTTTTCCGTATAATAAAATCAGACGGCTCTGTTACAAAGGACTGAAAAAGGAGGAACACGCTTGAAAAACATCATTGAAATCAGGCATCTGACAAAAAAATTCGGTGAGATCGTCGCGGTGAACGATCTGAGCTTTTCGGTAAAGGAGGGCGAGCTTTTCGCTTTTCTCGGTATCAACGGCGCCGGAAAATCCACCACCATCAACATCCTTTGCAAGCAGCTTGCCAAGGATGCGGGGGAGGTGTTGATCGACGGAATCTCGCAGGATGTGGACTCGGCAATCACGAAGCGCGAGCTTGGTGTTGTGTTCCAAAATTCGGTTCTCGATATGTCCCTGACGGTATTGGAAAATTTGGAAAGCCGCGCCGCCCTGTACGGCTTGTTCGATAAGGATTGCAAGGATCGCATCGAGGAGCTTGCACGTCTTTTGGATTTCTCGGAGCTTTTGCGCCGTCCCGTCGGAAAGCTGTCGGGAGGTCAGCGACGCCGCATCGACATTGCAAGGGCTTTGCTGCATCACCCGAAAATCCTGATTTTAGACGAGCCGACCACGGGGCTGGATCCGCAAACGAGAAGCCTTCTTTGGCGTGTGATCTCGGATCTGCGTAAGAGCGAGCAAATGACGGTCTTTCTGACCACGCATTATATGGAGGAAACGACCGACGCGGATCATATCGTCATTCTGGACAGCGGCAGGATCGTGGCGGAGGGCACGCCGCTTTCCTTAAAGAATGCTTATACGGGAGATTTCGTTACCCTTTACGGCGTATCGGAGGAAGCGGTCAAGGCACTGGGATTCCCTTACACGAGTCATCCGGGAGGATATCGGCTGATGCTTCCCAGCACGGGGAGCGCGACCGCGCTGATCATCGCGCACCCGGAGCTGTTTGTGGATTACGAGATCACAAAGGGGAATATGGACGACGTCTTTTTGGCGGCTACGGGAAAAAGCCTTGGAGAGGAGAGGGGAAAATGAAGATCGTTTTTGCACTGATCAAACGAAATATCAAGCTCTTTTTCAAGGATAAGGCGATGTTCCTCACGTCGCTCATCACCCCCGCGATCCTGCTTGTACTGTACGCCACCTTCCTTGGAAACGTTTACCGCGATAGCTTCCTTGCGTTTTTGCCGGAAGGTCTGGTTTTGTCCGATCAGGTGCTCGGAGGCATTGTGGGCGGACAGCTGATGTCCTCGATTTTAGCGGTGTCCTGCGTAACGGTTGCCGTGTGCTCCAATTTTTTGACGGTTCAGGATAAGGCGAACGGAAGCATCCGCGATTTTCTGGTTTCTCCCGTTCATCCTGCCGCGCTGGCGGTGGGATACTATATCGCGTCCTTCTGTTCGACCATGATCATCTGCCTGTGCGCAGCGGTGATCTGCTTCGTTTATCTGGCATTTGTGGGATGGTATCTTGCGGTCGCGGACGTATTTCTGATCCTTCTGGATATTTTCCTCTTGGTTCTGTTTGGGACGGCACTTTCCTCGATCATCAATCTGTTCCTCTCTACAAACGGACAGATCTCCGCGTTTGGAACGATCGTCAGCTCGGGCTACGGCTTTGTTTCGGGTGCCTATATGCCGATCTCGCAGTTTTCGTCGGTCTTGCAAAACGTGATCGCGTGCCTTCCGGGAACCTATGGAACCAGTCTGATGAGAGGGCACTGTATGCAGGGTGCGATCTCGGAGCTTGCCTCGCTTGGCATTCCCGCAGATGCCATTGCGGAGATCAAACGATCGTTGGATTGCAGCATTTCCTTTTTCGGACATGAGGTTTCAACCTTGGGCTCATACGGGATCCTGATCGGAACGGATCTCTTGCTGATCGCGGTCTACGTTTTGCTCAACGTTTACCGGATGAAAAAAGCAAAGAAGTAAACAAACGCAAAAAAAGACGGCACCGCGGCTTGCGGTACCGTCTTTGTTTATGCTTGCAGGGAAAGTGCCGAGCGCACGATATCGCGCTCGCAGAACGGGCGCATTTCGCCTCCGATGAGCTGATAATCCTCGTGTCCCTTTCCCGCAAGCACCAGAATATCGCCTTTTTCCGTTTGCCGAACAGCAAACAGAATGGCTTCCTCGCGGTCTGGAATGCAAAAATAGGGAGTGGAGGATCCTTCAAAGGATCGGGAGATCTGCGCAATGATCTGCTCGGGGTCCTCGTTTGCGGGATTATCCGAGGTCAGAATGCAAAGATCACAGAGTGACGCGGCGGCATCTCCGAGCTCGCTTCTTCTGATCTGCGTACGCTCACCGACAGAGCCGAACAGACAAAGAAGACGGGAAGGCTGATAAGCGCGTAAGGAGCGCAGAAGCTCGGTCAGGGATACGCCGTTGTGTGCATAATCAATGACCACCCACGCGCCGTTTGGCAGAGGAAGCGCTTCACAGCGTCCCGCAACCGAAACGTCGGAAAGGGCATTGGCACAGTCCAAAAGCGGAATGCCGAACACCGCGTTTGCCGTAGCCAAGGCAAGCAGGGCATTGGATACGTTGATGCTGCCGAGCATGGGAAGTGTCATGGAAAGGCTTTTGCCGTCATGGCAAACGGAAAATCTGCTGCCAAGACCGTTGTACAGAAACGTGGGCTCGATCCTCTCGGCAGTGTAGTCCGCGCAAGCGTTTACAGAGCAGGACACGCGCGTTTGGATGGGAGAATCCGCAAGGATGCGCGCGGAGGCGTCATCGTCCGCGTTCAGGACGGCGCTTTGCGCGCCAAAGTCTTCAAAAAGGCGTTTTTTGCAAGCAAAATAGTCCTTGACCGATGTGTGCTCCCCGATTCCTACGTGGTCGTGAGAAAAGTTGGTAAAGAGCGCGCAGAAGACGCTCGTGCCCGTCAGGCGGTGCTGCAGGATTGCTTGCGAGGAAACCTCCAGCACAACCGCCTGCATGCCCGCCTCTGCCATTTCATAAAAGGTGCGTTGCAGCGTAACGGCATCGGGCGTGGTGTTCTTGGTTTGTTTCTGAACGCTTCCGTATGTAATTCCGTTGGTGCCGACGTATCCGCAAAAGATGCCTGCGTGATTGAGTATGCGGGTCAGCATTTGTGCCGTAGTGGTTTTTCCCTTGGTTCCCGTAATTCCGATGACCTTCAGCCTTTCCGACGGATTTCCGTAAAAGCGCGACGCAAGGATTCCAAGCGCTTTGCGGCTGCTCTTGACACGCAGAACGTGGGCATCCTTGGGGAGAGGTAATTCCTTTTCCGCAACAAAGCAACGGCATCCGTTTTCATATGCTGTCAGGGCATAATCGTGCCCGTCCGCGCGCAAGCCCCGAATGCATACGAACAGGGAATCGGAGTGCGCCTCGCTTGCACGCTCGGTCAGGTGTGAAATTTCGCGCTGCGGAACGCCTGAAAGATCGGTCACAAGGGGAGAAAGTAAATCCTTGAGTGTCACGCAGGACCTCCTTTGGAGGACGCCATGAATTCCTCCTCAAAGCCGATGGGCTCCTTGCCGCAGGACAGAACGGTGTGATATGCCAGAACGTCCAGAGAATCCAGGAAGATCTGATCGTCAAGAGAGTGCTTTTTGAGCAGGGAAAGCTCGGTACAGCCCAGCACCAGGCGCTGAGCACCGCGCGCGATCAGTGCGTGTGCGACGGTGTAGAGCTTGGAAAGATCGGGCGCGCGGTTTTGCTTGATCTCATCATAAATGAGCGAGGTGATCAGCGCTTGCTCCTCCTTGGTGGGAATGAGGCACTTGGTCTTGCTCCCGTTGCAAAAATACTGATAAGAGCCCGACCTGACCGTCCCCTCGGTTGCCAGAAGCCCGAATTTTTCCACGCCTTGCTCGGTCAGGTGTCCGACCGTTTTTTCAATGATATTCAAGATCGGAACGGGACAATCGCGTTGCAGCTCCTCGTAAAAGGTGTGCGCGGTGTTGCAGGGAATGACGATCAGGGTAGCCCCCGCGCCAACCAAGCGATCACGCTCCTGCTTCATCGCAGGGAGAGGGCTTTGATCGGATGTGCCCAATATGTAAGCGGTTCGGTCGGGTGTCGTGGCACGGCTGCTGATCAAAAGGTCAATGTGTCCTTGATCTCCGTCTGCTTTTGTATGGGAGGTGAGAAGCTCGTAAAAATAGACGCTTGACATCGGTCCCAGACCGCCAAGCACGCCGAGTAAGGGTTTGTTTTTCTGACTGTCCACCGTTGCTCCTCCTCTCATTCTTCGGTATTTCGATTGTTGATCTGTGCTTCCGTCCGGCGGTCTGCCAGAACGTACCTGCTTTCCAGTGCTTCCTGCTGATCCCAAAGAAAATCGACGTATTCCTCGGAGCAAGGGAAGAGATACAGGATGACGTCAGCATTTCCCATCTGCTCGGCAAAATCCAACAGTGCCGTTGTCATTAAGAGTTGTCCGCGCGTTTTTCCGACCTTATGAAACCTGAGAAAGGCGGAAAAGCGGAGCGAGAGCGGAATTTTGTTGCAAAACACGTGAGAAACGACGCCGTACCGACGGAAGATCTTCAGGGAAAGCTCCGCCGTATGTGCCGAGCAACCGAGAAGAACGGGCACAAGCTCGCCCGACAAAATTTCAGGCACAATAAAATCCATCGCCGCATTCCTCCCGTTTTCGTTTTGTCGGATCCACCGTTTTTGCGATCTTCACTCTATTATAGCACATTTTTTGACAGAAAGAAAGAAGTTTATAAAAAACTCTTTGTTTTTTCAAAAAAAGAATTGCATTTCTCGTCTTTTTTGATATAATAGACCCAGTGGAAGAAAACAAAAGGATGACTGTGATGAAGAAAGAAAAGCTGTACCGTATATTTTCACATCTGCCCGAGCTTACGACAAAGCGTTTGACCTTGCGGAAGATTTTGGTATCGGATACCGAGGACGTTTACGCGTACTCCTCCCGCCAGGACGTGACGCAGTATCTGACGTGGTATCCCCATCCCGACAGAGCCTACACCAGAGAATATCTGCAGTATCTGGGCAACCGCTATGCTGCGGGCATGTACTACGATTGGGCGATCTTTTACGAGCCCGAGGGACGCATGGTAGGTACCTGCGGATTTACCTCCTTTAACTGCACCTCGGACAGTGCCGAGGTCGGATACGTCTTAAATCCCGAATATTGGGGAAAGGGCATTGCGCAGGAGGCGCTTTGCCGTGTGCTCAATTTCGGATTTGAAAAGCTCAACCTCAACCGCATCGAAGCGCGCTATATGGAAGGAAACGAGCGCTCGCGCAAGGTCATGGAGCGCGTCGGTATGACCTATGAGGGAACCCTTCGCCAGGGGATGCTTGTCAAGGGAAATTATATCGACGTCGGAATTTGCTCGATCCTGCGAAGCGAATGGGAAGCAAATCCAAACAAAACGAATGCTTTTTTTGAATAAAGCGCCATATTTTGGGGAGATACTCTTTACGGGTTCTCCCCGATTCTTTATTTTGGAGGTATTATGGCAAGCTACACAGAAACGGGCGTGCTTTTGGAAAAGCTCGCGGGCACGCAGACCGAACGCAATCTGCATACCGCACTCAGCGGTGAATCTCAGGCGTATTTACGCTACAAATGGTTTGAAAAGAAGGCGAAGGAGGACGGATACGTTGAGATCTCCCAGCTCTTTCGCGATACGGCGGACAATGAAAAGGAGCACGCTGAGCTGTGGTTTAAGTACCTTGGCGGCTGGTCCTCGACCGAAAAGAATTTAGAGGTGGCATCCAAGGGCGAAAATTTTGAGTGGTCCACGATGTACGCGGAGTTTGAAAAGACCGCAAGGGAGGAGGGCTTTGATGCCATTGCCGGACTCTTTGCGCGCGTTGCCTCCATTGAAAAGCAGCACGAGGACAATTATCAAAGGGAGCTGCAGCGTGTCAGGAACGGAGAGGTGTTTACCTCGCAGAGCGCGGACACCAAGTGGATCTGCCTCAACTGCGGATACGTGGTTGTCGGCAAGGAGCCGCCCAGGATCTGCCCGACCTGCATGCATCCGCAGGGTTATTTCAAGCAGCAAAGCTGAACAGAAAAGCGAGGGAAGCGCGTTCCCTCGCTTTTTCGTTTTCGGATCAGCTTCCGTAATCCTGCATCCGCAAAAGAAGCTCCTCCAGGGTGCTGCACAGGATCCCCTGTCGGATCTCCTCACGCTCCTTGGCGGGTAGCGTGGATACGTGCGTGTCGCTTTCAAAAAGGAACTGCCCCTGGGCGGTATAGATCGCGATCTTACCGTTGATCTCCTTGATCATAAATTGCGACTCCTTTTGGGGTGCATCTACCAAAATATCGGCATTTTCCAGGTCCGCTTCATCCTTGGCAGCCTGACTGAAAACGTCAACGTATCCGTCCAGCTGATCGATCAGCTCCTCCGCTTCCTCTACGATCAGTCCGTTTTCCGCAATCGCGTTGCGCAGGGACGATAGCGTGGTAATGGACAGCGTCAGGCAAATTAAAAGGATCAATCCGCAAAGCGCGATCAGAATTTTTGGTACATCCATACTCTTTCTCCATTCTCATTTTTTTGCAACGGGGGTAATGTTAGCATAACCCGCATGCCGTGTATTATGTAACGAATGTTGGAATACTATTTGCGAAAAGTCAAATGGAGGTCGATTTATGGGAGGAAACACAAAAGGCAGACGTGCACTTCGTGTCATCGGATTGATTCTTTGCGTGGGGATCTTGCTTTGCGGATGTCTGGCAATTTTTTCGGGCGCGTATATTTTGCATCGCTTTTCCTTGCACGTGCCGACGGATTTCTTTCGGCTTTCCGCCAAGGGGATCGCGCCGCGCTTTTACGTGTATCAGTTCGAGGATCGGGCAAATCGCTTGGGATGCTCACGGCCCATCTCGGAGGGATATGCCTCCTTTCCAAAAACCGATTATCTTTCGTCGGCAGACATTCCAAAGCAGCTCTCGGATGCCTTTATCGCCATTGAGGATAAACGCTTTTACCAACACAACGGTGTGGACCTGAGAAGAACGCTGTCGGCATCCCTGAACTGGATATTTGGCTTTTCGGACAGCTTCGGAGGCTCGACGATCACCCAACAGGTCGTCAAGAACGTGACGGGAAACGATCAGGTCACCGTCAGTCGGAAAATTCAGGAAATCCTTTATGCGTTGGATCTGGAACGGAATATGGATAAAAGCGAGATTATGGAATTGTATCTCAACGTAATCCATTTTTCGGACCGATGCGACGGGATCGTAGCGGCGGCAAGGCATTACTATTCCAAATCGGTCGGGGAACTGACGCTTGCGGAGTGCGCATCTCTGGCTGCCATTACGAACAGCCCGTCTTATTATAACCCGATCCGCCACCCGGAAAACAATCTCGCACGTCGAAATCTGATTTTGGATGAAATGCTTTCCCAGGGGATGATCGATCACGACGCGCACGATGTCGCCGTCGCAAGCCCCTTGACGCTCCTTGTCAGTGAGGAGGAAAGCGGAGGGATCAATTCCTGGTATATCGATATGGCGATTGAGGATATTATAGCGGATCTGGAAAGAGAGTACGGTCTGAATCGAAGCGCGGCGTCAAGGCTGGTCTATTCGGGAGGGCTGCGGATCGATCTTGCTATGGATGAGGAGATCCAGCGCACCGTGGAGGAATGCTATCGCACGGCGATTTCCGTTCCAACGGGCGAGGATGGCACGCATGCGGAATCCGCCCTCATTGTTTTGGATAACAAAACGGGGGACATCCTTGGAGTGGTCGGTTCCGTCGGACAAAAGAAGGGAAATCGGGTGCAGAATTTTGCAACGCAGACGCTCCGTCCGCCGGGATCCGCACTCAAGCCCATCACGGTGTACGCGCCCGCGCTTGAAAACGGCACGCTGACCTGGGGAAGTGTATACGATGACGTTCCCGTGGATTTCGGCGAGGGGGGAGAGATCTCTTGGCCCCGCAACGCAAACGGTCGTTATCGGGGACTTACTACCGCTTCCTACGCAATGGCACACTCCACCAATACGGTTGCGGTGCGTATTTTACAGCAGCTGGGGACAGAGCACTCCTTTGCGGTGGCAAGGGATCGCTTTCATCTGTCCGCCTTACGCCGTGACACGGCGGCAAACGACTGCGATCTCGCAGCCCTCGCCCTCGGTCAGCTCAATTACGGAATCACTCTGCGGGAGCTGAGCACCGCTTATACGGT
The DNA here is from genome assembly GCA_017501225.1 of Clostridia bacterium. GTDB lineage: Bacteria > Bacillota > Clostridia > Oscillospirales > CAG-272 > UMGS1865. Next base: position 201,681 of record JAFVXH010000019.1, read on the forward strand.
CTTTGCGGATCAGGGAATGTATCACCCATGCCGTTCCTATTACCGTGTGACGGATTCGCAGGGGAATCTTCTTCTCTCACGCCCCGATTCCTCCGAGGTGGTTATGAGTGAGGGGAATGCCGCCGTGATGACGAAGCTGCTACAGGGAGTGGTGACAGACGGAAGCGGCGCGGAGATCTCCTTGCGTTCACAGATCGAATGTGCGGGTAAGACGGGCACCTCCAACCGCGAATACGACCGATGGTTTATCGGATACACGCCTGAATTGATCTGCGGCGTTTGGTTTGGATACGAATATCCCCAGCCCGTTACCAAGCGAAGCTGCGCCACCTCGGTCTGGGACGACGTGATGACGCAGATCGTAAGAAAAAAAGGATGCATGGAAGCATTCGAGGTTCCAAGTGACGTCATTCGGGTGTCCTATTGCAAGGATTCGGGACTCCTTCCGGCTTCTGCGTGTGAGCATGACGCGCGCGGAAGCCGTCGGGAGCTTGGGTGGTTTGTCAGGGGGACTGAGCCCAAGACAACTTGCACGTGCCACGTGCTCTGTGCCTATGACACCCAAAACGGTGGGATCTCTCACGGCAGCTGTCCGTCGCAGGACTGTGAGAGTGTCGGCTTGATTCGGGTGGAACGGCATTTCCCGATCCAGGTAACGGTGGATGACGCGCAGTACGTGTATCGCGTGCCGCCCGCGGAGCTCCCACCCGTCACGGATGAAAATGCTCCGTATTTTGCAAGCATTTTGACTGATTTCTGCGGTATTTCCAAAGGGAAGACGCAGTTCAACCGGTCCTGCCCGTATCACGCAGAGATATGGGAGGATGAGGATTGGAGATTCCTGATCCCGTTTGGAAGCGGCACGCGTAATCGGTCATAATTCGGTTTCCTTACGCATAAGGTGTTAGCGCAGGGTGCCGACAAACAGCACCTTTGTAAGGGAGGTGCTGTTCTTGTATAAAAAGCGATACGGAAGGGTTACCGTGCGCGCGTGGCTGACGATGGAGCTGGAGCAATCCAATCCGATTGTGATGCTGATCTTCGGGGCGCTTATGCTCTTTGCGGGACTTGCGGTGCGGTTTGTGGCGGGAACGCCTTATCGGATGCTGTTGGAAACCGGTATCGGAGATTTCGTTCCTCCGGCGTTTCTGATGTGCGTTGCATGGTCGCTTTCCTTTTTTATCATCGGGTGCGCTGCGGGCTTTATCCTGATGTACCGCTTAGGCGGATGTGACGCGGAAAAATATAAGGGCTGTATGTTCTTTGTTTTGCTTGCGGTTCTGGAGCTTTTGTGGTATCCAACCTTCTTTGCAAAGGGATGGGTATTTTTGAGTATCCTTGAATGCATTCTCATTCTTTGTCTGGCGATCTGCATTACAGGATGCTTCTATCGGGTAAGTAAGTTTGCGGGTATGCTGTTTTTGCTCCACGATATTTGGCTGATCTATATGCTGATCCTCAATTTTGCGGTATTTTTCCGCATTTAATCAAAGAAGGCAGACTGCCGTGCAGCAGTCTGCCTTCTTTTATGAAGTTCTGTTAAACGTTAAAACGGAAGAATACGATGTCGCCGTCCTGCATAACGTACTCCTTGCCCTCGCTGCGAAGCACACCTGCTTCCTTTGCGGCGTTCATGGAGCCGTACTTCTCCAGATCAGAGAAGGCAAGCACCTCGGCACGAATGAATCCGCGCTCAATATCGGAGTGGATCTTGCCCGCTGCCTTGGGGGCTTTCGTGCCCTTGCGAACGGTCCAAGCACGGCATTCGTCAGGTCCTGCCGTCAGGAAGCTGATCAGTCCCAAGAGGGAATAGCTCGTCTTGATCAGACGGTCAAGTCCGCTTTCCTCAATGCCAAGGTCTGCAAGGAAGAGTGCTTTTTCCTCTCCGTTGAGCTCCGCGATCTCCGCCTCGATCTGGCAGCAGATCGGAATGATACCCGAATGCTCGCTCGCGGCGTATTCCTTAAGAGTGAGATATGCCTCGTTGTCGAGGGGCTCGGTTCCCGCATAGTCCTCACTGACGTTTGCAACGTACAGAACGGGCTTGCGCGTCAGAAGGGGAGTATCGTAAAGGCATGCCTCCTCGTCCGCATCCAGCTCAACGGTGCGGGCACATTTTCCTTCCTCCAGCGCGTGATAAAGCTTTTCGAACACCGCAAGCTCCGCGCCGTATTTCTTATCGGATTTCATCGCCTTGCGCGTGCGATCCATGCGACGCTCCAGAACCTCCATGTCCGAGAAGATCAATTCCAGATTGATGGTTTCCAGATCCCTTGCGGGATTGATCTGACCGTCGACGTGAATGATATTGTCATCCTCAAAGCAGCGGATGACGTGTACGATGGCGTCCACCTCGCGGATGTTTGCAAGGAACTGGTTGCCAAGTCCCTCTCCCTTGGAGGCGCCCTTGACAAGTCCCGCGATGTCCACGAATTCAATGGTGGCGGGGGTGAACTTGTTGGGATGATGCATGTCCGCCAGGAAATCCAAGCGCTTATCGGGAACGGTGACAACGCCTACGTTTGGCTCGATGGTGCAAAAGGGGTAATTTGCAGATTCTGCCCCCGCATTGGTCAACGCGTTAAACAGCGTGCTTTTTCCGACGTTCGGAAGTCCTACGATACCGAGTTTCATGTATATCGATTCTCCTTTGAATAAAAACTGAAGGCACAACGGTGCCTTTTCTGTCAGATTCTTTTGTCATTATACCACACCGATGCGGATTTTTCAATAGCTCCGCTCCAAATAAATTGACGGAAGTACGCGTTTTATAAAATTTATAAATAAATTCTACAAAAAAGCAAAAAATGTTCCAAAACCATTTGCAATATATTCAAATTTATGATATAATAGGAGGAGGGAAGGATGTATCGTTGCCTTATGTGATGATTTCCGCCCGATTGTTCATTTTTGAGAAATGGAAAATACTTGAAAATTCATTTTTCCATCACGCAACCGCCCCCTTGATCGGGTATACTGATTTTAACAGCACGCCCGAAACATAACGATAGACACACTTTCAGGAGGTTTAACATGACGGATACGAAAATTCTGGTTGTAGACGATGATTCCAACATCAGCGAGCTTCTTAAGATCTATTTTGAGAACGAAGGCTATGACGTCAAGGTAGCAAATGACGGCGTGGAGGGACTGAGCTATTTCAAGCTCTTTGAGCCCGATCTCGTTTTGCTGGATATTATGATGCCGAAAAAGGACGGATGGCAGGTTTGCCGTGAGATCCGTGAGATCTCGTCCAAGCCCATTATCATGATCACCGCCAAGGGCGAGGTCTTCGACAAGGTATTGGGACTTGAGCTCGGTGCCGATGATTTTGTGGTCAAGCCCTTTGATATGAAGGAGCTCTCCGCGAGAGTCAAGGCGGTGCTGCGCCGTTATCAGACGCATATGCATCAGAATGATGAGGAAGTCATCAAATACGAGAACATCGAGATCAGCCTGCAGAAATACGAGCTCAAGCTCAACGGCAAGAGCGTTGACATTCCTCCCAAGGAGCTGGAGCTGCTTTATTTCCTGGCATCTCATTACAACCGCGTCTTTACGCGTGATCAGCTTCTGGATAAGGTCTGGGGCTTCGATTATCTGGGCGATTCCCGCACGGTGGACGTCCACGTCAAGCGTCTGCGTGAAAAGCTGGAGGGCGTATCCGACAAATGGCTTCTCAAGACTGTTTGGGGCGTCGGATATAAGTTTGAGCTGCTGGGCTGATATTCGTTTGCGTACATCAAGCACAGGAGGAAGGTAACTTGTTCAAAAGCGTATTTGCAAAATACGTCACGGTCTTTATGACCATTATCACGTTCGGATTTGTGCTCCTGCTTTTGATCGTGACCTCTATTGTCAGTCATTACTCCGGTCAGGCGAAGAACGAACTGATGGATCAGGTCGCCCAAGTGATGCAGGGCGCGCTTTCGGATGACGTTCAGAATTCGGCGGCTTCCCTGGAGGAGCAGCTGAAGGGGAGTGCCGGCGATGAGCTGGACCGTCTGTTCAATACCTTTTCCATGAGCGGAAAAGACAATCTTTCCCTGTGGGTATCCGACAGTCAGGGCAAGGTGCTTTATGCCAAGGTGCTGGGGGATGAGGATACTCCTTATCGCGAGGAGCAGGCGTTTCCCGCACCGCTTGTTCAAGGCATTCAGACACAGCGGGAATATTCGGATACGGTTGCCTTTGACGAGGCAAATCATAAGGCGCTGATCCGTGCGCTTGGAGTCTATGACGAAACGGGCGCGCTTTGTGCCATCGTGGCGGTGGGCTCCACCAATATCCACTGGGGCATTATGGTCGAGGAGATCACGCAAACCGTCATTACGGCGGCACTGCTGGTGATTCTCGCTTCCCTCATCGCTGCATATTTTATCACCGAGAGAACGGTTCAGCCGCTTCGCGAGATGAACGACGTCGTGCATGATTTTGCGGACGGAGATTTTGAAAAACGCGTCGTTGTCCGAGGAAAGGACGAGGTCGGTGAGCTTGCCGAGGCCTTCAATCAGATGGCGGAGTCTCTGGAAAACCTGGAAAAGATGCGCAGCTCCTTCATCGCCAACGTGTCGCACGATCTGCGAACACCCATGACGACGATCGCGGGCTTTATCGACGGCATCCGGGAGGGCGTGATCCCACCCGAGGAGCAGGATCATTACTTAGAGGTGGTTTCTCTTGAGGTGCACCGCCTCTCGCGCTTGGTGGCATCCCTCCTGGATCTTTCGCGTATTCAGGCGGGAGATCGCAAATTCGTGATGAAATCCTTTGATATTTGCGAAATGGCGCGCGTGATCCTGATCTCTTTAGAGCAAAAGATTGAGGAAAAGCAGCTGGATATTTCCTTTGTCTGTGATGAGGAGCGCATTTTCGTGCAGGCGGATCACGACGCGATCTATCAGGTGTTTTACAATATCTGCCACAATGCGGTCAAATTTTCCAATCAGGGCGGCAAGCTTTCGGTCTGCATTGAGGAGATCCGCGAGAAGAAGGTTCAGGTGTCGGTTTATAACGAAGGGGCGGGCATCCCGAAGGATGACATTCCCTTCATATTCGACCGCTTTTACAAGAGTGATAAGAGCCGCGGATTGGATAAATCCGGTATCGGCTTGGGACTTTATATTTCCAAAACCATCATTGCCGCACACGGAGAAAAGATCTGGGTCAAGAGTGAAAGCGGCAAAAACTGTGAATTTACGTTTACTTTATCACGATCTCATACAGCCGGAGCTCCTTCCTCCAAGTCCGAGTAAGGAGAGCACCGCGCAGAAAGGATACGTATGTTAGAAGAAGATCAGGCTCTGAAGCCGGAGGAAAACGAGCCGGAGCCAAAGCAAGCAACTGAAGAGCAGCCGGAGCAGGTACAACCGGCACAAGAGCAAGAAAACACGCAAGCACAGGAGCAGGTACAGGGACAAGAACAAGTACAGGATCAAGTACAAGATCAAGTGCAGGTACAAGAGCCGATCTACCGCTATCATTGGGATTACGGCGCACAGAGCGCTTTTGATCGTAGCGTGCGCAAAAAGAATCCCGTAAAGGGAGTTCTGGTCTACGCGCTGATCCTTTGCACGGTAGTGCTGCTTTGCATGGGTGCTTTGATCGGAACGCTGATCTGGTATCAGACGGACGGCTTTGGAAAGCCCTCTCCGATTCTGACGACGACCGAGGTGTCCGAGCTGGTCAAGCCCTCCACCGTTCTGATCATGGCGTACCACGGTAGCGCATACAGCTACGGAACCGGATTTTTTATCCGTGAGGACGGTTATATTGCAACCAATTATCACGTTTTGAGCGAGCACAACACCTATCGGGTACAGCTGCTCTCGGGCGAGACGCTGACGGCGAAGCTCGTGGGCTTTCGCGAGGAGGAGGATCTTGCGGTCCTGAAGATCGACGGTAACGGTTATCCTACCGTCAAGATCGGAAACGTAGATGAGCTGCTGGTCGGAGAGACCGCGATCGCGATCGGAAATCCCGCAGGTGTCAGCGGCTCCTGGAGCACGACGCAAGGCATTATTTCGGCACTGGAGCGTGTGATCATGGTAGAGGGAAGCGATCATTTCGCCGAATTGAAGATGATCCAGACCGACACCCCGGTCAATCACGGAAATTCGGGAGGACCCCTTTGCAACAACCGCGGAGAGGTGGTCGGGATCATAACCAGAAAGCTGACCGATTATGAGAATATCGGGTTTGCACTTCCCATCAACGGAGCGATGGAGCTTTTGAACGCGATCATTCAGAGCGGAAACGCAGATGACGTTGTAACGGATTTCTCCCGCGTGCGTCCGAAAATCGGCGTTACGGGCAGGGAGATCGAGAAGGGAGCGCACTATCAGGCCGGTGGCAAACGGTACACCGCTACAAACGGCGGTATCCTTGTTGAAAGCATTGATAGAAAGAGTGGTGCGTACGGATTCTTATACGTAAACGATCTGATCATCGAGGCGGACGGAAAAACGGTTTCCGATCTGGACGATTTTTCGGAGGCACTCTACGGTCACAAAAAAGGGGACGTCATTCAGGTCAAGGTCATTCGACAGGGAGTAGAGAGGACGATCCAGATTATTCTGGGATTGCAATAAGATCAAAAAACACCCCGCAACGCATAGGCGTTGCGGGGAACTTTTTTGTATGATCAGGTGCGCTGCTTGAGTTGCTCCTTGCTGTATTGCAGCATATAGAGCTGATGGTAGCGTCCCTTTTGGTGCAAGAGCTCCTGATGTGAGCCTTGCTCCAGAATCTGACCGTCCGAGAGCAGAATGATATTGTCGGCGTGCTGAATGGTGGAAAGACGGTGCGCCACGATCAGCATCGTGCCGATATTCTTCATCTTTTCCAGCGAATCCTGAATCAAAAGCTCGGTTTCGGTATCAATGTTTGCGGTTGCCTCGTCCAGAATCATCACGGAGGGCTTGTGGATGATGGTGCGCGCAAAGCTGAGCAGCTGACGCTGACCCGCAGAGAAGTTGTTTCCGCGCTCACGCACGACCTCGTCAAGACCCGCCTCCAGCTTGTTGATAAAGGCATCGGCGTTGACGTATTTGCATGCCTGTATAATTTCTTCTTCCGTATAGGATTCCTCGCGGAGGACGATGTTGGAGCGAATGGTTCCCGAGAAAAGGAATACGTCCTGAAGCATCTGACCGAAATGGCGGCGCAGAGAGGATTTCTTGATATGTTTGATATCAATTCCGTCGATCAGGATCTGACCCTTCTGAATATCGTAGTTGCGGCAGATCAGGGAGAGAATGGTGGATTTTCCGGAGCCGGTCGCACCGACGAGTGCAACGGTCTGCATGGGCTCGACGTGGAAGGAAATGCCCTTGAGCACCCATTCACCCTCCTTATAAGCAAACCAGACGTCGCGGAATTCGATCTCGCCCTTGATTTCGTCCAGCTCGATTGCATCCTCCTCGTCCACGACCTGGGGCTCCATATCCAGAACCGTAAAGATCTTCTCGGCGGAGGCAAATGCGTTTTGCAGGAAGTTGAATTGCTCTGCAAGTGCCTGAATGGGATTGAAGAAGCGGGAAATGTAGAGATAGAAGGTGATCACCGTTCCGCTGTTCATGGCTTGTCCGAACATGGTAATATCCTTGATGACTCCGCGACCGCCAAGGTAGAACAGGCAGAGCACCGAGGAAATATAGAGCATATAGACCATGGGACGGAAAATGCCGAAGACAAAGATCTGATTTTGCTTCGCCTTGCAAAGCGTGTTGCTCTTTTCTAAGAAGTCCTCCATCTTCTGATCCTCGCGGTTGAAGATCTGTGTGATCTTGATTCCCGAAAGATTTTCCGAAAGATAGGTGTTGATGTCAGTGGTTCCGTCCTTGACCTTGCGGTATGCCTTGCGCGAGAATTTGCGGAAGATAATGGTGAAAAGCACCACGAAGGGAACAAAGCAGAGCACCATCAGCGTCAAAGCGTAATTGAGCAGGAGCATTGCTCCCAGAATGCCCACAATCACGAAGACGTTTTTCACCATCGTGACGAGAATATGGGTGAACATCATGGAGATCGCGTTGGTATCGTTTGTCACGCGCGTGACAAGCTTTCCGACGGGCATCTGATTGAGCTGATCGTGCGAAAGGCTTTCGATGTGCGCGAAGATATCCATACGCATCGCAGACAGGATCTTTTGTCCGGTCTTTTGCAGGATGATCGCCTGAACGTAGGAGGCTGCCATGGAAACGACCAGGATTCCCGCATAAAGTCCGACTGCAATAAAGAGGGGCTTGAGCTCAAAATCCTGCTTGATCAGCTCCTCGATATATCCGACGAACATCGGAGAGATCAGATCGTACGCGATGGACAAGAGCATGATCAGGAGTACCAGAATGAAGCTCTTGTAATGGGGACGCGCGTATTTGAACAAACGCTTGATGATCTCGGTATCCTTCATGTTTCGGTCAAAGCCTATGGCTTCCTTTTTGTTTTTCATGAAGGCGTATGCTAAGATAAAGGCTGTTGAGAAGGTGGCGATGATCGCGCCAACGATCAGAATCGGTAAGTATTCACGCATTGTGGTTGCCTCCTTCCTCCTCCAGCTTCTGCAGGTCTACCATCTTTTGGTAGTCGGGGCAGTCACGGTACAGGTCACTGTGATGACCGATGGCTTGGATCTTGCCGTCGTCGATGAAGATGATCTTGTCCATTTTTTCAACGGTCGAGATGCGATGCGCGATCAGGATAGTGGTCTTTCCGCTGCGTGTCTTTCGCAGATTTTCCAGAATGCTTTTCTCGGTCTTGGTATCCACCGCGGAAACCGAATCGTCCAGAATGAGAATGGGCGCGTTTTTCATCAGTGCACGCGCAATGGAGATGCGCTGCTTTTGTCCGCCCGATACGGTGACACCGCGTTCGCCGAGGACGGTCTGATATCCCATTTTGAATTCGCGGATATTTCCGTCCACGTCCGAAAGGATCGCGGCGTTCGTAATTTCCTCCTCCGTTCCGCCGGACACGCCGAAGGAAATATTGTTTGCAATGGTATCGCTGAACAGGAAGTTATCCTGCGGCACGTACGCGCACATGTCGCGCAGACTGCGGATGGATACGGTATTGACGTCTGTATCGTCGACGAACAGCGTGCCGTTCTCCACGTTATAGGTACGGAGGATCAGGTCGACGAGGGTGCTCTTTCCGGATCCCGTCTTTCCGACAAGTCCGACGTTTTCTCCGGCGTTGATCACAAAGGAGATATCCTTGAGGGCATCGTATTCGCCGTCGGGATAGCGGAAGGTCAGGTTTCTGAACTCGATCTTACCGCGGACATTCTCGATGTCGCTGACGCCGGGAGCATCCTTTACGGTCTGTTCCGCATCGAGAAGCTCACCGATACGGTGAAGCGAGGCGCGACCGCGGGAGGTCATATCGATCAGCTCCGAGATCGCCATGATGGGCCAGGTGGTCGTGGTAAAGTAGCCGATGAACTCCATCAGCTGTCCTGCGTTGAAGACGTCCGCATAGACGAGGTATCCGCCGTATCCCAAAATGACGCAAATGACGGATTCGACGAACAGTCCGACTAAGATGCGGAGCAGGGTAGAGGCGCGGGTGTAGTCCACGTTCGCATTCTCGTTCTCCTCATTGAGCTTTTTGAACTCCCAAAGCTCCTTACCTTCCTTGACAAATGCCTTGATAACGGCAATGCCGGAAAAGCTTTCCTGCGAAAAGTCCGAAAGCTTGGAGAACGCGGCCTGTCTTGCGTCCCATTTTTTCATCATGAATTTTCCGATGACCGTGCTGACCGCAAGCAAGAGCGCCATCGGAATTAAGGAAAGTCCCGTCAGAAGCGGATTCATACGCCACATTTTGATGATGGCAAGGCCGCCAAGGAGGATTGCGTCAAACATCATCATGATACCCGAGCCGAAGCACTCCTGAACGGTATCAAGATCGTTTGTGAACAGGCTCATCAGGTTTCCGACCTTATTGACCTGATAGTATTCGCGAGAAAGATTTTTTGCGTGGTCAAACATTCTGTTGCGCAGATCGGTTTCCAGCTTGATCGCGGATCCGAAGAAGCAAATACGCCACAAAAATCTGCCGACTGCCAAGGCAAGAATGATAACGACCATGGGCATACAGATGCGGTCGAGCAAGAAATTCATGTCAAAGGGAAGCGTTTCCCCGTTGACCTCAACCACACCGTCGTTGATGCCGTTGATCAGCATCTGATATAGATTTGGGATAATCAACTGTAAATAGTCAACTGCTGCAAGTGTCAAAACACCGATAACCAGCACAACCGCAAACCGTTTGTAATAGCGGTTGATATGCTTACCGAATATCATGTGTCCTCACCTCCGTACGCGCGTGTTGTAAAAATTCGTTTTATTATAGCATAGTTAACCTGCAAAAGCAAGGGCTTTGGAAAAAAATGTTGTGAATTTCGGGCGGAACACAGAATATTTTATTGATATTTTTCTCTTTTTGCGTTATAATGATAAAAACGGCGGATCTTGCCGATGAAAAAGGGGAGGAATACGGATGAAGCGACTGATCTTTCACGTGGACGTCAATAACGCGTTTCTTTCCTGGGAGGCGGCAGAACGTGTCCGTCGGGGACAAGCGGATCTTCGTAAGATCCCGTCCGCCATCGGTGGTGACGAGGAAAGACGTCACGGTGTCATTCTCGCCAAATCCATCCCCGCAAAGCAAATGGGCGTTGTGACGGGTGAGCCCATCGTGCAGGCGCTCCGCAAATGTCCCGACCTCTATCTTGCAAAGCCGAACTTTAGGCTTTACGAGAAAAATTCCCACGATTTCCTTGCAGTTTGCCGCAAATATGCCCCGATCGTGGAGCAATATTCCATTGACGAGTGCTTTCTGGACATGAGCGGAACGGAGCGGCTGTACCCCGATCCCGTCGCGATCGCGCTTCATATCAAGAACGAGATCCGCGATACGCTCGGCTTTACCGTCAACGTGGGAATCGGAAGCAACAAGCTTCTTGCCAAAATGGCGAGCGATTTTGAAAAGCCGGATAAGGTCCATACCTTATTTGACGGAGAGATTCGGACAAAGCTCTGGCCAATGCCCGTGCGGGAGCTTTTCTCGGTGGGGCGTGCCACTGCCGAACGCCTGGAGCGTGTCTATATCCGAACGGTCGGAGATCTGGCATGCGCCGATCTTTCCTATCTGCAGGCGCTTTTTGGAGAAAAGCAGGGAACTCAGCTGCACTGCTTCGCCAATGGGCTGGACGATTCCCCCGTACACGGGAAGCTTGAGGATGCAAAGGGATATAGCAATTCCACCACTCTGGCAAGGGACATTACGGATGCGGATTCCGCAAAGTCGATCCTTTTGGCACTTGCGGACAGTGTCACCTCACGCATGCGTGCCGACAAGGCGAAGGCGTTTTCAGTATCCGTTACGGTCAGAGGTGCGGATTTTAAGGATGCTTCGCATCAAAAGCGATTGAATACAGCGACCGATATTACCGACGAGGTGTTCGGGATCGCCTGTGCGCTGTTTGATGAGCTTTGGAACGGAAAAACGCCGATCCGTTTGCTTGGTCTTTCCCTGACGAATCTTTCCAAGGATGAGGAAGGGCAGCTCTCTCTGTTTGAAACAGAGGATCGGGAGCGCGCAAGGCAGCTGGACCGCGTTGTGGATTCCATCCGCAACCAGTTCGGCTTTGATACCATCAAGCGCGCAACGGTTTGCGATACGGAAAACGAGATCGGGAAAAAGCAACGCGCCAAGCGTGAGCAAGAGCGAAAAACATGATTTTTTGCAAAAAAATGCGGAAAGTACCGAGAAAAAGGGAAGCTTGACGTAGTAAAAGGAAGGATAGACATGAAGGAATTAAAGGTCATTGCAAGGATCCGTACGGATTTTCCGACCAAGTTCGGCATTCCGCGGCAAAGCGGTCTTGCCGAGGGACTCAAGGCGGAAATTGTCATGGAGCCCGCATATCGCGACCCCGTCGCGATGAGGGGACTTGCGGAATTTTCACATATCTGGCTCATCTGGGACTTCTCTAAGGTGGAGCGGGAAGGATGGTCCGCGACGGTGTGTCCGCCGCGTCTTGGAGGAAACCGCCGTATGGGCGTTTTTGCGACACGCTCGCCCTTTCGCCCCAATCCCATCGGTCTTTCCTGCGTCAAATTGGAGGGAATCGTCTTTGACAGCCGCGGAACGGTGCTTAAGGTCAGCGGAGCGGATCTGATGGACGGAACGCCGATTTTTGATATCAAGCCTTACTTACCGATTGCGGACTGTAAGCCCGACGCCAAGGCAGGCTTTGCAGAATCGACTGCAGATCACGCTCTGAAGGTCATCTTTGACGAGGAGCTGAAGCAGAAGGTGCCTGCCGACAGACTTGCCGGGTTGATATCCGCCTTGGAGCAGGATCCGCGCCCCGCATATCAGAACGATCCCGATCGGGAATACGGATTTTACTTCTTGAATTTCGACATTCGCTTCCGTGTCTGCGAAGATACTTTGACGGTGACAGAGATCGTTTTTAACGAGGGAGAAGGATAACGGAAGATACAAAAATCCCCGTTTTTGCAAGGAAAAGCCGCTTGGCGGTTGCAATTCGCAACCGCCAAGCGGCTTTTTTCAATCGTGTCTGGTATCATCCGTGAAGCACTCGCAGAAGCGCCCGGAGAAGGAGATGGGCTCGATTTCAAAGAGATGCGACGTATCCCCGATCGCCGAGAGGCGTATGGAGGCGATGCCCTTACGCCGTTCCTCCGTATAAGCAGTGGTCACCGAGGTGGGGGCTAAGCAGGTATGCTGCCAGAGTGAATAAGGCGAGCAGAACATCAGGTGGGAAAGCAAAACGGCACCCAAGCCGAAATGGCAAGCCAACAGAATGGTATCGTGATTCGGTCTTTCAGCGCGATAAATGCGACCTTCGCGACGGTATCCGTGCGCCTCAAGCAGTGCGTCAAACTCGTGGCATACCCAATCGTAATCCGCAAGCTTTTGCGTTCCCTTGATGATCGGCGCCTCTCTCCATTCGGTGGGAGAATAGAGAATCTCGGATTCGTTCATATATTCGGGCAGAATGTCCCAGCCGCCACTTGGATTTTGCTCGTAGGGAAGCTGAATGTGGGAATAATTGAACTCCTTCAGCCAATCGCAAATGACCGCCTCTGTGCCGAGTGCGCGAAGCGTTGGTGCGATCGTTGCCCTTGCGCGTCCTAACGGGGAGCAGTAAAAATGATCAATCTTCTCTTTGCACAGACGCTTTGTCAGGAGCGCAACCTCACGCGTACCCTTTTCCGTCAGGCCGTCAATTTCATAGTTTGGATCTGCGTGACGGACGATTAAAATTCTCATTTGTTATGTCCTTTCGTTTTTTTTGCTGCAAAATTGTTTGGGGAAAATGACGAATCCCTCATTTTTGGATTGAAATGAGGGGAATGTGAGATCATCCTGCAAAAATGAATTCGATTGACACCATTATACAAGGCTTTTTTTGAGATTGTCAAGCATTTTCTTGCAATTTTTTTGAATCAGCGGTCATATTTTCCGTTTTTGGAAGATTAGGCTTTCGTCAATTGTTGCAAAATAGAGAGATTGGCTTTGCATGACAGTAAAGGAATTTAATAAAAGTGACGAAAAAATAGTGATTTTGTCAAAAACGAAAATTTGAGGTTGTTTTTATGGGTGACTTGGTGTTATAATATATACGGCTATGTTTGTCCTACGACATAGATTCACGTCGGGAAGGGAGGAGACACCGGAATGAACGAAGTGCAAACGGCGGGAATGTGGAAGCGTATTTCCGCAGCTTTATTGGATCTTGTTCTCTTATTTGCGCTTGCCATTGGTGTTGCGTGGTTCCTTTCCTGGGCGCTCGGGTACGATGCGAACGTGCAAAAGCTGGAAAGCACCATCCAATCCTACGAGCAGACCTACGGCGTGGATTACGATATTACGCAGGAGGCCTTCGATGCTCTGACCGATGCCGAGCGTGCCAAATATGATGAGGCAAGCCGGGCGTTATCGCAGGATGCAGAAGCAAATCGTCTGTATTCGTTGCTGTTTACCCATACGCTGCTGATCGTGACCTTCGGTCTTTTGGTTCCGACAGTCCTGCTGGAATTCGTCGTTCCGCTTCTGTTCAAGGACGGTCGCACGCTTGGCAAAAAGATCTTCGGCCTTGCCGTGATGCGTGAGGACCGTGTCAGGATCACCCCCACACTGTTATTTATTCGCGCAATTCTCGGAAAATATACGATTGAGCTGATGGTTCCCGTTCTGGCGATCTTCATGATGATCTTCCTGGGAATGGGACTGGTCGGCGTGATCATTCTCGGCGGACTTGCGGTACTGCAGATCCTGCTTCTGTGCAGCAGTCCTACACGTCCCGTCATTCACGATAAGCTGTCCCGGACGGTTGCGGTGGACTATGCAAGCCAAAAGATCTTTGATACCTACGAGGATCTTCTGGAATATCAAAAACGCATTCACGCAGAAGAGGTCCGAAATGACCAGTCTGCCTGATGCGCATAAGCTTGTATCTCAAAGAAATTTATATATGACTGAGTGAGGAATGAGGAACCATGAAAGTTGAATTGAGAAACCTGACAAAAATCTTTCCGAGCCGAAACAAAAAAAGCAACGACGTCGTTGTGGCTGTAAACGATTTCACGTTTACCATCCCCGACGGAAAGCTGATCGGTCTTCTGGGCCCCTCCGGCTGTGGAAAGAGCACCACGCTGTACATGATCAGTGGCTTGCAAAAGCCGACCGGCGGACAGATCTTCTTCGGTGACGATGACGTAACCGAGCTTTCCGCGGAAAACAGAGGCATCGGTCTGGTGTTTCAGAACTACGCGCTTTATCCCCACATGACCGTTCGTCAGAACATCATGTTCCCCTTGCAGAATCTCAAGGGCGTGGATAAGCTGACCAAGCAGGAAATGCTGGATCGTGCGGAAAACGCCGCAAAGCTCGTGCAGATCGACGAGCTGATGGACCGCAAGCCCTCCGAGCTTTCGGGCGGTCAGCAGCAGCGTGTTGCCATCGCGCGCGCACTGGTCAAGATGCCCAAGGTTCTGCTTCTGGACGAGCCGCTCTCCAATTTGGACGCAAGACTCCGTCTGCAGACCCGTGAGGAGATCCGCCGCATTCAGAAGGAAACCGGAATTACCACGATCTTCGTAACGCACGACCAGGAGGAGGCAATGAGCATCTCCGACATCATCGTGGTTATGAAGCTGGGCGTGGTTCAGCAGATCGGTGCTCCTCAGGAGGTTTACGATAGCCCCATCAACCTCTTTGTTGCCAAGTTCCTCGGTACGCCTCCCATCAACGTATTCAAGGGGCGCGTCGAGGGAGAGAAGCTTTACATCGGTGGCACAGCCGTTCTGGATACTCCCGGAGTCAAGGACAGAGCCGTTACGGTCGGCATCCGTCCCGAGGGCTTTATTCTGGATGCAAACGGTCCTCTGGAATGCAACCTCAGCGGTGTTGAGGTCATGGGACGCGACGTCAGCGTGGTTTCTACGCACGGAGAGTCCCTCAATCCTACGGTCCGCTCCATCATCAACTCTGATAATAAGGTAGAGGCTGCGGCAACAGTCCGTTACTCGCTCAAGTCCAACAAGGTGTTCCTGTTTGATACGGAAACCGAAGAACGCATCCTGTTTTGAGGTGAGACGGTATGGTAGAAAGTAAACATAAATGGAAAGCGTGGCTGTATTTATCGCCCGCTATCGTCCTGCTTTTAATTTTTACGGTTTGGCCGATCATCAACACACTGCGCATGGCAATGCTGGAGGGCTACAACGGCACAGCGGAGCTTGGCGGTGCGGCATTTAATTTCGGCATTGGCAACTTCGTCAAGGTCGTTCAGTACGCAAAGTTTTTGACCTGCCTGAAGAATACGCTTCTTCTCTGTGTTCTGACGGTTCCGCTGTCTACCGTGATCGCGCTTTTGATCGCGGTTTGCCTCAACTCCATCAAGCCCCTGCAAAGACTTTTGCAGACCATCTTCTTCCTGCCTTACGTTACCAACTCCATTGCAATCGGAATGGTATTCGCGACGATGTTCAACATCATCGGTAACAACATTGGGGGAGAGAACCAGCTGATCACCACGGCAGGCGTTATCAACAATTTCATCGGTCTGTTCGGTGTGGATCCCATCAACTGGATCAATGCCGGCTCGGCGTATTGGGCAAACATTACGGTCCTTGTCATCTACATCGTCTGGGACGCGCTGCCCTTTAAGATCCTGATCTTCCTTGGCGGTCTTCAGAGCATCAATAAGCAGTACTACGATGCTGCCAAGATCGACAGTACGCCCAAGATCCGCGTCTTCACGAGAATTACGTTACCGCTTCTTTCTCCTATGGTTGCCTATGCGGTCATCACCGCGTTTATCGGCGGCTTTAAGGAGTATTCCAGCATCGTCGGTATTTTCGGCGAGAAGATGGGACCTGCCGGTGACCAATTCCGCTTGAATACGATGGTTGGATTTATTTACGATTCTCTTGCTTCCAATCAGCAGGGATTGGCAAGTGCCGCGGCACTGATCCTGTTCTGCATTATTTTTGCGGTTACGATGGTCAATCTCTACGTCAGCAAAAAGAATACACACTATTGATGGGGGGGAAGAGATATGACGAATAACGTAAGCATGGCAGAAAAAGACATTCAAAAGGTTTCTGCCCAACAAAGAGTCTTAAAGATTCTCTCTCAGGTGCTGGTTTATGCGTTCCTTTTGACAGCAGCCCTCACCGTTTTGTTTCCTTTTTATTGGATGCTGATCTCCTCGGTCAAGAGCCTTGCGGAATACGAGCTTGCAGTTCCGACGTTCTTCCCGAGAAAATTCCAGTTCTTCAACTACGTTGAGGCGTTCAATACCGCAAATCTCGGAAGACTCTTCCTCAACACTCTGTTCGTAGGTGTTGTTTCCACGGTGCTTTCCCTGATCATCACCGTGCTTTCCGCGTTTGCGTTTGCAAGACTGGAGTTCAAGGGTAAGAATGCGCTTTTTGCGGCACTTCTTGCAACGATGATGATTCCCGGTGAGCTCTTCACCATTACGAACTACCTGACCGTGGACGCCTTCGGTTGGATGAACACCTTTACGGCGTTGATCGTACCGTTCCTTGTCAGTGTGTTCTACATTTACTTGCTCAAGCAGAACTTTATGCAGATCCCCAACGAGCTTTACCTTGCCGCAAAGGTAGACGGAACCACCGATCTCAAGTATTTGTGGAAGGTTATGATCCCGTTGGCACTGCCCACGCTCATTTCGATCACCATTCTGAAGATGATGGGTGCGTGGAACTCCTACATCTGGCCGCGCTTGGTTGCGAACGATCCGGACATGCAGCTGATCACAAACGGATTGCGCAACGCGTTTACCGACGTCAACAGCGGCAAAACCAACATCCCCGTGCAGATGGCGGCGGTCGCCATCGTATCCTTCCCGTTGTTCTTGGTATTTATCTTCCTTCGTAAGTACATTATGAAGGGTGTATCAAGAAGTGGAATTAAGGGTTAATTCCGCGGAAATTCTATTGATATCAAATTTATATTTTGATATAAAATCACGAAAGGACAACAAAGATGAAAAGAATGAAAAGAGTTCTCGTATCCATGCTTCTCATTGCCGCAATGCTTCTGAGTGTGCTTTCCCTGGCAAGCTGCCGTAAGGAAATGCCCAACTTCGAGATGCCTGAGGGCGGTTATGACGGAAGCGAGGTCACCATCGTTTTCTACCATACGATGGGACAAGCCCTGCAAGGCATTCTCAACAGTGCCATTGCACACTTCAACGAATACTACCCCAACATCCACATCGAGCATACGCAGATCGGTGGCTATGACGACGTGCGCGATCAGATCAGCACTGAGCTGACCGCACAAAGACAGCCCAACATCGCGTACTGCTATCCCGACCACGTAGCGCTTTACAACACCGCAGGTGCTGTTGTTACGCTGGATCAGTTCATTACCAGCACGCAGGAAATTACCCGTGCCGACGGTAGCAATGATATCCTGGGTCTTACGCAGGCACAGATAGACGATTTCGTTGATGGTTACTGGAATGAGGGTAAGTCCTTCGGTGACGACAAAATGTACGCGTTGCCTCTTTCCAAGTCCACCGAGCTGCTGTTCTACAACAAGAGCTTCTTTGACCAGCACGGTCTGAGCGTTCCCACCACCTGGGAGGAGATGGAAGCGGTTTGCCGTCAGATCAAGGCGATCGATCCCAACTGCATCCCTCTGGGATATGACTCCGAGGCAAACTGGTTCATCACCCTTTGCCAGCAGTACGGCTCTCCTTACACCACTCTGGACAAGGAGAATCACTTCCTCTTTGACAACGATACCAACGTTAACTTTGTAAAGGAGCTCCGCTCCTGGTACAAGGAAGGTCTTGTTACCACCCAGGAGATCTACGGTGCTTACACCTCTACGCTCTTTACCGCACAGGGCGAGGGCGAGGTTAAGAGCTATATGTCCATCGGTTCCTCCGGCGGTACCGTTCACCAGCTTCCTTCCCAGGACGGTGACGGCAAGTACCCCTTCGAGGTAGGCATTGCTTCCATTCCTCAGGTGAACCCCCAGAAGGCTTACGCGATCTCTCAGGGTCCCTCTCTCTGCATCTTCCAGAACGAGAACCCTCAGGAGGTTATCGCTTCCTGGATCTTCATGAAGTATCTCACCACTGACGTTGGCTTCCAGGCTGACTTCTCCATGGCTTCCGGATACGTTCCCGTAATCGAATCCGCGAAGAACGACCCCTATTATCAGAACTTCCTTTCCAAGGCAGACGGCTTTGACCACATCGCAGCTCTTGGCGCAAGCATTTGCTTGGCACAAAAGGATGCTTACTTTACCTCTCCCGCATTCAACGGCTCTACCGTTGCACGTGAGCAGGTAGGCGCACTCCTGCAGAAGTGCATGTCCGCCGAATGGAGCGAGGATAAGGTAGACGCGGAGATCAGAAAGGTCTTTAAGGACGCGATCGACGAATGTAAGTACCGCTCCTGATTCCCCAAGGAGGATATCATGAAACAGAATCTTATGCGCATGATATCTTTGGTTTTGCTTGTGTGCACCGTGGCGCTTTGCTTCTCCGCATGCGGGGATGGCAAGCCCGAGCACGTTGACTATGCCGCAGAGCACGTCTTTGACCCTGCCTCCACCGATACGGTGAAGGCAGAGGTCACGGTCAAGAACTTTGTCGACGGTGACACCACGCACTTCTTTGTGCCGACCACCATTGCGGAGTCGGGTGTCCTGAAGGCAAGATACCTTGGCATCAATACCCCCGAATCCACGGGTCAGATCGAGCCTTACGGTAAAAAAGCTGCAAGCTTTACCAAAGAAAAGCTTTCCAGTGCTACCTCTATTTATATTGAGTCCGATAACACGACTTGGAATCTCGACTCCACAGGTGCCCGCCACCTCGTTTGGGTCTGGTACAAGACCGCGGACAGCGAAACCTATCGCAACCTCAACCTTGAGATCATGCAGAACGGTCTTGCTGTGCAGTCCAACTCCGCACAGAACCGTTACGGCGCCTCCTGCGTTGCCGCTTACAATCAGGCAGTTGCAGAAGCACTGCACGTTCATTCCGGTGTGAAGGATCCCGATTTTTACTACGGCGAAGCGATCGAGCTGACTTTGAATGCTTTGCGCTGCAACATTGCCGACTACGTTGGCAAGACGGTTGCCTTTGAGGCAATTGTCGTCAAGAACAGCGGTCAGGATGGCGTTTACGTGGAAGCGTACGATCCCGAAACCGATATGTACAACGGTATTTACCTCTACTATGCCGCCAACGCAACGCCTGCTGTGCGTGAGCTGCTCAAGATCGGTACGCGTCTTCGCGTAGCGGGGAAGATCTCCGAGTTTAACGGCTCTTACCAGATTTCCGACGTCAGCTACTCGCACTATCATCCTTCCGCGAAGGATCTGCAGAAGCTGGACGACGAGCTTCACGAGGCTTCCTACACGCTGACCGATCCCAAAACCTTTAAGACAGGGAAGGTCGATATCCTGACCGAGGACGCAAAGGTTACCTATGATTATGCCGCGCTCGCGCTGCATTCCTCGATTTCCTTTGAGAATCTCAAGGTCGTCAGAATGTCTACCACCACCAACCCCACAAGCTCCTCCAAGGGAGCGATCACGCTCTACTGTCAGGCTCCCGACGGCACCGAGATTACGGTACGCACGGCAGTTCTTTACGACGAGAGCGGAAACCTGATCACGCAGTCCTATTTTGAGGGCAAAACGATCAACGTCAAGGGAATCGTGGATTACTACGATCCCAGCAACGGCGATGCCGAGGATGTAGAGAGCAACGGATTTTACTATCAGGTCAAGCTCCTCTCTTTGAGCGACGTTACTATTTTGGAATCCTAAAAAAAATATATAAAATAAAAAAATATATAAAAAAGGAGAAAACCAATGAAAAGACTACTCGCATTGACTCTCGCTTTGCTGATGTGCCTTAGCTTCCTCGCAAGCTGTGGCGGCGGCAAGGACGGTCTTGAGGGTGCCAAGGAATACTTGGATACCATCATGAAGGCCGGCTCAGAGAACACCCCCGCCGATTACACCGTTCTGAACAAGATCGTAATCGGCAAAGATGAGTACACGATTACATGGTCAGTCGATGTTACTCAGGACGTTCTGGTTACCGTTGCCGATGACGGCACCGTTACCATCGACGTCAACGAAAGAGCCGCTGCAGACGTTGCATACGTTCTGACTGCGACCATCAAAAACGCCAAGGGCAAGACCATCACCACAAGCTACAACCGCAAGCTTCCCGCATTCAAGGAGCTGACTTGGGCTGAGTTCGTTGCAACCGAGGATGATCAGGCTGTTGTAATCAGCGGTATCATCACCGGTATCATCAACACCGACACCAAGCACGAGCTCTACCTTGAGGATGCAGACGGCGGTTACTACGTTTACAATCTCGCTGCTGAGAAGATGAACGGCTTGCAGATCGGCATGAAGATCCGCGTGCTCGGTATCCGTGACACCTACTACGGAGTCAACCAGGTAATCGACGCAAACGTTGAGATCCTCGATGCTACTCCCGCACCCGTTGCCGCTAAGGATATCACCGACCTTGTAAAGGCTGCACAGAGCTTTAAGGCTGAGGAGCTTCTCGCGCTCCAGTCTACTCTGGTAACCATCAAGAACGTTACCGTTCTGGGTCAGGATTCCTCCAACAACACCTACTACAACTTCGCAATTGACGGCAAGCAGTCCTACATCCGTATTTCCGGATCCGCAAACATGCTGAGTGCTGAGGATACTGCAACCTTCAAGAGCAACGTGGCAGCGAACATCGGTATGAGCGCAACCGCTACCGGTATCGTTTCCATCTACAACAACCAGATCTATCTGATCCCCGTCACTGTTGATGCTTACGCAGACTTTGCAATTCTGAACCGCACTCCTCAGGAGCAGGTTGAGTTTGAGGCAAGCCTGATGGATGCTCTCGGCACCATCACCGAGTCCGGTAATATCACTCTGACCACCGATGCAAAGCTCTATGATGGCGTTACCATCACATGGACTCTTGCAGAGACCACCGTTGCAACCCTTGAGGGCAACGTTCTTAACATCGCAGTTCTTCCCGATGCAGCTTCCGAGATCACTCTGACTGCAACCCTGACCAACGGCGATGCAAGCACCACCAGAACCTTCACCGTAAAGGTAAGCGCTGCTCCTACGCTGGTTCCCGAGAAGGTAACCAATCCCGTGGCTGAAACGCTTTACAAGTTCTACCTCAAGCAGTACAACACCAAGCAGACTCTGTATTTTGCAGGCTTTGAGGGCACTACCTTGACGATCACCACCGATCCTACCAAGGCAGTTGACGTAGGTCTTGAGGCAGTTGAAGGCAAGCCCGGCGAGTACTACTTCTTCTACATGGTTGGTACCGCAAAGGCTTACATCACGGTTTCCGACGTGGACGGCAAGTATCAGCTGGCTTCTTCCAGATACAACACCGGCTCCAACACCTACGTTTACAACGCAGAACTCAACATGCTCTGCACCACCGTTACCATTGGCGGAGCAGAGAAGACCTACTGGTTCGGTACCTACAACCAGAATGAGAAGATCGGTATTTCCGAGATTTCTTACATCAACGCAGGCAACGTTGACGTTAACCAGTTCCCCGCACGCTTTGCTACCATGATCGACGTCACCACCAAGACCGACGCCGAGAAGGTTGCAACCGAGAAGGAACTCCTCAACATCCCCACCTCCTTTGATAGCGTTGGCGGCACCGTTGCGCTTCCCACCACCGGCGACCTTTACGCAAAGGTTACCATTACCTGGGCAGTTGACGAGGCTGATACCACCGGTGCTATCGTGATCGAGAACGGTGTTCTGACTGCAGTTCCTCAGAAGGACGCAGCTACCGTAAAGGTAATTGCTACCATCGCACACGGCACGGTCACCGAAACCAAGGAATTTACCATCACCGTAGACAAGGCTCCCACCGTGGCTCCTTCTCTCATCACTTCTCCCGTTGTCGGAACCGCATACAAGCTTGCGATCACTCAGGACAACCTGGGCAAGTTCATCTACCTCAACGGTGAGATGAAGAACACCTACTACTTCGCAACCACGCTTTCCTTCGAGGAAGCAATCGACGTTTACCTTGAGGCTGTTGACGGTGGATATCACCTCTATCACCTGAAGGATGGCGTAAAGGTTTACATCAACGTCGTTGTCAGCGGCACGCACTTCAATGCGAAGTACGAGACTCTGGCAGAGAACGCAACTCCCAGTGTTTGGACCTTTGATACTGAGAAGAACATCCTGGTAACTGATATCAGCGGTACCGCTTACGTCTTCAACTCCTATGGCACTTACGACACCGTAAGCCCCAGCGCAGTCAGCGGCGCAAGCTTCCTCGCTCACCTCTACGAGATGGTGGATTCCTCCAGCATTTCCGATGAGGTAAAGGCAGAGACCGAGAAGAACGCTCTGAACGTTAACACCACCGTTACCGAGGCAGGCGAGATCACCCTTCCTCTCGCAGGCTCTACCTACGCTGACGTTGTTATCACCTGGGCAGTCTCCGAGAACGCTTGCGTAACCATCGAGGGCGGCGTACTTACCGTAACCCTTCCCACCGATGCAGATGCAACCGTTACCCTGACTGCAACCGTCAAGGCAGGCGAGGTTACTCTGACCAAGGAGTTCACCCTTACCGTCAAGATGCTTCCCACCGAGCCTACCGTGGCAACTCCCATCGTAGAGCTCAACAAGATCACGGAAGAAACCAACGATGCAACCGTGAAGTACCTGGTTCATGGTCTGATCACCGAGGTCAAGAACACCACCTACGGCAACGTTTACATTACGGATGCTGCAGGCAATACCATTTATATCTACGGCTTGAACGATGCAGAGGGCAACCGTTACGATGCAATGGCATACCAGCCCAAGGCAGGTGACTATATTGCCGTTATCGCAAGCGTAGGCTTCTACAAGGGCAGCATTCAGCTCACCGGCGCAATCGTGAAGGGCGTTGCAAAGGAAAACACCATCGTTGAAGTGAACAAGTTCACCGAGGAGAACGCTCCCGAAGATGTTTTCGTGATCACCGGTACCATTACTGAGATCAAAAACGATAAGTACGGAAACGTTTACATTGCAGACGCAGAGGGTAACACCATCTACGTTTACGGTCTGAACGACGAGGCAGGCAACCGCTACGATGCAATGGCTTCCAAGCCCGCAGTGAACGACACCATTACGATCCTTGCAGAGATCGGCTTCTATAAGGGTACGATCCAGCTCACCGGTGCAGTGGTTCTGAAGTGCGAGGCCAAGACGGAAACCGAGGACCCTGTGGACCCTGAGCTCCCTGGCGAGAAGACTGTAACCATCAGCTTTGCTGACAAGGCAAACCGTACCGAGTATGATGCAAACCACCAGATCTGGGTACAGAACGGCATCACCGTGACCAACAACAAGGGCGCTTCCACCAGCAACGTAGGCGATTATGCAAACCCCGGTCGCTTCTACAAGAGCTCCACTGTGATCGTTGAGTGCAAGGGTATGACCAAGATCGAGATCAACTGCAAGGGCTTGGACGCAAAGTACGTTGACGGTTGGCTCAACGTTCCCGCAGGTGCGACCGCAACCAATGCAGACGGTATCGTTACCATCGTATTTGAGTCTCCCGTAGATTCGATTACTTGGGAAGGCCTGTCTGCACAGTCCCGTGCATACGATATGACCATCTACTGCGCTTAAGCACAGAACGGCTTCTTCAAAAAGAAGACGAAAATTAACAGAAGTTAATTGAACAAACAAAAAAAGCGGTGAGCTTCGGCTCACCGCTTTTGATTATGTAGTATTCCTCCGTTTGATAGGGATTTTCTTGCGCGTTCCTTGACAAAACCGTGATTTTCTGATATAATAGATAGGTAAGAGCGCGGCTCGATTTGCGCTCGTGGGTAGCGGAGGCTACTCGGATGGAGGATAGAATGAAGTACGACGTTATCATAATCGGAGCGGGTCCGGGCGGTATTTTTTCAGCATATGAGCTGATCAAAAACGATCCGAAATGCAGGATCGCCGTGTTTGAGATGGGACACCCTCTTGGGAAGCGCATCTGCCCGATTGTAGCAGGGAAGACCAAGTCCTGCATTCACTGCAAGAGCTGCTCGATCATGAGCGGTTTTGGCGGTGCGGGGGCTTTTTCGGATGGAAAATATAACATTACCAACGATTTTGGCGGAACGCTCTACGAATACGTAGGAAAGCAGGAGGCTCTGGATCTGATGAAATACGTGGATCAGATCAATCTGCAATATGGCGGGGAAGGTACAAGGCTTTATTCCACCGCAGGTACTGCTATCAAGCGCACCTGTATTCAGAACGATCTGCATCTTTTGGATGCCTCTGTGCGTCATCTGGGAACCGATATTAACTATATCGTTTTGCAGAATCTTTACAATGAATTATCAAGCAAGGTCGATTTCTTCTTTGACACACCCGTCAAGTCCATTCAGGCTAAGAAGGACGGAAGTGGATATCTCGCCATCTGTGAGGATCAGGAATACGATTGCCGCAGGATGATCGTGTCGGTCGGACGCAGTGGAAGTAAGTGGATGGAGCGGGTCTGCCGTGAGATGGGGATCCCAACCGAGAGCAATCGCGTGGACATCGGCGTTCGCGTTGAGCTTCCCGCAACGGTTTTTTCACACCTGACGGATGAGCTTTACGAGAGCAAGATCCTTTACAAAACGCAAAAATATGGAGATAAGGTTCGTACGTTTTGCATGAATCCCCGCGGTGTAGTCGTAACGGAAAATACCAACGGTATCATTACGGTCAACGGACACAGCTATGAATCGGCGGAAAAGCAAACCGATAATACAAACTTTGCCTTGCTGGTCGCGAAGCATTTTTCCGAGCCCTTCAAGGATTCCAACGGATACGGTGAAAGTATTGCGCGGCTTAGCAACATGCTGGGCGGCGGTGTGATCATTCAACGATTTGGCGACCTGATCCGCGGTCAGCGCTCGACCGAGCAGCGTATCAGGGAGTCCTTTGTAACGCCGACCTTGAACGCGACGCCCGGTGATCTTAGCCTGGTGCTTCCCAAGCGGATTCTGGACGGCATTATCGAAATGATCTATGCCTTGGACAAGGTGGCGCCCGGAACTGCCAACGATGACACGCTTCTGTACGGCGTGGAGGTCAAGTTCTACAATATGGAGGTCGAGGTAGACAGGACCCTGCAGACCAAATATCCCGGACTTTATATCATCGGAGACGGAAGCGGCATTACGCATTCGCTCTCCCATGCATCCGCAAGCGGTGTCTACGTCGCAAGAAACATTCTGAACGCATAAGAAAAAGCACAAGGAAGAAATTCCTTGTGCTTCTTTTTTTACTGCAATGCTTTGAGCTTTTCAAACGCGACAAAATCCGTTCTGGCAGCAGTCATGGGTGTGATTGAGATGTAGTTGTGACGGATCGCATCAATGTCCACTGTCAGATCACACGTATCGTATTCGATCGGTGCGCCTACCTGAATGTATTTGTCGTTTCCGCGATATTCAAAATCATCGGAGTAGAACATACCGCCCTGGCGCGTGATGGCAAAGCCCTTGACTGTGTGCGGAATGTTGATGTTATAAAGGGAATGATGGGATAGAAGCGCCTTTTCCTTTAAGAAGGCGTAGATCGCATCCCAATGCGCAAGGGAAGGGATGAGATTGTCAAAATCCGTCGACAGAGCGATTCCCCTCAGTCCTAAGCGCGCGCCCTCAAAAATGGCACCGATGGTACCGGAATAGACGATATCGTCGCCGAGATTGTAGCCCTTATTGATACCGGAGATCAGAAGGTCGTATTCCTTTTTCAGTCCCGTAACACCGAAGCGAACGCAATCGGCAGGCGTGGAATCCATGGCGTAAGCCTCGACGTTCGGGGCAAGGTCCACGCGCTTGATCTCAACCTCTCTGCTAAAATCGATCGCCTGACTCATTCCGCTTTGCTCCATCTTGGGAGCGACCACGGTTACTTTACCGAGCTCTGAGAGCTTGGTTGCCAGCAGGGGAAGGACGGGAGAGGAGATGCCGTCGTCGTTTGTAATCAGAATTCTCATATCCAGCCCTCGTGCGTACGCTTATATTCGCCGAGCAGCGCGTCCGCTTCCTTGATCAGTGCGTTCATTTCCTTGCGGCTCTTAACAGTTGCACCGCTTGCACAATCGTGTCCTCCGCCACGGTAGTGCTCCGCAACGGTGTTGATGGGCAAGAAGCGAGAGCGCAGACGCACGCGGGTAGAGCCGTCGGGGGTGTCGATAAAAGCGATCCAGATCAGGCTCCCCTTGATGGAATCCATATGTGACACCGATGCGGAGGCTTGCTCGACGCTGATACCGAATTTCTGGCGGATCTTATCGGTGATATGGAAATACGCGACGCCGTTTTCCGTGATTTTCATGTGAGAGTAGAGATAAGCCTGAAGCTTGAAGGTTTCAAACTCTCGCATATAGAGGTTGGCATACAGATGTTCTACGTCAATCCCTTGATCCATCAGCATGCCGGCGTAGCGCAGGGTGTCGCCCGATACCGAGCGGAAGCGGAAGCGTCCCGAGTCGGTCACCATACCGGCGTACAGATATGTTGCCGCCGCCTCGTTGATTTTGAGCTGATCGCGGAAGGTGTGATAGAATTCCGCGACCATTTCGCAGGTTGAGGATTTATGCTCCTCCACCCATTCATAGGTGGCATAGGACTGCACCGGAATATGGTGGTCGATCTTGACCGTTTCGCGGCAAAGTGCGTACAACGGATTGGAGATGCGATCCTTGGTTGCGGTGTCGAGCACGATGCCAAGGGCGTCCTTGTATTCCTCCTCCGCAATGGGGGCGTCCTCCTCGCCAAGGAACGCGGTATAATCCGAGAAATCCGCATTGATCAAAAGGACCGTCTTGTCTGGATAGGTCAGGCGCAAAATTTCGCGAAATCCCTTGGTCGATCCTACTGCATCTCCGTCGGGACGGATGTGGCGGAACAGGATGATTTTTTGATATTCCTTGATCTTATCAAGGATGATGTTCATTTGCTCAAGATTCATTTGTATTCTCCTTTGAAAGGGAATTGAGATCCTCCAGAAGGAGCATGGCTTCCTCTCTGTTTTTCAGTGTCGCACCGCTCGCCTTTGCATGACCTCCGCCCCCGTATTTAACGGCGATCGGATTGATGTTGTAGCGTCCCGAGCGGATCTCACACAGTACACCGTCCTCGGACTCGGTAAAGTTGACCCAGCTGTCAATACCGCGGATGTCCGACATGACGTTCACCATTCCGCGGGAGAGGGTAAAGGTATCTGCATGATATCCCGCAGCCTCCTCCTTGGTGGTGTAGATGTAGGCAACGCGATGTGGTGTGGTATTGATTTTTAACGTAAATTTGGCGCGCAATTGAATGAAATGCAGCTCGTCCGCATAGAGGTTGCGGTAAATATCCGCGGTGTCAAATTTACGTTCCATCAAAAATGCCGCGATGCGGAAGGTCTGGGAGCTTGTGGAATCGTAGCGGAAGCGTCCGGAATCGGTAATCATACCCGTATAAAGCGACTTCGCGGCAATGGGGGAAACGGTCAGCCCGCATTCCATGGCAAATGCCGCAACGAGAGAGCAGCAGCTTTCATAGGAGGTATCGGTTACCTCCACGTCCGCGATCTTTTCACAAAAGATGTGATGATCCATGCGAGCGGTCGCGTCAGCAAGGGGATACCTGTCGTCACTGATCAAGGCTTTGGCAGAGGTATCCAGAATGATGGCAAGTGCGCCTTGATAGAGCGTGTCACTAAGCGTATCCATGCCGCCGTCCTCCATAAAGGCATAGCGGGCATTGCTATCTCCCACAACGTAGATCTCCTTTGTAGGGAAGGAGTCCTTGAGAATATGCTTGAGTCCGATCTGCGCGCCCATCGCGTCACCGTCGGGATTTTTGTGACGGTGGATGATGATGCGCGGATACTTCAGGATCAGCTCCTTGATTGCTTCAAACATGATTTATCCTTTCTTGGCGGTATTTTCCATTGTTTCCTCATCGAAATAGCCTTTGTATTCGACACGGATGGGGCTGTTCGGGAAGAGATACGCGTGCAGATCGATGAAGTAATTATCGGTCATGCTTGCGATATAGTCCACCACGATATCGTTCGGCTCTTCTGCCTCGTAGGGAGTTTCTCTCTTGCGGTGGAAATTGCTGTTGACGTAGTCGATGTGGTGCGTAAAGACAGGGGAGTACTTGTTTCCCTTTTTCAGATCCTCCAGGAGCTGTCCGTAAATATTTTCCATCATCGGCTTGATCGATGCACTCAGCTTGGACACCGCGGCGGCGCGGTTGTAGATATAGGAGTAGTTGTCCATCTTGGATTTGCGCAACGCCTCAAAGTGCGCGGCATCCAACTTGATATAGGGCTTTTCATAGCTGTTTTCAATGACGTTGACCACAAGATTGTTGATGATTTCCGAATTGATGGATCCAATGTCCGTATTGGAATACATGGTCACGGGTGTCAGCTTGGTAAGGGCTGCGTCCTGACGGTCCTTGCCAAGGTAGGCGATGATATCCGAAAGGCGAACGACGTTTGCCTCCAGCGTGGAGGGCATCAGGCTCATCATATACGCCTTATCCTCGTAGCAGCGGCGGATATCGCGGTCAAACTCCTCAAAGGAGTGCAAGGGACGGGGATAGTATTCCTCACATTCCAGCTCTCCGTTATGCGTGGCAATTCCGTCGAGCGTTTGCAGGGAAATGTTATAGGGGAAGATTCTATCCAACACGCGTACCGAATGGATGTTGTGAGAAAAGTGAAGACCGGTTTGCGCATAATACAGCTCGTCCAAAAACACCTCGCCCGTGTGTGCAAAGGGGGTATGTCCGATATCGTGACTCAAGGAGATTGCCTCGATCAGATCCAAATTCAGATGAAGGGCAGCTCCTATGGTACGCGCGATGCGGGATACCAGCTGTACGTGCAGACTGCGACGCGTCAGGTCGTCGTTTTTATAGAGTGAAAAGACCTGCGTTTTGTCGGTATAGCGGTTATAGTACGGGCAATGCATGACCTTGTCAATATCATGCACGAAGGAGGGACGCCATACGCTGTTCTGATCCTTCGCAATATTTTGGCGTCTTATCACGCGGTCGTTCGGGAAGGCGACCTGCGGATGATTGCCCGTTCTTTGTGCGTATTCTATTTTTTCGGTGAGTTCCTGAGAGAGAACTTCAAACTTAGGCATAATTACCTCCGTTAAAATCAAATTTCTTCTTTTGGAGCCTGAAGATGCTCGGTAATACGGCCGATGATCATTCCGTACGCGACGGGGTTGTTACCGCCCTCGGGAATGATGATATCGGCGTTCTTTTTGCTGGGCTCGACAAATGCTTCATGCATGGGCTTTACGGTGGTGAGGTATTGCGAAACCACGGATTCGAGCGTTCTTCCACGCTCCTTGACGTCCCGAACCAGACGGCGCAGAATGCGCACGTCTGCGTCGGTGTCTACGTAAATTTTCATATCCATTCTGGAGAGAAGCTCTTCGTTTTCAAAAATCAGAATGCCTTCAAGTAAAATGACGTCCGTGCTGCACACGTGACGCGTATCAGCACTTCTGTCGTGCACGGTGTAGTCATAGATCGGGCAGTCGATATCCTTTCCCGACTTCAGCTGATCAAGATGCTTGATCAGAAGCTCGGTATCAAAGGCATCCGGATGGTCATAGTTGAGGAGCGCGCGCTCCTCTTTGGACAGACTGCTTTGCGATTTGTAGTAATCATCATGTCGAAGGACGGAAATTTGTCCCTCGAATCTTTGAAGGATATTTTCGGTCAGAGTGGTCTTTCCGCTTCCGGAGCCACCCGCAATTCCGATCAATAAGCGTTTTTTCATGATGATACCTCGCAAAGTTATCGAATGATTTTATAAAGAATGGGCTGCTTTTCGACGGGAGCTTCGGAGTAACGGATCGCATCGGTCACCATCCGTTCGGCATCGGAAAGCATCTCCTTTCGCTCTGTGTAAAGCGTTGCGATGACGTCGCCGCGCTTGATCGCGTCGGAGGGCTTTTTGTGAAGCACGATTCCCGCAAGAGGATCGATCGTCGACTCCTTGGTTTGCCTGCCGGCACCGAGAATGGCAGATGCCGTTCCGATCATCTCTGCATTGCAGGAAAGGATGTAGCCATCCTGTGCGGCAAGCACGTCTTGCCTGTATTTCGCATCTCCAAAGAGTGCGGGGTTCTTGGCGTAGGTCGCGTCACCGCCCTGCAGCTCGATCCACTGACAGAACTTCTCATATGCCGCGCCGCTTTCCAGCGTTTGTGCCGCCCGTTTCTCCGCCTCTGCCTGCTCAAGACCGCAGGAGAGCGAGATCATCAAGGAAGCAAGCGCAAGACATACCGTGCGCAGATCCTCGGGGCCTTTTCCTTGCAGGACGTCGATCGCTTCCTTGATTTCCAAGGCGTTTCCGATGGCGTGCCCCAAGGGAATATCCATATTGCTGATGATGGCGGCGGTGTTTCGACGGTGCGACTCGCCGATCCTTACCATCATGTTTGCCAGGATCTCCGCCTGCTCGGCATCGCGCATAAAGGCACCGCTTCCGCACTTGACGTCCAGCACGATGGAGCGTGTTCCCGCGGCGAGCTTTTTGCTCATGATGGAGGATGCGATCAGGGGAATGGAATCGACCGTCGCGGTGACGTCGCGCAGAGCATAAAGCTTTTTATCGGCGGGGGCTAAGTCCGCACTTTGTCCTACAACGGCAACACCGCAGCTCTGTACCTGGGAAACGAATTGATCGGGAGAGAGGGAAACCTCAAAGCCCGGGAAGGATTCAAGCTTATCCGCAGTGCCTCCGGTGTGTCCAAGACCGCGACCGGTCATTTTTGCAACCATACCGCCCGCAGCCGCTACGATAGGCGCGACGATCAGCGTCGTTTTATCTCCGACGCCACCGGTGGAGTGCTTATCCACGCTTCGGTCGCCAAAGGCGGAGAGATCGACCGTATCTCCCGAGGTTGCCATCGCCTCGGTCAGATCGAAGATCTCACGGTCAGTCATTCCCTGAAAGCAGACCGCCATCAGGAATGCGGACATCTGGTAATCCGGAATTTCCTCCTTGGTATAAGAGGTGATCATGGAAAAGATCTCGTCGCGGGTTAGCTCTCCACCGTGCTTTTTCTTTTCAATCAAGTCATACATTCTCATAGATCGTTCTCACCTTTCCTCGGGGTCAAGAAGCCCGAACCGCATCGGCAAAAGCTCGCCAAGAGTAAACGTGCGCACCGTTTTTCCGTCATAGAGAATGATGGAAAAATCATCCTTGCAAAACTCCGACATGACCTGACGGCAGACGCCGCAGGGAGGACAGTGGAAGGAAACGTCCTCCCGACTGTCACCGCCCACGATGGCAATCGCGGAAAAATCGCGCTTCCCGTCATGGACTGCGGAGAAAAAGGCAACGCGCTCGGCGCACACTGTGGGGGTATGCGAGGAGCATTCGATATTGGCACCCGTATAGCACGAGCCGTCGCTTGTCAGGAGTGCCGCACCGACGGAAAAGGAGGAATAGGGGCAATAGGATTTTTTACGCGCTTCAAGAGCTTTTTCAATCAGCATCTCTGCCGTTTCCCGATTTACCATACAGCCTCCTCGTTTGTTAAGAATTGATAAGCGGCTTTGCCTACGTGATCAAATCCCGTAAGCGTGCCGAGATTGCAAGCGTCCTTGTCGATCTGATATTGCAGATAGGGGACCGCTTCACGGGTGTGGTCGGTGCTCTCGTCGGTCGGGTCGCAGCCGTGATCTGCGGTGATCAGCAACAGATCATCCTTGCCAAGAAGCGGCAAAAAGTCCTTTAGCCAAGCGTCAAACTCATTGAGCGCGTTTGCATACCCAACGGCATCCTGACGGTGACCGTACAGCATATCGAAATCCACGAGATTGATAAAGCAAAGACCGTTAAAATCCCGGAAAGCAAGCTCCTTTGCCACACTCATTCCCTCGGTATTTCCGTGCGTGGGATGCGTTTCGGTAAGTCCACTCATGACGAAAATATCGCCGATCTTTCCCACACCGATGACGTCGTATCCTTTTTCCGAAAGACGGTTCAGGATCGTTTTTTGTGGGGGAACCAAGGAAAAATCACGCCGATTTGCCGTGCGGGTAAAGCCACCCTCGGCAGTTCCCACAAAGGGGCGCGCGATCACGCGACCGACGGCATGCTCACCCTGCAGGATCGAACGTGCGATCTCGCAAATGCGGTAGAGCTCCTCGATGGAAACGAGCTCCTCGTGTGCCGCAATTTGGAAGACACTGTCAGCAGAGGTGTAGACGATCAGCTTACCGGTGCGCAGATGCTCCTCGCCGTAGTCACGGATGACGTCTGTTCCGGAATAGGGCAGATTGCAGATCACGCCGTACCCGGTTTTGCGCTCGAATTCCTCCAGAACCTCCTTTGGGAAGCCGTTTGGATAGGTTGGCATGGGAGCGTGGGAAATCAGTCCCATCATTTCCCAATGTCCCGTGGTGGTGTCCTTGCCAAGGCTCTTTTCCAAAAGTCTTGCATGCGTTGCAAGCGGTGCGGAGTCGGAAGGCAAGACGGTTACGCCGTCAATATCACCAAGCCCCAGGGAGGTCATGGTGGGAAGATGCAGGATCCCCGTTTTCGAAACACCCAGAAGGGTGTTCGCGTTTTCATCTCCGAAGTTTTTGGCATCCGGAGCAGGACCGATACCAAAGGAATCCAGAACGATCAAAAATACTCTTTTATTCATGTTACATCGAAATTGCAACGTTGAGTGCAATGGTCATCATATCGGTAAAGGTGTTCTGTCTTGCATCGGCATCAAGTGCCTCACCGCGCAGGATGTGGTCGGATGCGGTGCAGATCGCAAGCGCGCGCTTTTTGGCAGCTGCGGCGTTCATATAGAGAGCGGCAGCCTCCATCTCTACGGCAAGCACACCCATGTTCGCCCAACCGTCGTTGAATTTGGGATTTGCGTTGTAGAACACGTCGGAGGAAAGGAGATTGCCGACGTGATAACGCACGCCGAGCTTTTCTGCTTCCTCAACGGCGCGACGCAGAAGGGTAAAATCCGCGATGGGCGCAAAGTTGCCTCCAAGATTGTATTGATCCTGATAATTGGAATTGGTGCAAGCACCCATTGCGATCAGGATATCACGAAGCTGCACGTTATCGGCAAGTCCTCCCGCAGAGCCGATGCGGATGATGTTTTCCACTCCGAAGAAGTTGTAAAGCTCATAGGAATAAATGCCGATGGAGGGCATACCCATACCGCTTGCCATGACCGTGACGGGAACACCCTGATAGGTGCCCGTATATCCTTGAATTCCGCGGATGTTGTTGATCAGACGCGCGTCCTGCAAGAAGTTTTCCGCTACGAATTTCGAGCGCAGAGGGTCACCGGGCATCAGGACGGTTTTGCCAAAGTCCGATTTGTCGGCACGAATGTGGGGAGTAGCTTGTTGACTCATAGTATCCTCCTTAATAACCGCTTTGCGCGGCATCGTTCTTTGCGATCTTTACGATGCGGCTGGTTCCCAGACGCGTAGCGCCGAGCGCGATGAAGTCCTCGGCATCTGCAAGGGAAGAAATTCCGCCTGCTGCCTTGATGCGGACGTTCTTGCCAACGTGCTTTGCAAAGAGCGCGACGTCCTCGCGAGTAGCACCTCCGGTGGAAAAGCCCGTGGAGGTCTTGATGAAATCCACGCCCGCCTCGGTGACGAGCTCGCACATCTTGATTTTTTCCTCGTCGGTGAGCAAGCAGGTTTCGATAATGACCTTGAGGATCTTTTCACCGCAAGCAGCCTTGAGCTCCTTGAGCTCGGAGAGGATCTCGTCGTAGCGGCCTGCCTTGAGGAAGCCTACGTTGATGACCATATCGATCTCGTCGGCACCGTTTGCAAGCGCATCGCGGCACTCAAATACCTTTGTCGCCGTGGTAGAGTAACCGTTGGGGAAGCCGATGACGGTGCAGATCTGGAGCTTGTCGCCAACGTATTCCTTCGCCGCTTTTACGTAGCATGCGGGAATGCAGACGGATGCAGTGGAAAAACGAATTCCGTCGTCACAGACGGCGCGGATATCTTCCCAGGTAGCACTTTGCGCAAGGAGGGTGTGGTCACATTTGGAAAGGATCTCGGAAAGTTTCATTGTCGTTACCTCACTTATTTATTAGTATCGTTTTGTTTTTGAAGATTGATCTTTTTCCGCCAGCACTTGTGGCACATGGCAATGTAGCGGTCGTTGCCGCCAAGCAGGACCTGCTCGCCCTCGGTGATGACGTTCATGTTCTCATCTACGCGAGCGTTGACGGTTGCTTTTGCGCCGCAGGAGCAAATGGTCTTGATCTCGGTGATGGAGTCGGCAACCTCAAAGAGTCGGCGGCTTCCACTGAACAGATGGGAGAGAAAATCGGTGCGAAGTCCAAAGCAGAGAACGGGAATGTTGCATTCATCCACGATCCTACGCAGAGAATCCACGTGTGCCTCGGTGAAGAATTGGCATTCATCTGCAATGATGACGTCCGCCTGCGGATTCTGCTTGGAAAACATGCTGAAAAGATCGTCGTGCTCCGCAACCGTATCGCAGGTGGCGGAAAGGCCGATGCGAGAGCGAAGCACGGTTTCACCGTCGCGATCGTCAAGAGCGGGCTTGATCAGCCAGACCCTCATCCCGCGCTCCTCATAATTGAATTTGGTGATCAGCGCTTGCGCAGTCTTGGAGGAGCCCATCGCTCCGTATTTGAAATAAAGCTTTGCCATACTAACACCTCACTTTTTCCTATTATAATATTCTATCATATTTAATTATAAAAGAAAAGGGGTTTTTTGATTTTTTTACGGAATAGATACAAAATCTTTTTCCACGGTAAACAAAAAACGGTGTTTGTACCGAGTTTTTTATTGATGACTTGACAGAGATTGCTTTTTTCGTTATAATAATCATATAGCAATTGATTCACAAGGAGTGCCGTATGGAGATCAAGCTCGGGAAATACCGCCATTTTAAGGGAAACGAATACGAGGTTTTGGGAGTGGTCAAGCACTCCGAAACCTGCGAGGAGATGGTGCTCTACCGCGCGCTTTACGGAGAGGGAGAGATGTGGGTGCGCCCCATTTCGATGTGGCAGGAAACAGTTACAAGAGAGGGGAAGACGCAGCCCCGTTTCGTATACCTTGGAGAAGACGCGGAAGCCTGATTTTTGCGGAATGGAAGCAGATGTAAAAAATGTTTGCAAAAATAAAAAAAGGACTTGCAAACGCAAGACGGATGTGTTATAATAGACTGCGGTGCAGGGTTTTGTGCCTGTGCCGCTGTTTTTATATGTGGAGAAGTACTCAAGTGGGGACGTTTGCGAGCGCTGCCGGTGGCAGAGTAAGCGAGCAATAAGGAGTGGCAGCGGTCAAAATTTGGCGAAGCTTTAGCGAGCAACAAATTTTGGGAACCGCAACAGGATCGAAGAGGCGACGCCGAATCGTGCGTTTCTGCGAGGGTTTTCTATATAACAAATTCAATATTTTTACGGAGAAGTACTCAAGTGGTCGAAGAGGCGTGACTCGAAATCTCGTAGGGCGTTAACGCGTCGCGTGGGTTCAAATCCCACCTTCTCCGCCAAAAATCGACAAGTTTCGAGAGAAGCTTGTCGATTTTACTTTTTCACTCTTCACTCTTCACTTTTCACTAATTCCTTGTCGATTTTTGGCGGAAGTAATAAGTAATAGTGAATAGTGAAAAGGTGCTGATGTAGCTTTTCTCCTTTTGGTCGAAAAGCAATTTGTTATAAAACGAATACACGACAGTTCAAGCCCAAACAAAAAGTGACGAGAATATCTTTTTTATTGACCCTTCACAGGAAATACCCTTGCGGTGATGCCTGTGTTTTTTTTGTTGAAAAAACTTGAATTGGTCACATCCTTGTGCTATAATGATATTCGTATGAAAACAGATCACAAATTCTAAGTACGAGGAGATCATGATGTCAAAGATTTTAGTTGTTGTAGATATGCAAAACGACTTTATTGATGGGGCGCTTGGCACGAAAGAGGCGGTAGCGATCGTACCCTACGTAAAGAAAGTGATTGAGTGCTTTGACGGCAAGGTGTTCTTCACACGGGACACGCATTTTGAAAACTACCTGCAGACACAGGAGGGAGAAAATCTGCCCGTTCCGCACTGTATCAAGGGTACGGACGGTTGGCAGATACGAGCCGAGCTCGATGCGCTGCGTTCGACCGAATCCATCGACAAGCTTACCTTCGGATCTTCGGCTCTGGTGGACGTATTGAGAGCGGAGGGCGATATTGAAAGCATCACCTTCCTCGGACTTTGCACCGATATTTGTGTGATCTCAAACGCAATGGTGGTCAAGGCGTTCTTTCCCGAGCTCCCGCTGATCGTCGATGCCAAAGGATGTGCCGGTGTTACGCCCGAGAGCCACTTAAGAGCGCTTGAAGCGATGAAGGTTTGCCAGATAAAGGTGATCAACGAATGAATTTCAAAATAACCAAACGAAGGGCTACCTCACGGTAGCCCTTTTTTCATCGTTCATGTATCTTGTTGTTATTATTTTCCCATAACCGTGGCAGCTTCCTTCAGCATCTGACGGATGGGAAGCTCGTAAGGGCATCTGGTTTCGCAAACGCCACAGCCGATGCAGTCCGAGGCGGTTTTGGACATGGCAGAATAGCGTGCCTGCGCCCAATCCTTCAGATCATAGCGGCTGTAATATCCCTCAAACAGAAATACGGCGGGGATGTTGATCCCGACGCTGCACGGAGCGCAATAATTGCAGCGACGGCAGAAGTTGGTGCCAAGGCTTGCGCGGATCGATGCGACCTTCCTCTGTTCCTCGGCCGTCAGTGGGGAAGTGTCCGAGGCGGCAGATACGTTCTGCTCGATCTCCGCGACGTCCGCCATTCCGGGGATCACCACGCTGACGTTTTGGTTGCTGACGATAAATCGCATAGCGGTGACGGCATCCTCGATCGCGCCGCCTGCCAAGGGCTTCATACAAATAAATCCGATGTTTTTGCGCGCACACTCCGCGATCAGAGCCTCACCCTGCGTTTCTACGATATTATAGGGGAACATGATGCTTTCCACCCAATCGAGCCCGACTGCTTTTTTGAACAGATCCGCCGAGTGAAGCGTGATGCCGATATGTCCGATCTTTCCCGCCGCCTTTGCTTCAAGGAGGGCTTCCAAAGCACCGCCGACGGTCGTGACCTGATCGAGATCCTTTGCGCTTGGGTTGTGTACCTGATAAAGGTCGATGTAATCGGTGCGCAGATTGTTCAGACTGATTTCGATATCCTTCTCCATGGCATCCTTTGTGCGCGACATGCTTTTGGTGGCAAGCACGAACTGATCGCGAACACCCGCAAGGGCATACCCAAGATATTCTTCACTGACCGTGTATCCGCGTGCGGTGTCAATGAAATTGACGCCCTTTCGGAGCAGCTCACCGATCAGCGCTTTTGTACCCTCGGCATCGATCTTTTGAATGGGGATTCCGCCAAGACCGATCCGTGAAATATGCAGTCCCGTTTTTCCCAATACTCTGTATTCCACAATCTTGCTCCTTACTCTGAATTTGATAGGATTATTATATCACATCTCGAAAGGGAATGCAACCTTCTGATAGGATCTTGTTGGAATGTGTCAAAAAATGGAGCTCTGCATACAATATTATAGACAGAGACCCCTCTGAATTTTTGACAAAGGAGATTATCAATATGGCGGAAAACAGATTCCCATGTGCATCTTCCTCCCGTGACACCGTTTGCATCGAGACCAACCGTGTGTTGGACTCCTGCCGTGACCGTGACTGCTTTGAGGATGTACGAGTCTATCTTTCGAATTTTGGATGCGATCTGCTCGACCGTACCAGTGCCATCCGTGCAAAAAGCGCACAGATCGTTTGGGCTTGTATCGGTATTGAGGCAATTCCGTTCAACCGCGGCTTTTATGCGGTCAACATTCGCTTTTACGTCAAGCTTCAACTGGAGGCATGCGTTGGCTGCGGTCGCACGCAAGACCTGGAAGGAATGTCCGTGCTGGAAAAGCGCGTGATCCTCTATGGCGGTGAGAGCAACGTCAGCATCTTTAAGAGCCAAGGCCTTGGCGACGGATTTTGCTGTGAGCCTCAGTTCAACGCCGGTGAGAAGAACGTTCCTATGGCGATCATCGAAACGGTCGAGCCTGTGGTTCTCGGCGTTAAGATCATGGAGCGCGCAACCGATTGCAACTGCGTTTGCTGCTGCTGCGAGAGTGACGTTCCCGAATACGTTGCGGCAACTCTTGAGTCCCCTCTGGTGTTTGACAACGAGGACAACGGAAAGCGCATCCTGACGGTATCCCTCGGTATCTTCTCGGTGGTTCGTATCGTGCGCCCCGCACAGTATCTGATCCAGGCAACGGAATATTGCATTCCCGAAAAGGAGTGTTGCGTTGTGGAAGAGGAGGATCCTTGCAAGATCTTCCGCTCCATCCCGTTCCCGGCAGGTGAATTTTGTCCCGCGAACAACGCGCCAACCATTGGCAACGAGCGCCCAAACGGGCGCTGCGGCTGCGGAAGCTAAGCAAATAAAAAGTGGGATAGGATGTTATCATCCTATCCCATCTTGATTATGCTTGGGTCCTTTCGAGGAAGTCCTTTTGCAGAAAATCCTGCAATTTCCTTGCAGTTTCCGCATTTTTTCCGCCAATCGGTACGCCGTCGAGCTCTGTTACACACATGCAAAGGGCAGAGGCGGAGGTGATAAAGATCTCATCCGCATCCCGAAGTTGATCGAGTGTATACGGGATCTCCTTGACGGGAATCCCGATTTCGCGGCATGCGAGCATCAAGTGCGCGCGTCCCGTACCCGCCAAAATCAGCTCGTTTGCCGGGTGGGTATAAAGCACGCCGTCCTTTAAGATTGAAATATTGGAATGCGCACATTCGGTCACGGTGCCGTCGCGATGGAGGACGCATTCGTCTACGCCCGCTTCCTCTGCGGCTTGTGTCGCAAGAACGCTTGGAATGAGATTGAGCGTCTTGATGTTGCAGTGTAAGAAGCGTGTATCGGGCATGGAAATACATCGCATCGGTCGGTAGGTATCCTTGATCTTGGCAGGTCTTAACATGATCCAAAGATTTGCTGTTGCGTCCTTGGGAAAGGCGTGATTTCTCGGAGCCGTACCTCTTGTGGCTTGCATATAGACCCATTGTTCGCCATCGTCCAATTTTTTGACCAGATCGGAAAGCAGGTCGCAGAGCTCTGATACAGAACAGGGAAGCGTGATCTTTAGCAGTGCCGCACTTTGAAAGAAGCGCTCCACGTGCTCCTCCAGAGCGTAGATGCGATAGTTGCGGCTGTAGGTGACGTCGTAAACGCCGTCGCCAAAATAGCAGGCACGGTCCAGCATGGGAACGCTCATCTTTTCAATTTCATCAATCTTTCCGTTGTAGTATCCCAATGTCTTCATATCGGAAACAATCCTTTCAGATTAAGATAGAACATTGCCTGCGATCTCTTGCAGAAGCTTTCTGACAGAGGCGCTGTAGGTGTACGTTGTATCGGCAAGTGCAAAAGCAGCCACCTGACGCGCGGTGCGAGTAAAGGGGGCTCCTTGCGCATAAATTTGCTTGCTTGAGCCGTTGTCATAGGTGACGGTGGCAACAAAGCGAACTGCGAAGGGAACGTCGTATTCCTCGGCAGTCAGCGCGCGTGTGGAAAGCTGCAATCGACAATGCCCCTCCGCACTCTCAAACGGTGCGGGAACAAGCCCGGTCTTGAGCTCCTCATGCCCGTTTTCCGTTAACAGCGCACCGAAGGACAGGCATTTTGCGTCCTTTAATAAAAGGTAAGTATCCTGATTCAATGCGGCTGAAAAACGGAGTCTTGGTTGACCCAGCACCGAAAGCGAGGCTCCCGTCAGTTGGTCAAATTCCAAAAACAGAGCCTTGCAGGAAAGCGAATCCGTAAGCTCCACCGGTTCCTCGGATGCGAGCAAACGGTGATCCGACGTCCACCATCCCACAAAATCCTCCGCATCGCACTTTGGCAGCCTTACGGTGGTGCCGGAAAGATAGGTTTTGTTGGTGGTCTGATCTCCGGCACTCAAGGAGAGTGTCACCTCGGATGTTGTAACCTGAATATAAAATACTGCGCAAAGGAAGTGATAGCTGCCTTTTTTATTGGTGTTATCGTTATCGAAGGCGGCCCTGCCTCTTACCGTCAGTATATGCGAGCTATCCTTCAAAAAGTCATTGGAAAGCAAAAACGAGAAGCTTCCGTTGTCCGACACGCGGATCCAATTGCCACCGTCGATCGAATATTCGATGCCTGCTACCCCGTAAGAGTGCGTGGCAACACCGGAGACGGTGATATCCTTGCCGTAAGGAATTTCAAGCGTGCGGTAGTAGGGCGTGTTCTTCACGGTTTTGCTCTCCGGAGCGGAGAAATTGACGCCAAAATCATATCGCTCGTTCGCAGGCAGCGTAGACGGACAGGTCTTGTTTGCGGGATCGGCACAAGGCTTTGTCGGCATACCTCCGTAAACGGGAATGAGGAAGGAGAGCGGAAGATCCAGCTGTCCGATTGCGGCAAAGGATGCGTAAAGGGAGCGCCCCTCGCTCATAGCCCCCGTGATGCTTTGCATGTACTGATATTGGAAATTGCGGTCACCGGCACGGCTGTCAACGTTGAATTTTTGTAGGTAGATATTGGGCTGATAGCAGTCGATGTAGCTGTTCTTGAGGAAATAGGTACCTCCGTAGATTGCTTTCCAACGCGTATCCCACGAAGGACTGCCGCCCCATTTGGATGCCATCTCCTCGGTACCCTTAACCGCGCGCTTCATCGCATTGTAATAAATGGAAAAGAGTCCGTCCCCGGAGGCTCCGACGTTGAAATGGTTGTAATAGCCGTCCAGCGCCTTCAACTCCTCCTTCGTGTGTCCTGAGGTGGGAGGGAGAATTGGGTTTCCTTGGGTTGAGGTTTGCGTCTGATTGACGTAGTAATCCGCCAAGAGCCTACCGCAGCTTCCGGAAATGATGGGAGAGGTACCGCGCACGCCTTGCTCGTTTCGGACTTTCGCCGCAAGGTAGACGGGACTGACTCCCAATGAGGTGCCAACCTCACAAAAATAGTCCGCATAGGTTTTGCCGTTTTCCAGCTTGGCGTTCTCCATGAACGTGCCGTTCAGAATGGCAACGACCGCATCTTTGACGCTTCCTTCATTGGAGGAAAGCGTATAGAACTGAAAAATATCGGTTTCGTTCAGGAAATTGCGGGGATCCATGAAATATTCCACAGCGCTTACGGATGCCTGATAGTGAGAAGCATCGTAAAGCGACGAATTGAGCGGATGGCGGTATGCTAAATATTGCTTTGCGCTTGAGATCAGATTTGTTTTGGGATCTTCGGTTTCTTTTTCGATGATATAATCCCAAGTATAGAGCGATTCTTGCTCGGTGATCAGCAAAGGAGTAAAGCTCCAGGTCGGGTGCAACAGATGCAGCTCAGTCAGCGAGGAGGCATAATCGGCAGGGAAGCCCTTCTTTCGCAAGGACTGATAATATTCCTCGGCTTCCCCTTCAAAAAAACGCGTGCTTCCGCCGGCACTGAACACAGAGCCCAGCACCAGGGTCAGAATAAAGCTGACGATCAGCAAGGCGGACAGGGAAATCCCGATCCATTTTTTGCGTGACTGTTTCAATGGGAACCTCCTTACTTGGATTTTCGATTTTGACGCAGGATCTCAAACGCCATCACCGTTGCCGCAGAGGCGGCAGAGAGTGAGCCTTTGAAATTGCGACCGTAATCAATGCGAACGATCTGATCGGCTTTTTCCAGCATTTTTCGGGAAATTCCCCGTTTTTCTCCACCGATGACCAGGAGAACCGGCAAAGGGAAGTC
This sequence comes from Clostridia bacterium, assembly GCA_017501225.1. Lineage (GTDB taxonomy): Bacteria > Bacillota > Clostridia > Oscillospirales > CAG-272 > UMGS1865. The sequence goes on from JAFVXH010000019.1 coordinate 244,133, forward strand.
CGTATCAAAGATGGATACCGAATCCCGAATTCCCGAGCAAAGAATGGTATATCCGCATTTTGAAAAGCATGCGGCAACCTCCTCGGCATTGGCAACCATCATGGGGATGAGCTCACTGCATCCTGCGGAGGCTCGTGCTACCACGCCTGCGGCGCTCATCCAGTTTCTTTCAGGCAAGATGATCCCGTCAACGCCTGCGGCGTAAAGAGAACGAACGGTGTATCCAAAGTTATAAGGATCCTCAATGCCTTCCAAAAAGACGTAAAATCCATCTTTTTTGATAGCTTCCACCGTCAAAGCGGGCAGATGACGCTCGCCGCAAAACGCAAGAAACCCGCCGTGCGTGCTTCCGATGGAGAGTGCATCAATTTCACTTCCGTCTACGAATTCGAGCGCAAACCCACGTTCCTTTGCCTTAGCACTTAAAAAGGAGATCTGCGGAGCCTTCGTTTTTTGATTTTTGCGGTCAACAAGGATCCTCTCGATCGTTCTGTCGTTTCCGCAATTTGAGTTGAGAAGTGCCGAAATAGAGGTCATACCCTCAAAAATATTGGAATCGGAAAATTTCTGTTCTTCCTTGATTGCTTTTTTCATATGTTTTTCATCCGTTTTATTCTAAATTTCCGCATACTCCGCATACAATGAAGTATCAAAAAACAGTTCAGTGTTACAAGGAGGATGGACATGATAGCGGATTGGAATGGCAGGGAGCGATGCGTCATTTTGGGAGAATATCTTTTGGAGCATCAGTCCACGGTGCGCTCGGCGGCGCAGGTTTTTGGGATCAGTAAAAGCACGGTTCATAAAGACGTGACGCAGAGCTTAAGGCACGTCAATAAAGCGCTTTACATAGAGGTTCGTGAGCTGTTGCAGAAAAATAAACAGGAAAGACATTTGCGCGGCGGTGAAGCGACGCGTCAGAAATACAGCGAGATGCACGGGGAATCGAAATAATTTTGTATAATTGGGAATTAGGACCTCCAGAAGCTTTGATTGCCGTGAAGAAGCAACTGATATTCCATGGGTGTCAAGGCACTTCTTATGCAGTCCAGATAATGACTTTGCTCATAGAAATAAATTTTTTCTCTTTGATCAAGTCCTGTTCCGAGTAAGACGGTGGCGTGATCGGACAAGAGTGTCTTGATATAGCTCGTCAGTCTTGGATCGGTAAAGGCGCGGAAGTTGAACTGATATACCGCCTCCGGAACACGCAACAGGCGCGCAAGAACCTCGGACGGATAAAAGACGGCATTCAATTCAAAGGATAAAAAGAGCAATCGAATATGCCGCTTATAAAGCAGACGGTTTAGCTCGGCATCCATCCATTCCTGATACGCACCGGGTGGCATGAGAAGCGGAAGGCAATTGTGGTGCGGCAATAAGAGCCGCTCGAGCTCTGCTTCCTCAGACAACCCCTCGTACAGGAGAGCCGGCGTGGCAAAGCAAACGGAAAGCTGACGCGGCGAGGACGCCATCAGATGATCCTTCAGGATGCGTTGTTCCAAAAGAAAGATCGGCAGGCTGTGATTGGAGCCGTCGTATACGCGGATCAGACAGAAGCGATCAAAGCCATGGATTTCGTGAAGCGATGATAAGGAAGACAGACATTCCGTAGCCGCTTGCTTTTGATTGCTCAGCGTGGGAAGAAGCCGACAGTTCCAATCTGTGTAAAAGTCCAAGAGCATCACCTCAAATGAAATGTGAATTGTGCGCGGTCAAAAGATCCCGGGCAAAAGGTTTGCAACGAAGATTCCTGTGACAAAGGATATCGCGTTGGCAACAAAGGCGTATATCACGTAAAAATACGTTGGTTTGTCCTTGCTTGCAAGCTTTTTCAGTGCAACGGAATAATAGAGCGCCTCCATGGCAAATACGGCGAATTCAAGGCCGATATAGCCCGCTATAAATGCCCATGAACCCGAACGGAAATTGATGAGGTTCAACAGCAGATTTAACGGGATCTGCGTTAGTACGTTTGCAACGGCAAGAAGCAGAAGGATCTTCTTTCCTCGGAAGCCAAACAAAAGTGCCACGCCCATTTCAATGGCGATCGTGATAAAGATGCGCGCAACGAGAGAGAGCATTTCTTGCCGCCATTGGTAGGATTTGTAGGCGTTGAGGCGACTGTTCCCGGAAAGCTCCTCGTTGTAATCGACCGAGCCCATATCCGTGCCCGCCATGTCAACGGTGTAATAGGTATCAAAGGCGTATTTTTGACAGATTCCGCTGACCGCGTATTGATCCGTTCCGGGGTAGTACAGGAGGATCTTGAAGCTGTCGGGGGGATAATAGGTCCAGGCAAGCTGCTTGCTCTCGTTGACTTGCCAGATCGCCTCCTGAAGAAAGTGATATCCATCGGGATCCTCGTAGTATGTAAAGGCTCGCCACAAATCTTTGCTGATCCCAACGTTATCCAGACGATCAAAGTCCATACGTTCTTCGTTGCCGTCCCAAGCAGAATACGGACCCGTGGAAGGAGTTGCCGAAAGCAGTGTGCCGTAACACAGCTGATCTCCCATATTTTCAAAGGTGATGCGTACCGATGGCTTCGGACCCATATCCGCACAGATCGGAAAGGATAGCAAAGTCAGCAGAAGGAAACAACAAAGCATAAGATAAAACGTTTTTCTTACAGTGCGCGTCATCGTTTCAACCTCCTTTGAATCACGCCAAGGCCTTGGTCAAAAGCCGATATCCGTATATTTCTATTATAGCATCTAAAAGACGGCTCGTCAACCAAAAAAAATAAGAAACCGGCGATTTTCACGCAAAAAACGTCTTTTTTACTCCCCCATACTGTACAAAATCTGCATTTTGTATAATTGGATCGGTATCATAAAAAGGACCTGCATCCTGCTACTCTGCTCTGTTTGATGCACCATCCAGTGAATTAATGATACCACAAGATAGTTTGCTTTGTCAAGACCTTTTTTTTCGTTTTATACGAATTTTTTCGTCAAGCTTCAAGATCAGGCGCTTTGGCAGACGGAGGATATCCAGCTTTGTCATACTTTTATAACGCGAGATCTCCAGGGACTCCTCTACGTAGTCGTACCGGGGAGCGTAGCAATAGGTATCGTAGCGGCGGAACAACGGCATAAATCCAAACAACGTTGTCATGTTGTCCTCTGTATGCTGTTGCTCTACCGTTTTGATTTCCTCTGATACGGAGATATTCCGGACTTTGACGGTATAGAACAGCCAAAACCACTTGCGGAAACCCATAAGGTTATAGACAGTATTCAGACGTCGGCGAACCTGGAGGACGATATTCTCCGAGCATTGATCATTGCACACCAGGTAACCGCCTTTTGTGTAATGGCGGTAGAAGCGGACAAATTCATCGAAAACATCGGTATTCGGTGCTCTATAGTCGAACTGCGAGCAGAACGAGCCTATCTCATCGATGAATACCACGGAATTCTGGACGATCTTTTCCTCCAGGAGCAGATGCTTATCCGTCAGGATGATGGCATTTTCCTTGCTTGAGATCTTGACGGGGATAGAACTGTACAGCTGCGGCGTTGGAAGCTTGTTCCCTTTTCTGCGGAATAGGTTTTTCCAGCGCACTTTTCTACGCATCTTTTTGAGAAGCCGAATAGACATCTCCACGGACAAAAGGGATTTTCCGCTACCAAGACCACCCGTGAAGGCTATGATCGTATCGTAACGGTTGATATGGTACGATTTCCATACGCGCCAGGCTACGATGCATAGCGCTACAATGATTAAGAGTTCAAACACACGATACCTCCTTTATGTACCAGGGATGGGATAAGGCTCTGCATGGAAATCCGTATAGTATACGTAATTTCCGATATCCAGCTGCGTAATAGCCCATATAACATCAGTCAGATATCCTCCGAGCAGCTGACCAAGATATGCGAAAGGATTATCTGAATAGCTTGGATCTGAAACATCAGGAGGACCAACCTCCTGACCGCACAGCGCGGCAATAGTAGGTAATACTCCGTTATTTACCCATGCAACCCAATCCACCGCAAAATGCTGACCAGGAGGAATATCCCGACTTACAATCGCGAGCGGGATGGACAACAGAACTACTACCATTATAATCGAAATGATTTTAGCCACGGCAAAATACCTCCGTCATGTTTGATAAGCTTCATAAAAAGTCGATAAGGAACGCAGACCAGGAAATGCGTCACACACAACGAAACCGCGACCCAGAATATCGTTGTAAACAACTTCAATTCATACGGCGGGATCTCTCCGATGAGCGGCAACAGCCATTCAACAATCCATTCATACAACATTTTTTACACCTCCTTATATAAATCTGCGCAAGATCTTGAAGCAGAACGAACCAATCAAGACAGCAATCAATGAGCCGATCAGCATTTTAACCAGGCTAAAAATACTGATACCGAACAATTCAATGTCAAGCCATGTTACAAAGAAACGATACGGTGCTTCAAACATATGAGATACCGTTCGCAATACGACTTCGCCTGTGTCAAAAGCGTCCTGCATGCCCGCATTAAATCCCTGCGTATAATATTCCTCGCTCGTATCGTTCGCACCCTGACGATATCCGAGATCGTACATCATGCCGTTCTTTGCAGAAACATATCCGTCCTTATACGCTGTAAGGTCATACCAGCGGAGATCAGGAAGATCTGCATCGTCTAACTGATTGAGATTCGCACCCATTGCCAATAAGAGATTGATATATTGTGGAGCTGTCGGAAGCAGGTTGCGGAATCCGATCGTCACATAATAACGGCCATACGTATTTGATACGGTAGACTGAAAGCTGAAGTTTTTTTCAAGTCCTACAGAATCATATCTCTTAAACCAAGAGCCACCCGAAAGAAAGTACCGATCGGTATATCGAACAGCCTTCCAATACATCATATAATCCGTAATATCGCCCCTAGCAGCAGGGATCGGATTTGTCAAACTGAAATAAAGCCTAACAGGACGATACAACTCCCCGGTAGCCGCTTGCTGTTCAGCTCCAAGTTGCAAACAAACAGACGAGCAATCTCCTGTATATCTGCTAAGATTGCCTGTACTGTTTGGAAAACAAAACTGAAAGAAGGCACTCGTCGACAATTCCCATTCAAAAGAATCACTCGGTGATAAATTATCCCATTCAGGCATACGGAAGTCAAGGCGCTCGCCAGGATCTATACGCGAAGAAAGAACCGAAGAAAACTCCTCTATCTGATATCCAGCATTGTATACCGCAGGGACGAAATGCTCGTTTTCGCCATATTCACCGAGCCACTGCTCCAAGCCCTCCTCAAGAGTGGGAACGCCGCCTACGTCCATTGCACCGTCAGGATCATACGCCGCCGCACACGGCACTAGGAACGCAAACGAGAGCATCAGAACGAGCGCGAACACGGCAAGGATGCGCTTAAGAATCCCCTTCTTTTTCTTCAAAATCTGCTTCATGGACAACCTCCTTTTCCTCTGCAGCTTCTTTCAATTCCTTGCGAAGCTTGATTTCCTTACGCACGGCAAGAACAATGCCGACAACAAAACCGACCGCCAACACGATCGCATACAATGTCAAAAAATTCATTTTTTACTCCTTTTCATAATAAAATAAGGGGCTACAACACGTAGCCCCAGGGGGATGGTTCTTATCTGTGGGCTACGCCACGGATAAGTCCAAAAATACCGGTAAGCAGACCCATGCCGAGAACAACGCCGCCTGCAACGAACAAGAAGATCACGAGAGGAGACCATTCCTTTGTAGCGCCCTCAGGATCTACGTAAATCAGCTGCAGAAAAGCCTCTTTCAGACCGCCTGCCATACCGCTGATGACAACGGTAAACGTGGAGAACATTTCCTCAACGAGCGTGACAAAACTCATTCTCTTTTCCTCCTTCCCTCAAGAATTTGACAGGATGATATTTCCTGATATCAGGCAAGATCATATTTGACCACGTTTCCATAGCGGTCATAAAGCGGGGAAACTAAGTCACCAAGGCAAATACCTTGCGCAACCTCGGTTTTCGACTTGAAGGTCACAACGCACTGACCGTTCACCGTCACGTTCTCGTTGCTTGCTTTTTCATACGTCGCATGCACGATGGTGTTATCATACGCCCTGCCCTCATACGTTCCTCTTTTTCTTTCAATGCCAATTACTGTATACATGCCGTATACCTCCTTTATTTTTTTGGTAAATACATTTTACCATGGGTTTTTCAGATCTTAAACACCTTTTTAGAAACAAATTGACAAAATATTTTTTCCGTGGTATAATGGTAAAAAATTGGAAAGGAGAAACGCCCATGCTACTTATCACAGCTTTGTCAGCCATAATCAAAATCATAACGGGAATCGTATGTCCAATAGGCGCTCTAATTTTACTTGCGCGCATCGCAAAGCTTCTCCAAGAAATCCGCGACAAACAGAATTTTTGAAAGAAAAAAAGCATCCGATTTTCGGATGCTTCTTTTTTTATAAAAGCACTTTTTCAACATAGCAATTCTCCACTATGATATGCTGTTCTATCAGACGCCAAACGGTGGTACGACAGCATCCGAAATATCGCGCTACCTCTGCATAGGTATCGCAATATGCTACCGGGAGATCGGTTTTTACATCGCATATCAGATAGCAGACGTTTTTATATCCTCTCTTGCTCATATTTTTCCAACTCCTCCATTAAGTCATCGTCTGTGATGGGCTCAAGCGCAGGCTTTATGCGGCGCGCAGTACTGATCGTATGATGAATGCGTGCATCCGTTTCCTCTATCAACTGTGCCATTTCGTGGTATTGGCTGAAATGGTAGAGATAGTCGCGTCCATAATACCGACACAATTCCCGGGGATGAACACCCAGGAGAACCTTTTCCAGGATCTCGTAGCTACTGTCATAAGCATTCTTTTTCTCCACGAGATCGTGGAACTCATAGCTTTTGATATCCGCCGCGGTGTATTGATGCTTCCCTTCCTCGCGCGCTTCGTCCGTATCGTGAAGTATGTAGCGCTGTAAAGCCATCATATCCGAAGCAACCTCGCAAAAGGTGTTCACCTTTTGCTTGTTTTCATCCTTGAGATCTGCAAACCAATTACAGATCTGGCGGCAAGTCCACGCCGAATGCGTACGTATCAGAATATGAAAGTGCGGTTCTGCCTCATCCTGATCATGATGGATATAGCAGAACGCACGTAAACTTGACAAATGAACTTTGAATACCTTTTTGATCTGTTTTTCCGTTGCATACGTAGTAAGCGAGAAATAACGGGAACGTTCGCCACCGGACTTTCCTTTTTTCATTTTTACTCCTTTTTTCACAATTTTGCTTTGTGAATTTAGAATTTTTCTAAAACATTGATAGAGCCTTGAAAACCAAGGCTTTATTATGGGGAAATTCCCTGCTCATTCACAAATTCGCGGGCGACCTTTGACGCGGTACGGTCGCCCCGCTCCGTTCTCCGCCCCTCCGTGCCGCCATACGGCAGGCACGGGAGGAACGGAGGGCGGAGGAACAGAAGAGCTTGCGGAGCTTTCGCTCCTGCTTTTCCTGGTGATCAAGGCGGGGGGGATAGAGGGCGAACCAAGGGGCGTGCAGTTGCCCACCCAAGAACCCACCCTACGGGATGCTTGCAGGGAATCATGGCAACCGCGCCTTATGCGCTCTGCCATCTGCGAACATCAACCACAGAAGGACAATTCATCGACAATAGAAAATTCCCATTCGTTAGTCTTGTTATTATACCAATAGCCGATTACAAAATCGTTCTGCTGCGCTACGTGCTCTATGGCGATCATACCGCCGTAGTAAGCCTCTGCTTCTTTATCTCCGACCATCTGTCGGAAGATCTCGGCATCTCGTGGGTATTTGCTACGTACTGCCAGGAACGCTTGCAACTGCTTTGCGATCTCCAGGCGGAGGGCTTCTCTTTTTTCTGCTTTTGTCTTTTTCGGTTTTTTCATAAAAAAAACACCATCCCTTCTACTGGATGGTGTTTTATATTTTCTTTCAGATCTTGCGGATGCAGAGGCCTTTTATGATACCTCTCCAATTAACGGGCGAAAACAGTATTGAAATCGCCCTTACAAAATGCCCGCTTTTGTATGAAAAGAACTATTGTAAGAAAAAAGGATAGGTATCCTTTTTCTTTCAATCTTTACAAACAAAAGCTCAGTCCCATTTTGTATAATTGGATCGGTATCATAAAAAGGACCTGCATCCTGCTACTCTGCTCTGTTTGATGTTGCTTTTAAGAGAAAACACAACCGGAACGGTTGAATTGTCAGAATGCGGAGGATTCTGCGCAGAGCATTCGGTCTATTTCTTTTGAGATTATTTACAAATGAATTCGTCTTTTTTTCGGAAAGCTCTTCCTTTTTTGACAAAAACATGCTATAATGGGTCTACCACGATAAAAGATGAATTTGGAGGGATCCTACCATGGCTATCAAAATGAGAATTCTCTACGCTTCCGGTAAAAAGAAAATTCAGAACATCGCGAACGCGATCAAAACGCAGTATGAATTGGCGTTCAATTCGGTTGACGTCATTCCGCCCGCATATTCCTGCGATAAGGAAAGAATCGTCATTCTGGCGATCTCGGGTAAGGGAGATATGAGCAATTCCCTGCGTCTGTTCTGCCGCGAGCTGACCAAGGCACGTGCACAAAACGTTGCCCTGATGATCGACGGCGATGAGGCGATCGCAAACAAGCTCAAGGAAACGCTTGCTGAAGCAGGCACCAACGTTATCGATGAGGTTCTTTACGTCAAGGGCGGACTTCCCATCATCGGAGGCTCTGTAAAGCCCGAGGAAAAGACCGCGATCTTTGAGTGGGTTGACCGTGTTATTGCCAACCTGAAGTAAGATCGATCACACTTCCCCATTTCATATCAAAAAACACAGCAGGGAGCTATCGCGCTTCCCTGCTGCTTTTTTATTCAGAATCGAATGGTTAATTGGTCGGTTTCGTTCAGATTATCCAGAACGCCATTGCTTCTGAGCATGTCGATAATGGATTTGCTCAGCTTTGCGCGGATCTGTAGATCCTCCACCGAGAAGAAGGCTTCCTCCTCGCGGGCGCGGATGATGTTTTGCGCCGCGTTTTCCCCAAGTCCCGGCAAGGCGGAAAACGGCATGCGAATTCCCCCGTTTTCGGGCAAAAATGCGTAGGAATGCGATTTTTGCAGATCAACCGGCAAAAAGCGGATCTTTCTTGCCATTGCCTCGTTGATCAGCTGAAGCACGGTTACACTCGCTTGCTCCTTGGGAGATGCCTCTTTTCCGCGCTTTTGAATATCACGCATCACTGCTACGACCTTAGATTTTCCGCCTCCGACGATCTCAGCATCGAATCCGTTGGGAGCGACTGTGAACATCGTGCAGTAGAACGCGACGGGCTGATGGACCTTGTACCAAGCAAGACGGATCGCGGACATGACGTAAGCGGCGGCGTGTGCCTTCGGGAAGAGATATTTGATCTTCTTACAAGAAAGAATATACCATTCGGGCACATCGTGGGCTCTCATTTCGGCTTCCCATTCCGGTTTGAGTCCTTTTCCCTTTCTGACCGCCTCCATGATCTGGAAGGAGGTTGCGTCGGGAAGACCGTAGCGGATCAGGTCCAGCATGATACCGTCACGGGTACCGATCACGCGCGAGATATCACAGGTTCCGCTCTTGATCAGATCCTGCGCGTTACCGAGCCACACGTTGGTTCCGTGCGTCAGTCCCGAGATCTGCAAGAGGTCCGCAAAGTTGCGTGGCTTTGCGTCCAGGAGCACCTGCTGAATAAAGGAGGTGCCAAGCTCGGGAAGACCGTAGGTTCCAATGGTACAGCCTTCGATCTCATCGGGTGTGATGCCGAGCGGCGCGGTTGACTCAAAGAGCTCATAAACCGAACGGTCGTTCATCGCCACGTCCATAACAGAGGTGTTGGTAAAGGTTTCCAGCCACTTGTATTTGGTCGGAATATCGTGCCCCAGCTCATCCAGCTTTAAGATGGTATCGTGCAGATAAGAAAATGCGAAGTGCGTGGTGATGATGCTGGAGTTGGGATCATCCGCGGGATGCTGTACCGGTGTAAAGTCATAAACGTCATAGCCTTGAGGAACGACGATGATACCTCCGGGGTGCTGCCCCGTGGTCTTTTTGACACCGACACAGTTCATGACAAGACGGTTCATCTCCGCGCGGCAAAGACTGATTCCCTTTTGCTCGACGTATTTTGCGACGTAACCGTATGCGGTCTTGTCGGCAAGCGTTCCAAGCGTTCCCGCGCGGAAGACCTGACCTTCACCGAAGAGCTCCTCGGTATACTTATGGACCCGACCTTGGACGTCGCCTGAGAAGTTCAGGTCGATATCGGGAGATTTTTCTCCAAAGAAGCCAAGGAAGGTTTCAAACATGATATCGTGTCCGTCGGCGTGATATTTCGTACCGCACTTGGGACAGATCTTATCGGGCAGATCAAAGCCTGATCCCACAGATCCGTCCGTGAAGAATTCGGAGTTTTTGCATGCCGGATTTGGGCAATAGTAATGCGGCGGCAAGGGGTTGACCTCGGAAATTCCCGCCATTGTGGCAACGAAGGAGGAGCCGACAGAGCCGCGGGAGCCGACAAGATATCCCTGCTCCTCACTGTAAGAAACAAGCCTTTGCGCAATCAGATAGAGTACAGAAAAGCCGTTTTTGATGATGGAGGTCAGCTCCTTTTCCAAACGCTTGGAAACAAGCTCGGGCAAGGGATCGCCGTACATGGATTTTGCGCGTTCCCAGCACATTTGCTGCAATTCTTCCTCAGCGCCCTCCATTTGAGGCGTGTAGTTCCCCTTCGGAATCGGGCGAACCTCGTCGATCTGTGATGCGATCAGGTTCGGGTTGGTGACGACTACCTCGAACGCCTTGTCCTCTCCAAGATAGGAGAATTCCTCCAGCATTTCGTCGGTGGTTTTCAGATACAGACCGATATCACGGTCGTAATCCTTGAATTTCTGACCTGCCAGCAGGATCTTTCGGTAGAGCTCATCCTCCTCATTCAGGAAATGCGCGTCACAGGTTGCGCAGACGGGCTTGTGATAGCGTTCGCCAAGGGATACGACCTTGCGATTGAGCTCGCGCAGTCCCTCCTCGTCGGCAATACTGCCTTCGTCAATCAGAAAGCGGTTGTTGCAAATAGGCTGAATCTCCAAGTAATCGTAGAAATTGACGATGTCCTCGATCTCTGCCTCGGGGCGGTTCTCCAGAATTGCTCGAATGAGTTCGCCTGATTCGCAGGCAGAGCCGATGATCAGACCTTCGCGATTCTTTTCGAGCACCGTCTTGGGAATTCGGGGATAACGCTTGAAATAATCAAGATAGCTCATGGAGATCAGGCGGTAAAGATTTTTCAAGCCGACCTGATTTTTGACCAGAATGATCTGATGATAAGGCTTGAGCTTCATCGGATCTGCCTTTTCCATCATCTCGCGATTGACGGTGTTAAGGCTTTCCAGCTCCATTTTCTGCATGGTATCGATCATGCAGTTGTAGATCATGGCGAGCATTTCCGCGTCGTCGCAGGCTCTGTGGTGATTGAATTCACCAAGCTGATAGAAGTCCGCGATGGAATCCAAGGTGTGCTTTTTCAGATCGGGATGGATGTAACGCGACAGCGCCAGAGTGTCCAGATACGGATTCTGGAACGGGAGGCCCGCCTGCTGCGCAAAGTGGCGGATAAAGCCGATATCGAAGTTTGCGTTATGCGCGATCAGGAGAGGAAGCGGTGCTTCCCCATCCTTCTTTTCGGTGCGCCCGACAAACTCAAAGAACGCCTTGAGTGCCTCCGGGTATAAGGGCGCATCCGCAACCATTTCGTTGGTGATTCCCGTGAGCGTTACGATCTCCTCGGGAATGGGGATTTCCGGATTGACAAAGGTGTTAAAGCGAGAGAGGATCTTGCCGGCCTTCAGCTTGACGGCACCGATCTCCGTGATCTTACAGTTGTGAACCGAAAGACCCGTCGTTTCAATATCGAAAACCACGCATTCTGCCGAGAAATCGGGATTGGTGACGCCTGTCAGCGCTCCTGCGGTGTTGTTGACAAAATATGCCTCCATCCCGTACAGAACCTTGAAATCAAACGGCTTTTCCTTCTCCTGCGCCGCTTTGCGCGCCTTTTCAAAGGCAAGCATCGCATCGGGAAAGGCCTGCACGTTTCCGTGGTCTGTGATAGCGATGGCGGAGTGTCCCCATTTCAGCGCGGTTTTAATAGCAACGTCAGGCGCGATCAGAGCGTCCATCTGCGACATGGTAGTATGCAGATGCAGCTCGACGCGCTTTTGTTTGGCGGTATCCCTTCGTACGTGCTTCGAGATGATCGCGACGTCACTGTAAAAGAAGGTAAAATCGGTATCAGTCTGTCCTTTTCTTACCATTCTTTTTGCGTATCCGCGCATGGCGACGACCGCCCCGTCACGAATTACCGCGCAGATCTCGTCCGCCTCCTCGGCGTCAAGACCGAACTGACGGTGTTCAATGGAGGTGTTGCCGTCGAAAATATCGAAGGAAATATCGAATTTCCCCTCGCTTCTTCCCTCCTCCCGCAAAAAGCCGAAGATCTCACCGACGATGACGATGTTTTTTTGCGGCTTGTCGATAGATGCAATCGGAATCGGACGGATCTCGAAGGTATCTCCGATGGCGTATTCGGGAGAGGAAATATCAAAAACGATATGCCCGATCTTGACGGTCTGATCGGAATATTCTACCTGGCAGGCGCCCCCATAGATGGACGCCGCACGGGGGAGCATGTCCTCCGCAGGTGCGGGTGATATTTGCGTGGGCGTAAAGCTCTGTGCTTGCATTTGCGCATAGTGTGACTGTGCCTCGGCTGCTTCTCGCGCAAGGTCCTCCGCGCCTGCTTGCATGTGTGCGTTAAAATCGGCAAGATCGGCATCCTGTGCGCGGGCGATCTGCACCGAAACGGAAACGCCGAATTCCGTCCGGATCAGGTCCTGCATCAGCTCAGGCGTCTTTGCGTCGTAGATCAGCTCAATTCCGCTGTCAGTAAACGGAATTTCGATTTGCAACGTATTCGGAGGCAGCAAGCGGTATTCACAGCGGTTGAAAAAGCCGTTTGCAACGATACCGCGACGGTTGGTTTCGGTCAGAATATCGGGAATCTTGTCACTGCCAAACTGATCGGACGTATAACGGGGACGAAACCAGACGGCATTGAGCTCGTATGCGTGACAGATTTCCTCCTCTAACTGATACAGACGGCTCTTTGGGATATAGCGAGAAAAAGCCACCTCGACCTCAATGAAGCGATTTGGCTTGTCCGCACGCAGGCGGATGGAATCTGCATCCGCGGCGTAAAATATCTCTGCCATCTGTGCATTTGGCTGATAGCGGCTAAAAATTTCAAACAGTGTACGACTCATGCTTGTCCTTTATCCTTTAAGAGCTTGACTTCCCCGATCAGACGCTCGATAACGGCGTCCTCGGGGATTTTTTCGACGATCTCTCCGTGACGGAAAAATACCGCTTCCCCAATGCCGCCGGCAATGCCAATGTCGGCTTCTCTTGCTTCACCCGGGCCGTTGACGATGCAACCCATCAGGGCAACCTTGACGGGAACGTCCTCAAGGCCCTCTTTCTTGATCGCATCCTCAAAGCGACGTACCAGGGGGATCAGATCGATCTTGGTTCTTCCGCAGGTGGGACAGCTGACAATGTCAAGTCCCGATTGTCCCTCCATGCCGATGGCGCGAAGGATGCCCTTTGCGGCGTCGATTTCCTGGGTAGGATCGTCGGTCAGGGATACGCGGATCGTGTCACCGATGCCGTCGCAAAGCAAAGCACCGATGCCGACAGAGCTTTTGATCAGTCCGCGATTGCCGCCTCCCGCCTCGGTCACGCCGAGATGCAAGGGATAAGAGCAGCGATCGGCAAGCATACGGTTTGCCTCGATCATATCACGGACGGTGGATGCCTTGATGGAAATGACGGTATTGTGAAAATCGAATTTTTCAAGTAAGGATGCGTGATAGAGCGCGCTCTCGCACAAAGCGGCGGGCGTGGGAGCTCCGTGCTTTGCCAGAATGTGCTTTTCGAGAGATCCGCTGTTGACACCGATGCGAATCGGAATGTTTTTCTTGCGGCAGGCGTCGCAGACGGCGCGCACGCGCTCATCGTCACCGATGTTTCCGGGATTGATGCGGATCTTATCAAATCCAAGCTCTGCGCAGCGCAGTGCGATACGATAATCAAAATGAATGTCCGCAACGATCGGAATGCGCACGCCCGCCTCCTTGATGGCAAGGATCGTTTCTGCTGCCTCAAGGGTGGGAACGGTGATGCGCACGATATTGCACCCCTTTTGCTCCAAAGCCTTGATCTGTGCAACGGTCGCCTTGGCGTCGTGCGTATCGGTATTGGTCATGGACTGGATGGCAATGGGAGAAGCACCGCCAATGCGGCACTTCCCTACCTGTACTTCCTTGCTTTTCCGACGAATGCTGTTGTAAATCATAATGAAATAATATCCTTTATTGCGATCAGTACTGCCACGGTGAGCAGAATAATAAGACCTACTAAGTTGATAATGCCCTCGACTTCCTTTTTCATGGGCTTTCTGCGAATGATCTCGATCAGATAGATCAGGAGGTGTCCGCCGTCAAGCGCGGGGAACGGCAACAGGTTCATAACACCCAGGTTAATGGAGATGACGGTGACCAGATACAAAAGATTTAAAAAGCCCATCTGCGCGGCATCCGACACGGTTTTGGTAATGCCGACGGGACCCGAAACGGCACTCAGCCCAAAGCGACCCGTGATAAGTCCGAGTAAGGAATCATATACCATTTTGACGGTTGAGAGGGATCGGTACCAGGTATGCTTGACAACGGTCACAAAATCAAAATGGCTCTCGCGGTACAGGATGAAATCCAATTCACCGAACACGATGCCTTCCTCGGTCACCTGACGCACCGTGATCGGAACCTCCTGTTTCTCTCCGTTTCGCAAAACGGTAAAGATCATAGGCTCATATCCTTGGTTCATCACCTCGTACGCGAGCTCGTTGTAGGTATGCACGCGCGTAGAGTTGACCTTGATGACGGTGTCGCCTACCTGAAGTCCCGAGGCTTCGCTTCCCGCGATCTTAAAGTAATTCGGATCCTTGACGATCTCCTCGGTCAAGGTAACGTTTTCCAGAAGCACGGGCTCGGAAACCGAGGTTTCCGGGTTCTTGCGGAGCACGTAAATGTTGAAGATCTTATCCTCGTCCTGCGCGACCTTGTTCTGGAAATGCGCAAAGGAGAAGATGCGATTACTGTCATCGACCGTGTCAAAGGAATACAGATAATCTCCCGGCTGGAAGCCTTGGTAAGCCTCCTGACCGCTAAAGCCGACGTAAAAGCCCGCGATCTCGTTGGTTCCAAGCGCGCTGTGTCCGGAAACCAGAACGAAAACCAGCATCAGAACGAACCCCAGAACGACGTTCATGGCGGGACCTGCAAGCGAGATCAGGATGCGCTTCCAGACGCTTTGATTGCAATAAGCGCGGGGATCGTCTTGCTTGATGGCAACGTCGGATTCGTTTGCGGTTTCCATATTGGATGCTTCGTCTGGCGTTTGATCGGATTCCGTTGCGTTTTGTTCCTCCGAACCATTTTCCTCACCCTCAGCACTTCCCTGCACGGCTTCCATGCCGTTTTCCCCAAGCATGTTGATAAAGCCTCCGATGGGAAAGGCGCGTAAGGAATAGACGGTTCCGCTCTTTTTGGATTTTTTGGAAAGGAGCTTCGGACCCATTCCGATGGCAAATTCCAGTACCTGAACACCGCAAAGTCTTGCGGCAACAAAGTGCCCAAGCTCATGGATGAAGATCAGGATTCCGAAAATAAAAAGCGCGAGTAAGATATAAAGAAACTGCAAAAGGGGCCTCCTTCAAAGCCGATCAAAGCGGCTTTTTCTGTTTTTTCAATTGCTCATTCGCAAGCGCTCTTGCGGCGGTGTCAAATTCAAAAATGTCGTCGATGGACGAAATGTGTGCGGCGTCCGAGAGGGCGTGCGTGGTGTTGGTCACGACCTCCATGATTCCCGGGAAGGTGATCTGCTTGCCGAGGAACGCGGCAACCGCTACCTCATTTGCAGCATTGACGACCGCGGGCACAGCACCGCCCATAGCGATCGCCTCGGTGGCAAGCTTTAAGAGGATGAAGGTATCGGTATCGGGCTTTGCAAAGGTTAAGCGACCGATGCTTGCCAGATCCAAGGTGGGAATGACTGCCTCGGTTCTCCTCGGGTGCGTCAGCGCGTATTGGACGCAAAGACGCATATCTGGCGAGGACATCTGTGCGATCACGCTATTATCTATATATTCGATGGCGGAATGCATTATGCTCTCGCGGTGCACCAAAACCTCGACCTGCGAGGGGGCTACGTCAAACAGATGCACTGCCTCGATGATCTCAAAGCCCTTGTTCATCAGGGTCGCGCTGTCGATGGTGATTTTCGCGCCCATGCTCCAGGTCGGATGTGCAAGCGCACGCTCCGGCGTGATATCCGCCAGCTGCTCCTTGGTGTATCCGTAAAAGGGTCCTCCGGACGCAGTAAGCAAAATCTTCTTGATCTCCTTGGGCGCGCCTGAGCGCAGAGCCTGGAAGATTGCGGAATGCTCGCTGTCAACGGGAAGGATCTCCAGATTTTTTTCCCTTGCGAGTTTCATGACAAATTCACCGGCGCAAACGAGGGATTCCTTGTTTGCCAGCGCAAGCTTTTTTCCCGCCCTCAGGGTCGAAAGCGTGGGTAGAAGTCCCGCCTCACCGATGACGGAGTTGACAACGACCTCCTCCGCATCAAACGGAATGGCGATCATCTCGCAAATGCCCTCCGTACCGGAATAAACCTTGATATCGGTATCCGCAAGACGAAGACGAAGCTCTTTTGCTGCATCCGGATCTGCCATGGCGCACACCTTGACACCGAGCTGCCTTGCCTGCTGCTCGACACGCTTTGCGTTTTTGTGTGCGCAAAGCGCGTTGACGGTAATGTTGTTTTTTACGGCGACGTCGATCGCCTGTTCTCCGACAGAGCCCGTGGAGCCAAGGACCGTCATCGACGGATAAATCGAATTCACATTCATACGATCACCTCAAAAAGTGAAAAAAAGGAACAGAATACCGCTAAGATCGCGGCGACTGCCAGCACGGAGTCAAAACGGTCCAGAACACCTCCGTGTCCGGGGAAAAGCTTGCCGTAATCCTTGATTCCGTAAGTGCGTTTGATGACCGACATGGAAAGGTCGCCGATCTGGGAAACCACGGATACCACAAGACCGAGAAGCGCGAGCACGATCAGGTTTGCGGAAATGCTCTGATCGATCGCCTCTACGATGATACCGAACAGAATCATGGAAAGAATGCAGAAGACTACACCGCCGATGCTTCCCTCCCAGGTTTTCTTGGGGCTGACGTCGGGGATGAGCTTATGCTTTCCGCCCTTGCCGAAAAGCATCCCACAGAAATACGCAAAGGTATCGGTGATCCATGCGCCAAGGAACGCGATCAGGTAAACGTATCCGCCTGCGGGCACGGTATCGTGGATCCAAAGGATCGCGTTAAAGCCGACAAGGATGTAAACCAGACTGAAGAACGCGACGGAAAGATCGTTTAAGCGATACCTTCCGTGCGAGAAGATCAGCACCGAAAACAGATACAGCATGCAAATGACGGCGCATGCGAACAAAATTGATGTAAAATAGCGGCTCGTTGCGAGATAACGGATCAAAAACGGAAGTCCCGCCGCCAAAAGATAATACGGTAGAGAAAACGCGACTGCGGATTTGAGTCCGATGCAGGAGAGCATCTCGTAAACCGCGATCAGTGAGCAGAGTGCTATGGCAATGGGAAGCAGGATGCTATTCGAAAAAATGAGCACCGGCAAGAGAATACAGATAGAAATAACTCCGGTCAGAATTCTGGTCTTCATAGTCCCTCCGTCACACCCCGCCATAACGGCGTTTTCTGGAATAAAACGCAGACACTGCCTCGTCAACGTCCTTCGGTGTCAGATCCGGCCAAAGCACGTCGGTAAAGTAATATTCTGCGTAAGCCGATTGCCAGAGCAAGAAGTTAGAGGTTCGCAGATCTCCGCCTGTGCGAACGACCAGATCGGGATTGGGACAGTGCGCGGTATAGATCGCAGAGGAGATATCCTCCTCGGTTACCTTCGTTTTTCCTTGCTCGATCAGGCGGTTGCAGGCGTGTGCGATCTCCTCTCTGCCTCCGTAGTTGATCGCCATGTTCAGGGTAAAGGGCTTGTGCGCGGTGCTTTCCTCGATGCGCTTCATCTTTTCGCGCAGCTGGGGCGGAAAGACCTCCAGATTGCCGATGAAGCGAAGACGGACGTTATCGGTGTCCATTTCCACAAAGCATTCCTCGATATGCTCATCCAAAAGCTTCATGATCGCGTCCACCTCTTTTTGCGGACGCTTCCAGTTCTCGGTGGAAAAGGCGTATACCGTCATATAGCGGATCCCGATGCTCTCACAGTAGCGACCGATCTTTTTGAAGGTCTTTGCTCCCTGGGTGTGTCCGAACTCGCGGGGCATCCCTCGCTTTTGTGCCCAACGGCCGTTTCCGTCCATGATAAAGGCGATGTGCTGCAAGCGCTCGTCAACTGTAACCTTAGGCTCCTCGGCTTGCTTCTTTTTTCCAAACATAGCTTGCGTTTCTCCTTGTATGAGTTCGGCGGGTTTCTGCAAACCCGCCGGTCGTTTCTGAGGCTGAATCAGATCTTCATGATTTCCTTTCTTTTGCAGAGGTAACGGTGTCAACCGTCTTGACGAACTTATCGGTCAGGTCCTGAACGGCCTTCTCTCCCGCCTTCTGCTCATCCTCGGTCATTTCTCCGTCCTTCTTCAACTTCTTGATGGTATCGTTTGCATCTCTGCGGATGTTACGGATGGCAACGCGAGCCTCCTCGCCCATCTTCTGGATCTGCTTTGCCAGCTCACGGCGGCGATCCTCGGTCAGAGGCGGGAATACCAGACGGATGACGCTGCCGTCATCGGCGGGGTTGATCCCGATATCGGATGCCTGAATTGCCTTGACCATTGCCTTCAGGGTGGAACGGTCGTAAGGAGCGATGGTCAGCGTCTTGGGATCGGTGACCGTGACGGAAGCCATATCAACGAGCTTTGTGGGAGCTCCGTAGTACTCGAACGTGACCTTGGAAACGATTGCGGCGTTTGCCTGGCTTGCGCGAATGGAGGACAGGTTGCTCTCATAAGCATTTACGCTTTTTTGCATTCTCTCTTCGGTTTCTTTGGTGTTAAATTTCATGATCATACCCGCTGTGTAACACAGCTTTCCTTTCTATGTAAGTGATAAAATAAAAATCAGTTGTGGATAGCGGTACCGACCGCCTCGCCCATAACGGCTTTGTAAATATTTTCGGGATTTGCAAGTCCGAAGGCGTAGGACTCGATGTTGTTATCCATGCAAAGGATGGTTGCGGTCATATCGAGCGCGCGCAGATTCTGCTCGATGATCTGGCGATAGGTGATCTCCTCATATCGAACAGCCGAAGGATCCTTCTTGGGATCTGCACTGTAGATCGCATCGATATTCTTTGCCATCAGGATGCAGTCCGCGTGAATCTCAGCCGCGCGAAGTGCCGCCGCCGTATCGGTGGAGAAATATGGGATGCCAAGTCCTGCACCGAAGATGACGACCGATCCGCCTTCCAGCTCCTTGATCGCATCGCGCGCGGTGTAAGTGTCGGCAAACGCCTTGATCTCCACAGCCGTCATGACCGAGGCATTCAGTCCCACACGCAGAAACACGTCCTGCAACGCCAGCGCGTTGATGGTAGTGGCAAGCATTCCCATATGATCGGCTCTGCATTGCTCCATACCGGTTCCCTGTCTTCCGCGCCAGATATTTCCCGCACCGACGATGACAGCGACCTGAACACCTGCGTCAACGCAGCGCTTGACCTGCTGCGCGACCGTTTCGATAAAGGGAAAATCCAGAATTCCCGCTTCCCCCGAGGAAAGTGCCTCGCCGGAAAGCTTGAGCAAGATGCGTTTGTACTTTGGCTGCTTCATAAGTCAATCTCCCTGATATGATTTCAAAAGTTTACCTCTTTATTTTACTACACAAACCGCTTTTTGTAAACACTTTTTTGTAAATAAATCTGTTTCTTTACTTATTTTTTATAAAATTGTGTTTTTTTCTGTCCAAGGCTATTTACTTTTTCCGAAAAATCCGATATAATGGATACGAAAAACAAGGCAACGGGAGGCGCGCATGGCAAGCGAAAAGCAAAGAATGGACGGAACCTGCGAGAGCTGTGTGTTCTACGATTATGACGAGGATTACGATTGCTATACCTGTCGGATGAATCTGGATCAGGATGAAATGGAGAGATTTGTCATGGGAAGAACGCAGAGCTGTCCTTATTACCGCTTCTATGATGAATACAAAAGCGTTCAAAAGCAGATTTGAGCGTCCGTCCCGAGGCATTTTCCATTACGAAAAAGTTTTTTCAAAAAAATGCAAAAAAGGTATTGCAATTTGACAGAAGGTGTGATATAATGAGCACGTTGTCCGGAAAAACCGGATGCACGGAGGCATAGCTCAGTTGGTTAGAGTGCATGCTTGACATGCATGAGGTCGTTGGTTCGATTCCAACTGTCTCCACCAAAACGAAAAGCACTTCTTACGAAGTGCTTTTTTGTTTTGTAAATGAAGCGCTGTCAGTCGCTTCCCTTTTTCGGATCTCCTTCATCAGATGGAGCAGAAGGATCGCGGAAAGAATGGCGGCTAACGCGTTGACACCGACAAAGTTGAACCAGATGCCGTCAAGCCCAAATCCCCACAAGGCTCCCAGAAGCAGCACGGGAAAGACGAACGCCACCGCTACTGCCATGACGGTTGCCTGCAGCGGCTTTTCGATCGCGCTGAAATAGCTCTGTGTCGTAACGGCGATCCAACGGAACAGATAAGCGAAGCAGAAGAGCCTGATCGCACGCGCGGAGATTTCAAGGAGTCTTGTATCCTCTGCCTTGACGAACCACGAGGCGATCATATCGGGAAAGAAAAAGAGGAATGCAGTGGAAACGAATCCGATGACTGCAGTGCCGATATATGCGCATTTTGCAATGCTTTTGACTCTGCCGTAGCTTTTTGCGCCCCAGTTATATCCGAGTGCCGGCGAGAGCGAATCGGCAATCCCGTAGAGCAAGGGCCAGCAAAGATCGCTGGAGTACATCAGAACGGCGTACACCGCAACGGCGGTCTGTCCCCCACCCTCACCCAGCGTCTTGGCACCGAGCGCCATCAGGGAGATATTCATCAGGATCGAGGTCAGACGTCCGGATACGTTGCTCAGAAAGATTGGAGAGCCGCAGGCGGTGATCTGTTTGATCATAGAAAAGCTGAATTTCGGTTTTGTGAATTTGAGAAGTGCTTTGTTTGCGACAAACGGAATCATTGCCACTGCCGAGCAAAGGGACATCGAGATCGAGGTCGCAAGTGCCGAGCCCACCACGTCCATTTTACAAACCAGCAAAAAGAAGGTCAAAAGCCCCAAGGTCAACAAATTGCAGCAAATGTTGATGATCATACTGGTCTTTACAAATCCACTGATGCGCAGATAGTTATCCATGGCAAAGAACAATGCCGCCAAGGGCGAGCAAAGCGCGGCAGTGCGCAGATAACGGACCGCGGTATCCAGCAGCACGTCGTCAGCGCCCATCAGTCTTGAAAGCGGCACTGCCGCAAAAAACATGATGCATCCCATGATAACGGAAACAACAAAGATCATAATTGCCGAGCAGGTAAAGACGTTGTTCGCGGTTCTGTGATCGTTTTTTCCCAGAGCGACCGAAATGGGTGCGGAGGCACCGACACCGATCAGATCGGCAAGAGAAAAGTTGATCATCACCAGTGGAAAGGCGATGTTCACAGCCGCAAACGCTCCCTCGCCAAGGATCTGCCCGATAAAGATTCCTTCTACGATGCTGTATATCGACATGGCGAACATACTGACCATGCCCGGGGCAGCCACGATAAAAAAGAGCCGCCATGGGCTCATCGTAGCGTACATTTCTTCGGTTTTTATCTTCATAAATTCTCCTTAACGGTGCAAGCGGTTCGAAGTTACCTGTACAGTATAATGCAAAGCTATTGAAAATGCAAGGCTTTTTCCGGGATTTTGCGTTGTTTTACAATTTGTTCAAAATCAGAAAAAAGAGAACGAAACGGATGACTCCGCTCGTTCCCTCTTTATTTTATTCATCAATTTTAGCCTTCTTGATGCGCTTCTTCATCTTACGAAGATCCCGTATCATGCGGATGGAATCGCGGACGATGCGCACGTTGCTTTCTCCGTGGTTGATGATCTTGACGGGCATCTCCAGAATGGAAAGCTTCAGCTTCAACGCCCAGAGGATCGCTTCAAAGTCAAAGGCAAAGCGGTCGATCTCACAGCGTGGGAAGATCTTCTCCGCCGCGCTTGCGCGAAACGCCTTGCATCCGCACTGAGAGTCGGAAAGGCGGAATCCGCCCGCGATGCAAAGAACGCGAATGTAGATCTTGGAAGCAAGCTTTCGGATGAAGGTATAGCCCTCATATCCGTCCTTTTGCAGATTGCGCGAGCCGATGATGATATCGTGATCGGGATTTTGTTCAAACAGCTCTGCGATGCGTCCGATGACCTCGGTCCCGTAGGCAAGATCCGCGTCTGTGAAGATACGCACGTCACCCGTCGCGTTCAGGATCGCCTGCCTTACGGCATAGCCTTTGCCGCGATTGACGCTGTCACCGATCACCCGAACGCAAGGAAGATTCAACGCCTCCACCGTCTTGTCACATCCGTCCTGGCTTCCGTCGTTGGAGAAAATGATCTCGTAATCCTCAAAATTCGCCGCCATATAGTCCGAGAGTGTCCTCGCACTTTGCGCGATGATCCTGTTCTCGTTATACATCGGGATACAAACCGAAATTTTCATGCTTTCAGCCCTTTCTGAAAATAAAAATGTCAAACTCCACCTCAGTCGTCAGTGTTTCCAACCCGTCAAGCTTTGCTTTGTCGGAGTCTGAGGTGCGGAAATAGTACGGTGTCATGGAAAAGAGCGCTTGAATCTGCGCATTTCCCGATACAGTGATTTCGTAATGAAGTGTTTCCTTGTGAAGCAGCGGCATTTTCTTGGGAAGATCTGCTCTTCCGGGATTTAAGTAAGGGGTTTCGTACAGTCTTTCCTTCAGTCCGAGTAGATGCCGCTCTCCGGCACCTACCAGAATCAAATGACCGTTTTGATTCAGCGCGCGTAAAAATTCCTCCTCTGCGCAGGGGGCAAACAGATTCAAAACGGTATCAAAGGAAGCATCCCGTACGGGGAGAGAAAAGATGCTTGCAACAGAAAATCCCACGCAATTTCCTTGCACTTTTGCACTTTTTGCGGCAAAATCGACTCCGTCCTTGGACAAATCGATCCCAAGGACACATCGTTCTTTGCTTGCAGCACGGTTGGTATAGTACCCTTCACCGCAGCCCGCGTCGAGGATCTTCTTTGCGTCAAGCTCGGCAAGCAATTCATTGATGCGGTTGGAGAGCGGCTGATAGTATCCTGCCTCCAGGAAGGCGCGGCGCGCACGGACGGATGCTTTTCCGTCCCCCTCCAGCTTCTGCCCTGCCGTCAGGTTCAGGTATCCGCTGCGAGAAAAATCAAAGCTGTGACGGCGTGCTCCGTCGCAAAAGCAGCTTTTTTGATCCTTTGTGATCTGTAAGGATCCCCGACAGACGGGACATGCAAGCAGATTCAAAAGTTCCTGATCCAAGGTCAACCCTCCTCGATGAAATCGGTGGTAACGTCTACGACGGTATTGGAGCAATCGGGATAATGGATGGGAAGCTCAAACCAGAAGCACGAGCCTTTTCCAAGCTCGCTGGAAAGCCCGTAGTTTGCGGAATGCTTCTCCAGCACCTCCTTGACGATCGAAAGCCCGAGTCCGCTGCCGATGATGGCGCGACGGTGGGATTTTTGACCGCGATAATAGGATTCCCAGATGTGCGCCTGCTCCTCTTTGGGGATTCCGCTTCCCGAATCGGTCACGCTGATGCGGACCTGATCGTCAAGAACGGTTTGTCGAACCAAGACAAGCTTGTCCTCTCCCGTATAGTGAATGGCATTGTTGATCAGATTGTAAATGACCTGCAGAGTCATGTATCGGTCGGCGTACACCGTTACGTTTTGCTCGCATTCAAAGGAGATGCAGTAGCCCTGATGCTTGGTAAATGCCTCGTAACGCGTCAGGACCTCCCGTACCGCCTCCGTGATGTCAAAGACGCTCATCTCAAGCGAACGGCTGCCCGATTGGATGCGGGAAAGATCCAAGAGATCGTTGACGAGTGAGGAAAGATGCTCGGTTTCGTCCACGATCAGCTGCAGATTTTCAGGTGTGTTCTCGCCCGGAATGTCACGCATGACCTCGGCATATCCCTTGACCATGGTCAGAGGGGTGCGAAGGTCGTGCGAAATGTTGGCGATCAATTCCTTTTGCAGCTTATCGACGCGCGAAAGCTCCTCGGATGCGTAGTTCAGCGTATCGGCAAGCTCACGCGTTTCGAGAAAGTCGTCGCCTGAAAATTCCGCGTTGTAGTTTCCGCGCGCCAGCTCCTTGGCGGAGTTCGTCATCTGAATGATCGGCTTTGAAATGCGTTGATACATAAAGAGGACGGTGAAGATCGTGATGATCAGGACCACCGCAAGGATCCACGTGTACTGCATCTTCAGGATCTGAACCGTTCCGACCAACGGATACAGAGCGGCAGTCAGAACGAGCATGTACTGCTCCCCGGTGTTGGGGTTTTGCGCGAGCTGAACGCTGATAAAGCGCGTGCTTTTTTGAATGGATTCGGACTGAAAATTTTTATCGTTCTGAATGAGCTGCTCCCAGAACGAAAGCTTCTCCTCCTCATAATTTCCGAGCGAAAAGCGCGTGCAGAAATATCCGTCCTCCTGCAAGGCTCTTTGATAGTATTCATTCAAACGCTCTCTCGAAAATGCGATGGGCATGGGATTTCCGGAGGGATCGATGGAGAACACCGGAGCGCTGCCCCCCGCGGGATCCAACCGATAAACGGTGACGCCAATGGTGTGGTCCTGTGCCGCACGATAAGCAAGCGTTTCCATGGATGCCTCTCCAACCACGGCGGCAAGCTCATGTGCGCTTTGCTTCAGCTCGTCCTTTTTGATAATCCGAAAGAAGGAGCTCAAAAGGAAGACCTGAAAAAGCCACGTCACCGCAAGCACGAGGATCGCAAACGCGCTCAGGTAAAAACCGAGCTTCCAACGGATGCTGAGCGTCCGCTTGACTTTTTTCTGTCTGTTTTTCTCTCTCATACGCTCTCGAACCGGTAACCCACACCGCGCAGGGTGACGATGCAGGAGCTATATCTTCCAAGGCTTTTACGCAAAAGCTTGATATGGGTATCCAAGGTTCTGGCATCTCCGAAAAAGTCGTAGCCCCATACCTCGCAAAGCAGCTTTTCGCGGGAAAGCGCAATGTTTCTGTTCGCCAGCAAATAGAAAAAGAGATCGTATTCCTTGGGGGACATGTCTATGCGCTGCCCGTCGATAAAGACCAGTCTTGCCGTAACGTCAGCGCGAAGGCCACCTCCGTCAAGCTCGACGATCAGGTTCTGCTTGGGAGCTTGCGCACCAAAGCTTTCCGGGGCTCTGACACGCTTCATGATCGCATCGACGCGAAGCATCAATTCCTTGGGAGAAAAGGGCTTGGTAACGTAATCGTCCACACCTACCTCAAAGCCATTGATGCGGTCGTACTCCTCCCCGCGTGCCGAAAGCATGATAATGGGAGTTTTTACCGTCTTACGGATCTCACGGCATGCGGAAAAGCCGTCAAGCTCGGGCATCATGATGTCCATGATGATCAGATCGTATTGATTCTTGCGACACAAAAGCACTGCCTCCATGCCGTCGCCCGCCTCGGTTACGGTGTGACCCTCAAACTCCGCATATTTACGGATGATGGCACGGATGCGCGCCTCATCGTCCACAACCAGAATATGATACACTTGGATGTCTTCCTTTCTTTCTCGCTTGTTTGATTCTTTTAGCCCATTTTAAAACGGCAATGTGACGGTTGCTTGAAGGGCAACGAAAAAAAGCTCGAAAAATTTTGTTTATCCTTGTTTTTTTCAGGTTTTTTTGATATAATGAAATCGGATATATTTAATTTGTGTCCGATATGCCTATTATAACACATTTTTTGGGAAAGGGGAAGACATGTTTTCATTTTTATCGAATTTTTTCGCAAAAAAAGGAATTGATTGCTTTGCCCCCATCCCTCTTGCAGATTGCTCGGTCGTTCGCCCCTATCTTTTGGAGCGTGCGGGCATTTCGGACGGCACCGCAATTCTCTTTGCAGTTCCCTATTTTTCAAGCGACAGCACCCTTCCCCGAAATCTTTCCGCGTATTCGGTGCCAAGGGATTATCACGCTTATTTCAAATCTCTTTTTGAGGAGCTTCTCCCACAGCTTCGGGAGCGCTTTCCGCAATACCGTTTTGCGGGCTTTTCCGATCATTCGCCGATCGCCGAGATTGAGGCGGCGTGCCGCGCGGGCCTCGGTGTACTTGGAAAAAATCATCTTCTGATCACGAAGCGTTATGCTTCCTACGTCTTTTTGGGGGAGATCATCACGGACGCGCGATTGGAGTGCGTCTCGCAGCCCATCGGCTACTGCAGCGATTGCGGAGCGTGTCAAGCGGCTTGTCCGATGACAACGCACGGCGGTGTCTGCCTGTCCGCGCTGACGCAGAAAAAGGGGGAGCTTACAGACGGTGAGATCGCGTATTTGCGGGAATATTCCTCCGTATGGGGATGCGATATCTGTCAGGAGGTTTGCCCTCATACGAAACAGGCTTTGAAAGACAAAACCATCTTTTCTCCGATTCCCTACTTTTCGGAAAACACGATCCCTTATCTGACAAAAGAAATTTTGGACGCCATGCCAGACGAGGAATTCGAAACGCGTGCTTACGCATGGCGCACACGGGCGGTCATCAGCCGCAATCTTGATCTGCTTGAAATGAATGACAGAGAGGAGGAGCACGAGGATGCTTAAGCTTATCTGCGGTCCGTCGGGCGCGGGAAAAACCGCATACCTGACCGAGCAGATCCGCAAGGATCTGCAAAATGGAATCCGCTGCTTTTTACTTGTGCCCGAGCAGCAGGCGTATATCAGCGAGCGTGATCTTCCCGCACTTTTACCGAAAAATGCAAGCCTTTTGTTTGAGGTCGTCAACTTTTCGGGACTGTGCGACGACGTTTTCCGTGCCTACGGCGGCTTTGCGAACGCATCGGTGGATGCGGGTGTGCGCACCGTTTTGATGTGGGATACGCTCCACACGCTCAGATCGCACCTGCTGCAATACGGCAAAAACGTGGGAAATGATCCCTCCTTCCCCTCCATGATGCTCTCTACCGTAACCGAGCTGCGCCAGAACGGAATCGACGGTCTTGCTCTGGAAAGGGTCGCGAATGCCCTGGAGGATAGCGCAACTCTTAAGCGCAAGCTCTCCGATCTTTCTCTGATCGACGCATTCTATCATCACAGAATGGAGGAATGCTTTGGCGAGGATCCGTCGGACCGCCTTTCTCGGCTGGCGAGAACCCTGCAAGAGCATCCGTATTTCGAGGGCTGTCACGTCTACGTCGACTCCTTTACGGGCTTTACCGCGCAGGAATATCCCGTTTTGCTGGAGATATTGAAGCAGGCGGACTGTGTCACTGTCGCGCTTTGCAGCGATGCCTTCGCCTCGAAGCTCCCTCAGTTCGCGGGCACGGTAAAAGCAGCAAGACAGCTTGAAAAATATGCCTCTATGGCAAACGTCAACACCGAAAAGCTTCTTCTTCCAAGAAAGTGCGGTGCAAAGCCCGCCGCCCTGGAGATCCTTGAGCGCGATCTCTGGCGATTTGGATCAAAATGTGACCCTGAGGAATGTAAACGGGCGAGCAACGACGGCTCGGTTCGCTTTGTCAAATGCTCCAATCTTTATGAGGAGGCAGAGGTCGCTGCCTGGAACGTTCTGGAATTGGTGCAGAGCGGGATCCCCTATGGAGAAATCGCGATCGTCGCGCGCGATATGGAAGCCTACCGCGGTGTCATCGATGCGGCGCTGGAGCGATACGGGATTCCCTACTTCCTTTCCGAGCGCACCGATCTGACCTCCAAGCCCATTTCGCGTCTGATCCTCTCCGCCCTGCGCGCAGTGACATACCGTTACCGCTCGCAGGATATCATCACGATGCTCAAAACGGGACTTGCGGGAATTGACGCCAAGGATACTGCCCTATTTGAGGAATATTGCGATACCTGGCATATCAACGGCGCTCGCTTTGCCGATCCGCTCTGGAGCATGAATCCCGACGGACTGACGACCGATCGGTCCGCGCGTGCCGAGGAGATTCTGGAGTCCGCCAACCGTACCCGCGCACATATCATGGAGCCTCTTTTGCGTCTTGAGGCTTCGATGAAAGCATCCAAAACCGTCAAGGAGAGATGCTGTGCAACCTATGAGTATCTTTGCGCGATCCGCCTTTCGGAGATCCTTTCCGAGAGAGCTGCACGGGAGCTTGCCGATTCTCAAGTCAGAAAGGCGGGCGAAACCCTTCGCCTTTACAGCGTATTTCTGGAAAGCCTGACGACTCTTGCGACGCTTCTGCCCGATAAAGAAATCTCCTGTGAGGAATTTATCTCGGTATTGAGTCTTCTTTTTACGGAACGCGATCTGGGCTCCGTCCCCGCAACACACGACTGTGTGATCCTTGGCTCTGCCTCCACGCTTCGCGTCGAGAACGTCAAGGCGTCGATCCTCTTAGGCCTTTGCGAGGGCGAATTCCCGCGCGCCGTAACCGATACGGGGCTTCTGACCGAGATGGACAAGCTGATCCTGGAGGACTTCGAGCTGCGCTTTGATACGGGTATGGCATCCCGTAACGAGGAGGAGCTTTTGCACGTATACCGTGCGATGACAAAGCCCACACAAAGCCTGCTGCTGTTTACGAACGCGCGCTTGCCGGACGGCTCTGAGCGCACGCCCTCCTTTGCCTTTGGGCGCGCCCTGCAGGTTTTGGGACGCGAGGAGCGCGACGTCGAAGCGGTCAATCCGCACGCCATCAAGCAACGATCGACGAACGCAGCGGATCAGGCAAGACAGCTTGAGATTTCTCCGTGTGCATGCGGTACCGCCCTGCGTCTTTCACAGAGCAAAATCAAGGATTTTGTCAACTGCCCCTATTCTTATTACAGTCGCTACGTGCTCATGCTCCGCGACAAAAAGGACGCAACGCCTTCGCTTGCGGACGACGGAACCTTCTTGCATTACGTTTACGAAAACTTTTTACGCGTGTCGCTTTCCGAGGACGGCACGCTGCGTCTTCCGAATGACGGGGAGATCGAGGATATTGCAGACGGTATCATCGAACGGTATTTGACCGAGATCTATCCCGTTTCGCCCGACGAAATGGATCAGCGTCTGGTACATCTGTTCAACCGCTTGCGCGGACTTTCTTTGATGATGCTTCGCCATATGGTCGCGCAGCTGCGGGAGAGCAAATTCGTTCCCACCTACTTTGAAAAAGGCATTGGGCGCAAAGGGACGGACAGTCTGCCCGCCGTCAGGATCGAGCTGGAAAACGGCTCCTTTGTCACCTTGAGCGGTCAGATCGACCGTGTGGATCTTTACGAAAAGGACGGAGAGATCTACGTGACCGTAACCGACTACAAGGCGGGCGCACATGATAAATTTTCGATCTCACAGGTGCGCTCCGGCATGGATATTCAGCTCGTTCTGTACCTCTTTGCGCTCCGCACATCCGATCCGCGTGTCCGCATCGCGGGGGCTGAGTATCTCTTTACTAAGACGAGCAAGGGCTCGACCGCGATCGAGCATACGGGCTTTGCGCTCAACGACGCGGAAATTCTCGATTCTCTGGATGCAAGTGAGGAAAAGGTTCACTTGCGCGGACTCCTGATGCAAAGTGAGGAGGAGCTGCAGGAGCTGCAGGAGGAAATGATCGCAACCACCAAGCGGATCGCTCTGCGCATCCTTTCGGGTGAGGCGCAAAAGACCCCATCCGAGAAGGCGTGCAGATTCTGCCCCGTCAAGGAAAGCTGTGACGTGGCATACCGAAAATAACGGGAAAGGAGAGCATCATGGAAGAAAGAACTTGGACAGACTCGCAAGAGAATGCGATGAAGCGCATGGATTGCGCGGTGCTGGTATCTGCCGCGGCAGGCTCCGGAAAAACCAGCGTTCTGAGCGAGCGAATTATCCGATCCCTGACCGAAACCGATCCCGACACCCCTCCCATTGACATCTCCCGCATTCTCGTAGTCACCTTTACACGTGCGGCGGCGGCAGAGCTGAAGGGACGTATTTCCAAGGCGCTTGGTAAGGCGATGCTGAAGCATCCGGATGACACGCGCCTTGCAAAGCAAATGCTTCTCGTCGGAAGCGCGCAGATCTCTACCATCGACTCCTTTTTTCAGAAATCCGTTCGCGACAATTTCGAAAAGCTTGGAATTCCCTCCAATTTTCGTATCGCGACCGAGGCTGAGGCGCTTCCCAAGGCATACGAGGTGCTGGATGCTCTGATCGAGGAATACTATCAGAAATACAATACGTCAAGCAATGGAAATTTCCTTTCCCGCAACCGCGAAAACCGTTTCGCGATCGCGCTGGACAGCTTGATCTCTAACCGCAGTGACGGTGCGCTGAATCAAAAGCTCCTTGATTTTTACGGCAAATTCTCCAAGTATCCCACGGGAATCGAGGTTCTGCGCATCAGCACTGAGCGTCTTACGGAGGATATGAAGAAGCCGTTCTTCCAAACCACCTACGGCGTTCACATCCGTAAAACACAGATCGAACGCGTCACAGCCGCCCTGGCTTATCTGGAGCAAGTGGAGCGCGAGCTTGCAAGCAATCAGAGGGAGCTTTTGGCGTGCAGCGGGATTCTTTCCTTTGATCAGGATCTTTGCGCGGCTCTTTTGCGCGCCCTTGAGGAATCGGACTATTCGGCTTGCAGAGCTTTGGCAAAGCAATCCGCGTTCCCGAGCTTTCCGAAAATTTCGGGAGGCAAATCCGATGCCGCATCCCGTTATCACGCCTGGAGAAATGCCTTCAAGGAGGAAAACGCGGAGCAGATGCGCCTTTTTGCCGATTTTGATGAGGCGGATATCCACCGTCATCTGCAGGCAACGGCAGATCTTGCGTGGATGCTCTATTCCTTCTATTCGGATTTCAGAGCACGCTTCCTTGAGGTAAAAAAGGAGCATGGCATGCTGGAGCACAACGACGTTCGAAGCATGCTTTACGAGCTGCTGACACAGGACGGCGGAGCTCCGTCGGAATACGCAAAAAGCATTTCGTCACAGTACGATGCCGTTTACATCGACGAGTACCAGGACGTCGACAGCATGCAGGACAGCATCTTCTCCCTGATCGGCAGGGACAAGCGGTTTATGGTAGGCGATATCAAGCAAAGCATTTACGGATTTCGCGGAAGTGAGCCAAGGCTCTTTTCCCATTACCGCAAGCAGATGCCGCTTTACGGCACGAAGGGCGCAGGGGGTGAGAACGGAGTCAGCGTCTTTATGTCCGAGAACTTCCGTTGCAACAAGCCCGTGATTGATTTTGCCAATCGTATCTGTTCCTTTTTGTTCTCCGCATCCGAGGAAAACGTCGGCTACCGTGAGGAGGACGATTTGAAGTTTGCCAAGCGGTGCGACAACCCCTCCCCTGCTCCCGTACAGCTGGTCGTATTCGAGCCTCCCGCGCGAAAATCCAAGCATGCGCAAGTCGAAAGCAATGCGGAGGAGAGATCCTCGGATACGTCGCAGAAACAAGAGATCCTCTGGACCGCCGCCGAAATCTCCCGCTTGCTCCGAGAGGAGTGTCTGGACGATGGAAAGGCAATCAAGCCCTCGGATATCGCGATCCTTTTGCGCTCCAATACCGCCGCCGACGATTACGTTGAGGCGTTGGAGGCGCTTGGAATTCCCGCCAAGGCTGAGGGGGCTACCGGAGTTCTCGAAACTCCCTTTATGACTGACGTGCTCAATCTTTTGCGCGCGGTGGACAATCCTTACCGCGATATTCCGCTATCCGAGTTTTTGATCTCGGAATTCGGCGGCTTCTCTCTGGAGGAGGTACGCACGGTTCGCCTCTCGGCAGATCAGGATCGCTCCCTGTTTGATGCATTGACGACCGTTTCACAGCACGAAGAACACCCTCTGTCGCAGAAGGTACGCTCTAAATTGGAATGGCTGGCTCATCTGCGCGAGCTTGCCGCCGCAGAGCCCGCCGACCGTTTCCTGCATCTGCTGTATCTGGAGGAGCTCCTGCTCCCGTATACGCAAAGTGAGGAATTGCTTTATCTTTACGAGCTGGCACGCACCTTCCAGCGTCAGTCCTTTGGAGGACTGTACGGATTTTTGAATATGATCTCCAAATATCTGGAAAACGGTCAAGCACCCACGAGCGGCTTTGCCCGGGAGGGGGGCGCTGTCCGCGTCATGACCATGCACAAATCCAAGGGCTTGGAATTCCCCGTCGTTTTTGTCGGTCAGTGCGGCACCAGGATGAACGTGGACGATCTGAAGGAGCCCTTGATGTTCCACGACAGCGTCGGCTTTGCGTCGCAGATCTTCAATCCACTCACCCGCAATCAAGAGGAAACCGCGGCGAGGTGCGCACTCAAATCCGTGATCGAGCAGGAGCTCAAGGAAGAAAATATCCGCGTTCTGTACGTTGCGCTGACGCGTGCCCGCGAAAGACTGTACGTGACGGGTACTCTTCAGGGCAAGATGGAAACGGCTGAAAAGAACGCCAGAAGAATTCATCTCGGGGATCGCTATTCGATTTTGAATGCTTCAAATTATCTGACCTGGCTGCTTGCGGCATATTACAACCAAATGCCCAAAAAAGACGAAATTCCTTGCATTTTCCACCAAATCGGCGCGGATGAGAGCATTGATGCCATCCCGCTTTTCGAGAAAAGCGGAACCAAGGAGGTGCAATCGGATCCGCAACAGTCCTCCCTTGATAAAGACACCCTGCGCTATTTGTCCGTCCTCGAAAATGCTAAAAATTTCGAGTATCCCTTGCGCTACCTGCAGGGGCTCCCCACCAAGGTTGCCGCCTCGCGCCTGAGCGCGGATCTGCTGGACGCACTGACACAGGAGGATGACGCGCAGACTGCCGTGGAGGCACAGCTCGCCCTGATGAAGGACACACCGCCCTTATTTGAACGTCTGCTCCTGCAAAAAAATACGCCGACCTCGGCTGAGATCGGCACGGCAACCCATGCGTTTTTGGAGCTTTGTGACTTCGAACGATTGCTTAAGGATGGCGTGGATTCCGAATGTCAACGCTTGACAGAGCAAGGATTTTTGAATTCTCAAGCCGTGGAGATCATCAATCGGGATATGATCAAGCGCTTCACGAAAAGCAATCTGTTCCCGATGATCACGTCGGCGAAAAGGGTTCGCAGGGAGCAAAAATTCGGAATTCTTGT
The DNA here is from genome assembly GCA_017501225.1 of Clostridia bacterium. Taxonomy (GTDB): domain Bacteria; phylum Bacillota; class Clostridia; order Oscillospirales; family CAG-272; genus UMGS1865. Next base: position 277,697 of record JAFVXH010000019.1, read on the forward strand.
TCCAATGCGTGAGCTGACGCAAAACAAGGATCTTGCACAGCATCTGGGAGAGTACCCTCTGTACGTACAGGGATCGATCGACCTGCTTTTAGAGGATGAGAACGGCAAGATCGTTCTGGTAGATTACAAAACCGATCGCATCACCAAGGAAGAGGCAGAGAATCCCGATCTGCTTGCTAAGCATTTTTCCGAGAAGCACGGCATGCAGCTGTCCTGCTATGCGCGTGCCGTCAAGGAGATGCTTGGACGCGCCCCCGATCAGGTTTATATCTATTCCCTTCCCGCAGCAGTCGCGCTTCCGATTGAAACGGATCGGGCGTGATTTTCTGCCGATGTCCAATGCTTATCAAAAAAGCAAGCGTCCGCACAGTCCTTTGGATTGCGCGGGCGCCCTTTTATTTTTTACTGGTTTTGAGTAAGTTTAGGCCTCTCTTTTGAGATTTGACTTCTTTTTTAAAAGGAAGCTCTATCTCAGGAAGGTTGTTTTTCCCGAGAAAATCATTCAAAAGATTTTTGGTGTTGATATTGAAGAAGCGGATGATGAACTCCTGCAGTGTTTTCCGCACCTTAGGATCGAGCTCCTTGCTTTTGGCAAGCCAACGAACACCGAGAGCGGAAACGTCGGTGAGTGTTGCGCTGTTTTCCACAGTCAGAATGGAATACAGTGCCTCGATGAATTCCTGGCGCTGCTCATCCGACATACTGCGGATCCATTCGTTTATGCTTTTGTCCGCACGCTTGCTTTCGATTGCAATTCCCGGGAGCTGAATAAAGCCGCCCCCCATAACCTCCCAATTCAGTGCGTTGTGCTGCCAAGCACCGCTCTGCTTGCTTTTGACAACGGTGTAGCGCTCCTCGTGTGTCAGGAGCATGCCTACCAGAGTGTCCTTTGGAAGTACTGTTCGGATCAAAGGACGGAGGTCATGATAGCTCGAATTTTCATAGAATTCATCGCGAAATCCGGGACCGTCGAAATTCCACATCTGAACCAATCGCTCCTGAACGTCTGCATCTGCCATCACAGCGGCGTAAACCGACAGATTTCCTCCCTTGCTGTGTCCCATCGTATAAATAGGACCGTCGCAGTTTTGAGCAGCATTCACAAGATATGCGGTTGCCGCCCGTTGCGCGGGAACCTCCGGAAAAATACTCATATTCAGGTCTTCCTTCCAACCGACCAAAGTGTCGTCGGTGCCGCGGAAGGCGACGAACATAGCGCCGTCCTCGCTCAGAAACGTGGTAGCGGAAAACTGCATTTCCCGTTCGGTATCAACACGGTTCACATATGCGCGCATCTGCAGGTTTCGAAAGCGGCGGCTGTCCTTGACCTCCCGTAAGAGAAGAATGATCTCCTTGGGCAGGATCAGTCCCATCGGAACCTTCTTGTAATCGGGATTTCGTGAAAAATAGGTATTTGCAACGGCGCGGAGCGGTACACACGTGCCGTCATGCTCCTCCGAAACAATTCCCGAATAATCCAGATAGGAAAGCAGTGATAATATTAAACTGTCAACCTCATTGAGGGGTACCTGAGAAAGCGGAATGTCCCCTCTCCATTTAATGTAATCAAATAAAGATGCCATGGATCAATCCAAATTCCTTTTTGTTTTTTTAGCAGCCGTGATACAGTCGCTTGCTCTCGTATGCGGGATCGGACGTCAGGTAAATACCGAGCTTTTTGAGCGTATGCTCATCTCCCTCGGAAAGGATCACCGTGGAATGCAGCTCACTCCTCCTGAGACGGGGCAGCTGCTCCATTGCCTGCTTTGCAATGGGATCGGTCAGTGCGCAGACCGAGAGTGCGATCAGCACCTCGTTCGGATGCAGACGCGGATTGGAGCTCCCGAGTGCACCGACCTTCAGGCTTGTGATCGGCTCCAGAATTTCGGGAGAGATCAGATTGATGCGGTCGTCAATATTTGCCAAGAGCTTCAGCGCGTTCAGAAGTGCTGCCGAAACAGCCCCTAAAAGGCGCGAGGTCTTGCCCGTAACGGTTCTGCCGTCCGGCAACTCAATGGCAACCGCAGGCTTCCCCGCTGTTTCCGAGGATTTTTTACGCGCCGCCTCTGCTACACTCCGATATTCGGGAAGGATCCCTGCCGATTGCATGATCAGCTTTAATTTTTCCACGTCGTGACTGTCGCCGCCGTCCTTCCGCATATCGCACAGCGCGTGGTAGTATCTGCGTACGATCTCCATATTGGCAGCAGACCGTACCGCCTCATCGTCCAGGATACAGTTTCCTGCCATATTGACACCCATATCAGTGGGAGATTGATAGGGGCATTCCCCATAGATGCGTGTAAACATTGCCGTTACAACGGGGAAAATTTCAACGTCACGGTTATAGTTGACCGCCGTCGTGCCGTAAGCCTCCAAGTGATAAGGGTCGATCATATTCATATCGTTCAGATCCGCGGTTGCCGCCTCATACGCGACGTTGACGGGATGCTTTAAGGGAAGATTCCATACCGGGAAGGTCTCGAACTTTGCATATCCCGAGCGTCTGCCACGCAGGTTATCGTGGTACAGCTGGCTTAAGCAGGTTGCCATTTTGCCACTGCCGGGACCGGGAGCTGTGATGACCACAAGAGATCGCGTGGTTTCGATATAGTCGTTTTTGCCGTAGCCCTCGTCGCTGACGATGCGGTCAATATCCGAAGGATATCCTTCGATGGGATAGTGACGGTAGACCTTGACGCCCAAGGATTCCAGACGCTTCTGAAATTTGACCGCTGCGGGCTGATCCTGCCAGCGCGTCAGAACCACGCTTCCAACGTACAAGCCAAAGTTGCGGAATGCGTCGATCAGACGGAGGGTGTCAAGATCGTAGGTGATGCCAAGATCTCCCCTGACCTTATTCTTTTCAATGTCGTTTGCATTGATGGCAAGGACGATTTCCGCCTGATCCTTGAGCTGAATAAGCATACGGATTTTGCTATCCGGTGCAAAGCCCGGCAGAACGCGCGAGGCGTGATAATCGTCAAAGAGCTTTCCGCCGAATTCCAGATACAGCTTTCCGCCAAACTGATCGATGCGCTCGCGAATGCGCTCTGATTGCAATGCAATATACTTTTCATTGTCAAAGCCGAGCTTATACATGATCTCCCTCCTTGGATGTCAATTGATAGCTTCCGTCGCCAAGGGCTTTTACGCTGCTTTCGTAAAACGCCTTCATGGCTCTGCACAAATACTCGGTATCGGCACTTCCGGCGCTTTCGTATGCCGAGTGCATCGCAAGCTGCGCCATGCCGATATCGACCGTGATCAGGGGGACCAGCGTATTGGAGATGCTTCCGAGCGTCGATCCTCCCGCCATGTCACTGCGGTTGGAGAAATACTGAACCGGAACTCCTGCACGGCGGCAGATCTCGGTGAAAATGGAAGCGGAAATCCCGTCCGTGGTGTATTTTTGTGCCGCGTTGGACTTGATCACCACGCCACCGTTCAGGCGGGGGGAGTTTTGCGCGTCGCTCAGCTCAGGATGATTGGGGTGCTTGGCATGACCGTTGTCGGCAGAAACCATCATCGAGGAAGCAAGCAAGCGGCATTTGTCCAAGGAAAGGCTTTTACATACGCGGTCGAGAACGTCCGAAAGGAACACGGAGCCCGCGCCCTGCTTGGTGGCGCTTCCCGTTTCCTCGTTGTCTGCCGCATAGTAAAGCGTCAGCGCTCCTTGATTGTCCGCCTTGCAAAAGCCGTCAAGCGTTGCATAGGCACACATCAGATTATCAATTCTGGGAGCCGAGAAGAATTCATTGTCCGCGCCAAAGATGCAAGGCTTTGTGCGGTTGTAAACGTACAGATCCGCGCCCGCGATCTCGTCCTCAGAGCAGGAAAGCTCCTGCGCCAGAAGCTTCTTGACAGATGCCTTCTTGCCGTCATCCTGCGCAAACAGAGGAAGCATATCCACCGCGGGATTGAAGGAATAGCCCGAATTGACGCCCCGGTTCTGATGGATCGCGACGTTGGGGATCAGGAGCAGATCACGGTCTATCTTGACGGTTTTTGCAAGGAATTCCCCATCCTTGCACAAAATAACACGCCCTGCCAAGGAGAGCGGTCTGTCCATCCAGCTTGACAGAATGGTGCCGCCGTAGCACTCGGTGTTCAGACGCACGTATTCTCCGAACGCAACACTCTTTTCATTTTCCTTGAGCTTGAACATCGGAGAGTCGGTATGGCTTGCGGCAATCATGGCAGACGTGATCTTGCCCGTGGGAACACGGAACGCAATGATCGAGGATTGGTTACGGGTAACAAAATATCCCTTTCCTGCCTCAAGGCTCCATTCCTCGGACTCGTTGAGGGGAATCAAACCCTGATTTTGCAGGCGCTCACAAACCGTTTTGACTGCGTGAAAGGCGGTGGGGCTTTCCTCAATAAATTCGATCAGCTTTTTCGTTTGGTCCAAAAAAATCTTTTCCATTTCGTTCTTCCCTTTCAAGCAGTTTGATTTTTTGCCGCAATGGCATGCGAGAAAAAATATACAGTATCATTATACCACGCGACCGCAAAAAAAGCAACCGGAAGATTGGATTTTTTTCGATTATTTTCTCAAATTTTCTCAAAAAGAAAGGAAGCCGCAAAACCGATGTCTGCGGCCTCCTGTAACCGATTTGATTAGTAGAACAGCTCGATGTTGTGCTTGATATATCCGAGCATTCTGCCGCGGATGTATCTCTCGTTTCCTGAGATGAAGCTTTTGATCTTTTCGGGGTTGTCGCGTAGATGCTCCATCATATAGCGGAACGCCTTGACCATTTCCTGCTCGCCGCCCTGCTCCAGCGCGCTGCAGAGTGAATTGACGGTGGCATCGCTTGCCGTGAACAAAAGCTGCCAATAAGCCTCCAGATTCTTATCTGCCAGGTCATAAAGCATTTTGTATGCCAACAGCGGGCGGTATACCTTGCGGTATCCAAGCTTGGTTGCGTTTTCCAGCACGTCGCCCTGCCAGAGCTCCTCCACGGTGGAAGCGACCATAGACTGATAGAAGGTCATGCGTTCGTTGACCATTTTGAAGGTCAGCGCATCAACCGAAATATTGGCTTTCTTCTGGCGGTCAAACAGGAAGAAGTTGGGCTCCTTGTCACGTGAGATCCAGATGTAGTACACGATGAGAAGCGACAGTAAGATCATCAGTGCCCCAATGATGGAAAGCATGACCTTTTTATAAGTGGCGTCCGCACCGGGGACGGCGAATACAAGCAAGAGGATGGCACCCACAAGGCTCACACCTGCGACAAGCCACCAGATCCACGTCAGATTCTGTTTCGATTTCATTTTGGATTCCTTTCTTTTACAGCTTTATCAGTCATGGGCGAAAGATCACCCCGTAAAGATCCGGATTGGGAATTCTTGCTTTTATTATAGCATACCGATTTTCGCTTTGCAAGATATTTTTTTGAATTTTGTTGCATTTTTGTCGTACTTGATGACGGCGATGTAAATTTTTTGATTTTGTTGACATTTGGGAAAAATTATGGTAGAATAAAGTGATACCATCTGCAAAGGAAGTGTGATTTTGGAAAATCAGATCAAAAAGAATAAATGGACCGACTTTTTCAACTTCAATCGCGACAACCGTCCCGATGCCAAGGAGGAGGATACCACACCGAACGTCAAGTTCTATTTCAAATCCCTTCTCAGGAAATTCTGGAAGCTTTCCGCCCTCAATCTGATGATGATGGTGGGCGCGATTCCGCTTTTCGTGGCGTTTTTTCTCAGCTTGAATATTCCGACCACTCCCGCAGGAAACGACGTGATCTTTCCCCAGCTTTACGGGGCAAACCTGATCGACGCCTCCCCCATCACAACCTTCTTCCTGGATCTGTTCGGTGCGCAGAGCGCAGTCCACGTTTACTCGGCGATGGGCTATTATATCGGCATTGCGGCCTGCATTCTGGTGTTCGCCATCACCTTTGGCTGGCAGAACGTCGGCGTTACCTACGTTTTGCGCGGCATGGTAAGAGGCGAGCCCGTATTCCTGATCTCGGATTATTTTTACGGAATCAAGAAGAATCTCAAGCAGGGATTTTTCTTAGGACTGATCGATGCCCTGGTCCTCTTTTTCCTGGGCTATGATTTTCTGTTCTTCCTCAATCGGACCGGTACGTTTTTCATGGACGTCGGCTTTTATGCCGTGCTTGCAATGGCAGTGCTCTACTTCTTTATGAGATTTTATCTCTATCTGCTGCAGATCACCTTTCACCTCTCCATTCGCAAGATCCTGAAAAACGCCCTGATCTTTGCGATTCTTGGATTCAAGCGCAACTTCATGGGAGCGCTCGGAATGGTACTTCTGACGGCAATTCTTGCACTCTTCCTTCCCTTAATGGCGTTCAACATCGTGCTTGTGCTGATCCTGCCGATCCTGTTCTATTTTGCCTGCACCGCATTTACCGCGGCATATGCCGCATATCCTATCATCGACCGCTACATGATCGCCCCTTACGTAAATGCGGAGGACGACGGCACGGATGCGGAAGCAGAAGCAGAAACAGAGGACTCCGAGGAGCCCTCTGCGGACAATTAATCATATAACAGTTCCCGAACCGTGACCGGTTCAAAGCCACGCGCCAGAAGCTCGGGGAGCAATCGCTCCAGGGCTTGTGGCGTTTTGCTTTTTCTCCCGATATAATCGTGCATCAGAATAATATCTCCCGATTTGACCGAGGAGAGCACACAGTCCACGATTTTTTCCTCGTCCTTGCTCTCCCAATCTCTGGTGTCAAGACTCCAGAGAATGATCGAATAATCCGCCTCCAGCGTGCATTTCTGTACCTGCGGATTCAACGCTCCCTGCGGAGGACGCAAAATATGAGGATGATAGTCGCAAAGCTCCGCCAAAGCCTGCTCACAGCGCTCCATTTCCCGCTTTACCTCGGCTTCGTTTAAGTGTGTCATGATGCTGTGAGAAAAGGTGTGGTTTCCGACCTCGTGCCCGCGGCTGATCACGTCCCTTGCGGCATCGGGATAGTTGATGACGTTGACGCCAACCATAAAAAAGGTTGCCTTGACGCCGTAAGCATCCAGAATGTCCAGGATCTGCTTGGTTTGCGTCGGATGCGGACCGTCGTCAAAGGTGATCGCGATCTTCATGGAGTCGGTTTCGACGGAACGGTATACCTCGCTTTGCGCAAAGCTATCCAATTTCAGTCCGCTAACCAGGATCCAGAGTGCCGTGAGGCAGGAAAGCATGCGCATCATGACGGCACCCGGGAGGTCAATTCCTCTAACGTGCCAAAGCGGTACCCCATGCCCTTCAATTCACGGATCACGTCCTGTAAAATCGCGGCGTTCGTTGCGGAGGTCGGATGCAGGAGCATGACCTCTCCGTTGTGGATGTTGTCCATAATGATCTGCTTTGCGCGCTCGAGGGAGGGCTGCTTTTCATTGTCCCAATCGGGATAGGCAAAGCTCCAAAAGACGGTTTTGTATCCGTTTTCCATCACGCATTGCAGGTTTTCCCTGCTGAACGTTCCCTCCGGGGGGCGGTAAAAGCGCGCCATTTCAAGGCCTGTGCATTCCCGATACAGCGATTCAAGTCCGTGCAGCTCCTCGAGAAGCTCTGCGTCACTCCTTCGTGACATATCCCGATGGTTCATCGTATGATTGCAAACGAGATGCCCCTCCTGCGCCATGCGCGCAATCAGCTCCGGATTTTTCAAAATCAGGTTTTTCAGGACAAAAAATGCCCCTGTGACCTCCTCCTCTCTCATAACGTCAAGGATCTTTGCTACGTTTCCGTTCTCATAGCCTGCATCAAAGGTGAGATAAATCACCTTTTCAGAGCCGTTTGCGTCGGAATAACGGTGATCCAGATAATATCCACCCAACGCTTCTACAAACGATAAACGTGCATCTGCCTTGGGCTGGATATGCCCCTTTTGGTGGGCGCAATACCAATGGTAGCTTTGACGCTCGGCTGCGACCGAGGGTTGAGAAAAGACCGTGAGCATGCATAAAAAACAAAGTGCAAGCACCGTAAAACGCTTCATCGTCAACATTCCTTTCCGTTGAATTTTGATGAACTCTGCGTTTAGTGTTTGCACTTTGTTCTGTCGGTACTACAAGAAAAGGCTGGCTCTGTTCTCATTTTTAAGAAAAGTGCCGAATTTCCTTGCACTTTTTGGAATAAATCAAAAAAATCAGTCGAGATCCACGTTGCCCGTGACGTGATAAAGAGCCATTGCAACGATCTTTGCCGTTCCGTCGGGGGACACCTCAACGGTCAAAAATTGCGAACGGACGGAATCACTTCCGACGTCGCGACGGTAGGTCCCGTCGTTCTGGAAAAATTTATAGTCCAAGCGATAGGTATAGGTGCGTACGTTTCCCTCCCCGGCCACGTAGCTGTACGCATAAAGCGTCATATCGTAAAGCATCTGGGGAGAAAACGGCTCCTGCGCCCCTTGCTTTTTCAGATAACCGTCGTCAAAGAAGGAATTATAGAGCGTGTGATCGCCGGCAATGATGCTGCCGAGGAATTGATAGGCAAGCTGTGCGGCGGGATCGAGGGTCTTGTAAAGCTCGTCGTCGATGGGTGTGGTAAGACCGTAGCCATCTCTGTCCGGGCAATAATGAATCTGCCTGTCAAGCCGCAAATAGGGCTCGTATTCCAGGATGTTTCCCTCGTAGGTGGGATAAAATTCATAATCATACGTAGGAGGCTCGGGCTTTGTCAGATTCTGAAGCAAAAGCACCGCGCCTGCGACGAGCAACAGCAGGAACAGAATTCCGCAAAAGATCAGGATGATCTGCTTTTGCATCTTTTTCTGCCGTTTTTGAAGCGCCTCATAGCTTTGATTCGGTTGCGTCTGCGGTGTCATAACACACCTCCTTTGCCGTTCTGTCTTTATTCTAACATGATTTTCTGATTTTTGCAACCGGAAATCTTATTTTTTGCATGTATTCCATAAAGTTTTTTCCGTACGGGCGCAAAAAAGGCGAAATGACTATTGTAGTTTGCGCGTTTCTATGCTATAATATAATTTGATTATCTAATATCCTCGCGCGAGGATGCCTTTGCGCATCGGAACTCTACTCTGAAAGGACTTTCAAAATCACATGAAATATCTTGTTTTAATTCCGGACGGTATGGCAGACGAAAAAATTGAGGCACTCGGAAACCGCACCCCGATGGAGGCGGCACACAAGCCCGTTATGGACCTGCTGGCAAGCAAGTCCCTGGTCGGAACGGTTCTCAACGTTCCGCAGGGTATGGTGCCCGAAAGCGATACCGCAAATATGGCGATTCTTTCCTTCGATCCCAAGATCTATTCCAAAGGACGCTCGCCTCTGGAGGCGGTCAGCATGGGGATTGAGATGCTCCCCGACGAAACGGCATACCGCTGCAACGTTGTGACCCTTTCCGAGGACGAGGAAAGCTACGACGATAAGCACATTCTCGACCACAGCGCGGACGAGATCACCACCGCCGAAGCGGATGAGCTGATCAAAGCGATGGAAAACGCGTTCGGAAATGAATTCCGCCGTTTTTACACCGGCGTCAGCTACCGTCACTGCCTGATCTGGAAGAACGGTGACGACCGTTATCCCTTTATGCGCCCTCACGACATTCTCGGAAAGCGCATCGGAGAATATCTTCCCTCCGCGGAAAACGGCGGAAAAGAGTTTTACGATCTGATGCGCGCAAGCTATGATATTCTCAATCATCATCCCGTCAACGAAGCAAGACGCGCGCGCGGACTCAAGCCCGCAAACTCCATCTGGCTCTGGAGCCCCGGAAAAAAGCCGCAGTTACCCAATTTTCAATCGAAATGGGGACTCAAGGCAGCCGTCATTTCCGCGGTCGATCTGATCAAGGGAATCGGTCTTTGCGCGGGAATGACCTCGATCGACGTCCCCGGCGCGACGGGCAACGTGCATACCAACTACGAGGGCAAGGCGAATGCCGCGATACACGCGTTTGAGGACGGGTTTGATTACGTTTACGTTCACGTAGAAGCACCCGACGAATGCGGACACCGCGCGGAGCTTGAAAACAAGGTAAAATCCGTCGAGCTGATTGACAAAAAGATCCTTTCCCCTGTCTATGAATACTTAAAATCCACGGGCGAAGCATTTTCTATCATGGTGTTACCCGATCATCCCACTCCCATTCGTCTGCGTACGCACACAAGCACCCCGGTTCCCTTCTTTATCTACCGCTCCGATGAGGAGCGGGACGGAACGCCGCTGTTCTGTGAGGAGCGTGCCGAAGCAAAGAATTTCTATCTTGCCAACGGCTTCGAGCTGATGAATCTGTTGACGGAAGCTGCAAAAAAGGAGGAATTGCAATGAATCAGGATCCCTTTTTGTCAAATGAGGATCTTCTTCCCGAGGGAGAGCAGACGATTCCCGAGGAGCAGCCCCCGAAAAAGAAAAACGCCGCTGCCGCTACGGTCTTTGAGATCCTTGAGATGTTTTCATGGTCGGTGTTTGTGGTGCTCCTTCTCTTTACCTTCTGTCTGCGCCTGACCAACGTCGAGGGCTCCTCTATGGAAAACACCCTGGACAACGGAGAAAAATTACTGATCTACAGCCTTTGGTACGAGCCGAAGCAAGACGATGTCATCGTGTTTCATATGACCAATCCCGAAGCGGGGCTGGAAAAAGCGATCGTCAAGCGCGTCATCGCGACGGGCGGACAGCATCTTCGGATCGATTTCGAAAAGCAGGAGATCTACGTGGACGGTGTTCTGTATCCGGATTCTCACGCCGTGCTGAAAAGCCCCCTCGACGGATCCGTTGTGGATTACTATATGCTGACAGCCAACCATTACTACGACCAGCGACACAACGTGTTTGAAGCGGTTGTACCCGAGGGCACGCTTTTCGTCATGGGAGATAACCGCAACAACTCCTTGGACAGTCGAAACGCAAGGGTTGGATTTGTAGACGAAAGAAGCGTGCTCGGCAAGGTCTTCCTTCGCGTTTTCCCCTTCACCTTTTTCAAATAAACCGTCTGACGAAAGGAGGCAACCCGAATGCCGTCTGAAACCATACAGTGGTTCCCGGGGCATATGGCGAAAACCCGCCGTATGATCTCGGAAAACATCAAAAACGTTGATATCATCATTGAAATTCTGGATGCTCGCATCCCGTACAGCTCCCGCAATCCCGAAATCGCAAGACTGACGGAGTCCAAGCCTACCCTTTTGCTTTTGAACAAGGCTTCCTTGGCGGATCCCAATCAGAACGCGCTTTGGGTTCAGCGCCTGACGAACGAAAATACAATTTGTATTCTGACCGACTGCGTCACGGGTCAAGGGCTGAATCAATTGCAGCCTGCCATTCGCAAGATCCTTTCCGAAAAGCTGAAAAAATACGAGGACAAGGGTATGACGCGACGCATCCGCGCAATGGTGCTGGGCATTCCAAACGTTGGAAAATCCTCCTTGATCAATAAGATCTGCGGCAACAAAAAGACGCGTGTAGAGGATCGCCCAGGTGTTACCGTTGACAAGCAGTGGGTGCCGACCTCGATCGGTGTCGATCTTCTGGATATGCCCGGTATTCTTTGGCCAAAATTCGAGGAAAAGCGCGTGGGCGAGAATCTTGCCCTGACCGGTGCGATCCGCGACGGAATCTTAGATCTGGAATCCTTGGCGGTAGCGCTTTGCAAGCGTTTGCGCTTGCTCTACCCCGATCTGCTCTCCGCGCGCTACAAGCTGGGAGATATGAAGGCGTATGAGGAGCTGAGCGATTACGATCTGTTCCTCACCATTGGTAAAAAGCGCGGCTTTTTGATCAGCGGTGGCGAAATCAATACCGAAAGAACCGCCATCACGCTTCTGGACGAATTCCGCGGCTCCAAGATCGGTCGCATCACGCTTGACCGATACGCAAAGGAGGAGCTCCATGCTTGAATACAGCCTTGAAGAGGAGCTCCACTTGCTTGGCTACAGCACCGTTTGCGGTGTGGACGAGGCAGGACGCGGACCTCTGTGCGGCCCCGTATTTGCCGCCGCCTGCATTCTTCCCGACGGATTGGTTCTGGAGGGCCTGAACGATTCAAAAAAGCTCACGCCCAAAAAGAGAGATCTTCTGTTTGACCTGATTCAGAAGGAAGCCATCGCTTATTCCATTGCGCAGGCATCCGTTGAGGAGATCAACGAGCTGAATATTCTGGAGGCAACCCTGCTCGCCATGCGTCGCGCCATCGACGGACTTTCCGTCCCCGCGGAATTCGCACTGATCGACGGAAATATCAACCGTGATTTCCAAATTCCCGCAAGAGCGGTGATCGGCGGAGATGCCAAGAGCCCGAGCATTGCGGCTGCATCCATTCTTGCCAAGGTCGCGCGTGACCGCGACTGCTTGGAGCTTGATCGGCTCTATCCGCAATATGGGATCGCAAAGCACAAGGGATACGGCACAAAGGTACATATGGAGGCTTTGAAGCAATACGGTCCCTCCCCCATTCACAGAACCAAGTTCATCCGTTTTTTGGATGATGATCAGTCATGAGCTACACCGCAAAGCAAATCGGAGATCTTGGCGAAGGGCACGCCGTACACTATCTGCGTCTGCGCGGATATACTGTAAAGGAACGAAACTGGCGTGCGGGAAAATATGAAATCGATATCATTGCCGCAACCCTGTTTGACATCGCGTTTGTCGAGGTCAAAACCCGATGCTACACCAAGGACGAAATTGCGCTTCTTCCGCCTCCCGGCATTGCTGTGGATGCAGAAAAGCAGCGTTTTACCCGCTCTGCGGCTCTGAGCTATCTTCGCAAGCACCCCACCAAAAAGCAACCGCGCATGGACGTCATCGAGGTCTGGCTCATCGAGCAACCGAACGGCAAAAAGCCAAAGCTTTACAAGATCAATCACATGCGTGCCGCATACTGAAAAAAGGAGAACCTTCGATGAAGCTTTCCGTTTTTGATTTTCACTGTGACACCGCGGGCGAAATGCTTCGATCCAATCAGTCCCTGACACACAACAGCCTCGCGGTTTCCTTGGCACAGGCAACACAATTTGAACACTACGTGCAGGTGATGGCGCACTGGATCGATCATCGCTTGGACGATCAAGCGGGCTGGGAGCATCTTCTCTCGATGCATCAAAATCTTTTGTCCGACGCTGCCCTGCAAAACGGGGATGCCGTTCTTTGCACCGCCTGCCCCGATTTGAGCGTACACACCTCCCTTCTGCTTTCCTTGGAGGACGCACGCGTTCTGGACGGACACATCGAACGCGTCGATCAGCTGTTCCGGATGGGCTTTCGCCTGATCACACCGCTTTGGAGGGGGCTTACCTGCATCGGTGGCTCGCATGACACGGATCAAGGATTGACCGCCTTTGGCAAAGCCGCGCTGACGCGCGCATTACGGCTCGGTATGATCCTGGACGTTTCCCACGCGTCGGTCGAATCTGCCGCAGATATCTTCGAGCTTTCCGGAGCCGAACGCCGTCCCGTGATCGCCTCGCATTCCAATGCGTACGAGATCTGCCCCGTTTCCCGCAACTTAAGAAAGGATCAGATACAATCCATTATCGAAAGCGACGGAATCATCGGACTCAATTTCTGTCAGGACTTTCTAAGGCTTGGCGGGAACGCGAAGTTTGCCGACGTTTTTCCTCACATTGATTATTTCCTCGAGCAAGGCGCATCACACGCACTGTGTCTTGGCGGTGATATGGACGGATGCGAGCTTCCCTCGGATCTTCCCACCCTGTCCGCACTTGCCGAGCTTTCCGAGCAGATGCTCTCGCACAATTACAGCGAAGCTTTGGTAAAAGCGATCTTCTTTGACAATGCGTATGCCTTTTCAAGGAAGCATCTTTCCTAAATCAATTTTGCACGGATTTCTTCATACATAGAAAGGACACCGATATGTTTTACAAAAGCACAAGAAGTCAAGAAAACGCAAACGCGACTGCCGCACAGGTAATCAAGCAAGGACTTGCCGCTGACGGAGGACTTTTCGTTCCCGAAAGCATCCCAACCTTAACGCTCGGTGAGATCTCCGAGCTTTGTAAGGACGCATATCCGATACGCGCCGCAAAGATCCTTTCCAAATTCCTGGACGATTATACCTATGAGGAGCTACTCGCGGATTGCTCCGAGGCATATGCGGAATCCTCCTTCGTTGGAGGCAGCGCACCACTTGTCAAGGTATTTGACAACGTCTATTCCATGGAGCTCTGGCATGGACCGACCGCAGCCTTTAAGGATATGGCACTTCAGATCATGCCCCGTCTGCTCTCTCGCGCGCTCGTCAAGACGGGTGAGGATCGCACGGCATTGATCCTGGTTGCCACCTCCGGAGATACCGGCAAGGCGGCTCTGGAGGGATATCGCGACGTTCCGCGTGTCAAAATCATGGTATTTTATCCCGTGGACGGTGTCAGCCACGTGCAAAAGCTTCAAATGGCTTCGCAAACGGGCAACAACGTCAACGTATGTGCCATCCGCGGAAACTTTGACGATGCACAAAACGGCGTCAAGGAGATCTTCGGAAATGATGCGATGAGTCAGACCCTGGATGAGAACGGATTTTTCTTCTCCAGCGCGAATTCCATCAACTGGGGACGCCTTGCACCGCAGATCGTATATTACGTTTCCGCTTATTGCGATCTGATCGCAAGCGGAGCGTGCAAGTTGGGCGAGTGCTTCAACGTTTGCGTTCCCACCGGAAACTTCGGTAATATCTTCGCAGGCTTCTTAGCAAAGCAGATGGGACTTCCCATCGGCAAATTCGTCTGTGCCTCCAACGCAAACAACATCCTGACCGATTTCCTGCGTACCGGCGTTTACGACCGCAACCGTGACTTCTACCTGACGATGTCCCCCTCTATGGACATTCTGATTTCGAGCAATCTGGAGCGTTTGCTCTACTTTGTGGCGGGAAGTGAAAAGACCGCTATGTGGATGAAATCGCTCAAGGAAACCGGCAAGTACGGGATCGATGCCGAAACGCTTGCAAAAATTCAGGAAAACTTTGTCGGTTGCTTTGCGGATGAAACAGCGACCGCTGCCACCATTCGCTCCGTTTATACGGAAAACGGCTATTTGATCGATCCCCACACTGCCGTTGCAATGTACTCCGCAAAGGATTATATCCAAAGCTCGGACGACACCCGTCCCATGGTCGTGGATTCCACCGCAAGCCCGTATAAGTTTGCAAATAACGTCTATCGCGCAATCACGCAGAAGGAGCCCTCGTCCGATATCGGTGCTCTTGTTGAGCTTTCCGAGCTGACGAATACCGAGATTCCTTATCCGCTTGCGGATCTTGAGAAGCGTAAGATCAATTTCAACACCGTCATCGACCGCCGGGATATGGCAAACGCGGTGCTGGAATACCTGAATATTCGCTAAGGCATCAAAAAGCGGCACTGCCACAATGTGGCAATGCCGCACGATGCCTATTGCATCAAAGATCCTTGGGCTTAAAGGTTGCGCAAAGCGTTTGCGCGGAGCTGTCAGCGCTGTGAGGTCCTACCGCGATCTCGCTTGCGGTGCAATAGGTTTCACAGTCGTGATAGTAGCAGTTCTGTACGTTGCACTTGATGCCCTTAATGTGCTTGCAACACTCTTTTTTGTTCTCCATGGTTTTATCCCCTCTTAGTTATGATTGAAGTGAAAAGATCGCTCTTTTCACCACTTTAGTCTTTCCGACAAGACCTGTGATTATTCTGATTGAAAGGAATCCGGCAAATGTCTGTTTTTGTCTTAGCGGATCTGCATCTTTCCTCGGACGGAAGCAAATCCATGGATATCTTTGGTCCTCGGTGGTGCGATTATATGAAAAAAATTGAAAAAAACTGGCGCGCGGCGGTAACCGATCAGGACACCGTCATCCTGCCGGGCGACATCTCCTGGAGTCTAAAGCTTGAGGATGCGGTGGAGGATTTCCGTTTTCTCAATTCCCTCCCGGGACAGAAGCTGATCGGCAAGGGCAATCACGATTTCTGGTGGTCGACGCTTTCCAAATTGAATGCGTTTTTAGAGGCGCATCACTTCTCAAACATCCGGTTTCTCTATAACAACGCATACGAGCTTGAGAACATGATCGTCTGCGGCACGAGAGGCTGGTTTTTGGAGGAGGAGCAGCAAAACACAACGGACGAGGTGGATTACGCAAAGATCCTCAACCGCGAGGTCCTTCGTCTTCGGATGAGTCTGGAGGAAGCGAAAAAGCTTCAAAGGTCCGATGAAGAACCAAAGCCCATTCTCGTATTTCTGCACTTCCCTCCCGTATGGAGCAGCTTCGTTTGCGAGGAATTTGTATCGATTCTTAAGGAATACGGCGTCAAAACCTGTTATTTCGGACATATTCACGGCGCATATTACGCGCCGGGTGTCACCGAATACGAGGGCATCCGCTTTATTTTGTGCGCGGCGGATTATCTGAATTTCACACCGATCCCGGTAACGCCTTGCTGAATTTGGAAATCTTACCAAAATTTCAAAAATAGGTTGACAAAAAGAAGAAAAAATTATATAATATATTTTGTATGTAAAATATTACTTCATCAAAAGTTCTGGAGGACACAAAAATGAGTTTAATCAAAGCTGAGCAGACCGAAAAGAGCGTATATACTCTTGAGTTTTCGGTAGACAAGGCAACCTTTGACAAGGCAATCAGCAACGCTTACCGCAAGCAGGTAGGCAAGCTTTCAGTGCCCGGCTTCCGCAAGGGCAAGGCACCCAGATCCGTCATCGAGAAGATGTACGGCAAGGGCTTCTTCTATGAGGATGCCATCAACGAAGTACTCCCCGACGCATTCGACGCAGCGCTCACCGAGTCCAAGCTGGACATGGTTGGTCAGCCCGAGTTCGATATCGTTTCCATTGACGACGGCGGCGTCGTTCTTTCCGCAAAGGTTGCGGTAAAGCCCGAGGTTACCATTAAGGACTACCTTGGTATCGAAGCAGAAAAGACCGTTGCTCCCACCACCGACGAGGAGGTTGAGGACGAGATCAACACCATTCGCGAGCGCAACTCCCGTGAGATCGAGGTGACTGACGAAGCATCCGTCATGGGTGACGTTTGCACCATTGATTACGAGGGCTTTGTCGACGGTGTCGCATTCGAGGGCGGCAAGGGTGACGCATATCCTCTCAAGCTTGGATCCGGCAACTTCATCCCCGGCTTTGAGGAGCAGGTTGCAGGTCACAAGATCGGCGAGAACTTCGACGTCGTCGTAACCTTCCCCGAGGACTACCACGCAAAGGAGCTCGCAGGCAAGGAGGCAGTCTTCAAGACCGTCATTCACGCCATCAAGCACGTAGAGCTCCCCGCTCTTGACGACGATTTTGCAAAGGACGTTTCGGAATTTGACACCCTTGATGAATACCGCGCCGATCTGAAGGCTAAAATCACAAAGAGACATGAGAGCGAAGCAGACCGTGCCTTCGAGGATGCCGTTCTGGATGCACTGATCGAGAAGGTTGAGGCTGATATCCCCGAGCAGATGTACGTTGCGGAGACCGAGAACTACGTTCGCGATTACGACAGCCGTCTGCGTATGCAGGGACTTGATCTGAACACCTACTTCAAGTACACCGGCATGACCCTCGACACCTTGCGCGAGCAGCTCAGACCCCAGGCTGAAAAGCAGGTAAAGCTCAGACTGGCACTGGAAACCATCGCTACTCTTGAAAACATCACCGTTACCGATGAGGACATCGAAGAAGAGATCCAGAACATCGCAAAGGCTTACCAGATGGAGGCCGATAAGGTTCGTGAGATGGTTCCCGCCGATTCCGTAGCCCAGGACATGAAGGTCAAGAAGGCAATGGATCTTGTAAAAGAAAAAGCCATCGCGAAGTAAAAAAATCACTCACTGAACCGGAAGTTGCGTTTGCCATTTCCGGTTCAAATTTATCTGAAAAGAGGTAATTTCCTATGTATTTCCCTCAAAATCTTCCCAAGGACGCTTTGGTTCCCATGGTTGTCGAGCAGACCAGCCGCGGAGAGCGCTCCTACGACATCTTCTCCCGACTGCTTAACGACCGTATCGTATTTCTGTCCGATGAGGTCAATGACGCAACGGCGTCCTTGGTAGTCGCACAGCTTCTCTTCCTGGAATCTCAGGATGCTGACAAGGACATTTTCTTCTATATCAATTCTCCCGGAGGATCGGTCACTGCCGGTATGGCAATCTACGATACCATGCAGTTCATCAAATGCGACGTTTCTACCATCTGCCTTGGCATGGCGGCAAGCATGGGTGCGTTCCTGCTCTCCTCGGGTACCAAGGGCAAGCGTATCGCGCTTCCCCACAGTGAGATCATGATCCACCAGCCCTTGGGAGGTGCCAAGGGTCAGGCAAGCGATATTCAGATCCAGGCAGAGCAGATTTTGCGCATCAAGAAGACGCTGAATCAGATTCTGGCAGAAAACACGGGAAAGCCGGTCGAGGTCATCGAAAAGGATACCGACCGCGACAACTATATGACGGCACAAGAGGCGCTCGCTTACGGACTTGTCGATAAGATCCTGACCAAGCGCGAGTAAATCCTCTCTCCCAATTCAGAAAGGAAAAACGCTGAAATTCATGGCTAACAATAATGATAAGCAGCTTCGCCATTGCTCCTTTTGCGGGAGAAATGAGCGACAGGTCAACTTTTTAATCCCCTCCCCGACCGGTGTCTATATTTGTGACTTTTGCGTAGAGGCCTGCAATGACCTGATCACCGAAACCGAAAACGCGCATCTTGCCGAGAAAAAGCTTTCCTTCTCCGAGCTCCCAAGACCGATTCAGATCAAGGAAACCTTAGACCGATACGTCATCGGTCAGGAGGAAGCAAAGGTAGCGCTCTCGGTAGCGGTTTATAATCATTACAAGCGCATTCTCTCCCAAAAGGCTCCGATCAAGAAAAGCAAGCGATCCAAGAAGGCACAGGAGGAGCAAGCACAGGACGAGGTCGAGCTTCAAAAGAGCAACGTCTTGCTCATCGGTCCTACCGGTGTCGGCAAAACCTATCTCGCGCAAACCCTCGCAAAAACCTTACAGGTTCCCTTTGCCATTGCGGACGCAACGACCTTGACAGAGGCAGGATACGTCGGCGAGGACGTGGAAAATATCCTTCTGCGCCTGATTCAGGCGGCGGACTATGACGTTGAGCTCGCGGAGCGCGGCATCATCTATATCGATGAGATCGACAAGATCTCCCGTAAAAGCGAAAATCGCTCCATCACGCGTGACGTATCCGGTGAGGGCGTTCAGCAAGCACTCCTGAAGATCCTGGAGGGCACGGTCGCAAACGTTCCCCCTCAGGGCGGACGCAAGCATCCCAATCAGGAATTCATTCAGATCGATACCAAGAACATTCTCTTTATTTGCGGAGGAGCCTTTGACGGTCTGGAAAAGATCATCGAGAAGCGCAAGGGCAACCAGACCATCGGCTTTGGCGGACAGATCAAAACCAAGACAGAACGCAAGTCCACGGGCATTTTCCGCGACGTAACGCCTCACGACATCGTCAAATTCGGTCTGATCCCCGAGCTGGTAGGGCGAATCCCCGTCACGGTTGCCTTGGACGATCTTGATAAAGAGGCGCTCGTTCGCATCCTGACCGAACCGAAAAACTCCCTGACCAAGCAATACGAGAAGCTCTTTTCGATGGACGGCGTCAAGCTGACCTTCGGCGAGGGCGCGCTCGAGGCTGTTGCAGAGCTTGCTTTGGAACGAAACACGGGTGCGCGCGGTCTGCGCTCGATCCTGGAGAACGCGATGACAAGGATCATGTACGAGGTTCCCTCCCGCGTTGACGTATCCGAGGTGGTGATCACGCCCGAGTGCATCAAGCAAACGGGTGAATGCAACTATCTTTTGCTGCGTGAATTGCCAACGGCAGAGGCACAGGAGGCACTCCCTGAGCCCCAGAGCGAGTTGCCTGCGGCGCAGGACTTTTAATCAAAAAAACCGAGATGCAAAAGCAGCATCTCGGTTCTTTTTTATTCGCAATTTCCTTGCAAAAACGGGGTTTTATAGCAATTTGCCGCGGTCAGGATCTGCAATCTTCCGATCGGATAACGCTCCCGATAGGATTGTAACGCGCCCTTCCAGGAAAGAGTTGTAGGATAATCACGGCGCCAAAGTGCCCACGTCATTTCCTCTCCGTGCTCCCTTGCCTGCACGTCCAGCATCGCCTGCTCCGCTGACGGATGAGATGCGGAAAAGAGCAGACGGCAAAGTCCCACACTGCTTTGCAGATAGGAGATCAGACGCAGAAGCTCCCCTTCGTCGCAATGTAAACGAAGGCAGAGTGCCCAGGAACGCTTTTTGCATTCTGCACTCAACAAGCGCAATACCTGCGTGGTCCACAGATCGCTTTGCGAAAGCCCCGGATCCTGACGTTCTAAAAGCTGATTGACCGCATACAGATTGGGTTCATCAAAGGTGTAGTCTTCCGAAAGGGTAAAAAATACGCTCCGACACCCCTTCTCCTCAAAGGCATCCAGCGTCTTTTGGGTTGAAGCGACAAAGGACTGCCAGGACGTATCAAGATTTGTTTGACAGAAAAGGCTTCCGTCCAAAACGGGTACGCAATTTTTGGGAAGCTCGTCCAGCCCGTTTACATCCTGCCAAAGCAGGCGCACAGGGGATTGACCGTACAAGCGCTCAAGCGCTGCTTGCCACGTCATGGCGGTTTCCTGCAAAAGCACGGAGTTTTTTTGCCAGATCGCTTCACAATTCTCGGGCAAGAGCGGCAGATCGATCCCGAATACCTTTTCTAAAAGCATCTGACACCAAAGAGCCGTAGGATGTCCCTCGGCAAGCTCGCACGCCTTGCAAAGGGCGCAAAATTTATCGTATTGGGAGGCTTTCTCGGAAAACCGATGTGAGGGGATCTCGCAAAGACGAAGCAGTGCTTCGACATCCTTGTCAAAGAGCAGATCCGTTACCGTGCGCACGCAGTGTGCAGAGCGCAGCTCACTCGCAAGAATCCCAAAATCATATGAAAACGCCTGACTGCTTTGCATGCTTTTCCCTCCCGCTTTGGTCGAATACATTCCTATTTTATCATAAAGCACACTTTTCGTCAATCCATTTACAATTTTTTTGCAGAATTTATAGACGAAAAAGATTTTTTATGTTATACTATAAAAAAGGAATGCAATTTGCAAGAAAAGTGAGATTTGATATGGATTTTACAGAATTTAGTCTGATTTATCCGAACGCCGCCGCCAAGGAGCGTCACCGTTCGGGCGCAAGTGTGCCTGATATTGATCTGTTCACACTGCAGGAATTGGGACTTTTGGAGGCATTTTCGCTCAAGAGTGGATCGCTTGCGGATTTCGTGACCACCGACGAGGAGGTTATGCGCTACCGCATGTCGAGCCTTGCGGATATGCTTGCCTGCCCCGAGCTTGCAGAAATGTTTCACCGCTTGGTTCCCATCCTGAACGATATTCTGGAGCTTCGTCGCTTGTCTGCCGATAGCGGTAACAGCGAGGACTATCTTTCCAGCATCACCGAGATCGAGCTTTACGTATCGAGCGTTGAGGTGCTTCATAAGGGACTGCAAAGCGCGAAGGACCGCATCACAGGTCCTGCCTTCGGGGCTTTGACCTCTCTGGTAACAGAGCTTGCGGAAAGCGACTACTACCGCGAGCTCAATCAAAAGCTTCAGGAGCTGACGCAACGCGTACGTGAGATCAAGAGCGTCACTGTCGGTGTCAATCTCGACGCCCAGCTTCGCCCCACCTCCGCAGGCGTTCTTTCCATCAATTCCGAGAATTTCAAATCGGGCGACGTGCTGGATAAGATCCTGCGCCTGAGCTTTAAGAACGATCAGTATACCTGCATCGCGGATCTCGTCCCCTTTGATAAGAAGCAGTCCGAAAATCAAAAGATGGCGCTCTCGCTTGCCTTTAACAGCGCGATCAACGAGATCTACCGCTCCTCGCTTCGCTCCTGGAAAAAGATCATTCAGGCATACGTATTGGAAAATACCGAATTTTTGCTCAATCTGATGCCCGAATTCGAGTTTTTGGCAATGGCAACGCAATTCCTTCGCCGCTTGCAGGACAAGGGCTGCGCCCTCTGCATCCCCGAGATCGCGCCGATGGAAGCGCATGCGTTTGACTCCAAGGGGCTTTACAATCCTTGCGTTGCCCTCAAAATCGAGGACGACGTCGTGCTCAACGATCTTGTGTTTGACGAGAATGCGGGGATCTACGTCTTAACAGGTCCGAACCGCGGCGGAAAATCCGTCATTACCTGCGCATTAGGACTTGCGCAGGTCATGCTTCAGCTTGGCATGTACCTTCCCGCAAAGAGTGCAGTCATCTCCCCCGTAGACGCGATCTACACGCACTTCCCCACGGGTGCCGACGATACCATTGACAAGGGACGCCTTGGAGAGGAGTGTGCGCGTCTTGGCGAGATCTTCGATTGCGTAACAAGGGACAGCCTTGTACTTCTGGACGAATCCCTCTCCTCGACGGGAAGCTTTGAGGCATCCTATATTGCCGCGGAGGTGCTGGGGGGCTTCTCGCACATCGGTTGCCGTTGTCTGTTCTCCACGCATCTGCATGAGCTTGCGGCAGAGATCGACAGCATCAACGCCCGTGCAAAGCAAAGCGGCGGCGTTTCCATCGACACCTTGGTGGCGGGAATTGAGGGCGAGGGGAAACGCTCCTTCCTGATCACACGTGCAAAGCCCGACGGAAAGAGCTACGCGCGCGATATCGCAAGGAGCTACGGTCTCACCTACGAAAACATTCTTGCCCGCTTAGAAGACAAATAAACGAAACGAAAAGGGCGCACGGCAAATTGCCGTGCGCCCTTTTGATTGGATGAATTTCTGTAAAACAACATGAAATCGGATCTTTGCGTGCATAATAAAATCGAAATTTACGGTTAGGAGTATGCCATGAACGACACACGCAAAGCCTCCTTTGATCTTTTGCGGGGAAAAATCCCACCTATGATTTTACGCATCGCGTTTCCGACGACGCTCGCGCTTTTGACCAATTCTCTGTTTCACGTAGCCGACGCGCTCTTTCTCTCCAAGCTTGGTACCAACGAAAGCGCGGCGGTCGGCGTCACGTTTGCGCTTCAAGTGCTGTTTCAGGCGATCGGATATACCTGCGGAACAGGCGGTGGAAGCCTTGTTTCCCGCTATCTTGGAAAGGGGGAGCATGAGCCTGCAAGTCAGGTCGCACGTGCCGCCTTCCTGCTTGCGATCTCCCTCGGATTTTTAATTACGGGTATCGGACAGCTTTTCTTGATGCAGCTGCTCCCGCTCCTGGGGGCTCGGGAGGACATCTACCCTTATGCAATACAATACCTGCGCGTCTTTCTATGGTCCGCACCGGCAGTTTGCTCCTCCTTCACCTTGAGTCAGCTGTTGCGCTCGGAAGGACTTGCCAGCTTTGGAATGTATGGGCTTGTCGTTGCGAATTCAGTCAATATTTTGCTCGATCCGCTCTTTATCTTTCATTTCGGTCTGGGACTTCGGGGGGCTGCTTTTTCAACCTTGATTAGCCAGTGGCTCGGTTGTATCATTCTGATTCTGGTCTATCTGACAAAGAACAGTAAGATCAAGCTGTTTTCCACCTCCATGAAAACAAGCTATCAAAGGATCCCACAGATCCTTCTGGCGGGGCTTCCATCCCTTCTCCGTCAAGGATTGATCTGCGTTGCGACCGTCATGCTCAATCATGGAGCCGCCGAGGTAGGTGTTTCCGCCGTTGCCGCCATGTCGGTGGTCAATCGGATCTTCCTTTTGACCTATAGCTTTTCCGCGGGAATTGGACAAGGGATGATGTCCCTGATCGGCTATAACAGCGGTGCGCATCAATGGATGCGCGTACGCCGCGCGCTCTCCTTTGCGGTGATCTTTACCAGCCTTGGGATGCTTCTGATCAGCCTTCCGATCCTGCAATTTGCCCCGCAGATCGTCGCGTTCTTTCGTCCCGAAAGTGCTGTGGTATCCTTTGGAAGCATAGCACTTCGCGCCCTGATGCTCGTTTTATTCGTGCACGGGATCACAACGCCCTGCAGTATGGCACTTCAAGCATTGGGAAAGCCCCTTGCCGCCTCATTGGTTGCATGTGGGCGACAGGGGCTTTTCTTTCTTCCGTTGATTACTTGGCTCCCGCAACGCTTCGGCGCGTCAAGCGTGATATTGGTACAGCCCTTGGCGGATCTTGGAAGCTGGCTGTTCGCGCTTCCGTTTCTGATCTACCTGTTCCGCTGGCTTGGGCGTCAGGCGCGCTCCGAGGAGCCTGCATCTCCGTAGCGTTCCTTTGCGCGGATCTCACTCATGTAATAGCGGTTGAGCATCAGCTGAATCAGCAAATATCCCAACAGAATGGCAAGAAGGTCGGCAAGATAGTAGGTGATCATCCAAAAAGCATCGACGATTCCCTGCGGCGCTCCAATGAAGGCAAAATCGTAATAAAGGCGCGTCGCAATCTTGGAAAGACCGAGAATGACGGAGGGGAGCAGCGCGCACATCGACATCGGATTGCGAAAATCGAGCGTCGATTGCGGAGGCATTGCACGCAAAAAGAGATTGGAGCCTGTCGCGTGATCCTTGCCTGCTTTTGCCGCAATTAAATACAGTACAAGCAACGAAGCGCCGAACAAGCAA
This sequence comes from Clostridia bacterium, assembly GCA_017501225.1. Classification (GTDB taxonomy): domain Bacteria; phylum Bacillota; class Clostridia; order Oscillospirales; family CAG-272; genus UMGS1865. Next base: position 302,270 of record JAFVXH010000019.1, read on the forward strand.
GCGTCAAGAAAGGTTACAAGCAAAATACCGATCAATACGTCACTTAGCACCACGTCAGCCGACGGAAAGCCCATCACGAGATATCCGGAAAGGATATCAAGGGCGTGATAAAGCGCCATGCCGCCTGCGAACAGCCCCAAAAGCCCGACACCGCTTCGTGTGCCAAAGCGTGTTACGACAATCACCAAAAATGCAAACGATACCCAGAAAAAGACGTAGCTGAACAGATCCGAAAGCGTATAAAAAAGCAAAGCAAGAACCGTCCCCTGAAAGAGCACGTCGTTGGTAATGAATAAGTAGAGCGGATGGAAAATCACCGCGTGAAAGAGTGACAGACCGAGAAGCGCGCAGGCAAATTGATTCAGCGTCTTCTTTTTGCGGTAAGCGTCAAATTCCGAAAGCTGCATAAACTACCCCTTTTTCAAAGCAATCATTGTATCCGCTTCTATTATAGCATATCTTACCCCCGAATTTCTACCCTATTTGTAAATATTTTTTCCCGCATGGCATATTCTTGTGATAAGGCCCTGAAGCCTTAACACGGAGGAGCATATGCGATACAAAAACATTCCACTTGATTTTTCAAAGCCCTTTGACAGCAACGCCCTTTCGGAATGCGCGCAAGCGCTTTCCGATCAGTATCCCTTCCTTGGTATCGGGTATCTCGGAAAGAGTATTCTCGGTGTTGATATTCCCTATTTTATTCTCGGGGAAGGCAAAAAAGAGATCCTGTACGTAGGAGCGCATCACGGTATGGAGTGGATCACCTCGCTCCTTCTCGTCCGATTTCTTCTGGATGCCTGCGAGCTTGCCGAACGAAAGAAAAGCATTCATCAGGTTCCGCTCGAGTTTTTGTTGGAGCGATACACCCTTTACGTTCTCCCTATGCTCAATCCCGACGGAGTCGGATATCAGATCCACGGAGTGGATGAAGCGAATCCGCTTTACGGGCGCCTGATCTCAATGAATGGCGGCAGTACGGATTTTTCGCGCTGGCAGGCAAACGCAAGAGGCGTGGATCTCAATCATAACTATGACGCAGGCTTTTGGGAATATAAACAAATAGAATTGGACAATGGAATTGAAAACGGTGCCCCCACAAAATACAGCGGTGAATGTCCCGAAAGCGAGCCTGAGGTAGCATACCTCTGCAATTTTATTCGATTTCACGAGAACATACAAGGCATCCTGACCCTACACACGCAAGGTGAGGAGATCTTTTATCAGGCAGGCTGCGTTCTTTCGCGCAAGCAAGAGCGAATTGCCAAAGAGTTATCTGCCTTGACTGACTATCGGCTTTCACGTACCGAGGGCTCCGCTTGCTTCGGGGGACTGACCGATTGGTGCGTGCAAAGGCTCGGGCTTCCCTCCTATACGCTGGAATGCGGAAAAGGAGAAAATCCCCTTCCCCTGACGCAGGCTATTCCGATCTATGCAAGGCTCAGGCGTGCGCTTTTCCGCTTTCCTCTTTTCTTTTGAGTATTTTGAAAATTTATCTTGCCAAAACCGCACGGATATGGTATGATGGAGAAAAGAAAACGGAAGGAAGTTCTCCATGAAAGAGGTTTGTATAGTCCCTTGTCCGAGCTACGAGGAAGCGGTCGTAGCAAAAGCACTGGAAGACGTTCTGCGCCCCATCGGGGGCATAGATTGGGTCGAGTCCGGAATGACAGTCGTCATTAAGGCAAATCTTGTTTCCATGTTAAAGCCCGAGCGTGCCGCTACGACGCATCCCGCCCTGCTTTGTGCGCTGACAAAAATGCTTCTTGCCCGCGGGGCACACGTCATCATCGGTGATAGCCCCGGAGGCCTTTACAATGCCGTGGCACTCAACCGCATCTATGCGGTGACCGGTATGAAGGAGGTTGAAGCGCTTGGTGCTGCGCTCAACGGCGACTTTTCCCAGCGGGAGGTCAAATTCGAGGACGCTCTGGTGCTCAAGGATTTTACCTACACCGCCTATCTTGATCGCGCTGACGCCATCATCAACGTATGCAAGCTCAAATCGCACGGCATGATGAGCATGAGTGCCGGCGCCAAGAATATGTTTGGTGCAATTCCCGGTACCTTTAAGCCCGAATATCATTTTCGCTTTCCCAATCACGACGATTTTGCCAAGATGATCGTGGATATCAACCGCTATTTTGCGGATAAGATCAAGCTCTGTATCGCGGATGCCGTAATGGCAATGGAGGGCAACGGACCGACACAGGGGACGCCGCGCTATATCGGCGCTCTGCTTGCCTCCTCCTGCCCACACTCCTTGGATCTTACCTGCGCGCACCTGATCGGAATGCAGACCGAGGAGGTTCCCACCCTAAAGGCTGCTCACGAATGCGGACTGATTCCCAAGACCGCATCGGAATTGACTGTCATCGGAAATCTGTCACAGTTTGCTGTTTCGGATTTTGAGAATATCCGAACACCGCACAGTCTGCAGTTTGAGGGAAAAAGCAAATTTGCCGCTACCTTCGTTCGTACGGCACTGCGCGCCGAGCCGCGCGTGAAGCCGTCACTTTGCGTCAGTTGCCGCGAGTGTGAACGGATCTGCCCTGCCAAGGTCATCACAATGAAAAACGGGATCCCGCACATTGACCGCAAACGGTGCATCACCTGCTTTTGCTGTCAGGAATTTTGCCCAAGAGGCGCTCTGGTCGTGCATCGCCCTCTGATTGCAAGAATCTTAAACCGAAAATCTTGAACAAAAAAACACCGCATGAGCATGTGCTCATACGGTGTTTTCTATTATCGCTCGGGCGGGGGCTCGGGGAGAGGAATTTCCTCACCCTCGGCAATGGAATAAATCGGCGTATTGCGCGGTGTGGGCTTCCTTGCATCAAATACAAAGACCGCGCGTCCGTTCTCCAATTTCAAGGATGCCGAGAACGCTCTGCCGCTTTTGGGAGAAATAAATCCCTCCAGAATCGGCGTCTGCCCCTTTTCAATCAGCTCATTCAGCAGCGTAATCGGGATCACACGCTTGCAGATGGCGGTATTGACCGAAAATTTGCATCCGTCCCGATATCCCGTGCAACCGTAAAAGCTGCGGAAGCGCTTGATTTCGCGATTACAGTACGGGCAGGTCGCCACAACGTCGCCGAAAAATCCGGTATCGCTGTCCTTGGTAACGTCCACGTCCGCCTTTTTATCAAAGACCTCGCGGATCTCCTCACAGGCAAGCGAAACGCTCTCCTCGACCGTCATACTGCCTCGGTAAACGCGCTTGAGCGCCTGGCCGAGCTGGGAGGTCTTGTATTTATCCATGCTGATCTGCATTTGCGTGAGTGCCTCGATCAAAAACTCACCGCTGGGGAGAATGGTGTAAACGTCCTTTTTCAGATCAATGTACTCGCTCTTTCGGGCATTGTCGATGATCCCCGTGCGCGTTGCCTCGGTACCAAGCTCAAGGCCCTCGAAGATCGCGCGATAGTCCTCACTGTCGTCATCCCCAATCTGCTCCTCACCATCAGCCGCCTCCTTGGCAGCCTTTTTCTCATCCTTGAAGGGATTTTTGAGATAGTTGTTCAACGTTTCGATGGTGTAGTGCTTTGGAGGGCTGGTTTCCTTTTGCGTAGGCTTGAAATCAATGTTAACGGGGTCTCCTTTTTCCAAGGGTGGCAGAAGCTTGTCCTTTTGCGTGTAATCGTCGTATTTCGTCCAGCCGCGCTCAAGGATCATCATACCCTTGAGCACAAAGGTTTCGTAATCCTTTACGTCGATTGTGATCTCGGTTTTGGAAACCACGCAATCCTCACTGCAGAATACGGCAATAAACCGGCGGAAGACGGTAGAGTAAACCTGCATCTCGACCTGAGTCAATTGCTCCTTTTGCGGGATCTTATAGGTCGGTGTCAAGGCAGAGTGTGACTCGATCTTGCTGTCGTCAAAGATGGTTTTGCTATCCCGAAAGGCTACGGGATAGCCCAATTTTGCGCAATTTGCAAGGATTTGTCGGATCTTATCCTTCTCTGCTGTTGCCAGATACTCGGAATTGGTACGGGGGTAAGTGAGATACCCTTTTTCATAAAGCCCTTGCACGACGGAAAGACTCTCTTGCATGGACATTTTATATTTCTTGCCGAGCACGTTCTGAAGCTTGGAAAGCGAATAGAGCTTTCCGGGATGGAGCTTATCCTTTTTATTTTTGACCGACGTCACGACAGCACCCGCGGCATTATAGCGCGCGCAGAGCTCCTCCGCCTGCCGCCTTTCGTTCTCCTCAAACTTGTGTTTGGAGGTCAGCTCCACGACCTCTCCCTTGGTAAGCTCACGGCTGACCAAAGCAAAGTATTTGCCCGGGACAAAGTTGCGGATCGCCATATCACGGTCATAGATCGCCTTGACGATGGGGACGATCACGCGTCCGACACGAAGGAGCGTTCCGGTTTTGAGCGTTGCGTAGCGTGTCAGATTGACGCCGTAGAGCCAATCGATGTAGGTTCTGGCAAAGCCCTCGTCCGCAAGACGGTCGTATTCGCTCTCCTCCTTCATTTCGGTCAATGCCTTGACGATGGTCTGCGGTGTCTGGTCGGGAAGCCACAGGCGTCTGAGATCCTTTTTCGTTTTCAACGCATTCTGAATACAAAGACGGACGATGATCTCGCCTTCACGGTCAGCGTCCCCCGCGTTGACGACGGTATCGACGTCAGGGCGGTTGCACAGAGAGCTAATCACGTCAAACTGCGCACGCACACCGCTGTCCACCTGCTTGTTTCCATCCTTGCGGAGCTCATACTGAAACCGCTCGGGAAAGCACGGAAGATTTTGCATGCTCCATTTGGTTGAGCCGTCGGGACTTGGGGAGTAGGCTTCGATGTCACAAAGAGAAAACAGATGCCCGAACGCCCAGGTAATCAAATATCCGTTTCCTTCCAGATACCCTTGACGCTTGTCCATCCTGCCGATGGCGGCGGCGATATTGCGGGCAAGGCTGGGTTTTTCCGCGATGATCAGGATCATGATGGCATCTCCTTTCTCAAAATTTCTACAAAAATACCGCAATCCTGCAAAACATCACAGCAGAACTGCGGTATTTGATTGTTGGATCTAAATCGATTAAATGTACTTTTTGATCGTTTCGGGAGCAGTTTCTGCATCCAGAGAAACGGTCATGACAAGGTTTACGCCAACCTTGCTTGCGAGCTTATCGAGCTCACCTGCAAGCAGCTCAAAGGAAGCAACGTCCTCCTGGCAGATCTTGAGCGTTCCGTCAACAAACAGATCGGTCACGTCATGATTGCTTGCAAAAATGCCGGCAATGAAGCCATACAAAGCTTGCGCATCGGATACCATGTATTCGTTTACATCTATCAATCTCGCCGTAGGCTTGATATCATATCTCAGTTTCACGCCCTTTTCGATGCAAACGACGTCACCCTTCGTGACCTCCAGCGCACCGTTTACCAGGTTGATCAGGGTTTTGGTTTTGCCTGTACCTTTAACGCCAACGATTAATTTTAACATATGTTTACCTCCAACAGTTCAGGTCGGGAGGATTTCCCGTCCTTGTACTGTTATTATAACAAATTTTTACGGTCAAGTCAAGGGCTTTTTGGTCGATATTGTTAATTTTTCAATCTTTCTTCCAAATTTTTACGCAGATCCTCATATCCGGGCTTTCCAAGCAGCGCGAACATGTTCTTTTTATAGGATTCAACACCCGGTTGGTTGAAGGGATTGACCTTGAGAAGGTATCCCGAGATCGCGCAAGCCAGCTCGAAGAAGTAAAGCAGCTCGCCGAGAACGTACTCGCTTCTCTCGCTGATCTCCAGAATGATATTCGGAACACCGCCGTCCACGTGCGCCAGAACCGTGCCCTGCAGAGCAAGCTTCTTGACCTCGTCCAGCTCCCGTCCGGAAAGGAAATTCAAGCCGTCGATGTTTTCGGGATCGTTCGGGATCTCAAAGCGACTCTTGGTATCGGCAATATCCAGCACGGTTTCAAAGAGAATGCGCTCTCCGTCCTGGATGTACTGACCCATGGAGTGAAGATCGGTAGAAAATACGACAGACGCAGGGAAAATGCCCTTTTGATCCTTGCCCTCGCTTTCGCCGTACAGCTGCTTCCACCATTCGTGAAGCATTGCACAGAAGGGCTCGTAGCTTGCCAGGATCTCGATCGCCTTGCCGTCGCGGTAGAGAATGTTGCGGAGTGCCGCGTAGCGGTAGCAATCGTTCTTTGCAAGATCGGGATCGGTATAGCGGTGGCTTGCGTCACGTGCGCCCTGCATCATCGCGTCAATGTCAATGCCGGCAACAGCGATGGGGAGAAGTCCCACTGCGGTCAGCACCGAGAAGCGACCGCCTACGTTATCCGGAACCACGAAGGTCTGGTATCCTTCCTGATCGGCAAAGCCCTTAAGGGTTCCCTTTTCGCGGTCTGTGGTTACGAAGATGCGCTCCTTGGCACCCTCCTTGCCGTAACGCTGCTCCATATAAGCGCGGAACACGCGGAACGCGACGGCAGGCTCGGTGGTGGTGCCGGATTTGGAGATAACGTTAATGCAAACGTCCTTACCCTCGCAAAGAGAGAGCGCCTCATTCAATGCGTTCGAGCTGATGCAGTGTCCTGCAAAGTAGATTTCGGGGGTGTTTTTGGTAAGAGAATTGTAGAGGGGAGATCTGAGATACTCGATCACGGCACGCGTGCCGAGATAAGAGCCTCCGATGCCGATCACGATCAACACCTGAGCGCTGCTTTGGATCTTTTTTGCGCATTCCTTGATGCGGGCAAACTCTTCCTTGTCGTAATTGTCAGGCAGATTCAGCCAGCCGAGGAATGCATTCCCTTCACCGGAGCCGGTACGCAAAATCCGGTCTGCCTCCACGACCTCGTCCTGAATGGAGGCATAAGAATTCGTCGGAATGAACTGTGAAACGTACTTATCGTTAAGAGAGATTGACATGGGGCACCGTCCTTATTTTTTATCACTTAATATTATACTACACGAAACTGTAAAATGCAATATGATGCAATGAAAAAAGAAACGCAATTTTTTCCTTTATTTTTGGGGAATTTGACATATTGGAAGCCTGATTTTTCAAAAAGGCGACATGTATTTCGGTTTTTCCGTTAAATCATCAGAAATTTTGCAAGCATCCGCCAAAAAATTTCAAACAGACCGATCCGTCCGACACTTGCCGTGGCATGGATCGGCACCGTTCCGATCACCTGTTCCCCACACCGTAATTCCATGCTTCCGACCGTATCTCCCACAGAGATCGGAGCGTTGACAGACTCGGGCAATTGCACGCTTTTCTGAACCGATGAGATCGCACTTTTGGGGAGCACGCAGGAAAAGGATGCGTGCGCGATCGGACAGTCCGCCTCCCTGCCTCCCAATACCTTGATGGGAGGCAGTGCTTGCGCCTCCATGCGATAAAGGGCATAGTTTGCAAAGCCCCAATCAAGAAGCTTAGTTGCCTCCGCATTTCGTACGTCGCGTGACTCCGCTCCCATGATGACGCAGATCAGGGAAAATCCGTCCCGCTCCGCCGTGGCACTGACACAAAATCCCGCCTTGGAGGTAGAGCCCGTCTTGAGTCCCGTGCAGCCTCTGTAAAAGCGGACAAGACGGTTGGTATTGGTCAGTCCGAATTCCCCGTTCCGGATGCTGTCCATCCAGAGCGTGCTATATTGCAAAATCGTCGGGTGACGCACAAGCTCCCGCGACATAATGGCAATATCCTTGGCACTCGTAACGTGATTCTCTGCCGTATCGTCAAGTCCCGTGACGTTTTCAAAATGTGTGCTGCTCATACCGAGGTGCGCAGCCTTCTCATTCATCTTCACGACAAAGCTTTCCACACTTCCGCACAAATGCTCGGCAAGCGCCACCGCGGCATCGTTTGCCGAGGCGATCACCACACTTTTGAGCATATCCTCAAGGCTCATCTGCTCCCCTTCCTTGAGGAACACCTGAGAGCCTCCCATCGAAGCGGCATTTGCCGAAACGGTCACCACGTCGTCCAGACGGAGCATTCCGCCATCGACCGCCTCCATCACGAGAAGCAGCGTCATGATCTTGGTCACCGACGCGGGTGCCATCGCCTCATCGGGATTTTGCGTATAAAGAATTGCTCCCGTCGTCGCCTCCATCAGGATCGCACTTTTACACGACAGATTCAGGGACCCGTCTGCCGTTTCCATCCCGGAGCCGAGAACGTCAAGCGCGGTGGAGCCACCGCGGGCTTGCTCCGCGTGAATCGGTAGCGCACAAAGCGTCAAAAGCATCCAGAAAGCCAAAAAGAGCGAGAGATTTCGCGTCCGTCTTCGTAATTTCATCGTTATCACCTCAAAACAAGGTATGACGCGACGCATGCGGATATGACAAAGAAAAGGACAGAGAGCATTCTCTGTCCAATTCTGATGTTTTACCGTACCGAAAAACGGTAAACCGTGGTATAATCGTAGGTTTCTCCGGGTTCCAGAACAACGCTGTCAAAGTGTGGGTGATGAATGGCATCCGGCATTTTCTGGGTTTCCAGGCAAAACGCCGTCCGCGGTGTCTGGGGATATCCACCCTTGAAGGGAAATTCTACTTTATTGACGTGATTTGCCGTATACAGCTGAACTGCGGGTTGATTGGTGTAGACCTGCATGAGTCTTCCGCTGTCAGGATCGTACGCCTCGGCACGCAGAACGGGCTCGCGGCTCTCGCCACCCGTAAAGCAGAAGCAGTGATCGTATCCGCATCCGATGCGAAGATCCTCGTTTTCCGCGTCAATATCCCTTCCGATCGGCTTCGGCTCGCGGAAATCGAAGGGCGTTCCCTCCACCGCGCGCATCTCTCCCGTGGGAATCTGCGATTCGTCCGTGGTAAGATAGCGATCCGCATCAATCTGCAGCACGTGTTGAAGGATCGAGCCCGAGGCATAGCCGCCAAGGTTGAAATAGGCGTGATTGGTCATATTCAGAATCGTCTTTCGGTCGGTCACAGCCTGATAATGAATGGAAAGCCCGTTGGAAGCCGTCAGCGTGTAGGTAACCGTGACGTCCAGATTTCCGGGATATCCCTCCTCCCCGTCGGGAGAATGCAGCGTCAGGATCAGCTTCGGCTCCTCGCCGTCCTGTGCCAAAGAGCTCCAGACGCGGTGAGAAAATCCGACCTTGCCTCCGTGAATCGAATACCCTTTTTTGTTTTCGCAAAGCTGATATTCTTTTCCGTCCAAGGTGAATTTTGCGCCCGCGATGCGGTTGCCGACGCGTCCGATCAGGGCTCCCTGATATCCGTTGCCCAGAACGTAATCGCGCAGAGAATCAAAGCCGAGCAAAACGTCGGAAAATCTTCCGAGCCGATCGGGAACGCGGATCTCCATGATGGCGCCGCCAAACTCACAAATGCGAACCGTCATTCCGGCGGCGTTGCGCATGGTGTAGGCATACACCTGCTGTCCGTCCTCCAGCGTGCCGAAAAACTGCTTTGCGATCACAGCTTATTCCTCCTCGTATCCGTTGGGATTCTGCTTCATCCAATTGGCAAGATCCACACACATGTCCTCGATGTTGTTCTCCGCCCGCCAGCCAAGCACCTCGTATGCCTTCTTGGGATCTGCGTAGCAGGTCGCAACGTCGCCGGGACGGCGGTCAACGATCTTGTAATTGACGGTAAGTCCCGTAGCCTTTTCATAGGCCTTTACGATCTCCAGCACAGAGTATCCCGTGCCGGTTCCGATGTTGAAGTAATCCACGCCCTTGACTGCCATAGCGCGCTCCAGCGCCTTGACGTGTGCCTTGGCAAGGTCCACGACGTGAATGTAGTCGCGAACGCCCGTGCCGTCCTTGGTATCGTAGTCGTTACCGAATACCGAAAGGTACGGCAGCTTGCCCGACGCTACCTTTGCCACGTACGGAAGCAGATTGTTCGGGATCCCGCGCGGATTTTCACCGATCATACCGCTCTTATGCGCGCCGATGGGATTGAAATAGCGAAGGATCGATACGCTCCACTCGTGATCGGACACCCAGATATCCTTGAGGATTCGCTCGATCATGAGCTTTGTTTCTCCGTAAGGATTGGTGGTCGAGAGCGGGAAATCCTCACTGATCGGAACCGTCTTGGGCACACCGTAAACCGTTGCGGAGGAGCTGAATACGATCTTCTTGGCATCGTACTTGGACATCAGCTCTACCAGATTGAGGGTGCTGAGCAGATTGTTGGAATAATACAGTCCGGGCTTCTCAACCGATTCGCCTACTGCCTTCAGACCCGCGAAATGAATTGCGGAATCGATCTCGGGATGCTTGACAAAAACCGCCTCCAGCGCCGCCTTGTCGCACAGATCTACCTCGTAATACGGAAAATCCTTACCGGTGATCTTCTTGACTCGCTCAAGAGAGATGGGAGAGCTGTTGCAGTAGTTATCCACGACGACGATGTCGTATCCCGCGTTCAAAAATTCAACTGCAGCATGCGAGCCGATAAAGCCCGCACCGCCTGTAATCAAAATTGCCATGATGAAATATTCTCCTCTTGATGTATGATAGGATCAGCTTTCCCAGAGAACGGAAGGATATTCTCCCGCCTCGATCAGTGCCTTGATGGATGCCTTGACCTGTGCCTTGTCCTCGGGATAGGTGACGCCCAGCCACTGCGACTGCGTCGGATAAACCTTGATATCGCACAGCCCCTTCTGTCTTTGCGTATCCACCGCGAAGGGCAGATAATATTCAGCCTTGAGGGGATTGGAGGAGGTCTTCAGGTCCTGCAAAAAAGCGGTAAAATCAGACTCCAGGTCGTCAAAGATCTCGGGAGTAAAGCCCCAGCAGTTCATGGAAACGATGGTGTCCAGAGGAAGATCGATCCAGGTGCTCTCATCCTCGGAAAGATAGGAGGCACCCGTAGCGGTCTTTTGAATCTTGGTGCGCTCGGTCACGCTTTGCAGCATTCCCGCATCGCTTACCACGCACTGACCGCGGGAAACCGTTCCGTTTTCGGTAATGGTGTTTCCAAGGCGGAAGCCAACCATGCAGTGATGTGCAACACCCTTCTCTACACCTGCATCCTTCAGATGCTTTGCGAGCTGCATAAAGGTATCTCTGCCATAAAAATCGTCGGCATTGATGACCGCGAAATTCTCCTTGACCAGATCACGCACGCAATAAACGGCGTGTCCCGTGCCAAGCGGCTTGGTTCTGCCCTCGGGCACCGTGCAGCCGGCGGGAATATTCGCAGGCGTCTGGAAGGCGTACTCGACCTGAATGTGAGGCTCTACGCGCACACCGATCGTTTCACGGAAGAGCTCAAGATTCTCTTCCTTAATGATAAAGACGACCTTATCAAAGCCTGCGCGCTTTGCATCGTAAATCGAAAAATCAACGATGACCTCTCCGTGATCCGTCATCGGGTCGAGCTGCTTCAGTCCTCCGTAGCGGGAGCCAAGTCCCGCGGCAAGAATTACAAGTGTCATAAAATGTTCTCCTTTGGGTAATGTTTCATGCAACTTAAGTATACACGAAAAATGCAGAAAAGTAAAGTGTTTTTTGTGAATTTGAAAAAAAGTTTGTTAATCTATTGACAAATAGATTTTGATGTGCTATAATTGTATCATATGATACAGTTATGGAGGGCGTATGAAAGTATCAAAGCAAGATCTGGACGCAATCTTATCTTGTCAGCTGTTGCGTGGAATCAAGGAGGAAACCGCCCTGCGGATCCTTTCTTTACAAGGCTGCAAGACTTGTTCCGTGCCTTCGGGAGAGATGATCATGTCCCCCGAGGACACCGATCATCGGGTTGGCTTTTTGCTTCGGGGAAAGGCAACGATTCTGACTCCCGGACAAAGCAAAAGCACCTTACTGCGCTTTTTGAACAAGGGCGAGGCATTCGGCGTATCCCGTCTGTTCTCAGACACACCGTTCGTAAGCTTCGTTCGTGCCAAAAGCGAGTGCCGTGTGCTGTTGATATCCGAGGACGCGCTTCTTTCCCTGATGGAGAGCGACACGGCGTTTCTTCGCCGCTATCTTTCCTTTTTATCCGAGCGTATCCAATATCTCAACCGCAAGATCACTTACCTTTGCGCGGGAAGTGCCGAGCGCAAATTGGCGCTCTATCTTCTTTCGTTCGGTGAGGACAACGTAAGCCTCCCCCTTTCCCTTTCCGCACTTTCCGAGCTTCTAGATATCGGGCGCGCATCCCTTTACCGCGCCTTCTCAAAGCTTGGAGAGGACGGTTATATCCAAAAGGACGGAAAGGTCATCCGTTTGCTTCAAAGAGAAGCACTGAACCAAGCATATCAATAATATTTGATAGATCAAAAAAACACACCAAGAAAGGATTTTATCATCATGAAAAAGCTTCGCATTCTCACACTCGTACTCGCTGTTTTGCTCGTCCTTCCCATTCTTGCCGCCTGCGCGGGGGATGATACCGCCATCAACGTTTACAGCCTCAACGGCACGACCGGCTTCGGTATGGCAAAAATGATGGACGATGCCAAAGCACAGGAACATTCTCAATATACCTTCTTCGTCGAAAGTGACGTTTCCCTTGTCACCGCGGCACTGATCAACGGTGATGCCGACATCGCAGCCCTCCCCACCAATGCCGCCGCAAACCTGTATCAGAAAACGCAGGGCGGCATCAAGGTCCTGGCGATCAATACGCTCGGTTGCCTCTACCTTCTGACAACTGACGGATCTACCGTTTCCTCCTTTGAGGATCTGCGCGGAAAAACCGTTTACGCACCCGCACAGAACCCGACCTTTATTCTCAAATATCTTTGCCAGGCAAACGGTCTGACCGTCGGCAAGGATGTGATCATTGATTCCACCAGCTACGCACAGCCCGCAAACCTGCGCGATGCCGTTGCAAACGGCTCTGTAGCACTCGCAGTCCTTCCCGAGCCCATGGTGACGATGGCAACGGCATCCGCAAAGCAAAACAACGTCACCGTCAACAACACCATGGACCTGACCGAGCAGTGGAACAAGGTAAGCCCCGAGGGCTCCCTGGTTCAGGGCTGCATCGTCGTTCGCACCGAGTTTTTGCAGCAGCATCCGAATGCCGTCGCAAGATTCCTTGAGGAATACGAGGCATCCATCAACTATCTCTCCACCAACACGGCAGAAGCCGCTCAGATGATTGCGACACATAAGATCTTTGCCAACGCAACGGTTGCAGAAAAAGCGATTCCCAAATGCAACGTTTGCTACGTGGACGGCGAGGATATGAAGGCGCGCATGCAGACCTACCTTGGCGTTCTGTTCCAGATCGCCCCTGCCTCTGTCGGCGGTGTTTTGCCGAGTGAGGATCTGTACTACGTCAAAAAATGAAATTTCTCAAAAAAGCACTTCGGATCGGCCTTGTCTTAGGCTTTTGGATCGCCGTCTGGGCGATTGCCTCGTGGATCGTGGCAAAACCGCTCCTGCTCCCAAGCCCCTATCGGGTGCTTCTGGCTCTGCTTGAGGAGCTGAAGACTCCGCAGTTCTATTCCACAACCTTGCTTTCTCTGTGGAACGTCATGCTCGGAATCCTCATTGCCGTGCTCGGTGGCACGCTGTTGGCGTGTATGACCTCCTACGTGCGCATTTTGCGGGAGCTTCTTCTCCCCGTCATGAGTGTCATCAAGGCAACTCCCGTGGCATCCTTTATCGTGCTGGCGCTGATCTGGATCGGCTCCTCCTACGTTCCTACACTGATCACCGTTCTGATCGTGCTTCCCGTCGTGTGGACCAATCTGGACGTTGGATTTCAAAGGATCGATCGCGGACTTTCCGAGCTTGCGCGCGTATATCGCATGCCACTTGGAAAAAGACTCCGTCTTTTGATCTTCCCCTCGCTCTCTCCCTATTTTTCCTCTGCGGTCCGCACCTCGACAGGACTTGCCTGGAAGGCGGGCATTGCCGCCGAGATCATCGCGATGCCGCGAGGCACGATCGGCACCATGATCGGAGAAGCCAAGCAGTACATCGAAACCCCGAAGATGTTCGCCTGGACGTTGACCGTCATTCTGCTGAGTATCCTGATTGAATGTCTGTTTTCCTTCGTCTTCAACCGTCTGAGCAGACAAAGCAAGTATACCGTAAAGGAGGAATCTGCCCATGCTGACGCTTGATCACGTTTCCTTTGCTTACGGAAACAAGCAGGTGCTAAAGGATCTTTCGTTCGAAATCAAGCAGGGAGAACGCGTAGCACTCATGGGAGAATCCGGATGCGGAAAGACCACCGTACTCAATCTGGTCGCGGGGCTCCTAAAGCCGGATGACGGTGTCATGACCTGCAAAGCGACACAAATCTCTTACGTCTTCCAGGAGCCTCGCCTCTTTCCTTGGCTCACGGTCAAGGAAAACGTTCTGGCTGTGCTTTCCGATCAAAAGGAAGAAAAAGACGCAAACGAGAAAAAAGTCACAGAAGCACTTGTGGCGGTAGGCCTTGCAGATGCTGCGGACCTCTTTCCCGCGGAGCTTTCCGGCGGCATGAAAACACGCGCTTCACTTGCCAGAGCGCTTGCGCACGGAGGAGATCTGTTCTTGCTTGACGAGCCCTTCTCAGCGCTGGACAATCAGACACGGGCGGAGTTAAGTGCATATCTTTTGGACTACTTCGAGAAAAATCAGACCACAGTCCTGCTCGTTACCCACCAAAAAGAGGATGCGACCACGCTTGCGAGCAAAACCGTTGAGCTTCCCTCTTTATAAATCCGAGCACGGGCGCAAAATAAAAAGGGCCTTGAGATCCAAGCGGATCTCAAGGTCCTTTTTTTATTTTTTGAGCTGTAACGTCTTTTGATAAGCGGCGATCACAGCCTCAGCAGTGCTTGCGCGGAAGGCGCCGCATTCTAAGGCGTGTACGCCTTCAATGGTCGTTCCCCCGGGACTGCAGACCGCATCCTTCAGCTCGCCCGGATGCTTTCCGCTCTCCAAAAGAAGGGCGGCAGATCCCAGAAGCGTCTGTGCTGCATACAGATTTGCCTTCTCTCTTGGCAGTCCGCACGCAACGGCACCGTCGGCAAGCGCCTCGGCAAAGAGGAATACAAAAGCAGGACCGCATCCCGACAAAGCGCTCGCGGCGTCAATGCTGACCTCACTCAGGCGATCGAGAACGCCTGCCGCGGAAAGCAACGCGCAAAATTCCTCCTCCATAGAGGGGGTAACTTCACCGTTGACGTCATACAGGATCATTCCCTTCCCAACCGAAACGGGAGTGTTGGGCATGATACGGATCACAGGACATGGTGCTGCCGCGATGCGTTCAATATGTTCAATGGTAATGCCGGCAGCCATACTGACAAGGAGCGCGTCTGTCTTGCGCTCAAACAGATAGGGGCGAAGCTCCAAAAAGAGCGCGTCCAAGCCCTGGGGCTTCACACCGATGAAGATGCAATCCGATTCCAAGGCAAGGTCCTTAAGACCCACAACCGTTCCGCCGATCCTTGCGGCAAGCTGTTCTGCCTTTTGCGTATTTGCGTCACAAAGCAGGATCGATGCGTCAGTTTTTGCCTTGGAAACGGCAAGCGCCAATGCACCGCCCATATTTCCGCAACCGATAAATCCGATCTTTTTCATATAGAACCTCACTTTCTGATCTGACCGCTTCCCAGGACGATATACTTGTAAGCGGTTAATTCCTCAAGCCCCATGGGACCTCTTGCGTGTAATTTCTGTGTGGAAATTCCGATCTCGCATCCAAGGCCGAATTCTCCGCCATCGGTAAAGCGCGTGGATGCGTTGACGTAAACCGCCGCGCTGTCTACTGCCGCGCAGAAATATGCGCTCGCCGCGGTGTCCTCGGTGATGATCGCCTCGGAGTGATGCGTCGAATGCTGCGCGATATGCGCCACGGCATCTCCGACGTCCGCTACCACCTTGATCGCGAGAATATAATCGAGAAATTCGGTGTCAAAATCCGTGTCGGAAGCATCGTTGCCGTCAATGATGCTTGCTGCCTCGGGATCGAGGCGAAGCTCAACGGGAGTCGTTCCGTTTTGCACGCGCGCATCCTGCAGACACTCTCGCAGACGGGGCAAAAATTCCCTTGCGATCTCTCTGTGAACCAAGCAGACCTCTGCGGCGTTGCAGACCGACGGACGGCTGGTTTTGGCATTTTCAATGATACGCAGAGCTTTTTCCTGATCGGCGGCACGGTCTACGTAAATATGACAAATTCCCGTGCCCGTCTGGATGCAAGGCACCGTCGCGTTTTCCACGCAGGAGCGGATCAGTCCCGCGCCCCCTCTCGGGATCAGCACGTCTACGAGCCCTACCGCGGTCATCAGCTCCTTGGCACCCTCTCTTGTAACGTCGTCCAGCATATTGACAAAGTTTGCGTCAAATCCAGCCCCGACAAGCCCTTCCTTTAAGGCTCTGACGATCTCATGCGAGGTCGTATACGCCTCCTTGCCTCCACGCAAGACGCAGACGTTTCCGCTTTTGAGGGAAAGCGCCGCTGCATCGGAGGTGACGTTCGGACGGCTTTCGTAAATAATCCCCACAACACCCAACGGGACCCGAACCTTTTTGATGATGAGGCCATCGGCTCTTTCTGTGCTCGAAAGGACCTCACCGATAGGATCCGGAAGTGCGACTACCTCGCGTATTCCCTGCGCCATAGCCGAAATGCGCGCGTGCGTCAGGCGCAGGCGGTCGATCATCACGGGCGTGATTTTCCCCTCCGCCGCCTCGATATCCTTGCAGTTTGCGGCTAAAATCGCGTCACTTTCGCGCTCCAGCGCGTCTGCCATAGCAAGTAACGCCGCATTTTTTTGTTCGGTCGTCAGCAATGCAAGCTTTAGGGATGCCGCCTTCGCGGCAAGTAAAATTTCTCTTGTCGTCATGCGTTCTCTCCTTCTTTCTCGGAGCTTTTCGCCAAAAAGCGTGTCCCAACGGCTTTTCCGTCAAACAGATCATAGAGCAAGGAAGGGAGAGCGCCGTTGAGAATGACCATTTCGCAGCCTGCTTCGGTACAGATCTGTGCCGCATGAAGCTTGGTCCTCATGCCGCCCGTTCCAAGAGCACTTCCCTCATCTCCGCCCAGCGCCATAATGTCGGGCGTCAGGGACGGAACCTCGGAAATCAGTGTCGCATCTTGATCCTTATGAGGATCCGCGGTGTAAAGACCGTCAATGTCCGAAAGTAGGATCAATCTCTTAGCGCCAACGCTCGTGGCAACCATAGCCGAAAGCGTATCGTTATCCCCCACCTTGATCTCCTCGGTGGCAATGGTGTCATTTTCGTTGATGATGGGAAGCACGCCAAGCTCCAGAAGACGCTCCAGCGTATTTTGGAAGTTGTGATAGCGGTCCTCATGGCGAAAATCCGAGCCTGTCAGAAGCAGCTGTGCGACGGTATGATTGTATTCCTGAAAAACACGGTCGTAGGTATACATCAATTCGCATTGACCGACAGCAGCCGCCGCCTGCTTGGTCGGAATATCACGGGGACGCTCCTTAAGGGCAAGCTTTCCCACGCCCATGCCGATCGCACCGGAGGAAACCAGGATCACCTCGTGACCGAAGTTCTTCAAATCGCTTAAAATGCGGCAAAGCTCCTCAACGCGTCGGATATTTAACCGTCCTGTGGCATGCGCCAGAGTTGAGGTGCCTACCTTTACTACAATTCTCATACGAGTTCTCTCTTTCCGAAGGCAATACTTTAACACTTTACTACATTATAAACAAGAAAGGTGCCCTCGTCAAGAGCCTTATAGAAAAAAGCCTTGTTTTTTCTGTAAAAAAGTGCTTTTATTCCATCTATTTTGCAGCGGATGCTTGCAAAAGCGGCAACAATATGGTATACTCATAAAAGTGTTGAAAAAACGAGGTGTCATTATGATCACAATTTCGAATCTGAGCTTCCATTTTGGCGGACAGCTCCTGTTTAAGGACGTAGATCTGAAATTCTCCCCCGGAAACTGCTACGGCATCATCGGAGCAAACGGTGCGGGAAAATCAACCTTCCTGCGTCTGCTTTGCCGCGAGCTTGAGCCCTCCACGGGCGAAATCTCCATTCCCGATACGCTTCGCATGTCGGTCCTTCGTCAGGATCACTTCGCGTTTGACGAATTCACGGTTCTTGACACCGTCATGATGGGCAACAAAAGGCTTTACGATATCATGAAGGAAAAGGACGCCATCTACGAGAAAGAGGAAATGAGCGAGGAGGACGGACTCCGCGCATCGGTCCTTGAGGCGGACTTTGCCGAGCTTGGCGGCTGGGAGGCGGAATCCGACGTTTCCAAGCTCCTCCAAGGTCTTGGTATGCAGGATGAGCAGCTCTATTGGCTCATGTCCTCCCTTCCCGAGCGCGAGAAGGTCAAGGTCATGCTTGCGCAGGCGCTGTACGGCAATCCCGACATCATCATGCTGGACGAGCCGACCAACGGCTTGGATATCGACGCCATTATGTGGCTGGAGGACTTCCTTTCGGACTACTTTGGCACGGTTTTGGTGGTTTCTCACGACCGCCACTTCCTCAACGACGTTTGCACCAACATCGTGGACATCGATTACACCGGCATCAAAATGTACGTCGGTAACTACGAATTCTGGTACGAATCCAGCCAGCTGATCCAGCGCATGATCAAGCAGCAAAACAAGAAGGCGGAGGAAAAGATCCGCGAGCTGCAAGCATTTATCTCTCGCTTTTCCGCAAACAAATCCAAATCCAGGCAGGCGACCTCCCGCCGAAAGCTGTTGGACAAGCTGACGGTCGAGGAGCTGCCCGCATCCAGCCGCCGTTATCCTTTTATCGGCTTTGATATGGACAGAACCGCAGGTAAGGACATTCTGTTCGTTCGCGATCTTTCCAAGAGCATTGACGGTGTCACACTGTTCAAAAATCTCTCCTTTACCGTGAATAAGGAGGACAAGATCGCCCTGATCGGCAATGAGCTTGCCATCACCTCCCTGTTCAAGATCCTGATGGAGGAGGATACCCCGGACAGCGGTGATTTCAAATGGGGCATCAGCATCACAAAATCCTATTTTCCGCACGACAATACAGCGTTCTTCAAGGACTGTGACCTTTCCATTATCGATTGGCTCGCGCAATACGCAAAGGAAACGACCGAAACCTATCTGCGCGGATTTCTTGGAAGAATGCTTTTCTCCAACGACAGTGTGTTCAAGCCGGTCAAGGTTCTCTCGGGCGGCGAAAGGTGCGCTGTATGTTCGCCCGCATGATGCTTTACGGATCCAACTTCCTGCTCCTGGATCAACCGACCGATCATCTGGATCTGGAATCCATCAGTGCCGTCAACAACGGCCTTTCCGCCTTCAAGGGGAATCTGATTTTCTACTCCCACGACTATGAGCTTGTCAATACCGTGGCAAACCGTATCATCGAGATCACGCCTGACGGAATCGTCGATTATTCCGGCACCTACGAGGACTATCTTGCGTACAAGAAAGCGCGCGAGGAAGCGCAGGGATAATATCAAAAAAGCAGAAGAAGCTAAGCTTCTTCTGCTTTTGTTTTATTTGATTTCGCTGAGCGGCTTGATCCAGGTAAGGCAGGGCTCCATTTCGGTCTGCTCCTCGGTCTTTTCCATAAACAGCAGCATCATCGAATAGAAAATGGTGGGATAAGTGTTAAAGAACAGAACGTCCAAAAAGCTCGTCAGCAAAAGGGAGAGAATGGAAATTCCCAAGAAAAGCTTGACGGTGTTGCAGTGGTAGAGAGCCAGGCGCAGCGTCAGGGATCGGTGATACAGATAAGAACCGATTCCCAGCAGACCGCAGGCGCCGAGAAGCTGGATCAGGGTGTTGTGGTACAGATAGGGGTAAACGTCCTTGGGCCAGGATTCGTTGACCAAGGTATAAAATCCCGCACCGAAGACAACGTTGCTCTTGAAATGCTCGATTCCCGTGCGCCACAGATCAAATCTTCCGTTGTCAGAAAAGCCGTACGTGATAAAATTATCCAACAGCGAGGAGATCTTGCCCCACAGAAGCACACATCCCAAAACACCGATCACAAGCCCGACCAGCGTAAAAATGCGGTTTTGCTTGCGGTTTTTTCCATAGAACCAAAGGCTCGCAAGACAAATCAGCAAAATCACACTGCCGACAAGGAGTGCGCCTCTTGCCTGAGAAAGCAGAATACAGGCATACATCACGCCGCCCAGAAGGAACCCGATCCATCCGTACGTATGCGATGCGGCAAAATAGAAGCAGGACGGCATCAGAAACGCCAGCATGCCGCCAACGGCAGTCCATACGCCCCATCCGAGCACAACGCTTTCCTTGATGATTCCGCCCGCCTCATCGAAGCGGATCGTCGTAAAGTACGCAAAGATCAGCTCTGCTGAGATCAGCATTCCGGCAATCATCAGGCAGTACATAAAGTAATCGAAAACAGCCTTGTTCTCGAAGCGTACGTATGCGGAAAAGAGCCAATACACCAGAAGGAGCGAGAACGCAAAGCTCAGAGAATAAATCAGATTCTTGATCGTGTATCCCGCGCCGAACAGTCCGTTTGCGGCAATCGATATGCAAAAGATCAGCATGCTCCAGAAGATCGCCTTCTTTTTGATCGGCTTCGCTCTGTGGCGATGCTTGACAGTAAAATAAACGAAGGATTCGATCAGAAGAACCGCTGTGATGATCAGCGTAATCAAAACGGGAGTTTCAATATAGTATTTGCTGTAATCCGGAACGTTCGGGGAATGCGCAACCGAAACCGCAAAGATCGTACAAAGAAAAGGAGAGATCGCAAAGCGCAGATCATCACACAAAAAGCATCCCAGCATCATGGTTGCGAGCATGAAAACACCGAAATAGAGCTCCAGATTCGTACAATACCCTACAAAAACGAGCAAGGCAACCAGTACCGGATACCACACTCCATTGTAAAAATGGCGGATCCGTTCCAAAAAATCAGTTTGTTTCATCATTCATCCTCGAAAGCAAGGTAAGATTGGTTTGGAAAACGGTATCAAGGCGGTAAGAATCCAAGCGGCGGTAATTGCATACCTGAATCCCTACGGTCTTGCTCTCATAAACGCGGCGCACCGCACTGCAGAACGCCGTCATATCGCCAAGGGGAAAGAGCTGCTCCTCGTCCAACAGATCCACCTGTCCCTTCACACGCGAGGCAAGGATCGGAAGCCCACAGTGCATCGCCTCAAGGATGTTAAAGGGCAAGCCCTCGGAGATGCTGGAGCAGACGTACAGATCGGCAATCCCAAGATGCGAAAGAACCCCCTCTACGTTCCCGGGCAGAAAGACGTGCTCCTCCAAGGAAAGCTCGGAAACAAGCTCCTCCAGCTCCTCCCGCATGCTTCCCTCTCCTAAGAGCAACAGCTTTACGGGAATTCCGGAATCGCGAAGCTGACGTGTTGCTCTGATCAAAAAGCTCTGATTCTTACGTTTGCTGAGTTCTCCTACGAAAATGCAAAGAAAATCATCCGTGCCTGCCGCAAAAAGCGCACGCAGCTCCGCATCCTTTTTCGGCTCTGGCAATGCGTTGGAAAGTCCCATGCCGTAAATAAAGGATACCTCGCCCCGACAAAGCTTATGCTTTTTGGCAATATACAGATCCTCCTCGTTCATCACGAGGATCTCGTCGGTTCTGCGGGCAAAGAGCTTCTCGCAAAACAGAAGGATCCGCGCGCGCAGTCCCTTATCGTTCTGACTGAACAGATACCCGTGTACGACGTTTTTGATATAAGGACGGTGCTTCAGTCCCACGGTTGCCGCGCGCACCAAGAACGCCGCGAGCGTGGTGTGCACCACGATCAGATCAAACCTCTCCTGCTTGAGAATTTTTCGGATCGTTTTGACGGTTTTCAGGTTCGAAAGACTGAAAAAGCTCTTTTGGAACGGAACGTTGAAGTCCATTCCCTCTCCGTCTGCCAGAAGCCTTACGTCATTTTCCCGACGCAGCGCCTCGATATACGGCATATGGAAGCGGCGCAGATGCGACGCCGTGGATGCCGCGTATAAGATCTTTTTATTCCTCGTCATCCGTAGTATCCTCCGGGTGGTAGCGTCTTACACCGCCGCGTGCCGCATACTTTTTCTCCTGCTCCTGCTCGCGCTTCGTGTACTTCTCGTTACGGTTGACCGCCTTGAAGGGAGTCGCAAGCAAAATGCGCATATCGAGCCAGAAGGTCCAGTTCTCAATATAGTTGATGTCCTCGTCAATGCGCGCCTGAATGGAGGTATCCCCGCGCAAGCCCTTGATCTGAGCAAGCCCCGTAATACCCGGGCGCAGGGTGTGCTTGAGCATATAAAGCGGCACGCTTTTCTTGAAAATGTTGACGTAATAAGGAACCTCGGGACGCGGTCCCCAGACTCATATCTCCTTTTAGCACGTTGAAGAACTGCGGCAGCTCATCCAAAGCAAATTTGCGGATAAAGGAACCGAACTTGGTGGTTCTGGGATCGCTTCCCGTCGACCAGCCCGTTTGCTGCTTGTCATTGACGCGCATCGAGCGGAATTTATACATCGTAAACTCCTTATTATTCCGTCCCACACGAATCTGCTTGAACAGAATCGGGCCGGGAGAAGAAAGGCGAACGCCGATGGCAGTAAAGATCATCAAGGGAGAGGTCAGGACAATCAGCGCCAGGGATCCAACGATGTCCAGCGTGCGCTTGAGCGCGCGGTTGGAAACGCTGTCCAGCGGTGTGCTGCGAATATCGATCAGGGGCAGGTTCCCCATAACGGTGATCTGTCTGGGCGATTTGAAATATCCGCAGACGGCGGGAACCACGAACACCTTGGTGCAATGGTTGTTACAGATCGAAATATACTTGGTAATCAGACGCTTACGGACGGTATCGAACGCGACTACGACCTCGTCGGGACGGTATTCGCGCAGGATCCTATCCAGATCTCCCGTCGTTCCGACGTGCGGAAGCCCTACGACACTGAGGTTTCCAACGTATCCGATCACCTCGTAGCCGTAATGCGGATTATTCAGGATCTCCTCCATAAAGGCATCGGTCATTTCCTGACTGTCGGTCACCAAGAGGATATGCTTGATGTTTCTTCGATTGTGACGAAGACCGCGCAGGACCGTGATCTCGACCGTTTTCTTTGCCATCATGGTAATGGCGCTCAGCACATAAGAGGTAATGAACCAGTTGGTGAAGTATGCCGACTGATTCTCATCCTCGCAAAAATACGCGATCAGCGGAAATGCGATACCGAGCAGTACCATGTTGATCAGGAAAATGCGACTGGTAAAGAACAGAAGGCGTCTTGTACGCATCTGCGCGTACACGTTATAATAGTTATACAAAAAAGAAAGCACCAGCGACAGAATCGCGATGATGAAAAGCGCCTTGTTCTGGTTGAATTGGTAAACGCGATAGTATATGAAATCCGAAATCCTGAAGCAAATATAAAAGATTGCGAAATTCAAGGTATAATCCAGGATTCTGTTCAGGGATAGCAGTAGATACTTATAATCCCTTTTGGAATCCATTTCGGGCTGATTCATAGTGTCCTCCTTACAATCGGCAACTGCCTATTTACATCCATTATCAGTATTTTACCACATTTTCTCTCAAAATGCAACCTTTGCGTGCAAAAAAGCAAAAAGAAATACCGACTTGCTTTTACAAGTCGGTATTTCACAAATCAATTCAAAGCAGGATCAATCCTCTTCAAAGTTCATTTTGATCTGCGCAGCAAGCTCCTTGCGGTGCTTGTCCATCAGAGCGTCGATACGCTTGACGGGATTGAGGAGCGAGCTGATGGTGGAATCGTTGTTGAGCGTGTCGATCAGGTATGCCACGTATTTGCACATATTGACCTCAACGAACCACTCCTTCGTCGCAAGCTCGGGACAGCGGTAAACCAGGTTGGTGCAGAAGACACGGTCAATGGTGCCTGCCTTGAATGCCTGATCGAACTTATCGCATCCGTCGGTGAACAGACCGAAGGTTGCAAAGCAGAATACGCGCTCAGCGCCCTTTTCCTTGAGCTGTGCGCAAACGTCGAGCATGGATTCGCCCGAGGAGATCATATCGTCGATGACGATCACGTCCTTGCCGTGCAGATCCTGACCGAGATACTCGTGCGCCTCAATGGGATTGCGTCCGTTGATGACGATGGAATAGTTTCTGCGCTTGTAGAACATACCGATATCAAGTCCCAAGACCGAGCTGTAATACATGCAGCGCGCCATGGCACCCTCGTCGGGAGAAATGATGGCAAGGTGATCCTTGTCGATCTGAACGTCCGGCACAGCACGGACGAGCGCCTTGATCATCTGATATGTGGGGCGAACGTTGTCAAAGCCCGAGAGCGGAATTGCGTTGGAGATACGGGAATCGTGGGCGTCAAAGGTGATGATGTTGTAAACGCCCATATTAACAAGCTCCTGAAGCATCAGGGCGCAGTCAAGAGATTCACGGCTGGTTCTTTTGTGCTGTCTGCCCTCGTAGAGCATCGGCATGATCACGGTAATGCGGCGCGCCTTACCCGCGATTGCAGCAATGATGCGCTTCAGATCCGCATAATGATCGTCGGGACTCATGGGAACCGACATTCCGTACATCTTGTAGGTGACACCGTAATTGAAGGGATCGCAAATGATATAAATATCCTTGGCACGGGCGGATTCGCGGATAATACCCTTACCCTCACCGGTACCGAAGCGGGGGCAATCTGCCTCCAGAAGGAAGGAGTCCTCCTCCGAGGTTCCGTGTCTGCGCCAATCCTTGAGGTAGTAGTCGACCCTTCTTGCAAAGTCCTCGCACCCCTTCATGGCAATCACTGCAAGCTCACTGCGTTGATGTCCCTTCATAGTAGCCTCCGTTGTTATATATTATTTTTCAATTTTCCCCAATCCCGACTGCATTCTGTAAGAAGCAGAGGTCTGACAGGTAACTCTTTGTCAGTACGCCGTGAAAATCCATGAATTTTCCGACGAATTCATTATATCACAAACCTCGCGCGGTTGTATGAATAAAATGTGAACGAAGCAACGAAATTCTGCACAAAAAATGCAATTTAGACAGTCAAAATTGATCAAATTATCAAAAAGCCGAAATCAATCCACGCGGTTGCGTCGCTCCCCTGCCAGAAACGCACGGATATTCTCTGCCATTTCCTCCAGCAGTCGCACACGCGTTTCATATCCGCCCCAAGCCATATGCGGCGTCAGACACGCGTTCTCGCACCCAAGGAGCGCATAGAAGGGATGATCCTTTCCAAAGGGCTCTGCGCTGTAAACGTCGATTCCAAGTCCTCCGATCCGTTTCTCTATCAGTGCCTTCGCAAGAGCCTTTTCATCCGTCACGGCACCGCGCGCGACGTTGATGACAATGGCATCGCGCTTGAGCATGGCAATATGCTCGGCATCCAACAGGTTCCTCGTCTGTTCAGTCAGAGGAGTATGGATGGAAATGATGTCACACTCGCGGCAAATCCTTTCCAGATCCACGCATTCCCAGCCCTCAATCGGGGTGCGCTTATTGACAAGAACGTGACAGCCCAGCGCACGCGCAACGGCTCCGACCTGTCCTCCAATGTTTCCAAATCCGATGATTCCCCATGTTTTACCCGCAATCTCGTGATAGGTGGGCGTCAGGCAATTGGGAATTCCGCGCGCGGTGTACGCGCCGCTCTTGACGACTCTTTCGTATTCGGGCAGATGTGTCAGCAAGGAAAGCGCCATTGCCACCGTCACCTGCGCAACGCTTTGCGTCGAATAGCCCACGACGTTGCAGACAGCGATCCCGCGCTCGCGGCAAAACTCCAGGTCGATATTGTCAAAGCCCGTGGCAGCCACGCAGATCAGGCGTAAATCAGACGCCTTTGCAAGGTTTGCGCGGTTGAGCTTAACCTTGTTCAAAAGAAGGACCTCCGCACCCTTGACGTGGTCTGCGACCTCCTCCTGAGAGGTGCTTTGCAGCACGGTCACCTCCCCGAACTGCGAAAAAATATCCATCGAGATATCATCTCCAAGCGTTGCGGCATCCAAAACGGTAATTCGCATATCGATCTCCTATCCTTTGTCGGTTTCTGTCTTCAGTATATCCTAAAAATCTTTTTCCGTCAAGTATCTACCAAGTAAAAAGAGAAAAAAAGCGCAAAGGATCAAATATTTGAAAAAAAGACTTGAAAAAGCAGGAGTCATCATATATAATAAAAGCGGATACGTGGAATTTCAAAAAAGGAGGTTTTCTCCATGAGTGAAGAACAAAAGACTCCGGATGTGGCAACCGAGCCCGAAGCATTGCGCGACATTCTCTTGCAGGTCTATCAAACCCTGAACGAAAAGGGATACAATCCCATCGGGCAGATCGTAGGCTATCTGCTCTCCGAGGACCCGACCTATATTACCAACTGCAACAACGCACGCGCGCTCATCCGTAAAATCGACAGAGATGAGCTGATGGCGGAGCTGGTCAAGAATTATCTGAATCTGGATTAATATGCAAGCACCGCTTCTTTGTATTTCGTTGAAGGATGGGGCTGTCATTCCCACTCCCCCATCCCTGATCCTGTGCCTTGGAAACTTTGACGGATTGCACGTAGCACACCGTCAGCTTCTGGCACGCGCAAAAAAACTCCGTGACAGTCGGTTTCCGAGTGCGGTATGCGGAGTTTTTTGCTTTTCTCAACCTCCGCTTGAGGTTTTGAATCAGCACGCCCCCGCACAGCTCTTTACCACAGAGCAAAAGCTCGCCGCTTTTTCGGAGGCAGGCATGGAGGTTGCGATCCTTGCGGATTTTTCCGCGCTCCGCGATCTGACACCAAAGGCTTTTGTCAAGGAGATCCTGTTAGAGCAATGCCACACCGTTGCCGCCGTTTGCGGCTTTAACTATCATTTTGGAAAAGGTGGCGTGGGGGACGCTTCCCTGCTTTCCTCGCTACTCGATACCGTCGAGGTCGTGCAGGAGGTGCCCGGTGTGAGCTCCTCTCTGATCCGTTCCCTTTTGTATGAGGGAAAAATCGAGCAGGCGAACGCCCTACTGACAAGGCCCTATTCCCTTTGCGCGCCCGTCGTTCACGGAAAAGGCCTTGGGAGAAATCTGGGTACTCCGACCGTCAATCAACAATTTCCGAAATCGCTTCTCATCCCACGCCACGGCGTCTATCTGACCTCGTGCCAAATTGGAGAAGCCTCCTATTTCGGAATTTCCAACGTCGGTGTCCGTCCAACCGTAGACCAAGACGGTGTTGCCAATTGCGAAACCTATCTGTTTGATTTTGACGGAACGCTTTACGGCAAGGAGCTTACCGTTTGCTTTCTCAAATTCTTACGTCCCGAACAGAAATTCTCCTCCAAGGAGGAGCTGATGGCGCAAATTCAAAAGGACATCGAACAAGCCGAAAAGGCGCTGAAAGAGCTAAAATAAATATAAAAGGAGGAACACACGATGCAACGCAGAGATCATTTACGCACAGTCTTATGCATCCTGCTGTCGCTCCTTTTTGTCTTCCCTTTATTTGTGATCCCCATCGGCGCCGCGCAGGAATCCCCCTCCACCGCGGAGGCAACGGCTGTCTACTTTTATCATCTGCAAACGGGGGAAGCCGTGCTTGCAAAGAACGAAAGCACGCCATTGCCGGCAGGTCCTACGGTCAAGCTGTTGGCGGGACTGATCTTTTGTGAGGAGTACCGCTACCGCTTGAACGAATCCGTGGAGGTCACCGATGCCATGAAAAAAGGGGTGGCGGGATATCAGCTCAAAATCAAAACCGGCGACACTCTCAGCATCGAGCAGCTTCTTTACGCTGCGATCTGCGGCAGCTACAACGATGCCTATTATATCCTTGCAAATCATCTTTCGGGAAGCATTGCCGGCTTTTCCGCGCGAATGAATCAGCGCGCCGGGGAGCTTGGAGTTCTTCATTCCTCCTTTGTAGAGCCTACCGGTGTAGAGGATGCCTCGATTGCCACGGCAACCGATCTTTCCAAAATCGCGCTCGCGGCTTATCAGAACGAGCTGTATATGAAGATCTGTACGACGCCTCGCTATCAGATGCCGGAAACGCTTTATCTGGACTCCTTCCTCATCTCGAACCGAAACGCTCTCATCACCTCCACGAGCACCACGAAATACTATAATGCCAAGTGCCGCGGTATGGTCGCGGGCTCTACGAGCGTCGCAGGAAGCTGCGTCATCACGGTCGCATCCCACAAAGGACATGAATACATTTCTATCGTCATGGGCGCAAAGGAAACTGCCGAAAGCAACGGAGCGTACCTTTTGACCAACCGTCTGGTTGATTGGATCTATCGCAGCTACGGAGAAGTAGAGATCCTTTCCCCGGACACCGTGCTTTGCAAGATCCCTATTATGCTTTCCTTGATGACGACCGAGATCGGGATCGGCGTCAAAGAGCCCGTAACCGCTTATCTGCCGCTCGGTCTTGACCTGGAAAAAGACATTACCTACAGCATCCGTCTGGAGCATACTTCTCTGGAGGCTCCCGTCACGGAAGGGCTCTTCGTCGGATACGTTGCGATCCTCTACGAGGGAAAGCTTCTGGAAACCGTACCGATCTATACAAAGTCAGGCGCTGAGCGCACCGCGTTTATGTGGCGGCTGCAGCACATGGAGGAATGGCTTTCCGACAGGCGCGTGCTTTCCGGCGGTATTTTCTTCCTTGTGGTACTGACGGGCTGGATCGTGACCGAGCAGATCGTAATCCGCACACGCCATAAAAAATGGAACCGTTATTTTAAAAAGAAACGAAAGAACGCCAAAAACGATCAAAATCATCAATAAATAAAAAATAAGGGAAGAACCGAACGGTTCTTCCCTTGTTTTTTATGCAGCAATTACTTGCCGGCGGTCATCTTTGCGATTTCCTCTGCAAAGTTTTCCTCTCTCTTCTGAATGCCTTCGCCCTTCTCGAAACGGAAGAAATCAACGACAGCGATCTCACCGCCAAGCTCCTTAGCGGTCTGTGCTACGTACTTGCCAACCTTGAGGTCCTCGTCCTTAACGTAGGTCATATCAAGCAGGCAGTTGTTGTCGTAGAACTTGGAGATTCTACCCATAACCATCTTTTCCTTGATAGCATCGGGCTTCTTTGCGTTTGCGGGATCGTTTGCGATCTGCGCCAAAAGGATGTTCTTCTCCTCCTCAAGCACACTTGCGGGAACCTGCTCGCGGCAAAGGTAAGGAGTGGGATATGCGCCGATCTGGAGCGCGATGTTCTTAGCGAATGCTGCGAACTCAGGATGATCGGCTACGTTGGTCTCAAACTTTGCAACAACGCCGATAGAGCCGTTGCCGTGGATATAGGTGCTGGTAACACCCTCGACCAGAGCGAAGCGACGAATGGTCAGCTTCTCACCGATCTTGAAGATCATTTCCTTGTTCTTTGCCTCGACGGTCATCTCGTCGTCATACTTGCAAGCCATCAGGCCTTCAACGTCAGCAGGCTTCTGATCAACGATGATCTTGAGCAGCTCGCCAACGTATGCCTTGAAGGAATCGTTCTTTGCAACGAAGTCAGTCTCGGAGTTGACCTCGATCATAGCGGTGCAGTTACCCTCCTTGAGGATCTCTACGATACCGTCAGCAGCAATTCTGGTTGCCATTTTGGACTCAGCCTTGAGCTCGCCCTTCTCGCGAAGGATCTTAACAGCAGCATCAATATCACCGTCAGCCTCAACGAGTGCCTTCTTGCACTCCATCATGCCGATACCGGTCTTTGCGCGAAGCGCAGCAACGTCTTTTGCAGTAATGTTAGCCATGTTCGTTCTCCTTTGTTGTAATCCGAATTATTCAGCGTCAGCTGCTGCTTCCTCTGCGGGAGCCTCTGCCTCTTCTGCAGTTTCGCCCTGCTTGCCCTCGATGACGGCATCAGCAAGTGCGGAAGAAATCAGCTTGATTGCGCGGATCGCGTCGTCGTTACCGGGAATGACGTAATCAGCGTCGTCGGGATCGCAGTTGGTATCCACGATTGCAATGACCGGAATGCCAAGCTTCTTTGCCTCAAGAACTGCGTTTCTCTCCTTCTTGGGGTCAACGATGAAGATCGCGTCGGGGAGCTTCTCCATGGTCTTGATACCGCCGTAGCTCTTCTCAAGATCGAAGATCTCCTTCTGCATAGCTGCAACCTCTTTCTTGGGGAGCAGATCGAAGGTGCCGTCCTCCTGCATCTTGTACAGGCTGTTCAGACGGTTGATGGACTTCTTGATGGTCTTGAAGTTGGTCATCATTCCGCCGGGCCAACGAACGTTGACGTAGTACATGCTGCAACGGGTAGCCTCTTCCTTAATTGCCTCTGCTGCCTGCTTCTTGGTGCCGACAAACAGAACGGTACCGTTGTTCTCGGAAAGCTCACGGACAAAGTTGTAAGCCTCGTCGAACTTCTTCACGGTCTTCTGGAGATCGATAATGTAAATACCGTTTCTCTCCGTGAAGATGTACTCCTGCATTTTGGGGTTCCATCTTCTGGTGTGGTGTCCAAAGTGAACACCTGCTTCAAGCAACTGCTTAATGGAAATAATAGACATGTTTCATGTCCTCCTTCGGTTTTTTCCACCACCGCGACAGATTGCTACAACCGTTGGCTTCAACGGCACCGTTGCAACGTTTGTCCGGTGTGTGTTTTTTTATTTTGCGCCGCTTTTCGGAGCAAAGCCCGTCCGCCGCGCAATTACAATAGATTATAGCATATTGTTTCCAATATTTCAACACTCTTTCCAAGTGTTCACAGTTTTTTTACATTTTAACATACTCTTTTCAAGCGTTTTCGGAAAAAGGCGGAGAGCGCTCGAAATCCGAGGCTCTCCGCGCATGTCAACGATGCTTTTTCCGCTTTTGCGGCGTACAGATACAGCAGGAAAATTCCGCCGGCGTCAGCTTGACCAGAATGGTATCCTCTCCGATGCACTCAATGCATCCCCATGGGATCACCAGATCGTCCTCCCTTCCAAGACCGAAGATGCCGTGACTTCCGCAAATGACGATCGCAAGGATACGGGCATCCTCCTTGTCAAACTCAAAATCGGTAGCATACCCAAGGCGCGCGCCGTCGCACAGATTGATGATCTCCAGCCGTCGAAGATCCACAGTGCTACACCGCTTCATAAGCACACTCTCCTTTCCCCTTGATCAGGGCTCTTTCTTTTGAGTATATGCGCTTATTTGCTTGTTCGATGAGAGGGAGCGCGGCTAAAAAGGCGAGAAAGGAAATAAAGAATCATGCCGAGCGGCAGAGAAAGCATGCTCGATAGTGTCACGCTTCCGAACAGCGCAAACAGAGGAACACCTCCAAAAAGCGCGCAAAGCGTAAACAGGATTGCTAAGAAACAGAAAAATCCCAGCAGAAAATAAAGCGTGCTCCGATGACGCAGAGAGATCCCCTCCCCGATCAGCACGTAGATAAAGTGTAAAACCGAGATCAGGATCAGGGAGCCGAACAGAAACGATCTTGCGCCACTGTCATCCATCCAACCGCCAAGGCGAGCGCAAAAGGCATACAGAACGCATCCTGCGGCAGAAACACTCGGCGGAAGCCAGAGTGTACGGCTTGCAAGCATCCTTCCGATCCTCTCTTTTCCCATCCGATCCGTCCGTCGCAAGCGTTTTTGCGGCACGGGCAGAAGGAGCAGCCAGAACGTCAGCACAAGCTCCGTCAGGAGTCCGCCGATCAGGATCTGCGCTCCGCTCAGAAGTCCTGTTCCAAGCAAAATACTTGCTCCTATCAGGATCAGGCGGGCAAGGTTGGTACCAAGCAGCATCGAAATCAACGCGCTTGCGCGAACGCGCCCCTCGCGGCAATGCGAAATGGCAAGGGATAGGGCGAACAGGCCGCCGCCAAGCCTTCCCGCACGGTTTACAATGACGTCGGAAAGTCGCCTTGCGGATTGCGTTGCGCGGGTGCTGTTCTCAATCTCCTGCGTATGCAGCTGATCGGTCAAGGCTTGCTCGTTGGCGTGCAAATGATAGTCCGTACGATCGGTAATCACCGCAACGCTTGCTCTTTGCAGGAGCGGGAGCACCTCCTCCGAGTTGCTCATGACGGCAAAGGAGCGCCCCTTGCGGCGCAGATATTCCGAAATTGCCAGAATCTCTTGCTGCTCAATCCCGAGGAAAACGCGATTTTGCTCAAAGCATTCAAAAATCGACTGCGAGGAACCTTTTCGCATCTGCTTGGTCACGGCATGATCCAGAAATCCGACCGTAGCAAGATAACGCCGCATCTCTCGGTCATCTCTTTCAAAAAGGAACGTGGTTCGAACACCGGAGCGTAAGAGCTCCTCCAGCACCGACGGAAGTGTTTTTTGCGTATGCTCCTTGGTGGCAAGAACGCCCAAAAGGATCCTCTGTCCTCCCCGTTCGCAAACCGCCGTGATGACGTCAGCACCCGCCGCGCGGACCGAGTTATAAAATTCCGAGAGTCGCGCAGCACTTTCCCGATCTAAAGGGAGAACGGCATCGTCGGTTGCAAATGCGGTACAGGATCTGAAGCATTGCGCATCGTTATAAAACAGCAGGCGGTACCGTTCTCCCACCGTTTCAACCTGCAACGCCATGCAGGTGCTTTGCATAGAGCCTACGAAGGTCAGCCCCCGGATGCGCGACTGTATGGAGGTCACGTCAAAATCCGATGCATCGATCAGCTCCCGACGAAGATTTTCGTCGCAGAACGCAGGCGCGCGCAAGGCCTTTGCATCCTCCTGCCGATATGCCTGCAAAAGCAGGAGGACCGCCTCACACAGCGGCTGAAGCACGTGATAGGACTCTCCGCCGTTCAAGGGGACCTCTCCCTTACCCGTCGCAACGCGATACAGATGCGGAAGCCCGTCCGAAACCCCACAATTTCCAATCACAAGGATCTCGTTCAGATCCGCAAGGCTTTCGCACGCACGCTCACTTTTTAAGATCGCACGGTTTTCCGTGGAAGTCGCAAAAAAACACTCGCTTTTGATGCGCGTCACGGTAGTCTGTAAAAGAAACAGGATCACCCAGGCAGACGCTGAGCCGAGAAGCGCGCAGAGCGACAGAAAAAGCCCCGTAAGGCTTGTCGTCGGAACGCAGGTCAGAAGTCCCAACGCAAACAAAATCGGCATCAGGACAAGAAGAATGAGGTGGTAAACGCGCAGGTAGGGCTGCAGGAACGTAAAACGGTCCCTATCCCCTGCCGGATGGATCTCGCAAGGAATCGGGAAGCTGGGAATTTTGCCGAGAAAGCTCTCCTTTCCCGTGGCGATCACGACGGCCTTTGCCTCCCCCGCGGTCACCCGTGAGCCACCGTACAGGATGTTTTCGAAATACGGTGCCTCAGTCGTGCTGCCGTAAGGATAGATCGCGTCGGCATTTTTCGGAAGTGAATCCCAGAGCGGCTTTCCTTTTTCATCAGGAAGAAGCGTATGTAATGTCAGCCAGCGGCTCTCCAGCAATCGGCAATCCGCGGGAACGATATCTCCCTTTCGCAAAAGCAGGATATCTCCCACAACGATGCGACGTGCCGAGATCCTTTTCTCCTTTCCGTCACGCAGGACGGCAACGTACGGAGTTCGGTATTTTTCAATTTTTTCCTCAAGCACCTTTCCCTTTTGCCAACAGTTCAGGATCAGCAAAGCGCCGACCAGGATCGAGGACAGCGCGCAGATGCCCGCGGGTAGCTCGGAAAAGAAAAGACACAGAACAGATCCCAGCAGCAAAAGCCACAAAAATGAGTCACACATCAGGGATCTCCAAAGCTTGCGCTCGTTTTGGTTCTTTGTGTCAAAAAGTGTGTTTGCGCCGTACTTTCGATAGCGCGAGCGAGCTGCCTTGGAGGAAAGCCCCACGGCAGCATCGCTTTTGAGTGTCGCAAGAGCCTCCTTTCCGGTCAGCCCTTGCCATTTCGTATTGAGATGGCTCATAATAACGGTTTTCTCCCTTTTTCGATCCGCATCAAAC
The DNA here is from genome assembly GCA_017501225.1 of Clostridia bacterium. Taxonomy (GTDB): domain Bacteria; phylum Bacillota; class Clostridia; order Oscillospirales; family CAG-272; genus UMGS1865. The sequence goes on from JAFVXH010000019.1 coordinate 336,044, forward strand.
CGCAGTGGCAGTTACATACATTGGACGTTGAATTTGCCCGCACGGGTACCGATCTTCACCACCGTAAACGTGCGCTGATAATCCGCGATGATCTGCTCCGCCAGAACGTCCTCAATTTCCTTTTGAATATATCTTCTCATATTGCGGGCACCGTACTTGCGGGAGTAGGAATTCCTTGCGATCAGCTCGCAGACCTGCTCGGTATAATGCAGAGCAATTCCCTTTTCGGCAAGTGAGAGCTTCAGCTCCTCCAACATAATACGTGCAATACCCGAAAAATCCGACTCACTCAGGGAGCGGAAGGTAATGATCTCATCCACACGGTTGAGGAACTCGGGACGCAAGAAGCTTTCGAGCGCCTTTTGCGTCTTGTTCTCGGCGGCAGTCCCCTCATCTGCGGTAAAGCCCGCCATGGAGGCAGACTTATCCGAGCCTGCGTTGGTGGTCATCACGATCACGGTATTTTCAAAATTGACGGTTTTTCCGCGCGCGTCGGTAATTCTTCCGTCATCCAGAATCTGCAACAGAATGTTGAGCACATCTGGATGCGCCTTTTCGATCTCGTCGAAAAGAACCACGGAATACGGTCTTCTGCGGATCTTCTCGGTCAGCTGTCCCGCCTCGTCGTAGCCGACGTATCCGGGAGGCGCCCCAATGATGCGCGAAACCGAGTGCTTTTCCATGAACTCCGACATGTCAAGACGGATCAGCGTTTCGGGAGAGTGGAACAGATCTGAAGCAAGCGTTTTGACAAGCTCGGTCTTTCCAACACCCGTAGGACCTGCGAAAATAAAGGAAACGGGCTTCCGCTTATACGAGATCCCCGCACGGCCTCGCTTGATGGCGCGCGCCACGGCGTGCACGGCTTCGTCCTGACCGACGATGTGAGCCTTCAGACGCTCCTCAAGCTTGTCGATCTGCTCATACTCGTTTTCGGTAATGCTGGTCGCGGGAACACCCGTCCAGAGCTCGATCACACGCGCGATCTCCTCCTCGGTCATGATCACACCCGCGATCTCGGGCTCGAGCTCCTCCAGTCGTGCCGAGAGTTTAAGCTCGTCTGCGCGGATCCTGGAGATCTCCTCGTATCTTCCCTCCTCGGTCTTTTCGCTTCCGACGATCTCCTCCTCCAGCGCCTCTCGCTTTTCCTTCAGGCTAAGAAGCTGATCACGGATCGAGTAGCTTTCGTTGATGGACGCCGAGGAAAGCGAAAGATGTGCCGCCGCCTCGTCGATCAGGTCGATCGCCTTATCGGGAAGATAGCGGTCTGTGATATAACGCTCAGAAAGCACGACCGCACGGCGCAAGAGGGCGTCGGGAATGAAAATCCCGTGAAATTCCTCGTAATAATGCTTGATTCCAAGCAGCATCTTGACGGTATCCTCGACGGAGGGCTCGTTGACGGTGACGGGCTGGAAGCGGCGCTCAAGCGCGGTATCCTTTTCGATATATTTTCTGTATTCGTTTAAGGTGGTGGCACCGATGATCTGCACCTCGCCGCGCGAGAGTGCGGGCTTGAGGATATTGGCGGCGTTGACGCTGCCCTCCGCCTCACCCGTTCCGACGATGTTGTGCACCTCATCGATGACAAGGATCACGTTGCCAAGCTCGCGCACCTCGTTGAGCAGCCCCAGGATGCGCGATTCAAACTGACCGCGGAACTGCGTGCCCGCAACCAACGCGGTCATGTCCAGCAGATAAATCTCTTTGCCCTTCATTTTGTAAGGAACATCACCGCTCGCGATCTTGATGGCAAGCGCTTCGGCGATGGCAGTCTTACCGACACCGGGCTCACCGATCAGGCAGGGGTTGTTCTTTTGTCTGCGGCAAAGGATCTGAATGACGCGCGCAAGCTCGACCTCACGCCCGACGATCTTATCCAGTCGCCCGTCGCGCGCGTGCTGCGTCAGATTGCGGCCGTAAAGAGGAAGGAATTTCAGCTTCTTTTCTTCCTTTTTCGCCTTTTTCTTATCCTTTTTTCCATCGTTTTGTGAAGAGCCCTCCGAGGGGACGATCTCCTTATGCGCACCGTTTTGCGAGAGCATACCCACGTCGCGGAACAGCTTGGGAAGATCGATCGCGGGAGCTCCTCCGTCCTCGTTGTCGTCACACTCCGAGGGAGTCTGCTCCAGCATCGCGCTCAGATCCTCCTCCGCGCTTTCCAGCTGCTCGGGAGAAATGCCAAGCTGGTTGATGATATTCCCCGTGATGCTGTCCACGGGAATTCCTGCCGCCTTGGTGCATTTGAGGCAAAGCCCCATGCTCTCCTTTTCTCCCTTTTCCATTTTTGTTACGAAAATAACTGCCATACGCTTATGGCATTGCGAACACATTACCATTTCAAGCTCCTATCCGCCCACGCGGACCCTTTCTTTTGCGAATTGCAAATGATCGTTATACAGGAATGCCGCCAAGCAGCAGCGCTCCGATATCAAATATTTTAAACCAACGGAAGAACGCAGCCTCCCCGAAAAAGCGGAGAATGACCGACTGCGTATAGATCGGACTTGCCGGGAAGAAGGTGCGAAGAAGCGACGCAAGCACAATCCCGAGAATCAGCGCGACCAAAATGCCCCAGACAGCCCCCAGAATCAGGTTGAGCGTTTTGAGCTTGTCGCTCTTTTTGATCAGCTTATCCACCAGCTTCACCACGATGCGAAGCAAAAACCAAGACAGCACAAAAACCGCGAGATAGCAAACAACGTTCGAAATGAGGGATGCGATCGGCGTCGAGATCGACGTCGCGGTCTCGGTAAGCCAGCCCTCGTCCGTGATCTGCAATGCGTTGATCTTCGCCACAAACCCTTCCGTCTGTAAAAAGCCGGGGGTGACCGAAAGGATCGCCTCTGCAAGGCTTTGCTCTCCCTGCTCAACGACCTTCTGAATGCTTCCCTCTACAATACCGTATACGGCAGGACCTACGATCAGCTTTTGAAAAAGCGCACCCAGAAGTCCTCCGAATACGTACGCACAGATCACGGCAAGGATGGCGTGAAGCGTGTGCGCAAGATTGCGGAAAAAGCCGCGGAAGGTATAAAAACCAATGATCCCCAAGGAAACGATCAAGAATAGAATATCCAAAAACGACATCATATCTCCTCCTTTTCGTTAAAAATTCAGGAGCTCATACGAAGATAGATCGCTCTTTGCGGCGAGCAAAGCAGGATCTCATCCTCATCAATCGCAAGCATTTCTCTATCCGCCGTCATTCCGCTCCAAGCAAAGGCGATCTCTCCTTTTTTGGAAAAACGCAAAATGGAATCCGAGGAGAGCGCGAACACACTATCGCCGTATATTTCAAGCTGAGAGATGCGGACTCCGCTTTCAATGCGGTAGATCAGCTTTCCATCCGCATCAAAGAAAATCAAAAGATCCTTTGGAAGCAAGGGAGAAGCTTGCAGGGCAACCGCGATCCCGTGTTCCCCTACGTCGTATGCTGCCAACGGGGTATCTCCAAAATCAAGGGAGGCGCGCTGGATGCCTTGCTCGTCAATGAAAAACACGCCGTCAGCGCAAAGAGCGATGACCGTCGACTGCGTCGAAAAGCTGCAGTCAAGTCCTACAGATCGGGAAAGCGGAACAACGGTTCGCGCCTCGGTTTCACCAACCCGATAGATCTCTAAAGAGGTTCTGTACTGACCTTGCTCGACCTCCGAGGTCAGAATGCTGATCAAGGTTCCCTTTTTATTGACGTCAACGTCCATGACATAGCCGTTTTTGTTGTATCGGTTGATCAGAGAGAACCGATCGTTATACAGGGAAACCACCGAGGTATATTGCTCGGATGCCGAGATCAGTGCAAACGAGCCCGATTCGGAAACTGCCGCGCCCGTGATGGGAAAATCGGTTTTTCCCGTGTGCATCTGCTGGTGCAGATTGTACAGCGAATAGCGCGTTCCTCCCAGCTCATAGATCAGCACGTATTTTCCCGTTCCCTCGACCGCCGGATTTTGATAGTTATCCAGATTTTCACTCACAGACTGCTTGTTGGAGGAGGAAAAGACGGTAAGGTTCCGATTTCCCGCCACTACAAGTCCTCCGCGATAGAGTGAAAAATCCTGCTGTCGGTCGGTCGGATAGGTCAGTGCCTCCTCGGAAAAGACCTCGCCCGATAAGACCGACGCATTCAGATCCTGAAAGAAATGATAAAAATTCTGGTAGGTAATCAGCTCGGAATTGCTGATGAAGGAAACGGTGATAAACGCGAACAGACAAAGATAGAGAACGACCTGAAGCGTACCGAGACGCGCGGAAATCTCTTCGAAATACGGGTTTTGCACTTCCCCGTCCGCGCCCGACACCTTCCTTTTGAAAATGAAAGCGAGTATCCTCGGCTTTTTCACGGCGTTCCCTCCTTTCAAAAAAAATCAATCCTTTGGGTTCAATAAGTCACGCGGTTTAAGTACAGTCCACAAGCAGGAAGCGTGCTTCCGGCACGCGATCTGTCACAGGACGCCGTAATGCGCTCGACCTCCTCGCAGGAGATCTTCCCTTGCCCGACAAGGAGCAGAGTCCCCGCAAGAATACGAACCATATTGTACAAAAATCCGTTGGCGGACACACGGAATTCGATCACGTCACCGATTCGCTTGACCTCGGCGTTTGTGATCGTGCGCACCGTGTCGGTCACCTTAGAGCCCTGCGCCATATACGAGGAAAAATCCTTGGTTCCGCAAAGCGAGCGCGCCGCAAGATCCATCCTTCTTACCGCCTCGTCATCCAAGGGCTTTGGAAGATGATAAGCCCGTCCCTCCTCGAAGGGAGAGCGGATGGGGTGGTTGTAGATGCGGTAAACGTATTCCTTTTCCTTGACGTCATAGCGCGCGTGAAAGCTTGACGGAACCCAAGTCGCGTCCAGAACCGAGATATCCTCGGGAAGATACGCGCAAAGTGCCAACGGGATACGCCCGTCGGGGATGGCGGTGTCCAGATCCTCGCATCCCTTTTTTGCTACGGTCGCGCAAAACTGACGCGCGTGCACCCCGCTGTCCGTGCGGCTGCAGCCGACGATATCGCAGTCAAAGCCGAATACGGCACGCGTCGCCTCGTTGAGCTTTTGCTGAATGCTCGGGCCGTTCGGCTGGACCTGATATCCGCAATATCGCGTGCCAAGATAGCTGATTTTGAGCAATAGCTTCATGATATCACCCCAATCGGTACAAAAAGTCCACGCGGTTGAGGAACCAGAGGCCTACTCCAAAGCCTACAAGGAGCAGGATCGCAACAAAATCCGATGCGCGATAATGCAGAACGTTGAGCTGCGTTCTTCCCTCTCCTCCGTGATAGCAACGGCACTCCATCGCCGTCGCAAGCTCAAACGCACGGTTGAACGCCGACACGAACAGAGGAACAAGGATCGGGATGAGTGCCTTTGCGCGCGCAAACAGGCTTCCCGTTGTGAAGTTTGCCCCGCGTGCCTTCTGGGCGTTCATGATCTTTTCGGTTTCCTCGCTGAGTGTGGGAATAAAGCGAAGCGCAATGGTCATCATCATGGCAAAATCGTGAACGGGGATCTTGATCCTTTTTAAGGGCGAGAGCAGGCGCTCGAGCGCGTTTGCAAGGGATACCGGCGTTGTCGTATACGTCAGAAAAATACTGGTTGAAAGGATCAGACACACGATGCGAAGCACCATAAAGAGCGCGTTCCAGAGGCCCTCCTCATAGATCGCAAGCCACCAATGCTCCGGTGTCAGGCGATGCGCACCTCTGGTCGCAAAAATGTTGATGGCAGAGGTAAAAACGACAATAAATAGGATCGGTCGCAGAGATCGCAGCATGATACGAAGCGGAATTCTGCTCAGGATCACCAAAAGCAGTGCCGAGATCGTCAGTGCCGCGAAGGAAAGCACGTTCTTGCACAAAAAGGTGCTGACGATATACAGAACGGCAAGAATGATCTTTGCACGCGGATCCATTCGGTGAAAGACCGAGCTTGCGGGATAGTACTGTCCAAAGGAAATTCCCTTCATACGCTTGCCTCCTTCCCGTCTTTCTGTTGAGAGAAGAGGGCGCGAAGCGCCTTCGTCGCATCCTCGACCGTATAAATATTTTCGGAAATGGGAACGCCGCGCTCACGCAGTGCAAGCGCAAGACGCGTCACCTGCGGAATGTCAAGACCCGTGTCCGAAAGCTCGGAAATGTGAGAGAAGACCTCGTTCATTTCCCCATGCATAAGCACCTTTGCGTCCTTGAGCACCACAACGTCGTCGCAGTAACGCGCCATATCCTCCATGCTGTGGCTGACGATCAGCACGGTAGAGCCCGTGTTCCTCTGATAGTCGCAAACGCGCTCAAAGATCATCTTGCGCCCACGCGGATCAAGGCCCGCGGCAGGCTCATCCAGGACAAGCACCTCGGGGCGCATGGCAAGAATCCCCGCAAGCGCGACGCGGCGCTTCTGTCCTCCCGACAGATCGAAGGGAGATTGATCCAAAAGTGCCTCGTCAAGTCCGGTAAACGCTGCTGCCTCCAGCACTCTTGCGCGGATCTCGTCCTCCTCAAGTCCCATATTGGCAGGACCGAACGCGATATCCTTGTAGACGGTTTCCTCAAATAATTGATATTCGGGATATTGCATAACAAGACCTACGCGGAAGCAAAGCGTACGGCGAAGCTCCGCAAGCTGCCCGCGGATTTCTTTTTTTGCCGCGCGCTTGGAAAGCTTTGCGTATTCCTCGCGCTCCCTCCAGGCATCAAACACGTCGTCAAACGTGCTGTTGATGTCAAAGCCGTCCAGAAGGACTCTTCCGTCCGTCGGCTTTGCAAGTCCGTTGAGCAGCTGCATCATCGTGGATTTTCCCGAGCCCGTGTGCCCGATGATTCCCGTGATACAGCCCTTTCGGATCCCAAGCGTGACGTCATCCAGAGCAACTTGCTCAAACGGGGTGTCCGGACTGTAAACGTAACGAATATTTTCCAGGTAGATTTTATCCATAGTTTCCTCTTTTGGTTTCACTTTAACGCGTTGCGTAAGCGCGCGCGATCATATCGGCACAGCCCTGAAGGCTTGCAATATCCTCGCCCTCGATCGCAATGCCGCCCTCGCGCAGCTCCAAAACGACCTCACTGCACTGCGGCACCTCAAGACCTGCGGACAGCAAAAGCGCGCGATCCGAAAAGACCTCGTTGGGTGTTCCCTGTGTCAAAAGAAGTCCGTCGTTGATGACAAGCACGCGGTCTGCCTCCGCCGCCTCGTTCATATAGTGCGTGATATTCAGAACCGTAATCCCGTGCTCGCGGTTGAGCATGCGGATGGTATCCAGCACCTCACGGCGTCCGCCGGGATCCAGCATGGCGGTGGATTCATCGAAAATAATGCACTTGGGCATCATCGCGATCATGCCCGCGATGGCAACGCGCTGCTTCTGACCGCCCGAGAGGCGGTGCGGCTCGTGCTTTGCGTATTCCCGCATACCGACGACGTCAAGCGCGTCGTCCACACGGCGGCGAAGCTCCTCCTGCGGAACTCCGAGATTTTCCGGTCCGAAGGCTACGTCCTCCTCTACAACGGTCGCGACCAGCTGATTGTCGGGATTCTGAAACACCATTCCGACGTTCCGACGAAGCTCCATCAGCTGTTCGTCGTCGATCTCGCCCTCGGTCAGATTCATTCCGTTGATGCACAGAACCCCCGAGCTTGGCTCTAAAATCAGGTTGAGCAGCTTTGCGAAGGTCGACTTTCCCGAGCCGTTGTGCCCGAGAACCGCGACGTATTCCCCCGCATTGATATCAACCGAGATCCCCTTAAGCGCAGGATGCTCGCCCGCGCCCTCGCTATCCTTGTAGGAAAAGCAGAGATTTTCGGTGTGGATAAAGGGCTGTGTCATGTGCGATCTCCTTTCTGCTCCCGATACCAGCGTGAGCTTGCGCCGCAAGGAAGAAATCCGCCCGTTTGTGTCACGGGGAGTCCAAGCTCGCCCGATTCGATCACGCCGCCAAAGCGTGCGCGCACCTTCAGATCCAGAAGATAATTCATGGTCATGGGAGAAAGTCCCGTCGTATAGGAATTGACAAGGAAAAACAAGGGATCGTCCGACAAAAGCCTCGACGCAAGCGTAATCAGCTCGTCGATGCTGTCCTCAATCTTCCAGACCTCTCCGTTGGGGCCTCTGCCGTAGGAGGGCGGATCCATAATGATGCCCTCGTAGGTGTTGCCGCGGCGGATCTCACGCTCGACAAGCTTCTTGCAATCGTCCACCAGATAACGGATGGGAGCCTTCTCAAGCCCTGAGAGCGCTGCATTCTCCTTTGCCTGTGCAACGATACCCTTGGAGGCATCCACGTGAACGACGCTCGCGCCCGCCGCAGCAGCCGCGACCGTAGCACCGCCCGTATAGGCAAACAGATTCAGGACGCGGATCGGTCGGTTTGCACGGCGGATCAGATCGGAAAACCAATCCCAGTTTGCCGCCTGCTCGGGAAAGAGTCCCGTGTGCTTAAAGCCCATGGGGCGCAATACGAATTTCAGATCTCCGTAAGAAATATTCCAGGACTGCGGGAGGTGATTCTTCACCCACGCTCCGCCCCCCGTCGAGGATCGGCGGTAAATCCCGTCCGCATGCTTCCACGCGGGATGGCGCGCAACGCCACGCCAGATGATCTGCGGATCGGGACGGATCAGGATCAGATCTCCCCATCTCTCCAGACGTTCACCGTCGGAGGTATCCAGCAATTCATAATCGGACCAATTCTCGGAATGCCACATCGTTTTATTTTCCTTTTCTTCTCAAATTTCCCGTTTCGGTCGGTTGGTTGTAGTAGCTTGCAAGGCGGGAGCCGCCGCTGTGCGCGTGACAGATCGCAAGCGCCAGCGCGTCCGCGGTATCGTCCGGCTTTGGAGGCTTTTCCAAGCCGAGCAGCATTGTGACCATGGTAATGACCTGCTTCTTTTCCGCTCTGCCGTATCCCACCACGGCTTGCTTGACCTGCAAGGGGGTATATTCCTGAATGCGGAGCCCCTTTTGCTGAGCCGCAAGAAGGATCACGCCTCTTGCCTCGGCAACCCGGATACCCGTTGTAATGTTGGTGTTGAAAAAGAGCTCCTCAATCGACAGCTCGTCCGGATGATAGCGCTCGATCAGCTCGCACATCCCCTCCCAGATCCTTTGCAAGCGTTCCTCGGTAGGCATACCGGCGGGCGTCTGCAGGGAGCCGTATGCCAAGGTCGAAAAGCGCGAATTCCGATATTCCACGACTCCCCAACCGACGATGGCAAGACCGGGGTCAATGCCTAAAATGATCATGCGAGCACACCTCCTTCTCTCCTTTGCATACAGTACGGCATAATAATCCACTATCTATTATAACACTAAATATTTAATAAGTCAAACAGTTATTTCAAAATTTAGAAAATTCCGTTCAAAAATACAGTTTTATGGTTTACAGAAGGATTTTTTTATGTTATAATAGACATTGATACGTATGCAGAGGCAAGACAGACGTCTGGCTTGCCGAAAAAGCAGAAGCAAACGGAGGTAGACATGCAGATCATCCCACTCCACGTCGGTGATATCATACAGCTGAAAAAGCCGCATCCCTGCGGTGAACGGCAGTTCCGCATTCTGCGGGTCGGAAGTCTTGTACGCGTGGTCTGCCAGGGCTGCGGACGGGACATGAACGTCGACCGTATCAAATTGGAAAAAGCGATTCAGCGCGTAATCACGCAAGACAGTCAGAAAGACGAGAAAGGAACGGAACAATAAAAATGGACAATCAGCGCACTCTCCCCTCCCTCAAGCCTCAGACCCCCTTTGAAAAGCTGAGAAGCAGGCTGAACCTGAAATCAACGGGATATCTGGTCTGGGCAATGCTTTTGCCCGCGATCCTGATGTATCTGATGTATCTTGCACGCGAGATCCATCCCTTCGGAAACGGAAGCGTTCTGGTTCTGGACCTCAACGCGCAATACGTTTCCTTCTTTGAGGCGTTGCGAAAATTTGCGTACGGCGACGCAAGTCTTCTGTATTCCTTCTCCCGCGCGATGGGCGGCGAGTTCTTAGGCATTTACGCTTATTATATCGCAAGCCCGTTCTCCTATATCGTCTGCCTGTTCCCCGAGGACAAGATTCTGGACGCGCTGCTCTTCATCTTCCTGCTCAAGACCGCGATCTGCGGCGGAACCTTCGGATACTATCTGCATAAGACCTCGAAAAATCCGAAGCCCTTCGCGATCGTCTGCTTCTCCATCCTCTATGCCCTGAGCTCCTACTGCATCATTCAGCAGCACAACACGATGTGGATCGACGCCGTGATGTGGCTGCCCCTGATCACGCTTGGAATCGAAGCGGTGATCAAGCACGGAAAGTACAAGCTTTACACAGTTCTTCTGGCGCTTACCCTGCTCAGCAATTTCTATATCGGCTACATGGTATGCATCTACTGCCTGATCTATTTCTTCTACTACTACTTTGCAAATAACGAGGATCGCCGCAACAACCCCCACGGTGAAAAGAAGCACTTTACCAAATCGCTTCTTCGCATGGCGTTCTTTTCCCTGATTGCCATTGGCATTGCCATGGTGATCCTGCTCAGCGCTTATTACGGTTTGAATTTCGGAAAGACCACCTTCTCGGATCCCAACTGGTCGGTCTGGATGAACTTTGATATCCTGGAGTTCCTGTATAAGTTCCTCCCCGGCTCCTACGACACCGTCCGCCCCGAGGGCTATCCCTTCCTGTACTGCGGCGTGCTGACGCTTTTGCTCATTCCCGCATATTTCCTTTGCAAGAGATATACCAACCGCGAGAAGATCGCCGCGGGAATTCTGATCCTTGTCTTTACCGCGAGCATGTTCTTAAGCCTTCCCGATCTGATCTGGCACGGCTTCCAGCGCCCCAACTGGCTCAATTACCGCTACAGCTTCATGCTCTGCTTCTTCCTGTGTGTCCTTGCCTGCCGGGCATTTTCGCACTTTGAGCAGGTATCCCTCAAATCCATGGCGGTCACGGCAGGCGGAATCGGTCTTCTTTGCGTGTTCCTGCAAAAGTACACCGATCCCGATAACAAATATTTTGCCCCCAACGATTTCACCTGCATCTGGTTTACCCTGATCTTGCTCTTTGCTTATCTCTGTGTCCTTGCGGTGCTCAAAAAAGGAATTCAGAAGCAGAGCGCCTGCATCGTTCTTCTGACGGTCATCTGCATTGAGGTTTTCCTCAACGGCCTTTGGAATATGAACAGCTTTGACAAGGACGTCATTTATTCCTCCTATAACGGATACAACGACTTCCTTGCCTCCGCCCGTCCCATCGTCAACATGGTGCAAGAGCAGGATAAGAGCTTCTACCGCATGGAAAAATCCTTCAACCGCACCGTCAACGATAATATGGCGCTTGCCATCCGCGGACTTTCGGGCTCGACCTCAACGCTGAACAAGGAAACCATTCAGTTCCTGAACAAAATGGGATATTCCGCATCCTCCCACTGGGCAAGATACGCGGGAGGCACTCCCGTCAGCGATTCTCTGCTCGGCGTCAAATATATCATTTCGAACGGCAGTAACCACGGCGTGTATTATTACGACCGAGTCGGCACGCATCCCGACAGTCCCGGATACGTCGCATTCAAAAATCCTTACGCGCTTTCCCTGGCGTACGGCGTCAGCGACGATATCCTGAATTTTGAGATGGGATACACCAACGCCCCCATCGTCAAGGAGGACGAGGAGGAAAGCAAGCTCGCCGACCTCATCGCGTCGCTCAAGGGCAAGCTCAACGATTGGTTCGACATTGACGAAACCGTCAACAACTCCACTTATATCGACCACTATGACTCTCCCTTTGAGCGCATGAACGCCATCGTTCACGCAATGGTCGGAGAGAATTCCGGCATCGACGACGTGTTTGCTCCCGTTGACAGTGACGGTCCGATCCTGGAAAATATCACCAAGGGATACACGACGGGACACATCAGCTACACCAAGCGCGACAAGGAGCAGAAGTCATATTTCACCTACTCCCTGACGATGACCGAGGACAACGAGCTCTTCTTCTACCTCCCTTCGGATTACCCCAGAGAGGTCAAGCTCAGCCTTTGCATCAACGGCACGTGGCAGAGCGATTACGGCACCTTCTTCGGAGGAGAGACCTCCCGCATCATCTCGCTCGGGAACCTCAAGGCAGGCACCGAGGTCGATCTGAAGCTTGAGCTGAAGGGCGACGTCTTTTACGCGATGATGGGCAAGGATCCCTTCTACTGCATCAATTGGGATGCCTTCAAGGCATCGATGGCGCATCTTGGCGCCGACCAATACCAGATCACCGACTTTACCGAGGATTCGTTTGAGGGCACCTTTACCACCTCCCGCAAGGACGAGCTGGTTCTGACCTCCCTTGCCTACGATAAGGCTTGGAAGATCTACGTGGACGGCGAGCGTGTGGAGGTCACAAAGGCACTGGGATCTCTGCTTGCCTTCCGCATCAACGGTGAAGCGGGGCAAACGCATACGATCGAGATGCGTTATCTTCCCAACACCTTTACCACGGGACTTGTCATCTCTTTCCTCTCTTTGGGACTTCTGATCCTGATCATTGTATTTGAGAAGAAGATGAAAACGAACAAGTATCTGCGCGCGGTCGTTTGCGTTCCCGAAACCGAAGGCGGAACGGGCACGGATGCGGAGAGCACCGAGGATGCGGAGCAGATCTCCATTGACGACCTTCCCTTACCGGCGGAGGATGAGATGGATCCGGAGGAGCTTTTGACGGAAGAAGAGCCTTTCACAGACGAAACCGATCCCGAAGCATCGGAAATACCGGTCGCAGAGGATGAACCCGATACCGACGATACAAAGGAGAACTGATACGGATGTTTTACTATCTGAGCGGCACGTTGACTTATCTGGATACCGGCTTTGCCGTCCTTGACGTCGGCGGTGTAGGCTACAAGCTCACCATCAGCGCTAACACCCATTCCTCTATGCCCCCCTACCGATCGGTGGAAAAGCCCCCGCAGGTAAAGCTCTACACCTATCTTGCGGTACGTGAGGACGGGCTGGAGCTTTTCGGCTTTGCAAGCGAGCATGAGCTCGCCTCCTTCAAGCTTCTCATCACCGTTTCGGGCGTCGGTCCCAAGGCGGCGCTTTCCATCCTTTCTCTGCTCACGCCCGAGCAATTCGCGCTTGCCGTTTGCACCGACGACAAAAAGACCATCTCCAAGGCAGTCGGCATCGGTCCCAAGACCGCGGCACGCGTCATTCTGGAGCTCAAGGATAAGCTCATGAAGGAAACCGACACCACGTCACCCATCTCGCAAGGACCTGCCGCGTCACCCGTCGGTACGCGCAACAAGCAGGGCGAGGCGATCGACGCTCTGGTCGTGCTCGGATATTCCCGCTCCGAGGCGATGGCAGCTATTAAGGATATTGATCTTTCCTCTCACGAATTGGAGGAGATCATCCGCCTTTCCCTGAAAAAGCTGATGAAATAAATCCCCTGACGGATAGAAAGGAGCTACGCAATCAACATGGATACGCAAGAATTTGATTTTGAAAATCGAATCATGAATACCTCCTATTCCGCGGAGGATTCCGAGGTTGAGCCCTCCCTGCGCCCCAAAACGCTTGACGAGTACGTCGGTCAGGAAAAGGTCAAGGAGAATCTGAGCATCTATATCGCCGCGGCAAAGGAGCGTCGCGACCCCTTGGATCACGTCCTTCTCTACGGCCCTCCCGGACTTGGCAAAACCACGCTTTCCAACATCATTGCGGCAGAGATGGGCGTCAACATCCGCATCACCTCCGGTCCCGCCATTGAAAAGCAGGGCGATCTTGCCGCAATCCTGACGAATTTGAACGAGGGTGATATTCTTTTCATCGATGAGATCCACCGTCTTTCACGCTCGGTCGAGGAGATCCTGTATCCCGCGATGGAGGATTACGCGCTGGATATTATTATTGGAAAAGGTCCGTCGGCGCGGAGCATCCGCATTGATCTTCCGCGCTTTACCCTGATCGGTGCTACCACGAGGGCGGGACAGATGACGACTCCTCTGCGCGACCGCTTCGGTGTCATTCTCAAATTGGAGCTTTACACCCCCGAGGAGCTTGCCTCTATCGTGCGTCGCAACGCAGGCATTCTGGATATGGAGATCGCGGATGACGGAGCTATGGAGATCGCGGGACGCTCCAGAGGTACTCCCCGTATCGCAAACCGTCTGCTCAAGCGTGTGCGCGATTTCGCACAGATCATGGGGGACGGCATCATCGACGAGAAAATCGCAAACTACGCGCTCAATAAGCTTGAGATCGACCATCTGGGGCTTGATAACGTTGACCGCAAAATGCTGGAAACCATCATCAGGTTTTACGACGGAGGGCCCGTTGGACTGGAAACCCTTGCCGCGACCGTGGGCGAGGAGGCGATCACTCTTGAGGATATGTACGAGCCTTTTTTGATGCAGATCGGATTTTTGAACCGCACGCCGAGAGGTCGGTGCGCCACGCGGATGGCATACGAGCATCTGGGACTTCCCTATCACGTGCCCCCCACTCAGGGCGAGCAAATGAAGCTTTTTGACGAGGGGAACGGAAAAAACAAGCAATAAAGCAACAAAAAAACGCCGTGTCCCAAGCAGAACACGGCGTTTTTTATTTACTTTTTCTTTCCGAACAGCGCAACACTCAGTTTAAAATCAGCAAGTCCCATGCGGTAAGCCAGAGCACAGGTCAGGATCGAAGGAATGGGAATGAGGAACCATACCCACCACATCGCATTGAGCGGAACACCGCCTACGGTATTGGCAAGAAGTCCGATATACATGCCCTCCAAAAACAGAGCCAGAAAGCTGCTGATGCCTCCGACCGTGCTGAAAAATCCAACGTTCAGGAGCTGTGGCAGCAGCATCAGGACGGCGAACAAAAAGTTGAGAGAATTTGCACACAGTGCGATCAAAGCACCGCGCCAAGCACACCGCTTGATGCGGCCGTTCTCAACCGCGACCTTCTCGCGATATCCGATATCCCACGTCATGCTGTACAAGAGGAACAGATAGAACAGGATCGCGATCACGCTGGTCACGTTGCGGAGTGTGGGACTCTTTGCCGCACCTGCCGCAAATGCCAACGCACAGCCGAACACTGCCGTCGCAAACTGGTTCAGGAACATCTTGAGCACATCGTAGGAGTAGGTCTTAAAAAACACCTTCATGAATACACCTCACCATTTCGATGCTATCATTATATCGAAAAGTACCGCAAAAAGCAACCGCATGCCCAGAAAATTTACAATTTATCTACTAAAATATCACGATATGTTGTTATAATTAAAATGTAGATACAATTCCTTAAAAAAATCTTCATTTTTACACCCTAATTTTCAAAATCAAACCGTGGAGGCAACGCATGAGCACACTGATATCGCTCGGGGAATTTTCCCCCCTGATTCAAGAATATGCCTCCTATAAATCTGCCATTCAGGGCTGCTCGCAAAAAACAGTGCAGGAGTATCTTCTGGATCTGCGCACCTTTTTCCGCTATCTTCTGGCAAAGAAAAACGGAATCGATATGGATTCCGATGAGTTTTACAAAATTGACGTCAGCGGAGTGGCACTTGAGGAGCTGAAGGAACTGCGCACAGAGGATCTGTACGACTTCCTGTTTTACGCCAATCAAATGCGGAACAACCAGTGGTCGGCGCGCTCCCGCAAGCTCTCCGCCATTCGCTCGCTCTATAAATATCTTGTCAACAAGCGCCACTACCTCGAATACAACCCGACGATCGACATCGACTCCCCAAAGCCCAAAAAGAGCTTGCCGAAGGTGCTCTCCCTGCAGGAGGCAGAGGCACTGCTCTTAGCGGTCGAGCGCGACAGAGAGTCCCCCAACCGCCTCCGCGACTATGCGATTCTGACCCTTTTTCTCAACTGCGGTATGCGTGTTTCGGAGCTGGTCGGGATCAATCTGCGGGATATCGAGTCGGATTTTTCCTCCTTACGCGTCACGGGTAAAGGAAACAAGGAGCGTATCATTTATCTCAACGATGCATGCCAGAGTGCACTCTGCGAGTACATGATCGAGCGTGTCAGCGCCAAAAACGGCAAGGTACACGATAAGGCACTCTTTATCAGCCGTCTGGGACAGCGCATGAGCGTCAAGACCGTGCAGGCAATGGTTTATAAGTACCTCAAATTGGCGGGGCTTGAAACCAAGCACTATTCGGTGCACAAGCTGCGGCATACGGCGGCAACGCTGATGTACCAATCGGGGAATGTGGACGTGCGCGTGCTCAAGGATATTTTGGGACACGAGCAGCTCAATACCACGCAGATCTATACCCACGTCAGCAACCGCGATATGGAGGCGGCGATGGCGAAAAACCCCTTGGCGAATAAAAAAATAAAAAAATAATCTGCCGAAGGATCAGGACAAAACGGTGCAAGCGATCGCTTGCACCGTTTTTGTTGATTGTTTATTTACTTTCGATCTTTGTCATTTCTCTTTGCGCCATGACAAGACCGTAATAAATTCCCTCTTTTGCCATAAGCTCCTCGTGCGTGCCCGTTTCAGCCACTCTGCCATCATCCAGGACGACTAAGCGCGTGGCGTTGCGCAGTGTGGACAGGCGGTGCGCGATGGCAATGGTCGTGCGCCCCTTGGAAAGCATCTGCAGCGCGTCCTGAATGAGCTTTTCGGTTTCGGTATCCAGAGCGGAGGTCGCCTCGTCCAGGATCAGAATACGGGGATCGTGCAAGAGGGCTCTTGCGATGGCAATGCGCTGACGCTCACCGCCCGAGAGTGTATGTCCCCTCTCTCCCACATATGTCTGGTATCCGTCGGGCAAACGAATGATAAACTCGTGAGCCCCTGCCGCCTTTGCCGCCTGAATGACCTCCTCGTAGGTGGCATTCGGCTTGGCGTAGGTCAGATTCTGCCAGATCGTGCCCGTAAAGAGGAAGGTTTCCTGCAAAACCACGCCCATTTGCGAGCGCAGATCCTTTTGCGAGATCTGTGTGATATCCACGCCGTCAATGAGGATCGCGCCCTCATCCACGTCGTACATGCGCATGATCAGATTGATCAGGGTGGATTTTCCAACACCGGATCTGCCGACAAGTCCGACAAACTCGCCCTCCTTGATATGCAGATCAATATCCCGCAGGACCTCCTTGGAGTCATCATACCCAAAGGAAACACGGTCGATGTCAATATTGCCGCGGATCTTCATTTCCTCAGCATCCGTATTGTCTTGCATCTCATTTTCCTCGTCCATGATCTCCCCGATCCGTGTCATGGAGGTCATCATATGCATGAACTGACGCGGGAACATCATCAGAGCGGAAAGCGGCGCGAAGACCATACCCGCGTAAGCGGAAAACTGGGACATCTCGCCTGGAGTCATATCGCCGGAAAGCATCTTCTGACCGACGTAAAACAGAAGGATGTATTCCCCAATTCCGATCAGGAAATCCAGGCAGGGCTTGAGCAGTGCCCAGAAGCGCTCCTGACGCAGCTGTGCGTCGCGCTCCTTTCCTGCGGCATCCAGGAAGCGTTTCTCCTCTGCCTCCTCCATGCCGTAGGATTTGACCACGCGGATGCCCGAAAAAATATCGTGCAGAATCGCGTTTCCCTTGGCGTTCATCTCCCAGGTGCGGTTGAACATCGCACGCATAAAGCGCCAGAAGACGCGAAACGCAAGGACCGCAATGGGAGCAGGCAGCAGGATCAGCAATGCCAATCTCCAATCGTACCAGAACAGCACTACCATGATGCCGATCAGCATCAGGGCTTGCTCGATCACGTTCGGAAGGTTGTACGCGATAAACATACGGATCTCACGCGTATCGGCATTGACGCGCTTCATCAATTCGCCCGCCGTTCTGTCCGCGATCTTGGCAATGGAAAGCTCCTGAATCTTGCGGAACACCATGTCACGCAGACGGATCGCCAGGCGGTTGCTGGAGATCGTCAGGAAATATCCACGCAGAACACCGAAAATGCGTTGTACGATATTCGCCCCCAGCAAGGACAGCACCACGCCCACAAAGCCGAGCCAGAATACGTTTGCTTCCTCCTGCAGGATGTAATCGTCTACCATTCTGCGATTGATCAGCGGGATCAGAACACGAACACCCGCGACCAGGAAGAAAAACAACACCGTCAAAAGAAAATACGGAAATTCAGGCTTGGCAACCGACAAAAGGCGCCCAAGCACCTGTTTTTTGGACGCGCAGCGGGGGCAGGAGCGCATGCCGCGGGGATAGGGCTTGCCACACCTTGGGCACGTACCTCCACTCCCCTTGGAAAGACGCGAAAAATCGGTATTTCCGTAGCGCAAATAGTGGTTGGCGCGTTTGCCGAATTGCGCAAGAGGCTCCTGATAGCGAGCGTCGGCACGTGCCAGCAGCACAGGCTCCTCGCTCTCCTTTTGCAGATAGGAAAAAGACACACAGCCAACGCCCGGGCTCGTCTGCACCGAGCTGATTTCCGCAAGCGGTACGGTTCTCACCGCCGCTCCGTCCGCGTATACCGTAAGCGCGTCAGCCGTAAGGGTAAGTAATATTTTACTTTTTTTCGAGGGCTCAACGGGATCCAAATTCGCGGCGGCAAGACAGATCAGGTCCTCCTCGCGCACGTTCGGATCGATTTTTTTAAGCTCCTCCAAAAAACGGGGATGAAAGCGTTGCATGTTCCCCCTCCTTTGTCAGAATGAACGCATAAGACTTGCGTTACAGATACAGCTCGATTTTTTGATAGCTTCTGCGATCCAGCGCGGTTACGTCCGGAATTTGGAAGCGGTTGCCGTTGACGTCAAGCAAGATCACGCGGTTTCCCTCCGCACGCAAAATATTGCGGTGCGCGTCGCGCAGAGTAAACTCGACCTCGCCCTCCCGGCTCTCTGCCTTCCAGTAAGAAAAGCCGTATTTTTCCTTGACCTTAAGGATCTTGGTCAGGATCGGCGAGTAATAACGGCGCTCGATTTCAGCTTTGAGCAGCTCACGCGCCTCGCCCTCAAAATCATCCAGATTGCGGATCAGTCCCAGCTCCTCCTCGGATTCGTTCAGGATCGATAAAAATTCCCATTCCAGCTCAAACGGAAAGGCGCGCAAGACCTGAACCCGCTCCTCGCGCTCCTCAAAGCGAAGATGTAAAAAACCGTTTTTCATAAAGAAGGATGCATTATCCTTGGTCAGATATACGGTCTTTGAAATATCCGCCAGGCTGCGCGCAGGGCGCTTGTGCGCTCCTTTTTCCATTGGATTTCGTTCCATGATTTCCTCCTTATGCCTTACTCGCGAATGCCCGCGCTCTTGAGCGCATCCTCTTGCAGCGTGTAAAGCTTTTTATAAACACCGTTTTCCTTTTCCAGAAGCTCCTGATGCGTTCCCGCCTCGGCGACCTTGCCGTGCTCGATCACGATCAGTGAATCCGCATCTCGCAGCGTGGAAAGTCGGTGCGCGATCATAATAGTGGTCTTTCCTTTGGTCAATTCGTGAAGCGCCTCCTGAATATGCCGCTCGGTCTGCGTGTCCATCGCGGCGGTCGCTTCATCCAGAATGAGGATCTTTGGATTTTTCAGGATCGCACGGGCGATGGAAACTCTTTGGCGCTCCCCACCCGAAAGATCCTTATATCCAAAGCCCACACGGGTATCGTAGGCATCGGGCATCCGCATAATAAACTCGTGAGCGCCTGCCGCCTTTGCCGCCTGCACGACGTCGTCGAAGGACGCATCGGGACGCGCGTAGCGAATATTCTCAAGGATCGTACCCATAAACAGGTAGGTCTCCTGCGACACGATCGCAACCGAGCGGTGGATCGCCTCAAAGGACAGATCCTTGACGTTGTATCCGCCGATACGGATTTCACCCTCGTCCGCGTCATACAGTCGCATCAGCAAATTGGCAAGCGTGCTTTTGCCGGCACCGGTGTGACCGACAATACCGAGGATCTTACCGTCCGGAACGGTAAAGCTGACCTCGTTTATGATCTTCTTTCCCTTCTGATAGGAAAAGGATACGTTGGAAAATTCCACCTTACCGCCAAGATCGTCAGGATCCACGGCATCTTCCTTTTCACTGACGTCCGGCACTGCGTCCATGATCTCAAACAAGCGTTGAATGGAGTTGGAGCAATCCGCGCCCCAGTTGATAAACTCCACGAAAAAGTCCAGCGGTGTAAACACCATGTTCATGTAGGCAACGAAGGTCAAAAGCATGCCATAGGTAAGACCGAATTTGCCCGTAACCACCATCCAGCCGCCGACACCCCATGCAAGAATGTTTCCAAGCACCAGAATCAGGTTGGCAAAGGGATGCGTAAAGGTGCTGAACATCGAAAGATTTTTATCACTCGAAGCAAGTCGGTTGCTTCTTTGCGAAAAGCGGGAGATCTCAACCTCCTCCTTGGAGAATGCCTTGACGATACGCATTCCCGAAAGCACGTCCGAGAGGAAGGAATTGAGCTGCCCTGAGGAGAGGAAGCGCTTGGCGTGGAGTGCTTCTTCCCTTTTGAACATCCATGCCGTCAGCCACAGGAAGAACGGTACGACCGCCAAAACGACGGCGGCAAGCAAGGGGGAGATGCAGAACATCAGCACCACAAGCACAACGACCTGCACGACGTTGACCAGCATATACGGGATTCCGTCGCAAAAGAAATAATAGATCGAATTGGCATCCTCGTTGATCTGCGTCATCAGTCCTCCCGTCTGGCGGGAGGTGAAGAAGCGGAGCGAAAGTCGCTTGATCGCGGAAAAGATGGTCTTCTTAAGATCGTATACCACCTTTGGTGCGATGATCGCGGTCACGAGGTTGTTGACGACCGTCAGGATCACGCGGAACAGACGGACGGCAAGGATCATCACCAGCGCAAGGATCAGCTCGCCGTAAAACGCTCCCGTCGCGTCAATGACCTCATCGTAGAAAAAGCCGCTGGAGAGATAAGGGGCAAGGATTCCCGCCAGCGTCAGAAGCGTCAGCGAGAGCACCATCAGAATTAAGTAAACCTTATAGCGCAGGAAGAATTTTGAAAAGCGCAGAAAGAGCTTTCCCTTCTCCATGCAATGGGGACAGACGTGGCGGTGGGAATCGGGATACCGCATCCCGCACTTGGGACAGTAACGCGACTCATGCAGGTCGCGATCCTCGATCTGCAAGGGCTTTCCGTCCGCGACGGCAGATATGTACTTTGCAAAAATCTGCATGGATTCCTTGCAAAAGTTGGTAAAATACGCAAGGTATACGCTCTCGGGCGGTGCTTTTTTCGCGCCGTCCTCCTGCGCCTCCGGTTCCCTTCGCTTTGCGATCAGGCGGCCTGAGGACAAGAGCTCCTCCACGCGAAAGCCTTGCAGCTCGGAGAGTGAATAGGCGGTATATTCCTCCTCCTTCCAAATACGGACCAGGGGAGGCTTCTTGTGATCCTTTCCTTCTTCCGTCCCATCAAGCAGCACGACACCACCAAGGATGATCAGCTCCTCCTTGGTGGCAAGCAAATAGGTATCCCTCCGTTTTCCGTCAAGGGCACGGTCAGCATAGGCACAGAGCAGAATGTCCTCCTGCGCGATGCCTCGCTCTCCCAATATCCTATGGATCTCGGGCGGGATTTTATCAATTTCAAACATAGCAGTCCTCCCATTCTCCAAGAGAGGCGATGTACCTCCCTTTCGGGAGGAAAATCAAAACCCTTAGAACTGATTGCGGTTTTGATTTTGTTGGTTGCGACCTTGGTTTTGATTGCTTTGCTCGTTCTTGTTCTGATTCTTGTTCTGATTCTTGTTCTGGTTGTTGTTCTGGTTGCTGTTCTGGTTGTTGTTCTGGTAGTTGTTTTGATTGTTGTTCTGCATTTTGGCTGAACTCCTTTGTTTTATTTGGAATTGCAACCGTAGTATGCGTACTATCCGCGGTGTTTATTCATCCCGTTTGAGTGATGATATCCTTCAATTTCCTCTCTGGTATCCTGCAAAAAATACAAAAATTTCCATACCGCGATCAGGGACACGGCAATGGTAGCCAGCCAGAGCCACGGGAGCTGGATGCGCAAAAGCGACTCGATAGCGTTTCCAAGCGACGCGACCGAAAACAAGATTCCAACTGTCAGGAGTCCACGTCGGTGCGTGCGGTGAAGCTGCTCGGTAGCGCGCCCGGAAAGCGCTTCCTCGCCCTCATAGACAACGCCGCTATGCTCGCAAACGGTGCGATAAAGCAAGCGCATCAGCGAGAGGATCAGTGCGATGCTCAGAGCTGCCTCTGCGGATCCTAACAAGCGCACTGCCAAAAACAAATCGTACGCCTTCTCGTAATACTGCGCGTCCATCGGAACGTAGGAGCGCAAATAGATGCAAGTACAGATAAAATGAGCAAGACTTACCAGTGTCAGAGGGATCGCAAAGGAATAGCAAAGTCCCTTTCCTCTTGCGAATTTCCCAAGACAGAGGATCCCGAGCACGGTCGAAAGTGCAAAGACCGCATCGGGCAGCACGTCGTAGTGTGAGATGCGCAAGCCTGCCGTAAAGATCGCTCCGAACAAAAAGCAAAGGAACGCGCGGCGGAACTGCCTGACCGTCAGCATATCGGTCTGCGTCAGGATCTCGCATCGGTACCGCTCCCGTAAGCGTTCGATCCAAGGCTGATCCTTAATGGCAAGAATAAAGAAACGCAAATAGGAAACCAGCCAGATCACGCCAAAAATCAGGGATATGGAGGATGTAAGGATCCGAAAGAGCGATACGTAGGGGAACCAATCGAAGAAATTCTGATCGCTTTGCAGATTGGTTGAAAACCATTCCTCAAACGGAACCTCCGTCTGCGCCCCTCCCATGGCAGAGGAAAGCGAGGCGCCTCCCGCATTTGACAGCGAGGTCAGAGCCGTCAATTCAGGCAGAAGCGAGGCAACCGCGGAAACGATCACAAAAGCCGTACAAAGGCGCGACATACGCGCAAAGAACGGTCTATCCTGTTTGCTTCTGAGAATATTCGTCCCCTCCGTACGGTCCGCCAAGCGCCCGAGTCCCAGGAACAAATGGCGGTATGCGGGGAGCAACAGTAAGAGCTTTGCCAACAGCAACAAAAAGGAAAACAGCAGCGTCGCCGTGGGAATCTCATAAGGATTGAGGTCTTGCTCCGCCTTTTTGATCAGCGTCTGCATTAACATCTGGGCAAATATCTGTGCCGCGCCCACGCCGCACAGCACGCCGAAAAGGTGCCTTGCCTGCGCCAGCTGTTCACTCAGGTCGGAAAGGAAATAAAGTCCGAAGAACAGGAGCAAATATGCGATGACATCCGGCAAGACATCCTGAAAGTTTGTAATCGGATCAAACAAAAAGATACCGGACAGCGCTAACAGCATCATGCCAAATCCAAGGTCCCGTTTCTGTTTCACTTGCATATTTCCTCCCTTCCGCGAATTTATCGCTTTTTCTTTTTGCGGTGATTCTTTTCTTTTTTCGCGCGGAGCTTGTCCTCCATCTCGCGCGTCAGTCGCTGAACGGATCTTTGACGGTTGTCCTCGTACGCGTCACCGATCTTGTTGAGAAGCTCCCAGCGGTAGCGCTTTGGAGGCTGCTCCTCATCCCCCGCTTTGCAGATATTCTTGGTGCAGCTCAAAAGCAGCAACAAATTTGCCACGATCCAAACGATTTGCAAGAGCATGATAGGAAGTGACAGATATTTCCGTACCAGCTCGAAATTCGGAAGCGGCAGATTGCCGATCAGATACAGCACGCTACCGACGCCGATGAACATGATGTTGCGCAGAGCGGCATTCCCCGTTGAGGGGAGCTCCACCTGTTTTGCAATTCTGTAAACTCCAATCAGCATGGACACGTTGAACGCAAGCAGGAGCGCAAACTCAATCCACGTCATGACCGTATCCGTCACGGGCGTGAAAAACGGCACGGAAGCGGCACACAATGCCGCTATATCCTTGACGGTCTGATAGAGCGCGCCAACCAACAGTGGGATCAGCAGCCACTTGGACACCGCAAAGCTTTTTTCAAAGCGCGTCAGCTGCCAAAGCCCTGCAAGCATCAAGGAATATCCGAGCAGCAAGGCAAATCCGGTCACCCCCAGCCCTTCTGCCGTCAGGCGCAGGACAAAGGTCACCAAATATCCCAAAAACAGATATCCAAAGCCCAAAGCATTCACTCCTTATTCATTGTTTCTCATGCAGCAATTCTTATATTTTTTGCCGCTTCCGCAGGGGCAAGCGTCATTTCTGCCAATCGGCTTGGAGTCGTTTACCACGGTGCTCGATGCGCGGCTCGTAACCTTTTTTGCAGGCTTGGATGCGCCCTCAAAGCCGGCGGTCAGGGGATTTGCGACCTGCACACGGCGGATAGGCTGTTCTCTGGGAACAACGGACAGGATCGTACGCACAGTGTTCTGTCTGATATCGTCGATCATCATATCGAACAGATCTGCGCCCTGAATGCGGTACTCGTTGACGGGATCTCTCTGCGCGTATGCCTGAAGGCCTACGTTGCCCTTAAGATCCTCCATCGCATCGATCTGCTCCATCCACGCCGTATCGACGTTGCGCAAAAGGACTGCGCGCTCGATCTCGCGGAAGGTTTCCTCACCAAAGAGCGCCTCCTTTTCACGGTAGCGCTCCAATACACGCTCCTGCAAAAGCTCGGTGATGCTCTCGCGCCCAAGGTGCTTCCGCTCGCTTTCGTCAAAGCGGAAATCCCCATCCGTGGTCAGAAGTCCCAGATAGTGTGCGCGAAGCTCGTCAAGCTCCCAATCGGCAGAGCTCTCTGCCTTGGTATAGCTGTAGACGGTATCCTCGACGGTGCTTGTCAGCATTCTCTGCACGGTTTCGGAGATGTCCTCGCCGTTCAGTACGTCCTGACGCTGCTTATAAACAACACCTCTTTGCTGATTCATGACGTCGTCATAGGACAGCACGTATTTACGGCGCTTGAAGTTCGCGTCCTCGATCCGCTTCTGCGCGTTCTCAATAGCACCCGAAAGGATCTTTGCATCAATGGGCGTATCGTCCGGGAGCTTGAGCGCCCCTACGATGCCCTGCAGTCGGTCGGTTCCGAACAGACGCATCAGATCGTCCTCCATCGAAAGGAAGAACATGGATTCACCGGGGTCGCCCTGGCGTCCGGAGCGACCTCTGAGCTGGTTGTCGATGCGTCGGCTTTCATGACGCTCGGTGCCAAGGATAAACAGACCGCCCATCTCCTTGACCTTCTCTGCCTCAGGAGCGATCTCTTGCTTGTATTTTTCAACGAGCTCGGAGAACAGTCGTCTTGCCTCCAAGATCTCCTCATCCTCGGTTTCCGCAAAGCCCGTGCATCTGGAGATCGCTTCCTCGGAAAAGCCCTTGCTTCTCATCTCGGATTTTGCCATGAATTCAGGGTTTCCGCCCAGCAAAATATCGGTACCGCGTCCTGCCATGTTGGTGGAAATGGTGACAGCGCCGAATTTACCTGCCTGCGCGACGATCTCGGCTTCCTTTTCGTGGTATTTTGCATTCAGCACGGTGTGCGGAATGCCCGCGCGCTTCAGCCTTGCCGAGAGAAGCTCGGATTTGTCAATGGAAACCGTACCGACCAGCACCGGCTGTCCCTTTGCATGGCACTCCTTGACCTTTTCCACGATCGCGTTGTACTTGCCCTCCAGATTGCGGTAGACCGCATCCGAATGATCCTTGCGGATCATGGGCTTGTTGGTCGGGATCTCCACCACGTCAAGCTGATAGATCTCACGGAATTCGTTTTCCTCGGTAAGCGCCGTACCCGTCATACCCGACAGCTTGCGGTACATACGGAAATAGTTCTGGAAGGTAATGGTGGCAAGCGTCTTGTTTTCCTTTTGCACCTGCACGCCTTCCTTGGCCTCAATTGCCTGATGCAAGCCGTCGGAATAACGTCTTCCGGGCATCAGACGTCCCGTAAAGCTGTCGACGATCATGACACCGTTTTCGTTGACGACGTAATCCACGTCGCGCTGCATGCAGCCGTGCGCGCGGATTGCCTGATTGACGTGATGCGCGATCTGTGCGTTCTCTAGATCGGTAAAGTTATCAAGCCCAAAGAACGCCTCCGCCTTCTTCGCGCCCTTCGGCGTCAGAACGGCGTTGTTCGCCTTCTCGTCCACGATATAATCGGCGTCAATATCGTCATGGCTTTCCTTGTTGTCAAGCTCCTTGATGACGTATTTGCGCATGGTGCGAACCAACCGCTCCGCTCTTTCGTACAGATCGGTCGCGCTTTCCCCCGCACCCGAAATGATCAGCGGCGTGCGTGCCTCGTCGATCAGGATCGAGTCCACCTCGTCGACAATGGCGAAGGCGTGTCCGCGCTGTGCCATCTGCTCCTTGTAGATCACCATATTGTCACGCAGATAATCGAAGCCGAACTCGTTGTTCGTTCCGTAGGTGATATCCGCAAGATATGCCGCCTTCTTCTCTGACGGCGTCTGACCGTGTACGACAAGTCCCGTCGAAAGGCCCATGAATTCGTAAACGCGTCCCATTTCCTCGGCACCGACACGAGCCAGATACTCGTTGACGGTGACGATGTGAACGCCATTGCCTGCCAGCGCATTCAGATATGCGGGAAGGGTCGCCACGAGCGTTTTACCCTCACCCGTTTTCATCTCGGCGATTCTTCCCTGGTGCAGCACGATTCCGCCCAGCAGCTGTACGCGGAAGGGACGCTTTCCAAGGACGCGCGTCGCCGCCTCGCGCACTGCCGCGAAAGCATCGGGCAAAATATCGTCCAGACTCTCCCCTGCCGCAAGGCGTGCCTTCAGTGCTTCGGTCACTGCCTTGAGCTCTGCGTTGCTCATGGCAGCATAGACGTCTGCCAGTGCCTCGATCTCATTGACAGTGCCATTCAGTTTTTTGATCTGTCTTTGGCTATAGGTTCCGAAAATTTTTGTGTAAAGCGACATAGTAATCCTTTCCTTTTGCGTAACGTGTACGAAAAGCCCGCATTTTTCTGTTCAATACCTCTATTATACTATATCAAAAGTTAAAAATATAATATATTTTGTAAATTTTATGCATCAGGGTGCTTTTTTTGCTTGCGTTTCGCAAAAAAATATGGTATGATGAAAGCAATCACGAAACAAGGGAGCGCATCATGTCACGCATCAACATCGTACTGCACGAGCCGGAGATCCCGCAGAATACGGGAAATATCGCACGTACCTGCGCCGCAACGGGAGCTTCTCTTCACCTCATTCGCCCCTTGGGCTTTGAGATCGACGATAAAAAGCTCAAGCGCGCGGGATTGGATTACTGGCACCAGCTTGACATCACCTATTACGACGGGCTTGCGGATTTTTATGAAAAGAATCCGGACGCCAAGATCTACTATTTTTCCACCAAGGCACGCAATCTTTATTCCGAGGTCAAGTATCCCGAAAAGGTCTATATCATGTTCGGCAAGGAAACCAAAGGGCTTCCCGAGGAGCTGCTTTTGCAAAATCCCGATACCTGCGTGCGTCTTCCAATGAGAGAAGGACTTCGGTCGCTCAATCTTTCCAACACGGTAGCGGTAGCGGTCTATGAAATCCTGCGACAGAGAGATTTTGCAGATCTGCAAACCAAGGGAGAGCTGACCAAATTTTCCTGGGATGCGTAACGTTTGGCGGCATATCACCGTCAAAGCATTTTTATTTTGTTTGTTAAGGAGGAGCATCGCATGAACGAGCAGGTTTTGGTCGCCATGAGCGGCGGCGTAGACAGCAGTGTCACAGCACTTCTCTTGCAAAAAGCAGGATATTCCTGCCACGGAGTGATGATGGAGCTCTTTGATAGGAGCTGTGCATCCTTGTTTGCGCAAGATCGGATCCCGCAGACCGCCACCGACGACGCCCGTCGCGTAGCGGAGCGTCTGGGCATTCCCTTCTCCTCCTTCCCCCTTTGTCGGGAATTTCGCGAGCACGTCATGCAGTATTTTGTGGACACGTATCTCGCGGGCGGAACACCGAATCCTTGCGTGCAATGCAACCGCACCATGAAATTCGGGAGGCTCCTGGAGATCGCATGTGAGCTGGATTGTCAAAAAATCGCAACGGGACATTACGCCCGCGTGGTGCAGGACGCAAACGGACGTTTCCTTTTGCGCACCGCAAAGGACGCATCCAAGGATCAGTCCTACGTGCTCTGGTGCCTGACGCAGGAGCAGCTCTCCTCCACACTTTTCCCTTTGGGAGATCTGACAAAAGCCGAGGTGCGGCAGATCGCCCAGGAATACGGCTTCTGCAACGCCGAGCGACGGGACAGTCAGGACATCTGCTTTGTTCCAGACGGAGATTACGCCGCGTTTATCGCACGCTTTACCGGTAAGGAATATCCAAAGGGTAAATTCGTGGATGCCAACGGGAACGTCCTTGGCGAGCACAACGGCATGATCCACTACACAATCGGACAGCGAAAAGGACTTGGGATCGCCTTTGGCGCGCCTACCTACGTTTGTGCTAAGGATGCTCCCTCCAACACGGTCACGCTTGGCGGAAACGACGCGCTGTTTTCCAAGGAGCTGACGGCACGCTCTATCAATCTGATTGCGACGCCTGCCTTGAACGCGCCCATACGGGCAGAGGTCAAGATCCGATACAAGGCGACACCTGCCAAGGCTATCGTAGAGCAGACCGACATAGATTGCGTCCGCGTACTGTTTGACGAGCCCCAGCGCGCCATCTCCAAGGGACAGTCGGTCGTCTTTTATGACGGAGACACCGTGATCGGCGGCGGGATCATCGATTAAAATCCAATAAAAAAAAGAGTCAACCGAGTTGACTCTTTTTTGTTTGCAGGAGATATCCTTTGCCGCGTACCGTCAGAATCATGCGCACGCCGAAGGTATCCTCTATTTTTTTACGAAGATGGCAGATGTAGACCTCCGTTTTATTTGCGGTCGATTCTCCGATCCGTTCGGCAATCTCCTGCCGCGCTACCGGCTGATCCGAGCACGCAAGCAGGCACTCCATCACAGCACGCTCCTTTGGACTCAGCGCAACTGCTTTTGTGCCCAAAACAAGGGAATTTCCTTGCAGTTTTGGGGATATTTTGCCATTTCGCGGCACTGCAAGCTCCTCGCTGAGCAAGGGATTCTCCCCTTCCCGAACGGGATATCCGGCACAAGAAAGCACCTCGCGTCGCAACGCCTGCATCGAAAACGGACGGTGCAGAATCATGGTACAACGGCGGCGCATTTCATCCGCACGCAGAGCGCTCTCTCTGGTAAAGCCGATCACGTTCTGATATTGACCCGTAAAATCGGTGCTCACGCTGTCCAGATCCAGAAGCATAACGGGTGCCTCTGTCGGCATACTTGTGCCGTTGGACACAAAAACGCGCAAGCCACAAAGCATGAGCTCCAGCTCCAGCATTCTGGCAAACACGCAGTCTGAGGAGAGGATCACAACGTGATGTGTCATTTACGTGCCTTCCTTCGTGAGTACCATATAACCGTCTTCAACGGTAACGATATAAGAAAAGCTGTTAAAACGAATCGCAATCAGATTGCCCGTCTGATCAAGGACCGCAGTCCCCACGTAATGAAGATCACCCGTATAAAGCTCTACCGCCCCACTCTCATGTAAGCGAAGACACCAAGCATCCTCATCCTGGGCGTCCGTTGCCCAATTTCCCTCTCCAAAGGAGGAGAACGTCATGCTGTTCGGCATCAGCAGGGATGCAAGCCCCCAATTCGACTGCTCGGATTTATCGTAAAGCATTCCGCTGTGCGCGGGCATTCCGGACTTTTGCGCATTTTGCGCGTTTTGCAGCTGCTGGTAATAGTGAACACCGGCACCTACCGAAACGCAGACTGCAAGACACGCGGCAATAAAGCCACTCACACGTACAGAGGGCATGCGCAGGATCGCCGCGAAGGTCTTCTTTTCCTTCGGCTTCGGCAGAGCGATCGCGTGCAAGCGCGCGTGAAGGTCATCGGAAATTGCAGGGGTAGCCTTACGCAAAAGCTGCGCGTTGCAGTCCAGAGAAGCAAGCAGATTGCTACACTTCCGGCACACGAGAAGATGCTCCTTGACAAGTGTTTCCTCTTCCTTGGTGCATTCACCGTCCAAAAGCGCGTTGATCATTTCATAAACGTCCTGACAAATCAAGCTCATCGCTTCTCTTCCCCCTTTCCAAAAAAAGTTCTCTATTCATTATGACGATATTCATAGTAAAAAGTTCCTGCCTTCCAAAATTTTTTTCAATTTCAGTCGGCCGCGGCTGATGCGACTGCGCACCGTGCCAAGCTCCAAGGAAAGCAGGCTTGCGATCTCCTCGTAGCTCAGTCCCTCATAGTCCCGTAAAATCAGGATCTCCCGATACGGTAAGGGAAGCTCACGGATTGCGGCACGCACCATCTCGATCTGCTCCTCGCGGGCAAAATAAGCACTTGGATTATGGGCGATCTCCTCGTCGACAAGATCCACCTGATAGGAGCTCCCATCCTCGTCCTGTAAGTAAAGGGATTGCACGTCCTCGCGCCGTTGTCGCAAGAAATCGATGCAGGCGTTGCGCGTAATGCGGAAGATCCACGTCGAGAGCGATGCCTCCCCGCGAAACTGAGGGGTTGCGCTCCACAGCTTGATGAAAACCTCCTGCGTAACGTCCTCTGCGTCGGCATGATTGGCAAGCATGTGGTACGCATACGCAAACACACGGTTCTCATAGCGAACAAGCAATTCCTCGAACGCCTTTTCGTTTCCCTTTTTGATCTGCTTCCACAGACTCATATCATCCAACTGCAAAACGCACGCCTCCTTCCTTGGAAGTTTTCCTTGAAAAACACAAGGGGTGCCGATCGGCACTCCCTGTGTTTTTACACAAAGCCTTTATTTTACAACGATATTAATGATCTTATTGGGAACGCAGATCTCCTTGATTACGGTCTTGCCCTCCAGCAGCACCGCGATCTTCTCATCCGCCTTTGCTGCCGCGATCGCATCGCTCTGCGGGCAGTTGAAGGGGATCTGGATGCTGGCGCGAACCTTGCCGTTGACCTGAACGGCTACCTCGACGGTGCTGTCCACGGTCTTGCTCTCATCCCACTGCGGCCAAGGAGCCAAAGCGCAGAAGCCGTCGCCGCCAAGCTGCTCCCAGAGCTCCTCGGACAGGTGAGGTGCAAAGGGACAAAGCAGACGGACAAGGATGAGCATCTCGTCCTTGGTAAGACTTCCCACTGCGGCAATATCGTTGAGCAGAGTCATCATGCAAGCGATCGCCGTATTGAATTTGAGATCCTCGATATCAAGAGAGACCTTCTTGACCGTCTTGTGGAAGGCGGTCTCGAGCTTGGGAGTGACTCCCTCGCCCTTGATCAGATCCGTCAGATCCGCAATGCGCTCCAAAAATCTCTTACAGCCCTTCATCGAGCTCTCATTCCAGGGAGCGGCACTTGCGTAGTCACCCATAAAGAGGACGTAGGTGCGAAGCACGTCAGCGCCCAGAACGTCAACGACGTCGTTGGGGTCTACTACGTTTCCGCGGGATTTGGACATCTTCTCGCCGTCAGGTCCCAAGATCAGACCCTGCGCGGTTCTCTTGGCGTAAGGCTCGCTGCAAGGAACGACGCCGATATCATAAAGGAACTTATGCCAGAAGCGCGAATAGATCATATGTCTTGTGACATGCTCCATACCGCCGTTGTACCAGTCAACGGGCAGCCAATAGTTGAGCTTTTCGGGATCGGCAAGCGCGGACTCGTTGTGAGGATCGATATAGCGCAGAAAATACCAGGAGGAGCCTGCCCACTGAGGCATGGTATCGGTTTCTCTCTTTGCGTCCCTTCCACACTTGGGACACTTGCAGTTGACGTAAGCCTCGATCTTTGCAAGCGGGCTCTCGCCACCCTCACCGGGCTCAAAGTTCTCTACCTTGGGAAGCTTCAGGGGAAGCTCGTCATACGGAACGGCTACCATGCCGCAGTGCGCACAGTGCACGATCGGAATGGGCTCGCCCCAATATCTCTGACGGTTGAACGCCCAGTCCTTCATCTTGTACTGAACGCCGCCTTCACCGATTCCCTTCTCCTCCAGATATTCAAGCATCCTCTGAATGGATTCTTTTTTGTTGGTATAGCCATTGAGGAACTCGGAGTTGACCATCTCCCCGTCGCCTGCGTATGCGCCCTTGGAGATGTCACCGCCCTTGATGACCTCGATGATATCAATGCCGAACTTGGTGGCAAACTCCCAGTCGCGCTCATCGTGCGCAGGAACTGCCATGATCGCACCCGTACCGTAGCCCATCATGACGTAATCCGAAATATAAATGGGAATTTCCTTGTTGCTGACAGGGTTGATGGCGGTCAGTCCCTCGATGCGGACACCGCTCTTTTCCTTGACCAGCTGTGTACGCTCAAACTCGGTCTTCTTGGCGCATTCCTCGCGGTAAGCGTCGAGAGCCTCAATGTTGGTAATGCGGTCGCGCTGCTCCTGAATCATGGGATGCTCGGGAGCAATGACCATGAAGGTCACACCAAAGAGCGTATCGGGACGCGTGGTATAAATACGGAGCTTTTCGTCCGTCTGTGCGATCGTGAAGTTGACGAACGCGCCCGTGGACTTGCCGATCCAGTTGACCTGCTGCTGCTTGACGTTGGGAAGATAATCGACCTCCTCCAATCCTTGGAGAAGCTTTTCTGCGTACTGCGTGATGCGCAGATACCAAACGGTCTTGGATTTTTGCACGATATCGCTATGGCAGATATCACACTTGCCGCCCTGAGAGTCCTCGTTGGAAAGCACGACCTTGCAGTGCGGGCAATAGTTGACCAACGCGTTATCGCGGAATACCAAGCCGTTTTCGAACATTTTCAGGAAGATCCACTGCGTCCAGCGGTAGTAATCCTCCTCGGTGGTATCGATCACGCGCGACCAATCGAAGGAAAATCCGACGCGCTTGAGCTGGGATGTAAACTTTGCGATATTGTTGTCGGTCACGATGCGGGGATGCGTTCCCGTCTTGATTGCATAGTTCTCCGTGGGAAGACCGTATGCGTCAAAGCCGATCGGGAACAGCACGTTATAGCCTTGCATTCTTCTCTTACGGGAAACGACCTCAAGTCCCGAATACGCCTTGATGTGTCCGACGTGCATGCCGGCGCCGCTGGGATACGGAAACTCGACCAAGGTATAATACTTGGGCTTCTCACTGTTATCCTCAGCGCAAAATACCTTTGCTTCCTCCCACTTTTGTTGCCATTTGGGCTCAATCTGCTTAAAATCGTATTTCATGATATATCCTTTCTCCTTCGTGTATGGGCACGTGTGATAAATTTCAAAGCTGACAGCTTAGTCCTCGGTTTGCTCGAACGGAACGACCTCCGCGTCACCGTAAAGCTTTTCCAGCTGATAGAAGTCGCGGCTCTCGTGACTGAACACGTGAACGATGACGTGGGCGTAGTCCAGAACGATCCAACCGTTGTTGTCGCGTCCCTCAAAATGATCTGGGACGACACCGCGAAGTCCGATCTTATATTCAACCTCCCCTGCCAAGGACTTGACCTGTGTGGAGGAGTTACCCGAGCAGATCACGAAATAATCGGTGATCACGGTTTGATCCTTGACGTGCAAAACCTTGATGGATCTTGCCTTTTTGGCATCCAGAACGTCAAAGATCGCGCGTGCAAGCTCCTTTGGAGTCGCATCGGTCAGAGGCGGCAGCTGCTGCAAAATTTGTTCTTCCATGAAAAATCAGTATCCTTTCTTAGCACCTCAGGAGATCGGAAGATCCCCCTCGGACGCAATATAAATTTTATGAAACGCGGAATGCTCCTCCCGATCGAAAAGACCGTTTGGATCAAATTCCGCCAAAGTGATCGGTGTTGTGGGAAGCAAGAATTCGTTGACCGCGCGGGCAGCACCCTCACGGTTGAGCACGTAATAGGACGCACCGCTCGATCCATAGGCGGCTTGTCCCGGTACCGTTGCGCTTGGCAGCTCCTCGAACGGAAAGGACTCAAGCGACGCAAAGAGCGTCACCGCCTGCGCAAATCCGAGATTGGTCTGAACGCTCGTCAGGACCGAGGCCAGGAGCGACAGAAGCCGAAAGGGCGAGCAGACCTGACACTTTTGTCCAAGTGCCTTAAGAAAGAGCTTTTGCGCATCCAGGCGACCAAGATCGGCATCCGCATATCCCGCGCGATAGCGCACGAAATGCTCTGCCTGCTTTCCGTCCAGATGAATCTGCCCCTGCGGAATGTCGATTTCAAGATTCTGTGCGGAATCGACGTAGTGCATCGGCACGGGATTGTAAAGATCTACCCCACCGATGGCATCCACCATACTGTCCACTCCGTCCAGATCCAGAATACAGAAATAACGGATGGGCACTCCAAAGGAAGCGGAGAGCGTATCAAGCAGCGCCTGCTCGCCTAAGGAGGTCAGTGCCCCATTGATCTTTTTGTAATCTCTGTCGGTATACTCAAAGTAGGTATCCCGCGGAATCTGCAGAACGGTTGCCAGCTTTTGCCTGGGGTCAACAGTCAGCAAAAACATGCTGTCGGTCAGCTTTTTGGAAGCATCGCGCCCAAGAACCAGAATTCTGGTGGCTGCACTTCCCTCCGCTTTTGTTCGATCCGCGAGCAGCTGTACCCCCGCAGCCTGCGCGGGAATTGCCGCAAGCAGACAGACGAAGATCAGAAAAAAGGCTACGGTTACAATGAAATTACGCTTTGGCATACGATTTCTCCTTTGGTTTGGGTATGTAGAAATCCTGCCAGAACGGAATGATGCTTTAAGGATTGGCGCGAGCAAACAAAAGCTCGTTGCGCGCCTCGACCGTATCGATCGCGACGCTTTTGTGCTCTGCGATCAGATCGTTGACCGTCATGTCAAGCGAGAGCAGTATCACGTCATCCAAAAGTGCGATGCGCTCCGCCGGATTCATCTCCTCGGGCTTTGCATCCCAGAAGGTCTTGCGAAGCAGAACGCAGGTGTCAAACGTGCGGGATTCGTCGATATAATCCGCCAGATACAACAGCTTTTCGGTCAGCGTCATGCCCGCGTGTCCCGTGGTGTGCCAGCGCACAGCATCAATGACCGTAGGATGGGCAAATTCGGGATAGAGCGATGGGATCAGTGCCGCCGCCGTGCGTGCATGCAAAGTTTTCGGTGCAAAAAGCTCCTCTTTCGTAGCTTCCAGCCCAAGGCTTTGCAGAGAAGCAAGATGCTCCTCCTTCGTGCATTCCTTGGTAATATCGTGCAGCAGTGCCGCCGCGCGCATGAGCAGCTCCTCGTCCGGTGTGTAAAGCGCGCAAAGACGCGCGACCATGTCCTCGACGGCAAGCGTATGCGCGTATCTCTTGGCTGACATTCGTTTGCCGACCGATACACGCAGCTCTGTCAGCATTTCCAAAGTAATCCCTATCATTATTCTCGCCCTTCTCTCAATTCAAACGTACAAATGATTGTCTTGAATGTATTTTTTCACCGCAAATGGGACCATTTGATCAACGGATTCTCCCTTTTGCAGTGCTTTTCGCACCTGATTTGAGGAAAGCTCAATGGGTTCGACAAGGATCTTGCGAACCATTTTGCCGTATTTTTGATGGTATTCCCCGATCTTTTGAATAATCGCTTGCTCGGTCGTGGGATCCTTCTCTCTGCGAATGTATACGGGATAGGACAAAGAGAATATCTCCGCAGGCTCTCGCCAACGGTCCAGCGTCAGCACCATATCGGTGCCGCAGAGCAAAAACAAGCGGCGGTCCTTTCCCGACAGCTCACGCAGAGTTTCCACGGTGTAGCTTTTTCCCCCGCGTAAGATCTCCATATCGCTGACGTACACGCCCTCCATCTGAGAAAAGGCAAGGCGGCACATATTCAGACGGTGCTCCGCTGATACAGGCATATCCATCTCCTTATGCGGCGGAGTCGCGGTGGGAATGACGTAAAGAATATCCAGCCACATTTGCTCCATAAACGCCTTTGCGGCGGCAATGTGACCGTTATGCGGGGGCGAGAAGGTGCCTCCGTAAATACCGATGCGCGTCATGCCCGCGGAAGCTCGATCACGGGCTTCTTCTCAGAGGCGCGGTAGAGAACGATCTTGCGTCCCGTCGCGATAACGGGCTCGGCGTCAAGCGCATCACAAAGTCCCTCCAGAACCTCCTTAGGCGTATATCCGCTGTTTTCCAATACGGTCAGCTTGATCAGCTCCCGTGCCTCCAGAGCATCCGAGAGTGTTTTGAGCAAGGGCTCGGTAACTCCGCCCTTGCCAATCTGCATAATCGCACTCTGCTCGGTGGCAAGAGCGCGCAGATACGCACGTTGCTTTGATGTGATCATAGGGTTCCTTTCAATCCTCCTTGGAGGAATCAATCATAGTTTTCAGTTGCTCGGCAAGAGCGGCGATCGCCTTGGCGCGATGCGAGATCTGATTTTTTTCCTTGGCGTCAAGCTCCGCAAAGGTCTTTTGCAGAGGCTCGTAGAAGAAGAGCGGATCGTATCCAAAGCCGCCGCCTCCGCGGTACTCCTCAAGGATCAAGCCCTTGGCTTCTCCGCGTACGACGCATTCCCTGCCGTCCGGAAAAACGCAGGCGATGCTGCAGACAAATGCACCCGTGCGTCTCTCTTTGGGAACACCCTTAAGTCTTGCGAGCAGAAAGCGGTTGTTCGCCTCATCGCAATGATCCTCAAGTCCTCCGTAGTGCGATGCGTAGCGCGCCGAATAAATACCCGGCGCTCCACCAAGCGCATCTACCGTAAGGCCTGAATCGTCGCCAATGCCGATATATCCGCTTCTTGACGCCGCCAGCGCCTTGATGCGCGCGTTTTCCTCAAACGTCGTTCCGTTTTCCTCGATTTCCTCGAAAAAACCGACGTCATCCAAAGAAAGAATCTCGATATTTGCAAAGCTGCTTTGCAAAATCGCCTTCAATTCCGCGATTTTTTTGCGGTTGCGGGATGCCAATACGATTGTCATATGCTTACCCATTCCCGACTTACTGAAAGAGTGCGCGAACAAACTCTGCCTGATCGAACGCCTGCATATCGTCAAGCTTCTCACCAACGCCGATAAACTTGACGGGAATGCCAAGCTCGCGGCGAATGGAAAGCACGATACCGCCCTTGGCGGTTCCGTCCAGCTTGTTTAAGATCAAGCCCGTCAGTGCCGCTGCGTTCTTGAATTCCTTTGCCTGAGAAATGGCGTTCTGTCCCGTCGTGGCATCCAACACCAACAGGTTTTCACGGCTGGCTCCGGGCAGCTCGCGGTCGATGACGCGGTTGATCTTGGCAAGCTCGTTCATCAGGTTGGTCTTGTTGTGTAATCTTCCCGCCGTATCAATGATCAGAACGTCCGCCTTCTTGTTTTTGGCGGCATGGCAAGCGTCAAATACGACTGCCGCGGGGTCACTTCCCTCGTTCTGTCGTACCAGCTCAACCTTTGCACGCTCGCACCAGACGGCAAGCTGATCGATCGCCGCCGCACGGAAGGTATCCGCCGCCGCGACCACCACACGCTTACTTTCAAGGCGCAGCTGATTGGAGATCTTTCCGATGGAGGTCGTCTTACCGACGCCGTTGACGCCGATGACCAGAATGACGCTCGGGGTCGTTTCCAGCTTCAAGGGCTCACCCTCACCGATCATATCACCCAAAATTTGGTGCAACGCCTCGGTGACCTGCTCCTTTTCCTTCAGGCGCCCGTCCTTGATGCGCTCGCGGAGCTCCTCGATGATCTCCTCCGTAGCACCTACGCCAACGTCGGCACAGATCAAAAGCTCCTCCAGCTCCTCCAAAAGCTCCTCGTCTACCTTGACAAAGTTCTTAAGCAGATCGTCGATCTGACCGAACAGCGCGTTCTTGGTCTTGCTAAGACCCTCGCGTACGCGGCTCCAGAAGGATTTTTTCTCCTTTTTACGCGTTTCTTCATCAAGAGGCTCCTCGGCGGGGACGACCTTGTCGGTCTGAGGCATCTCCGCTTCAGCCGTGACTTGCTCGGTATTCTCTGTGACCTCGGAAGAGGGCTTCTCTTCCTGTTCGGTCACCTCCTCTTGCTTCTTTTTTCCGAACAGCTTATCCAAAAATGCCATTCCAGTCCTCCCCATCCTTCTTGGAAATATCGTTTGCATCCAGCATCAGAATCTTGGAGATTCCGTGCTCGGGCATGGTAACACCGTACAGGCGGTCTGCCGCGGTCATAGTACCTCTGCGGTGTGTGATCATAATAAACTGCGTTCCGTCCGAATAACGCTTGATGTACTGCGCAAGTCGTTCTACGTTGACCTCGTCCAGTGCCGCCTCGATCTCATCGAGGATGCAGAAGGGCGTGGGATTGACCTGCAGGATCGCGAAGAACAGGGCGACTCCGATGAATGCCTGCTCACCGCCTGAGAGCTGCATCAAGCTCTTGATGATCTTACCGGGAGGCGCCGCCTTGATCTCAATGCCGCTTTCCAGCACGTTATCGGGATCGCTCAGGGAAAGCTCCGCAGAGCCTCCGCCAAAGAGCTCGGAAAATACCTTGCCGAAGTTTTCGTTGATCTTGTTAAAGGAATCGACGAACGCGATCTTCATCTCCGCCTCGAGAGAAGAAATGATACCGTCAAGCTCTGTGCGCGCCTTTTCCAGATCCGAGATCTGCGCACTCATGTAATCATAGCGAGCCTTGACCTCCTCGTACTTGTTGACGGCGTCAAGGTCCACGCTTCCGATGGCGCGAAGCTTATTCTTGCATTCGGTCTGCAGTGCAAGCATCGCGGGACGATCCTCCTTGTTCAGCGGAGGATATCCGAGTGCCATTGCGTCGGCACGCGTCAGCTCATAGTCATCCCAAAGCTTTGTAGCAAGCTTATCCTGCGTGTCGCGCAAGGAGGTCAGCTTGGACTCGCACCTGGTGAATTCGCGGAAGACCAGCTCCTTGTGATTCATGCGGTCACGGAGCTTTGCGTTAAGCTCATTGAGCTTCCGTTCAAACTCGAAGTTGTTCTTCTCGACCTCGCTTCTCTTGGCGTTGAGCGCCTCCAGCTCGGCGTTTGCCGCCTCAAATGCCGCACGATTTGCCTCCATCGCGATGCGCGTCTGGTTGATCTGCTCGATCTGGGTATTGATTCTTCCCGACTGCACCGTAAGCTCTGTGCGCATCGAGGAAAGCCTTGCTTCACTTGCCTCGCGAAGCATATTCGCGGTTTCGATATCCTTTTGCACCTCATTGATGCGGATAAAGAGTGCCGTTTGCGCAGAAGCGACCTCGTCCAGGCGAAGCTGCAGCTCGCCCTTTTCGTTATTCTTTTCATTGCGATACAGGGAGATCTGCGAAATACGCTCTGCAAGCTGCTTTTCCTCCTGCAAGAGCGAATCGATATCGGCCTCGTACTTTGCCTTGACCTCCTCGAACTGCTTCATATCGGACTGCAAACGCTCCAGAAGCGTGTTGTTCGCGTCCAGCTTGGCGCGCAGCTGCTCCATTTGCGCCTGCTCGGTATTGCGGAGCACCGCGATCAGCTCACGGCGATCCTCGATCTCATGCATTCTATTGTGCAGATCGCCAAGTGTCTCTTCAGCCTCGGCAAGTTCATGCTCCAAGCGTTTGATCTCGTCACTCTGTGCCTTTTCTTCTGCCTCCAGGCGCTTGATCTCGCCGCTACGCGACAGAATGCCGCTACCCGTGCGAACGGAACCGCCCGTAAACGAGCCTCCGACGTTGATCTGCTGACCGTCAAGCGTGACGACGCGCACGCGGTAAGACAGCGCCTTTGCCATGACGTTGGCGTGATCAATGTTGTCAAAAACCAGCGTTCTTCCAAGCAGCGAGGAGAGAACGTTTGCAAATTTGGGATCGGTATGCACCAAGGTGTCGGCAACGCCGATGTATCCCGCGTATCCTGCCGCGTCCTGCATTTCCTTGGTGGCTACATTGGGCTTCATAGAGGTCAACGGGAAAAAGGTCGCGCGTCCCGCCTCACCCTTTTTCAGGGCAAACATAGCGGCTTTTGCGGTTGCCTCATCCTGGACCACGATGTTTTGCAGATTGGCGCCCAATGCGATCTCGATGGCGGTGATGAATTGATCCTCTACTGAAATGACCTTGGAAAGAGGTCCGTAAATCCTTCCGCAGGGAGAGCCGTGCGCATCGGTCACGCGTCCCTCGGCGTACGCCTTCATGACGAAGCGGACCGCGTTGTTATATCCCTCAAAATGCTCCTCCATGGAGCGGAAGGTGGAAATACGCTGCGCGATGGAATCGCGTCGTAAAATCTGCGCATTCAGATGTGTGCGCTGCTCCTCGACAGAGGCAGTTGCCTTCTCAATATCCGCCTCGCACTCACCAAGAGAAACGCCCAAGGCATCGATCTCAGCCTGGTATTTCTTGACCGTGCGCTCTCTTGCATTGCACTTATCGGTCAGCTCCGCGGAGATCGCGTGATAAGACAAAAGCTCGTTTTGTGCCGCGCTGTTCTTGTCGGTATCGGTGTTTTTTGCGTTTTCGAGAACCGAGATACGCACCTTGACGTCAACCGCCTCGTTCTCCAGCGCGCGAAGATCCTCAAGGGCAGTCGCGATCGCGTTCTCAAGAACCGTGCTTTTTTCGGCAAGCGCCTTGGCTTCCCCATTCAGCGCCTCCTGCTTTTGCGCCAGCTCCTCGGCATCGTTTTGCAGCGTGCCGATCTTTTGCGCATGCGACTTACAGGTTTCGCTCTCCTCCGCGATAGAGCGTTCGATGCTCGCGACGCTTCCCTCGGTCGCGGCGATCAGATCCTTTGCGTGCGTGACGGTATTCTCCGCCACGCGGTATTCGCTCTCGAGGCGGTGGCAGTTCTCGGTCTGCTCGCGGATCTGCGTCAGGAGTGCCTCGGATTCCCGCTTGCCCCCCTGCGATGCCTCAAACAGACGGTTATTCTGTGCTTCAAGCGACTGAATGGCATCCTCCGCGGCATCCAGATCAAAGCTTGCGTGCTGCATCGCCTCCTCGGCAACGCGCAGATCGTCGTGAAGGCGCTCGGTATCGTACAGCCAAAGGCTTACGTCCGCGCGCTTCTTGTTTTCCATCAGCTCGATTGCCTTCTTTGCCTTTTCCGACTCTCTTTGAAGCGGTCCTACCTGCGCCGATACCTCGGCGAAGATATCGTTGGCACGCGCCATATTATCCTCGGTATCCTTAAGCTTGCGCTCCGCCTCGTTCTTTTTGTAGCGATATTTGGCAATGCCCGACGCGTCCTCAAAGACCTGACGGCGCTCCTCGCTCTTCCTGGACACCATCTCGGCGATGCGTCCCTGACCGATGATGGAATAACCGTCACGTCCGATACCCGTATTCATGAAAAGCTCATAAATATCCTTGAGTCGGACGCCCTTGCGGTTGATAAAGTATTCACTGTCGCCCGAGCGGTAATAACGGCGGGTAACCGTTACCTCGTCGTAGGGACAATCCAATTTTCCGATTTCTCCGCGGTTATCCAGCGTAACGGATACCTCCGCGTATCCCATGGGACGACGGCTGTCGGCACCGCCGAAGATGACGTCCTCCATCTTGGTTCCGCGCAAGGAGCGGGAGGAGATCTCACCCAGAACCCAACGCATCGCGTCCGCAATATTGGATTTTCCCGAGCCGTTGGGGCCGACGATAACCGTTACACCGTGCGCCGATGCGGACGGCTGATCGATCTTGACCTCGACCTCGTTCTCAAAAACCAGCTTTGTCTTATCGGGAAAAGACTTAAAGCCTTGCATTTCCAATGATTTCAGATACACGGTTTTGTACTCCTTCCGCTTGTTTCAGTGCCCTTTGCCAAAATCATTCCTTTGACGTCGGCACGTCCTCTCACCTTTAATTTTGTGCCTGTTTCCCGTTCTATGCGAATCAGGTTGGAGCGCCTGTGTCCTATGACCTTGGAAAGCTCTGTCTGATTCACGAAAAGCTCCGCCGACTCTCCAAGCAGATGCTTGTCCGCCAGCAGGCGCTTGATTTCTTCGTAGTAAAATTCGTTCCACACCAGCTCCCCCATGGCGGGATGATTCGGTCCTTGCGCAACCGTTTCCGCAGAAAGCAGATCCTCACTCGCACAAAGTCCTATGCGGATGCAGGGAACGTCGTTTTTGATCAGCTCGCGTAACGCAGCAGCACTTCGCTTTGCCGCGGACGCGACGTCAAGAGGGGTATATTCCCCGTTTTGCATCATGGTATAAAGGGGCGTATCATAAAAGACAACCGTCGGATAGATCCGCGCAGCCGAAGCCCCTAAGCTGCAAATCTCTGCAGCCGTCGCGATCTCGTCATCCTCGGTCGATGCAGGAAGCCCGATCATCATTTGTCCGACCAAGGAAAAGCCCGCCTTTCTGACCATGCGGCACGCGTTTCTCGCTTGCTCCGCGCTATGTCCGCGTCCCGAGGCAGTCAGCACCTTGTCCGAAAGACTTTGGATGCCGAGCTCCACGGTTCTGACCGAATAACGCGCAAGGATCGATAGGATCTCCTCACTGATATAATCGGGGCGGGTGGACAGACGAATGGCGCTGACGCTGCCCGCACGGACGTATCCTTCCGCAAGCTCCAAAAGACGGCACATCAGATCTCGGTCGATTCCCGTAAAGGAGCCCCCGAAAAACGCGATCTCAACCTCTGCCCCATCTTCGACGGTAGCAAGAGATTGCTCGATCATCATTTTGACGTCCGATTCATGAAATTCCCGACAGCCCGAGATCGAGCGCTGATTGCAAAACACGCACTGATTGGGGCAGCCCATATGAGGAATGAAAATGGGAATGTTACGGTGCTGCATGCTTATTCGATGCCAAAAAGCGCCAACGCCTCGGCGGCGGCATTCTGCTCAGCATCCTTTTTGGAGTGCCCTTCTCCCCTGCCGATGCGGTTGGAATCTAAGTAAAGCTCCACAAGGAAGGTCTTGTTATGATCGGGACCGCTCTCGCTTACGTGTCGGTAAACAAGCTGCCCCTTTTGCTCCTTATCTCTCTGGATGAATTCCTGAAGGAGAGATTTGCTGTCGATGCGATAGCCGTGCGAGGTATCCTGCTCCTTGATCCCTTCCGTCAAAAACGGAAGCAGCACGCGTCTGACCGCCTCGACGTCACCGTCTGCGTCCAGATAGATCGCCGCTAAGAGTGCCTCGAAGGCGTCCGCCAGGATCGCGGGCTTTTTCGCGCCTCCCGTCTGATTTTCGCCCTTTCCCAAAAGGAGGCATCCGCCAAGACCTACCTGCTCGGCATATCCCGCGAGCGCTCTCTCGCAGACCAATTCCGCACGGATGCGCGTCAGCACTCCTTCCGGACAATCCGGAAAATTGCGGTAAAGATAGTCGCTTGTGATGACGGAAAGAACGGCATCTCCCAAAAACTCCAAGCGCTCGTTGCAAAGCAGATGATGCCTGGGCACTCCCAATTCGTTGGAATAGGAGGAATGCGTCAATGCCTGCTTCAAATAATCAAGGCCGGAAAAGCGGTACCCAAGACGCACCTGCAATTCCTCAATCCTTCGTTCCATACCGTTCACCCTCTCACGTTTGTCTGAGCCTGCTCTGCGGCAGCCGCCCTTGCAGCCTCTGCCTCAGCCTCGGCAGCCGCCTTGGCGGCTTGCTCCTTGAGCAGCTTTTTGCGCTCGTTGTATTCCTTTGCCGCTACGGCAATGTCGTAAATGACGTCGGATTGCGCGTAATCGATGGCTTGGCGGATCGCGTTCTTGAAGGCAACCGCATCCGAGGATCCGTGCGCCTTGATGACGGGCTTTGAGATGCCCAAAATGGGAGCTCCGCCATGCTCCTTGGCATCGTAATCATGCTTCATTTCGTCAAGCTGCTTTTTCATGGAAAGTGCCGCCAGCTTGGTAGCGGGGGTGCTGTAAAAGACCTCCTTGAGGCGTTTGAGAAGCATCTTTGCGATGCCCTCTACGCTCTTGAGGCAAATATTGCCCGTAAATCCGTCCGCGACCAGAACGTCACAGCTGTCAAACGGCAGCGTACTTCCCTCAACGTTTCCAACGAAGTTGATCTCCTTGCAAGCCGAAAGACGCTTATACGCCGCCTGCTGAAGCTCGGTTCCCTTGATCTCCTCGGCTCCGTTGTTGAGCAAGCCCACGCGGGGATTATTGACGTGATACATTTTGCGCATAAAGGCAGATCCCA
Source organism: Clostridia bacterium (assembly GCA_017501225.1). Taxonomy (GTDB): domain Bacteria; phylum Bacillota; class Clostridia; order Oscillospirales; family CAG-272; genus UMGS1865. The sequence continues at coordinate 380,035 of JAFVXH010000019.1, forward strand.
TCACGGCAAACTGCTCGAGGTTCTCCTCGGTTACCACAAGGTTTGCTCCGGTATCCAGAAGAAGAACGGGAACCTGCAACGGTAATATCGCACCGATACCCGCGCGCAATACGCCCTTGACCTTACGAACGATCAGCGTCGAGCCCGTAAAGAGCGCGCCCGTGTTGCCCGTACTGACAAACGCGTCGCCATACCCTTCGGCAAGCATTTTAAGACCGATCGCCATGGAGGAATCCTGCTTGCCGCGCACGACGCAAAGAGGATCGTCCTCCATCGCGATCACGGTATCGGTATGCACGATGTCCATACGGCGAATATCGAAATTTTCTTCCTTTGCAATACGCTCAATGTCATAGCGGTTTCCCACCATGATGTAGGACGCATTGTATTCCTTTGCCGCCATGAAAACGCCTCTGACGGTCTCCTCGGGGGCGTTGTCGCCACCCATTACATCTACGATAATTCTCATAATCTCCCTTTACTCCAAGGGAATGCCCCTTGGAGATATGACTCATTGTTTTGCGCAGCACTCTTCCCCGCAAGGCTCCAAAAAGCCCTCAAGGACCTCGAGCGCACGCTCTGCAAGCTTCTCATTTTTTGCCGCTTTTCCACCCTTGACGCGGTATCCAAGCGTTGGGACAATGCCGAAGTTGGCATTCATTGGGGTGAATTTTCCGATTCCGCCGCGGCTGACGTATGCAGCCATGGCACCGAGCATGGTCTGCTCGGGGAACGGAGCCGCCTCTTGATTTTGCAGTTTTCTGACTGCGTTGATCCCTGCCACAAGACCGCTTCCCGCGGACTCAACGTAACCCTCGACACCCGTCATTTGTCCCGCAAAGAAGACGTTCGGGCGCTTTCTCATGGCGTACGTGGCATCCAAAAGCTCGGGGGAATTGAGGTAGGTATTGCGGTGCATCACGCCAAAGCGTAAAAACTCCGCATTCTCAAGTCCCGGAATCATGCAAAATACACGCTTTTGCTCGGGAAAGGTCAGGTGCGTCTGGAAGCCGACCAGATTGAACATGCTTCCCTCGACGTTCTCCTTGCGGAGCTGGACGACGGCGTATGCCTCCTCCCATACGCGAGGATCAATCAACCCTACCGGCTTCATCGGTCCGTAACGCAGTGTGTCATATCCTCTCTTTGCCATGACCTCGACCGGCATACAGCCCTCAAAGACCTTCAGATCCTTCTGGCTTTCCCGGTCAAAATCCTTGAGCTCCGCCTCTTTTGCGGTGGTAAGCGCCTCGTAAAAGGCATCGTACTGCTCCTTTGTCATCGGACAGTTGATATAATCCGCGTCGCCCTTATCATAGCGGGAGGCAAAGTAAGCAACGTCCATATTGATGCTGGAAAAGCTTACGATGGGAGCCGCGGCATCAAAGAAATGCAGAGCGCCGCATTCAAGCTCATGTGCGATATAATCCGCCAAAGGCTCGGACGTCAGGGGTCCCGTCGCGATAACCGTTACGGCATCCTCCTCAAGCGCCGTTACCTCCTCCTCAAAGATCCTGATGTTGGGGCAGGAACGGATCTTATCCGTAATATATTCCGAGAACAGTGTGCGATCGACCGCCAATGCAGAGCCCGCGGGAACGCGCGTTGCGTCCGCCGCCTCCATGATCAGGGAGCCCATGCGGCGCATCTCCTCTTTCAGAAGTCCTACGGCGTTGGACAGGCTGTCCGAGCGCAAGGAATTGGAGCAGACCAGCTCCGCAAAGCCCTCGCTGTGGTGCGCGGGAGTCATCTTGCTTGGCTTCATCTCGTAAAGATGGACCTCAACGCCCGCACGTGCCGCCTGCCACGCCGCCTCACATCCGGCAAGGCCTGCTCCGTAAACGACTAAATACGGCTTCATTCCGCATCCTCGGACGGGCGCTCGTTCTCCGCGATCTCGCGCGAGTATCCGCAGCCCTGATCGTGGCAGACCAACAGGCTCTTGCCCTTCTTACGGAAGAGCAGCTTGCCGCAATCCGGACATTTTTCGTTGACCGGCATATCCCAGGAGGAAAAATCGCACTCGGGATAACGCTCGCAGCTGTAGAATACCGTACGGTTCTTGCCGTACTTGGTAACGATCTTTGCTTCGCACTTGGGGCAGCTGACGCCGGTATCTCTGACGCGTGCCTTGGTAAACTTGCACTCGGGATAACGGCTGCATGCGTAGAAGCTGCCGAATTTGCCCGTACGAAGCACCATATCACCACCGCACTTCTCACATTTGAAATCCGCGACGGCGGGTTGCTTCTTCTCCCCGCTCTCCTCCTTGACCTCCTCTGCGGGAGCGGGAGGTGTCAAGGGCTTGGTGTTGCGGCAGGTGGGATAATTGGGACAAGCGGCAAACTTGCCGAAGCGTCCGTTGCGAACCACCATGCGGCTGCCGCACTTCTCGCAAATGATATCGGTTTCCTCGGGAGGAATATCAATGCTGTTTTGTCCGATGCTCTTCTCTGCCGCCTCGAGCTGCTTGGAGAAGTCTGCCCAGAAATCGTTCAGGACGCGAAGCATGGTTTCCTCGCCGTTTTCGATCTCGTCAAGTCCGTTTTCCATCTCAGCGGTAAAGCCATAGTCGACGATGGAGGGGAAATTCTCCTTCATCAAACGGTTGGTGACCTCGCCCAGAGGTGTGGGAACGAACGCCTTGCCCTCGCGCTTGACGTAGTTTCTGGTCAGAATGGTGGTCAGGATCGTAGCATAGGTGCTGGGACGTCCAATGTCCAGATCCTTCAGCATCTGGATAAGAGAGGCGTCGTTATAGCGCACGGGAGGCTCGGTGTAATGCTGTGCCATATCGAGATCGTCCGCCTTCAGACGCTCTCCCTGAGAAAGCTCGGGGAGTCGGATATCCTTGACCTCACGGGGTTCGTCCTCGTTCTGGCTTGCGCTTGCCTCCTCGCTCTGCTCATACACTGCCATGTATCCGGGGAACGCAACCGAGTATCCGCTGGTGCGGAACACGTAGCCCTGGCAGGTAAAGGAGAGGCTGATGGTATCCAAAACTGCGGACTCCATCTGGCTTGCCACGAAGCATTCCCAGATCAGCTTGTAAAGCTTGAACTGATCGTTTGTCAAATGCTTGCGGATGAGCGCAGGCTCGAGCTCGACCTTGGAAGGACGGATCGCCTCGTGCGCATCCTGTGCGCCCGCCTTGGATTTATAGGTACGGGCGGTCTTGGGGCAGTAGCTGTCACCGTATTTCTGCGTGATGAATTCTCTTGCGGCGCCCTGTGCCTCCTCGGAAATGCGGACCGAGTCGGTACGCATGTAGGTGATCAGACCCTGAAGACCCCCGAGCTTGGTGCCGAGATTGATACCCTCGTACAGCTCCTGCGCGACCTTCATGGTGCGCTGAGATTGGAAGCCCAGCTTGCGGAACGCCTCCTGCTGGAGCGTGGAGGTCGTAAAGGGTGCGGCGGGAGACTTGTGCTTGGTCGCCTTGCGCACCGAGCTTACGGTATAAAGCTTTCCGTTGACGGCACTTGCGACGGCGTTTGCCTCCTCTGCGCTTTTCAGACGGATCTTGCCGTTCTCGTCCCCCCAGAAGGTGACACGGAAGGGCTTGCCGTCGGGAGAATAGAGCGTGGTTTCCAGCGTCCAGTATTCCTCGGGAACGAAGCCGCGGATCTCCTCCTCGCGCTCAACGATGATGCGAGTTGCAACCGACTGCACGCGTCCTGCGCTCAGACCGCTCTTGACGTTTTTCCAAAGCAGCGGGCTGAGCTTGTAACCTAAGATACGGTCGAGAATTCTTCTGGTCTGCTGTGCGTTGACAAGATCCATATTGATCTGTCTTGGCGACTTGATCGCCGCGCGGACTGCGTTCTTGGTAACCTCGTTAAAGCAGATGCGCTGGGTCTTCTCAACCGGAATACCGAGTGCTACCGAAAGATGCCACGCGATCGCCTCTCCCTCACGGTCAGGGTCAGTTGCGAGGTAGATCTTGTTTGCCGCCTTGGCTTCCTTTCGGATCTCCTTGATCAGGTCACCCTTGCCGCGGATGTTGATATAGTGTGCCTCGAAGTCGTTTTCAATATCAACGCCAAGCGAGCTTTTGGGCAGATCGCGGACGTGTCCGATGGATGCGATCACCTTATAGTTGCTTCCAAGATATCCTTTGACTGTCAATGCCTTGGAGGGGGACTCCAAAATCACCAGATTGTGTGCCATGTTGTTTCCTTTCTGTTGGAGGTAAAGAGTTTCTTTTATTTTCGTTGTTCAGATCTTCGTATACAGTGCTCCGGGGAGCTTTTCGACAAGGCCCATGATCTCGAGGACGGTAAGGGCGGCGATGACATCGCCCCACGGATGATCCAGATTGGCGAGCGCATCCGCGCTGATCGCGCGGTCGATGGGCATTGCTTCCAGAATCGCCAGCTGGACGGGAGTCAGCTCGCTGTGCGCCTCTTCCGATTTCGGAGCTCCCGTTGGCTTTACGGGTTCCCTTTCTTCTGCCGTTTGTCGCGTCTTTGCTTTGACACTCGACTCCCTACGCAGTGCGGATCTTTTCGGTTGCTCCTCCTTCGTCAGCGCGCGCAATGGCGGATTCTTCGGCTGTTCCGTCTGCGCACCCTGCAGCTCGATCACTCCGAGCGATTGCAGATATTGCAGATCTGCCGCAGATTCTTCCTTTGCCTTTGTCAGACGCTCCGTGCGAAGCGTTTTGGCATAAACGTATTCATAGCGTTTTAAGATATCCGAGGTATCCAGCACCAGATTCGCGCCGTCTTGCAACAGTCCGTTCGTACCCTCGGCGCCCTTGCTTCCGACGTTTGCGGGAATGGCGAATACGTCCTTTCCTTGCAGGACCGCTTCCTTTGCGGTAATCAGCGATCCGCTTCCGATGCCTGCTTCGACCACAAGCGTTCCCTGCGAAAGTCCACTGATGATGCGGTTACGCGTCGGGAAGTGATGCCGCAACGGCTTGGTTGCGGGCGGATATTCGGAAATGACCGCGCCGTGCGCCGCGATGGCATCGCGCAGTTTTTTATGATGCTGTGGATACACGATATCAATCCCACAGCCGAGCACCGCGATCGTCTGCCCTTTTGCGGCAATTGCCGCAGCAGCGGAAACACCGTCGATCCCCGATGCCATTCCGCTGACCACAACGGCATCCACGCTTGCAAGCTCATAGGCTATTTTATACGCCGAGCGCAAGCCGTATGCACTCATCCGTCGCGTGCCCACCATGCCAATTGAAAGCCGTCCGTTCAGGTCCGGCAGCGTACCCAGATAATAAAGCACGATCGGTGGCTGCTTGATGGCGCGCAAGGCACTCGGATAGAGCGGATCCGCATAGGTCAGAATGTGGATATTCTGACGCTGACAAGCATCTAAGATCGCGCTTGCCGCCTCCAGATCGCGGTTGGAAAGCGCCGATCTTGTTTTGGGCGAGATGCCCTTGATGGCATCCAATTCATATTCCTCGGCATGGAAGAGCTCGTACGGATTCTCGTACAACTCGATCAAGGTTCGAAAATCACGGCTGGCAGCACCCAAGGCATCGGCAAGCCACAGCCAAAACAAAACGTCCTTTTGTTTCATATGCTCCTCCTTCGAAAATTTTCATCCGTAAATTTTGTTCAAGTGCGGAGCTTGGAAAGCTCCCAGATCAGGATCGATGCCGCGACCGCTGCGTTGAGCGATTCGGCACGCTCGCTCATGGGAATAAACACACTCTGCCCGCACGCGTCAATGCAAGCCTGCGAGAGTCCGTGCCCCTCGTTGCCGATCACGACGCAGTCCCCGATCTGCAAGGCGTTTCCGTCCAGTCGCATCGCATCCGCATTCAGCGTTGCCGCAAGAACGCGTCGTCCGCTTCTCTTAAGTGCCCCGATCGTCTGCGTCAGGGATTCGACGTAATCGATACGCTGGTTGAACAGCGTTCCCATAGCCGCCCGTACCGTTCTCGGATTGTAGACGTCGGCACAGTCCGCGCTCAGAATCAGGCGGTCTGTTCCAAAGGCGGCGGCAGTGCGGATCATAGCACCGAGATTGGAGGGATCACGCACCGATTCGAGAAGCAGAATCTGCTCCCCGATGTCAACGGAAAAATTGTAGCTATTATATATTGTAGCATTTTTTTCGATTTTGTCAATATATTTTGCAACAGTTATTACTCCCTGAGGCGCTTTTTCTTCGGAAATTTTTCCAAACACGTCGTCAGAAAGCACCAAAATACGAGTCGTATCGGCAATCGCGCCGGCACCAAGGCGAGAGCGAATCAAATCCAGGATCTCCTCTGCCCGCGACTGCTGCAATAAAACGTGCGTCAGGACAAGTCGGTTTTTGATCGCCTCCTCCAACAGCTTGACACCGTCAAAGCGAAAGACTCCCATCTCATCCCGATATTTTTTCTCCAAGAGCTTCCCGATCTCGATCACGGTTCTGTTCTGCTTGGAGCTGATGACCTCGTAAAAATTCATCGTAAAACGTCCTCATTTCTCTCAAAAAAAGGAAAAAAGCGCATCCGCTTTTCCCCTCTATGTATGACAAAAACCCGATGAATTTCATCGGGTTTTTGATTGTCTGCATCAAAGAGCAGCCTTTGCCTGCTCAGCCAGAGCTGCGAATGCTTCCTTGTCGGCAACGGCGAGCTCAGCCAGCATCTTGCGGTTGAGGTTGATGCCTGCCTTCTTCAGACCGTGCATGAAGGTAGAATAGTTCATGCCGTTTACCTTTGCCTGTGCGGAAATTCTGGTGATCCAAAGAGTGCGGAAATCTCTCTTCTTGAGCTTTCTGCCTGCAAAAGCGTAGTTACCGCTCTTGAGAACGGCTTGCTTCGCCATCTTAAAGTGCTTGGATTTTGCGCCCCAGTAGCCCTTAGCGGCCTTCAGGGTAGCCTTTCTTCTCTTGCGCGTCATCATTGCGCCCTTAACTCTTGCCATTTTTCAATTCCTCCGTTTCGTCTTACTTCAGGACCAAGGTCTTCAGATTCTCTGCCATCTTTCCCTGCACCGTGGTGCTGGAACGAAGGTGTCTGAGTCTTTTGGCGCTCTTGTTACCGGTCTTATGACGGTGAGAGCTGTGGAACATTTTTACCTTACCGTTTGCAGTAACGGTAAATCTTTTAGCCGAAGCCTTATGCGTTTTGACTTTTCCCATTTTGTTAACTCCTTTTCTTCAATGTCCGGCAATGGAAACGCCGGAAATTTTATATCATGCAGTCCTTTGCCGCGGCAAAGTATAGAATGAACTGTATCACGGTTGGATTATTTCGCTTTGACGGGCGAGATGACCATGCTCATAAATCTGCCGTCCAGAACGGGGCGCTTATCCACGCTCCCCACCTCGGAGCAGGCTGCCTCAAAGCGTTCCAATACCTCACGGCCCATATTGACGTGGCTCATCTCGCGACCCTTGAACTTCATGACGACGCGAACCTTGTTGCCGTCGTTCAAAAAGCGGAGCGCGTGCTTGACCTTGGTTTCAAAGTCATGGGTTTCGATGCGGTAGGAAAGCTGGATTTCCTTGAGCTCGATGGTTTGCTGCTTCTTTCTGGCTTCCTTTTCGCGCTTTTCACGCTCGAAGCGGAATTTGCCATAATCCATGATCTTGCATACGGGCGGATTTGCCTGCGATGCCATCATGACAAGGTCAAGACCTTGATCGTATGCCAATTCCAATGCCTTCTGGGAGCTCATGATTCCCACGGGTTCTCCGTCCGAATTGATCAGGCGGACCTCCTTTGCGGTGATCTCCTCGTTGAGCAGGTTCTCTTTGTTGTCCTTTGCGCTAATAGTCCAACACCTCCAAAATAAAAAATACCGTACAAAGACACAAGTCCCCGTACGATACACGCCAACCCTTTGCAAGCAAAAGGAAGAAATATCAACCCGCAACGCCGATGCCTGAGGGTGAGAACGGAGAGTTCTGCTTTGTTGTCCTTGATATTATAGCACCCTTTCCCTCCTTTGTCAAGCCCTTTTTCACCTTTTTTTCATATTTTTTTGTTTTTGATCCATCCGTCCTGCACAAGATGCAAAAGATCGGGAAAATCCCCGAATAAAAGCGGATAAAATCGAAAAATCGCGCCAAAACGGGACCTACGACATCGATGTCGTGGCATCTTTGCACAAAAAACGGCACCCGGATTGTGGCAAAATTTTACTCCGTACCTTTTTCACAAAAATTTGTGTCTTTTTTCGTCAAAATTGAATATTTACAAATCGGGATTTTTGCGGTATAATATCCCTTGCCGGCAATCCTTCGGGATCTGCCGTGTTCCCCCCTATGCACATCACTTGGATTTTTCGTGAAGTGTCAATCTCATGACATCCTCATCGCGAAGGACCCTGCGGGTGTGCATTTTTAATTTTGATATAAAAAATAAAACGGATAGGAAAAGGCTGAACGTGCCCTTCCCTATCCGTTTTTTGCTTTGTTAAGCGCCAAGTCTTGCCTGCAGACGTGCTCGGATGGCGCGAATGAACTCCGCGGAATTGACTGCCTGCGTTTTGGTGCCCTCTGCGACAAGCCCGACCAGATCCTTGGTCATAATGCCGTCGTTGAGCGTGTCGATGCACGCGCCCTCCAGGGCATCCGCAAAGCGGACAAGATCTTCAAGACCGTCCAGCTCTCCTCTCTTGCGCAGAGCACCCGACCACGCGTAAATGGTGGCAATGGGATTGGTGGAGGTCTCCTCTCCCTTGAGGTAACGGTAGTAGTGTCTGGTTACGGTTCCGTGTGCCGCCTCGTACTCATATTTTCCGTCGGGAGAAACCAGGACGGACGTCATCATGGCAAGAGAGCCGAACGCGGTGGAAACCATATCGCTCATGACGTCGCCGTCATAGTTCTTGCAAGCCCAGATAAAGCCACCCTCACTGCGCACGACACGCGCGACGGCATCGTCGATCAGAGTATAGAAATAGGTAATTCCCGCCTCCTTGAAGGCTGCCTCGTACTCCGCCTCATAGATCTCCTGGAAGATCAGCTTAAAGGTCTGGTCGTACTGCTTGGAAATGGTGTCCTTTGCGGAGAACCACAGATCCTGCTTGGAATCCAGCGCAAACTGGAAGCACGCGTGCGCGAAGGAGCGAATGGAATTATCCTTATTATAGCTTCCCTGCAGCACACCGGGACACTCAAAATCATAGACCGTCTGGCGGAAGGTTTCCCGTCCGTTCTCGTCGGTAAAGACCAGCTCCGCCTTTCCCTTTTCGGGAACGCGGAATTCGGTTGCCTTATAGATATCTCCGTACGCGTGGCGCGCGATGGTGATCGGCTTTTTCCAGTTGCGGACGGCGGGACGGATGCTGTCGATCAGGATGGGGGCGCGGAAGACCGTGCCGTCCAGGATCGCGCGGATGGTGCCGTTGGGGCTCTTCCACATCTGAGAAAGATTGTATTCCTCCACACGCTGCTTGTTGGGCGTAATGGTGGCACACTTGACGGCAACACCGTATTTTTGCGTGGCGTACGCCGAATCAAAGGTCACTTGGTCCTTGGTGCGCTCGCGCTCAACAAGCCCCAGATCGTAGTACTCGGTTTTCAGATCGACAAAGGGGAGCAGGAGCTCGTCCTTGATCATCTTCCAAAGAATTCTTGTCATTTCGTCGCCGTCCATCTCGACCAGCGGCGTTTTCATTGCGATTTTCTTCATATTGTATCTCCTGTGATTGCTCTAAATAACCTTTACAGACTCTGCCCCGTGTAGGCAAGGAGTCCTCCCGCCTTCAAAATCTCCCTTTGGCGATCGGTAAAGGCACAGACCAAGGGAATGCTCTCCCCTGTCGTTTCGTCAAGCAGCGTCATCCTGCCGCTCTCCATACCTGCCCAGACGCCCGTCACGGAAAGCACGTCGCCCTGCGAGAGCTTGTCGTAATCCTCGGGATCCTCAAAGCACAGGGGCATAATACCGGCGTTGATGAGGTTTGCGATATGGATGCGCGCAAAGCTCTTTGCGATCACCGCGCGAACGCCGAGATAGAGCGGTACGAGCGCGGCATGCTCACGCGAGGAGCCCTGCCCGTAGTTGCTGCCGCCCACAATGATGCTCTGTCCCGCCGCCTTGGCGCGCTCGGGGAAGGTCTTGTCGCAAACGCCGAAGCAATATTGGGAAAGGAACGGAATGTTGGAGCGGTAAGGCAGGATCTTGGCTCCTGCGGGCATAATGTGGTCGGTGGTGATATTATCCCCTACCTTGAGAACAAGGGGTGCCTTCAGGCAATCCTCTTGCGGGTAGGTGGTCGGGAACTTTTTGATGTTCGGACCGCGCAGGATCTCCAGCTCTGCCGCTTCATCCGCAGGTGCGGGAGCAAGAACGGCACTGTCATCGATGCGGAAGGCATCGGGCATAGTAATCTTGGGCATTTCCCCAAGCAGGATCGGATCGGTGATCTCACCCGTCAGAGCCGCCGCGACGGCGGTTTCTGGGGAAACGAGATAAACCCTTGCGTCAGCCGTTCCGCTTCTGCCCTCAAAGTTTCGGTTGAAGGTACGGAGGCTGACACCCGCGGAATTGGGAGAAAAGCCCATACCGATGCAAGGTCCGCAGGCACACTCCAGCACGCGTGCGCCGCTGGCAAGAATATCGGTCAGCGCTCCGCACTCCGACAGCATCGTCAGCACCTGCTTAGATCCCGGAGAGATCGAAAGGCTGACGTCGGGAGAAATGATTTTTCCCTTGAGCAGCGCCGCGACCTTCAGCATATCCAGAAGCGAGGAGTTGGTGCAGGAGCCGATGCAGACCTGATTGACCTTGGTTCCCTTCAGGCTATCCACGCGTACGACGTTGTCGGGGCTGTGAGGGCACGCGATCATGGGAACAAGCGTGTCAAGATCAATGTCGATCACGCGGTCGTATACGGCATCCGCGTCGCTCTCAAGCGGAACGTAGTCCTCCTCGCGTCCCTCGGCACGCAAAAACTGACGCGTGATCTCGTCCGACGGGAAGATCGAGGTAGTCGCTCCAAGCTCTGTGCCCATGTTGGTAATGGTGGCACGCTCGGGAACGGAAAGGCTGGCAATGCCCTCGCCGCCCCACTCGATGATGGCACCCACGCCGCCCTTGACCGAAAGGATGCGCAGGATCTCAAGGCTGACGTCCTTTGCGGTGACAAAGGGGCGCAGCCTTCCCGTCAGGTTGACCTTATACATCTTGGGCATGGTGATATAGTACGCACCGCCGCCCATTGCGACCGCGACGTCAAGACCGCCCGCACCAAAGGCGAGCATCCCGATGCCGCCGCCCGTAGGAGTGTGGCTGTCCGATCCGATCAGGGTCTTGCCGGGAATGCCGAAGCGCTCCAGGTGCACCTGATGACAAATACCGTTACCGGGTCTGGAAAAATAAATGCCGTGCTTCTTTGCGACCGATTGAATATAGCGGTGGTCATCCGCGTTTTCAAAGCCGGATTGCAGGGTGTTATGATCAATATACGCCACGCTTCGCTCGGTGCGTACGCGGTCAATTCCCATCGCTTCGAATTCCAGATATGCCATCGTTCCCGTCGCGTCCTGCGTCAGGGTCTGGTCGATGCGCAGAGCGACCTCGCTTCCGACAGTCATATCTCCGCTGATCAGGTGTTCCTTGATGATTTTTTGTGCGATTGTGAGTCCCATTAGTCTATCTCCCGTCCTAAGATGTGATCCATTGCGTTTTTGATATGCTCTACCGTACGTTGCTCAGCAAGAGCGGCGTCGCGTGCGGCGATCGCCTCATAGATCGCGCGGTGCTCTCTGGCAGATTGGCGTGCGCGATCCTCGTTCTCGACCGATACTCTGCGGTACTTCTGCACCTTTTTGTGCAAAGGCATGAGCGTATCGTAATAGACCGAGCTTCCGCTGAAGCGGTACAGAAGCTGATGAAATTTGCTGTCCATGATCTTGATGCGGTCGGCGTCGCCCTTCGGAATATAGAATTCCTGCAGCTCCAGGGTTTCCCGCAGCTCCCGCAGCTCTTCCTCGGTGATGTTCTTTGCCGCCTCGTAGGAGCACATGCCCTCAATGCGGATGCGGATGTTGAAGATGTCCTCCAGATCCTTATGCGTTACACCGACGATCAGAATGCCGCGCGTGGTCATTTCAATGATGTGCTCCTGCTCCAAACGGCGCAGAGCCTCGCGGATGGGTGTGCGGCTGACGCCCATATCCTGAACCAGCTTCATTTCGGTCAGGATCTCGCCTCTTGGGTATTTTCCGGAAAGGATCTCGGTTTCCAAGCGGTCAAAGACCTGCTCGGAAAGCGATATCGTCTTATGCTCTAACATGAGTTGTTACCTCCTTACAGACGCGCAAAGCGCTTGCCCGAAAGCTCCTCGATCTTTTCCTCGAGCTCGGGTGTGGACAGGGACGTCTGACGTCCTCCCTCGTATTCCTCGTCGATCCATGCCTTCAGGGCGACGACGAGCGGATCCTTTTTATCGACCGCCTCGGAGGGAGAAAGACGGTAGTTTTCGTTGATCCAGTAAGCGATACCCGCAAGACCCGACGTCTTGCTGATCATGACCGATGCGGGACGGTTCAAAAGCTTTTTGGTGTCAAAAATGTTATAGATCTCCTCATCCTTGAGAAGTCCGTCTGCGTGAATACCCGCACGCGTGACGTTGAAGTTCTTTCCCACAAAGGGTGTCATGGGAGGGATCTTGTAGCCCATTTCCTTTTGGAAATAATCCGCGATCTCGGTGATCGCCGTAGGATCCATGCCGTCAAAGGAGCCGCGCAGGGACGCATACTCAAAGACCATTGCCTCAAGAGAAATGTTGCCCGTGCGCTCGCCGATTCCGAGCAAGGAGCAGTTGACGCCGCAAGCACCGTAAAGCCAAGCCGTAGTCGCGTTGGTAACCGCCTTGTAAAAATCGTTGTGTCCATGCCATTCCAGCATCTCGCTGGGCACGTCGGAATAATGCTGCAAGCCGTAAACGATGCCCGGGACGCTTCGCGGGATGGCGACCTCCGGGTACGGAATACCGTATCCCATGGTGTCACACGCGCGGATGCGGACGGGGATCTTTGCGTCGCTCGACATCTTCATCAATTCATTGACAAAGGGGACGACGAAGCCGTAGAAGTCCGCTCTTGTGATATCCTCCAGGTGACAGCGCGGCATAACGCCCGCCTCAAACGCCTCGGCAACGGTCTGTAGATAGTAATCCATGCACTGCTTACGCGTCATCTTCATCTTTTTGAAGATGTGATAGTCACTGCAGGAAACGAGAATTCCCGTTTCACGGATACCAAGATCGCGCACAAGCTTGAAGTCCTCCTTGCTCGCGCGGATCCACGTGGTGATCTCGGGGAACGTAAGTCCCAGCTCCTGACATCTCTGGATCGCCTCCCGATCCTTTTTGCTGTATACGAAAAATTCGGTCTGGCGAATGATGCCGTAAGGACCGCTCAGACGTGACATCAGTTTATAAAGGTCCACGATATTCTGAACGCTGTACGGCTCTACCGATTGCTGACCGTCACGGAAGGAGGTATCGGTGATCCAGATATCCTCAGGCATGCCGATCGGCACGCGGCGATGGTTGAAGGCAATGCGGGGAACGTCGGTATAAGGATAGACGTCACGGTAAAGGTTGGGCTCCTCTACGTCCTGCAAGGAATAACGGTAGGTTTTTTGCTCTAACAGATTTGTTTTATTCGAAATTTCTAACATTTGAGCACCTCCTTGTATCTATGTATACAATTATACAACAATACAGTGCTTTTGTCAAGTAAAATCTCAAGATAAGTGCGGGAAAAGCATACAATTTTTCACCAAAAAGGCGGGCGCCTATTGACAGGATTTTGCAAAACGGATATAATTGTGATAGAATTTATCCCCGAAAGGAACTGCTTATGAAACTGATGATCGCATCCGACATTCACGGATCCGCATACTATTGCGAGCAATTGATCGCCGCCTATCACAGAGAAGCGCCCGACAGACTTGTGCTCCTCGGCGACCTGCTTTATCACGGCCCCCGCAACGATCTGCCCCGCGACTATGCCCCCAAGCGCGTCATTGAGATGCTCAACGGACTGCGGGAAAATCTTCTGTGCGTCAGAGGAAACTGCGAGGCGGAGGTCGACCAGATGGTGCTCTCCTTCCCCGTTCTTGCCGATTACGCCTTTCTTGACGTCAACGGGCTGCGCATCTTTGCCACGCACGGACACCTCTACGGTGAGGACAATCCCCCACCCCTTGCAAAGGGTGATTTTCTTCTGTGCGGACACACGCACGTGCCCGCGAAGCGTGCGCACGAAAATTTCACCTATCTCAACTGCGGCTCGGTATCCATTCCGAAGGAAAATTCCCATCACGGATATCTGATCCTCGAGGGTCAGACCTTTACCTGGAAGGACTTTGACGGAAACGTCGTCCAAATTTAAAAAAATATCAAAACACCCGCCCTGCAACCTGCCAAGACGGGTGTTCTTTATCATATGAGATCAAAGCTTTTCCAATACATCCGCGATCCGCGCGCATGCCCTTCCGTCCCCAAACACGGCGGAGGGCTTCTTCATGCTTGCGTACTCCTCACAGTCCTTGGCAAGCAGTCGGTTGGCAACCGTTACGATCCCCTCCTCCGCGCTTCCGCAAAGACGGAGGGATCCCGCGCGCATTCCCTCGCTCCGCTCGGTGGAATAACGCATCACAACGGTTGGAATTCCAAGGGAAACCGCCTCCTCCTGAATGCCTCCGCTGTCGGTCAGGATCAGATAGCAATGCGGGAGCAAATGGTGGAAGCTGACGATCTCGGGAGGCTCCATCATCACGATACGCTTCTCTCCGCAAAGGATCGCCTTTGCCGCCGAGCGAACCTCGGGATTGTGATGCAGGGGACAGATCGCCACGACGTCCGTGTTTTCCCGTACGATGCGGCGCAGAGCACAGAACATTCCCGCAAGATTGGCTCCGAGATTTTCCTTTCTGTGCGCCGTAAAAAGGATCACGCGCCGATTTTTCGGAAAATGCCAGGGCTTTGCGGGCTTTTTTTCATTCAGGGTAATGCGCAGGGCGTCCACGACCGTGTTACCCGTGATAAAAACGGAGCGCTCGGGAATGCCTTCGCGTAGCAAATTCTTTTTTGCCGTAACGGTGGGAGCGAAATGATAGGTAGACATCAGGGCAATCGCGCGTCTGTGGTATTCCTCGGGAAAGGGGGCGTCCATGTGGTAGGTGCGCAAGCCCGCCTCGACGTGCGCGACCGGGATCTTTCGGTAGAATGCGGACGCCGCTGCCGCATACGCCGAGGTGGTATCTCCCTGCACGATCACGATTTCAGGCTTTTCCGCCTCAAAAATTTCATCCGCATGCTTCAACACGCGCGACGCAAGCGTCGCGGAGCTTTGCCCTGTACGCATCGCGTCCAGATCAAAATCCGCTCGCACCGAAAACGCCTCCATGGCACTGTCCAGCATGGCACGGTGCTGCCCCGTTGACAAAACCGATACCTCCGTTTTCCCTCTTTTCCGAAGCTCGCGAACCAAGGGGCAAAGCTTGATTGCCTCGGGACGCGTCCCCATCACCACCATCACACGCTTCAATTCCATCTTCCTCCCGTTTCAAAGTCGTTACAGTTTACGCAAAAACGAAGGAAATTAGAACTGCTTGGCTGCTATCTTGGCACAATAAAAAGGACGGAGATTTAGCGTAGTGCCCTCACGGTTACTGCGCATTTTCTCCGTCCTTGTTTGATGCGTTGTTACAACACGGCAAGTGCCACCACTGCGACAGTGGCAAGGTAGATACCGAGAAGCCATATGTGCTTCTTCTTTTTCTTGGCGGTGATCAGCTTGCAAATCAGGATCGTAAGCGTTCCGAGCAACGTCAGCATGCTGAAAAAGAATGCGGGACCCAAAACGGAATCGGCTTCCATAAAGCGGTCATAATTGATCAAAAAAAGTGCAAGCGATACAAAAATGATTGCCGCCGCAACGATTCCCAAGAGTTTACTGCGCTGCTTGATCGCGTTCCGAATCAGCACAAAGGGGTAATAATACATCGCGTATGCGCCGGGGATCACGATTGCGATCAGGGCGCTCTCCTCGACCGCGTCCGAGCCGTAGCAAACCCAAAAAAGAGCGAATAAAACGTTAAAGAGAACGAACGAAAACGGAGAGATAAAGCGTCGCAAAATATTTTTGAAGACGCCTCCACCGCCCACCAGCATACGGCACAGTTGATAGGTAATGGGCTCGTCCTCTGGGTCAAGCACGTGCGTCGGTATCTGAACAAAGGGTCGGATAATCAAAGCGAGAATGACCAGAATGATCGGAAGCAGATAGATGATCAGAGCAATGACTCCGGCAAACAAAAACTCGGCGGGAATGCTGAACAACATGATAAACATTCCGATAAATCCAAACAAATATAACCCGATTGCCGACACGGTCAGCGCATCGAGTGAGGCACCCGATTCATCGTCCAAATACACGGTAATCTTTCTCATGGGGATTGCCGCTCCTTTCTTTTAAAACAGATTGCCTATTTGGCAAAGGCACGCACAGCGCCCCACGGGAACGCGGGGCGCTGTATGGTTTACTTTTTCTGCTGCTTGCACCAGATCTTCATGATCCAGCGGTGCGGCAGCAGCTTAGTCAAGCGCACCTGCGCGCGGATGCGGAAGCCGCAGATCGATACGTCCTTGCCTCGCTTCATATCGCGGAACGCGCGGCGAACGACCTGCTCCGGGGTGTAGAAATGATTGTAATAGGTAATGGTGCTGTCGGTCACGGCATGATCGAAAAACTCCGTCTTGACCCAGCCGGGACAAACCGCCATCACCTTGATCTTACGGGGCTTGAGCTCAACGTTGAGCGCGCGGGAAAAGCTCAGGGTGAACGCCTTGGTCGCACCGTAGACGTTGATATACGGCACGGGCTGGAAGGAGGAAAGCGATGCCAGCTGATAGACCTGACTTCCCTCGTGCAAGAACGGAAGCGTCGCATAGGTCATACCCACGTATGCCTTTACGTTGAGGTCGATCATGTTGTAGTTGGTGTCCATGTCCACCGCCTCGAAGGCGCCGAAGCGTCCGACACCGCTGGCATTGACCAGCACTGCCACAAAGGGCTTTTCACGCTCCAGAGTGCGCTTGTATTTTTCGATGCTTTCGGGCTTTGTCAGATCCATCGGCATAGGGCGGATCTTGCCCGAAACCTCGCGCTGCAATGCTTCAAGACGCTCCTTGCGGCGGGCGATCACCCAGATCTCGTCAAGGCTTGCGTCCTGCGCAAGGCGCAGAACGAACTCCTTACCCATACCGGAGGAGGCACCGGTTACCACTGCGATTTTCTTCATAGCTGTTTGTTTACCCTTTCGGTTCAGAGGATGATATGCATGGGGATGCCCTTTTCATAGCGGCACTTTGCCTCGCCGTTGATCAGGGGCAGGATATAGTCGCAGCAAGCAAGCGTGATGTGGTTGCCTGCCTCGTTGATGAACGCGTCGTCCACGGTTCTGATCTGATTTGCGATCTTGGAAACGTCGGAATGTCCCACCTCGACCGTATAAGGATCCTCGGAGGTGCGAATAAAGGTCATCATGCAGCCGGTCACGCCCTCTCCTGCTGCGCGAACGGCACCGCGGCCGACGGTTACGGACTCGGTAAGGTCGGTTTCGGACGCAAGATGCGCGGCGCAACGCTGCGGAAGATTGAGCTCGATGGAACGGACCTTGCATCCGATCTTCTCGCGGACGGTCAGCTCCAGCGTCTTTGCGGTACCTGCGAGGTAAGCATGTCCGAACGCGTCGGTAGCACCGGTCTGGGTGCCCTCGCCCACGTACTTGCCGTTGGCGAAGCGAATGCCCTCGGAAACCGCTACGACCACGTTGGGATGCTTCTTCAGCGCCTCCTGAACGTCTGCAATAAAGGTATCCAGGTCAAACACGCGCTCGGGAAGATAGATCAGGTCGGGAGCCTGTCCGTTGACGGCAAGGCCGACACCTGCGGCAGCGGTCAGCCAGCCTGCGTCACGTCCCATGATCTCAACGATCGTAACGGCGGGAATCTGGTACACCGCGCAGTCACGCAGGATCTCCTGCATCGTAACGGCAATGAACTTTGCGGCAGAGCCAAAGCCCGGGGTGTGGTCGGTGCCGACAAGGTCGTTATCAATGGTCTTGGGAACACCGATGATCACCATTTCGTACTCGTGCTCCGCGGTATAAGCGGAGAGCTTTGCAACGGTATCCATGGAATCGTTTCCGCCGATATAGAAGAAATAACGGATGTCGTATTTCTTGAAGATGGCAAGCATCTGCTCGTAAAAGGCGGGATCAGCCTCTACCTTGGGAAGCTTTTTGCGGCAAGAGCCAAGCGCCGACGAGGGAGTGTGCTCCAGAAGCTCCAGCTTCTCCTCGGTATCAAAAAACGCACCGAGATCCATGAGTCTTTCCTGCAAAAGTCCCTCTACGCCGTTGCGCATTCCGTAAAGCTTGCGGATGCAACCGCCGTGCGCGTTCTCCAAAAAGCCGCGAATGACACCTGCGAGCGTTGCGTTGATGGCAACGGTAGGTCCTCCGCTTTGTCCGACAACCGCATTTCCGATGAGCTGTTTCATAAGACGTATCCTCCAAGTTCTTTTTCCGCGCTTCTAACGCGAAAAGCAGATTTTCGTTCAATTCAGTATTATAGCATACTTTTCCTCAACTGTCAATGCAATTGACAGACAAAAAAATGAAAAGATCAAAAGACAGGCAACAAAAAAAGGCGGATCGCATATACTCAACAAACAAACGTCCATGGAGGTATGCGATGATATTTTCACTCTTTTCCTTTGTCACAAAGCTGTTGCATCTGATTCTTGGGATCAGCACGCCGCAAAGCTTTCCCCCACCCCTTGGAGCCGAGGAGGAACGGAAGTGCTTCCTTCTGGCAGAGCAAGGGGACGAGGAAGCAAGACAAAAGCTGATCCTGCACAACCTGCGTCTGGTTTCGCACATTGTACGCAAGTATTATTCCACCGCTCAGGAGCCTGAGGATCTGGTTTCCATCGGCACGATAGGCCTTATCAAGGCGGTGGACACCTTTAACATCCACAACGGCGCGCGCTTTGCAACCTATGCGGCAAAATGCATTCAGAACGAGATTTTGATGCACTTCCGCTCCCGCAAGAAGCTGGCGAACGAGATCTCCATCAACGAAACCATTGACATCGATCGCGACGGAAATCCCCTGACCTACATGGACGTCATCTGCTGTGAGGAGGACGTCACGGAGGAGATCGACAAAAAGATCATGCTGGGTAAAATGATGCGATGCATGGAGGGCGTTCTGACACCGAGAGAGCGTCAGATCCTTTCCATGCGCTACGGCTTTGGCCACACCAAGGCGCTGACACAGCGCGAGATCGCCACGGTACTCGGGATCTCACGCTCCTATGTTTCCCGCATCGAAAAGGCGGCACTCGAAAAGCTCCGCGCATCTTTGGATACGCCAGCCTCTAACGGATAAATTTTCGCACTCTTTTTGCGTTTTTTCTTGCATTCTCTGCAATGTTCTGTTATAATGATAGCAAATCACGTGTGACGGCCGTAATCGGTCGGAAAGGAATTTTTCCTTATGAGAATGAGAAGAAAAAAGCACGGAGCCGAGCGAATCGCCGCCTGCGCGGAGCTTTTGATCGTCCCCGACGGAGAGTCCCCTGTAAATCCTGCGCAATACTTCCCCATCCCGGCTCCGATCCACCTGGAGATCGGATGCGGCAAGGGCGATTTTGCCGTTGGAATGGCACAAAAGCACGGGGACGTCAATTTCATTGCCATGGAGCGCGTGCCCGACGTCGCGTGCATCGCTCTCGAAAAAGCCATGCAGAAAAAAACGGAGCGCCCCGACAATCTCCGCTTCCTGATCGGGGACGCACAGCATCTGGAGGAGTGGTTTGCCCCTCACTCGATCGATTGCATCTATCTCAATTTCAGTGATCCGTGGCCCAAAAAGGGATATGCCAAGCGCAGACTCACCTATCGCGCGTTTCTGGAGCGCTACCGCAATCTGTTGACCGAAGGTGGACTTCTTCGCCTGAAAACCGACAATCAGGGGCTGTTTGAATTCAGCCTTGAGGAATTCGAGGCGCTGGGGCTTACGGTCGAGTGGATCACGCGCGACCTCCACGCAAGCGAGAAGGCAGATGAGAACGTCATGACCGAATACGAGCGCAATTTTTCGGAAAAGGGCCAGGTCATCTATTCGGCGTGGGTCAGATTTTAAGGATGGAGGAACAAGGATGCTCAAGGAACTACTGCTTCGCTCCCGCAGCTACCGCAGCTTTGATCAAAGCTTCAGGATCGACCGAAAAACCCTTTTGGAGCTGATTGATCACGCGCGCTTAGCTCCCTCCTCGATCAATCTGCAGATGCTCAAATTCCGCCCCGTGACCGATGAAGGCGAGTGTGCCGCCCTGCTTGCAAGCACCAAATGGGCAGGCAAGATCAAGGATCAGACGCTTCCGCCAAAAGGACACGCGCCGACCGCTTATATCGTCATTTGTGCGGATACGGAGGTCATCGCGAGTGCCGCAAGCTTTCAAAAGGACGTTGGGATCTGCGCGCAGACCATCATGCTTGCCGCCGCGGAGAGAAACCTTGGAGGATGCATGATCGGCAGCTTTTCTCAAGATGTCTTGCGCCGCGATCTCAAGCTTGCCGATCGGTTTGTGCCCATGCTTGTCTTGGCACTCGGAAAGCCGGATGAAGTGATCGAGCTTACCGATCTGCCGGCGGATGGCGACACCTCCTATTATCGGGAAAACGGCGTTCATTTTGTGCCAAAGCGCGCCTTAGAGGACGTGGTGATCGAATGAATATGCAATTACAGGAACCGAGCGGCGTTCTGATCGTGCACAAGCACGAAGGTCTTACCTCGCACGACGTGGTCAATCAGATCCGCCGACTCTATCATACCCGCAAGGTCGGACACACGGGAACGCTGGACCCCATGGCAACGGGTGTTCTGGTGGTCCTGATCGGGCGCGCCGCCAAGGCAAGTGAATACCTTGTCACCGACCAAAAGCGCTATCTTGCCACGCTTCGCTTAGGGCTTACGACCGATACCGAGGATACGACGGGAACGGTCTTGACAACAAACGGTCGGACCGTAACCGAGGAGGATCTGCAGTCTGTTCTTCCCCGCTTTCGCGGCGTGATCGAACAGATCCCTCCCATGTACAGCGCCCTGAAGGTCAACGGACAGAAGCTTGTGGATCTTGCGCGCCGCGGAGAGACCGTGGAGCGGAAGCCCCGCAAGATCGAAATCCTTGCACTTTCCGCAGAAAAGACCGAAATTGAGAATGAATTCCGTCTGGACGTCACCTGCTCGGGCGGCACGTACATCCGCACGCTTTGTGCCGATATCGGCGCTGCCTTGGACGTCGGAGGAGCGATGGCTTCCCTTTGCCGATTGGAAACGGGCGGCTTTTCTCTCTCGCAGGCACACACAATGCAAGCGCTTTCGGAAATGACGGACGAAGAAAGGCTTGCCCTGCTCATTCCGATTGAGCAGCTCTTTGTCACGCTGGATGCCGTCAAGCTCCCCGCGTTTTTTGAGCGTCTTTGCCGCGGTGGCTGTGAGATCTATCAAAAGAAGATCGGCACGCACCACGCTCTCGGCACACGCGTGCGCCTTTGCCGCGAGGACGGACAGTTCTTCGCGCTGGGCGAGGTCGGTGAATACCCCGACGGAAGTGCTATCAAGGCAATCAAAACGTTTGAGTTGGAGTAAAAGAAAAACCTATGGAACAAGTTTCCATAGGTTTTTTGATTAAATGCTGTCGAGAATTTCCTCGCGCACCTTTTTGTATTCTTCCTCGGAGATCAACCCAAGCTCACGCTTGCGATTCAATGCGGTAAGTGCGTCTTTGGGGGACATTTTTTGAGGTTCGATGTTTATCCCGGAAAGAGAAAAATCTATTTTTTTGATAAACAAAAAAGCTGCTACCAAAAGGAAAACAATAGCCAGACTTTCGAAGATCCAACTCCAATAAAGATAATAAGACACCATTATGTACAATAAGATATCAAAAAATTCCAAAACACACAATCCCAAGCAGGAATACGAAAGCAGTTGTTTTTTGTTTTTTCCGAACAAAACAATAAGAAAAATACCTATTAAAACGACAAACCGTATCAAATAAATCAAATAATAAATAGCCGACGTTATATCAAGATGAGCGACATCTACCTTAAAACAATCTACCACATACAACAAAATATACCACACAATAAAACAGGCCAGAGAAAGCAGCGAAATCCATTTCACTGCCTTCTCTCCGTTGAGTTTGTCAAACCATTCTTTGATTCCTCTAAACATACCTGCACCTCTATTCAATTCTGATTCTTCTTTTGTTGATATTCTTCCGCTGTAATCATACCGCTGATAAACAAGTCATCAAGCTTTTTCCTTCTCGCAGCTTCTTCGTTGGTTTTTTTCTTTTCTATGATTTTGGCTTTTTCCTCATCACTCTGTGTATTCAGCTTGATTTGAGCACAGGAATCGACCAAATCGCCAAATCCGTAAAGCGCCAAGCTTGAAATCCAAGAATACAAGGGTCCCAACACAATCAAAGCCAACGCATACAAGGTGTAAAGGAACATATCGTCGTGGCTATCAGAAAAATTAATAATCAAAGCAATCACTCCGGCCAAAACGAATAAAGCGCTTTGAAGCAAAAAGCAGATGGCGGCGAGCGCCTTAATCTTTTTCCCAACATTTTCGTACAAGCGACCTAAAGTACTTGTTTCCATAATAAAGTCCTCCTAAAATTTGTATTCACTTCCCTATTTTGGCAAGTAATACTCATATAATATCACAATTTGAGATATATGTCAATATCTCATAATGAGATTTTATATAATAAGCATATAAAATTTTATTAGGAGAATGACGATGCGGATCCGAGATTTGAGAGAAGACCGTGACCTGACGCAGCAAGAGCTCGCGAGCTATCTTCACATCAAGCAAAACACCTATTCGCAATATGAGAACGGTCAGCGCCAACTGCCGGTCGACGTTCTGATCGCACTTGCAAAATACTACAACGTATCTACCGATTATATTCTGGGGCTTACCGATCAAACAAATTAAAAAACTGCAAAAAGGACAGAGAATGCGCTTCTCTGCCCTTTTTTATAAGAAACACATCAAAAAGACTATGTTCTTATCTGCCGAAAGGTAAAAAAGCCTCCCTTGTGTAAAGGGAGGTGGCATTTTCGCAAGAAAATGACGGAGGGATTGTAAAAGTTAATTTTAGAATGGCAACAATCCCTCACCCGACTCCTTCGGGAGCTCCCTTTACACAAGGGAGCCTTTGGTTAATTTATGCTCAAAGAGTGCCTGCGAGCGACCAACTTCGTTGGTGTGGGAAAGTTAAGCACATTTTTTTGCTGATGGGAATTCGAACCCAAGCGTGCGGTTTTATCTCATCAAATTTTGAACTTTTGCATTATCGCACGCTATTACCAACTGCGTTGGTGTGGGTTCGACTGCGCTGCATTCCCTATCAAAACAAGGGCAGAGGGACGTTGTCCCTCTGCCCTTGTTTTGGTGGAGATGATGGGAGTCGAACCCATGTCCGAAAACCTCTTGATAAGACTTTCTCCGTGGTCAGTTTGTTATTTCAGTTTCCCCTTGGGTGACGCGAACAAACACGCTTCTCCTTTGGGTAGCCCTTTTGTGCTTGACCGGCTCAAGTGCGAACCACCGATGCAAGTTCACCACTCAAATGACGCTCAGTCCGCGGCCGTGGTACTCCGCAGAGGAACGGGTGACCCGCAGGTCACGGCACTGCCAAGCTTTCCGTCAAACGACGAAAAACTTAGGCAGCCATAGCAACAGTATTGTTGTCGTTTATTTTTTAAAGTTTAGGCAGTTATCGAGATTACCCGGCTCGCCACGCTTATCTTACCTCAAAATCCCCGTCGAAACCATTGCACCCCCATTGATTCGGTACTACTATTATACACGAGAGCAATCCGTTTGTCAATGGCAAATCTTCGCCAGACTCCGACAGAATCACTCTCTGTACGTGCTGTCCTTGAGGTGTCGGTCCATGCTGCGGTCTGCCTCGCGCTTTGCGTCGGATTCGCGTTTATCATACAGCTTTTTACCTCTGCAAAGCCCGATCTCCATCTTGACGTGAGATCCCGAAAAATACATCGACAACGGAATCAGCGTATATCCCTTTTGCTGAACCAGTCCCTGCAGCTTCATGATCTCGCGGCGGTGCATCAGCAGCTTCTTCTCGCGCAAGGGCTCTCGGTTAAAGATATTTCCCTGCTCGTACGGGCTGATATGAACGCCCGTCGCGAAGATCTCACCGTTCCGAAAGGAGCAATAGGAATCCTTGAGGTTGACGCCGCCCGCGCGGATGCTTTTGACCTCGGTGCCGTGGAGTGCTATGCCTGCCTCATATTTTTCATCTATAAAATAATCATGCCATGCCTTGCGGTTCTGCACGATCAGTTTTCCGTTTTCTTTCTTTTTTTCTGCCATATCTCTGCCTTTCTCAGTCCGCGGTATTGTACCCGTGATAGATGATCTCCTCATCCGGGAAATACAGTCCAAGCCGCTCTCTTGCAACGTTTGAGATGTAATCCTTGTATTTGGAGGTTTGCAGCAAGCTCCTCAGGCGCTCCAGCTGCTCCTCAAGGTCCATCAGCGTTTCTCCCGTCGGAGTACCGGATTCCAGAACGGAACGGTAGTACTCGTAATCCGAGAGAAGCTTTTCGACCTCCTTGCTCGATCCCATCGCTTCCTCCAAGTCTTGCCGTGCCTCGATCAGATTATTCAAAACCTCCTCAAGCTCACGCTCTTCTTTTTGAAGCTCGTTGTATCGCATGGTGCTGTTTGCGAAAATGCCGAGGGAAACCACGATCAGAATGCCCAACAGAATACGCACGAGCAGACTCATGCTGAACTGTTTTCTTTCCTTTTCCATATTCCCTCCTTATTTTTTGTATCTGTTCCTTGGAGAGCTTTTCGGAAAGCATTCCGCAACCGTTCTCCAACACGTTTTCAAATTGAATTGCCGTAAAGCGTGCACGCCTTCTCTTTTGCGAGCGCAGGACAAGCATGCACCACAGCCGTTTTGCCTCTTGCTTTGTGACCTTCCAAAGCTGTCTTACAGGATAGAGCAAAAAGAAGACCGCATAGCGCACAGCCGTTTCGATCGCAAAGGCGATCCCCTGTGAAAAGAGCATCACAAGGCGACCGAGCGTTGCGCGATAGAGCAAAAATCCCACTCCCACGCAAAGCAACACCGACGGGCGGATCTTGCCGTGATTGGCACCGTAAAACAGAAGCACCAGGCAAATGCCCGCAAATATACAGTACGCAAGATCCTGAAAAAAGACCACAACACCCAAAAAACGCCTCTCCCGACGCAAGGAACGCTTCGGCAAGAGAGGCAGACGGATACGCTGTAAGCGCTGTGCCAAGCGCGGACTGTACTGCACCCCAAAAAAGACACGGGTAATGCGCAGTACATCATAAAAAGCACCCAGTCCTGCCCCCAGAAGGAACGCATACAGGAACAGAAGTGCCAATGCAGATTGCGACGTATTCATAATGCTTTACCGAAACAGCTTGCCGAAAAAACCGCCCTTTGTGCTCTCCGTATCCGATGCAGCCTCATAATACGCAATGGCATCCACACGACCGTCCATTGTGACGATCCCCTGCTCCATGCTCAGTACATGGATATGAAGTCCGTCGCCCTCCACGGAAAGGTTTCCGCAAACGGTGCTCAAAAGAACGTTTTGCTCGTCAAAGCGAATGACGTCGGTAACGCCGCACACTTCCATGCTTTCCCTGCCTCGCAGAGTGATCTGATGTGCGGTACGATTAACTTTTGCCGTCTCTGCATTCATCTCACAAACCTCCAATTATGATTTGTTACAATGTATGCAAAAGACGGCAAAAGTATTCGGTTATGCAAGGGGTTACGCGTTTACTCGACAACCTCGTAAAGGCTTGCAGCATCCGCCTTGGAGGTGAAATCCCTGACGTCAAGAACCCGCACGCGAAGGGTGCGCTGCCCGAACGTAATTTCAAGAATGTCGCCTTCTTTGACGTCATAGGAAGCCTTTGCAGGTCTTCCGTTGACCTTGACGTGCTCTGCATCGCAAGCAT
Source organism: Clostridia bacterium (assembly GCA_017501225.1). GTDB lineage: Bacteria > Bacillota > Clostridia > Oscillospirales > CAG-272 > UMGS1865. Next base: position 406,098 of record JAFVXH010000019.1, read on the forward strand.
CGTTTGCTACGGTGCGTCGCTTGATGATTCTGGAAACCTTCAGATATTTGTCAAGTCTCATCCGTTGAGCTTGTCCTTAAGAGTCTTGCTTGCGGAGAAGGTAACGCGGCGGCTTGCTGCGATCGCAACAGCCTCACCGGTCTTGGGGTTTCTGCCGGTGCGAGCGGCCTGATCCTTCACTGCGAAGATACCGAAGCCGGAGAGCTGTACGTTCTCGCCTGCTACCAGTGCGCCTTCTGCTGCGCTCATCAGTGCCTCATACGCCTCGGTCAGTTCTCTCTTGGTCATGCCGGATGCCTTTGCGGCTTGGTCAATCAGCTGGGTTTTGGTCATTTTTCTGTCCTCCGTTATTTTGAATTAGGGGTTATGGTCATTTTACCATAATTTTAGCCAAAATGCAAGTGCTTTTTGCATAATTTTTTCAAAAAATGACGCAAATTGTTAAAAAATCATGCATTTTTTGCTTCAATTTCAGAAATAAACGCATCTGTCGCCTGCGAAAGGCTATATTCGGCATCCACATCCATACAAACGGCAAGCGTCGAAGCGCAAAACAGCAGCTCTCCAAAGGCTTTTTGACGCTCCTCGGCGCTGATATTTTCCTCACGGAGTGCTCGGAGGATCGCCTCCATCTGATCCAGCTTCTCCCCCTCGCACCCCTTGGCAGCAGCCCCTGCTTTTTTTGCGATCTTGGAGGCGCGCATGAGGGCGGGAAGCATCGGAGGGACGGCGCGCAGTCGCTTGACCAGCGTATCTCTCTGCTTTTCCTCGGTCTTGATACGCTCCCAATTGGAAAGCACCTCTCCACTGCCCGCAACCGATACGTCCCCGAACACGTGCGGATGACGATGTATCATCTTGGCGGTGATATCGTCGATCACCTCATCCATGGAAAAGCGCTCCGCCTCCTGCTCCAGCTGGGCGTGGAACACGATCTGGAACAAAAGATCTCCAAGCTCCTCGCGCAACAGCGCGGGGTTTTCGGTATCGATCGCCTCCACGACCTCGTACGCCTCCTCGATCAGGGACGGACGGATGGAACGGTGATCCTGCTCTCTGTCCCAAGGGCATCCGACGTCCGAGCGAAGGATGCGCATGACCGCACGCAGATCACTCAGATCATAGTGCTCCTTTTCGGTCAGATTCGCAATGGTTTCCTGAGTTGTCATATTCAAATTCCTTTCTTTTATCCCCCTTTGCGGGATCATCGAATCCCGGAGGATTCTTCTTTTTTCAAAAGATGCAACGAGCACAGCACGGAATAGACGGGCTTTCCCATAGGGAGTGCCAGAATATCCTCCTTCTGCACGGCTCCGAGCATACAGGCAAGCAGCAGATACAAAAGAACGGCTGCCCCCAGGGAGAGCAAGGTATAAAGGCGATTCTCTCCAAGCCACGCGCGCATACCGAGATCCAGTCCCCAGGACAGACCGATGGCAAGCGCGGAGGCAAGCAAGGGCCGCAAAAAGCTTGCGCGGACCGTGGGGGGCTTGCAATAGCCCGCCACGAAGGAAAGATTACAGATCACCACCACCGCGTTGCAGAAAAAGGTACTGATGGGTGCCCCCATCAGGGCAACGTGCGGATGCCCAATCAGAAAATACGCGATCAGAACCTTGACCAAAGCCCCCGCCAAAAGCGCAAGAATGGGGCGATTGACGACCTGATAGGCATGCAACACCGAGTTGGTCGCGGTGATCATGCAAGAAAGAAAGACCGATACGCCAAGGCAGGACAGAAGCGGAGCGGCAATCGCAACGGCGCTCGCATCACCCGAAAACAAGAGCTTCAAAATCGGATAAGAAAACGCTGTCAGCCCAAGCGACGCGGGAATGGCAAAGAGTGCGGTCAGGCGATAGGAGATCCCCACCATCTGCGCTTGCTTTTCAAGGTCCTTCGTCGCAATCGCGGCGGAAAGCATAGGTACGAGCGGAAGTGCTAGGCTATTGACGAGCGTCGGCAACAACGCATATACCGAAAGAGCGAGCGTCGTATAGCTTCCGTACGCCTCATTTGCAAGTGCTTCACTATATCCGATCGCTTGCAAACGGCGCAGGATCATCGTCATATCGATCAGCTTCGTCAGGCTTACGACCGATGCTCCCAGAGTCATGGGTACGGACAGTCGCGAAAGACTTTTCCAGATCTCGCGGTAGGAGGAGGTGCTCCCGCCCTCGACATCCGCACCTGCCGTATTTCTTTTTTCGAACCGTAGCTTTTCGATCAGAAGATAAAGCGTTGCAAAGACCGTTCCGAGCGTCAGCCCAACCCCCGCAAAGGCGGCAACGACAGGCGTCGGATGTCCGTTTTCCAAGGCAAGGTAGGCAAACAGAAGTCCAAATCCAAGCTTGCCGATCGCCTCGATCACCTGCGAGATCGCGGTTGGGAGCATGCGCTGATGCCCCTGAAAATATCCGCGCAGCGCCGAGGAAAGGCAGATAAAAAAGACGGTCGGAGAGATCGCGAGGATGCAATAATAGGCGTTTTCGCTGCGAATGATCGCGCAAAATTGCTTGGCAAAGACCAGCATCACGCCGCTGCCGAGAGCGCCGACCGATAAAAAGACCGAGAGCGCGCCCCGATAGATCTTGCGTACCTCATCCGCCCTTCCCTTTGCGATCGCCGCGGAAATCAGCACCGAAAGGGCAACGGGAAGCCCCGCCGTGGAGATCACACAAAAGAGCGCGTAGATCTCATAGGCAGAATTGAAATATCCCATGCCTTCCGTACCGAGGTAGGTCAGCATGGGTATCTTGTAGATCAGACCGATGATCTTGACGAGCACGGTGGAAAGTCCCAGCAAAAGAACGCCCGAGAAAAAGACCTTTTTTGCACTGCTTTGCTTTTCTTCCACCATACCCTCACCGCCGTTTAGTCGAAATAGTGTGAGAACACCTCTCGACATTCAAAACGAAGGCGCTCCTCATCAATGGAAGTATACGCACCGTTTTGGTAAAGTATGCGCCCGTCCACCATCGTCATCAGAACGTCATGGCTGTCAGCGCTGTATAGCAGCATCGCAATTTCATCGTAACACGGCATATTGTGCAAGGAATTGCGGTCGATCAGCAAAAGATCCGCACGCATACCGACGCGCACCTCGCCGCAGTCGTCACGTCCCTGAGAGAGCGCGCCATTGCGCGTGGCGAGCCTGAAAATTTCCTCGCCCGCGATCAGAGCGGGATCGTTCTGCACGCCCTTGTGCAGAATGGCAGCGGTCTGCATCTCGCGGAAAAGATCCAGACGGTTATTGGAGGCGGCGCCGTCGGTGCCGAGAGCAACCGTAACACCCTTTGCAAGCAGCTTCTGCAGGGGCATGACGCCGCTGCCAAGCTTTAAGTTGCTGACGGGATTGTGCGCCACAAAAACCTTGCATTTTGCAAGCAGATCGACGTCCTCGTCGGTTACCCACACGCAGTGCGCCGCCGTGGTGGGTACGTCAAAAACGCCCAGATCGTAAAAGAATTGAGCGGGTGTTTTTCCGTGCCGACGGATGCAGTCTGCCTGCTCCTTCTGCGTTTCCGACAGATGTATCTGCATGCGCATTTGGCGATCCCTTGCAAGCTCTGCAAGATAGGAGCAACACCTTGGAACATTGGTGTATTCGGCATGCAGGGAAAGATCGATCTTGAGTCTTCCCTCTCCCGCTCCGTGATATTTCTCGGCTAATTCCAACGCCTCCCGCGTCCGATAATCCTGCGTCATATCGATGTCAGGATCGAAGGATACGACGCATCTTGCAAGATTTGCCTTGATTCCGGTTTCCAGCACCGCCTCTGCCGTCGCGTCCATGAACATATACATATCCGAAAAAGACACGATTCCCGCGCGCAGCATCTCCGCGATCGCAAGCTTGCTTGCCACGTAGGCACTGCGGTAGGTCAGGCGATCCTCGGCAGGCAGAATGCGGTCGTTCAGCCATTTCTGCAGAGGCAGGTCCTCGCCGTATCCGCGAAAGAGCGTCATGGCGGCATGGCTGTGCGCGTTATAAAATGCGGGGATCAGCAGATTCCCTTTGCAATCCACCACCTCGGCGTGGGTAGTGTCCGGCATCTCCCTTGTAATGCTTTCAATGGTGTGACCGTCAACCGTGACGCAAACCGATTGATCCCCGAATCCGTACTCGCGGAGCAGCGTCACGTTTTTGAGAACTGTTTTCATCAAATGAACTCCTTATAGAGTGAGTTTTCCGTAATGTAATCCGAGGAAATTTCCTGCACGTCCGCGATCTGGGACAGGATCTCTTGTGCAACCTCATATTTTTTATCGTCCCTTGGAAAATCCTTCAGTAAATTTTGCAGATAAGGCTTGAGCATACCGATCTCGTATGCGCAGGTCGAATCCAGCACCTCGTTGCAAAGATGCACGTACGGAAAAATGTTCTGATCCTCGTTCTCGCGCACGCTCTTCCACAAAAAGAAGGTAAAGGGAGCTTGCGAGGAACGGTAAATCGAATCCCTGACAAGCCGACGGAGCAAGCGAATGCGGTTGGGGGCAAAGGTCACGCCTCCTGCGGTAATGGAGGATGCGGGACAGATATAGATGGAACGGTATCCGCCGCGCTCCAGGATCGCGCGCACCGACGGATAAAGGATCTGAATCCCCTCAAACAGAAAGACGTCGCCTTTTTCGGGAGTAATGATCTTACCGTCACAGCGAAATCCGGAATGGAAATCGAAGCGCGGAAGCTGTGTGACCTTCCCTTCCAGAAGGCTTTGCACCTTTTCCTCAAGCAGAGAAACGTCAATGGTCGCCTCGGAATCGTAGTCGATATCCCCCTCGGGATCGTTCTTGGAAAGGGTAAGCAAATATTCCTTGTCGTAGTAAAAATCGTCGATAGAGATGACGTGAACCCGATGTCCGTGCGCCTCCAGCACGTGCGTCAGCTTGTGAGCTGCCGTGGTCTTTCCCGCACAGCTCGGTCCCGTAAGTCCGATAAAATGCAGATTTTCATCCTCCGCAATGCGGGCGGCAAGCGCCTCCATGCGGTCCTCCAGCTGTTGGTCGCACGCGGCGACGAAAGCTCTTTTTTCCGCCTCGTTTGCAAAGGTGGGCGGCGAAACGGTACGCGAACGGTTTTCCATAAAATCTCCTCTCTGTCGGACGAGATCATTCGCGCTCCAGAAGTTTCTGCCTTTGGTAAAACGCTTCCATTGCCGCAATCTTTTCGTCCGTGCTCTCATCCCGCAGATACTCGTAAGGATACTTGGGATAAAAGAGGCGCTCGATCACGGGCTTCCCGCCCTCTATCGGACGGTAGTCCACCATTTTGGAAACGGCACCCGCGCCTACGGCGAAAATGGAATGGATCTCCTCCATCATATAAACGTTGTAAAGACATTCGTGGCCCTCGAGTGAGAAGCCCACGTTTTCAAAATTGCCGACGGTATTTTTCTGACGGTACATGTAGTAAGGCAAGTACCCTGCCTCCTGCGTTTTGAGCTGGGTATAATCCACGCACTTTCCGGCATCTCCCCCACGCAAAGAGTAGATCTGCGAGCCCTGATGCAGAATGTCCGCCGCCTTCTTGACGCAGAAGGTATGCACCGTAATGTTCTCCGGTCGAAGCTCTAAGATGCTGTCAAAGCTCTTGGAGAAGGTCTTGAAGGTATCTCCGGGGAGACCGACGATCAGATCGGTATTGATGCTGTGGATTCCCGACTCGCGCGCAATCTCAAACGCGCGCAAAAAGTCCTGCGCTGTGTGGCTTCTGCCAATGCCCTTGAGCACCTCGTCACAAAGCGATTGGGGATTGACGCAGACGCGCGTAACACCGTATTCCTTTGCCACCGCGAATTTTTCCGCAGTGATGGTATCGGGTCTTCCCGACTCCAGCGTGTACTCCTCCAAAGCCGTCACGTCGGTCAGCTCCGCGATCTTACCGAGCAGCAGACGCAGCTGATCCGCCGTCAGAATGGTAGGCGTTCCGCCGCCGATGTAAACGGTGCGCAAACGGAGTCCGAGAGAACGGATCCTTGCAAAGGTCTTTTCCAGATCCGCGATCAGGTGCTGCAGGTACTCGGGAATCAGCGCCAGAAGCTTATCCGACGTATAGGACACGAAGGAGCAATACGAGCACTTGGTAGGACAGAACGGAATGGAGATGTACACGCTGCAATCCTTGGGAGAAAAATGATGTTCGATAATTTTTTGCTCGTTAAGCGCGACGTCGGTCGCAAGAGCTGCCTTCTTCGGGATCACCAAATACTCGCCCGACAGCGTACGCTTGACGCGCGTTTTGCTCACACCCGCCTGCAGCAGCTCGGTCGCAACCTTGGAGGGGCGAACCCCCGTCAGCATACCCCAGGAGGGACGGTAGCCCAAGAGCTCGCCGCACGCCGCAATGATCGCGCTGCCGCAAACCATCTTGGCACGCTTGTCGCGACTCTCCCCTTCCTTGACGGGACGAACGCGCACAGCACTTGCGGTCTTTCCGTCGGCACTGACGGTTACGCTTGCCGAAAGGCCCTCCTCGGTATCCGTCAGGGTAAGCGACAGCATGGGCGCATTCTCGTCCTGCTGTGCCTCCTCACCGAACTTGCATCCCGGGAAAAAGATCATGCAAAGCGTTTGCACATAGTATATGTTGATCTCACCGTTTAATATCAGCTTCATAACTTAAAAATCCTTACAAAATCCTTACTTTTTCGTTTTGAGAACGTCGCTATCCATGACAATGGTGACGGGTCCGTTATTCAGAAGGCTTACCTGCATGGAGGCACCGAACACGCCGTTTTCCACGCGGCGAAGCTCCAAGCGCAAAAGCTCCGTAAAATATTCGTAGAGCCGGTTTGCCTCCTCCGGCTTTGCCGATGCCATAAAATCGGGGCGGTTTCCGTGCCGGTAATTCGCCATCAGCGTAAACTGGGAGATGACGAGCGCCTCTCCGTCGATGTCCTTGACCGAGCGGTTCATCTTGCCGGCGTCATCCTGGAAAATCCGAAGATTGGCGATCTTTCGGCACAAAAGCTGTGCATCCTCCTCGCAATCCCCCTGTGCGACACCGAGCAGGATCATAAGCCCTTCCCCACAGCTTCCTACGATTGCTCCGTCCACTGCGACCTCGGCGTGCGACACTCTTTGAATGACTGCCTTCATATTCTTCCTCCTGCTTTTTAGGAAAATCCTCTTGTGATGTTGCTTACGCCCTCCAGAGTGCGCAAGCGCGCCACGATAGAATGGTAATGGTCGATGTTTTTGCATCCGATGTTGAGATTGACGATGCGTCTTCCGTCACTGCATTCGGACACGCCGACCTGCAGAATGGAAACGCGCATATCGGCAAGCACCGCAGTGATATCCGCAAGCATTCCGATGCGGTCGTCCGCGTAGATCTGCAAAAGCGCCTCGTAAATACCGTATCCGTCACCGCGCTCCTCGGACGCCTCCCAGTGCGCTTCCTTCCATCTCTCGTTGTTTTCAGACTTCTGTCTTCCCTGAATGACGTTCGGGCAATCCAGCTTGTGAATGGAGATTCCAAAGCCCTTGGTAACAAAGCCGATGACGTCGTCACCGGGAAGCGGATTGCAGCACTTTGCGAATTTGACCATACAGTCCCTCTCGCCTTCGACGATAATGCCGCTGTTGGAGCGCACGCGCTTGCTGCTGCTGATGGGAACTGCCTTGGGAATCAGCTCCTCCGCGACAGGCTCGATCTCCGGCTTGATGGTGCGGTCGCACTCATCCTGCAATCTCTTACTGATCTTGGAGAGTATCAAGCCTCCGTATCCGATAGCACAGTAGAAATCATCGACCGCGCTGTAACCAAGACGTGCTGAGATCGCCTCGCACACCGCCGCTCTTTGCGCATCGGTCGCGGTCTTGACGTATCTCTTGATCTCTGCGTCCAGCATTGCCTTTCCTTCGACAATGTTCTCGCTTCGCTTTTCCTTTTTGAACCACGCGCGGATCTTGGAGCGCGCGGCACTCGTTTTGACGATGCCGAGCCAATCGCGGCTCGGTCCCTTGGAGGAGGACGAGGTCAGGACCTCGACGATCTCTCCGTTTTCCAGCGTTCGGTCAATGGGCACGATCATGCCGTTGATCTTTCCGCCGATCATGCGATCACCGACTCCCGAATGGATCGCATAAGCAAAGTCGATCACGTTCGCACCGTTCGGCAGCGCGATGACATCGCCCTTGGGCGTGAAGACAAAGACCTCGTCGTGGAAGATGTCGGTCTTGAGCGCGTTCATGAACTCGTCGGGATCTCTCTGCTCATCCTCGGTTTCGATCAGGCGGGAGATCCATTCCAGACGCTTATCCATCTCCTCCTTGCTGGAGGCTCCGGACTTGTATTTCCAATGCGCCGCGATACCGTATTCCGCGACGTGGTGCATTTCCCAGGTACGGATCTGCACCTCAAACGGGATTCCCGCCTTTCCGATAACGGTGGTGTGCAGAGAGCGGTACATATTGGGCTTGGGCGTGGAGATATAATCCTTGAAGCGTCCGGGAATGGAGTTGAACATTTCGTGAATGATACCGAGCGCCGTATAGCATTCCAGCTCGGTGTCCACGATGATGCGGAGCGCGTAAAAGTCATAGATCTGGTCAAACGCCTTGTTCTGACCGTACATCTTCTTGTAGATGGAATAAACCGACTTGATGCGCCCCTCCAGGGTAAAATGGATATTGTTTTCACGCATCTTCTGATCGACGACCGAGCGGATCTGCTCGATAAAGCCGACGTTCTCGCCGTATTTTTCCTCAATGTGCCTATTGACCTCCTCGTATCCGATGGGGTCAAGATACTGCATACCCAGATTTTCCAGCTCCTGCTTGATGCGCTGCATACCGAGTCGGTGTGCCAAGGGAGCATAGACCTGCATGGTTTCCAGTGCCGTGATGCGACGCTTATGATCGGGCTTGGCGCCGAGTGTGCGCATATTGTGCAGTCGGTCGCAAAGCTTGATGAAGATCACGCGCACGTCGCGGGACATGGCAAGGAGCATCTTGCGAAGATTTTCAATGTGCGCCTCCTCCTTGTCCTCGACCTGGATGGTGACGGTGATCTTGGTAAGACCGTCAACCAGGAGAGCTACCTCGGGGCCGAAGCGCTTTTCCAGCTCGCGCAGATCGGTACGGTCAGAGCAATCCTCAACCGTATCGTGCAAAAGCGCGGCGCAAATGGAATCGGTGTCAAGCTCAAGCCCCGCCACGATCTCGGCAACCGCTACAGGGTGGGAAATGTACGCTTCCCCGCTGACGCGGAACTGTCCCTCGTGCAGATCTCTTGCATACTCGTAAGCGCCCATAATTTTATTTAGATCGTATCGCTTGCCCGTTGCGCGCAGAATATCAAGCAACCGCTTGATGTCCGCATGGGCAGCCGTATTCATTTCAGACATCGGTACCGCCTTTCCGCCAAGGCTTCACCGCGGATCGGCACAGCCCGGCTGCTCACTCCTCACGACTCCGTTTTACCTGCGTACGCAGTCGGTGAAGAATGGTAGATTTTTCAAGATTGGTTTTGGTTTGTTGGAAATAAAACTCGAATAAGTAGACGTCCTCCGTCGTTTCGGTGACGTCGCAGATCTTCAGCTCCTGCATAATCCGCAGAATAAACTTGACCTTGATGTAATTCATGCGCGTATTCGAAGCGCCGTCCAGCATTCCGAGAATGCGTCGCATCGGAAAAACCGTATGCCCCGCGCGGAATTCGCGGCGCAGCATACTGTAAACCGCGGCAATATCGTCGCGGCTCGGCAACACGTTCTCCTCCTCGGTATAGCTCTTGCCTGCGCGGATCTGCTCATATCTTGCTTTTTGCGCAAGGTAATCCTCTAAGAAATGATTCGACAGATGAATATCCTGCACCAGCATCTGCAAGGAAACGGTTCCCTGGAACTCATTGACGTTGAGCTGGAAAAGCACGTCGACCGTGTCCCCGATCTCAAACGGGAGCTGGACGGGATTTGCATGGAACCACACGGCAGTCATCGCGCGTCCGTCCTTTTCGATCAGGAGCTTTGTGTGCTTTCCGTTTCCCATAGGAAGGATGCGCGTAATTCTCGCGCCCTCCAACAGAAGGTTCGGAACGGCGTTGCGCACACCGAAGGGCTCCAGCATCAGAAGCTCCTGCGCAAAGCGCATCGTAAGATCCTCCATTTCAACAGGAAGATCGACGTCCGCAGAAAGGCAAAGATCGCGTTCGGAGAGATGCTCCTTGGCGTAGCGGTTGATCCGATTGCGGAAGGCGTCAATGTTACAGCGGCGCAAAGAAAGTCCCGCCGCCAGCTCGTGTCCGCCAAAGCGAACCAGAAGCTCCTCACTGTCGGTCAGCGCCTCGACCAGATTCATTCCCTTGATGCTTCGCCCCGATCCCTTGCCGATATCGTCGGGGGCGGCAAAGCCGCGCGTGGCACCGTCAAAGGAAATGAGGATCGAGGGAAGTCCGTATTTTTCGGTAATGCGCGAGGAAACGATCCCGATGATACCCTGCATCCAGCCGTCGTCCTCGATCACGATAACGTGGCTGTTTTCCTCGCTCATGGTTTCTTCAATTTTTCGGTACGCCTGCTCGGCAATGCGATTCTCCTCGATCTGCCGTTGCAGATTAAGCTCGCACAGCTTTTCGGCAAGGCGTTTTGCGGTCGCTTCATCCTCTGCCAGAAGGAGCTCTACGGCATCGCTCGCCTCCCCGACACGCCCCGCGGCGTTCATGCGAGGGGCTACGGCAAAGCTGATAAAGGAGGAGTTGACCTTCCGCTTCTGCGCGGGCCTTCCGTTTCCCTGCGAGATCTCCGCGATCAGGGCGCGCAAGCCGCATCTCTCGGTGTTCTCCAAAAGAGAGAGCCCGTAGGTCACGATCAGGCGGTTCTCATCCACCAGGGGCATGACGTCCGAGATCGTACCGATGGCGACCAGGTCGATATATTCCTTGCAAACACGGCGAATTCCATCCAGCTCGTTTTCTCCGCGCTTACGGCATTCTGCCATTTCATAGGCACAAATGACCTTAAAGATGACACCGACACCCGCAAGCTCCTTGAAGGGATACGCATCGTCGGGGCGATGCGGATTGACCACGGCACAGGCGATCGGAAGCTCCTCCCGACACTCGTGGTGGTCGGTAACGACAACGTCTATTCCAAGAGAGGCGGCATACGCAACCTCCTCGGTGGCGGTAATACCCGTATCGACCGTGATGATCAGCGTAACACCCTTTTGGTGCAAATGATCGATCGCCCCCGCGGAGAGTCCGTAGCCCTCTCGGTGCCGATTGGGAATGTAGTACCCGACGTCGGCTCCGTGCGCCTTTAAGTAGAGATACAGGAGGCTGACCGACGTGACGCCGTCGACGTCATAATCTCCGTAAATCGCGATACGCTCCGTCTGCTCCAACGCCTTGGAGATCCGTGCTACGGCACGCTCCATATCCTGCATCAGATACGCATCGTGGAAGAACGCCTCCTCCTGACTCAGAAAGGAGCGAACCGCCGACGCGTCACGGTAGCCTCTGGAATACAGCAGGCGTGCCATCACCCGCGTAATATCCAGATCGCTTGAAAGCTTTATGATCTGCTCCGTATCCTCGGCCGTAAGGGGAGAATACAGCAAATTCCATTTTTTCTGTTTGTTCGCTTGATATCCCATTTTCGTTCTCAGGGCATACGGCTCATCTGCAGCCCGTATCCCCGCTACCTTCCAACATCATATTTTGCCTGTAATATGAGCGCCACGGATCGCACCGCCCGCTTGCGCTCTGCTCTGTCATTTCAGGTTCTGCTTATTCCTTACAGGGAGATGCGCTCCTCATCACTGCAAGAGCTACGCGGATTCCGTCTACCGCGGCACTCGTAATGCCGCCGGCATATCCCGCCCCTTCTCCGCAAGGGTAAATGCTTTTATGTCCAACGGCTGAAAGCAGCTCCTGATCCCGAAGGATCCGAACCGGAGCCGAGGTGCGCGTTTCCGCCGCGGTCAGAAGCGTATCGGGCGCATCGTAGCCCGCGATCTTCCTTCCAAACGAAGAAAAGCCGTAGCGAAGCGACTGACAGACGAAATCCGGCAATACCGCTTCGAAATTCGCACTCCGCACCTTGCCGCTGCGATAAGAGGGCTGGACTGACGTCGGCTCACTCCCCGACTTCCCTTCCAAAAAATCGCCCAGTGTCATGATAGGCGCGCAGTAATCCTTGCCGCCCGCAGCAAATGCCGCGCGCTCGATCCTTCGCTGAAATTCGATCGCTCCAAGCGGAAGGCTTCCCTCCACGGGAGAAAAATCGCTCGGATAGACCGATACGACGACCGCTGCGTTGGCATTCTGCAGATTTCTTGCGTGATAGCTCATGCCGTTGACGACAAGTCCTCCCTCCTCGGAGGCAGCGGCTACCACCTCGCCGCCGGGGCACATACAGAAAGTATATACACCGCGAGAGGTCCGCGTGTCGGAAAGCGAATATTCCGCAGGCCCAAGGTTTGGGTGCCCCGCAAATCTTCCGTACAGCGCTTCGTCAATTCTGCTTTGCAGATGCTCGGCACGAACACCGACCGAGATCGGCTTTGCCTCGATCAGCAGATCCTTTTCGATCAAGGTGTGGTAGGTATCTCTTGCGCTATGTCCGATGGCAAGGATCAAGGCGCCGCAAACAAAGCTGCCAAGATTGGTCCTGACCTCGACCGTGCCGTCGCTTCTCTCGCAAAAATCCTCCATACGGCAGCGGTAATGCACATCGCCCCCCAAGGAGCGGATCTCCTCAAGGATCGAGGAAACCACAAGACGCAAGCGGTCCGTGCCAACGTGGGGCTTTGCCTTGACCAAGATATCGTTCGGTGCTCCATGCTCAACAAGCGTCTGCAGGACGTAGCCGCAGTTTGCGTCGTGAATACGCGTGATCAGCTTTCCGTCCGAAAAGGTCCCCGCGCCGCCCGCACCGAATTGGACGTTTGATTGCGGATCGAGTATTCCGTCCTCGCGGAAGCGCTCGACGTCCCTGACACGCTCCTCAACGCAAGCCCCCCGCTCAATCACGATGGGTGCATAGCCGTGGCGCGCCAGCAAAAGCGCGCAAAAAAGTCCCGCAGGACCGCTTCCCACCACGAGCGGTCTTGCCGCCATGGGAGCATCGCCGAAGACGGGGAGAATCGGGGATTCCTCCAGCACGCGAGCATCGGCAAGCGCCAATTTCTTCTCGGTGACCTGACGCGTCAGCTCCTCACCGCTTGCCAGAACCGTGCAAACGAAACGGACGTCGTCGCGTCTGCGCGCATCGACCGACTTTTTATAAAGCTGAAAATGAAGCGTGCCGAGAGAAAACCCCGCCCGCTTCATTTTTTGCTTTGCTTTGTTGAGAATTTCATCCTCCTGCGCATCGACCGATACGCTGATTCCCCCAATCAACAGCTTGGAGGAGTTTTGGAATGTGCTCATACGGTTTCCTCGATGCGGATACCCTCAAGCTCTGCCGAGGGAATCTCCCCACGGTCCTTCCGTACGTCGTATACCGCAAGCCAGAGAACGAATGCCACGATCAAGCAAACAAGAAACGGAAGAATCCCCATGCGGTGAATTTTTCTTCCAATGGACTCCTTGGGCGCAGTCATATGCCCAATCACGTTCTTTTTCACGGTTCTCTCCCCCTTCCTTACAGATCCTGCTCGGAGCCTTCGGTCTGCCGCGACGAATCCTGACCCTCAAAGAAGACCTCCTCGACAGCGGCATCTGCGTTTTTATCATTCTTTTTGTCGGATTTGGCGGCTTTGGATTTCAGCGCCTCCGAAGCGCTATCCTTGCCGATGTTATCCATCATTTCCAGATAGTCCTTGCGCATATTCGCCTTCTTTTGGCGGAGATACGCATTTCCCGCAATATAGGTCATCAGGATATCCTTGAGTGTTTTCTCATCCACGTCGCGGAGCAGCTTTCCGTTTTGCGCAACCGACACAACGCCCGTCTGCTCGGAAACGACCACGACCAAAGCATCGCTGACCTCGGTCACGCCTACCGCCGCGCGGTGACGCGTTCCCATGCTTCCGAAATCCAGATTACCGCGGTTGGCGGGGAGCACGCAGCTTGCCGCATGGATGCGCAAATTCCGGATGATCAATGCGCCGTCATGCAAAGGCGCGTTCTTGAAAAAGAGGTTTTGCAGCACGTGAGAGGTGATGGCGGCATCCACGGGCTTACCCGTGCTGATATAATCGCCAAGCTTGGTAAGACCCTCGAACACGATCAGAGCGCCCGTCTTCTCTCCTGCCATCTTGAAGACGGCATCGGCGGTTTCCTCAACGACCTCACGCGCCAAAGAGAGCTTCTTGCGGGAAATGGTCTGACTGCGCGGATTGAGAAGGCTGGAATTTCCAAGATGCTCCAAGGCATCCCGGATCTCGGGCTGGAAAATAACGACGATGCAGAAGAACGCCGATGCGGAAAACAGATGGCTCAGATACTGAAGCGCGGGAAGCCCGATCAGCTCCACTGCCACGACAAACACGATCACCAGAGCCAGCCCCAAAAGCACGCGACCCGCGCGGCGGTTGCGGCAGAAGCAGTACAGGCTGCAAAGGATCACCGCAAGCAGAATGATATCCACCGCATCCAGCCACCCGATCGTTTTGACGGGAGATATGACGTATTCGGTTGTAAAAGCAGAGATCCAGGCCCACACCTCTTTGATGACTTCCATAACCACTTGCCTCCAAAGCATTTTTTCGTGTCAAAGGATTCGAACAAGCGTATTTTATGCAAAAATACGCGCGGTAACGCATTATATTTATTTTATTATAACATACTTGTTTCCAAATTCCAATAGGTTTTTATAAAAAATATCAAAATAAATATCAAAAAAACAGCATTGTTTTCAAAAAACGGACAAAAACAGGGGATGCCCTGCTACGGTCATCCCCTGTTGAAATCACTTACCCTTCATACCACCGCGCGCCTTAAGCAGATCGGATTTGATATCCCAAAGCTTTTGAGAGAGGTCAACGTAGTAGTTGTGCGGATTGCTGAAGCGACGCACCTCGTCCCACATGCCCGCGATCTCCTCCTCGCATTTCTTGCGGATCTCCTGCAAGGAGGGGCAGCTGTACACCAGCTCTCCGTCCTTGAAAATGGGAACAAGGAGCTCGGTCGCCGTAAAGTTCTCCATCACCTTGCGCTTCCAGGTGTGCGCAGGATCGAAAATCTCAAGGGGCTTCGTATCGTCCACCGTTTCGTCCCACAGACAGATCAGATCCGCCTCCGCCTTACCGGTATCGCGTCCGCGCAGACGGTAGATCTTTTTGAAATGCGGAGTCGTGATCTTTTCCACGTTCTCACTGATCTTGATCTTGGGAAGAATGTTCCCTTCCGCGTCCTCCACGGCACACAGCTTATAAACTCCGCCAAAGACGGGATCGCTCTTTGCGGTGATCAGTCGCTCACCAACGCCAAAGGCGTCGACCTCGGCACCCTGGCGGATCAATTCGCGGATCAGGTACTCGTCAAGCGAGTTGGAAATGACGATCTTACACTCGGTCCAGCCCGCGTCGTCCAGCATTTTGCGCACCTTTTTGGTCAGATACGTGATATCTCCCGAGTCGATGCGAATGCCGCACTTGCGAATGCCCTTGGGGGCTAAGACCTCGTTAAAGACGCGGATGGCGTTGGGAATTCCCGACTCCAAAACGTTGTACGTGTCCACCAAAAGCGTTGCATTATTGGGATAAATTTCACAGTAAGTTTTGAACGCCTCGTATTCGGTATCAAACATCTGCACCCAGGAATGTGCCATCGTACCCGTTGCGGGAACGCCGTACGCCTCGTCGGTAATGGTGCAGGCGGTAGCGTTACAGCCGCCGATATAAGCGGCACGCGCGCCGAGAATGGCGGCGTCAGCACCCTGTGCACGGCGGGAGCCGAATTCACTGATCGCTCTTCCCTTGGAAGCTCTTGCAATACGCGACGCCTTGGTCGCGATCAGGGATTGATGGTTGAGCATCATCAGCACGTAGGTTTCGATAAACTGCGCCTCGATCGCTCTTCCGCGCACGATCATAAGGGGCTCGCCCGGAAAGACGACCGTTCCCTCAGGGATCGCCCAAATGTCACCCCGGAAGCGGAATTCCCCCAAAAATGCAAGGAAATCCTCTGAAAAGCAGCCCTTGGAACGCAGATATTCAATGTCCTCACGGTCAAAATGCAGGTCCTTGATATAGGAGATAACCTGCTCCAATCCGGCAACGATCGCATAACCGCCATTGTCCGGATTTCTACGGTAGAAGACGTCAAAATAGACGATCTTGTCCTTCATTCCGCACTCAAAATAGCCGTTACTCATGGTCAATTCATAAAAATCGCACAGCATGGTAAGGTTTCTCGATAAGTCCTTCATAGCGCCTCCATGAAAGTTTTTTATTGATGTTAGTATAGCACAAAACCGTAATAAATGCAAGACTTTTTTCAAAAAAAAGAACGGGAATGCGACCTTGTCGCATTCCCGTTTGGAGCTTATTTGAAATACTCGACTGCGGAGCGGAACATTCCGATCTCAAAATCTCCCGGCACGTTCTTGTAAAGACCGTAACCGATTCTCTCGGAGTGTCCCATTTTTCCGAACACGCGTCCGTCGGGAGAGGTGATACCCTCGATCGCGGCGGCGGAGTTGTTGGGGTTGTACGCGATATCCGCTGTGGGATTGCCGTCCGCATCCACGTACTGCGTTGCGATCTGTCCGTTTGCCGCCAAAGCTGCGATCAGCTCGTCGGAGGCAAGGAATCTTCCCTCACCGTGCGAGATCGGAACGGTCACGATATCCCCTACCTCGCGGGACGAAAGCCACGGAGATTTGACCGAGCAGATACGCGTGCGTACCAGACGCGACTGGTGGCGTCCAATGGTATTGTAGGTCAGCGTGGGGCAATTCTCATCGGTGTCCATGATCTTTCCGTAAGGAACAAGTCCCAGCTTGATCAGAGCCTGGAAGCCGTTACAGATACCTGCCATCAAGCCGTCGCGGTTCTCAAGAAGCGCGGTAACCGCCTCCTTGACCTCGGCATTGCGGAAGAACGCCGTGATGAATTTTCCGGAGCCGTCGGGCTCGTCGCCGCCGGAAAAGCCTCCGGGGATAAAGATCATCTGCGCCGAAGCAACCTTCTTGGCAAACTCCTCAACGGAGGAGGAGATCGCGGATTTGGTCAGATTGCGAACCAGGAAGATCTCGGGATCCGCCCCTGCATCCGCCAGTGCCTTTGCGGTATCAAACTCACAGTTGGTACCGGGGAACGCGGGAATGAGCACCTTGGGACGCGCGCACTTGATATGTGCGGATGCGCCCGATCTCTGCGAATACGAGAAGGTGGGAATATTCTCCTGCTTCTGCTCGATGTTGCAGTGGAATACAGGCTCAAGGCGATCCTCATAGATGCGAAGCAGGTCGTCCAGCGAATGTGTAACGCTTCCCTGCGCGAGCACAGGCGCATCGGTGGTCATACCCAGAAGGACCGCACCGTCAACGTCGGTGCCGTCTGCCATTTCCAGCACGAAGGAGCCATAGGAATATCCGAAGATCTCCTGTGCGGAAATACCGTCCTCAAAGGTGAAGCCGACCTTGTTACCGAACGCCATCTTCATCACAGCCTCGGCAACGCCGCCGTAGGTAGGCGTATACGCGGCAAGCACGCGACCTTCTCTGATCAGGTGTGTGACGATATCAAAGAGCGCCAGCTCGGACTCAGTATTGGGAAGTCGGTCCTGACCGTATGTAGGTCTTAGCCAAAGCACGCGGTGACCGCCTGCCTTGAACTCATTGGAGAGAACAGAATCAACCTCCTCGGTAGTAACCGCAAAGGAAACCAGCGTGGGAGGAACATCGATCTGCTCGAAGGATCCGGACATGGAATCCTTACCGCCGATCGCGGCAATTCCGTAATCCAGCTGTGCGCGGAAGGCGCCAAGCAGTGCCGCCATGGGCTTGCCCCAGCGCGCGGCATCCTTAAGAGGCTTCTCAAAGTACTCCTGGAAGGTCAGATATACGTCCTCGAATCTCGCACCCGTTGCGATCAGCTTTGCAACCGACTCCACAACGGCAAGGTAAGCGCTGTGATAGGGGCTCTTTTCCGCGATGTAAGGATTATAACCCCAAGCCATCAAGGAGCAGGCATTGGTATGCTTTTTCTCCACGGAGATCTTATGCGCCATTGCCTGAATGGGAGTTCTCTGCTCTTTTCCGCCAAAGGGCATCAGCACGGTGCCCGCGCCGATGGTGGAGTCAAAGCGCTCGGACAGTCCTCGCTTGGAGCAGACGTTGAGGTCTGCGGCAAGCGCGGGATATCCTGTCTTGAAGTCGAAATCCACGGTCTTATCGAATGCCGCAGGGGCTGTGGGAGCAACGTCAATATGCTTTTCAGCACCGTTGGAATTGAGGAAATCGCGGGAAATATCCACGATTCTGACTCCGTTCCAGGTCATGGTCAGGCGCGCGTCCGCCTTGACGGTTGCCACTACGGTCGCCTCCAGATTTTCACTGTCGGCAAGCTCCAAAAATCTTGCAACGTCCCCGGCTTCGACCACGACTGCCATTCTCTCCTGAGATTCCGAAATGGCAAGCTCCGTACCGTCAAGACCGTCGTATTTCTTGGGCACTGCGTTCAGATCGATATCAAGGCCGTCGGCAAGCTCGCCGATGGCAACCGAAACACCGCCGGCGCCAAAGTCGTTACATCTCTTGATCAGTTTGCAAGCCTCTGCGTTGCGGAACAGACGCTGCAGCTTTCTTTCCTCGGGTGCATTTCCCTTTTGTACCTCAGCCCCACAGCTCTCAAGCGATTGGAGCGTATGGGATTTTGAGGAGCCGGTAGCACCGCCGCAGCCGTCACGTCCGGTACGACCGCCAAGCAGGATCACCTTGTCCCCGGGAAGCGGGCACTCGCGGCGCACGTTCTCGGCAGGAGTTGCCGCGATCACAGCACCGATCTCCATACGCTTTGCGGCATATCCGTCGTGATAGAGCTCGTCCACTTGCCCTGTAGCAAGACCGATCTGGTTACCGTAAGAGGAATATCCCGCCGCTGCGGTGGTAACGATCTTGCGCTGCGGAAGCTTGCCCGCGATGGTATCCTGAACCGGGACCGTAGGATCAGCCGCACCCGTAACACGCATTGCGGCATAGACGTAGGAGCGTCCGGACAGCGGATCACGGATCGCACCTCCAATGCAGGTAGCGGCTCCCCCGAAGGGCTCGATCTCGGTGGGGTGGTTGTGTGTTTCGTTCTTGAACAGCAAGAGCCAGGGCTCGCGCTTTCCATCGACCTCGATCTCCATCTTGACGGTACAAGCGTTGATCTCCTCGGATTCATCCAGCTTGTCAAGCTTTCCGATCTTTTTGAGATATCTGGTCGCAAGCGTTGCGATATCCATCAAATTAATGGGCTTGGTGCGTCCAAGCTCCCGACGAACGGCAAGATACTGCTGATAGGTTTCCTCCAGGAGAGGATCGCCGAACGTCACGTTGTCGATGGTGGTCAGGAACGTGGTATGACGGCAGTGATCCGACCAATAGGTGTCGATCATGCGGATCTCGGTGATGGTGGG
Organism: Clostridia bacterium; assembly: GCA_017501225.1. GTDB lineage: Bacteria > Bacillota > Clostridia > Oscillospirales > CAG-272 > UMGS1865. The sequence continues at coordinate 425,614 of JAFVXH010000019.1, forward strand.
ATCGCGCTTCTCATCGTTCTTGAAATATCCTTGCAAAAATGCGATATCGTCAGCATCCATCGCAAGTCCCTTTTCGCGCAGGAATGCGTCAAGTCCCGCCCGATCCAGCGTGATAAAGCCGTCAAGCACCTCAACGCTCGTGGGGATCACGGAATCCATCGCAAGGGTTGCGGGAAGCTCCAGGCTTGCCTCGCGGCACTCTACGGGGTTGATGACGTACTTTTTGATCTGCGCCAGCTCCGCGTCGCTCAGATTACCGTAAAGGAGGTAGACCTTTGCGGTTCTGACGTCGGGACGGTCACCCTGCGAGAGGATCTGAATGCACTGTGCGGCACTGTCCGCACGCTGATCAAACTGTCCGGGTAAGAACTCTACCGCGAATACGGCTGCGCCATCGGCGTCAATTTCCTCGCTGACGGTATCCAGCTGCGGCTCGGAAAAGACCTTGTCCTTACTTGCTTCAAACAATGCGGGCTCGATGTTCTCGACGTCATAGCGGTTGAGCAATCGAACACGCTCAAGGGACGTGATCTGCAAAAGATTGCGAATTTCAGAGCACAAGGAATCTGCCTCGTGCGCAAGTCCTTCCCTTTTTTCTACGTATACTCTGTAAACCATAATTACGCTCCTGTGTTATTTTTTGGATGCCTGCAGGGCACGTGCTCCAATGTCGGAGCGACAGTATCCGTTTTCAAATCTGACCTTCCCTACGCGTGCATAAGCTGCCCGGATGGCTTCCTCCAGCGTATCCTTCACGGCTGTCACGCCAAGGACACGGCCTCCGGCACTCAACAGACGCTCGCCGTCCCGCTTTGCACCGGCAACGTAGATAAAGCCGTCCGCGTCATCCGCGGGAAGCTCCATCTCAAAGCCCGACTCGTATTTTGCGGGATATCCCTTGGATGCCACGATCACGCAGCAAGCGTGCTTATCGGAGAATTTGACCTCGACGTCGGCAAGCGTTCCGTTCGCGGTTGCCTGCATGACGGTCAGAAGATCGCTCTCCATCAAAGGAAGCACGACCTGCGTTTCGGGATCTCCGAAGCGGCAGTTGTACTCAATGACGCGAGGACCGTTCGGCGTCAGCATCAAGCCAAAATAGAGGCACCCACGGAAGGTTCTTCCCTCCGCGTTCATCGCGTGCATCGTGGGCAGGAAGATGCGCTCCATGCATTCCTCTGCGACCTCCTCCGTGTAATACGGATTGGGAGCGACGGTGCCCATACCGCCCGTATTCAAGCCTTGATCACGGTCAAGCGCGCGCTTGTGGTCCATAGAGGAAACCATGGGGCGGACGACGTTTCCGTCGGTGAATGCCAGGACCGACACCTCAGGCCCTGTCAGAAATTCCTCGATGACGATGCGGCTTCCGCTCTCTCCGAATGCCTTGTCCTGCATCATGGAGCGCACCGCTGCCATTGCCTCCTCGCGCGTGTCTGCAATGATGACACCCTTACCGAGTGCCAAGCCGTCTGCCTTGACGACCGTGGGGATGGGGGCGCTTTCCAGATAGCGGAGCGCCTCCTCCATACAGTCGAACACCTCGTAGGAAGCGGTCGGAATATTGTATTTCTTCATCAAATTCTTGGAAAAGACCTTACTGCCCTCAATGATCGCGGCGTTAGCCGTCGGACCAAAGCAAGGAATGCCCTCGGCATTCAGCGCATCCACCGCACCCAGCACCAACGGATCATCCGGCGCTACCACGGCAAAGTCGATCGCCTTTTCCTTGGCAAAGGCAACGATCGCGGGAATATCCTTGGCACCGATGGCAACACAGGTTGCATCGGAGGCAATGCCGCCGTTACCCGGCAAGGCATACATCTCGGTAATGCTTGGATTTTCCTTCAGCTTTTTGATGATGGCGTGCTCTCTGCCGCCGCCACCGACTACCAAAACCTTCATATTGTCTTCTCCTTTATGGGGATTCAGTCGTACAGGGGGTACTTTGCGCAAAGAGCCAGAACCTCAGCGCAGACGCGCTCGCGGTTGCCCTCGAAATCGACGGCAATATCCTTGATCCATTTTGCGATCTGCTCCATCTCCGCTTCCTTGAATCCGCGGGTGGTGACGGCAGGGGTTCCTACGCGGATACCGCTGGTGATAAAGGGCGTCTGGGGATCGTTGGGGATGGCGTTCTTGTTGACGGTGATATGCACCTCGTCAAGGCGCTTCTCCAGCTCCTTACCGGTCACGTTGAAGGCGCGAAGATCCAGGAGGATCAGGTGGTTATCGGTGTCACCCGACACGACGCGGAAGCCCTCCTTCTTGAGCGCGTTGCAGAACGCCTTTGCGTTCTTGACAACCTGCGTCTGGTATGCCTTGAACTCATCGGTCATGGCTTCCCCGAGTGCGACTGCCTTTGCGGCGATGACGTGCATCAGAGGTCCTCCCTGCGTGCCCGGGAAGATCGCCTTATCGATCTGCTTTGCGAACTGCTCACGGCACAGGATCATACCGCCTCTGGGACCTCTTAAGGTCTTGTGCGTGGTGGTAGTCACGATATCCGCGTAAGGCACGGGGCTGGGATGAAGTCCCGCTGCGACAAGGCCTGCGATGTGCGCCATATCTACCATATAATAAGCGCCGACCTCGTCCGCGATCTCGCGGATCTTTGCAAAGTCAATGATGCGGGAATATGCGCTGGCACCCGCAACGATCAGCTTGGGCTTGCAGGAGATCGCGATGCGACGCATCTCCTCGTAGTCCAGCATCTCGGTGTCATCCGCAACACTGTAAGGAACGATATTGAAATACTTACCCGAAATATTGACGGGAGAGCCGTGAGAAAGGTGTCCGCCGTGCGCCAGATTCAGACCCATTACGGTGTCACCGGGATTGAGAAGTGCGAAGAAGACCGCCAGATTTGCGCTGGCACCGCAGTGGGGCTGAACGTTTGCGTGCTCCGCACCAAAGAGCTTCTTTGCTCTCTCTCTTGCGATATCCTCAACAATATCAACGTATTGGCATCCGCCATAGTATCTCTTTCCGGGGAAGCCTTCTGCATATTTATTGGTCAGAACGGTGCCCGCCGCCATCAGAACCGCCTTGGAAACGATGTTCTCGGAGGCGATCAGCTCAATGTTCTCTCTCTGGCGGTTCAGCTCCAGAGAGCAGGCATCGTATACCTCTTTGTCGTAATTTACAAGCTCATCAAAAAAGTTCATCTCGTTCTTCCTTTCCTGTTTTTGGAATTAATGGTGGAACAGTCGCATGCCGGTGAACGCCATCGCAATGCCATACTTGTCACAGCAGGAGATGACGACGTCGTCGCGGATAGAGCCGCCCGGCTCTGCGATGTAGGAAACGCCGCTCTTCTTTGCGCGCTCGATGTTATCATCAAACGGGAAGAATGCGTCGGAGCCCAGGGACACGCCGGTGATGGTATCCAGATATGCTCTTTGCTCTGCGGGCGTAAAGGGCTCGGGACGGGTGGTGAAGTAGCGCTGCCAGTTGCCGTCCGCGCAAACGTCCTCCTCGTTCTGGTTGATATAACCGTCGATGACGTTGTCACGGTCGGGGCGTCCGAGTGTGGGCAGGAAGGGCAAATTCAATACCTTCTCATGCTGACGGAGCTGCCAGGTGTCTGCTTTACCTCCGGCAAGACGGGTGCAATGGATGCGGGACTGCTGTCCGGCACCTACACCGATCGCCTGACCGTCCACGGCGTAGCAAACCGAGTTGGACTGCGTGTACTTGAGGGTGATCAGCGCGATGATCAGATCTCTTTTTGCGCTGTCGGGAAGATTTTTATTTTCGGTTACCAGATTGGAGAGCAGCTCCTCGTTGATCAGGAAGTTGTTTCTTCCCTGCTCGAACGTGATGCCGAATACCTCCTTGGTTTCCTGCAGTGCGGGAACGTAATCGGGATCGATCTGTACGACGTTATAATTTCCCTTGCGCTTGGATTTGAGGATCTCCAGAGCCTCGGGCTCGTATCCGGGCGCGATGACACCGTCCGAAACCTCGCGCTTGATCAGAAGCGCGGTGGTGACGTCGCAAACGTCGGACAGCGCGATCCAGTCACCGAAGGAGCACATTCTGTCGGTTCCTCTTGCACGCGCAAAGGCGCAAGACAGAGGAGATGCGTCAAGGTTCTCAACGTCATCGACAAAGCATGCCTTCTTGAGCTTGTCGGAAAGCGGAATTCCGACTGCCGCGGAGGTGGGGCTGACGTGCTTGAAGGAGGTTGCGGCAGGCATACCGAGCGCTGCCTTGAGCTCCTTGACCAGCTGCCAGGAGTTAAAGGCATCCAGGAAGTTGATGTAGCCGGGACGTCCGGAAAGAATGGTGATGGGAAGCTCGCTTCCGTCCTTCATATAGATCTTCGAGGGCTTCTGATTGGGATTACAGCCGTATTTCAGTTCAAACTCTTTCATGATAGTTCCCTTCTGTGTTGGTTTTCATTTTACACGTTTTTGTTGGTGATGATCTCCACGGGCTCGCTGCCGTCAAGAGGCACGCAACGAACGAACAGGGATACCTTATTGTCGGCATTCAGATTTTTCCAGAGCATGTCGGAAAGCTCCTGCGCCGTATTGGGAAGTGCGACCTCCTCGGGCTCCCCATAAAAAGACGGAATGGGGTTGCCGTCACAGCGGTAGGTGTGGATGAAATGTCCGATCCCCTTTCTGGGCGCATAACGGTAGAAATAACGGTTGCAGACCGTGGGATCTCCGTTTGCACTCTTGAGAATGGAAAGCGAATAGGTAAAGGTATCGCGGGGCAGGCAGTAGTAGCAAATACCCGAAATGCGAGGGGTGAAATTGGGCGCATCGGGCTCAAATTCACGCGTCATCAAAGCATCCTCAAAGGTCTCGCCCTCCTCTAAGTGCTGATAGATCGTATCGGTCTGATCGCCGTTGGTGACGATATCCACAAGTCCGCGCTTCAGATAAGGGTTGTAGATGATCAGGCTGGGATCCACCAGCTTGGACTCATCGTACGCCTTGGTGCGCATACCGCCGTCAAAGCGCTCGAAGATGCGGTTGCGGCTGTTTTCGCTGCGTCCCATAATAAAGTATGCGATCATTGCGTTTTTTCCATCCGCGGACTGACCGATGATAATGCCTCTTCCGGGATAGCTGTTCTCGCGCAGCAGTTCTTCAATATCAAATAAAGCCATTGTTATCTCATTCCTTGTTTTCTTGAATTTCTTTGGAAACCTGTTCGACAGACAGCGGAAGGATCTTCCATTCCGCCTGCTCCATTACGCGTCTTTGCAAAGACTCGGGGGTATCTCCCGGGAGGATCTCAACGGCGCGTTGCATAATGATCTCCCCTCCGTCGGGGATTTCATTCACAAAATGCACGGTAGCACCCGTAACCTTGACGCCGTAATTCAATGCCGCCTCGTGCACGCGAAGACCGTAAAAGCCCGCGCCGCAGAAGGACGGGATCAGGGAGGGATGCACGTTGATGATCCGTCTGGGGTAGCGTGAGGTAAACGCCTCGCTCAGAATGGTCATAAAGCCTGCCAGAACGATCAGCTCGATGCCATTCTCGGTCAGCACGTCGATCATGCGCGCCTCGAACGCCTCCTGACCTCCGCACTGTCTTTTGGAAACGACGACCGACGGAATGGCGTGCTTTGCGGCACGCTCCAGCGCGTACGCCTCGGGATTGCTCGAGATTACGAGCGAGATCTCGCCGCTTTGCAGAATTCCCGCATTCTGCGCGTCAATCAGTGCTTGCAGGTTGGTGCCGCCCCCCGAAACGAGGACGGCGATCTTTGTCCTTCTCAGCATAATACAACCTTTTCGTCGCTCTCGATGACCTCACCCAAAAGGTATGCGTCCTCACCGTTCTCGCGAAGGATCTGCAGAGCCTTGTCCGCGTCCTCTTTGGCTACGACGATGCTCATGCCAACGCCCATGTTGAAGGTGTTGTACATATCTCTTTCGGGAATATTTCCGGTCTTTTGCAGAAGCTCGAAGATGGGAAGCACGCGAACGTCCTTCTGTGCGATCTTGGCACCAAGTCCGTCGGGAATGCTTCTCGGAATGTTCTCGTAAAAGCCTCCGCCGGTGATGTGCGAAATACCCTTGACGGCAACCTTCTCAAGGAGTGCCAGCACGGGCTTTACGTAGATCTTGGTGGGAGTGAGAAGTGCCTCGCCCAAGGATTTTCCGCCAAGCTCTGCAAGAGGCGTGCGAAGATCGCAGTTCTCTACGTCGAACACACGGCGAACCAGAGAGAAGCCGTTGGAATGCACACCCGACGAGGGCAACGCGATCACAACGTCGCCCGCAGACATCTTGGTGTTATCGATGATGTTGTCCTTCTCCACGATTCCAACGGAAAAGCCTGCCAGATCGTATTCGTCAATGGGATAGAAGCCGGGCATTTCCGCGGTTTCACCGCCGATGAGCGCGGAGCCGGACTGCACGCAGCCCTCCGCAACGCCCGAAACGATGGAAGCGATCTTCTCGGGAACGTTTTTGCCGCAAGCGATGTAGTCCAGGAAGAACAGGGGCTTTGCACCCGCGCAAATGACGTCGTTGACGCACATTGCGACGCAATCGATGCCGACCGTATCGTGCTGATCCATCAAAAACGCGAGCTTCAATTTGGTTCCGACACCGTCGGTGCCGCTGACCAGAACAGGATGGCGGTAGCCCTCCAGATCCAGGGCAAACAGACCGCCAAATCCGCCGATGCCCGATACCACGCCGGACGTCATGGTGCGGGCAATGTGCTGTTTCATCAATTCAACGGCACGGTATCCCGCTGTGATATCCACGCCCGCTGCTGCGTAGCTTTCGGATTGTGAATTTTTCATATTCGTTTTCCTCTCGTTCTGTGATATACTGTGGTGAGATTATTCCTTGCCCGTCCAGCAATAGGTGCAGAGCTTGCAGGGATCGATTCCAATGGACTTGATCAGACCGTCCAGGGATTGGAATTCCAAGGAAGAAAAGTTGAATTTTTTACAGATCGCCTCGCGAAGCCTGCGACCTCTCTCGGTGCTCGCGTCGCTGTACTCCTCCAGATAATTGAGTCCTTCCTCTCCCTCCAGCTCCACAACCGTCTTGCGGGTCAGAAGCTCCATGGGACTTGTCGCGCGGGAGAAGTTGAGGTACTTGCAGGAGTGCATGATGGGAGGACAAGCCGAGCGCATGTGTACGGCCTTTGCACCGTTGGTATACAGAAAATCAACGGTTTCACGGAGCTGCGTTCCGCGCACGATGGAATCGTCCACGAACAACAGGTTTTTGCCCTCGATCAGCTCGTGAATGGGGATCTGCTTCATCTTGGCGATACGGCTTCTGTCCACTTGATTTTGCGGCATAAAGCTGCGCGCCCAGGTGGGAGTATACTTGATATAGGGACGCGCAAAGGGCGTTCCGCTTTTGTTGGCATAGCCGATCGCATGCGGTGTTCCCGAATCCGGAACGCCGCTGACGTAATCCAGATCCTGCGCGATTCCCTGCTCCGCGTCATACTCCGCAAGGATCTCGCCGTTGCGATAACGCATGGTTTCGACGTTGACTCCCTCGTAGGTCGAGGTGGGGTATCCGTAATAGGACCAAAGGAAGGCACACATTTTCATCTCCTTCCCCGGAGGATTCAGCTGTGTGATGCGATCCGCGGTGACCTCCACGATCTCGCCCGGTCCCAATTCCAGCGCATCCTCGCATCCCAGCTTCTTATAAGCGAAGGATTCAAAGGTGACGCAATGGCAATCCTCACCCTTGCCGATCAGCACGGGAAGTCTGCCCAGCCGGTCGCGCGCCGCGATGAGCGCGCCGTCATCCTTCAGAATGAGGATCGAAGCGGTGCCATCGATGACCGTCTGCGCAAACCGAATTCCCTCTACGAAAGAGCCTTTTTGATTGATCATGGCAGCAACCAGCTCGGTGCCGTTGACCTTTCCCCCCGTCATTGCGTCAAAATGCGCTCCGCCGGAGGAAATGTATTGCTCGATCAGCTCCTCTGCGTTGTTGATGATGCCGATCACACAAATGGCATACGTGCCAAGACGGGAGCGAATCAGCATCGGTTGAGGATAATAGTCACTGATGCACCCGATAGCGGACACGCCGCACATCTCCTCAAAGATGTGCTCGAACTTGGTTCGAAAGGGTGCGTTTTCAATGCTGTGTATTTTTCTTTGTAAGCCAATTTTGGGGTCGTATGCCGCAAGGCCTGCCCGACGCGTACCCAAATGCGAATGATAATCAACGCCGAAGAACACGTCCTCCAAGCACTCGCGCTTGGCAGCCATTCCAAAAAATCCGCCCATGAGGTTTCCTGCTTTCCAGTGTAATGGTATTTACCCGTCAGGATCGCCCGATCAAGCAAAGAACAGCTTGGAAAGCGTCATGGGGTCAATGTACTTGCCGTCCTTATAAACGCGCATATTGCCGGATGCGATCTCGTCGATCAGCATGACCTTGCCGTCTGCGTCGTAGCCAAACTCAAACTTGATATCGTAGAGAACCATGCCCTTTTCCGCCAGATCGTCAGATACGATCTTGGTGATATCCTGCGTCATCTTCTTGATGTCATCGTACTGCTCCGCGGTCATAACGCCAAGATCGACAAGACCGTCCTTGGTGACGAGCGGATCGCCCTTCTCGTCGTTCTTGAAGGTGGTTTCGACGTATGCGGGAAGGTCTGCACCCTCCTCGATGTAATCGGAGTAGCGGCGCAGGAAGCTTCCGACTGCCTTGTAGCGGCAGATGACCTCAAGCCCCTTACCAAATACCTTTGCGGGGAGAACCTCCATGGTGGTGTTTGCCAGATCCGCGCTGACGTAATGCGTCTTGATTCCTGCAGCGTTGACCTTTTCAAAGAAATAGATGGACATACGGAGGTTGACGTCGCCAACACCGTCGATGGTCAGTCCTACCGAATTTTCGCCCGGATCGAACACGCCGTCCTTGCCGGTGCAGTCGTCCTTGAACTTGAGCAGATAGTTGCCGTTCTCGAGTGCGTAAACGTCCTTGGTCTTGCCTTTGTAAACGAGTGTTTTCATGTGTGTTCTCCTTTGTATTTGGTAAAATTGTTTTTCAGTGATTGTACTTTGCTTCGACTTCCGCGTTCTTGGCAAGGACCTTCTCCTCACCCGCGCGTCTTGCGTCATCCAGCTTCTGTGCCAGGGACGCATCCTCGATGGCAAGCATCTGAATAGAAAGCAGGGCGGCATTGGCAGCGCCGTCAATGGCAACGGTTGCCACAGGAATGCCGGTGGGCATCTGTACCGTTGAGAGAAGCGCATCAATACCGTCCAGATATTTTGATTTTACGGGGATCCCGATGACAGGCAAGGTCGTGTTGGCTGCGATGGCACCTGCCAGATGTGCCGCCATACCCGCTGCCGCGATGATCGCACCGAAGCCGTTCTTGCGCGCGGAGGAAGAAAACTCCTTTGCCTGCACGGGCGTTCTGTGTGCGGAAAAAACGTGCACCTCGTAAGGCACACCGTACTCCGCGAGCGTGTTGATCGCCTTCTCGACGACCGGCAGATCGCTGTCGCTTCCCATAATGATCGCTACTTTTTTCATGCTCGTTCTGTCCATCCTTTCTGAATTTTCGCCAAAAACAAAATCGGGCAGTTCTATTCTATTTTTCGTAGATAGAACTGCCCAGACGGTCGGCGAATATGATTTTTTGCTCCCATGTGGTACTCCACGCTCCGTCAGTCGCAAAAAACTTCTTGCTTATAGATATATTATAATAGATACCGCGCGAATTGTCAATTATGTAATCATACAATTTTTCAAAAAAACCGACAAATTTTTCCGCCAAAACAACAAAAATTTTACAAAGGAAAGTCCTGCCAGCCATTCTTTGTGTAAAGCGTGATGCTGCCAAGCCCGCCGGCACGCGCCAAGTGCAGTGCCTGATCAAAGCCAAACATCAGATTTTCCTTTGCGTGCGCATCCGAGGAGAAGGTCACCCTTCCCCGCTTTTGCGCAATGCGGTGCAGAAAGATGGACGCAGGATAAGGCATGCGACGGTAACCGCGCGCGATCGCGCCGGTATTGATTTCAAAGATCACGTCCTGCTCCAAAAGAGCATCCAACGCCTCCATGGCAGGTGCAAGATAGCGCGGATCGCTCTCGTCAAAGAGCACACCGTCCTCGTTGAATTTCGTCACAAGATCGAAGTGTCCGATCACGGTGTTCGGATTTTGCTTGACAAGATCCGCAAGCGTCCGATAGTAATCCGAGGCGAATCGGTAATAGTCACCGCCGAAATGCTCCCTTACGAGCTGCTCAACGAGCGGGCGGCTCTCGTCCACCGAATGGTATTCCCCGTTTGCGTGCACGTAGTGGACCGAATGGATCAGAAAATCGTATTCCTTTGTCACCGGCTCGGAAAAGGCGTCCTGCTCAAGCCCCAAAAGGATCTTGATCTTCCCGTCAAATTCCCGCTGCAGAGCGCGGATTTCCTCATAATAGAGCGCGTCGCCCTCGTATGACATCGCAAAAGACTCATCGAACGCCGTGTAGGAGTGTCCGGAGAATCCGACGGACTCCATTCCCCCGTCGATTGCCGCCAGCACGATCTCCCTCGGCGTATCCTTGCCGTCGCAAAAGGCGGTGTGGGTATGCAGATTGGATTTTGGATAAGTTTTCATGATTGCAATGCGTCCCCGATCATCTGATGTGCAAGATTGGCAAGCTCGGTGGGTGTGGAGCGCGCGACGGTTTCCTTGTCGATCAGTCCGATGACCTTCAATTCCACCTTTGTACGGCGGAAGGGAGCGCGTTTTTTAACAAGCTCGGTGCCCTTGGTCGTCAGAACGACGATCGGCGCCTCCGCTCTTTGCGCCAGCACGAAGCCGCCCTCCTTGAATCTTAGGAGCTTGCCCGTGCGGCTCCGCATTCCCTCGGGATAAATTCCGACGTTAACACCAAGCGATTGCATCATCTTGCCCGCATCCTGAAGGGTCCTTGCGGCACGCAGGGCGTTGGAGCGGTCGATCGGCAAAAAGCCCGCACAACGCAGATAACGGCTGACCACGGGAAGCTTGAAGACCTCTTTTTTGCAAATGTAGACCACGGGTCTTGTTTTTACGGCTGCAAGCAGCGTCAGAGGATCAAAGTCCGACAGGTGGTTACTGACCAGCACGCAAGGCTCGTCCGGGATGCTCTCCTCCCCGATCAGGCTGACCTTGATATTCACCCAGGAGCAGATCCACTCCAGTGACACGCGGATCATACCCGTGCAGATCGGAATAGGCTTCTTTGGCGTGCGCTTGGGAGGAAGGCAGAGCCAGACGGCAAGGATCACCAGCACGTGAAGCAGATTCATAGCAAGGAAGGCGAGCGGATAAACGAGAAACGCCCACCAGTGGGACAGCTCCCCAAAGATCAGGAACACCGCAACCGTCAGAGGAATGGCGCTGATCAGATAGATCTTGTTTAACATGGAGTTCTCCTTTTCGGCAAGTAATGGGTACATCAAATTCATCACTTTATTATACTATGGGATCACCGAAAAGTCAAGAAAAAATCCCATCACCGCGCGCACATTTCACGATTTCTTGTCGGTGGCTTCCGATCAGCGTTTTACAAGAGGTGCAAAGCAGAATACAAAAAAGCCCGCCTTCTTTCAAAAAGACGGACTTTTTGCGGTTTTTGCAAGGAAATTCCAAAAAGATCAAGGGTGAATTCCCTCCACTGCGTCCGCGAGCGCATCCAGCTGCTGCAGGGTATTGTAGGGTCCGAAGCTGACGCGGACACCGTCGCCGTCGGAAAGAGTTCCGAGCGTTTTGTGTCCGAGCGCCGAGCAATGATACCCCGCACGCACGCAAAATCCAAGGCGGTCCAGCGCCCTTCCCATCTCGTCCGGAGGCATTCCCTTCTTGTTAAACAGAAGGACCGAGCCCTCATAATCCGGAGCGTAAACCGTAACGGAGGGGATGCGCAAAAGTCTTTGGCGCAAGGCTCGGAACTTGACGCACTCCTGCTCGTGAAGCCTTTCAATTCCCAACCTTCCGACCTCTCTGATCCCCTCGAGAAGCCCCGCGATGGCAGGCGTTGCGAGCGTTCCTGCCTCGTATCTTTCGGGCGGATCCTGCGGCATTTGCGTATCCAGAGAATGAAGTCCGCTTCCTCCCTCGATCAGAGGACTTGGCAAAATTCCCTCGCGCAGAATAAAAAAGCCGCAGCCTTGCGGTCCAAGCAACCCCTTATGTCCCGGAGCGCAGAGTGCGTCGATCTGCATTTCCTCCATATCGATGGGCAGATGTCCCGCCGATTGCGCCGCGTCCACCACAAACAGAATTCCCCGCTTCCGGCAGAACGTCCCCAACGCCTTGATAGGCTGAACCACCGAGCAGATGTTAGACGCATGGTTGCAGATCACCATCCTCGTATTCCGCTTCAACAGGCGCGCCAGGCGTGCACAGATCCGCACGTCGGAGCGCCCCCCGTCATGGATCATGGTTGAAAAAATATCATATTCGATCAAGCCCTCCTGTGCCAGACGGACGATCGGGCGGAGCACCGCGTTGTGCTCCATATCCGAGATCAGAACGTGATCTCCCGGGCGGAGCAGTCCCTTGATGACCGTATTCAGCGCCATGGTAGTATTGAGGGTAAAAATGACGTTTTCGGGGTGGGATGAGCCAAAGAAATCCGCACATTCTGTGCGACATTGATAGATTTTTTCCGCCGCCGCCATGGCAAGAGCATGCGAGCCTCTCCCTGCGTTTCCGCAGTAAAAGCGCATGCATTTCGTCATCTCATCCACAACCGCACGCGGCTTTGGAAAGCTGGTTGCCGCATGATCAAAATAAACCACGTTTCTTCCTCCTCAGCGACGCGAGCGGATCCCCGCAGCCCTTAACACCGCACGCGCATTTCCCTCCTGCAAGCAGTCCAGAAGGATCGCGTACCCACAGCCCCGCTCTGCGGAATCCAGCTGAATGACCTCCGCGCGGATGGCGGCATGCTCCAGGGCAGCCTGCGCACGCATCGCCTGCGTCATGCTTCCGAACGTGATTTTGCACCGTCTTGCTTCATTGATTCTCTGATCGTTATTTTTGCGCATTGCCTGCACCTCCTTTTACTGTCAGGATATGCCAAAATCTGTCGGACGGTGACGGAGGCAAAATGGAATTTCCCTGAATATCCCCGGCGCTCCGACGTCAAAACTATAAACGACAAAGGAACAAAACAGAAAGGATACGCATATGAACAAACCGCAAATTCTTCGCATCTCCGCACGGGAGATCCTGGACTCCAGAGGAAATCCGACCGTTGAATCCACCGTTTTTCTCTCCGACGGCACCGTTGGCGTTGCCAGCGTCCCCTCGGGCGCATCCACGGGCATCTACGAGGCAGTGGAGCTTCGGGACGGTGAGCGCCGCCGCTACGGCGGAAAAGGAGTTCTGGAGGCAGTTGCTCACGTCGGGAAAACCGTATCCCCCGCTCTGAGCGGTATGCACGCCTCCGAGCAGGGAGAGATCGATCGGATCCTGTGTGATCTGGACGGAACCGAGAACAAATCACGCCTTGGCGCGAACGCCATCCTATCGGTTTCCCTTGCCTGCGCACGTGCTGCCGCGAATTGGTATCGCATTCCGCTTTACCGCTACCTCGGCGGTGCCGCCGCGACACATCTGCCGATTCCCATGATGAACATTCTCAACGGAGGCGCTCATGCCTCGAATAACGTTGAAATTCAAGAGTTTATGATCGCGCCCATCGGTGCCGGCAGCTTCTCGGAGGCAATGCGCATCGGGTGCGAGATCTATCACACGCTCGGCAAAATTCTAAGGACCGAGGGCTTTGCGTCAACCGTCGGTGACGAGGGCGGATTTGCCCCGAACCTGAGCAGTGACGAGGAGGCTCTGGAGCTGATCTGCCGTGCCATCGAGGGGGCGGGATATTCGACCGATGAGGTAAAGATCGCACTGGATTGCGCCGCAAGCGAGTGGTACGAGGAAAGCGGTCATTATCACCTTCCCAAGCGGAAGCAGATCCAGAGTCGCGAGGATCTGATCGATTACTGGGAAACGCTTACCAAAAAATATCCCCTCTTTTCGATCGAGGACGGGCTGGATCAAAGAGATTTTGACGGCTGGAAGGAATTGACCGCGCGTCTGGGAGATCGCGTGATGCTGGTCGGGGACGATCTGTTCGTCACCAACGAAAAGCGCCTGAAAAAAGGGATCGAGGAAGGGGCTGCAAACTGCATTCTCATCAAGCCCAACCAGATCGGCTCGCTGAGTGAAACCCTGCAGGTCATTCAAACGGCAAAGGAGGCAGGCTACCGCTTTATCCCCTCTCACAGAAGCGGAGAAACCGAGGACACCACGCTTGCCGATCTGGCAGTCGCGCTCAACGCGCCCTTTATCAAGAGCGGAGCCCCCTGTCGCAGCGAGCGCGTGGCGAAATACAATCGGCTTTTGCGAATCGAGGCATCTCTCGGAGGGAGTGCCTGCTACGGTCCGGACAAAGCTTCCCTTCCCACCCATTCCGCGCGGTAAAGAAGGCAGCGCGGTCACAAAAAGCCCTGTCGCAGCATGCGACAGGGCTTTTTTCATTTGCATTTTTGAAATGCCTCGCGAATTTCGGAAAGCTGATATCCGTAGCGGGAAAGGAACGCGATCATCTTGCGCGCCTCGTCTTGATCCTTTGGAGCCTCCCCATAGTGCTTGCGAATGAGCGTTGCGCAGTTTTCCGGGAAATCGACCTCATCCAAAAGCTCGGGCAGCTGCTCCATCGCCTCACTCCCAAAGCCACGCGTCCACAGATGCGCGCTGATGCGCCTGCGCCCCCAAAGCTTTTGCAAGCAACGCTCTACCTCGCGGCGCAGGTCCGATTCCTCGCAGATCAATCCCATCCGACACAGACGCTCTACTGCGCGTGCCGCCATCTCGCGGGAAAAGCCACGCTGAGAGATCTTAACCGCGAGCATCCTTTTGGAGTTGGCACCATAGGAGAGCAAATGCTCTCCGCATCGCACCGCAGAGGAAAGCTCGGACGCGTCCTCGAGCTGCTCGTAGGTCTGCTCGTCGATCGGTCCCTTTTGCAGCTTCCATTCACAGTACTGCTCGGTCGTAATGACCAGGTTCCTTTGCTCGCGATGCTCCCCGCTTTCCAGCACCACTCCGACAAGCACTTCAGAGCCGTTGTTCTGCGTGCGCAGGCGGTGGATAGAAATGGTCAGCGGTGCCCCCGTTCGGCTTGCAAGCATGGAATCATTCGTCACGTGCGCCTCCGAGATTGAGATCAAAATCATCCTCATCGTCATCCAGATCAAATTCCTGATCCACGCTCAGATCTGCTTTTTCGCTCATAGCGCGCACCTTCTCCTCGATCTCCTGCATCAGGTCGGGATTGCTTTCAAGGAGCTTGCGGACGTTCTCCTTGCCCTGACCGATGCGCTCTCCGTTATAGGAAAACCAGGAGCCGCTCTTTTTGATGATATCCAGCATAATGGCAAAATCCAGAACCTCACCAGATGCCGAAATACCTTTTCCGTAAAGGATATCGAACTCCGCTACGCGGAACGGGGGTGCTACCTTGTTCTTGACGATCTTGCACTTAACGTGGTTGCCGTAAACGTCGTTTCCGTCCTTGAGCTGCTCGGTCTTGCGCACGTCGATGCGGACCGATGCAAAGAACTTCAGCGCGCGTCCGCCGGGCGTGGTTTCGGGATTTCCGTAAATCACACCGACCTTCTCGCGGATCTGGTTGATGAAGATCACAACGCAGTTGCTCTTGGAAATGACGCCCGAAAGCTTGCGCATTGCCTGCGACATCATTCTCGCCTGCACACCAACCATGGACTGTCCCATATCTCCCTCGATCTCCTGACGGGGAACGAGTGCCGCTACCGAGTCGATAACGATGGCATCGACAGCGCCCGAGCGTGCCAGTGCCTCGCAGATCTCCAGCGCATCCTCGCCGCAATCGGGCTGGGATACCAGAAGCTCGTTGATGTTGACACCCAATCCCTTTGCGTAAACGGGATCCAGCGCGTGCTCCGCATCGATGAACGCCGCGGTTCCGCCGATCTTCTGCACCTCTGATAAAATATGTAACGCAACCGTGGTCTTACCGGAGGACTCGGGACCAAAGATCTCCACGATTCTTCCGCGCGGAACGCCGCCGATCCCCAGTGCGAAATCCAGAGAAAGCGAGCCAGTATGGATGGCTTGCACCTCCATCTGGCGATTTTCCCCAAGCTTCATAATCGAGCCGACGCCAAAATCGCGCTCGATCTGCGACATCGCGGTCGCCAACGCCTGCTTTTTTCCTGCCTCGTCAAGCGTGCCCTGCACGGCGGTCTTCGTCTTTTTTGCTGTTGCCATAATATTTTTCCTTTCCGACACACGGTCTTGGTCCTTCATTGCTCTCATTATACCTCTTTTCTTCTCCTTTGTCAAGTGGTTTTTGCAATATATTTTTCCGATTTTGGAATTATTTTTTTGACTAACCGTTTTGTGCGATCTTTATTTTTCCGTAAAAAGAATTATTTTTTGGGAAGCCGTCAAAATCCGCACCCTTACGAAAAAGGCTTGATTCCGTGAAAAAAATTGTAAAAAAAGATGAAAAAGAGCGGAAATAGACTTGCAATTTCCAAGAAAGGATGATATAATATAAAGTGGTATAATTTATGCTCGCTCTTTTGGCGAAGCATCCGGACAATTTCGAAAGGAATCGTAAAAATGACGCAAAACAAAGAGCCATCCCAGAACAATTCCTCTCAGGGAGAGGTCAAGGATCTGATCAGCGATTTCGTAGCGCCGAAGAGACCCCCCTCCGCCCCGACACCGGCTCCCGAGCAAAAGCCGGAGCCCGTTTCTCCCGCACCTTCCGCGGCGCAGAAGCCCGCTCCCGCGGCCCCAAAGAAGGAAACGCCTGCCAAGAAGAAGGCGCCTGCCAAAAAATCCCCCTCCGCAAGATCCTCCGAAAAGCCGAAAAAAGGCACGTCTGCTTCTCAGGCTGACCGCAATACACCGCAAAAAAGCCGCGATACCGTAAGCACCTCCACGGGCAAGCCAAGAAAGCCCGCAAAGGCGCAAAAGGAATCCAAGACGGCAGCGGACGGAAGCATGCAGCCCCGTTCCGCAAAGCTGGGACATCGGATTTTTCCCTACGTCCTGATCGTGCTGGCAGTCTTCATCGGCATTTCCCTGCTTCTGAATCTGTTCTGCAATCAAGGAAATAAGCTGGCGGGAACACCCGGCGCTCACTGGATGGGTCTTGTCGGATACTATCTGTGCTTCGGTCTGTTCAGCGCATTCGGACCTGCTGCATTTCTGCTCCCCTTCCTCCTTTTGAACCTCGCGTTCTTCTGGAAGAAATTCATTGACTCCCGTGTGACTACCCTCAAGATCCTTGCATCCCTTTTGCTGATGGTTCTGCTCGCGACACTCATCCACGCATTCAATTTGATTCCCTTGAAGGATCAGATCGCGGACTATTGCAAGCTGGATTATCTGATCACCTCCGGATCCCGGATGACGGGAGGCGGAATCGTAGGCGGAAAGATCGCTTACTTCCTCATTTCCTTCCTGAACATCGCCGGAACGGCAGTGCTCGGAATCGTGCTTTTCCTGATCGCTCTTTTCTACTGCATCGGTATGACACCCCAGCACATCTGGAACCGCTACCGCACGCACCGAGCAAGAAAGCGTGCCGAGCGCGCAGACATTGAGGAGGGCAAGCTTCGTGCCAAGGAGCTGGAGGAAAAATCCAAGAAGGAAGCAAAAACCGAGGCTCCCGCACAAAAAGAGGAGGAGCAACCGACTCCGAAGCCTTCCCGCGAGGAGGAAAAGATCGCTCCCATGCCCATGCCCCTTCTCGATCCCAGCCACGGCACACGCCCCTTCGTACCGGTCGAGGTCAAGCAGGGTCTTACCAATCAGGCAAAAAGCGCGACCGTCGTACAAACGGCACAGGGTCAGACTCCCACCTCCACGGTAGTCACCGCGCCGCAGTACGGAAACCGCGTAAGCATCGTCGAATCCTTGGATTCGGCAACCCCGCAGAATCAGGATTCTGCGGTAGATCCTATCTTCCCCAGAGCCGCCGATAAGGTGCAGCGCAAGGTTCCGAAGCAGGATCGCAATTTCGATCTGAAGAACGTATTCATCGACCTTGACGGCGGTGAATCCCAAAATACCCCTACGGTGCGCAAGCACGCAACCCTTCCTCCCGAGGTTCCGATGAAGGGCGACCCGCATCCCGCCGAGCCCACGCCGCAGCCCGTCAAGCAGGCGCCTGCGACGCCCGCGCGCACTCCCGCGCAGGCAGCTCCCAAGGGAGAAAAGCCAATCTTCCGCCAGGATACCAGCATGGGTGTCAAGGATTATGGGCTTAGCAACGAGGAGTTCGAGCGTCTGGAAGCGGAAAAGAATCTGCCCACCACCAAATCGGGCGATGCTCCCAAGGATAAGGCGGAGGCCGCAAAGATGACGGTCGGAACTCCCAAGACCGCACTGGTGAAGAACAACAAGAAATACGTGTTCCCGCCCATCTCCTACCTGCATCCGGGTGAGCCCATGAATGCGGAAAACCGCGCGGAGATCGAGGCGAGCATGTCGCAGCTGGCGGAAACACTTCAGAACTTCAACGTACGAATCAAGGAGATCAACTACGCATGCGGTCCGACGGTCACCCGTTACGAGGTATTCCCCGCTCCCGGTGTTCGCGTACGCTCCTTCGTCAATCTGGCGGATGACATTTCGCTCGCTTTGGCGGCAGGCGGCATCCGCATTGAAGCTCCCATTCCCGGCAAGAGTGCCGTGGGTGTGGAGGTTCCCAACAAGACGCGCTGCACCGTTTATCTGCGCGATCTGATCGAATCCAAAGCCTTCCGCGATTCCTCCAGCAAGCTCACGGCAAGCCTCGGTGCCGACATCACCGGCAAGCCCTTGCTCTTCGACGTTTCCAAAATGCCTCACCTGCTGGTTGCCGGTACGACGGGTAGCGGTAAGTCGGTCTGCATCAACTGCATCATCATCAGCTTGCTCTACAAGGCAAGACCGGACGAGGTCAAGCTGGTCCTGATCGACCCGAAGAAGGTGGAATTCAGCATTTACAAGAACATCCCTCACCTGATGGCGCCCATCGTGACCACACCTAAGGATGCCGCGGGTGCTTTGCAGGCGGCAGTCGAGGAAATGGAGCATCGCTTCGAGCTCTTTGAGCAGGTCGGCGTACACGACATCAAGGGCTTTAACGAGATGACCAAGAACGATCCCGACATGCCCTTCCTGCCCCAGATCGTCATCATCATCGACGAGCTGGCTGACCTGATGATGACCGCTCCCGACGAGGTAGAAACCGCGATCTGCCGCATCGCGCAAAAGGCGAGAGCCGCAGGTATGCACCTGATCGTCGGCACGCAGCGTCCCTCGGTTGACGTCGTCACGGGCTTGATCAAATCCAATATTCCCTCCCGTATCGCGTTTACAGTCGCGTCGCAGGTAGACTCCAAGACCATCCTCGACTATGCCGGTGCCGAAAAGCTGGCAGGACGCGGAGATATGCTCTTTGCTCCCATCGGAGCGCTCAAGCCCTCGCGTGTACAGGGTGCTTACGTGGATGAAAAAGAGGTCGAACGCGTCTGCGAATTCATCCGCGCCACCAACGGCATGGCACAGTACGACGAGAAGTTCATCAGCAAGCTCAAGGAGCTCGCCGCCCAGTGCGGTAACAAGGGCAAGGGCGGAGGAGGTGGCGACTCGCTTCCCGGTGCCGAGGGTGACGGAAAATCTGACAACAAATACGCCGACGCCGTACGCGTCGCGGTCGAGGAGAAGCGGATTTCCACGTCGCTCCTTCAAAGAAAGCTGGAGATCGGCTACAGCCGTGCGGCAAAGATCATCGACCGCATGCAATCCGAGGGAATCGTTTCCGCTCCCGACGGCGCAAAGCCCCGCTCGGTCCTGATCACTCCCGAGGAATATATTGCTCGCTTCATTGAGGGCAACGAGGGTGACGCAGAGTAACCCCAACCGAAAAATCTTCCCGATCGGCGCATCCTTTGATGCGCCGATCTTGCTTTTTGTGCGTCGGTTTTTGATCTCCACTTCCACCCAAAGCCGGTTTTTTGTGGAAAAGGTGCAAAAAAATTATAAATAATTTGGATAATTCTTTCAAAATCCTATTTACAAACGAAAAAAAGTGTGGTATAATACTTGCGTATGACGTGAACTCGGTTTTCGGATCAAAGGCGACTGTACGTCGCTATTCACCCACCGATTACGGAGTGAAACGCATAAAAACAAAGAAAGGTGAAAAAACCATGCAAAAGGAAACCAAACTCGACATCATCCAGACCTATGCCACCCACGAGGGTGACACCGGATCCCCCGAAGTACAGATTGCGATTCTGACTTCCAGAATCAACAATCTCTCCGCGCACCTGAGGAACAACAAGAAGGACTTCCACAGCCGCCGCGGACTTCAGAAGATGATCGGTCACAGACGTAACCTGCTCAACTACCTGCAGAAGGTTGATATTGAGAGATACCGTGCCATCATCAGCAAACTCGGACTGAGAAAGTAATTTTCCTGAGGGGAGCGGAGAGCAGGGGCAATCGTCACTGCCCTCCCTCCCTGTCCGTTTTTTCAGCATTCTTTTTGCGCAATTACGGTCGGATTAGCAGTTAACCCTGTCCCCAAGCACGCTTTGGAGATACGGTTAAGTGCTAAACCTCCGTAGAAGCGTATCGGCAAAACGCCAAGAAAACAAAATTTATGGAGGAAAAAGAAATGTCCAATCCCATCAGTACTCCCATTGAGTTCAAGAACTACAAGGTGTTCAAGTACACCTACGCGGGCCGTCCTCTGGTGATCGAAACCGGTAAGATGGCAGGTCTTGCAAACGGCTCGGTTCTGTGCCGTTACGGTGAGACCGTTGTGCTCTGCTGCGCAACCGCATCCGAAAAGCCTCGCGACGGCATCGACTTTTTGCCCCTTTCCGTCGACTTCGACGAGCGTATGTACGCAGCGGGCAAGATTCCCGGCGGCTACCTCAAGCGTGAGGGTAAGCCCTCCGAGAAGGCGGTTCTGACCTCTCGCGTCATCGACCGTCCCATCCGTCCCCTGTTCCCCAAGGATCTTCGCAACGACGTCGCGCTCACGCTGACCGTTATGTCCGTTGATCCCGACTGCTCTCCCGAGATCACCGCAATGATCGGTGCATCGGTAGCGCTCTCCATTTCCGACATTCCGTGGAACGGCCCGATCGGCGGCGCGTTCATGGGACTTGTCGACGGCAAGATCGTCCTCAACCCCACCGCTGAGGAAATGAAGAAGAGCGATCTCCAGTTGACCGTTGCCGCATCCACCAAGAAGGTCGTTATGATCGAGGCGGGCGCAAATCAGGTTGACGACGAGACCATGTATAACGCCATCATGAAGGCACACGAGGAGATCAAGGATCTGCTCGTCTTCATCAACGGCATCATCGACGAGGTTGGCAAGCCCAAGTTCGAGTATCCCTCCTGCGAGCTTGACCACGATATGTTTGACGAGATCTTCGCATTCTGCGAGAAGGACGTTATGGCAGCGCTGAACACCGACGACAAGAACGTCCGTGACGCCGCCATGGTTCCCGTTAAGGACGCGATCCTGGAGAACTTTACCGAAAAGTATCCCGATCTCCCCACGATGATGGAGGAGCTGATCTACAAGATCCAGAAGAAGATCGTCCGCCGTTGGCTGTTGGTCGACAAGAAGCGCGTTGACGGACGCCGCATGGACGAGATCCGTCCCCTTGGCAGCGAGGTCGGCATTCTTCCCCGTACGCACGGCTCCGGACTCTTTACCAGAGGACAGACTCAGGTCCTGACTGCCGCTACGCTTGGCACTCTTTCCGAGGCACAGATGCTGGACGGCATTGACAGCGAGACCACCAAGAGATATATGCACCACTACAACATGCCCGGCTTCTCTACGGGCGAAGCAAAGCCCGTCAGAAGCCCCGGACGCCGCGAGATCGGTCACGGTGCTTTGGCTGAGCGCTCCCTGCTCCCCGTTCTTCCCTCCGAGGAGGAATTCCCCTACGCGATCCGTCTGGTATCCGACGTCGTATCCTCCAACGGTTCGACCTCTCAGGGATCGGTCTGCGGATCCACCCTGGCTCTGATGGATGCCGGTGTTCCGATCAAGGCTCCCGTTGCGGGCATCTCCTGCGGTCTGATCACCGCTGAGGACGGCTCCTGGGATACCATGCTCGACATTCAGGGTCTTGAGGACTTCTATGGCGACATGGACTTCAAGGTCGCAGGTACGCACGCAGGTATCACCTCCATTCAGATGGACCTCAAGATCGACGGTCTGACGCCCGAGATCATTCACAAGGCACTCGAAATGACCCATATCGGCCGTGATTATATCATCGACGAGGTCATTCTCAAGGCGATCCCCGCTCCCCGTGCTGAGGTTTCCAAGTACGCTCCCAAGATGACCACCATGAAGATCGATCCCGACAAGATCCGTGAGGTCATCGGCAAGGGTGGATCTGTCATTCAGAAGATCGTTGCAGACACCGGCGCGAAGGTTGACATTGAGGACGACGGAACCATCCGCATCGCCGCTGTCAACTCCGCACAGGCAGACGCCGCAAAGGCTATGATCGACGCGATCGTATTCGAGCCTGAGGTAGGCGCCACCTACAACGCAACCGTCGTAAAGATCCTTGCCAGCAAGATCAACGACAAGGAAGACGTCGGATGCTTCGTAGAGTACGCACCCGGCAAGGAGGGCATGGTTCACATCTCCAAGATCGCAAACCGCCGCATCAACAGAGTCACCGATGCCGGCATCGACGTAGGCTCTGCGGTTAAGGTCAAGTACCTTGGTCTTGACAAGAAGGGCCGTATGGACTTCTCCATCAAGGACGCTCTCGAGGGCTAATTCAAACAAAACAATACGGGGGACGGCGCCATTTGCTTGTCCCCCGCTCGCAAAACAGGATTTTTGGACGTAGAAAGGAATTGAGTTTGCATGGAAAAACCGGCACGTAGCTTCAACACGGTCAAAAACAGCAACCGCAAGGCACGAAAAGAACGCCGCCTGCTGGAACGCAAGGTTCTTCTTGCCATTCTCGCAGTCGCCGCGCTCATTCTTTTGGTGCTTGCCGTATTTCTGGTTTCCTCTCTGGTGCAGGTCATTGTGGAAAGCTTTGGAAACAACGATCCCACACCGCCCGCTGAAACACCCGTCAGCATTACGTATACGCAAAAAACGCAGGAAAGCACCGGCATTTATGCGGGAGAGCTGATCGTTGTCAGTCAGAAGGACAACCTGCAGTATCAATTGCCCGAGCCCGGCAACCTCGTTTCCCTTCTGGATCTTCGCCAGCCGCAAAACGGTACGAATCCTTATCAGATCCTCACCATTGATAACAGCACGACAAGCCTTCAGTATGCCGCCGCGCATGCCGCAAACGCCATGCTGACCGACTTTTATCTGAAGTATCAGGACAATTCCCTGATCTTTATCGACGGATACCGCACTCCCGAGCATCAGAACAGCTTCTCGACTCCCGTCGGCTTTTCCGAGCACCAGACAGGCTTGGTCTTTACCGTCCGCACCTACATGAGTGACAGTAAGCATCATCCTTTGGCTGAAAACGCATTCAAGGATTGGATCTACCAGAACGCGCACAAATACGGCATCATCTGCCGCTATCCCGACGCCAAGGAGACCCTGACCGGAGTCAGCGACTACGACTACTGCTTCCGCTACGTGGGTATTCCGCACGCGACCTACATTTACCAGAACAACCTCTGCTTGGAGGAGTACGTTGCCCTCCTGCAGACCAGAACGGTACAAAATCCCCTGACCGTCACCACAGAGAATGGAAGCTATCAGATCTATTACGTAGCGGCTTCCGCCGATCAGCTGACGACCCTGACGGTTCCGAAGGATTTTGTCGACAAGAGCAATTATCTCCCTCCCAACCGCAAGACCTTTGACGGCTATCTCCCCGCTGCCGGTGAATATACCGTTTCGGGCGATAACAAGCAAGGATTTATCATCACGGTCAATCTGACAAGCCCCGGCGCATAAAATCCCCTCCCCTTGCATATTCTATCTTAAAATGGAGGACGATCTATGGAAAACAAAAAGATGATTTCAGATAATCAGAAGCCGCGCCTAAGTCAAGCTGCCTCCGGACAGAATGAACAGGGAAAGCGACCGACCGACGCGGAGTTCGAGGCGCTCTTTGATGCAAAATGCCAAGAGGTCAGTGATGCCTGCTGCGATTTTGCCCAGCGTATCAAGCGGGACTGGAAGGAAACCAACGGAAACCCTTATATCAAGAAGATTGATATTTCCCGCGTCGAGATCTACAGAAAGCCAACCGATACCGTACCGGTCGACATCTTTGAATCCAGAAAGGAGCACGGCTACACCCTGCAATCGCTCGTTCTGACGACCGCCGCATCGGTGTTGCTCTCCTGTACCGCAAAATATCTGGTCAAAAGCATGCTCAAAAAGCTTTAAAAAAGAACAATAAAAAGCAGACTGTTTTTCAAAACAGTCTGCTTTTTGATTTAATGGCCGAGGTATTCCTCCAAGGTCAAATTACCAAAGTAAATATCGGTGGCAGCCTCTCTGCCCACAAAGCGGTAGTGCCAGGGCTCGTAGCGGTAGCCCGTCACATCCTCTCTACCCTTGGGATAACGCAGAATAAATCCAAAGCGGTACGCGTTCTGCGAGAGCCATGCAAACGCCTCTGTGCTTGCAAACGCCTCGGTCAGCTCTCCGGCCATCCCTGCCGTGATAAAATCGACGCAGAGTCCCGTCTGGTGCTCGCTCGCGCCCGCAGGAGCAGAATAAGAACCAACGACCAAAATCGCGTCTGACTCGGTAAGACACGCGATCCCTCTGTCGATATAATTCGTCTGGATATACGTCTTGCCAAAATACTGATACGCTTCCTGGCTGATCCCCTTCTGCTCAAGCTCTACGTATTTGTTGTAAAGATTGTACTGGTATTGGTAGCCTCGGTAAGCGCTCGTCACCTTGATATCCGTCACGCCGTCCGCTTCCATTTCGGCAAGCATCGCGTAAAGAGCCGTGGCGGCACGCGCCTCCAATTGAATCTTCTCGGACTGATGCCAGGAGGTCAGAATGCGGTTCTCCAGGGTAACCAGCATCTTCGGCGCATAGCCTTTTCCCAAGGGATAAGACTTGCTGGCAAGCAGGAGATAGTCCGGATGCAAGCCCGTCACAAGCATTTCCTCCTTGACCTGCGTGCGGTAGGTATATTTGGTATTCAAATGGTACTCGGTTACGGAGGGCGCACGCGTGGAGGGCGGCACCTTTCCGGTATCCACCACGCCTCCGGGAGCACCCAGGCATCCTTGCAGCAAAAGGATAGTCGCAAGCAAGCAGATGCAGATCGTTCGTTTCATATATTTCATCATTACGGCTTCGTTTCTATCATAATAAAATAAGGGGAGGTGGGTGAATTGAGAATATTGATGCGCGTCGCGCAAACCTTGTAGCGGCTGATGCTTGCAAGATATTCACAGATCATCTTGCCCTCGGCATCGCCCTCCTCGTGTCCCGGATAAACCGCAACGTTGAGAATGGCATCCCGGTCGAGAAGCTCGATTGCCGCCTGAATGGCAGGCAGAGTGGTTTCTCTTAACGTGGTGATGGACTTATCTCCGCCGGGAAGCCAGCCGAGGTTGAACATTCCCGCACGGATGGGCTCCTTGACGTAGTCCTTGACCAGATGGTGCGAGGCGTGAATAAGCGTGTAATTCTTCGGTGCGCCAATCTCCTCCAGATGTCGGCGGGTAGATTCCACCGCCGCCGCCTGGATGTCAAACGCATAGACCTTTCCGCGCTCTCCCACCGTTTGCGAAAGAAAAGCGGTATCATAACCGTTTCCCATGGTAAAATCCACGGCGACGTCCCCTTCTCGCAAATGCTTGAGAATAAAATATTTATGCAGATCCAAAAGATCGATCATATCTCTCTCCCAACGCTTTCTTAATTGTGCAGATCCGAGCGCAAAAACTTGAATGCGCGCTCAACGGCGTCCTTGGAATTGTACCAGGGCTCCTCCTCGTACCGGTAATCGAATTTCTTGCAGAACCAGCTGACGTCCTTTTGCAGCTCCTCAAGATAACCTTCCACCACGGACGAGCATTGCTTCGCAAATTCCGGCTGACGCTTTTTGCCAAGGCGATGCTGACCGTACTCCAGAAGCATCCGATAGTGCGGCAGGCAGAAATAGGGCTGTGCCTTCAGCTTTGGCGGAAATTCCTCGTCGGTCTGCCAAAGATAGACCGCGGTATCCACCATGTTTTCAAAATTGCGCTTGATTCGCTTGCAAACGTAGCAGGAGCCCTCAAGGTCGGTAATGCGCTTGATGGGACGGTTTCCCTGCCCCGAACCAAGCCCCTTATCCCGAATCTCGGACGAAAGCTCTGACAGGTGACTTTCCAGCGTCAGCGCCATGCCAAGACGGTTCTTGCGCACGAACATCATGTCGTAATGCGTACGGCAAAAGCCCTCCTTGTTGGTGCGGATGCGGACGTCGGGCTCCATCATCGACGCTCCCAGGATCAGATCCAGCTCATTCTCCTCCAATTTGCGATAGAGCGCACACAAGGGGCAGCCGCATGTCGGATCTGCGGCAGAGGCTTCAAACGCTTCGTTTACGGGTATTGTAAAATTGACATCCATGAAAAATCTCCCTTTCGCTCTTGCAATTTCTGCGCAAATCGTGTATAATGGGAATACTGATTGCCCGATGCTCTTATTATACCATAAATTTCTCCCTGCTTGCAAGGGCTTTTCGGAAAAAGGCAGGATTTTTTCAAAGAAAGGAACTCGTTTTGGATGAGCTACCGATATATATTTTTTGATCTGGACGGAACGCTGGTCAATTCCCGGGACGGAATCACCGCAAGCGTTTCCTACGCATTGCAAAAAAGCGGGCTTACACCTCCGCCCAGAGAGACCCTGACCTCCTTTATCGGTCCCCCATTGGTTTACGGCTTTTCTCACTTCGCAGGCATGAACGAGGAAGACGCCCTTGCCGCGGTGGGCTACTACCGCGAATATTATCAGGTCAAGGGGATCTTTGAGTGCCGGCTCTACGAGGGCGTGCGGGAGATGATCCAAGCACTCCGTCAAAAAGGGCTTTGTCTGGTGCTTGCGACCTGCAAGCCCACGGTCTACGCCACAAGGATCTTAGAGCATTTTGATCTTCTTCAATACTTTACCATGGTATCAGGGCCCGAGCTTGACGGCACACGGAACGAAAAGGAGGAGGTCATCGAGTATGCCTTGCAAGCGCTTGCCATCACGGATCCCTCCGACGTCATTATGATCGGGGACCGTCACGGCGACGTAGAGGGCGCGCTCAAGCATAACGTCGACTGCTACGGAGTTCTTTGGGGCTTTGGCGATGAAAGCGAGCTTTTGGAGGCAGGCGCAACAAAACTTTACAAAACCGCAGAGGCGCTTTGCAAAGATCTGTTGACATAAATGTTGTAAAAAATCGAAAGAATTGCACCTTACCCTATTGACAAACGGGGAAAAGCATTTTATAATAAAGTAAAATCTGAAAAAGGAAAAGTCCTGATATCATCAAAGGATAGACAAAGTCTATGTATCGAATCGGAGTCGACCTCGGCGGAACCAATATCGCCGTGGGAATCGTAAATGAAAAATTTGAAATTGTCGCGCAGGACAGCATGCCGACCTTGCCCGAGCGTCCCAACATCGCAATTGTCGAGGACATTGCAACCTTGGTTCGCACACTTTGCAAAAAGCTCGGAATTGAGCAATCGGAGGTTGCTTCTCTCGGCATCGCATCTCCCGGTGTCGTTTGTGACGAAACCGGATATGTCGTAGTTGCGTACAATCTTCATTTCAAGAATTTCCCCATCATTCCCCTTTTGCGTGAGCGTCTGGAAATTTCGGAAATGCACATTGAAAACGATGCCAACGCCGCAACCTGGGGCGAGGCTGTCGCCGGTGCCGCAAAGGGTAGCCGCTCCTCTGTCATGATCACACTCGGCACGGGTGTTGGCGGCGGAATCGTAGACGGTGATAAGATCTATAAGGGTTTCAACTCTGCCGCTGGCGAGCTTGGACATATTGTCATTGAGGTGGACGGACGCCCCTGCACCTGCGGGCGCAGAGGCTGCTGGGAGACCTACTCCTCGGCTACGGGTCTGATCAATATGACAAAGGAAAAAATTGAAGAATGTAAGCAGCAAGGAAGACAGACCGCCATGACGGCTCTGGTTGCCGAGCGCGGAAAGGTCAATGGGCGTACCGCCTTTGACGCGATGCGCGCAGGCGACGAGGCTGCAAAGGAGGTCGTAACTCAATACGCGAAGTACTTGGCAAGCGGACTGACCGACATGATCAATATCTTCCAGCCCGAAGTCCTC
The DNA here is from genome assembly GCA_017501225.1 of Clostridia bacterium. Lineage (GTDB taxonomy): Bacteria > Bacillota > Clostridia > Oscillospirales > CAG-272 > UMGS1865. The sequence continues at coordinate 453,971 of JAFVXH010000019.1, forward strand.
TCTCTCGGCGGCGGTATTTCCAATGAAGGACAGTTCCTCCTTGACCTGGTTTCTCCCCTTGTTGAGGCGCAACGCTTCGGCAGCGATGCCATCCCCTCCACCAAGCTCTGTATCGCAAAGCTCCGCAACAATGCAGGCATCATCGGCGCGGCAGTTCTCGGTGTCAAAGTACATTGATTCAATTTTTCATACACTGACTTCCTCGGGAAGACGGAAAACTTGCAGGGCGGCTCTCATGGGCTTCCCTGCATTCTTTTCACATCAAAAAGGCTACGGCAGTTGCCGTAGCCTTTTCATTATTCTTCGTATTGAATTGCGGGATTTTCCAAAATCGTGCCCAGCACGGGACAGTTGCGGAAGGCTTGCTTCCCGACCGTCCGGACGCCTCCAAGCTCCACCCGTTGCAAAGAGGTGCAGTCGGCAAAGCAGGATGCGGGAATGCGTTGCAGGGCGTTTGGCAGAATGATCTCTGTCAGCGACGAGCAGCCGTAGAAGGCATTGATCCCGATGGCGGTAAGGCTTGACGTGTCGGGCGCCCCCAGGGTGAGCTGCTCCAGGCGGAAGCAGCCGAAGAACGCATTATCTCCGATACTTGCAACCGTATTGGGAATGGAAAGCGTGCGCAAGGATTCACAGCCGTAAAACGCGCGCGTGCCAATCGAGGAAATTCCCTCCTCCATGCTCAGATAGGTCAGCTGACGGAATTCGTAAAACGCATATCTGCCGATGCTCTGACAGGTGGAAAGCAGATTGATCTCTACAAGGCGCGGCGGATAATATCCCATCGAAAAATCGGGCGAGGTCGCACCGAACAGATAAGCAAGATACGTGTTGTCGGTCTGTGATCCCCCCACGAACGGAAGCGTGAGCACCTCTAAGGACGCACATCCCTCAAGAGCGCCGATCCCGATTGAAGAAAGCCCTTCTCCAAAGGTCAGGTGCGTCAGCGATGCGCAGTTGTCCATCGCGTGCTCCGCAATGCGCTCAATGCCGTCTACGTTAATGCTCTGCAAGGCTCGGCAACGGTAAAGCGAGTAAGCACCAAGGGAGCGAATGCTCTGATCCAAGCGGATCGCGATCAGCTCGTTGCAGTCAAAGAGCGCAAAATCGGGGATCGAGGTAAGCCCGGGACCTATCGACAACAGCTTCAGGCTTGCCACGACGTCGCGTGCGTGATCGTTGTGTGTCGAAGCACCGAAAAGATACCCGAGATACTGCGTATCCGTCGACGTTTTTCCAAGGAAGGGCGTGTGCAGAGCCGTCAGTGAGGTGCAGCCCTTCAGGATCCCCGCACCAAGGCTATGCAGTCCGTTTGGCAAAATCAGCGCTTTGAGCTGCGTCTGATCGGCAAACGCGCCTTGTCCGATCGCGGTGATGGGCGTGCCGTTAAGTCTTTCGGGAATCGTCACACTGACACCGCTTCCTTTGTATTTGGTAACGGTGATCTCTCCGTTTGTGACGGTATATTCCAGATCCTCCTCCCTTGCCTCCGCAGCAAGCGCGAACGCCGCGTCAAACTGCTCGTCAAAGCTTTGGGGAGCTTGCGGTCTTGGTGCTATGGTCTGCGCCTGAGTAGGAGCAGTCGTGCTTTGCTGTGTGCCCGTCCCGTTCCCGTTATTTCCTCCGCAGGATACTGCACCGATGCAAAGAAGGAGGGAAAGCAGAGAGAGCGCGACCGTTTTTTTGATGCTCATAAGACACCGTCCTTTCCGATACTGAGTCTATTATATCACAAAAAAGTCGGCGTGACAAGTCAAATCGGCGGACAATTTACATTTCTTTCGTGCAGGTCACAAAATCCGCTTGTATTCACTCACACAAAATGGTATAATAATAGCATCGATAAGAAAGGAGGAGCCCGTATGGAATTCAGGATCACCCGTAAGGATGCGGGAAAAACCGTCCGCGAATTTATCACGGCATATCTGCCGATCTCCTCCAAAATGCTCAAATATCTCAAGTATCGGGAAAACGGCATCTGCGTGGACGGGGTGCGGCGTACCGTGCGTTACCGCCTCTCCGAGGGTGAGCTTCTCTTTCTTGCGACCGAGGACACCGAGAGCGCGCCGATTCTTCCCGTTGATCTTCCGCTGGAGATTCTGTACGAGGACGAAGATCTGGTCGTTCCCGCAAAGGGCGCGCAAATGCCGACGCACCCTTCTCACGATCATTACGGGGATACCGTGGCAAACGCGCTTGCCTTCCGATACGCGAATATGGGAGTTCCCTTCGTATTCCGCCCCATCAACCGCCTTGACCGAAACACCAGCGGACTGTTGCTGATCGCGCGGAATAAGATGGCTGCAGGGCGGCTTTCGCGCGCAATGCAGGAGGGCGTGATCCGTAAGAGCTATCTTGCGGTCCTTGAAGGCGAGCTGAGTCCTGATCGCGGTGTGATCGACGCACCGCTTCACCGCACGGCGCAAAGCATCATCGTGCGCGAGGTATGCACAATCGATACACCCGACGCCGAGATCGCCAAGACAGAATACCGCGTCTTAGCGCGAGGAGGCGGCTTTACGCTGGTACAAGCCTTCCCGATCACGGGAAGAACGCATCAGCTCCGCGTGCATTTTGCACATCTTGGGCATCCGATCGTGGGAGACGATCTCTACGGCTCTCCCTCACCTTACATCGCACGGCACGCTCTGCACGCGCATACACTAACCTTTCCGCATCCCGTGACGCAGGAACGGATGGAGGTCTGCGCTCCGCCGCCCGAGGATTTTATGTTGCTGACCGAGCGCTTTTTGCCCTGTCCGCTTGCCGATTTTTTCAAAGAAAGGAGCCAAGGTCATGACGGATAATCAAGCCCCCACCCCCATAAAACGCAGACTGCCGCGCGTGTGTCTTGTCATCTACGCGCTCTTTGCCGTTTCGTGTGTACTCTACGCGCTGTTCCGTATCAGCTCCCCCTTTGCGGAGTGGTTCAATCACCACATCAGTGTGGCAGGGCGCTTTTTGCTCGCAACACTTACCTCGTGGATCCCCTTTTCTCTGACCGAGCTGCTTTTGCTGTTGCTTCCCGTGACCGTCTTCCTTCTGGTCCTTCTGGCAATCAAAAAATATGCCGATTCCTGGCGCAATTCCTTTGTTTATCTTGGGATTCTCTTTTCCATCGTCGCAACCGTTGCGATTCTGTTCGTCTGGAACTTTGCGGCGGGCTATTTTGCCGCTCCCATTGAAGAAAAGCTGGGGATTGCGCGCGAGAAGGTTTCGGCAGAGGAGCTTTATGGGACCGCCGAGATCTTACGGAAAGAGCTGGACGCGATGCAATCGGAGATCATTTTCCTGGAGGACGGCGCATCTTTGATGCCCTATTCTTATTCCGAAATGAACGGCAAGCTGATGGACGCCTACACCGTGTTTTGCAAAAAATACGGCGTTGTGGATCATTTTTCCTCCTCGGTCAAGCCGATCATGCTCAGTGAGCCTATGAGCTATACCCACATCACGGGCGTCTACACCTTCTTTACGGGCGAAGCCAATCTCAACGTCAATTTCCCGGACTATACCCTTCCCTTTACCGCCGCTCATGAATTGGCACATCAAAGAGGGATCGCGCGAGAGGATGAGGCGAATTTCATCGCGTTCCTAGTCTGCCGCGAGAGCGAGGACCCCTATATTCGTTACAGCGGATTTCTGAACGCCTATGAGTACGTTCTCTCCGCTCTTTACAGCGCCGACTATGACCTTTACGCAAAAACCTACGGACAGCTTCCAAGGAATATGATCGAGGAGCGGATCGCGTACAGTCGCTTTTTTGACAAATATCGGGAGAACGTTGCCGCCGACATCAGCCAAAGCACCAACAATTCTTATCTGATCTCCCAAGGCAATCCCGAGGGAACGAAAAGCTACAATCTTGTAGTGGATCTGACCGTTGCGTTTTATAAAAATCTGGGACTTGTCAAAACCGAATAAAAGGAAAGGCGGGGAGAGCCCCGCCTTTCACTTTTTTGATCATCCGCGCATAGCATAAGTAGAGAGAATCGCTTTGGAAAAACCCCGACGAATTTGTAAAAACAATCCAAAAAGGGCTTTACTTTTCATACGCTCTATGCTATACTATGGATAGTGATTCTTTTGTCTTTGAAATCCGCTGCAAAGGAACGGAGAGAGGCGAAAGCCTTTCCCAACGGTTATGTTATGTCAATGAAATTTATCATTCAAGGAGGCTCAAGGCTGGAAGGCGAGGTGTTCATCAGCGGTATGAAAAACGCCGCGTTGCCCATCCTGTTTGCCACGATTCTGGTCGGCGAGCCTTGTATCCTTGAAAACATTCCCAATGTCAGCGACATTGACGTTACTCTGCAAATTCTGGAGGAAATGGGTGCCTCGGTCACAAGGCTTTCCGCTACCTCCGTACAAATTGATACCGCAAATTTCAACCAGGGAACTGCCCCCTATGCCTTAGTCAAGCGCATGCGTGCCTCCACGTACCTGCTCGGCGCGGAGCTCGGACGCTTCCATAAGGCTTGCGTCGGTTGGCCCGGAGGATGTAATTTCGGAAGCAGACCGATCGATCAGCATATGAAGGGCTTTGAGGCATTGGGCGCTGTCAGCACCACCGACAGCGGCTGTATCCGCCTGAGTGCCGAGGAGGGGCTGGTCGGAAAGTCCATTTACTTCGATATGGTTTCGGTCGGTGCTACCGTCAACATCATGCTGGCGGCGACTCTTGCCGAGGGTGTGACCGTCATCGACAACGCGGCACGCGAGCCTCACATCGTTGACCTTGCAAACTTCCTCAACTCCTGCGGTGCCAGCATCTCGGGCGCGGGTACCTCGGTCATCAAGATCCGCGGCGTAAGCGAGCTTCACGGATGCCGATACACCATCATCCCCGATATGATCGAAGCAGGAACCTTCATGGTTGCCGCTGCCGCAACGGGTGGAACCGTCACGGTGCGCTCCATTATCCCCAAGCATGTCGAGAGCGTGACCGCAAAGCTTTGCGAGATGGGCGTGGGCGTGGAGGAGCTGGATGACGCGGTCATCGTTTCCCCCGCGACAGAGCTTCAGAACGTCAATATCAAGACGCTGCCCTACCCCGGCTTTCCCACCGACATGCATCCGCAGTTCGCGCCGCTTCTTTGCCTCGCAAACGGCATCAGCTGCATTCAGGAGGGCGTGTTCGAAACGCGCTTCCGTTACGTCGAGGAGCTGCGCAAGATGGGAGTCAGTGCCATGGTGGACAGCCGCAACGCGACCTTCGTCGGAGGCGGAAAGCTCACAGGCGCTCCCGTGGACGCGATGGATCTTCGCGCAGGCGCGGCGCTTGTCATCGCGGGACTTGCGGCAGAGGGACGTACTGAGATCGGAGGCGTACAGTACATCAATCGCGGATATGACAATCTCGTCGGAAAATTACGCGCGCTGGGAGCGAAGATCGAGGTCGTAGATCTCCCCTCGGACGAGGAAATTTTAGAATAACCTTCAAGGGATGATACGTTTTGCGAAAAAAACGCGTCATCCCTTGAATTTTATCAAAAAAATTCCACTTTTCTCTTGCAATCCGCACTTTTTTCATATATAATATAGGGTGAATGTAAATTTATCGCGAGAGGATCGCGGACATTAAAAAATATGCTTTGGGCAAAATGCAGAGCAACAAGGCATTAAGGAGGAAAGACTGCATGAAAATTTTGGTTATTAACGCAGGTAGCTCTTCTTTGAAGTATCAGCTGTTTGATATGGAGAACGGAGCGGTTCTTGCAAAGGGTATCTGTGAGAAGATCGGCATTACCCCCACCAGCGGTACCATCACCCACAAGCGCCCGAACGCGGACAAGTATTTCCTGGAAACTCCCATTCCCGACCACAATGCCGCCATCGGCTTGGTTCTTAAGACCCTGACCGATAAGGAGCTCGGCGTGATCGCTGATGCCTCCGAGATCGGAGCTGTCGGTCACCGCTTCGTGCATGGCGGTAAGTTCAAGGAGTCCAATATTCTGGATGACGAGAAGATCGCTTATATCGAATCTATCGTTCCCATCAACCCCCTGCACGGCCCTGCATCCCTCAAGGGTGTATCCGCCTGCATCAAGGCAATGCCCAACGTTCCTCACGTCGGCGTTTACGACAGCGCATTCTTTGCACAGATGCCCGAGGAATCCTACACCTACGCAATCCCTTACGAGTGGACCGAGAAGTACGGCATCCGCCGCTACGGCTTCCACGGAACCTCTCACCGCTACGTATCCCAGGAGGCAGCTAAGATCGTTGGCAAGCCTCTGGAGGAGCTGAAGATCATCACCTGCCACCTGGGCTCCGGATCCTCTGTCACCGCAATCAAGAACGGTCGCGCAGTGGATACCTCGATGGGCTTTACGCCTCAGGACGGCCTTCCCATGGGAACCCGTTGCGGTCCCATCGATCCCTCCATCGTTACCTTCATGATCAAGCAAGGCATGACCGCTGACGAGGTTGACGTCGCTCTGACCAAGAAATCCGGCTTGATCGGTGTTTCCGGTGTTTCCAGTGACGCGCGCGAGGTTTGGGTTGCAGTTGACAACGGAAACGAGAGAGCAAAGCTTGCAATGGATCTTGTAATCCACTGGGCAAGAAAGCTCATCGGCAGCTACGTTGCAGAAATGAACGGCGTTGACGTTCTGGTCATCACCGCCGGCCTTGGCGAGAACGATAACCTCGTCCGCAACGGCATCTGCACCAACATGGAGTACCTTGGCATCAAGATCAACGAGGAGCTCAACCTCAGCGCTCCCCGCGGAAGCCAGCTTGACCTGACCGCTCCCGAATCCAAGGTTCGCGTTCTGGTCCTCCCCACCGATGAGGAGCTCATGATCGCAAAGGATACCGAGAGATTGGCAAACGTCTTCTACGCAAAGGCTTAATCAAACGAATAAAGAAAAAGCAGGATAGAGAGAATTCTCTATCCTGCTTGTTTTTTGCTCTTAGAACAGACCGGAGATCTTTCCGTTCTCGTCGACGTCGATTCGCTCGGCGGCGGGAGATTTGGGAAGACCGGGCATGGTCATGATATCCCCCGTGAGTGCTACGACAAAGCCCGCTCCCGCGCTGATCTTGACGTTTCGTACCGTCACGGTAAAGCCCGTGGGGGCTCCCAGCTTGGTCGCATCGTCCGAGAAGCTGTATTGCGTTTTTGCAACGCAAACGGGACAGTTGCCAAAGCCGAGGGCATTCAACTGCGCGATCTGCTTCTGTGCCTGCGGCAGAATGCTGACACCGTCACCGCCGTAAACCTTGGTGACGATCGCGTGAAGCTTTTCCTCAATGGTAGTATCGGACTCATAGGAGAAGGTGAAATTCGGCGTTTCCTCCTCGCAAAGGCGAACGACCTCGCGCGCAAGGTCCTCTCCACCCTTTCCGCCCTCTGCCCAGACGTTGGAGAGCACGACGTTGACGCCAAGCTCACGGCAACGGCGGATGATCAGCTCGACCTCGGCATCGGTATCGGTCGGGAAACGGTTGACCGCCACGACTGTGGGAAGTCCGTATACGTTCTTAATATTGGAAACGTGGCGCAAGAGGTTGGGCATGCCTGCCTCCAGAGCCTCCAGATTTTCATTTGCCAGCTCGGTTTTTGCAAGCCCTCCGTGCATCTTGAGCGCGCGGATGGTGGCAACCATCACGACTGCTGCGGGACTAAGACCTGCCATGCGGCATTTGATGTCCAAGAACTTCTCAGCACCAAGATCCGCGCCAAAGCCTGCCTCGGTCACGGCATAATCTCCAAGCTTCAAAGCCATACGCGTTGCGATCACGGAGTTACATCCGTGCGCGATGTTTGCAAAGGGTCCTCCGTGCACAAACGCGGGAGTGCCCTCAAGCGTTTGCACCAGATTGGGCTTGAGCGCGTCCTTCAGGAGTGCTGCCATCGCACCGACCGCACCAAGATCTCCTGCCGTGACGGGCTTTTCGTCATAGGTGTATGCGACGACGATGCGGGAAAGTCGCTCCTTGAGGTCGGTGATCGAGCTTGCGAGGCAGAAGATCGCCATGATCTCGGATGCGACGGTGATATCGTATCCGTCCTCACGCGGAACACCGTTGACACGTCCGCCAAGACCGTCGGTCACAAAGCGAAGCTGACGGTCGTTCATATCCACGCAGCGACGCCAGGTGATGCGTCTTGGGTCAATTCCAAGTCGGTTTCCCTGATAGATGTGATTGTCCAGCATAGCCGCCAACAGATTGTTTGCCGCACCAATGGCATGGAAGTCGCCCGTGAAGTGGAGGTTGATATCCTCCATCGGCACGACCTGTGCCCATCCGCCGCCCGCGGCACCGCCCTTGATGCCGAACACAGGACCCAAGGAAGGCTCACGAAGCGCAACCATCACGCGCTTGCCAATGCGACGAAGTCCGTCTGCAAGGCCGATCGTCGTGGTGGTCTTTCCCTCCCCTGCGGGCGTGGGCGTAATGGCGGTCACCAGGATCAGCTTTCCGTCGCGACGCTTGCTGTCCTTGAGCAGCGAGTAATCGACCTTTGCCTTGTATTTTCCATATTGCTCCAGATACGCATCGTCGATCTCAGCTGCTTTTGCGATCTCCGCGATGGGCTTCATTTGCACAGATTGCGCAATCTCAATATCGGTCATTTGGCAAAATCCTCCGTTTTCCGTAAGTTTCCATTAATGATATGATATCACATTTTTTGCCTTTTGTCTACTGATTTTATACGATTTCCCAAAAAACGATCCGCGATTTCTGCGATTTTATGCCTCTTTGCGGTAATACAGGGTTCTGAGCGCATTGAGAATGGCAAGAACCGCAACGCCTACGTCGGCAAAAGAAGCCGCCCACAGATTGTTCCAGCCAAGGATCCCCAACACAAGGAAGATCAGCTTGATGACAACGGCGAAGGTGATGTTCTGCTTGGCTATACGCACGGTAAATCTTGCAAGACGAATGGCGTATGCGATGCGTGCAGGATCGTCCTCCATCAGGACTACGTCGGCAGCTTCAATGGCGGCGTCAGATCCGATGCCTCCCATCGCAATGCCAACGTCCGCGCGCGCCAGAACCGGTGCGTCGTTGACACCGTCACCCACAAAGATCAAGGAGCCCTTCTGCCCGTCAAGCAACCCCTCGAATGCGGCAACCTTGTCGGCAGGAAGCAGCTCAGCACGGTAAAAATCCAGGTTCAGAGCCGTCGCGACCGAGGAAGCAACCTCCACGCGATCGCCCGAAAGCATTCCAACCTTGGATACGCCACAGGCCTTCAAATCGCGCACGGTGTCAGCGGCACGCTCGCGGATGCGATCCGAGATCAGAATACTGCCAAGAAACACTCCGTCCCTTGCCACGTATACGACCGTGCCGGATTCGGAGATCGGGGGAACGGAAATTCCCGCATCCTCCATCAGGCTTGCATTTCCCACAAGGACAACGGCATCGCCAAATTCGGCACGCACGCCCTTTCCGCTGAGCTCCTCGATCTTATCTGCCCGCATCAGGGCAACGGCTCCTACCGCATCGCGCAAGGAAAGAGCAATGGGATGATTGGATTGCTGCTCGCTCGAGGCGGCAAGAAGCAAAAGCGATTCCTCGCTTCCCTCCTCCGCGGAGCATACGTGACTGACGCAGAATTTTCCCTCGGTCAGCGTTCCCGTCTTATCAAACACGACGGTATCCGCTTTTGCAAGCATCTCCAAGCGATTCGCACCCTTGATCAGGACTCCGTGACGGGATGCGGCACCCAATCCCCCAAAGTAAGAAAGCGGCACCGAGATCACCAAGGCACACGGACAGGACACCACCAAAAAGGTCAGCGCGGTGTGCAGCCAGCGCTGCCAATCCCCGGTGATAACGGAAGGGATGATCGCCAAAACAAGCGCACCGATTACGACAGACGGCGTATACCAACGTGCGAATCTGGTCACCAGATGCTCGGCACGGGATTTGACCGTCTGGGAATGCTCGACCAGCTCCAAAATCTTTGCCACCGTGCTCTCGCCGTATTGTCTTGTCACACGGATCTGCAGCGTTGCGCGCAGATTGACGCATCCGCTGAGCACCTCACCGTCGGGGCAGACTCTGCGGGGCAGGCTTTCCCCCGTCAAGGAGCGTGTGTCCAGCTCACTCTCCCCTTGCAGCACAATGCCGTCGAGCGGCACGCGCTCGCCGGGATAGACCAACAGAACCTCATCTACGGCTACCTCGTCGGGAGATACGACGACCGTCTCCCCCTCTCTCAGAACACGCGCCTCGTCCGGGCGGATCTCCATCAGCGACGCGATGGATTTACGGCTTTTTCCGACCGCGATGCTCTCAAAGAGCTCTCCCACCTGGTAAAACAACATCACGAAGACGGCTTCGGGATATTCCCCGATCACGAATGCACCAACCGTCGCCAGAGCCATCAGAAAATTTTCATCCAGCCACTGTCCGTGAAAAAGATTTACGATCGCCTTTTTCCAGACGGCAAACGCAACGGGAAAATAGCAGATCAAAAAAAGCGGGACCTGCCAATACCACTGCGTCGGCAGCACGGAAAACGCGTTGAGCAGAATCAAAATGATGAAGCACGCAAAGGAAATCGCAATCGAAGCAAGCTTCCTTGTTTGCTTTCTGGATAATTGCATCATGCTCTTATTTTACGATCACGCGACAGTCGGGATCGACACGGCGCACTGCCTCCGCGGCAGCCTTGACGATGGCATCCCACTTCTCATCCTCGCCCTCCAGGATCAGCTTTTGTGCAAAAAAGCTGACGGTAACGGAACGGACACCGTCGATCTTCGAGATCGCCTTCTCCATTTTTGCGGCGCAATTCGCGCAGTCCAGATCTTCCATTTGAAACGTTTTTTTCATGGTCATTCCTCCAAATATTTATTCTCTGACGTGGTCCAAGCCCTGTGCCAGAATGTGCTCTACGTGCGCGTCTGCCAGGGAATAATAAACGGTCTTTCCCTCCTTGCGGAAGCGCACGAGCTTTGCCTGCTTGAGTACGCGAAGCTGATGGGAAATTGCCGATAGGTTCATGCCAAGACAGGCGGCAATGTCGCATACGCACAGCTCGGTATCGCAAAGCAAGGACAAAATACGCACGCGCGTGCTGTCGCCAAACACCTTAAACAGCTCCGCCAGGGAAAAAAGATCCTCCTCAGCAGGCATATGCTGCCCCGCTCTTTCAATCTCGCAAGGATGAATTTTTTGCTCCGTGCAAATCGGAATGTTCTGTTCCTTCATATGCTCCTCCTTGTTGAATACTTGAACAGTTGTTCAACTATTGACAGTATAGCACAGCGGAAGGGGGTTTGTCAAGGGAAAACGAGAAAAATTCAAATAAAAAAAGGCAGAATTTTTCATTTCTGCCTTTTTGATTACAGTCGAATGAAGCCAAGCACACCCTCTGTCAGGGAATGCGACACGATCGCGGAATGGTTGTGATAATTTCCCATCGCGAGCTCCATTTCAAAAGCCCCGACCGAAAGAACGATCCCCATTTGTCCGATCCCTTGCTCGGTGGGCGAAAGGATCACGATGTCCCCTTCCTCGATCTCTGTAAGATCGGTGTGCCAGCGACGGATCTTGGGAAGCCTTGCATAACGCATCCACGCAAGCGTCGAAGCAAACGTCAGTCCAACACGTGGGTCGGGATAGCGCGCGGGCAAGGGATATCCCGCTTTCTTGACGCAGGCATAGACGAACGCACCGCTCCAATCGGCATTCAGCGCGTCAAAGGATAGATCCGTCCCCTCAAACGGCTCAAAGAGAGGCTGCAAATTTCCAAGCCCTTCCCCACTGTCGCCGCGGTAATTCAATTTCGCTTCTTGCTCGGCAAGAAGGATCAGATTGTTTCTCATGTGATCTCTCCCGTCAGTTTAGTCGTCCTTCGGATCTTCGGTCTGCTCGGTGACGCTCTCGCTCAAAGCAGGGACACACTCTTGCGTGTAAGAAATCGAGCGCAGCAAACAGAAAAAGCACAGGATCATCAAGCCAAGACCTCCAAGCAGGAACACCACGGCAGAGCCTCGGTCAGCCCCCACGCCGATCAGCCTTCCAAAGAAGGATCCGCCAAGAATTCCATCCTCTCTCATCATAGGCCCGAACAGATTGTCCGCAAGAGGTCCTGCGAGCAGGGATGATACGGGCATCATGATCTGGCAAAGCACGTTCACCGCGGAATCCACGCGACCGAGCATAGAGGGCTCCACCATCGTCTGGATCATCGTGCTCGAAAGCGCGTTGACGTACGGCACGAAAAGCGCAAAAAGAAAGATACCGACACAAATCACCACCCAATGAGGAGAAAGTGAGCCCACAATGAGCCCAAGCCCTGATACCATGAGCGTGGCGTAGATCGCTACGAATTTGTTCTTGGGGGAAGGCAGAATGCTTGCAACGACGCTTCCCGCGATCATCGCGATCCCCGCAACGGTTTGTGACAGGCTATAGACCGTTGTATCATAACGGGCAAGAATCATCGGAGAAATCAAGATCAATGCCATATTGGCAATGAAATTCACCATGGCGAACACCAAAACGTTGACAAACAGCCTCGGCATTCCGCGCAAATATTGCAAAGCACCCGTAAAATCCTTGAGCGCAGTTTCAATCAGATTTTTTGAAGCATTTGCCTCGGGCGTAAGCTCCGGCTGCGGAATGGGGATCAACGCAACGGTAATGATAGCGAACAGATAGCTGCAAAGATCCACGATCAAAAGTCCTTCCACCGCGATCAGGGGATACAGAACACCCGCGAGAATGGGCGCGACCATGCTTTGCGCGGCACCTGCCAGCTGTCGCATTCCGTTCGCTCTCCCAAGATGCTTCTCCTCGACAAGCATCGGGATGCTTGCGGAAAAGGCGGGCGACTGAAAGGTTCCGAGCGTGGAGGACAGAAACATAAAGGGATAGATCATCCACACCCGCATGCTATTGGTGAACAGAAGAATTGCCAATCCAACCTTTAATACAGCGTCCGCGGTGTCTGTCAGCATGATGATCGCCTTGCGGTTTTTGCGATCGGCGAAGCTCCCCGCGATCGGAGAAAACAGGAGCGCCGGCAGGATCGAGCAAAGGAACGACAGCGCAAAAGGCGTTACAGCGCCCGTTTGCTCGAACATCCAGACGGACAGACCGAAGGAGGAAATGCCGGATCCTAAGATCGATAAAAGCTGACCGGACCAGATGAATAAAAATTTGCGAAAGGATGGCTTGCAGGTCTTTGACATCTTTCTCCCCTCCCTTGACAAGCTTTCCTCCATTATACCACTCCACTCCCGGGATGTCAATCGCTCATCCGTTTAGTTGCAGCATATTTTCCCATTTTTCAATCAACCCTTCTTTTAGTTGAACAAAAAACGACCTTGCGGAAGCATCCGCAAGGTCGTGATTGTTTTAAGTTTTGCTCAATCGGTTCAATTACTTCTTGATAGCAGCCTGAGCAGCAGCCAAGCGAGCAATCGGAACACGGAAGGGAGAGCAAGACACGTAGTCAAGTCCGATCTGGTGGCAGAACTCAACGGACGTGGGGTCACCGCCGTGCTCACCGCAGATACCAACGTGGAGATCCTTGTTTACGGGTCTGCCAAGGGTAACTGCCATGTTCATCAGCTTACCGACACCGGTCTGGTCAAGCTTTGCGAAGGGATCGTTCTCGAAGATCTTAGCATCGTAGTAAGCACCGAGGAACTTGCCTGCGTCGTCACGGGAGAAGCCGTAGGTCATCTGCGTCAGGTCGTTGGTACCGAAGCAGAAGAAGTCAGCGTTTGCAGCGATCTCGTCTGCGGTCAGGCATGCGCGAGGAATCTCGATCATGGTACCAACCTCGTAAGTGAGAGTTGCGCCTGCAGCTGCGATCTCAGCGTCAGCGGTTGCAACGACAACTGCCTTCACGTACTTGAGCTCCTTGACGTCGCCAACCAGAGGAATCATGATCTCGGGCTTGACGTTCCAATCGGGATGAGCCTTCTGAACGTTGATTGCAGCGCGGATGACAGCGGTGGTCTGCATCTTTGCGATCTCGGGATAGGTGACTGCCAGACGGCATCCACGATGGCCCATCATCGGGTTGAACTCATGCAGAGAATCGATGATCGCCTTGATGGTCTCGACGGATTTGCCCTGAGATTCTGCCAGCTTTGCGATCTCC
>JAFVXH010000003.1 GCA_017501225.1 Clostridia bacterium
GTAGTGATTTTTGATACGATTTACTTCTTGGATGCTCATGTATCTCCTTTCTGATTTTTGTTTTTTCTTTTTCTGTACTTCTTAATGAGTAGGGCTACGGCAATGAATAACATGCTTCATTTTTGATCTCCTTTCTTGAAATAAAAAAGAGGACTGCAGAAATAATTTCTACAATCCTCGTAAAAAAATTTTTGTTCTTGACTGCGTGGGCGATTTTTGGTACAATAAATATGGTATAATTATTATGGGAGGTTCTCAAAATGCAATCTAAAAAGCAGTTGATCTTGTGGGTATTAAACGTGCTCAATAACGAAAGCGATGAAAATACCCCGATTACACAAACCAAAATCGCAGATATTATTTCAGATATGTATCCTTGTGATAGAAAAACGGTGAGTCGTAACATTAAGTTCCTTCAAGAGATGGGCTATCCCATAAAGAAAACAAGCAAAGGTTTCTACATGGAACGAAGAGTTTTTTCTGTCGAAGAGGTTAACTTTATTAAAGCTGCGATAATGAATTCAACAGGCAAAGATGATACCGAGAAAGCGATGCTTGTTGAAAAGGTGTCCGAAGTTTTAAGTAAAATGTATCAGAGGTAGAAAATGAGTTTATCCTTCGATGAATTTGTCGAGGCTCACAAAGCTTGGGAAAAGATGGACGATAGATTAAATAGGCTTTTGGGCTTTAATCCTGCAACGAGCAATCATTACGGAATCATACAACTTTATAATCAGCGAATTAATGATAAAACATCTGACGAGGAAATAATCAAAATTCGCTCCGATTACTTGAATTGGAAAAATAACATAATTGCGATTTTTTCCAAATTTAATCTTGCGCTCGATGACGAGCAGTTTTGCAAATTATTTTCTGTCGATGGGATGTTTGGGACATTAACATTTTTAGGTATTGCGGTGGACATTCAACAAAATACAGATGTTTATTATGAGACTGTTGAACACCTTATTGATGACCAAGCACCAATTAATCAATTTCAAAATACTTATAGAAACATATTGAGAGGACTAAAGGGATGAAAAATTCTAATCATATTTTTTCTTTTGCAGGTGGAGACATGCTTGCTAAAATGGGAGCGTGGTGGTTCGTGTCTTATTCGTATTATCTTCACAAGGACAGAACGCATCGCAATTGGAGCTTTGTTAAAACGGAGGCAACTCGCAGGTCAGTCTTCAACAGAACAAAGGAATATCATGTCTATTGGCTTGCCGAAGTCTTGCACATGGAACGTCTTGATGTTCAAGGAAATGCAGGTAACCTTAGCGGCAACGAAATCAAGAGAATGGCAGAAGAACTTCTCGGCATTCTCTCGAAAGATAACGGCGTAAGTGAAATGCAAGCCGTCCTCAATAAGCTTCAAGCTGACTATGAAAGAGCAAAGCAAAAATAATGTATTTTTTGTCATCTTTGGAAAAGCTGTGTTTTAGACATAAATAGTTTACAAATATTTTTTTGAAATAAATGAAAAAAGGGGAGCTTGTGCGATAAAAAAATCACACAAACTCCCCTAAAAAGTCGATTATTTAAGTTCAAATCCCATCCACACGGCGTTTTTTACGTTTGGCATCTATTAAAATCGCACTACGAAAAATGGGTACAAAAAAGCCCAGAAGCCTTACGACATCTGGGTTTTTTGGGGTGGCATCCATTAAGGATGCACAATATGGTTGCGGGGGTGGGATTTGAACCTCACGACCTCCGGGTTATGAGCCCGACGAGCTACCGAGCTGCTCTACCCCGCGATATATAAGACCTGTGTGCGCAATCCCTTGGTGGTGCCGGTGACCGGGGTCGAACCGGTACGATGCTCTCGCATCACGGGATTTTAAGTCCCGGGCGTCTGCCTGTTCCGCCACACCGGCAAGGTCAACACCAAAGACTACGCGCCCTCACTGGTCGCACGGATTATTATAGCACATCAGGGGATGGTTGTCAAGGGCTTTTCGGCTTTTTTAGGAAAATAATTTTTCGACACGGGGATTCCCCGTTTTCTTTTCCTTATTCTTTCCCCGGATTTTTGAAAAATATTTGATTATTTTAGAAAAAAGGCTTGACAACCCAACAAAAGATGTGTATAATAATATCTGTTGCGCAGGTATGCGCGGCACGCGGGAGTGGCGGAACTGGCAGACGCGCACGTTTGAGGGGCGTGTGGTTCACACCGTACGGGTTCAAGTCCCGTTTCCCGCACCAAAAAAGCAGATAGGCTTTCGCCTATCTGCTTTTTTGTTTCGAGAAATCGGCTCGCGAAATCGACCGCCGCGCAGCGGCAGTACGGTGTCTTGCAACGCAAGACAGTAGTGAGCGAAGCGAACGTTGTGCAACGTCCCGTTTCCTTTTTTCGGCAGATAGGCATTCGCCTATCTGCTTTTTTGTTCGAGAAATCGGCTCGCGAAATCTACCGCCGCGCAGCGGCAGTACGGTGTCTTGCTTGCAAGACAATAGTGAGCGAAGGACCTCCTGCGATCCCGCAACGTACCCGTTTTGTAAAACAAAAAAGCCTTGAGATCTTGGATCTCAAGGCTTTTTTATCAGTTCCATATACCCTTTTCGTAGATGTCGCAGATGAGCTTTTGAATTTTGAGTGCCTCCTGTCCGCTGACAAAGGGCTCGCGGTCGTTCTCGACGGCATCGTAGAAGTTCGCGATCTGTCGGATGTGCTGGAAGCCCCAGTAATCCTTGCCGCCCTCGTACTCAATGTTGCCGACGTCCGTGCTTGCGGTCAGCACCTCTCCGTTGTTGAAGGTGATGGTAGCATCGTCATAGCTCATGACGACCTTGCCGTTCTCGCACAGCAGGCGGATCTCGATGGGTTCGTCCACACCGTAGTTATTCATCGCCCAAAAGCCAAGAGTTGCTCCGTTGCGGTAGCGAATGAAGCCCTCGCCCGTATCGTCGACCTCCATAATGGAGTGTCCGCGGTTGGCAAGATGCGCCTGCACGGATACCGGCTCATCGTCGATGAACCAGTTGGCAAGGTCGATGGAGTGGATCGCCTGATCGATCACAACACCGCCGCCCTCCTTATCCCAGGTTCCCTTCCAATCCGAGAGCGAGTAGTACTCGTCGGGCTTGCACCAGGTCAGCACCACGCGCGCGGAGATGACCTTGCCAAGTTTTCCGTTGTCCAGATTCTCCTTGACCAGCTTTGCCGTATCGTTGTACCTGCACTGGAAGATGATGCCGTATTTCAGCCCCTTTTCCTTTGCGATGCGCACGTTCTCCACGGCATCCTCGTATTGGATCGCCATGGGCTTTTCGCAAAGCACGTTGACACCGTGCTCCAGAGCATACTTGGAGATAATGGGATGCAGATAGTGCGGAACGCATACGTGCACGATGTCGGGACGCTCCCGCTCGATCAGCTCCTTATAATCGTAGTACGCGGGAACGTTGTATTTTTTCGCGGCTTTGTCCGCTCTGTCCTTTTTGATATCGCAAACGCCTACCATGGTCGCGTTGGGAAGATAATCGCAGGACGTTGCGTGCATCGTAAAGATATTGCCGCAGCCGATGATTCCTACCTTAAGCATGATATGCCAGCTCCTTTAACAAGAACTTGAGCGAGGACACACCGTCGGCAAGAGTTGCCTTTTCAATGCTTGCGCCCTTCTTTGCCTGCTCGCAGAAGTAGAGCAGCTCGTTATAGTAGCCGCCAAGATCGGAGATATTTCCGCCCTCAACGCCACCGACCAGCTCCTTCTTTTCGATCACGATCTCCTCGGCGCCGTCGTTGGTATACAGCATGAATTTGCCGCCCGCATTCTCCACGACCGCCTGCTCCAGAACGACACGGAAGGTCGCGGTGAAGGGATAGGACGCGGGCAGATCCCACGTTCCCTCAACGCCGACCACAAAATCCTCATACTGCATCAGGGTGTTGACGTAGGACTTGGGCTCGCCCAGCACGTTGCGGACCGAGCAGAACGTCTTGGGCTCTCCGAACAGGGAAAGCGCGTAGTCAACGTCGTGAATGTGCAGATCCTGACCTGCACCGCCTGAGCGCGCGTTGTCCAGCAGCCAATCCTCCCAGCCCCAGGTGGGACGGGGGCTCAGACGGCGGAAGTTTGCGTTGACGACCTTGCCGTACTTGCCGCTCTCGATCATACCCTTGAGCGCGACGTACTCATCCCAGAAGCGGATCACCTGACCGACCTGAACACAGGCACCCGTTTCCTGCGCCTTTTTCAGCATTGCGTCGCCCTCCTCGGCAGTCAGTGCCACGGGCTTCTCCACAAATACGTACTTGACCTTCTCCATCGCCTTCATGGCGTACTCTGCGTGCAGATACGTCGGCAGGCAGATATCAATGATATCCACGTCCGCCTGCGCGATCAGATCGTATCCGTCGCCGTAGATCGCGGCATTCGTGCCTGCGGCAAGCTCCTCTGCCTTTTCGCGGCGCAGATCCGCCAGCGCGACGATCTCGACGTCCGCAAGATTCTTATAGCAATTCGCGTGCATGGCTCCCATGAAGCCGCAACCGATCAAACCAACCTTCAACATCTCTTATTTCCTCCCAAGAATTCTGTCCATTGCGTAGGACGTATTATAAATGATCGCATCCGTATGATGCTTGTAGTTCGGGATCATCTCTGCGGATACCCAATCGGTATATCCGATCTCGCCGAGCGCTCTGATCACCTCGGGGTAATCGACGTCGCCCGCCAGAAGATCGACAAAGCCGTGAAGTCCCCCTGCCTGCAATCTGTAATCCTTGAAGTGGATCTTCTTGATGCGCTTGCCTAAAATCCGTACCCAATCCTCGGGGTAGCTGCAATACATGGTGTTGCCGATATCCAGATAGCTTCCTACGTAATCGCTTCCGATCCTGTCGATAAAATCGCGCATTTCCATGGGGGAAAGCAGGAATTTATTCCAGACGTTTTCCAGTCCGATATTGACGCGCGCGCCCTCGGCATATTCCTTGAGCTCGGAGAGCCCCTCGAGTGCGCGGTCATAAACCACGTCGTATGCCACCTTGACCTCGGGATGAGAGAACTCGACGTTGACAACGCCCGGGATCACCAGGACGGTGTCGGCACCCAGAATCTTTGCCGTATCGATCTGCTTTTTGATCATATCCTTTGCCTTGACTCGCATTGCGGGATCGTCGTCACTCAGGCGATAGTCCCAGCAAAGACCGCAGGAAAGACTGTAAAGGGAAAGTCCCAGCTCCTCGGCAGTCTTGCGGATCTCAAGAAGCTCGCGCTCGCCGGACTGCATGGAAAGCTCGCCCTCGCCGTTCAACGCCAGCTCAACCCCCTCAAAGCCTGCTTTTTTCGCAAGCGTAAGGGACTCCTTGACCGTGCCCTGCGGGAAGGACCAGATGTTAATACCTTTTTTCATAGTAACCCCCTTGATTTTGTATTTGGTGTGTGCTATAATCATTCTAATATAAACTGTTCCCCTTGAACAGTTAATTTTGAACTCTATATGTTCACTTTTGTGCACACATCATTTTCATTGAGGATAATTATGAAAGCATCTTACGTTAAAACACAGTTCAAAAACGTCATCAACGTGTCAAGAATCGTGACCGTTCACGACTATGAATTTGACAGCTCGTTCATCTTTGAGGGCGAACGCCACGACTTCTGGGAAATGGTCTATATTGACAAGGGCAAGGTCGAGGTGCGCGCTGACGAGGAGCGTCTGACGCTCTCGCAGGGCGAGATCGTCTTTCACAAGCCGAACGAATTCCACTCCATCAGAGCACTGGATTCCGCACCCAATTTCTTCGTCATCTCCTTTGTTTGCCAATCCCCTCTGATCGATCATCTGGAAAAATACCACACCCTGCTGGACAAGAAGCTGCACGGATTTATTTCCTCCATCATCAAGGAATCGGAGGCATCCTACGTCATCCCCAAAAACGATACGCGGCTGAAAAAGCTGGTCAAAAAGCCTTCCGCCCCCATCGGCGGCGAACAGCTGATCAAGACCTATCTGGAGCAGTTTTTGATCCTTTTGGTGCGCAATATCGTCAAGGAGGACGAGCCCAGCCTCTTTCCGTCCAAGGAGAGCATGGAAACGCACCTGGTCAGCGAGGCAAAAAGAATTCTTTCCGAGCATGCCGAGCGCCCCTTTTGCGTCAACGATCTTTGCGTGGAGCTCGGATACAGCCGAAGCTATCTGAGCCGCCTCTTTCGCGAGCAGACGGGAGATACCATCGCGAGCTTTGCCATAGGGCAAAAGATCAAGCGGGCAAAGCAGCTCATCCGTGATGGAAGATACAATTTTACACAGATCTCGGATCGACTCTCCTTTGAAAACCCACAATATTTTTCCCGTGTGTTCAAGCGCGTCAGCGGCATGTCCCCCAGCGAATTCCGCGCCTCCCTCCGATCCCGTGACGAATAATCCTGCCCCCCGCCGTTTGCGGGGGGCTTTCTCCCCTGCCCCTGCCCTTTGAAATTTTTTCAGAATTTTTTCAGAACCCTATTGACAAGCGTAATACTTCGTGATATGATGTATTACGCAAGGAGGAGTATACCATGGATATTCAACTGAAGCGAGGCTTGCTTGACGTATGCGTTCTGACCGCGATCAAAAACGAGGATTCGTACGGATACAAAATCATCAAGGACATCAGCCCCTACATCGAGATGTCGGAATCAACGCTGTATACGATTCTGAAGCGTCTGGAGGCGGCAAATATGCTGACGGTCCGAACCGCGGAGCACGGAGGAAGGCTCCGCAAATACTATCATATTACAAAGGCGGGGCTTGATCGCATCGAGGACTTTAAGAACGAGTGGCGAGAGGTCATGTCCATCTATCAATTCGTAACCCGAGAGGAGGCAGAGGGATGAATCAACAGGAATTTATGACAACGCTGCGGGCAAGGCTCTCGGGGCTTCCTGCGCAGGACGTTGAGGAGCGTCTTCATTTTTACCGAGAAATGATCGCAGACCGCATGGAGGAGGGACGCACGGAGGAGGAATCCATCGCCGACATCGGCTCTCCCGAGAGGATCGCAGAGCAGATCATAGCGGACACCCCTCTTACACGAATCGCGAAGGAGCGGATCTTGCCGCAAAGAAGGCTCCGCGCATGGGAGATCGTGCTTTTAGCACTTGGCTCCCCCATCTGGCTCTCCTTGGCGGTAGCGCTCCTCGCGGTCATCCTTTCTCTCTACGTGGCACTCTGGGCGGTAACCGTATCGCTCTGGGCGGTCTTTGCGTCGGTCGTCGCCTGTGCCCCCGTGGGGATCGCTCTGGGCGTCGGCACGTGCATCGCGGGACAACCCGTCGGCGGTGTGGCGATCATGGGTGCCTCCCTTGTATGCGCGGGCGTTGGAATTTTTGCATTTTTTGGATGCTGTGAAGCCACAAGGGGCTGCGTGCTTCTATCGGGGCTGGGCATGCGTCTGATCAAGAAATGCTTTATCAAAAAGGAGGACGCGCAATGAAAGCGGGTGTAAAAATCTGGCTGATTACAGCCGCAGCCCTGACTCTGATCGGGGGAATCTTGTTTGGAGGAATGATGACGCTTATGAGCTGGGATTTTACAAAATTATCAACGAACCAATACGAAACGAACGAACATCGGATCACAGAGGAATTCCGTTCCATCTTGATCCGTACCGATACCGCGGATATCAAGCTGGTGCCCTCCGAGGACGGTACGGTCAGCGTGGTGTGCCACGAGCAGGAAAAGTGCAGACACGAGGTCAAGGTCGCGGACGGAACACTGGTCATCGAGCGAAACGACACGAGAAAATGGTACGAGCACATCGGCATCAATTTCGGAGCGCCCAAGATCACGGTGTCAATCCCCCGCGGAGAATACGGAACGCTTTCTATCACGTCCGGCACGGGAGATACCGAGATCCCGGATGCCTTCCGCTTTGAGAGCATCTCGATCAAGGAAAGCACCGGGCACGTCCGCAACTACGCCTCTGCGTCGGGCAGTATCACGATCAAGACCTCAACGGGAGCTATCCGGGTGGGCTCCCTGCACGCAAGCTCCCTTGATCTCTCGGTTACCACGGGTGACGTAACCGTTTCGGACGTTACGTGCGACGGGGATCTCGCGATCCGCGTGTCCACGGGCAAGACCTATTTAGAGAACATCGCCTGCAAGAACCTGATCTCGACCGGAAGCACCGGAAGGATCTCGCTGAAAAACGTGATCGCCGCAGAAAAATTTTCGATGGAACGAAGCACGGGCGACGTGATCTTCGATCAATCGGATGCCGCTGAAATCCTCGTAAAAACCAACACGGGCGACGTCATCGGCACCCTGCTCTCGGAAAAGGTGTTCATCACAAGAAGTGACACGGGCCACATCACCGTCCCCCATTCGATCACGGGAGGACGCTGCCAGATCACCACGGATACGGGCGATATTACCGTCAGCGTTCTAAGTTAACTGCAAAAGGGGCATGAAAATGCCCCTTTTTGCGTTCTTTCGCGCGCAGCCAAGCGAATTCTCTCTTGAAAATCGGTTCGGTCTGTGCTATAATGTCGATATCAAGACGAACATCCCCTAATTTGCTATTTGGGAGGAACACATGGCAACACTCAGAATTCTGGGAGCATGCTCGGGCACCGAGCCCATGCCAAAGCTTCATCATACCAGCATTGTCCTGACCGCAGGAGATCGCAACTATTTCTTTGACGCGGGAGAGAACTGCTCGCACACGGCTCACATCGCAGGCATAGAGCTCCTCAAAACCCGCGCGATCTTCCTTTCGCACTCGCACTATGACCACGTAGGAGGCCTTATGGGGCTGTTCTGGGTGCTCAACAAGCTCAACAAGCAATACAAGATCCCGCTTGCCGACGGCGAGATCAAGCTCTTTCTTCCCGAGCCTGCCGTTTGGGAGCACATCCTCGGAGCCCTGCACTACACCGAGGGAGGATTTAACCACAGCTTTGAGATCCCCGTTGCAAAGCCGACGCTCGGCACCTTCTTCGAGGACGAAAACGTCAAGGTCACGGCGTTCGAATCGCATCATCTGCCCCTCGCCGAAGACGGATCGATCCGCTCCTTCTCCTACTTGATGGAGGTCGGGGACAAACGGATCGTCTTTTCGGGCGACGTCAAATCCATGGAGGATCTGATCCCCGCTGTAGACACGGGCTGTGATCTTCTGATCTGCGAAACGGGGCATCACACCGTCGCCGCGGTGTGCGAGTTCGCACAGACACATCACGTAGGGAAGCTCATTTTTACGCATCACGGCAGAGAAATTCTGGAAAACCGCCCCACGGTGGCATGCGCGATCGACGCATGCACGATCCCCGTCGAGATCGCATTTGACGGCATGACGTTAAATTTGGAGGAATTGAAATGATCGGCGTATCCTTACCCTTGGATTGGTTGAACGGAGAAGGCGCTTTGGAGCTGGATTACGAAAAAACGCTTGCCGAGCTCAAGGCAGCGGGCGTGCGCTCGATCGAGCTTCGTACCGTCCGCGCAAAGCACGAGCCGGAGATGGTGCTCTCGGTCGCAAACAAGCTTTGGGAGCGCGGCTTTTTGATCACTGTGCACGGAGAGGTCAAGAGCGAGGCAACGGCACTGTCCGACGTATTCGCTCCTCTTGCATCCCTTTTGCCCGCTTTGCAGCAGAAAACGCTGAATATTACGATCCATCCCATCGACGGCGACAACGCAAAGGTCCTGAATACGCTTGCCGATCATATCGAGGCACACGGATACCCCGTGACGGTTTCACTGGAAAATAACCGTCTGCTCCCCGACAAAACCGAGGGCGATAGCGCAGAGCTTGTTTTGCGGGCGGTCACAGAGGTAGGCCGCGCCTGCATCGGCATCTGCTTTGATTTCGGTCACTATATTTACTATCGCAAGAAGAATTTCCCCGATGAGCCCATCGTGCTCCCCCCCAAGGAATTCTTCCGCCGCGTGATCCACACCCACATCCACGGTGTGGACGGACTGAAAACGCATTTCCCCTTGGATATTCACCCCATCCCTTTGGCGGAGATCTTTGAACAGCTTTCCTTTGAGTATTTCGGACTTTACAATCTCGAATTGGATTTCCCGAGATTTGCGGGACGGTACGATCCGAGAGATGCCCTGCTCGGCTCTGTCGCGACCATCCGTCGGGAGCTGCCGATCTGCGCTACCACGTACGACGAGGTGCGCGACCGCTTTGACGGCTGGTTTTCCTCTGCGCTGCAGGCGCTTGACGGAAACGAGGGAACGAAATTCGGTCTGATCCATTCCACCTCCTATCTGTTCAACACAAACGGCTTCCTCTGGGGCATGGACGTCGCCTTCCGCAACGCGTGGTCGCTTGCCGAAACACCGAAGGCGTGCGCTGAGCTGCTAAAGGGTCTTCGCCTGATGATCATCTCACACGGACACAGAGATCACTTTGAAAGGGAAACCGTCAGGGCACTTGCGAGCACCGATATGCAGTGGCTGATCCCCGATTTTCTGTACGGCACCGCCATCGAATACGGACTGCGCGCAGAGCAGATCATCGTCGCGCACGAAGGCGAGGCGATCCGAATCGGCCCTCTTACAATTCTTCCCTTCCCCGGAAGACACTTCCGCCCGGGCACGGCGCTGGGCGTTCCCGAATACGGCTATTACGTCACGGCGGAGAACGCACCCTCTATGGTATTCCCTTTGGACGTAAGAGACCTTTCTCTTGACGGAATGCCTAGTCTTCCCAAGGCTGATTACTGCTTTTCCAACGTCTGGCTGGGGGACGGCAAGGGGCTGGAGAAATCCTACGACCCAATCGTCGGCGAGTTCGCCCGCTTTATGCTGGCATTCGGCGGCAAGCATGTCTTTCTGACGCACCTGAACGAGAATGGGCGGAAGGATGCCGATATGTGGCGCGATCACCACGGTGAGCTCGTCAAGCAAAAAATGCTTGCGCTCTCTCCAACAACCAAGGTGACAATCCCCTCGTGCGGCGAGGTCACCGTCCTGACAAAACAGAATTGATTTCAGAACACCTTTACGCGGGGAGGAAAAGGAGAACACACACCATGCGTAACATCACAGAGCTTTGGCCAAGGGAGGGAAACTTCTATAAGATCAACCTCCACGCACATACCACCTGCTCGGACGGAAAATTTACGCCCGCACAGCTCAAGCAGCTTTATCTGGAGCAAGGCTACAGTGCCGTGGCGTTCAGCGATCACCACGACTGCATTCCCCACCCCGAATTGACCGACGGGCACTTCGTTGCCCTGACGGCAACCGAGCTGGATTTTCACGCCTATAGCGAAACCGGCGAATTCGTTCGCGGCGTGCACCTCAACGCGCTGGCAAGCAACCCCGCGACCGAGCGCAGCTATGAAAGATTCCCCCTGGATTACGACCTGATCAATCAGACGGTCGAGGAGCTGCACCGGGACGGATTTTTCGTCACACTCAATCACCCCGTGTGGTCCAATATGTCCACCGAGGAGCTGACTCTGATCCGGGGATACGACGCCATGGAGGTCTTTAACTCGATCGCTGTGATGTTCAACAATTACTCGGACGATTCGGCATTCTTTGAAACCTTCTTGCGAGGCGGCGGACGCGCCTTGCCCATTGCCGCGGACGACTGTCACAAGATCGCGGAGGACGGACGCCCCTTCACGGAATACTATCAGGGCTTTACCGTGATCAAAGCCCCGACGCTTTCCTATGAGTCGATCCTGGATGCGCTCCGCAAGGGAAATTTCTATTCCTCCACGGGTCCCGCGATTGAAAATCTTTGGCTGGACGGAAGCATCTTGCACGTCGAATGCAGTCCCGTGTGCGGCGTGTTCGTGCACAGCAAATACCTCTCCTGCAAGGTGCAGGTGGTGGATTTTACAGATTCCATCACGCGCGCCGAGATCGACCTTTCCGACATGCTGGCAAGATCCCCCTATTTCTGGGTGCAGCTACGCGATACCAATGGCAAAAAGGCGTGGGCGGTTCCCTATTGGCTGGATCAAAAGTAAATCATAGCCACCCGTCAAACGGGTGGTATGCACAAGAGCTAAAGCCTAAGGCTATCGGCCGGCGACTCAAGTCGCCGGCTTTTGCTTTTCAAAAACGTTGAGCCCGGCTCCCCTCCACAATCGGGAGTGGAAACAACAATAAGCCTTCCCCCTATGGGAGAAGGCTTATTTACATTTGCTCCAAAACGAAGGGAGCCCCCTGATTGCCCACCTGCTTAGCGGGTGGTTGTCTGTTTCGCACTTCGCGCTCAACCGCCTAAAGGCATTCATCCAAGTTCAAGAATCCCCTACTCCGAACGCGAAATCCGAAATCCAAGACGAGCGGTATCCGTGCTCCTCGCACCAGCGAACCCCCGTAAACAAGCGCTCCCTGTAATCGGGAAGATACTTGTGATATTCGGGATAGAAATACTGCTCGTGGATCAGAAGATACATGAACGCGCGGTCGGGGCGGTCAAGAAAGGCGTCCAGATGCGCCCGTATCCGTTCGGGCTCCAGCGTGTCCAAAATGATATCGTCCTTGACGAAGATAAGATCCTCCTTGGTGTCCACCCAAAAATCCCGCCCCTGCGCGTGCTTGGTCTGCTCGACGGAAAGATAGTAGGACACAGCGGGCTCTCCCCGCGCGTTGATCAGGAAATAGGCGTCCAGCACCGAAAAACCGAGATCCCGAAAGGCGCGCGTTGCCTCAAGGGAGGAATCCGCCCAGTGCTGGGAGGTGACGCGATCTAAAACCTCCTTGCCCGCAAAGCGCTCGATCTCGCGCTCGACCATTCTTCCCTCCTCCATGACCTGCCCGTACGGCGCATTCTTGTACGGACTGTCGGGAAGATCCGCACGGGAATGGAAGGAAAGGCGGAGCCAATCGGCGTTTGCCGCAAATTCGCTCCTGTATTTGTCGGGGAACATCGAAAGGTTGAAACTCCGATCCACCGTTTCGTAATAGAGATGCATATGCACGTGCGTTCCAAAGGTCTGATGAAGCTCCAAAAACAGCGCAAAAAAGGGATCGTCAAAGACCGAACCGTATTCCTTCTGATGCTCCCAAATATTCCGAAGGCTGAAAATGACGTCGTCCACGCCGACGCGGTAGGTGCGGTATCCGTTGCGGAACCAAAACACCGAAATGCTCTCGCGCTGACCCGTTTGCTCGCATTCGGCACAAAGCTCGGTGCGATAAGAGCACAGGGGCACCTCGGCGCAAAAGCGTCCCGCCTCACCCTCCTTCGCGGGAATGCCGTTGACCGTGACGTGTGTGCCGGATGGGGCGCACAGCACGGCAGGCACCGTCAGCACGCCGTTTTCCTCCGTTCCGTCGATCTCCCGGAACAGCACGTCGCCGTCGATGGGAGAAAGAAACCGAAGCGGTGGGGTTATGCAAATTCGGTCGGTCATAGACGTCCTCCTCCGTGTCAATATCTTGGTATCTTTATTATACTCCACGCGCATGGCGTTGTCAACGGCAGATTGGACGCAAGGCTCCGCACAAGACGCGCGGGCGCGATTTTTTTGAAAAAGCCTTGACAAACCTTTCGTTTGGCGATATCCTTGAGTCAATCACACAGCCGATAGGAGAGTAAAACATGGAACTGAAAGCGCTTGCCGCAAGGCTTGGCATTTCGGAGCGCTGTATCCGCGCATTTGAAAACGCAAAATACTGCTATAAGACCATAGATTTGTGCTTGCTTTTTCTTGCGGGGTGTGATAGTATGAGCATACGTAGGCAAAAAGCCCGAGCAAGGAGGAACACAACATGACCAAGGTGATTTTCAGCTTTGATATCGAGGATTATATCAACTCGCACGCAGCCGACGGTGTACTGTGGGCGGCGCAGCTTTTGCGCCGTGAGGGCATCAGGGGCAGCTTTAACACGGCGGGAATGTTCGCACAGGCACTGGAAAAGTGGGGAAGACAGGACATCATCAGTGAGCTGAGAGATCACCACGAGCTGACGCTTCATTCTCACCGTCATTCCATGCATCCCACCATCAACGAATACACCGACGTAGCCGATCCGTATGCCGCCATTGACGAGGTCATCGAGGACGAAACCGTAGGTCTTGAAAAGCTTTGGCGTGTGTTCGGCGTTGCTCCCGAGAGCATCAAAACGGCCTGCCCTCCCGGCCTTTCCACCTCGTATGCCGCGCACTACGCATACGCCAAAATGGGCTTTACGATCTATGACGGCGACACGCTTTACGACGCATACCGCAACCGTCCGCTCTTCAACTGCAATATCGCGTCCCTGTTCTACAATACGGGTCTGATCAGCGGCGCGTTCAAGAAGGGCAGAGAGCACATCAAGGAATTTGTTGAGCAGAACGTATTCTCTCGGGATATTTTCATTTTCTATCACCATCCCGCGTGGGCACTGATCCCGAGCTATTGCGATCTGGATAACTTCAACGGCGTCAACACGCCCTCCGACCGGTGGATTCTGGAGGAGAAGCGTCCCGAGGCGGAGATTCAAGCTTTCTACGAGAATTTCCAATACCTTGTGGAGCTTTTGAAGAACGATCCTCGCTGTGAGTTCGCGACCTACGGCGATATTGCAAAGACGCTTGGCGGGGAGCGCGTGATCACAAAGGACATGATTCCCGCGCTGCGCCGTCAGCTGGACGAAGAGCTGTTCCCCGTCACGACGCCCGATTCCCTCTCGCTGTCCGATATCGCGCTTGCTTGCCGCGATTTTCTGTTTGGCAAGGAGGAGCACGTCTGCTCCGACGTATACGGCTTCATCGCCACGCCGCACGCCGCAACGGCACCCGTGACGCTGAGTGCCGAGGAGGTCAAGGCGCTTGCCAAAAAGCTCAAGGACGGAAGATTCCTGCCCGAATTTTTGTGGGCAGGGGATCAAAAGATCGGCCCTGCCGATTGGCTGCGTGCCGCACTTGCGATTCTGGACGGCGAGGAGAGCTATACCGTCGAGCCCAATTCCGCGTGGCAGATCGATCTGGATCAGTTCCCCGAATACCGCGATACCTACTACAACAACCGCTGGATCCACTGCAAGGAGTTTGAGGATCGCTATCTTGCGGATCGCTTCCGTCTGCAAAGCTGGACCATCCGCTTGCCGAAGGGGACCGATCGCTTCATTTTCCCGAAATAAAGCGATCGGTATCCCAAGGCAAGCGGGCGCGATTTTTTGAAAAAGCCTTGACAAACCTTGCGTTTGGTGATATCCTTGAGTCAATCACACAGCCGATAGGAGAGTAAAACATGGAACTGAAAGCGCTTGCCGCAAGGCTTGGCATCCCCGAATATCCACAGGCTTTGGAGGAGATTTACCGCACTCTCCCCGCCGATGACGGTCTGCTTTGCAATCACGCATTCATTACCGAAATGCAGGAAACATACGATGCCGTAGGCGAATTCTTGGACGACGTACTGCGGGGCGCCGACGCGCTGCGCGCGGATGCGGACCGATATCTCTGGGCGCGTCTGATGTGTCAGGTGATCAAAGGATCCAGAAATCGCGTGGAGGCACTGAGAATCCCGCTGCCCCCCAATAACGAAACGCTCGCTGCGGACATGCTCCCGATTTTGATTCTGGTCTACTTCGTGCCCGCGCAGGTCGAGCGTTACCGCGCACGCGGCATGAGCGACGAGCAGATCCGCAAGAACGTCAACAACATCCGCGTCAACATCTGGGTTGCCTCGGTCACGCAAGGACGCCCCATGCTCACCCCCGGGCTGTTCGGTTGGCTTCATCTGTACATGTACGGTCTGATCTTTGATCACGCCTCCTTCAACTTCCAGCCCGATATCTGGTCAAGCTCGGTGGTGCTGCGCAACAAAAAGACAGGTGAATACGTGCACGCGATGCCGGGTGGCATTCAATGCCACAGAAGCGGCTACATCCTCGGAAGTGCGGGATGCGAGGACGAGGAGGACTCCTTTACCACGTCATACATCGAGCAGGTGGATTTCATTGAAGCAAATCTCTCGACCGAGGGCTTGGCACAAAGGGAGCGCACCATGCTGTATAAGGATGAGTGGGAGGTCGTTTTGCGTCCCGGTGACGACGTCATCTCCTTGCATATCCCCAGAAACACCGACATCACCCCCGAGGTCGTGACGCAGTCGCTGAGGGAGGGCATGGAGCTTTGCCGCAAGTATTATCCCGAGCTTTCCTTCAAGTATATCATCTGCATCTCCTGGCTGGTCGATCCGCAGCTGGTCGGAATTCTTGGAGAGAACGCAAAAATGGCACAGTTTTCCAAGAGATTTGTCAAGTGCCCCTACAAGTGCGCGGGCAACGGCTGTCTTGGCTATGTCTTCCCTGGATGCCGAGGAGAGGTTGCAGACTATCCCGAAAACACCTCCCTGCAGCGCGGCATCAAGGCACTGATGCTGGGTGGCGGCTTTATCCACAACGTCACGGGCATCATTCCCGAGCTGTTTTAAATCAGAGCATCGACAGAGCAAAGCGGGCACCGACGGCGCCCGCTTTGTTAACAAAATGTTTACCCTACCCTAACACTCCGTACTTATTTCGGGCGTGTTCTCGTAGTATACTCAATTTGGTAATGCCACATTTTGTCGAGATTTGAACCAGCGCAGCAGATTTTGCGGGATAGGCAGCCGATCGAATTTTGATTGACGTAAAGGAGAACGCAACCATGGGACTTTTCTCAAGCCTTTTTAAGAAGCCCAACTACGCCGCAATGTCCAAGGACGAGCTGTTCGCCCTCAAGGACAAAAAGTTTTACGAGGCCGTGATCACAGCCAAAAACAAGGAATATCAAAATCGCCTCGGCGAATTGACCGATCTGCAAAAGGCGATATTCGCGGTCAATGAATTCGACTGCATCGCTTTTGCCGACGTGCAGGAATTCTTCAAGAGCAGCGCAGCCCTTGCCCCCTGCCTTGCAGACGGTCTGGACAGAATCGGCGCACTCAAGACCAAAGCCCTCGTGGAAAAATTGACGTGCGATGCAGAGCTGAACGGCGCTCCCGTCACGCTGAACCCCTTTGCCGTCAAGGAATTCGAGGAGGCATACGACCCCTTTGACGACAACGCCGAGAAGCTGGACGCACTGCTGATCGCGTACGTCAAGAAGAACTTTGACGAATATTACAAATTCTAAAATCAAAGTAACACTCCCCCGCACGGTCGGGGGAGCTCTTTTTTTCGAAACTTTTTAGAAAAATCGACTTTCTATTGACTTTCCGGGTGGAACATAGTACAATGGGGATAACGTACAAACGTGAAATTTCCGTCACAGGAAGGGAGATTTTAATATGCTGAGCATCTACAAGATCACATCCGACACGGTGGTGGATTTTGCCGCTGAGGAGCTCAAAAAATACCTTCGCATGATGATGCCCGAGGGAGGCGATATTCAGATCGCCTACGATCCCGCGGCGACCGACGGCTTCCGCTTAGGTCTTATGCAGGATTTCGGACTTGACGTGTCCGACGTCAAAAACACCGAGCTTGACGATATCATCTACATTGATACCGACACGGCGGGAGGCATCATTGCGGGCGATAATCCGCGCTCGGTGCTCTTTGCGGTTTACGAATATCTGCGCAAAAACGGCTGCCGCTGGCTCTTTCCCGGCGTGGACGGCGAATATATCCCCCTCAAAGAGATTGAGCCTGTCCAATACCGCCACGTGCCTTCCTGTCGCCACCGCGCGCAGTGCAACGAGGGCGGAAATATACAGCAAAATCTGCTTGAGTGCATCGATTTTGCCGCAAAGCAGGGCTTTAACGATTTTCTCATCCAGTTCCGCACGCCCCCTCACTACGACAACTACTATCTGCACAAGCAGAACCCCACAAGAGCACCCGAGCCCATCTCTTTGGAGGGCGCTGCGCAGTTTAAGATCGCGTGCGAGATCGAATTTGAAAAGCGCGGCATCCGCTATCACAACGTCGGTCACGGCTGGACGGGTGACAGCTTTGTCAATCCCGAGGATCTGGTCGTAGGCTGGACCAAGGTCAACAACGACGAGGTCCCCGATCAGACCAAGCAGTATCTTGCGATGATCGACGGCAAGCGTGAGTTTTACACCTCCTCCCCTGCCTGCACCAACTTCTGCATGTCCAACAAGGATGCGCGCAGCAAGGTCATTGACTACATCGTGGACTACACCAAGGCACACTCCAACACCGACTATATGCACGTATGGCTCGCCGACGCGATCCACTCCTTCTGTGAGTGCGACACGTGCCGCAAAAAGAGCCCATCGGATTGGTACGTGATCCTGATGAACGAGCTGGACGAGGTGCTCACACAGGAGGGGCTTTCCAACCGCATCGCGCTCATTTCCTACGTAGACACACTCTGGGCACCCGACACCGAGGTGCTCAAAAACCCCGACCGCTTTGCCTTGATCTGCGCGCCCATCACGCGTGATTACAGCAGCTCCCCCAAGGAGGAGGCCGTCAAAAATACCAAGCTTCTCCCCTACGAGCTGAACCGTTCTCCCCTGCCCACCACAATAGAGGAGCATATGGCGCACTTTGACAATTGGCAGCGCGTGGGAGCTGGCTCTACGATCGCGTTTGAATATCACTTCTGGAGGTATCAGGTGCACTCTGCATCGGGACTTTCCATCGCGCGCAGTCTGCATGACGATATTCTGTTCTACCGCGCGCACGGCTTTGACGGCATGATGTCCTGCGGCACGCAGCGTTGCTTTTTCCCCACGGGCTTTGCCTTCTACACCTACGCGCGGACCATGTTTGATGCCTCGCTGACCTTGGAGGACATCAAAAACGATTACTTCCCGCATTATTTCGGTAAGTCCTGGCAAGCGTTTTACGACTATCTGGTCGAGGTCGAGCAGCTGCTTCCTCACAGTTATCTGGCACTCAAGGAGGGCGTCAAGCACTACAAGAGCGAGAAGGTGGCAAAGCAGATCGCAGAAAATCTGGACGGTCTGCTGGCAAAGGGAAAAGCACTGATCGAAGCCAACTACAACTCCGACGTGCGTGTGCACACCGTTGCCGTAAGAGTTATGGAGCACTACCTCGTCTATTTGGAATACTTTGCGGAGATGATGAAGGAAAAAGCACTTGGCAACGATGAGCGCGCCATGGAGATCTTCGAGGAATTCCGAGAAGAATTCGGTAAGCGCGAGATCTATATCCGTACGCACTTTGACCCCTATACGCTCTTTAGCGAGATCGCCCGTATGGCGGCGCGCAAGGAGGACACGCCCGTATCGGTATTTTACGATTGACCCTCAGGCAAGACACGCCCAAGGCTCAGCCCCATCTTGCGTTTTCTCCATTTCCGCCTTGCGTTGTCTGCAGTTTGTCGCAAAACCCGTTGACAACTCGGGAGCACCGTGCTAAAATGCAGATAATCCCGAGCAAAAATCGAAAAATTCAAAAACCAATGTAAACAAGGAGAGCTCAACATGCTAAAAATTTACAAGATCACATCCGATCCCGTGGTGGATTTTGCCGCCGAGGAACTCAAAAAGTACCTTCGCATGATGATGACCGAGGGTGGCGATATTCAGATCGCCTACGATCCAACCGCTACCGAAGGATTTCGTCTTGGACTGATGCAGGACATGGGACTTGACGTATCCGACGTAGAGAACGTCGAGCTTGACGACATCCTTTACATCGACACCGATACGACGGGCGGTATCATCGCGGGGGATAACCCTCGCTCGGTTTTGCTCGCCGTGTATGAGTACCTCAAGAAGAACGGCTGCCGCTGGCTCTTCCCCGGTGTGGACGGCGAGTATATTCCGCTCAAGAATATCGAGCCCGTCAAGTGCCGCGTAGTACCCCTGTGCCGTCACCGCGGAGAGGCGACCGAGGGCGCAAACTATCAGCAGAACTTCATCGAGAACATCGATCTGATCGCAAAGCTCGGCCTGAACTGCTTTATGATCGAGTTCCGCGTTCCTCCTTACTATGACAGCTATTATCTGCACAGAAACAACACCTTCCGCAAGCCCGAGCCGACCTCACAAACGACGCTCGTGCAGTGGAAGAGGGCCTTGGAATGCGAGCTGGAAAAGAGAGGCTTGGGATTTCACGACATCGGTCACTCCTGGACGGGTGACAGCTTTGTGGATCCGGACAAGACCGTTGTCGGCTGGTATAAGGTCGATCCCGAAACCGTATCCGAGGAAACCAAGCAATATCTGGCACTGCTGAACGGCAAGCGTGGCTTCTATAACGACGTGCCCGCCGGAACCAACTTCTGCATGTCCAATCCCGAGGCGCGCAAGAAGGTCTGCGACTTCGTCGTGCGCTATACCAAGTCGCATGCAAACTCCGACTACATCCACGTCTGGCTCGCTGACGCCGTCAACAACTTCTGCGAGTGCGAGGCGTGCAGCAAAAAGACTCCCTCGGATTGGTACGTGGTTCTGATGAACGACCTTGACAGAGCGCTGACCGAGGCAGGACTTACTAACAGAGTGGGAATGGCAGTATACGTCGACACCATCTGGGCGCCCACGACCGAAACCTTCAACAACCCCGATCGCTTCCTGATGATCCTCGGTCCGATCACTCGCACCTACGCCACGGGTGCCGATGACGAGCTCATTAACACGATGGAGCTTCCCGCCTACGAGCTCAACAAATCCGACCTTCCCAACACCATTGACGGCTACATCGCCCACGCAAAGAACTGGAAGGCGCAAGGGGGCGCGGACGTCCTTGCGTTTGAATATCACTTCTGGCGCTACTTCGTCCACAGCGCAGGCGGCATCTCCATTGCCAAGCGCGCTTTTGACGACGCAAGATCCTACCATAAGCACAACCTTGACGGCGTGATGCAGGACGGCTCTCAGCGCGCGTTCTTCCCCAACGGCTTTGCTTTCTACGCCAACTCCCGCGCGATTTTTGATGCCGACGTGACCTTCGAGGAGGTCGCAGAGGATTACTTCTCGCACTGCTACGGCAAGGATTGGAAGCAGTTCTACGAATTCTTTGAAAACGTTGAAAAGCTCCTGCCCCAGGAATACCTGTGTTTGGCAGGCGGCAAGAAGCACTACGTCGATCCCGATATGGCAAAGCACATCGCCGAGAACATGGATGCTGTTCTGGCACAAGGAAAGGCGCTTGTTGAGTCGCACTACAACAGCGACGTCCGCGTACAGACGGCTGCCGTGCGCATAATGGAATACTATCTGATCTACGTCGAGTACTACGCAAAGATGATGCTGCAAAAGGCGCTTGGCAACGATGACGAGGCAATGAAGATCTTTGAGGCTTGGCGCGACGAGTTCAGCAAGTACGAGATCTATATGGAAACCTGCTACGATCAGCACCTGCTCTTCTCCGAGCTTGGTCGCATGGCTTCCCGCAAGGAGGATTCCGTCCTGACGGCATTCTACGTCTGATCCTGACGGCGCAAACAAAAACAAGGCAGAGAACGTTTTTCGTTCCCTGCCTTTTTGGTTCGAAAACCATTGCGAAAATTTTACGAAAACCTAAAACCCTATTGCGTTCAAATTAAAAAAATGATAGAATGACGGTGGTGCTTCACCAAGACGCAGAATCGATCTAAACGAAAGCAAGGAGAGTTTGATATGCTAAACATTTACAAGATCACAGCCAATTCCGTGGTGGATTTTGCTGCCGAGGAGCTCAAAAAATACCTTCGCATGATGATGACCGAGGGAGGCGATATCAAGATCGCCTACGATCCCGCGGCGACCGATGGATTCCGCTTAGGGCTGATGCAGGACATGGGACTCGACGTGTCCGACGTTCCCTGCCCCGAGCTGGATGATATCATTTATATCGACACCGATACCGCAGGCGGCGTCATTGCGGGCAGTAATCCTCGCTCGGTGCTCTTTGCCGTTTACGAGTATCTGCGCAAGAACGGCTGTCGCTGGCTCTTCCCCGGTGTGGACGGCGAGTATATTCCCCTGAAAAACACCGAACCTGTCAAGCTTCGCTTCATTCCCTCGTTCCGCCACCGCGCGCAGTGCATCGAGGGCGGAAACTATCAGCAAAATCTGATCGACAACATTGACTTTTCCGCAAAGCTCGGCATGAACTCCTACATGCTGGAATTCCGTGTTCCCCCTCACTACAAAAATTACTACACACACAGAAACAACCCCACCCTGAAGCCGGAGCCCGTCAGCACTGAGACTGCTCTGCAGTGGAAGCGTATGTG
This sequence comes from Clostridia bacterium, assembly GCA_017501225.1. Lineage (GTDB taxonomy): Bacteria > Bacillota > Clostridia > Oscillospirales > CAG-272 > UMGS1865. The sequence goes on from JAFVXH010000003.1 coordinate 22,064, forward strand.
CGAAACCGAAATGGCAAAAAGAGGAATGGAATTCCACGACGTCGGTCACGGCTGGACGGGAGATAGCTTTGTTGACCGCAGTCAGATCGTTTTGGGCTGGGCAACGGTCGATCCCGAAACCGTATCCGAGGAAACCAAGCAATATCTTGCTATGGTAAACGGCAAGCGCGGATTTTTCAACGACTCCCCCGCTGCCACCAACTTCTGCATGTCCAATCCCAAAGCACGCAAAAAGGTCATCGAGTTCATCCTCGAATATACCAAGGCACACACCAACGCAAACTACGTTCATGTCTGGCTTGCGGACCAGGTCAACAACTTCTGCGAGTGCGACGAGTGCCGCAAGAAGACTCCCTCGGATTGGTTCGTAGTGCTGCTCAACGAGCTGGACAAGGCTTTGGAGCAAGAGGGACTTTCCAACAGAATTGGCTTTAACGCCTATATGGATACCTTCTGGGCACCCGTGACCGAGGTGATTCAGAATCCCGACCGCTTCCTGTTCAACGTCGGTCCCATCACGCGCAAATATACCGCACCCGTGGACGAGGCGCGCATCAAGCAGCTCGAGCTTCCCGCCTACGAGCTCAACAAATCCGTCGTGCCCACAAGCATCGAGGAATACCTTGCCTACGTCGAGCAATGGGAAAAGACCTGGACGGGCACCACGCAGGCGTTTGAATACCACTTCTGGCGCTTTTTCGTACACAGCGTATCCGGCATTTCCATCGCAAGAAGCGCCTTTGAGGACGCAAAGGTCTACAAGCGTCAGCGCTTTAACGCCCTGATGCAAAACGGCACGCAACGCTGCTTCTTCCCCACAGGCCTTGCTTTCTACGCTTACGCCCGCGTCATCTACGACACAAGCCTTGGCTTTGAGGAGGTTGCAGAGGATTACCTCTCCCATCTCTTTGGCAAGGATTGGCGGCAATTCTACGAATTTTTGGAGAACGCCGAAAAGCTCCTTCCTCACAGCTATCTGGCACTTTCAAACGGCAGAACGCACTATGTCGATCCCGACATGGCAAAGCACATCGAAGAGAATCTGGATCGCGTTCTTGCCGAGGGCAAAGCACTCGTGGAATCGCACTACAACAGCGACCTGCGCGTGCAGACCGTTGCCGTCCGTGTGCTGGAATACTACCTCGTTTATTTGGAGTACTACGCAAAGATGATGCGAGAGAAGGCACTCGGCAACGACGACGAAGCCATGAAGATCTTTGAAGCGTTCCGCAACACAATGGGAACATATGAAATCTACATTCAAAACTTTTTCGATCAGTACCAGACCTTCAGCGAGCTCGGCCGTATGGCAGAACGCAAGGAGGATTCGGTTCTGTCAGTCTTCTACGTCTGATCCCGATCCAAAAAACATCAAAAGGCAGAGCAATTTTTTGCTCTGCCTTTTCATTTTTACTTCTTTTTTCTTCGTGTTCTCTTGTTTCTTTTTCCTTCTTTTTTGACGGTCGCAAGCACCAAAGCCCCACCCGCAAGCGCAGAGCAGAGAATGCTGATCCCGATGACAAAATAAAATCCATACTCATTGCCCGCAAACGGCAGGATCACGTTCATGCCAAAGAGCGACGCGATGAGTGTCGGAATGGAGATGATGAGCGTGATGATCGCCAGGACCTTCATGACGTTGTTCAGATTGTTGGAAATGATTGAGGAAAAGGTATCCATCATACCCGTCAGGATTTCCCGATAGATCGAGCACATCTCGATTGCCTGGTTGTTCTCGACCTCCATATCCTCGATCAGGTCAAAGTCCTGCTCGTATCTTCTGAATTCTGCCAAGCGCTTGACACGGTTGATCACCGACTTATTGGCACCCAGCGAGGTGGAAAAATACACGAGCGATTTGTTCAGATCCATCAGGTCCAGAAGCACGTCGTTCTTCATGGAGCTGCGCAGCTCGCGCTCCAGAGCACTTCGGCGACCGTCCAGAACCTTGAGCGCGTCAATATAGCTTGACGCGATCGCGTAGATGATCTGCAGGGAAAGCCGCGCTTTTTTGTGCGGCTCAATCCGCTTGAACTTGGAAAAAACGCGATTGAGCAGATTCGTTTCCTTTTTACAGATGGTCAAAAAGTAACGGTCGTGATAGATGATCGAGAAGGGATAGGTCACGTAAACGTCGTTTTCCCGCACGGGAACGTCCAGAACGATCAGGGTGTGCTCGTCGTCCACGTCCAGGTGTGCCGATTCCTCCTCGTCGAGCAAGGAAAGCAGCACGCTTTCATCAAATCCCGTGACAGACGCAACCGTCCGAATTTCTTCCTTGGAGGGCGCGCTCGCGTGGATCCACGTCCTTTCGTTGATGCGTTCCAGCGCCTCACTCCCCTCGTGCGCCACTGCCCGATTGTTGATCTCCTCAAATACCTTGATCATGCCGATACCCTCCTCTCATCACAGAGCATTGCCTTGCCCGTGTCAAAATATCAATTCTCTTCAAAAAAAGAAACAGCCAAATGGCGCCAAAGCGCCATTTGGCGATGCTCAGTTTCTTGCCTCACATGCAGACGGCTTTCTCAGCGGCACAGTGGCACCCGCGGGAACGACGAACTGATCGTCGTAATAATTCAGATAGACGTCGATCGCACTCGGGTTGTAGACGCGCTCGCCGTTGGCGGAGAACTGCAAAGAATCGTATGCCTTGACGTAGCGATAGATCTCTCCGTTGGTCGCATACCAGATATCCTCGCGGTTTCCGATATATTCGGCAAACTCCTCGATAATATGCCAATTGTCGTTGTCGTGGAACTCGTAGGTATGTCCCCACAGATAGAACAGACGCGGCGTGCGTCCCCAATAATAGATGGACGGCGCTCCCTCCGCAAAGGCGCGTGCCAGCTCCATCAAGCGCGGATTGGAGTGGTGGCACGTGGTGGGCATTCTCAGCCAATCGGTGGGGATCTCAAATTTTTCGGTGGAAACGACGGTTCTGGCATAGTCGATGCCGCAATGCTTCAGAACCTCGACCGCCTTGTCGTCAAACGAGCCGCCTGCGTACGCCATTCCATTGATAACGGTGCCGAACATCTCCTCCAAAGCAATTCTGTCATTGAGGATCTCATCGCAGATCATAGCGGGCTGAAGCTCTGCCAGGGAGAGATGATTTTTTCCGTGGACCGCAACCTCGTGTCCCGAATCGGTATACAGTGCAAGCGCCTCCTCGCGGAGCATTCTTCTCTTGACGCCGAACATTCCGCTGTTGAGGTTGAACGTTCCCTTCAGTCCGTTTCGGTCCATGATCTCGATCAGCTTTTTGTCGTAGATCACGCCGTCGTCATAGCTCAGGGTTACCGCCTTGCTCAAAAAATTCGGAAATCTCATAAAAACGTATCTCATAGTATCACCTCTTGCCAAGATTATAACACACGGGATTGGAAAATGCAATAAAAAAACATACGACTGAGCATATTTTTTCAATCAACCGGAAATCGATTGATAATGAAGGTCATCAAAGGCAACGTCGCAGATCGCGGCATTCAGTGCAAGCCGCCCTGCCTCCGCCGTATCCACCTGCGCCTCCAAAATCGGCATATCATTGAACAGCACGCGGATGGACGTGCCAAGTGCCACCACGCGAACAGCGTACGGCACGTTGCGCTCGATCGCATGCTGTACCGAGCCAAGCTCAATCCGCTCTCCCGCCACGCTTTGCCAAAGACGAACGGCTCCCTGCTGCGCGTCGACGTCGACACAGCAAGCATTGGCGGCATTGCGCGCACGGAACAGAATGCCCGCCACGCCCTTGCCGCGCAGCGTCACCCGGATATCCAGGGAAAGATCCAAGATCTCTTCCTCTGTAATGAAGCATGCTCTGCCCGAACCGAACTTTTGCACGCTGATCCGTCCGCTGTATTCTCTGACGGCGCGCGCAATTCTGTTCAGCCCGGAGATAGAAAGCACCGCCCCCGGCGCAGTCGCAACCGCTTCGGCATCCGCCTTCCCCTCCTTGCAAACGGTGACCTTCAAAATGCGGAAGCATTCATCGGAGGAGAGCCTGATTTCCGCCTCCCCTTCGGAGATTCCCGTAATGCGCAGCAAATTGCCCTCAATCGCGGCTTCTGCAACTGCCGTGTCAGAGCTGGAGCAAAATACAGGGCTGTTACGCAGTGTTCCAACCATTACGTTGCGATCCACGCATCCCACTCCGACGGTGCGCGGCGTATCGTCGCTGATATGCACGGCATCTCTCGAAGCCTTCTGTTCAAACCATATCGACCGACACGCGTCCACACGCAATTTTTTGAGGCAGAGGGATTTGTCGTATGAAAGGGACATCGCGCGCGAGGTGCTAAACGGCTGCATACGCATCACAAAATAGTAATATCCGTCGTTGACGAACAGCTCAAGATTGGAAACGTCCACCAGCAAACGGAGTTTGAGTATTCCGTCCCGCACCGTATCGGGGGATACGAAAAAGCTGAACGCCGATGCGCACGAAACCAGCGCGGGAATTCCGCAGTTCGCCATGTGGCGATCCAGGCTGATGCAGCCGCTTTCTCTGTCATAAGACAAAACCGTTTGTTCACCCTCGCCGGAGCAAACGGCCAATGAAAAGCGTCCCGAGCGCGAAAGGTCGATCTCGGCACTCAGATCAAAGCAATTTGAGCAAATCCCCGCGAGCGGGTCCTCGCTTCCCCGATAATCCGCCTGCTCGACCGTAAGCAGATTTTCGCCCCGAATCAGCGCCAGCTCTCTTACGGGTGTCTGCAGCAAGCGATAAGAGTCCCCGATCGCAACCAGGCGCAGCTCAACGGGGACAGTAAAGCACCCGTTCCATTTTCCGTCCGCCATCACGTCGTATGCGTTGAGCCAGCTGATCATCACCGTGCGACCGTCCGGCATATTGGAAAAGGTGATGCCCGCATAGGCATCCGGCCCCTCGTTCATTGCAATGTAGTCCGTTTCGGGGAAAAAGCGTTTCCCATCGAATCTGCCAACGTAATAGCCGCGTCCGACACACGAAAGGATCCATTTTTTCTCTCCGCTGTCCTCAACGTACATCGGAAACAGATTCGGGCACTCGGTATTGATATGCCCGTCAACCGAGCATAGTGTCCAATGCACCAGATCCGCCGCCTCGTAAATCCACATTTTCCCGCCCTTCCCCGCAACGACCATCTTCCAAAGACCACTTTCTGCGTGTCGGAAAATGTGCGGATCGCGGAACGAGCAAATGCCCGGATTTCTGATTACCGGCTCGCTCGTGCTGACCTTCCGAAAGCTTTTGCCTCCATCGGTGCTGTAAGCGATTCCAATATGCTGTGTATTCGTGGAGTAGGCAATGACGATTCCCTGCCCCTCCTCGGTATCGGTGAAGAACCCACTGCTGTTGTCCGTATCGACCACGGCAGTACCCGACCACATATACCCTACGTCGTCCGGAAAGAGCGCGAGCTCCTGCTCCTGCCAATGAATCAGATCGGGGGAGGTCGCATGTCCCCAGTGCTGTCCCGGGAGGACCTCGAAGGGATGCGCTTCTCGGTAACGGCGCAGATAATCGGCGGTACGCGGATTTTCCTCTCTCACGGTGTGCGGAAGGCACTGATAGTAAAGATGATAGACACCCTTGTAATATACAAGACCGTTCGGATCGTTCACCCTGCTATCCAGTGTGGAAAAATGATATTGCGGACGCCGAAGCTCTGCGTAATCGGTCATTTCCGGATGCTGCTTCGTTGCCGTTCCATTCATACCATGAATCCTCCTTTCGACATCGGAATCTGATCGGAGCGCGCATCACTCCGTCAATGCAAACATTTGCGGCGTTCCATTTGATTTGATTATATCACTTTTTCGTTGTCATTTCAAGAATATTTTCGTCCACTCCGCTTTGAAAAAGCGCAAAAAACGAGGCGTCGACCGACGCCCCGTTTGTTGAAACGATTTACTTTTCGTTCTTGTAGATTTCCTTGAAGTACTTGTAGGTGTCAACCTTCAGCTCTCCGCAAGCCGCCTCGTCGCAAGCGATGATTCCATCGGGATGCAGCTGCAGTGCGCTGATGGTCCAAGCGTGATCCACGCCGCCCTCAACACAGTGACGCAATGCGCGCGCCTTGTTGTGACCGTTGATGACCAGCAGCACCTGCTTGGAATCGCAAACGGTTCCGACGCCGACAGACAGCGCGGTCTTGGGGACCTTATTCATATCGTAATCAAAGAAGCGGGAGTTGACGATCAGGGTGTCCTCGGTCAGAGCGCGTACACCCGTTCTGGAGGACAGAGAGGTAAAGGGCTCGTTGAAGGCGATGTGTCCGTCAACGCCGCTGCCGCCAAGGAACAGATCGATGCCGCCGTAAGACGCGATCTTATCCTCGTAGCGCTGGCACTCCGCCTCAAGATCCTCTGCCATGCCGTTGAGGATGTTGACGTTCTCTGCGGGAATGTCGATGTGATTGAAGAAGTTGTCGTGCATGAAGTACCAGTAGCTCTGCTCGTGCTCTCTGGGGAGTCCTACGTACTCATCCATATTGAAGGTCACGACATTCTTGAAGGTCACCTTGCCTTCCTTGTTCATCTGAATCAGGTTTCTGTAAACGCCCAGAGGAGAGGAGCCCGTGGGAAGTCCCAGCACAAAGGGACGGTCCTCCTTGTGGTTGTTGATCGCGTCAGCGATGTGCTGAGCAGCCCATGCGCTCATAGCTTCGTAGTTGTCTTTGATGATTAATTTCATGTTTCTACTCCTTAAAAATATTAGGATTTTGAAATTCGCAATTTCATTATATCACCTCAAAATGGATTTGTAAAGGTATTTTGAGATATTTTTTCGGCAAAACACAAGGAAATTTTATGTCGGTTTTTCCCTTATACTATATAGCAATTTTGCGTTTACAGCATTTGTAAATTCCATGATGCGAGACGATCCTCTGCCAAAGAGATCGGATGCAAAAAATGCAACCGCGCCATTGCAAGAAAAACGCCAAAGCAAGGGCATATCCAAACGGATATGCCCTTGCTTTATAAGCATTAATCGAGCTCTGCTGCCTCATCCTGTGTCTGTTCAACCAGAACCGTCAGCTTTGTCACTCGTTCTTCCTCCATCTGTGCGACGATGACGAAGAGATTTTCGTAGCGGAAGCTGTCCCCCACGTGCGGATCTGCCTCCAGCATCTGGATCGCCCAGCCGCCCATGGTGGAATACTCGCAGGAGAAGTCCTCGGGCTTGGCGAAATCGACCTCCTCAAAGAAGTCGTCGATATTCATGTCGCCCAGCACCTCGTAGGTATTCTCACCCGTAGCAAGGCACTCGGTGACGATGACGTCGGTATCATCCCAGATGTCGCCCACCAGCTCCTCCAGAATGTCCTCCATCGTGACAATACCGAGGGTTCCTCCGTACTCATCGATCACGATGGCAAGATGCATCTTGGCGTCGCGCAGCTTTGCAAGAGCCGCAGGAAGCTTCATGGTCTTGTGCAGCTTGCAGGGCTTGAGCAGCATGGAACGGATATCGGGATTCGTTTCCTCAAGAGTCGCCTTGTAGTAGCGCGTCAGCGAGAGAATACCCACGATATTATCAATGCTGTCCTCATAGACGGGAATTCTTGAGAACTGCGTCATGTCGGTCAGGAGCGCCTCAATCTTTTCGGGCTCATCATCCAGGTCGAGCGCGGTCACGTCGATACGGGGAGTCATGATCTTTTCAATGGTGGTGTCACTAAAATCAAGGGTGGATTGCAGCAGCTCGCCCTGCCCCTCGTTGATGACACCCTCCTCCTCGACGGTATCGATGATGGAAACCAGCTCCTCCTCGGTCACGGTCGGATCGTCGTCCTTGCGGTCACTTCCCCAGAGCTTTCTGAGGAGGAACAGGATCGCCATCACGATAAACACGAACGGGCTGAGAATGACGGTCAGAATGCGGGTGGGGATCGCGATCACGCGGACCTCCGCATCGGCGTTTTGCTTGGAAAGGACCTTGGGCACGATCTCGCCAAAGATCAGGATCACGACCGTAATCAAAATCGTCGAAACCGTGGACGCCACGGCAACGTGATTGCGGAACAGATCCATCACGATCAGCGTCGTGCAGGTGGATACCGCGATGTTGGCAAGGTTGTTACCGATCAGGATCGCGGACAGAGAGGTCGTGAACTTATCGCAGATGCGGTAAGCCACACCGGACGAATAGCAGCCTCCGTCAGCCGCCTTGCGCAAGCGCATTTTGTTGGCGGAGTTGAAGGCGATCTCGGATGCCGAGAAGTATGCGGACAGGCAGATCATCACGAAAGTGACGACGTACGCCCACCACATGTTCGAAAAATGTAACGGGAAATTCATACCGTCACCTCCTCGGAGGGATCGCTTACCGCAAGGGCTGCAAGATCCTCCTCGTCAAGGATATGGACGACAACCTCACTCAGGCGTCCGTCCACAACGGTTTTGGCAGTATATTGGAGATTTTCGTAAAGGAAGGATTCCTCCTCTTTTGGAAGATGTCCCAGCGTTTCCAGAATAAAGGAAAGAATGGGCTTTGCGGCGATCCTTCTCGGAGCCTTTCCAAGCCCCATGCGCTCGTAAGCGTTCCCCACCAGCATATGCGTGTTGATCATATACTTGTTTCCGCCAAGCGCCTGGAAGTTCTGGTCGACGACGTCCTCCTCGTCGAAGATCTCGCCGACAAGCTCCTCCAAAATATCTTCAATGGTCACAAGACCGACAACCTGCTTTTGATCGTCCAAAACCATTGCGACCTGGATCTTATGCTGTCTCATATCGGTCAGAAGATCGTCGATCTTGGCATCCTTGCGAACAAGATACGGCGACTTCATCAAGCTCCGCAAGCGAAGCTTGGGATTGCGTTTATGCTCGATCAGATAGGTTCTGGTACGCAGAATGCCTACCACGCGCTCGGAATTCTCCGCCTTGACAGGCAAGCGCGAGTGATTGGTATTGCGGATCGCCTCCAGAATCTCTGTGGGCGTTGCGTTGACGCGGATGAAGTCGATGTCCTTCTCCATCGTCATAATATCTCCCACCGTGGTCTTGGCGAATTCCAGTGCAGACTTCAGCATATCTCCCTGCTCCTCGTCCACGACGCCCTCCTCCTCTGCCGTTTCGATGATCTCGGTCAGCTCGTCCTCGGTGATGGAGGGCTCTGCCTCTTTTTTCGAAAACAGCTTAGACGCAAAATCGGAGATCAAGCTGAAGAATGCCGAAAACGGCTTCATGACCTTCATTAAAAAACGAAGTGATCCTTGAAAAAACAGAGATACCGATTCACTGCGATCGTTGGCAAAGCTTTTTGGAATCATCTCACTGAACAAAAAGATGATCACCGTGCTCATCACGGAGCAGATCACGGAAAACGCAAAGGATTCCAGGAACGCTTCGCTCTTGTTGAACTTCTCGCGGAAAATGTCCGTGGCGATCATGGTAAACACAGCGGCTCCCGCGATCTTCGTCACGTTGTTTCCAACCAGAAGCGTTGTCAATGCCTTCTCGAACTTGCCCAGAATGTGCATGACACCAATGGCTTTTTTGTTGCCGTCGTCAGCGAGCGCCTTCATTTTGATCTTGTTCACCGCCGAGAACGAGCTCTCGGTGGCTGCAAAATACGCGCCTCCAACTACACAAATAAAAAAGATGATCCATAAGGGTATACTGTCACTACCCATGAGAAAAAACCAACTCCTTACCTATTTATTCAAGTATAGTAATTGTTATTGTACCATTTATTGAAGCGTTTGTCAAGCATATGCGGATAAATTGCGACTTTTGGAGAGAAGCTTCGTCCGCTGTTCCGTTGCCGTGCAGCGCACAAAAAAGAGCCGATGCGCATGCCGCATCGGCTCTTGCTCTTATATCTTGACAACGATCCGATCTCCGTTGCTCTCGGTGACCTCCACCAGATTCCAATCGGGCGCACGCCTCTTGTATTTTTTGAGCTCCCCCATCAGAAGAAGCGTTTGCTTTTTGGTAAGATGCAGCCCTGATTTATTCAGCTTTTTGCGGATCCACCCGGCAGACAAACGATTGACGATCAGGCAGGTGGGAAATCGAAACACCGTCCTGGAATTGACCGATACTTTCATATCATTTACTCCACAAAGATTTTCACCGTGTCACCGGCGCTGCTTTCTACCTCAACCAGATTTCCGATCGCGCCCTGCTTGACCATTTCAAAAATCTTTTTCAGATCAATGCTCCCAAGATTGGCGTTTCCCGAGATCTGTGCCATATCCAGACCGCTTTCCAGTGCCACCTCCACAAGCGTGAGCGGAATATTGACGCGAACCTTGTCGTTGCCGGCAGATGTGACGACGATGCGGAGCATCATATCCTTGATGTCCTTGCGCTCATTCTCGGGCAAGAGTCTTACCACGCTCGGATCCTCCTGCTTGCCCGAGAGAAGCTCATCCACACTGACCCCAAGGATGCTTGCAAGCAACGGAAGCAGCGTAATATCCGGGCAGGTCTGATCGTTTTCCCATTTGCTGACCGCCTGCGGCGTCACGCCCAGCTGTTCCGCCAGCTCGTCCTGCTTCAGTCCCTTTTCGTGGCGCAGAGCCGCGATTCTTTTTCCCAACGTTGTGTTCATCTTCCAATCCCCCTTCGTTTGTTGAACCCATTATACCATCCAAGACCAACAAAGTAAAGATACCGTCGGTTGAATCGGCAAAAATCCGCACAACCAAACGGGGAATATTCGCTCAACCAACGGTTGTTTGCGACGAAATCGATCCGGACAAGAGCGCAAAACAGCGAAGCGCTCCTTTATTTTTCCGCATTCTCTGTGCTTGCCTCCAGAGAGTCGATCTGCGCTACGACCTCCGCGATATAGGGGATGGACGTAGCCGCGCCCTCCTTGGTCACGCTGAGCGCCGCCGCGCAGGAAGCGGTCCGAAGAATTTGCTCCGTGCTTTGCGCGTTCGCGATTCCCGATACGAAATATCCCGTGAACGTATCGCCCGCTCCCGTCGTATCGACGGCATTGACTCGAAAAGACGGACAAAAAATCTGCTTGCCCTCGGATTGATAAATACATCCGCGACCACCAAGAGTTAGCATGACGCGAAGACGGGGAAACGCCTTTTGAAAATACAGCAGAGCATCGGAAACCGTTTCGCAGGCGGAAATTTGCTTGATCTCCGGCTCGTTTAAGATCAGGTATGACAGCATCGCAAAATCAATGCCTTGGATCTTCTCGTTGTACGGGGATGGATTCAAAACGATTCGCATACCCTTGCGATATGCTTTTTCCACGATCTCCTCCGGAGCATTGATCTCATTCTGCAATACCAGAATATCGTTCTCGGAGAATGCCTCCAGGACGTGATCGATCTGCCGACTCGAAATCATATGATTGGACCCCGGATACAAAAAGATGGCATTTTCTCCCGACGGGCATACCTGAATGATGGCGTGTCCGTTTTTCTCATCGACGGACTCAAGGAAGGATACGTCTACGCCGTCACGCTTCAAAATATCCAGCAAAAACGCACCGCCTTCACCGATGCAGCCGGCGTGGTATACGCAGCTCCCCGCCCGCTTGATCGCGATCGACTGATTGAGCCCCTTCCCACCGGGATATGTGTTAAGTCTGTACGTCGATTCTGTCTCCCCGGCCTTGACAATATGATCTAAGGAATATACGTAATCCACGTTGCACGATCCAAAATTCAAAATTTTAACTTGGTGCAGATTTCGGTTACCATCGCACATACATTCACCGCCCTTCTGAATTTGATTGTACCACGTTTTCCGCGGGATGTCAAGGCGGTGGAAGCCGTTTCTTCCTTGGGAACGGACGAAAGCTGCGGGTGCGGTCAGGGGGTGTGGGTACATTGGCGCGGAGCACAACATCGTTCATTTGTGTCCGCTCAAATGAGGAACGATCTTCTCACGTTGCTCAAAATGTGGTTTTTATATTGATGTAAAAGAGAAAAGCGACCGTGGCGAATGCCACGGTCGCTTCTTTTGGCTTAACGTTCTGCAAAAATGGCAGAACAGCCGTCCTTTATTCCGCTTTGCGCTTCAAAACGTCATACTTGATAATTGCCGCAACCGTAACCGCAAACTCCAATCCATAAGAAAGAGCAGAGGAAATCGGCGCATGAATCAGTAAATTGTACGCCACCGCACTTGCGTGAGGGATCAGTACCAAACATCTCATCACTCTGATATTGCGGATGGCAAAAGTAACCGCATACATACAGGAGGAGAACAAATAGAGGACATCCCACACCGATGATTGGGACAGCACAATGTGGTTTATGATCACGTAACCGGAAATCGACGCCAAGCACAATCCAACAATCAAATAAATCGGAACCTGCTTGTCTTTCTTTTCATAGATGTAACAGATCAATCCGCGTGCGATACCGATGACAACGGCAACCATCGTAAAATAGGAGCCGATCAGCAAATACGATAACGCCAGAAAAACGTTGCCCGAAAGCTGTAACATCAAATAATATTTTTTGCTATTGACAAAATCGCTTAACACATACAAGCATAGAGCGATTGTGCTCACAACGAAAGAGAATCCTTCCACGTTGGCATCCTCCCACGATCAAACAGAAATTATTAGTATCATACCACATGGCGCAAAAAAAGTCAATATGATGGTTGAAAAAAGTTGGGGGAAGGATGATCTCGCTTCTTCGCGGCTTGGATCTTGGCTTCTTCCCCCGCTGGAGGTGCTTGCACGTTTCCGGACATCGAACCCAGCGACAACCTCGCACGCGGCGGCGTGCTCGTATCGAATTTTGCTTCGCAAAAGTTCGCCCCTGTTCCTCACCTTGCTCGGAGCAGGGTGTCGGGGAGCGAGGGCAGTAGGAGGGAGCCAACGAAAAAGACCACGCCTTTTGGCGTGGTCTTTCGCTGTGTTTGGGGATCAAAATGACAACCCTAAAATATTAATATGTCGCCAATCGTCCAAAAAAATATTCATTCTTCTCCCTCCGATCATAAAACATTTTTGTTATTTTAGCATATTTTCAATCCAACGTCAGGTTCCCCAGAAATCCATGGAGAAAATAAAAAGATAATCACTCCCTTCATTTTTAATTTGTTGATTGACATTCATTTTTGAATGTGATAAAATAAATTCACAAGACGATATCATAATAAGGAGTTTGAACATGACGGAGAGATGGACAGAAGAACAAGCCAACAATTGGTATGCAAAGCTTCCCTGGTTGCGTGGCTGTAACTTTATTGGCAGCGACTGTGCAAATAGATTTGACATGTGGCAGTCCTATAATGATGAGAAACATTTAAAAACTGCCGACCGCGAGCTTGCTTTGTGCGAACAAATCGGATTTAATACCGTTCGTATTTGGTTGATCTTTGAGGCATATCACAGCGAGCCCGCGCACTTTATGGAAATGGTGGAAAACTATCTTACCCTCTGCCACAATCACGGGATTCGAGTCATGTTTGTATTAGCCCATGAGGAGCACTTACCAAGAGGACCGATCTATCGTCCCACGACTGTAGTCGGAGAGCAGCCCTATTCCTTGGGCTACCATCAGGGTATCGGGCCTCTCAGTGAAGAGGAAAAGGCAAAAGAACCGCATCATTATTTTGAATATCCGGAGTTGCAAGAGTCATTTTTGCAGATGATCCGCGATGTGGTCGGCAAATACGCCAATGACGAGCGTGTGCTTTGCTGGAACGTTCTCAATGAGCCCGGCATTACACTTCCGCAGGAACGCGCCTGTGAGCTGTTGAAAATATTTTTTGCGGAGGTTCGTAAACAGAATCCGTCTCAGCCCTTGTGCGCGGACATCTGGCGTTCTCCCGAAATGGAAAGCGAAAGCGAAAAGCTGGCGTTGGAGCTTTCCGATATTATCAGCTTTCACAATTACGAATCCCCCGAAAAGTTTGCACGTTTTTTACGGCAGATGAAGCGTTATAACCGTCCTGTTTTCTGCACCGAGTGGCTCCATCGCGTCAACCACAATAACGTAAAGGATATTTATCCCATGCTGTTCTTGGATCATATTGCGAATTATTGCTGGGGCTTTGTTGTGGGTAAAACCCAAACAAACGAACCATGGGAAAGTTTTTGGGAGCAGTACGAGGCGGATAACACGGTGGATTATGACTTCACACAGTGGCAGCATGACCTCTTTCGTCCCAATCTTCGCCCCTACAATCCCAGAGAGATCAAGACGATTATGGCAATGAATGCGGAAGCTGACCGCATTTGGAACGAAGAGCATTCGAATTGACAAAAAGCGGACCGCCTATGGCGTGGTCTTTCATTGTGCTCATAGTATAAAAATACAACTCTATAAAATCACGCCAAAGGCGTGTATATCATCAATTCCGCAAGGAATTGCATATCATCAAAACGGAACGCTTTGTATATCATCAAGCTGCAGGTAAGAGATACGCGCTGGCGCATGATGAGATACAGCCCCAAAGGGGCTGATGATGTACGCCGCGCTTCGTGCATCGATGATATACCAAGCCTGCGGCTTGGATAGAAAAAAGCACTTGCGAGCGCAAGTGCTTTTTCGTTGTGTTCGTAGTACAAAAATGCAACTTATTAAAAAGAAGATTTGCGAAGCAAATCAACCTTTACTTCTTCACTATTACTTCTTACTTATTACTTTCAAAAAATCCTGAATGCGATTTTTAGTGAAAAGTGAAGAGTGAAGAGGTAAAAAGTAAAAATCCTGAATACTTTCGCATTCAGGATTTTTTGGCTCCCCCGAACGTGCTTGCACGTTTCCGGACATCGAACCTAGCGACACCCTAGATTAGAAATTTGTCCCTCGCAAGCTCGTGCCAAATTGGCATATTTTTCTTACGGCGTACCACGCCGTATTTTGCAAGCAAAACCGAAAAATACGCCGTCAGCCGCACTTTGTGCTGCTGTCTGTTAAGCGCGATGTCGTTGGCTCAAGTCTAACAAAAGAAAGAAAACGAAAAAGCAGATCACCCATCTGGTGGTCTGCTTTTTCGTTGGCTCCCCCTCTGAAAACAAAGTAGAACTCTGTATCTCTTTGAGGGAAACGATTTCTTCTTTTTCAGTTCCGTTATATACGATTTTGAAAAAGTCCTCATAAGCGTATATGGAATTGATAAACGTATCTATGATTTTTCTTTGTCCGTCTTGGTTTTTAATGTCAATTAAGCTGAAGTTGCGTAAAACGCTCAAGAACTGTTCTTTGGTAAAGAGTGGTGTTTCCATTTTCTCTTTTGCCAAGGAAAGTTCAATATTGTTTTTCTCTCCTTGAAGCACTTCCAAACGCATTAACAAGGCTTCAACCCCAAGACCTTTTTCAACGGCTTTGAGAATGTTTTCAATAGCCTTGTTCTTTTCCTTGAGTTCTTCCTCTAATACGGGAATCATGGAACTTTCGGAGCGTTGCATTTCAAACATCTTTTGTGCCAGTTGCTCTAATACGGCATCTTCACTCAAAAATCCCATTGTCTTATGTACGATGAAGCTTTCAAGCTTTTCTTTGCTAATCATCTTCTTGTCGCATTTGTGCTTCTTCTGTGCGGTACAAGCGTAATAGCGGTAGAGCTTCCCTGTTCTGCTCGTTCCAGCTTGTGCGACCATCATTGCTCCACATTTACCACAAAACAGCTTGGTTGTTAAAAGGTAATCTTCATCAGCGGTATGACGAGCAGGAGCGTGAGCGTTCTTTGCTATCTCCCTTTGTACGCCCTCAAACAGTTCCTTGTCAATAATAGCCTCTATACCGTTTTCAATGAAAACATCCATACTTCTGTATTCTCCGATATAGGTTCTGTTACCTAACATATATCTGACACTACTGTACGCAATAGGCTCTCCTTGAGCATTCAAAACGTTCATTGAGGTTAAAATGCGGTGTATCTCTTTAACAGTCTTTCCGTCATAACACATTTTGAAGATTTCCTTGACAAGCGGAGCCTTGATAGGATCGACCTCTAACCGCTGTTCTGCGTTTACACGATAACCAAACGGAACATGACCGCCATTCCATTTTTGCTTTAACGCATTTTCCGTCATTCCACGGTTTACCTTTTCGGAAAGCTCGGCAGAATAAAACTCTGCTATTACTTCAAGCATACCCTTAAGCATAATACCGCTTGAACCTTCGGGAACTGGCTCTTTTGCAGAAACAACCGAAACGCCGTTTTGCTCGAATTGATACCTATAATGTGAAATCATATCCCTTTTTCTTGCAAAACGGTCAATCTTCCATACAATTACAACATCAAAAATATCTTTTTTGCTATCAAGATACATTTTTTGAAACTGTACACGCTTTTCGGTCTTTCCGGTACGTGCCTTATCTGCATAAGTTCCTACTAATGTGTACCCCTGCTCATTGGCAAACTCGGTACACTCACGAATCTGCCCCTCAATACTCTCAATACGCTGATTATCGTCGGAATATCTCGCATAAATAACTGCTCTTAATTGTTCTTTCTTGTTTTTAACATTTGACATAACTATATGTCCTTTCATTTTTTATTCGTTAAGTATTAACGTACCTATATTTTAGAGCAACACATTTCAAAAAAAGACAAATAGTGTTCGAGCAACTAAATCTCGTCCATGCCGTGCCCAAGGTAGCTTGTTGTAAGAATTGACCCGCGATTATGCCCCAACAGTTGACTTGTCAAGCACAATTCATAGCTCGGATAGCCTTTCACCGTCCTATACTCGCCGTCTGCGGTTGTGTACCTTTTAAGAGCGTGCTGTAGCTTTTCCTCGTTGATTATCTGCGAACGCATACCTTCGAAGTAGTCTCGCCCCTCTTGGCGTGCCTGCACCAAGCCAGCCATACTTTTTTCGGCGTGGTAGGCTCTGTAAATATGGAGATTGCACCTTGAGTCAGCGTGGTCACAAAGGTGGCACCCCTCGCCAAGTCTTGCGATACGCTCCGAGAGGTATTGATTGACCTCGGCTCTCATTTCGGGTAGGCAATAGCAAAGTCTACTGCGACCGCCCTTTTCGCAAACTTTTAGTGCCGCCACCTCATTTGTAACTGGGTGGTACACCAAATTTGCGGTTGTAATCTTATCCACACTTTGCCGTCTTATCCCAAACGCTCGACAGAAAAGAATAGCGGAAGCGTTCCGAGCCATATCGTTTGTATGGTTATCGGTCAGCACCAATCTATTATGCACAACGTCTTGGCTTCGGCGTCTGAAATCTCCGAACTCGGACAAATTCCAAAACTGCCTATCTTCTTCGTGAAACACCTTGTTCAATGCACTCACGTTTTTACTTGTGCTGAAATTGCTATAAGTCTTTGAGCAATCCTCAACGTACTCCTTGACAATCTCCGTGGTAACGCCCGACATCTGCTTGACCTCGGCATGATGGGTTTTCATCCATTCCGCAAACGAACACAGAGAACTCCTATACGTTCTTAATGTGCTTACCGAATGAACTCCCCGAGCACGAATACAACCGCCCCCCTCTTTGACCTTTTTCGTACCTATCATATTTAGGGAATCCAACTTCTCAAGCATCTGCATTTTGAGATTTTTCTTATTCCTTGCCATTTTCCTACACCTCGCCGTTAAGAACTCGACCACCTTGATGACATTTACTGCGTTACTCTCGCAGAGTGCTGTCGGGAAAGCGTAGCTAAACCACCGCACAATGTTGTTAAAAAATCACTTGTTTTTTTAACTGCTTTTTTGATGAAGAAGCAGACTTTGTCTGTTTCTTCATACTAAAAATGATACTTTTTAAGCGTTGTACTGCCGTTCATTATTATCAAACACCAAGTCAACGCTCAAAGTCCATTTTTTCTTGTAAAACCTTGATTTTTTCACTCCTTTCAATATTCGTTTATCCTTTCAAAAATTGCGGGTTTCCGCTATATATCATCACTATAGTAAAAAAAGTAGCATCTCATAACTCAAGATGCTACTTTTTTCGCCAGTATGAAAACAGAAAAACCACGGCTCGTTGTGAGCCGTGGCTTCTGTTTATTATGCTATCTGATCGACAAATTGGTATTTTGTTGAACAAACATTTTGTTTTAATCTTTGAAGTAAGTTAAGCTATAACTTGACACATTATAAGTTGTTACTGTACCATTCTTTTTTATCATAATTGTATCATCATCAACAACTTTTACATAGACATAAGTATATCCGAATCCTGCAAATTCATATTGCTTATACCAAACCTGTGAAACAGGAGGATTATAATATGAGGTCTTCACATAGAAATACTCGCCTATATCATCTTCGGTTAATGTCCCATGAGATTGAATAGTAGTACTATCTTTAGGTAACTCATACCCAGTAAACTTAAAAGGACCATTCGCAAAGCGATGTTCACCTGATAAATAGTCGCTTTCAACACAATCAATTCCCGAGCCATTTATAGCTACGCCATAGGTCGACTTTTCTGTATATGTCTTGCCGTCCATAGTATAAGTGACAGACCAAACTAACACGTATTCGTCTTTTGAACAACTTGTAAACAATAACGAAGCCAGACATAATGCGAGCAGTAAAAATAGTGATACTATTCTTTTCATAGGATCTCCTTATAAACCGAGCAGACAATTCGTATTTTAAAGAATAGTCCGATCTCAAAATTCAAGTTCATCTAACAATTACATTATAACATAAAAACACCTAAATGTAAATAGGACGGCTTGAACTTTCACTCAAACCGCCCTATTTTGTTAGGAAACCTTACATATTGACCTCTGCAGGTCTGCTCGCCCTTTCGGGCGAAATCGGTACGCTACGCTGAAAAGACTGGCTGTATGTTAAAAAAGAAAGGAAAAAAGGATAACAAACGTAAAACAACATAGCGTACCACCTTTCTGCTTTTTATAAGCCTTACGCTTTCTAAAGCCTTACAATACAATGGCGTTGCACCATTGATATGTTATATTCTATTATGTAAGCCATTACAATTATAACTCAAAATTGTCGAAAAATGAATTTTTTTACGATTCCTTATGTAATTCGTATTGCAACATAGCGTTCCACGTTTTCACATAGCTATTTCTTAACGAATAGTCACGCAAGATAGGTTGCATATTTACCATAACTCTTTGGCTGATGTTCTGCGTTGCCTTTAACCCTGCGGAGTCATTCTGCAAACAAGCATATATTGTCAGCACTTCGGGGTGTTCCGAAAGAAAGTTATACAGTACACCGTTGCTGATCCCATTGATAGAGAGCAGACAACTTGCCTTTTCGATTTCGGGAACTAACCCCATTTTTACTAACGTAAGATATGACATAAGGTCAACCACGTTTTCAAAGACATACACATTACGGAACATATTATAATCGGCTTCCTCTTTGATAGCGTAACGAAAGCCAGCGTTTCTATGCTTGGCTTGCGTTTCCGTAGCAATATAGTTATTATCACTCAAATACTTCAAAACCGATACGACATTATCTTTTTCGTATGTCAAAAAGCAAAGGTTGTATTGATTATCCATTATCAAATACTCTCTATGAATGAAATTAGACACAATGTTTCTGTCAATTCCAAAGCGATTATGTAAAATAGCATATCCAGTTTTATAGGAATTGTTATTTTCCTTGAGGAATAGATTTTCTGCCTTAATGGCGTTTAAGTTATGATCGCTTGACAAACTGGATTTCTTGGCGTTTGGATATTTCAGCTCACAATACTCTCTAATAGACTGATGATTTACAGTTTGCAAAAAGGTTTTAACAACGTGACAAGCTTGAGGGAATGTTAAACCCAAGAATGTTTTTAATGCTTCAATAATATCATAGACTTTATTGGTTTGGGTATCATATACACCCTCGGAATAAATGATACAGTGTTTATGATACTTAAAGACTAAACGATCTTCCTCATAGGAAAGTGCGTTTTCATCATACCACACAAGAGCGTGAATGTTATCTACTGCCTTGAATTGCTCTATATCTCTTGGTAAGTAATGCGGTTTAGGGAATTGATTTTTAAACAGCCTCGCTTTGAAAGTGTCATTAGCGTTTACACCATTATAACGTTTATCAATTAGAGGAACTTCTACTTTAATTATACTTTTAATATCTGACATTTTGATATTCTCCTTATAAAAATTATTTTTAACGATATTTCCATACTGGAAAAGCATATAACTTTGGGGATAGACTATATCCCTGCGAGGATAAAATCTGTGCTCTTACAACGGCGTGCAATCATTCCATACTGGATTGATAGACAACTCTCTTAAAGAGTTGTTGCCAGAAAGCACGCTTTCTGTACTATTTCTCCTTGACTAATTATAAAGAAGGCGTTTTTCAATTATTCAAAAAAATTGTTCGACAAAACGGCGTTATGCACATTTTGGCGTATCATCTGAATTATCCATGTCATTTTCTGCTCCTTTCTCGGAAGTCAAATAGTCATAGACCAACGGAAAAAGCACTCTCGCCAAAGAATCCATTTGCTCCTCGTTAATATTGAAATCATTTTCAAATACTGTTTTCTTCTTGTTCATTACAAAATCTCCTTGTTAATTAAATTTGTAATGATATTATAGAAGCACAAAAATCAAAAAAAGAAAATTTTTGTTCGAGCAACCGAACGCAAAAAAGGCAGACAGAGATTTTACTCTCTATCTGCCTAAAAAATCAAAAAATGTATTTATCAAATTCCTCAAAAAAACAAAATAGCCCGAACAATCTTTTCACTGAAAAGAAGTTCAAGCTATTTCGTTTTGGCTCCCCCTGCTGGACTCGAACCAGCGACACCCTGATTAACAGTCAGGTGCTCTACCGACTGAGCTAAGGAGGAATATGACACAAGGGAAACTGATTCAGTTCCCCTTGTTGTGTCGGCTACGAGCTATCTTCCCGGGCCGTCGCCAGCCAAGTATTTTCGCCACTGCAGCGCTTAACTTCCGTGTTCGGAATGGGAACGGGTGGACCCACTGCGTTAAAATAACCGACTCTCCTTGAGGCTTTGCCCCAAGGTATTCTTTTGTGTCAGCATTGAGCTATCTTCCCGGGCCGTCGCCAGCCAAGTATTTTCGCCACTGCAGCGCTTAACTTCCGTGTTCGGAATGGGAACGGGTGGACCCACTGCGTTAAAA
>JAFVXH010000020.1 GCA_017501225.1 Clostridia bacterium
CAGTTGATCGAGTATTACGACAATGTCAATATCACTTGTTTCTGTTGCTTCGCCACGACCGTAACTACCTTGCAAACCGACAAACCATACACGATTTGCAAAAGTCTGATTTAATGTCTGCAAGAATTCCTTCATCCAAGCAGTAATCTCTATCATCCTAATCACCTCGTCAAATTCTTATTTATCGTTCTGTTTTATCGCCAGTTTCGCCTTTGTTTCACAAACGCATAGGGCTTAGCCCACACCCCTAAAGTTGCGCGCACCCTAAGGCTCCCTCCGGGAGGGAGCTGTCAGCGAAGTTGACTGAGGGAGAGTGCGTAACAAGAAAGTTACTACAACCCTAAAGTAACGCAGGCTCCTTCCGTCACGGCTACGCCGTGCCACCGCAAGTCGCCAACGGCGATCTTGACGCGGCTTTGCCGCTTTCACTCATCGGAGGAAGGCTTTTCGTTAACCCCATTATACCGCAAATCGGCAGAGAAAACAAGTTCTCTGCCGACATTTTGTGCCTACTGATTCTCCGTTACGAACAACAGAGAAATCCGTTTCGTCCTTTTTTATTTTATTAAAATCAAATCATCAATACAGAACCTTCATGACGATCTTGCGAACGTTGCTGGGCTCGTCGTTGATCGCCATATTGGGGCAATGCTGCTCATTGGGCATAAAGATCACGAAATCGCCTGCCTGAACGGTTGCGCGGGAGCAGGTGTTGGGATCGGGCATGAAAAAGAGCTCACAGTCGCCGCCACCCGTGTAGGAGTGATCCTGCTCGCGGGTCTGAAGTCCGGGAACGTACAGCTGCTCCTGACCCTCAACCATGATCTGAATGTCGATGTACTCGTAGTGCACCTCCATGACCGCCTTGTCCATGGTGCGGGTCACGTAGATGTTGCCGTTTGCGTAGATCTCGTTGTTGGGCGTTGCCATGTCGTTTCTGCCGGGCTTGAAGCCGTTCGCAATCAGCTCCTTGGCAAAGGCAAACGCTGCAGGGAAGCGAGGATGAAGCGCCTCGAATTGCTCAAAATTTTCTACTTTTCCTATAATCATGTCCGTCTGTTCCTTTCAAACAAAGTCGGGTTTTCCCCTTGAGGCTATCCTATCACATTTCATTTGATTTGTCAAGGGATATCGCGCAAATAAAATCCGCGCCTCCGGCATTTTCAAAAAATAATGGGCAGTTACAGACCATTGCCCATAACCGCCCATAAAAATAGCAAGTCTCCCCGCAAAAATGCGGCGCAGAGCATATCGACAGAGAGAAATTACTTCCCTTCTGCATACCTGATGCGAAATGGAGCTTGCGATAAAAACCGCATCCGAACAAAGGCTTCTCCCACAGGAGAACCGACGCGGCGACATGTCTTGGAAAGCAGCGCACAAGCACGCCCGTTGGGGCTGTGCTTGCATCTGCGTTGGTGGCTCGTTCAGACGCTCACCCGAACTCTGCCATCGTGGTGTGAAGTTTGGCGTATCGCCGCACGTCCCCGATATTTGGGGGCGGCAGCTTGCCGCTGGTGACCCATCGGAGAGTCGAACTCCGGACACCATGATTAAAAGTCATGTGCTCTGCCATCTGAGCTAATGGGTCAAATATTCCAATCACCAAAATATTATATCACATTTGCCTGTGTTTGTCAACTGTTTTTATGTAGCAAATAAAACAAAAACAAGCCGTTTCCGAGTGGTTGCTTTTGTTTTATTTGCATATTTTTTAGGGGTTATTGCACCGTTTTATGCAGCAGCTCCGTGCGGATCCTACTTGCCATAGAGGCAATGGTTTCGGGCAAAATGCCGGGGAGCGTGGGAGAGTAATCCTCGTTCTCCATCTCCTCCTCGAGCAGCCTTGCGCGCATGGAGCGCAGGATCCAGCGATCCCATCGGCTTCCCTCGTCCGCCTTGAGTCTGCCGCCAAAATACACCGTCGCAACCGAGGACTCTCTCAGCTCCTTGGGAAAGAGCTTTTCCAAATAGTAATCCGCCTCGTGCGTAAGCCCGCAGCAAAGGAACAGTCCGGTGCATTTTCCTTGCAGAATTGCTCCGTTTGCCTTCAAGAAACGGCGCAAGGACGGACGGAATCTTCCAAAATACACGCTTCCGCCCACCAGCACGGCATCATAGTCCTGCACGCTTGGGGCTTCGGCATCCAGATCGGCAAGCTCGACGGCCATAGGCTGCAGCTCCTGCGCAAGACGCCTGACGCATTCCTTCACCGTTCCGTTCTTGGAGGAATACGCGATTAAAATTTTCATATCGGGATCCCTCCCTTCCTTTGCTGCATTCTTTATCGGTAGTACACGTAAAACACGATGATGGTGCGCTCGCGCCCATCATGCTCCAAATCGGGTGCCGTGATAACGACGCCGTCCTTGGACAAGAGCTCCCACGCCTGCATCTGCTCGATCTTGCAACGGAAGATCACGTCTGCCGAGGCAAAGACCAAAAGCTCGTCGTCGCGGATATTCAGACCGCCGTCCCGACCGATGACCTCATCCACGCCGTTGATCTTTTCGGTCACGTAGCGGATGTGGTGATTGCTCATGGAGCGTGCCATCTCCCAACGGTATTGCCGACTGTTGGGATTTTTGCTTTTTCTCTTGAACAGTCCGAACATATCGTTCCCCTTTACCCTAACAAAAATCTCTTTGCCGCTTCGTATTCGGCAGCATAGCGCTTGGCTTCCTCTCCGTCCCGCACAAAATCCCTTCGGCGCAGGGCGCGGAGCATGATATTCTTGGGCGTTTCCTCAGGATCGATCAGCTCCAGCGCGCAGACCTCGTAGCCGTTTGCCTGCAAGAGCTTGAGCCGCATCGCATCCGTTGCGGCATCGCAAAGCTTTTGCCGTAGCATCGAATGCTCGGTCACAAAGGAAAGTGCCTGGCAGTTGATGGTATGGTTGAGCTCGTGATGACAGCAGGGCGTGGACAGGATCACGTCCGCCTCCCAGAGCATCGCGCGTGAGAGGACCAGATCGGTGGCGGTATCGCAGGCATGCAGGGAGATCACAAGATCGACGTGCTCGCCCGCGTCGTATGTTCCGATATCTCCGCACAAAAATTCCAAGCCGTCAAACCGCAAGGCGCGTGCGACCTCGTTACAGTACGCGACGACGTCGGGCTTGAGATCAACGCCCGTCATCCTGACCTTGCGTCCGAGCACGTTGCAAAAATAGTGGTACGCCGCAAAGGAAAGATAGCTCTTTCCGCAGCACAGATCGCAGATGCGGAGCGTCCCGTCCGCGCAAAGGCTTGGCAGGCAGTCCGCGATCAGCTCCAGAAAACGGTTGATCTGACGGAACTTGGATTGCTTTTTATCCTTGATGCG
Source organism: Clostridia bacterium (assembly GCA_017501225.1). Classification (GTDB taxonomy): domain Bacteria; phylum Bacillota; class Clostridia; order Oscillospirales; family CAG-272; genus UMGS1865. The sequence continues at coordinate 3,325 of JAFVXH010000020.1, forward strand.
CCCCTGCGCGTCACTGACGCCCAAGAGCTTTAAGAAGGGCTCCTCTCCCGTCAGGATGCGCTTCTTTTCGCGATCGTTGCCACCGATCTCCAAGGCGGGCACGTCTGCGGATTGCAGGGCAAGGGATACCTTATTCCCCCCGATCAGGGTTGCCTTCCCCGCGCGTGATACACGGAGCTCGCAATCCCCTGCCGCCGTCAAAAGGCTGACCTGGCCGTGCGATGCGATCAGCGCGTCAATGCACGCCTGATCGTTGATTTCAAAATTCCGGTGCAAAGCCTTGTTGTCCGTGCAGAAGGTTTCCGCCTGCAGGAGCACGCGCCCCTTGATGCGACGAAGCGTCAGCACCGTGCGTCGGGTGGCTGTGTCCTGCGGCTTGGAAAAGACCGCCTTCCTCAGAACGGATCTTTCTGCCGCCGCAAGGATCAGCGCGCACATCTGCGCAGACGGAGAAATACATTTCTCACTCATACGTTATTCCTCGCTCTGCTCTGCCTTCTCGGTTTCTCCCTTTTTCTTTTTGGAGATTTTGGAGAAGCTGAGCTTGGATTCGGTTCTGTTCATCAGTCGCTTGATGTTCTCACGGTGCATAAAGACCACAAAGCAGGTGGAAAGCACTGCCATCGCCACGTTGAGTCCAAAGTTTCCGAACACGCTCAGGATCAAGGGATAGATCAGCGCGCACATGATCGACGCCAACGAAATATAGCGGAACAGCAGCACCAGGATCGCGTAGAGCACGAACAGAATCAGGAACGTAATCGGGCTGATCATCAGAATGACCATGGAAAGGCAGGCAACGCCCTTGCCTCCGCGGAATTTCGCGAAGATCGGGAACATGTGTCCGAAGATGACGAAAAATCCCGCGATCGCGCCGCCGTCGATGCCAAAGATCGTCCAACCGAACAGCACGGAAAGCGCCGCCTTGAGCAGATCGAGAAGAAAGGTTGCCGCAGCCGCCTTTTTTCCGTAGGTGCGGAGCATATTGGTCGTACCCGCGTTTCCGCTTCCGAAATTGCGGATGTCCTCGTGATAAACGAGCTTGGAGATCAGGACTGCGGGATTGATGCTACCCAGAAGGTAGGGCACCGCGATGCAGAGCGCGATCGCCCCGAAAAAGACCACGGCAAAGTGATCCCGTACCCATTGAAACTGATTGGCAAGATACGCCGTCAAATTCCAAAGCTCGATCATCGGTCCGGATGCAGCCGGATTCTGTGCCGCCGTTAAAGCAAACAGATTCATAGTATTCCTCCGAAATCAGAGAATTTCGATCATTTCCTTGGTGCTCTTGGTAAAGTTGCGCACCTTGCCCGCAGTATCCAGGCATACCATATCCTCAATACGGCATCCGTACTTACCCTCCAGATAAATACCGGGCTCAACGGTGATAACGTGTCCGCGAGAGAGCACGCTTCCCTCCTTTGCGGCAAAGGAAACGCGGGGATCCTCGTGGATCAGCATACCGACACCGTGACCGAGGGAGTGCCCGAACGCGCCCTTGTACTGCGGATACGCGTCGATGATGTCGCGCGCGATCTTGTCAAGCTCGCGATAGCTTGCCCCCTCGCAAAGCGCGTCGAGTGCCGCCAGCTGTGCCGTCAGCACCGTGTCGTACAGATGCTTGATCTCGGCGTCCGCCTTGCCGATGACGACCGTACGCGTCATGTCCGAGCAATAGCCGTCCACGCGCGCGCCAAAGTCCATGGTAAGGAAGCCCTTCTCCAGCTTGCAACGGCGGGGAACGCCGTGAGGGCGGGAGGAATTGGTGCCGGATACGGCAACGGTATCGAACGCTGCCGCCTCGGCTCCGTTGTTTCTCATGAAAAATTCGATCTCAAGCGCGACCTCGATCTCGGTCACGTCAGGTCGGAGCCACTTGAGCATATGCGCGTATGCCGCATCGGTGATCTCCTGCGCACGTGCGATGGTTGCGAGCTCCTTTTCATCCTTGACAAGGCGCAGTCCGTCGAGCATTGCGGATGCACCGCCCTCGACCGTGTATCCCTCCAAAACCTTCTGATAGCGCGCAAAATTCGCGATGGAAAGTCCGCTTTCCTCCACGGCAACTCTCTTGCATCCGTTGTCGGCAAGCAGTCCTGCGATGCAAAGGAGCTGTCCTCCCTTGGGCATCAGAACCTCCATTTCCTTGGTTGCCTGCGCGTGCGCCGCCTCGATGTAACGGAAGTCGGTGATCAGATAGGACTGCCCCCCCGTCACCAGAACCAGTCCGTCATCAAAATCAAAATCCGAAAGATAACGCTGGTTGATCTTTTCCGAAATGATGGCGGCGTCAAAGCCCGCCTTTTCCAGTTCAAGCTTAAAATTCTGCAAATGGGACATACTGTTTCCCTGCCTTTCTGTTTTTCTGCGGTCGTGCCGATTGATATCTCCTAACATTATACCATAATTTTACCGAAAAGTATAGTCCCCTTGTAAATTTTTTTCGCAGGGGAAAAATTCTGACAAAATCACCCCATCCCGCCTTGCTATAATAGAATGCAAAGGAGGTGACTGCATGGAGCAGGAGGTCTACGTCGATCTGTATTTTTTGATCAATGCCTGCATGGATCTGTTGAGTATTCTACTGACGGCAACGCTGACGCACCGTGCAACGGGACGTCTGCGCTCCGTGCTTGGTGCGTGCTTTGGAGGAGCGTATGCGGTACTGTCGCTGTTTTTTCTGCCCGCCGGGATCGTGGGTATGCTTCTTGACGTGCTGTCAGCACTCCTGATCTGCGTGATCGCCTTTTACAGACGGAAAACGCCCTTTTTGCGGATCGTAAAAATTCTCGCGGTGTTTCTGTTGGTATCGGTGCTGCTCGGCGGCATCATGACGGTGCTGTACAGTCTTCTCAACCGACTGTCGCTCCCCTTGGATTCCCTGGAGAAGGATACTCTCTCGGTCTGGATCTTTTCCCTGCTTGCCGCGGTCGCGGGCTTTGCGACCGCCAAGGGCGGACGCTTTCTCGGAATGAGCGCAAAGACCAAAACCGTGACTCTGGAGCTTTCACTGTTCGGCTCGTCCAAAACGCTGACGGCTCTTGTTGACTCAGGCAACCTTTTGTGCGATCCCGTGACGGGAAAGAGCGTGATCGTCGTGCGCCGTGAGGCGCTACGCCCCATGCTCCCAAGGACCTTGTCCGCGGCTCTGACGGGAAACGCCGAGGATTGGCTGACGGCGGCAAGGGAGGTCCGCGGACTTCGCCTGATCCCGGCGCAGAGCGTCAGCGATTCGACCCTGCTCCCCGCACTTGCCCCCGAGCGGCTGACCGTCACGACGGAAAAAGAAACCTATGACGCCGATTACCTGATCGCCATCGCAGATCTTGGCGAGAGCGCGCAGGGCTTTGACGCCGTCATCTCTCTGCATTGAATTCCATTCGGAAAGGAGTTTTTGATATGAATCTGTTTTGGCGTCTGCGCCTTTGGCTGCTCCGAAGGCAGTGCCGATCCAAAAAAGGCAAGCAAGGCATTTTTTACATCAACGGTCCCGAGATGCTCCCCTCTCCCCTCTCTCCCGAGGAGGAGGCGGAGTGCATCTCGCATATGGACGAGGAATGGGCGCGCACGGTGCTGATCGAGCGCAATCTGCGCCTGGTCGTCTATATCGCAAAGCGGTTTGAAAACACGGGAACCGGCATCGAGGATCTCATTTCCATCGGCACGGTGGGACTGATCAAGGCGATCAACACCTTCCGCGCCGACAAGAGCATCAAGCTTGCCACCTACGCCTCGCGTTGCATCGAAAACGAGATCCTGATGCACATCCGCAAGCACGGAGCGCAGAGGCTGGAGGTATCCATCGACGAGCCGCTCAACGTCGATTGGGACGGCAACGAGCTCCTGCTTTCCGACATTCTCGGCAACGAGGAGGATACGGTTTCCTACGAGCTGGAGCTGCGCGAGGAGAAGCGCGTGGTACGGGATGCGGTGGCAATGCTGGATCCGAGGGAGCGAGAGCTGATCGAGCTGCGGTACGGGCTTCGCGGAGGAAACGAGCTGACGCAGAAGGAGGTCGCCACACTTCTCGGCATCTCGCAGTCCTATATCTCGCGATTGGAAAAGCGCATCCTCGCGGGACTGCGCGAGGAGATCGGCGGGAAGATATGAACGATTTTTGAAAAAAGACTTGTAATTAAAAAAACGCTGTGCTATAATGGAAATTGCCAAATCAGTTAAATATGAAAATAGGTATGTTTTCCCAAGGGGTAACTATACCCTTTTTGACGTATGCACGTAGAAGAATTTGATAAAAATGCAAATTCCGTCTACGTGGGTATCAAAACATACTTCATAGCAGACTGGTTTGGCGACTATCGGAGTTTGCGTTTTTGTGCGACGGCTTCGGTCGTCGCACTTTTTATTTTCAGGGAAGAAAATCAAACAAAAAGGAGAAAGACAATGAAAAAGCTGACAATCCTGACGCTCGTCCTGTTGTGTTTTGCAGTATTGCTTGTATCCTGCAACGGCGGTAACGGTCCGCAAACCGATGATCCGACGCGGACAACAGGTTCTTCGCAAACAAATGATCCGACGCAGACAACAGGTTCTTCGCAAACAAATGACCCGACGCAGGCACCGGGTTCGTCTGCTTCACCGAACGAGGAAGATACTTCCAAGCTGGAATTCACTTTAAGTACCGACGGAACAAGTTACTCGGTAACCGGCATCGGTGAGTGTACGGATACTGATATCGTAATTCCCGCAACCTATAAAGGATTAACCGTTACGGAGATTGGCGAACGTGCGTTTGAAAGCTGTTCAAATATTACGAGCATTGTGATCCCTAATAGTGTTACGAGCATCGGTACGCGTGCGTTCTGGAGTTGCTCTATGACCAGTGTTGTCATACCGAACAGTGTTACAACCATCGGAAACCATGCGTTTTACAATTGCTTTAGACTAACTAGCATCACAATTCCTGAAAATGTGAGGATTATTGGAAGTAGTGCGTTTGGCGCTTGCTGGAGCCTTCAATACTATGCCTACGACAATGGTTTGTATCTTGGAAACGAAAAAAATTCTTACCTAGTCCTCGTGGGTGTATCTTCAACCTCTATTACCTCTTGCACAATTCACGAGGAGACGAAAATTGTTTGTGATGCGTTCCAAGATTGCACAGACCTAACCAACATCACAATTCCAAATGGAGTTCAAAGCATTGGGAAATTGGCATTCTATCGTTGCTCAAGCTTGACCAACATTACCATTCCCGACAGTGTTACAAGCATCGGAGACGATGCGTTCTTCGGTTGCACGGGGCTTACGAGCATTACAATCCCTAATAGCGTCACGAGCATCGGAACCTCTGCGTTCTACGAATGCACGAGTCTTACGAGTATCGTCATCCCCGACGGCGTCACGAGCATCGGTGACCATACGTTCTACGGTTGCTCGAACCTTACCGACATCGTGATTCCCGACAGCGTCACGAGCATCGGTAATTATGCGTTCTCCGGTTGCAAGGGGCTTACGAGTATTCAATTTGATGGCACAAAGGCACAGTGGAGTAAGATTTCAAAGGGCTCGTATTGGAACGCTAATACCGGCTCCTACACCGTCACTTGCACGGACGGCACGCTGACCAAAGCGGAAAGTTAAATACACGATCCAACAAAATATAAAGGAGCCTTGAAAAAGGCTCCTTTTCGTTTTTTGTCACAAGTTGGCAACGTCATCCTTTGCCTCCCTCCGGGGGTAAAAAGCCTCGCCCTCCGGGAGAGGTGGCGCGCAAAGCGCGACGGAGAGGGATCCCCCTCTCACCCGCCTTCGGCAGGAGCTCTCCCACGGGGAGAGCCTTTCAGATGTTTCATGCCCCTACAAATAAAGAATTTCCGACGGGTCGCCGAGGACGTCGACCCCTACAATAAATTACGTGCATCGATTTTGCCTCCCGGGAGGCGGTCCTCCGTGTCATCCTCGGAGGGATGGCTCACTGTCGCGATCCTATGATTCCCAAAAAACGGTTTCCAGCCGTTTGACCGTCGCATCGGAGGGCGGGCAGAGCGGCAATCGGTATTCGGGTTCGCACAGTCCCATGCGCGACGCCAAATATTTGACGGGAATGGGATTGACCTCATAAAACAGCGCGTTCATCTGCGGCAAAGCCTTGCGTCTGAGCTCCTCGGCGGCGTGCCATTCCCCGTCCGCGCACAGTCGGTACAGCGCTATCATACGCTCGGGGTACAGATTGGAATAGACCGAGATCACGCCTACGGCGCCCAGCTTCATCGCAGAAACCAATTGTGCGTCGTTTCCCGTGAACACGTCGACCTCCTCCCCACACTCCGCGCAAAGCTGCTCCAACAGATCCAGATCCCCCGACGCCTCCTTGACGCCTACGATGCGCGGATGCGTAGCCAGCGCGCGATACATCTCCATCGTGATGTGAAAGCCCGTGCGCGAAGGAACGTTATACAAAATCAGGGGCAAGGGCGTTGCGTCCGCAATCGCTTGGTAATGAAGCACCAGCCCCCGATCGGACGCCTTGTTGTAATAGGGCGTGACGGCAAGCAGAGCGTCCGCCCCCGCATCGCGCGCCGACTCCGCCAAAAGGATGGCACGTGCCGTGGAATTGGATCCGCACCCCGCCAAAAGGGGCACGCGCCCACCGATCTGCTCCTTGGCAAGGGCGACCAAGCGGTGATGCTCCTTCAGCGTCAGCGTCGCGCTCTCCCCCGTCGTACCCGCCACCAAAATGGCGGAAACATTTGCATCCAGCTGGCGTTCGATCAGCCCGCGCAGTGCGTCCTCGTCGATCTCTCCCTTACGAAACGGTGTGATCAGCGCCGTTGCCACGCCCTCAAAGATCCTTCCCCCTCGTTTGCTCATGTTGTCGATCTCCTTTCCTGCCCATCCGATAAAATTCGCGCGCGGTTTTGCAAAAAACGGTTGCAATTCCCCCTATTATAAGATATAATAAGTATAATAAGATAGCTATGCCAAAAAATCGGGGAAAGCGCGCGCAAGGCTCTTCCCTATCAGTCTATGCCGCGCGCGCAAGCCTGCCCACGTGTAAAGGATCAGTATGAACAACGTCATCATCAACGAAAAGCCCAAGACCTCCCTTTCTACCTCGGATTTCTTTTACGAGCTTCCCGAGGAGCGCATCGCGCAGCATCCCGCAGAACCGCGTGACAGCTCGCGTCTGATGGTGCTGGACCGCAAGACGGGATCAATCTCGCATCGCGTTTTTTCCGATATTTTAGAATATCTGAACCCCGGTGATGTTCTTGTCATCAACGACTCCAAGGTCATCCCCGCGCGTCTGTACGGACACGCCGAGGGGCGGGAGGAGGCGTCCGTGGAGCTTCTGCTGCTCCGTCAGCGCGATACCGACACCTGGGAATGTCTTGTCAAGCCGGGCAAGCGCGCGCGCATCGGGATGCGGATGCAGTTCGGCGGCGGAGCGCTGACGGGCGAGGTGCTACATCTCGTTGAGGAGGGCAACCGCATCATTCGCTTTTCCTACGACAAAAGCGTTTACGCCAACGTCTACGAGGTGCTCCACGAGATCGGACTGATGCCCCTGCCCCCCTATATTACCGAGCGTCTTGCGGACAAGTCCCGCTATCAGACCGTTTATGCCAAGACCGAGGGCTCCGCGGCAGCCCCCACGGCGGGTCTGCATTTTACCCCCGAGCTGCTTCAAAAAATTCGGGATAAGGGGGTTGCGATCGTCCCCGTGATGCTTCACGTAGGGCTTGGCACCTTCCGCCCCGTCAAGGCGGATAAGATCACCGATCACGTCATGCATAGCGAGTTCTTCTCGGTCAGCGAGGAGAGCGCACGCCTGATCAATGAGCGCAAAGCAGCGGGCGGACGCCTCATTTGCGTGGGAACCACCTCCTGCCGCACGATCGAATCGGTCGCGCGCGAGGACGGCAGGATCCCTGCGATGAGCGGAGATACCGGAATTTTCATCTACCCCGGCTATCGCTTCAAGGCAGTCGATGCGCTGATTACAAACTTCCATCTGCCCGAAAGCACGCTTTTGATGCTGGTCAGCGCATTTTACGACCGCGCATCGGTCATGGAGGCCTACCGCGTGGCGGTGGAGGAGCAGTATCGCTTCTTCAGCTTTGGCGACGCGATGCTGATACAATAAAAGATTTTATCGTATCAGCAGGTAATAGGTAAGAGTGAAAAGTGAAGAGGTAATGAAGATTTTCGCCCGTGGCGAAAATCAACCGAACTTATTCACTATTCACTTTTACTTCTTACTTCCCGTACATTACGATGGCGCGATGCTGATACAATAAAAGATTTTATCGTATCAGCAGGTAATAGGTAAGAGTGAAAAGTGAAGAGGTAATGAAGATTTTCGCCCGCGGCGAAAATCAACCGCACTTATTCACTATTCACTTTTACTTCTTACTTCGCGTACCCATCGGTGGCGCGATGCTGATCGAATCCATTCACAAAGGAGGTCCACTGTGACAATCGAAACGCCCACAATCATTGCCGTAGTCGGACCTACCGCAAGCGGCAAAAGCGCTCTTGCCGTAGCCCTTGCAAAAAGGCTTTCGGGCGAGATCGTATCCTGTGATTCCATGCAGATCTATCGCGGCATGGATATCGGTACCGCAAAGCCCACCAAGGAGGACATGGGCGGCATCCCGCATCATCTTCTGGACGTGGCGGACGCCGAGCAATCCTTTTCCTGCGCCGAATACGTAAGCCTTGCATCCTCCTGCATTCAGGACGTTCTATCCCGCGGAAGGCTTCCTATCCTGTGCGGCGGCACGGGGCTGTATCTTGATGCGCTGTTGCGCGGAGGCTTCTCCGAGGAGAACGCCTGCGTTCCAAAATTGCGCCAAGAGCTCCTGCAATACGCCAAGGAGCACGGCAATCACGCTCTGCACGAGCGTTTGCGCGCGGTGGATGCCGAAAGCGCCGACGCCATTCACGAAAATAACGTAAGGCGCGTCGTGCGTGCGCTGGAAATCTTCGAGAGCACGGGAATTCCCAAATCCGAATGGGACCGTCGCTCCAAGGAAGCCCCCTCTCCCTATCACGCCATTGTCATAGGGCTTTCCTACGGGGATAGAAGCATCCTTTACGACCGCATAGATCAGCGTGTTGACGAGATGATCCGGATGGGACTTGTCGAGGAAGCGCGCACGCTTCTTGCGCGCGGTGTATTCAATACCAACTCCACCGCCGCCGCTGCCATCGGATACAAGGAGCTCTTTCCACACTTGCGCGGCGAAGAACCGCTGGAAGCGAGTATCGAGCGCCTCAAGGTCGCCACACGCCACTATGCCAAAAGACAGTTGACCTGGTTTTCTGCCAAAGGTTACGTTCACTGGCTGGAAATGGCTCCCGACGGTGCAGTTATCCCGATGGAGCAAGCTCTGGATGAGGCAGAGCGCATCATTCGCTCCCACTGATCCCACAACACAACCCTTGCAAGAAAGGAGGAAGCAGCTATGAAAAAGAATTTGCCCGTCAAGAGCTATCTCTTGCGCCTTTGTGCCGTGATAGCACTCGTGGGGCTGATCGCATACACCCTGTATCACGTTGCCTTCTCCTCCGAGGGAAGTCTGATGACGACTCCATCGCGCAAGGTCACCGATACGCAGACCCTGACCGCAAAGGGCTATCTGTTCCGACACGAAAGCGTTTTGTATGCCGAAGGAGAGGGACTGCTTTACAGTCTGGTATCCGACGGCACCAAGGCGAGCAAAAATACCCCTTTGGTCGAGCACCGCGCGCAATTTTCGGGCGGAGCTCTTGCGACTGCGCAGCAAAAACTGGACGCGCTTTGTCGCTCCATCGCCATTCTGGAGGCAGGACAGTCCGCGGTCGGCGCCCCCCTGACACAGGCAAATAACCACCGCGCGGAGGCAAACGCCTTGCGTATTTCCATCAAGCAGATGCTAGGCCATACCGACAGACTGTCCCTTGCACAATCGGAGGACGCTCTGCTCGTCGCGCTGAACCGCTATGCCGCCGTGATGGGAAACGACGGCGCTGCCGACGCACTTCTGAATGAGCTGCGGGCAGAGCGGGATGCGCTTCTTTCCTCTCCCGCCACCGTCTATTACAACACCGAATCGTCCGGGCGCTTTTACAGCCGCGACTTTGTCGACGGTTACGAATCGCTCTTTACCCCCGAGGCACTCCAAGCTCTGAACACCGAAAGCTTTCACGCTTTGACTAAGGCTCTGCAAACCCCTGCGCAGACAGAGGGCTTTGCAGTCGGCAAGATCGTATACGACCATATCTGGAGTCTGGCACTCCGCGTGCCCTCCCCGCAGACGGGAAGCTTTGCGGTCGGAAAGCAGTTTGAGGCCTCCTTCCCCGAAAATCACGGACGCACTCTGGAGCTGACCTGCACGAACCTGATCCCGGAGGCAAGCGGTGATCTCATTGCCGTCTTTTCCTGCGAGGACTCCCCTGCGGACTTTCAATTTTTGCGCGCACAGAGCGTCAAGCTGACGCTTTCCTCTAGCGAAGGGTATTACGTGCCCGCATCGGCACTCGTGCGTCTTGAGGACGGCGCCGCGGGCGTGTATATCTTTGAATCGCGCACGGTGCGCTGGAGATGGGTGGTCGTGCTTTACGAGGGCAACGGTTACTGCATCGTCGAGGAGCAAAACGGACGGCAGGGGTATCTTGGGCTGAACGACCTGCTCATTACCTACGGAACCGATCTGTACGACGGGAGGGTTTACGAATGACGGAATTTCCATACATGAAGCATACAGTCGCGCAGGTGCGCAAAAAGATCGAAGCCGCGCGTGCGCGCTCTACGCACCCAAACAGGGAGGGCGGCATCACACTGGTGGCGGCGGTCAAATATACGGATGCCGAGCACATCAACTACCTGCACCGCGCATGCGGCGTACACGACATCGGAGAGAACCGCGTCCAGCAGCTGCTCGAGCACTGGGATCAGCTGGACCGCGAAGGGCTGCGCGTGCATTTTATCGGCAAGCTGCAAAGCAACAAGGTCAAGTATATTGTCGATAAGGTCTGCATGATCCACTCGCTCGACTCCCTGACGCTGGCGCGCGAGATCGAAAGGCAGGCGGCAAAGCATGACCTTGTGATGGACGTTCTGGTGGAGGTCAACAGCGGACGGGAGGAAAACAAGAGCGGACTGTTCCCCGAGGAGGTCGCGGATTTTTGTGCCTCACTTTCCACTTTTTCCCATATTCGCCTGCGCGGATTTATGACAATGGCGCCAAAATGTGAAAAAAATGAGGAATATCGAAAATATTTTCAAGAAACTTCACAGCTTTGTCTTGACATTTGGCAAAAAAAGCTTCATAATATAGATAGGCCCATTTTATCGATGGGAATGTCCGAGAGCTTTGAAGCCGCCATTGAGGAGGGCGCCGACACCGTTCGCGTCGGAAGAGCACTTTTTTATAACCCTGATGAAATTACTGTGTAAAATATACGGAGGATGGAAAGAATGAACCTGTTGAAGAAATTTATCAGAACCGACAACGCAGACTTAGAGGATGATATTGATGACGTCTACATGACCCCCGAGGATTTTAAGATGGATATTCCCGAGGAGGATCCCGCTACATCCATTTCTTCTCTTGACAGCCCTGCGCGCAAGGATCCCGAGATTCATCCCGCGTCCGCCGATAAGGTATCTCTCAAGCTGCTCCAGCCCAAGAGCCACACCGAGGCAACCAAAATTGCCGACAAGCTCAAGGATGGCTGCATCGTGCTACTGGATATCAGCAATCTGACCAAGGATAAGGCTTGCCGTCTGATCGACTTTTTGGCAGGCGTTGCTTACGTTTTGGGCGGTGAGATGATCAAGACCAACAAGCATACCATCGTGGTTGCTCCCTCCGGCGTGGACATCTCCGGCTTTGCTCCCGAGGAGGCAGCTGAGCAGGCTCCCGCTGAGGAACCCGTGGAGGAAGAAGCTGTTCCCTATGAGGAAGAACAGCTGGAAGAAATCTGATTGCTCAATAGACAGCCTCGAAAATGCCGCAGCGGATGAACCCCTGCGGCATTTCTCACTGTCGACATTCTGTGCAAGAAAGGAATTTTTTGCTTACCCATGAATATCGTAATCTATCTCTTAAGGCAAACGCTGCTCCTCTGCATCGATCTGTTGCAGATCGCGATGCTGGCACGCGCCATCGTCGGATTGTTCGATCCCATGAGGGAGGGCGGGCTCTCCATGTTTTTATACACTCTGACAGAGCCCATCATCATGCCCTTTCGCATCCTGTGCGACAGAATGCACTGGTTTGAGGGTTTCCCCTTGGATATGCCCTTTCTGTTTACCGTGATCTTACTTTCCCTTTTGCAGTTCTCCCTGACAGTCTTATGACAAAGCAACCGAGCACTTCAAGAACGCTCCCGGAGGCCCGCATTGAGGACGCCGTCAAAAAGAGCAATAGCGGGACGCTTGCGATCCTTCCCTTCCTGACTCCGCAGGACGCAAAGCACGCAAGACGGGTGCTCGCTGCCACGGGATATGCCGACAGAGCCTATTTCTTCGGCGGCTACCCGACAGCCGAGCGCACGTCGCTCTTTCTGCTCCCCGAATATCTGCTTCCCTGCCTCTCCGCCCCTTTGCCCGACACGTCGGACGAGGAGCTCGCAGCCCTTCTGGGCGAGGATCTGACACAAGCCGTTTGTGCTCTGCGTATCACGGGCAGCGGATTCCGGACGCTGACACACCGCGATTATCTGGGCGCGATCTTAAACCTGGGACTTGAGCGCGACGCCTTCGGTGATATCGCCCTGCAAAGCGATACGGAAGCCATTCTGTTCTGCACCAAGGCGATTTCGGATTTTCTTTGTCTGCATCTGGCAAGGGTTGCAAGTGACACGGTTCGCCTGAGCCCTTACGTGCTTGATGGGAGCTTTACCGACGGACGCCGCTACGCTCCCATTCACGATACCGTTGCCTCTGCGCGCCTGGATTGCGTGGTCGCGGCACTGACCAATCTTTCGCGCGAGGACGCGCAGGCTCTGATCAAAAGCAGCCTCGTAGAGGTGGATTTTGAAGTAGAGGAAACCGTAAGCCTTTCGCTGACTGCCCCTGCAACGCTCTCCATTCGCGGTCACGGAAGATTTATTCTGCGCTCCTTTGACGGCACCACCAAAAAAGGACGCCTGAGAATGTTTGCGGAAAAGCTGATATAACTCCCCCGGAAAGGAGTCTTCTATGAAGCAACGCATCTATATTCTGCTCTCGGTTCTTTCGGGAGCGTTTGTGATGAGCATGGTAGACGGTGTCTGGCAACCGTCCTATCTTGTAAAATCCCTGATCAAGATCTTAATCTTTTCCTCCCTTCCCCTGATCTATTTCCTTTCTTCAAGGAAACGCCGAGAAGAAGCGCGGGCACTGTTCGTGCCAAGTAAGAAAAGCCTTCTCTACTCAGCGCTGCTCGGCATTCTGGTATTCGGCGTGATCATGGGCGCCTACGCCCTTTTGAAGAATCAAATCGATTTCTCTTCCATTGCGTCAAATCTGACCTCAGGTGCAGGCGTCACGGCAGAAAATTTCATTTGGGTCGCCATCTACATCTCGATCGTCAATTCCCTTTTGGAGGAATTCTTCTTCCGCGGCTTTGCCTTTGCTGCCCTGCGCAACGCGTGGTCGCGCCCCATGGCGTATCTGTTCAGCGCGACAACCTTCTCCCTCTATCACCTTGGCATGACGGCGGGCTGGTTCCATCCGGGCATCTGGCTTCTCTCGCTTGTCGGTCTGTTTTTGGGAGGCTGCATCTTCAATTACCTCAATGAAAAAAGCAACTCGCTGTACGCCTCGTGGCTGACACATCTGTGCGCCAACCTCGCCATTAACACCATCGGGTGTATCCTGTTTGGAATTTTATAAATCGACACCAATCACAATCCAACCGTTATGCGATGGTATTTCATTTTCAGACATAAACGGGTGCACCAAAAAGCCTCCCTGCGGAGGGAGGTGGCACGACGCAAGGAGTGACGGAGGGAGAGTGCGCGTACAAAAGAATTAAATGTTTCTATCAAGAGGAGATATCACTTTTTGTTTGCGCAGGCTCCTCCACCGCTTCGCGGAGCCCCCTCTCGGAGGGAGCCATTAGTACAGAAGCATTTTATGCCTTCTATTTGTTTTCTGCTTATCTACAAATCTTAGATGTAACCTCACCACTATGGTGTGGTTTTCGTTTGACAAAAAGCACGCACCGAGCGCGACTGACGCTCGGTGCGTGCTTTTTATCATTATGAACAAATCAAGCTTTCTTGTCCATACGCGCTTCGATCGCTTCGACACGCGCCGACACGGGCGGATGGCTGTATTCCAACACGACGACGAGCTTGCTGGGAGAGAGGTGCGAGAAGTTCTCGCGGGAAAGCTTTTTCAGTCCCGAAACGAGCGATTCTCCATAGCCCTCCTCGACCGCCTGCGCGTCTGCCTTGTATTCTGCGCTGCGGGAAACGGCATTGATCAGCATTCCGTAGAGCTGAGAGATCAGTGGCATCCCCACACTTCCCAAGATCAGGAACGCAAAGCCGTAATTGACACCGTCAAAGCCGAATGCGGGATAAAGAGCCGGCAGAGAGATCGCGCCCCAAGCCAGCAGGGCGATCAGAACCATGTTGCCGCAGTTCATCAAAAGCAGCTTCGGAATATCGTGATGCAAGCCGTGACCGAGCTCATGCGCAAAGACTGCACAGATCTCGTCCTCATCCATCGACTCCAGGAGCGTATCGTAAAGAACGATCCGCTTCTGCTTGCCAAAGCCCGAGAAAAATGCGTTGCTCTTGCTGGAGCGACGGGAGCCGTCCATCACCTCGATCGCCTTGACCGTGTATCCGTGCCCGGTCAAAAGAGCGGTCAGCTTGTCGCGGAGCGCACCGTCGGGCAAGGGGGTGAATTTGTTTTGCAGACGGGAAAGCAGGGGGAAGATCAGGTTCATCACCACAACAAAGACGCACATGACTCCCGCAAACAGCAAAATCATCCAATTGCCAAGCCACAGGTGGCTGCCGCAAAGCACCAGAACGATAAGAAGCGACACGATCCCACTCATAAAAAATCCCAGGATCTCGTCCTTGATAAAGGTCCCCAGCGTGGAGCGGTTGAAGCCGTATTTTTCCTCGATCTTCATGGTGCTGATGTAGTTAAAAGGAATGGAGCACACCCACTCCACGACGATTTGACAGAGGACCACGCCGACAGCGGTCGCGACGGGATTCTGACCGAACCACGAGGCAAACACCGCGTGCACGTCAAAGATGAGAAGCAACGCCATGATTGCGCTGCTCACCAGCGTTTCGATCATCGCAAGGCGTCCGCCTTCCCCAAAATAGCGTTGCCATCTTAAGTAGGTCTCGGTGTCGTATACGTCCGCGACGTTCTCGGGAACGGGGTTCTTTGCCGAACGGTAGTGCACCAGATGCAACGCCACGCGAAGCAGTGTCGCCACTGCGAAAATGATTAAGATCCAAAGCTTCATGTCAGTATTACGCTCCTTGCTGTAAAATCAGATTTATGTTCCATCGAACCTCAGAGTCCAACGTCCTCCAAAAATCGCTTCATCACGTCCGCTTCCTTCGTGCTAAGACTTTGATTGTAAGACAGCTCCCTTGCCGCGCGTCGGGCACCGCCGCAGAATGCGATCTTGAACCATCTGCGCACCTGCATCACGGGAGTGAGGATCGGGTGCTTTTGCAGAACGGGATAATAAAACTTGAGCTCCCCATAGGGAAGAAGAATTCTTGAGAGCGCGTAGCGAATGCGACCGCCCTTTTTTTGCTGCTGAACGGCAATACGGTTTTCGACATTCCCGTACACGCCGCCCTCGAGGACGTAGCGCTCCATCTGCAGGGAGCGCGCGTCATGCTCCTCACCCTCAAGCCAAACGCGACTCAATTTGCGCGCCGCGTTTGCAAAGGTTAACAACCCTCCGCGGCGCAACAGCGCATCGCGTGCCTCCCCATCCGCATCCGACGTGCGATCCAAGATCGACAGGTCAATAAACGGTCGGATCCCGCAGCCACCGTGCTCAAAATGCTTTGCCATATGCGCCACGTGGTAGAAATAATACATTGCATCCGGCATCTCATAAAAGGATGTAAGGCCTTCCTTTACGGTTGCCGTGCTCCAAACGCCTGCAAGCACCGCCGCAGATTCGTTTGCAATGCCCTCCTCAACCAGCTCGTAGTGCAGCTCCACGTGAATATTGGACGGCGAATAAAAGGACACGTCGTGCGAGCCTTGCCCGTGCTTGGTATATCCGCATTGCTCCGTCAAAACGGAGGACGCCGCCTCCAGATCCTTTGGCTGAACCAAAACGTCAATATCACAGCTCGTCCGCATCCAAGGCTCGGGATAAAATACCCTGATGACCGAGCCCTTCAGCGGCAAAAACGGAATCTGCGCCGCCTCTAATGCATTGCACAGTCGTCCGTACTCGTACGTCGTCCGCTGCTCACGAAAGACCGCCTTGAAGATACACTTTTCGATATTGGCTTTCTCCTCATCTGCCAGCCGGTTTTGCTGTAATCCGTACGCCACAAGATGCGACAGATCGTGCCGCGAGGAAATCCGGAGCAGCTCCGCAAGACGCTCCTTCGAATAAAGCCTTTGCTCCTCCTCTGTCAGAACCGTTCCACGGATCGCGGAACGCAACAAGGAAAACAGTATTTGAATCGTTCCCTGATCCATGCGGACCTCCTTTGGAAGAATTTATCGGTCAATGCCGTGATATTCAGCCTTCACTCTTTCGTAGCTCTCGAGATTGCCGATGTCGTAGCGCTTGCCGGGCATCTCCATTGCGTGCACGGGCACTTGCGTGCAAAGCCAAGCAATATAACTTCCCGGTGCGTCCGTACCGCATCCCTCATCGATTCCCTTTTGCACCAATTTTGCATCCTCTTTGGTGTAATAGTAGAAGGGCGGACAGCACCAATGCGTTGCGGGCGTAGGAGATTTTTCGGTCATGCCCAAAATTTTGTCATCCGCATCAACAGTCACCACGCCGCACTTGAGCAGCTTCTGATCATTTGGCTCGTAATAGCGCATGATGCAGGAGGTCTGTTTTCTCTTGGCGTATTGGATGAATTTGGTCAAGCTGAAATTCAGCACGTTATCTCCCGCGATCACCAGCATGTCATCGTCAAGCCCCAGTCTGTCGATCGCAAACTGAATATCCTTGACAGCACCCAGGCGCGTTTCATTGGTATCGGTTCCATCGTCCACCACGGTAATTTTTTGGCGTTTGGTTCTTGCCCACGCATCAAAATGATGCGCAAACTTGTGGTTGGAGATCACAACGTATTCGTCCACCTCACCGGCGGCATCAATATCATCCACCAGCCAGTCCAGAATGGTCTTTTCTCCGACCGTCAAAAGAGGCTTTGGAAAATTCTCGGTCAGAGGATACAGTCTTGTTGCGTATCCTGCCGCTAAAATCAAACATTTCATAATTTCACTCCGTCCGCGCTCGTACAGATATGCACCGAGTACTTCCCTTTCAGGTGCGGGAATGCCGCAAGGTACTCCTTGGTCACGTCCTCGATCACACTTTCTTCATATGCAGGATCGATGATCGCAAGGCAGCAGCCCTTAAAGCCCGCGCCCGAAAAGCGTCCGCCGTAGATGCCCTTTGTCCGCGTCATGATCTCGTACAGCTTGATCAGCTCAGGAGAACCCGTTTCCCAGTTATGAATGGAGCTGTATCCACTCTCAAAGGACAGTTTTCCGTATGCTTCAATATCCCCGTCACGCCAAGCCTTTGCCCCCTTCTCGACGCGGTCAAATTCGCCATACCAATGCTCGGCACGCTTTCTCCAATTTTCGGGAAGCCGATCCTTGTATTGCTCGAAAACCCGACGAGGAACGTCGCGAAGGTTGGTTTCCTCAAATTTTCCGTACTCCATACCGGCATATGCCTTGAGCGCGTATGCCGCGGAACGGCATTCATCCACACGCATGTTGAATGCAGATCCCGCAAGACTGCGCTCAATGCCGCTGAAAAAGATAGCAAATTTGTAAGGCTTCATCGCAGGCGACTGCGGAATCAGCTCATAGCTGTCATCCAGAGTGTCCAGATATAACAAATGGTCCTTCTTGCAATAAACCTCACAGCTTTGGTCCAGCTTTCCGCAGGACACACCCACGTACTTGTTTTCCGCCTCCTTGGAGATCAGAATCAGCTCCTGTGGCGTCAGTGTGATCCCGTTAAGCGTGCAAAGTGCCGACAAGAAGGTAATGATCACCGCCGCGGAGGAGGACAGCCCTCCGATGGGAAGCTCGCCGTCGATCATCGCGCAAAGTCCGGTTCTGAGGTTGTATCGGTTGTGAAGCGCAATCGTAGCACCGCGCAAATGATCCGCCCAATCCCCCTCGGGGCGCTCAGGCGTGGACGCCACGTGCCACTGTGCGCGCTTTTCAAACTGCAAGGATTGAATTTCCACCACTCCGTTTTGCTTGGGACCGTAGGCAATATAGATGCCCTTATCGATGGCAAAGCCCGTGATCTTTCCAAGCTGGTGGTCCGAGTGCGCACCGATCGGGCACACACGGTACGGGGTAAAGGCGGTATAGGGCGGGGCTTTTCTGTACGTTTGCTCAAAGGCTTCATAAGCAGTCATAATTTACCTCGCAATTAGTTACTTTGATAAAATTCGTGATACCACTCCGCGAATTTGCGAAGTCCGTCGCGAAGAGGCGTAGAGGGCTTAAAGCCAAAATCCCGCTCCAATGCCGAGGTATCTGCGTACGTGATCGGCACGTCACCGGGCTGCATGGGAACAAGCTTTTTGTGTGCCTCAAAATCGTAATCCTCGGGCAGGACCTTTGCGCGGATCAGCTCCTCCTGCAAAATCGTAACAAAATCCAAGAGATTTTCGGGACTGTTGTTGCCGATGTTATAGACGGCGTACGGAGGCAGAGGTAAGCCATCCTCGCCGTTCTGCTTTTCGGGCGCGTGCTGCATGACGCGCTTGACCCCCTCGACAATGTCGTCCACGTAGGTAAAATCGCGCTTGCAGTTTCCGTAGTTGAAGATCTCAATGGTCTGCCCCTTGAGCAGCTTGTTGGTAAACCCGAAGTACGCCATATCGGGACGTCCCGCAGGACCGTAGACCGTAAAGAAGCGCAGTCCCGTAGAGGGGATGTTATAGAGCTTGGAATAGGCGTGCGCCATCAGCTCGTTGGACTTCTTGGTCGCGGCATAAAGAGAAACGGGATTGTCCACCTTGTCGTCGGTGGAATACGGGATCTTCTTGTTGGTTCCGTATACCGAGGACGAGGAGGCGTAAACCAAATGCTCCACGGGATGATCGGTCGTCATCGTCTCGCGACATGCCTCCAGAATGTTATAGAATCCGATCAGATTCGACTCGATGTAGACGTCAGGATTGGTGATAGAGTAACGAACACCCGCCTGCGCCGCAAGATTGACGACCACGGAAAAGCGATGCGTATCAAACAGGCGGTCGATCAGCGCGCGATCGGCAAGATTGCCACGGACGAACTCCCAGGTGCTGTCGGGATGCTGCGCGGCAAGCGCCTCAATCCTTTCAAGACGGTATTCCTTGATCGACACATCGTAATAGTCGTTCATATTGTCAAGACCGACGATATGAACTCCCGGCACAGTGCGCAAAATCTCCATCACCAGATTGGAGCCGATAAATCCGGCAGAGCCGGTGATGAGGATGGTTTGATTTTTGAGCGTAACGTTATTCTCTTGCATAGGATTTCCTTCTCAATAATACTTTTTAATCTTTATGATGCGATTTATTTTTTCTTTTGGAAAAAGCCTTTCAGCATATCCAGATCTTCTTTTTGAGGAAATAAAATTTGGGTAATGGGAACTTGGCTGACACAGTGAAAATACACCAAGAAGCAAATTCCGCAAACCAGATAGGAAACAACCGACATAATGGCAGCACCTATGATTCCGTACAAGGGAATCAAGATCAGGTTTCCAATCACATTTACAACCGCAGAAAGTCCCAAAAAGATCAAGTTGATCGTGCGCTTTCCTCGGGACACGTTATAGGAATACACCATCTTGTAAAAGATCATTCCCTCAACACCGATAAGCATAATCAGCATCACATAGTACGCTAGGTCAAACTCCGGACCGTAAAGCAGTAAAATTGCCCACTTACCAAGCAACGCCAAAAGCAAAACGCAAAGAGTGCATACAAACAGGCTGATGCGGATGACTTTGGCAACCTCGCACTCCCCTTTTCCATTTTTGACCAGCTTGGATAACAAAATGTCCTTAATCGCATCCGGTACAAGCCAGATTTTAGAAGCAAGTGCCACGCCTGTTCCGTAAATCCCGATATCCGCCATGGAAACATGATCATACTGTTTTAGCATTTGGATATCGATCTTATAGTTGATCGACATACACAAATATACCAGCATCGGGATCCAACCAAACTTGATAAATTCAAAGATTCGATTCAGCGAGAATCGCACCATAAGCGGATTGTAACGCAGGTTGATATAAGAAAGGGCCAAATTCGCAAGAACAGTGCAGATATAGTAAGTCAATACCGAGGTCACCGAGGCGTTCCAGAAAATCCATATAACAGCCAACAGAACGATCTCGGACATGCTGATAATCAGCGACGAAAAATTTCTGCGGCGAGGATGCTCGACAAGCACAATATAGTTGAGCTGCTTAATATAAGCATCAACCGGCATCAGCATAATTGCAATCGCCAAAAAAACGTTGATGCGACAGAAAATCATCACCGAGGCGATCAAAACCGCCACTGCCTCATATAGCAAAAAAAGCGAGGAAATATTGTTAACATACGTGGGGAGGATATCGGGCTCCTTCTTTCTAAAAAAGGGATATGCCTGATAAATACCCAACCCGATGAATACGGAATATAGAGTAACGTCATTTTCAACGACGGACATTACGCCCTTGAGCTCCGCTCCAAAGCAGCGAGCTGTCATGGCACTGACGATAATCGCAATACCCAGTCCTAAAACCTTTGCGATCACCGAAAACAAATAATCGTTATTGACAATCTTTTTGATCAGATTAATAATTTTTCTCACAGACTCTTAACTTCCAATTCTAAATAATCCGAAATTCTCAAAGCATTCTGCTCAGGTGTTTCTAAGGTGTTGATCTCTATGCACTTGCAATTTCCCATCGCTTCGGCGCACACCTGCCGTATCACCGTAAAGTTGTGGATTTGGGAGTTTAAAACGTTCTCTCGCTCGTGATCGTCGCAAATATCAAGTCGTCCCCCGGATGTGTTTCTTGATGTGATCCGCTGCAAAGACGTTGTGACATCGTTACTACAATTCACCAAAGAAATATTAATTTTCTTTTTTGTAAGGAAATTGAAGATTGGTTTCAGATATTGAGCATTCTCAATCAAATCACCATGATGTATAGAAATCAAAGCCTGCAGAATTCCTTGATCAATAATCAGTATTTCATTCGGGCACTGCTTTAAAAACCTTCTGTACGCTTTGTAATAAGCAATCAATACACCAATATACTTTCGCTTGTCTTTATCCCTATTTTGAGTCGCGTATTTTGCGTATCGAGCTGCCAACAGATGTAATTTCAAGCTCCCGTCAAACAGATATGAAACATAATACTGCAACCTTGAAGTGGCTGCATCATACTTGAATCGGACATGATATGTATTGTCTAACCTGCTACTTAAAGCCTTCGCAACCGTTGTTTTTCCCGTTCCAGGGAGTCCGTTAAATTCAATTATCATGATTGCTGATCGCCTTCCAAATCAAACGTTTGATCTCCAAGATTTCATCATCATAGGGTTGAGTTGCATCGATTTCATAAACCACAGAACGTTCAAATACCAGCTTTTGCGTAATCTCTGCCTTCGGTCTTACTTCTTCCATGGTATGATCTGGCTTGCGGCGAATCGATTCCTCCGGAGGCAACAACAGCTTGAAGATAACATCCGGCTGGTAGTTTTGCGCCTTAGTAATCGCCTTTTCCTCGGATCTTCGATTGCATTTGATAAATACGTTTTTCGTATTCGGATATCTGCTTGCAATCTTGAGACCGTCATAAAGTCCCTGGAACTGATTTTGAGGGAATCGGTCGAACAACGCAATGGCTCCCTTGTTGATGTATTTTTTTGCTTTTTTCAGTTCCTTGAGCGAACGAACGGCAATGTTTCTGAAATACAAGCTTTGCAGCGTGCCAAAACCGATTTTCAGAATTGCTTTGATCGGATTCTTTTTTGCTTTTTTCGCAGTTTCTTTCTGCTTTACATCCGACTCCCCGTCACCTGCCTCCTTTTTCGGCGCAGGAGCTTGATTCATTGAAGCCTTGGATAGACCGAACGACAAAATCTTTTTAAGCAATCCATTGTAGTGATCTCCACTACCAAGATAAAATCTGTTTGCCTCCACCTTCCAGTTCAGCCATTTGCAAATATCAATACTGACAGTACTTTTGCCACTTCCGTCCGCCCCTAAGAAGCATATGGACAGACCACGCTCGGGTAAGGTTTTTCTCATGATATAATGGCGGTGAAGGCGTTTCGCAAATACCGCGTTTTTAATACTGCGCAAGCGGAAATAGCGATATCTCCAATTTGCCTTGAGAGTGGAAAATTTCTTGTATGGTTTCAACCACTTTTTAACGTTCTGATACAGCTTGAACAATTCCGCCTCAGACAATGCGTCGGCGCGAATGGCATTCAGGATATCCTCTGCCGAACTTTCAAAAAAGCGGTTACAATGATTCTCCAGAATCTGCCAGTTGAGTCTGGGCTTAAGATAGTCGATTTCCTTTTGATAATCACCGTTGATCTTGATTGCCTTCTTATCTTTTGCCTTCAGCACGATGCGGCTATACAAAATGATGATCTCCACCTCGGGAGAAGCAATGTATACATCATAGGTCGTATCGAGCACGCGGGTGGAAATAATCAATTCCTCAAGCGGGAATACATATTCCTTACTATGCTTGGTGCCCGTAATGATCTGATAGTGCAGATGAATATGCACCAATCTTCCCGTATCATAATCAAAACCGAGCCATTCCTCGACCAACGGATACTGCGAGCCCTTTTGCGGCTTGAAATTGAGATATCCGCACTGCACAAGCTCCGCTTGGGCACGCTCGCGATCCTCAGGAGATACGAACACATCAAGATCGGTGAGCCCCATTAAGCCTTCCAATAAATGCTCGTTACTCTTCCAATGGCAGTATTTGATATCGGCATGATTCCAGGAGGTAAATAAACTCTTACAAATTTTAAGCATACAACCTATTCCCTCAGCTTTCCGTCCCATATATTTTGATCTGTTAATTTGCATTCTCTGCGTTTATTTGCATCATCTGTTCTGCAATATAAAACATGATGATGGTTCCCGTCGACGTATAGTTGATCGCGCCGTATTCGTAGAAAAGCATCGAGAGCACCATAGCGATGATAAAGGCTCTCGCTCCCTGCGAAGCCTTTCCTCGGCTCCGTAATGCAGAAATCAAGCCCTTGGCATAGATCCAGTAATAAGCAATAAAGCCGATGACGCCTCCGTTATACAGCATCTCAACGAAGTTGTTGTGGGAATAATAGAAATGACCGGTTGCCTCGCGGTTGAAATATTTGAAGCTGTCAAATCCGTATCCCCAAAGAGGGCTGCTTTTCCATTTTTCCAAGCCGATCCGAATCATCTCACTTCGGACCTTGTCAGATCCCAATGCCGATTTATCATCACCCTCCAAAAAGCTGAACAGCGATTCCATACGGCTACCGATCATTTCGTAAAACGTGGGGACGTTCATAATCAGCAAATACACACCTACTGCCGCAATCACAACGATGGCGGTGCTTCGAAGCAAATGTGTTCTTCCCTTCTTATCCTGCTTGAAAAGCAACAGCACGTACAGGAACAAGATCGGAACGATGATATACTTTCTTCCACCGGACAGGAACATACCGTAGTAGTTCACCGCGACGCTTGCCATCAGCAAAATCTTTTTAATCCATCCGTTCTTACTGTAAATCAACAGCCACAGCGCGTACAAAACCGACAGCATGATCATGAGTGCCAGAATATTGGCGTTACCCAGCAACTCCTCTCCGAGTCTTAACGCCTCTTCCGCGTCCCCCGTCTTTATGATCAGATTTCCCGTCGCCGACAAAATCAAAAGCATCACGGGAGACGCCATCGCATAAGTCCACAAGATGGTTTCAATCCTGCGCCGATTGATCTGATATTGCGACAAGCAGGTAACCAAAATGAACGCAACTATGAGAAGATAAAAGGAGCCTCCCAGAATCTGTTTTTCGGGCGAATAGAGCATCGTCCCAAGGGATACCAAGAGAAACACCCCAAACCATACGGTCGTTTGGGATATCCTGACTCGCCATTTGGTAACCGTATAGACCGCACTGTACGCCAAGAACGCATACAACGCCAACGTATTCAGTGCGCTTGGAACTATGACGTCATTGGCAATATATGACGAAAGAACGTAGATACAAAATATCCAGATGCCCACGTTATCCATAATGCCTTTTTTCGATGCTCCGGATCCTGCAATATTCGGCATTGTAAAGCTCCTTTCTGTGTACTTGCTCGGTTGAATGCTCTTACGAGCGGTTCATGCACTCTTTGAGCGCTTTTAAAAATTCCTCATAGCCATCAAACATCGGCTCGGTTTCTAAGTATCGGGCAAGAGATTGCTCGTAATTGCCGACAAGGCGCATCTTGCTTTTTTCGCCCTCGGTCAAGGCGTTCTCGTCCCGTTTCTGGAACAACCAGAAAAATTCGTCAAACAGCTCGATCGCGGGCTCCTTGCCCACGCGCGTAACATAGCAACGGTAGAGCTCACTTGCCTCCGCAAGCTGCGCGTCCAAGCGCTTTTTGCGGTATTCCTCTACGGTGACGATCGGCTTTGCGGGATTTCCTGCCGCAACATAGCCATCGGGAATATCCTTATTCACAAGGCTGTTGGCGCCAATGATACAGTTGTTGCCGATATGCACACCCTTAAGAATGGTCGTGTTCATGCCAATAAAGCAATTATTGCCGATGACGATCTCTCCGCAAGAGCCCAATACCTCTCCGTACTGCCCCTTGATGACGCTCCAATCGTATCCGTGCGTCAGCATGGTGACACCGCTGGCAATCTGCACGTCGTCGCCGATCTTGATCATAAACGGACGGGTCGCATCGATGACCGTGCCACGGGGATCAAAGATCCTGACGCGTTCGCCGATCTCAGCACCGCCGCGGCGAAGATATTCGACATAGCTTTCCGAGTCGCTGCGGTAAGAGAAGATAAGCTTCTTTATGATTTTCTTGAACCTTTGTAACATCTTTTATCCTCCGTTTACGCCTTGATCAGGCTTAACACGTAAGATTCCCACATGTCAATGATGCGATCGGGTGCAAAACGGTTCACAACGTCACGCGCACTCTCCCCGCATTTTCTGGCAAGCTCCGGATCTTCGGCATATTCGCACATTGCACGCGCCAATGCCGGCGCATCCGCAATAGGAGCAAGCAATCCGTTCTCGTGATCTTGGATCAACAATCTCGCGCCACCCGGCGTATGGTCGGTGGATACGCACGGAAGTCCTGCCGCCATAGCTTCGAGCAAGGAGTTGGAAATTCCTTCAAAATCCGACGTGATGAGAAACATTCCGTCGCCGCAGGTATCCTGCATCGGCTGCTTGGTAAGTCCCATAAAGCGCACCTTGTCCGCGATGCCGCGCTCCTCTACCCAAGCCTTGATCTGCTCCTCGTCGTTTCCTCTGCCGTACAGCTTCAAAACGTATTCCGGATGCTGCGCGGAAAAGAGAGCGAACGCATCCAACATCACGTCGTACCGCTTTTGGAAATTGTCAAGCCTTCCCACCGATACCACGGATTTCTCCCGAGCCTCGTACGCGACAAAGGGGACCTCCCCATTGATAAAGATCGGATTCGGGATGACCATGCCACGCTTTTGCAAGCCCTTGCCGTAAAATTCTTTTGCTCCCTCCGTCTGGAACACGCCGCCTTTGGAGCGGTTGATCAGCTGAAGCACCAGCCAATTTTTCAGTCCTCCCTTGCCGAGACCCGTCTGTACGGGGTCGCCGCGCTCGGACATAATGGAAGGGATGCCGAGCAACATACCGACGATCTTGGCAAGCACGTTCGGGATCTCGGTAAAGCCGATGATAATATCCGCAGAAAATTCCTTAGCAATATCGCGTAGCTCGAAAATATTGGACTTGATTCCGGAGGAAGAAATCTTTTTTACCAAAATTCCATCAGACATTTGCCGCTCTTGTCCCGTAACATCTGCGGTTCTGGATAGGTTGGCAATACAAATCCTATGGTTGCGGGCATGCAGCTCCTCGGCTACAAAGCTCAACATTTTCGCAGCTCCGCCAAATCCAAGGCTGTCGGTTATAAATAAAATATTTGCCATTTATTCCTCCGGGCGCGTCACCTTATCTAAATAGTCGTACGCCTTTTGCTGTTCGTTCTTGATCATTGCCTGAATCGCATCATAATCGATCGGCGCGTCCATAACGTTCTCAAAGCACCCCAAATCCGTGACAGATCTGGATATCGCACCAAGCTGTGTCAGAAGTCCTCCAAGCTTGTTTCGGTTGCTGTCGCGAATCAGGGAGACGAATTTTTTGTTGTATTTCAAAGAAAATACGGTTCCGTGGAACGTATCGGTCACAACACATTCGGCATTTTTCACGTACGCCAGCAGCTCGAAGGCGGAAGCCGAAATATTATGCTTACACCATCTCTGCTGCATTCCCACACAAAGGACCTCCAATCGGTTCTGTTTTGCGTAGGCTTTGATCGCCGCAATCTCTCTTGGATCGTTGATCCTGTTCGCGTACGCATACACAAGCAGATATGGCTTTCTCTTTTTCAGCACGGGGATATATGGATCAAAGCTGCTGATCAGTACGGGATCTACGTTTAACTCCGGCGTTTTCCCCAAAATCGTTTTCACGAACTCCGAGGTGTTCTCATCCCGGACAGAAATGCAAGCAAGATTCTCCATTGCTTCCTTCAATTCGCCCTCAATTCCAAGCTCCTTTGCTCTTTGGGCGGTCGTGTGCCCGCAAGAGGCAGCATAGGTCACCACGCGTTTTGCATTTTTGACGTCACCGAACAGTTGAGAACTAAATCCCCAAGGACTGGGCGCTGTTGCATTGAAAACCTCATCACTGCCAATCACTGCCAAATCAAAGCTTTCTCCATCGGGAAGTACCTTAGCAGTCTGGAGATAAGTTTCATAATCCCGGATATGAATCTTCGCCATCTTCTTAAAAAGAAAATAATTCTCTATCCGTTTAAAAAAATAGCGATCAAGCTTAGATAAGTACGAGCCACGGGATGGTGCCTCAGGCTTTACGATCTGTTTTCCCGGGAGAATATCGATAAAATACACGTCGTGACCGCGCGCCTCCAACTGCATTTTGAGCGACAATGCCTGCAAGAAAGACCCGTAGTTATGTATTTTCTGCATGGATAGAATTCCGATTTTCATAACTATCTCCCTAAAATTGATTTGATCTTACACTTTACGCGATATGGAAGAAGCGTCGTGTTGTAGATCGTTTTCAGCTTTTTGCGCTCCCTCAGCCGTTTAAGGACAACGCCTCGCTGCTTCGGGCAAGCAGGGCTCTTTACCATCTGCTCTTTCAGCATCTCGTCGACCGTTTCGTCACAGATGCGGCAGACCGATGACAGGGCTTCCAATTCTGTTCTTCCACGCTCCGTAAATGCAACGCAGCAGGAAACACCTTTTTTGTCATCCCGATACTTTTCTCCCCAAAAATCTCCGACCCGTAGGTCAGCCGCGGATTTCAATGCCTTGAAATGACACTCATAGCACGCGTCCCCCAGACAATAATTTCCGAAAAAGAAGGTGTAAAACATATTGTCCTTGTAATCCGTGCCGATGGACGCATCTTGATAGGTGAATCGTAAGGAAAAGCTGTGCCATCCAAATTCCTTAGAACGAAAATCAATTTTTTGAATATTCGATCCGCCCTGCTCCTCGACGTATTTTTTCCAAAGATTCATGCTCGGTGTGCCGTGGCAGAAGAAATCCACCAGCAGCATTTTGTCGCGAAGCTTTTTTGTTTTTGCCATGGCGTCCACTGCCGCGATCTGACACGGAGCTCCAAAAACGACCCATTCACTCCCATCCAAAAGCTCACAAAAAGCATCCGCCGTATAGCTTTGAAAATACTTGGAGCCTTTTGTAGCCTCCAAATCAGCAACCGTCGTAATCACCGCATGCTCAGCGCGGTGTTGCTCGTAATTATAAACGCAAGCGCATACCTTCTTTCCGGAAAGCAGTGCCTTTTTTGCAATTTCATAACATAATCCGCCTGAGGATGTACTCCCGAGGGTCTTCTCATCCTTGGAAACCGCAGAAACGGCACAAGCTACCTCAGCGTCTTTGATATCCATAAACTTTGGGCAAACCTTGTCACAAAGACCGCATTGAATACAAGCGCTTTCGTCACAAACAGCTCGATAGAAACCGTTTGCATCCAATTCCATTTTCAAGCATTTCTTGGGGCAGATGGCAACACATACACCACACCCCGTGCAAAGGCTTGCTCGATTTTCTGTTACCATGCCTGTAACTCCTTAAAACACACTCAACTTAAAATCCAAGAACATGCGGAGGAGCGTTGTGAATTTGATCTTCTCCGAGATCGGATAATCCCGACAGAAGTTGTCCGCCGCCTCCTTGACCTTTTGATCTGCATTCTCAATATCCGAAAGATAAATTTTCATCCTTCGCTTGTTCGCCAGCTTCAAAAGCGGGCGGGCAATTACGGGATACATCATTTTTTTGATCGCATACGGATATCCCATGCCGTTGAACAGCAGCTGGCGGTTTTTCTCCTCGCTCCAATCCCACTTGTTGTTTGCGGGCTGATGGATAATGAGAAGCTCGGGACAAAACGCATTGATCTTTTTTGCATTCATCGCGCGCAGCGATGGCGGGATCTCCTCGTAGCCATATTTGTTTGGCAGATAGGGCGCCGACGTAAAGAAGGATTTGCGCAGGAAATGAGAGCCTCCGCAAAACATCTGGCATTTGTATAATCCCTCTGTAATCTTCGGACCGCCAACCTCTACGCGGTTCTTTTTCCACGCGGTATCGTAGATCTGCGTCGTCAAGGTCACAACGGATGGATGCTTTTCCAGCATGTCCAAGGCATGCAGAAAGAAGTCGGAATTGTGCTCTACGTCGATCACCGCATCATCGTCCAGCATATAAGCAACGTCACCGGTTGCCTTCTCATATGCGTAGTTGCGACCGCCTCCCACGCCTGCATTCTCCGCAAGCCGCTCGTAATAATAGGGATAGCCACAGTCACCCAGCACCGTACGTACTACCGACTCGGTGTCATCTGTTGATGCATTGTCGATAATGACAAATTCCGTATTCGTCGGGAGCTCACAAGCAAGACAGCTGTGCAATGCCTCACTCAGCTGACGTGCACGGTTCATGGTAATGACACATATGGATAAGTTCATCCTTCGTTCCTCTCTCTTGTTCTGATCACCCGAGCGGGTACTCCGCCCACAACGCTGTAAGGCGGCACGTCCTTGGTCACCACGGCACCGGCGCCGATGATGCTGCCCTTACCGATCCGGACGCCCGGCATGATGATCGCGCGGCGGCCCAGCCATACGTCGTCCTCAATCACGACCTCGCTCGGCTCGGTAGAGCCTTGCTCGCACATCGGGATATCGGTCCGATCGTATTTGTGAGTTTGCGTATAAATCACGACCTCGGGACCCATCATGACGTTGGCACCAATGGTGACCGGTCCGTTCACCTCGCATCGAATGCCGACACCGGAGTTATCTCCGATCGAAAGCCCGGGAGTAAAGTGTGCATGCTTTTCAATGTTCACGTTCTTCCCGAACGAGCGCGCAATTCTTTTGGCGAAGAAGCAACGGAACTTTTGGGCAAAGTGCCAATGTTGACTTTTAGGCAAATTGCCGGCAAATATTTGGTACAAAACGTATATAACCTTGGTTCTAAACGTCCACATTTTTCTCTCCTGCCGTCCCCCTCTGTTTTCTCACGCTGTTACCGAAGCACGGGGATTTTTATCCCAATCTTTCCGAGAGCGCGCTTATTACCTTTTCAGAGGTGTAATTTTCAGAATATTTCAAACAACTGATCTTCTTGTCAAGAAGTTCTTCCGGTCTTTCGCTGATCCGGAGAAGAATGCGGAAAAGTCCTTCCACATCCTCAAAGTCGTAACCGAAGCCGCAAAAGCGCTCATCGAAAATATCGGCGCTGTTCATCCAGATGGAGGTAATAACCGGTACCCCGGAGGCATACGCATCAATCAACGTACCGGGGATTCCCTCTGTATAAAATCTGGTCGGGAATAAAAGCGCAAAATAATGCTTCAACACCCCAACGCTTTGGTCGTACGGTACGAGTCCGCAATAACGGATATATTCCGGGAAGTTCAGCTTTAAATTTTCAAACCACTCCGTTTGCTCCGGGTCCACAGGACCGTAAATATCCAGGGAATAAACCGTTCTGTCAAGACGTTCGTTCACAGCCTTTACTGCCGTTACCGCGTCTTCTATCCCTTTTTCCTTCATGACACGTGAAAAAATGCATAGCTTGTACGGCTCTCCTTCAGGATAGAGCAATTCACTTTCCGTAAGGCGTTCCAGCCTTTTACAATTTGGCATTACGATGATATTTTGAAATCCTTGCTCCTCAAGCGCCGTTTTCATGCTTGTAGTTTCTACGTAAATACCATCAAGCTTTTTTAAAATAGTCCTCAATACTCTTCTCTTTTTTAAAAACTCCGCCAACCATCCTCCGATAACCACATAATGCAACCCGCGCTTAAAAACCTTGTTCAGTATCACCAACCAAGGAAGTATCACCTTGATACCGTTGCTATCGGGCAAAGCCACAACGTTGTCGTGCTTTTTCAAAGATTGATAGCAATAAAACAGAATCTTATGAATTGCCTTGATACCGCCGTGAGTATCAAAGCAGGTTATATTTTCTTTTCCCCTTTGCCTTTCGAGTTCTTCGGCTACCATTCTGGTTTTTACAGTCTGTCCGTCAAAATATTGAAATCCAAATCCAAAATGTCCAATGATTGCTGTCTTTTTCATGATAGCTCCTCATCAATACAGTTCAATCCCTAGCATACCCAAGGCAGAGCCCGTTCCGTACACGATATGGAACAGGGGATAAAGCCAAACCGTAATCAAGCCGTATCGCGGCGTTTTATTTGCAAAAGAAAAATAAAGATCCAGCACAAGATACAGACCCAATTCTATAGCAAACAATGTTCCAAACACAGGTGGAAAAAGAAACGACAGTCCTGGCATTACAAGCAATGACACGACGAATAGAAACGGGATAAAATGTCTTATACTCATGGCTTTTGGATTTTCTCTTAGGGTATGAAACAGTGCATTACCGTTTTGCAATCCCATTTTCAAAATATCCTTGACTGTATTTCTGCAATAATATTTAAAGCGTATATCCTCTGCCAGCCAGACTTTTCCACCAGACTGACGAATTCTCGAATTCATATCGTTGTCCTCACTGCGAAGCAGCTTTGTATTAAACAAACCCACTCTTGCAAAGACCTCTCTCCGAAATGCACCAAACGGAACCGTGTCAACGTATCGATTTCCCTCTCCGACTCTGAAATCCGAACCGCCCACGCCAAATTTCGTAGACAACATTTTGGCAATGGCCTGACCAACAAAACCCTCTGCTTCCGTTTCCGCCAAGCCACCAACGTTATCCGCATCGGTATTGTCTAGGTAATATACACATCTTTCAATATAATCCGGATAAAAATACGAATGTGCATCCAGTCGAATGATGTACTTTCCCCGCGCCCTTTCAATGGCCATGTTCAGCGCATACGGCGTCTTTCTTTTTTCGTTGTGAAGCAAAACCATGGGATAGCGCTCCTGGGCTATATAGGATTCAATGATTTCCCGCGTCTGATCCGTGGAATTCCCATCCACAAATATCCATTCCATATTTGATGCAGGATAGGTTTGTAACGCGAGGGATTCTATACAGTTTTGAATGTATTTTTCCTCATTATAGAGCGGTACGATTACCGATACGCACACGTCCGTCATACTTTACTTTCCTCTTCAACCTCAATATTTTCATGCTGCGGTGCGGGCTCGATGTAATCCCCCTGATACTCCTTGCCAAGCACGGCGAATACGGTTTTGAACATCGTGCCGATGTCCGACCAGAAGCCGAACTTCTCGATGCTTTTCAGGTTATAATACATCTTGCCGGGAAGCACGCGTTCCACGTAAACGTCGTCCACGTTCTCGGCGCCGCTGAGCAGCTCGTCCTCGTCCTTATACAGAATGCTCGCCTCCGACGTCACGCCTGCGGGCAGCAAAAGCGTCGCGCGCATCACAGGATCGTAGCGATCCACGTATTTGACGACCTCCGGGCGCGTTCCCACAAAGGACATATCCCCCGTCAGCACATCGATCAGCTGGCTGATCTCGTCCAGCCGGCACTTTCTGATCAGCTTGCCGACTCGTGTCACGCGGCTGTCGTTTTGAACCGTAACAAGGCTTCCCTTCCGATCCGCATTGTTTACCATCGAACGGAACTTATGTATGCGGAAGCGTCTGCCGTACTGCGTCACACGCTCCTGACGGTAAAAGACCGGTCCCGGGGAATCGATCTTGATGGCAATTGCCAGAATCAAAAACAACGGGGAGAGGATCACAAGCATCAAGAGTGACACGACGATGTCGAACAGCCGCTTCATCGCAAGGCTGAATTTCTTTTCGCAGAGAGCGTCGTAATAATGCCTGACCTCCTCGGTCTGCATATCAGCCGGCAGCTCCTCCCATTTGACGATCTTCACTTATATGTACTCCTTTACAATCTCCGCATACTGCTCGATCACGTACTCCACGTCCTCATCGGTCAAGGAGGTGTGCAAGGGCAGCGTGATCTCGTTTACAAAATGACCGTAGGCATTGGGATAATCGTTGATATCAAATCCCAGATTCCGGTATGCCGTGTGCATCGGCAACGGCTTGTAATGGACGTTGCACGCCACGCCTCTCTCCGCCATCTTGATGATGATCTCGTTTCTCTGCTCCAGGGTAATCCCGGGGAGACGCGTCAGGTAGAGATGTCCCGAGGACTCCCACTCGTCGGTATAATGATTGAGCGTTTCCACTCCAAGGGGCTTGAGTGCAGAGTCGAATTTTCCGATGATCTCTTTTCTGCGGCGGAGCATCTCGGGATAACGCTCGAACTGCTTCAGTCCGATCGCTGCCGCGACGTCGGTCATATTGCACTTGTAATAGGTGTCGACGATGTCGTACTCCCACGCACCGAGCTTGGTCTTGGCAAGCGCGTCCTTGGACTGACCGTGCAGGCTGAGAAGCTGGAGCTTTTTATAGATCTCCTCGTTATCAATGCCGGGGATCGTCCTCCAGGTCAAGGCTCCACCCTCTGCCGTAGTAAAATTCTTAACAGCGTGGAAGCTGAAGCTCGAAAAATCCGCAACGGAGCCGATCATTCTACCGTGCCACTTCGCACCGAATGCGTGCGCCGTATCCGCCATGACCGCTATTCTGCCAAGCGCCTTTTGCATTTCGTTGCTCGGACGGAACAAATGCTTCTTGCGCTCTACGATTTCAAAAATCCGACTGTAATCGCAAGGAATACCAGCCAGGTCCACGGGAATGATTGCCTTGGTGTTTTCATTGATCGCCGCTTCCAGTGCATCATAGTCCATTTCAAGGCGATCCTTTTGCGTATCGATCAGAACGATTTTTGCACCGACGTGCGCAATGACGGATGCGGAGGCGGTATAGGTATAAGCGCAGGTGATGACCTCATCCCCATCCCCGATCCCCATGACGTGAAGCGCCATTTCCGCGCAAGCGGTCTGGGAATTCAGGCATACGCATTTTTCCGTGCCGATCCATGCGGCAATATTCTTTTCCAGCTGCTTGGTCCGAGGCCCCGTCGTGATCCAACCGGAGCGAAGCGCCGCGGCAACCTCTTCAATTTCAAGCTCACTGATATCGGGGGGACTGAACGGGATCATTCTTTTTTCGGTCATCATACGTTCCTACTTTCTGTACTGTTATAGCGTCCGAATTCCTACATACGAGCGCAACTATACATTATATATTATACACCATGATTATTTTGTTGTCAATATACAATGTGCGATTTTGATACGTTCATCAAATGTTTTCAAAAATATTGCTTTTTTGACATGAATCGAGCGTCCTCGCCACCTCATATTTTCGCTTACGACACGAGGTGACAAAAAGCGATCTGTCAGATCAGAACGCTCCCCTTCCATCCCACAAAAAAGGCGTTGCAAATTTTTCTTTGCAACGCCTTTTGGGGCTATCAAACGATAGAAGGGAGCGTATCTTACGGATGCTCCTGCTCCTTGTGATGGTGGTGATGGGGATGGTGCTGGAACAAATGGCGGTTTTTGAGGTACTCCTCCTTGTCCGAGATCTCTCCTGCCTGATGCAGTGCCCATTTGGTCAGAGCGGGACCGACCAGCTCATAGATCATAACACCGAACAAAACGATATTCCGGATCCATTCTCCCTGCCCTCCAAGCTCGGGAGTGGCGGCAACGATGGCGGACATGCCGAGCGCAACTCCCGCTTGCGGGAAGAGCGTAATGCCGAGATATTTGACCACGTGGCTGTCACATTTGGTCCAGCCTGCGCTCAGATACGCGCCAAAATACTTTCCGACGCATCTTGCAAGGATATAAACAACACCGATCAGCACGATCGTCAGGTTCGAGAATACCGAGAGCTTCAGCTCCGCACCGCTGATGACGAAGAACAGGATGAACAGCGGCGTGGTCCATTTATCGGTTTTTTCCATCAGATCCGCGGAATTTTTGCAGAGGTTGCAGAAGATCGTACCGAGCATCATGCAAACGAGCAAGGGGGAAAACCCAATGTGTACAACGCCAATGGAAAATTTGATCTTGGACAGCGCAACCGCCAAAAGGATCGCGGTGACCGCAACCGCCTGACGCTTGGAGTTAGACTTGAAATACTCCTCCGCCTTGGAAAGAAGATATCCCAGAACGGAGCCGAGCAACAGGGAAAGCAGAATTTCGAGCAACGGCTCTACCAATATGCCAACAAGATTTGTCGCGCCGTGACACATCGCCTTTGCAATCCCGAGCGAAATTGCAAAGATGATAAGCCCCACCGCGTCGTCGAGGGCTACGATGGGAAGCAAGAGAGAGGTCAGCTTTCCCTTTGCCTTATACTGCTTAATCACCATCAGGGTTGCGGCAGGTGCCGTTGCGGACGCAATTGCGCCGAGAAGGATCGCGGTCGTCAGGGGCAGTTTGTCCTCACCGAGCACAAAATGAAGACCAATCAGCGCACCGTCCACCACAAGCGTTGCCAGAACGGCTTGGAACACGCCGATGACGGTTGCCTGCTTACCCGTTGCCTTGAGCTGGGAAAGACGAAACTCATCTCCGATGGCAAAGGCGATAAAGCCAAGCGCTACGTCCGAGAGGATGCCGAAGCTCGCGACGTATGTAAGTGACGGAAATCCAAGTCCTCCAACACCGAGTAAAGCACCAAGCTTGCCAAGGCAAAACGGACCTACCAGAATTCCCGCAACGAGATATCCCGTAACGGCGGGCAATTTGAGTGGCTTTACCACGCGTGACATCGCAAGCCCCGCGACAAGCGCAAGAGCCAGACTGAGAAGAATATCCATAAGTATCAACACTCCTTTGTGGGCTGTCAAAATAAGCGAAAATTCCAAATTGCAAAAAAGATAAATCTCCATTTTTGCACGGTTTTTCGTTGATAAAAAACAAGTCGTTCCTGCGAACCTTCTTATTATACAACCGCAGCCTACGTTTGTCAATGGCTTTTTTATTTTTTTCAGGAATCAAACAAAACCGCCTCCAAAAAGGCGGTTTCTGCTGTCAATCAGGCTAAAAAATCATTCCATTAAAATCTGATTCTTCTCGAACACCTTGATCAGGACGATGCCGAGGATCAAACCCGCAGCACCCTGCACGGCGTTTGCAGGGATATTGGGCACGGACGGAAGGAAGCCGTAAAGGATGCCCTCAAACAGAAAATATCCAAGGATCATCATAGCCTCAGCCAGCGTTCCGCTAAGAATCCTGGACGTCAAGCTCCCGAGCTTCCTTTGAAGCAGCCGAAATCCATAATATGCGACCAAAGCCATAGTGCCCTTGATCAGGAACGTAGCGGGCGCGTAGACGGCGTAGCCCGAAAAGAGATCCGCCAATGCCGAGCCGATCCCCGCCGCCAGAAATCCGTAAAACGGAGATAGGATCCAGCCCGAAAGCAGCACGACGCAGTCGCCAAGATTTAAGTATCCATTCAGCGGTGACGGAATTTTGATCACCATCGTTGCGACACACACGAGTGCCGCCAGAAGCGCCGCGATGACCGCCTTTTGTGTTTTCGTTTTCATAACGCTCCTCCAATGCAAATTTGCGCGGGAATCTACGTGCGTCTGCAGAGAGAAACGCTAAAAAAGTCAACTCAAAAGGTTACTTTCTGCATATTTGGGTATATCCTGCCGGTTGATGCTATTATAGTACAAGCACCCCCGCAATGCAATAGAAAATTTGAAAAAATCAAAAAAATTCTGAAGAAAAAATCAAAAAAAATCCCCCGCGAATGCCAAAGGCATTTGCGGGGGGAACTGTTTTTCATACGGCAATAACAAGAACGCGGCAAGAGCCTTCAAGGCGGGGTCAAGCGATATCAACGATACCGCCGGGAAAACGCATACAATAAATTAGATTTCTGTATGCTTTATCTGCGTTTATTTTCTTACATCATTCAATATCCACTCTTATTACGTCGGTGTATTTCATCATATTCTCAAAGCTGTCAATGGCGGGAAGATTCATTGCGATAAGATGACCGTCGATGCGGAAAATAACTCTGTAGCTCAACAGCGTCGTTTTGTCCGCCGTGTAGATATCTAACTTATAAAGCTGTCTGCCGCCATACTCAAAAGCTTCAAAGCCGTTGTTCGCGTAACTCTCAAAAGCGGTATCGGAGTATTCTCTCACCGAATATTCGCAGGATATCATCTTTGTTCTTAGGTCGATAAGACTTTCCTCGTTGATATCCGCGCCCTTGAGTTTATAATTTATGGTTATATGCTCGTAAGTTATTGTCGGATTTTTCTCTTGGCGCCGAATGCTATACAGCTCGTAATCGTCTCCAAGTGCAGACGGAATATAATAGCAATTGCTTGATGCTTCTCCAAGGCTCTTTTCAAAGGCAACAAATTCTTCAACGCTCGTAAACACCTTAGGAGCATAAGTCGAAGGATCTGCTGCTTGCGTGCCCCACGCTTCCGTGCCCGATGGGCTTGTGTTATCGAATTGGGGTTCTTCTGTCGGAACACTCGGGACATTTTTCTGTGGCAATGCAGTTGCTGCCACGATAATCATAAGTGTAAGACATGCTGCAATGGTACCCCATTTGTACCATAAAATCTTTTGGCTTGCCTTTTTTTGCTTTGCGCCCTCATATGCGTCTTCGACCATATCGAAATCAATATTATTAAGCGCATGAGATATGTTTTCCTTTTTCATAGATCAAAACCCTCCTTTGTAAGATGATCCTTCAGTTTGTTTCTGACACGAAAGAGAATCGACGTCACTTTGCTCTCGCTCATTCCAAAAGAAACTGCGACATCGGTAATAGAGCTCATATACCAATATCTCCGGATGAATATTCGTCTCTGCTCGATAGGCAAGCCCCGCAAGAATCGATTGATTGCATCTGTCAAGTCAATATCAGATGCAAGATCTTTACTTCCGCTCCCATCCGGAATACACTCGGCAAGCTCATCAAGCGCAAGTAGATACTGTCCACCACCGCGCTTTTGTGCCTTGTTTTGCTCAAGCCGATTGATAGCAAGCTGCCTTGTTATTCGTCCAAGAAATGCCTTTAACGGATTCGGCCTCGCAGGCGGTATTGAATTCCACGCCTTTAAATATGTGTCATTGACAATTTCTTTGGCATCTTCTTCGTCTTGAAGAATCTCTTTGGCGATATAGTGAAAATATCGACCGTATTGTTTATCGGTTTCTTTAATTGCTTCTTCGGAACGTTCCCAATACAATTCCACAATTTTTCCGTCTGTCATAATGATCCTCCCTTCGCGTTTATTTGAAAGCCTTTCACCCTACTATACAGGAAAACATAGCTTCACATTGCATCGTTATAAAAAATTATAACATATTTTTTCGAAAAATGTATAAACTGATATAAAAACAAGAGTGCCGCAGAAGTTACACCGGTATACAAAAACAACGGCAAGAATTTCTACATTCCTGCCGTTGTTTATTATTCTATTTGGTATCAAAACGGTATCAAAAACCCGTTTTAAGTGTCGAAAGCCCTTGATATATAAGGTTTTTTCGATTTGCGTTTTATGCTCGCTCACCCGCGCCCACTTGCCAAAAACCAATTTCCGCCAAGTCCGAAAGCAGGTCTTTATTTCGCACAAGTCAAACAAGTAAAACAAGCGCAGAAGCAATCGCACAAGTGTCAAAAAAGTCAGTCAGTACAAGA
>JAFVXH010000021.1 GCA_017501225.1 Clostridia bacterium
TATGCTCGCTCACCCGCGCCCACTTGCCAAAAACCAATTTCCGCCAAGTCCGAAAGCAGGTCTTTATTTCGCACAAGTCAAACAAGTAAAACAAGCGCAGAAGCAATCGCACAAGTGTCAAAAAAGTCAGTCAGTACAAGACTTTTTACAAGTTCAACAAGTAAAGCAAGCAAAGAAAAAGTCTTGTAGAATTTGATTTCTACAAGACTTTTTCGTCTGTCTATTCAGCTTGCGCG
This sequence comes from Clostridia bacterium, assembly GCA_017501225.1. GTDB lineage: Bacteria > Bacillota > Clostridia > Oscillospirales > CAG-272 > UMGS1865. Next base: position 237 of record JAFVXH010000021.1, read on the forward strand.
TCCATTTTTCTTTTCATAATGAGTGCGCTTGAAGTTGATTACGTTTATTATTCCCACTCGATCGTTCCGACCGGCTTCGGTGTCAGATCGTAAAGGACACGGTTGATACCCTCGACCTCGCTTGTGATGCGCTCGGTGATGCGGTGCAAAAGCGCATACGGGATCTCCTCGATGGTGGCACTCATCGCATCCGTGGTATTGACCGCGCGGATGATCGCAGGCCATGCGTCGTATCTCGCGCCGTTTCGGACGCCGACGCTCTTGATGTCGGGAATGGCAACGAAATACTGCCATACCTTGCCTGCAAGGCCGGCTTTGTCAAATTCCTCTCGCAGAATGGCATCTGCCTCGCGCAGAGCGTGCAGACGGTCTCTTGTGATCGCGCCAAGGCAACGCACGCCAAGTCCGGGACCCGGGAAGGGCTGACGGTAAACCATTGCGTGCGGAAGCCCCAAAGCCTCTCCGACCACGCGCACCTCGTCCTTATAGAGGAACTTGACGGGCTCGACCAGCTCCATCTCCATATCCTCGGGGAGTCCGCCTACGTTGTGATGCGATTTGACCGGCTTTCCGCTTTCCTTTGCCTTGATGCTCTCCAAAATATCGGGATAAATGGTTCCCTGCGCCAAGAAGGAAATGCCGTGCAGCTTTGCAGCCTCCTCGTCAAAGACCTTGATGAATTCCGCGCCGATGATCTTTCTCTTTCGCTCGGGATCGCTGACACCCGCGAGAAGATCCAGAAAACGGTCGGTCGCGTCCACGTACACCAGATTTGCGTCCAGCTCCTTGCCGAACACCTCGATCACCTGCTCGCTCTCGCCCTTGCGCATCAGTCCGTGATTGACGTGTACGCAAACCAATTGCTTGCCGATCGCACGCAAAAGCAGTGCCGCCACAACGGAGGAATCCACTCCTCCCGAAAGCGCCAGCAGGACCTTTTTGTCCCCTACCTGCGCGCGCACCTGTGCAACCTGCTCCTCAATGAAGGCAAGCGCCAGCTCTTTGGTGGTAATTCGTTTCATTTGCTCCGGTCTTTGATTGTTGCCCATATGATTAGTGATCCTCCATGGATTAAGTTTACGTAGTGATGATAGTATATTATAGCAAAAAAGTCTTACAAATACAAGCCCCAAGCGTCAAAAAATTCCACTTTCAGAGATTTTTCGGGGCTAAAAAAGCGATGGCGAGAAGGGACACCGCAGGGCGTCCCTTCTCGCCATGAAAAAGCTTTATGCCGGTGTGGTTGCTTCAACCAGGTTGGCAGTTGCGGCAAAGTAGTAGTTGCCGTCGATCTCCAGAATGTAAAGGCTTGCGCCGGAATAGGTACCCTGTGCTACCACGGTAACCTGATCGCCTGCCGCCAGAGAGAGAGAGGTAGACCACTCCTCTACGGAGAAGCTGCAGTTTACCTTTGCAGTTGCTACGTAGGTCGCGGGTGCGGGCAGTGCGGTAAAGCCTCCGTAGGTTGCCAGCAGGCTCTCCAACGTCTTGACGGGCGTACCGTTGCTATCGGGGGTGACGTATCTTGCACTGACAAAGCCGTAGGTGGTCTTTGCGTTGAACTCAAACTCGACAACGTAGCAGAATACGTCGTTTGCACTTCCCTGCGCAACCACCTTCAGAGCGGTTTTGGGCAGGAAGCCTGTGATCACGTTATCTGCGGTGAAATCGGGTGCGGAACGAACGAACAGTCCCTGCGTTGCTTCGTTGGAAACATAGTAGGTCTTGTTGATCGCTTCAAATCCGCGATAGAGAGTCAGAATATCATCCAGGCTGCTTGCCTGTCCGCCCTTGATGGGAGTCAGACCGCCGGTATGAACGTAGTACTCATCGTAGAACTGGGGATCGTCGGGATCGGTCTGAGGACGCGCGACGCGGATCTTGCACCAGCTTGCATAATCGTCCTTGCCGGTCGCGATCACCTCAACCTGCGTGCCGTCCTTGAGAGAACCTGCCCAGGTGCTGCCCTCGGTCGTGGGAGCAGAACGGAGATTGATATTTCCACCGGGATTTTCGGGGGTGTATACATACATGATCTGGGGAGAGGTCAGGGTGGTGAAGTACTTGGAATAATCCACGACGATGGGGGGCTGCTCCTCGGTCGCAGAGAGCAGGTCAAAGCGAACGAAGCCTTCCTTGGTCTGACCCTCGGCATCGGTGAATTGCACCTTGCTCCACTCACGGCTGCCGGAAAGGCCCTTGGAGAGAACCTTGACAGGCGTATTGAGCTGCAGCTCCGCAATGACGGTCGAGAAGCTGTTATCTGCGGAAGCATACGTACGGACGTTGATGGTGCCGGATGCGTACATGGTGAGAGCCTCGGCATAGGGCGTGAAAAGCTTGCCCAGAATATCGTCCGCGGTAAGTGCTGCCGTCGCTACGTAATACTGCGTACCGTTGTATTCTACAACGCTCCACTGATCGCTCAGCTTCACGCGATGTAATTCGGTCATGCGCTCAACGGAAAGAGCGCCGAGGGTGGTGTTAATATCGGGAAGCAGCTCTGCGTTCTTTGCGATCACGTAAACGAGCTGGTCTACGTCGGTCAGCTGTGTCGGATCGTTCGTGGAGACGGGAGGTCTGGTCTGATCTCCCTCCGTTCCTCCTCCATTGTTTCCGGTGGCTACGCAGGATGCCAGAGATGCGGTCATCAAGCCTGCCAGGAGCAGTGCTACAAGTCTGTTCTTCATCGTTTTTTCGTCCTTTCTTTTTCTTTTACGGTCCGAACCGCGCCCGCTTTTTCGCGAGTCTATGTCAACAGAGCCCATGCTCCGTTAGTATACTATTTTAAGTATACCATATCTAAAAATTCTTGTCAACAAGGTTTTGGAAGGATTTTTCGTTTTTTTCATCTTTTTTTCACAAAAAAGGAGGAGGGCGTCTGCCCTCCTCCAAACAGCTTAGTCGTACAGCTTTGCCCAACGGCGTTTTTTGATGATCAGCGAGATCACGAGCGCCAGCAGTGCTGCAAGGATCACGCCGCATCCGATATAGATGCCATCCCCGATCGAGCTCTCGATCTTGAGCTCCTCCCACAGATTGTTCAATCTGGTAAGCCCCTCGGGGGAGAGATTGAGATACGCCTGCGTCGGAACGCTCTGCGCGCTTCCGTACAGAATGTTCATGGCATCCTCGTGCACCTCTGCCATGCACGCCCGGTATTCCTCATCCTCTACCACGGTATCCAAAGGAGAGGCGTAATAGGTATACTCTGCGTTGGCAATGCCGATCTCGCGGCTGCACATGAAGTTGATATAATGCTCTGCCAGCGTGGGATTCTTGGAATTTGCGGGAATGCACATCGCATCAACGTAGCTGTTGGTTCCCTCCTTCGGATAGAAAAATCCAAGCTCACCCTCGCCCTCGTAGCCCTCGTACATGGAAAGATAATCTCCCGCATAGTAGGCGGCGATGGCGGCAGAGCCGTTCTTCATCTTGTTGAAGATCTCGTCCATGACGTAGCCCTGGACCAGCTTCTTTTGCTCCTTGAGCTCCTCAAGCGCCTCTCTCCACTGCTCCTCGGTTGCGTGGTTGACGTCGTATCCGAGCTTGTAGAGAGCGGTGCCAAAGGCGTCGCGGCTGTTGTTGAACTGCAAAATCTCGCGATCGTAATCGGGATCCCACATCAGCTCCCAGCTACCGATATTCTCCTCGGTTTCGGGCACGACGGAGGTGTTATAGATCACGCCGACCATCCCGTAGAAATACGGCACGGAGTAGATCACGCCTGCCTTTTCGCCCGTTTTTTCGCCCTCGTAATAGACGTTCTCGCCCTTGAAGGCCTCGTTGATATGCTCGTAGTTCGGGATATTCTCCATGTTCAGAGGACGGAGCATGTTGTCCTTGACCATGCGCTCGATCATGTAATCCGAGGGGATCACCACGTCATAGGACGCGGCACCGCTGCTCAGCTTTGCGTACAGATCCTCGTTGCTCGAAAAGGTAGAGTAGTTGACCTTCACCTTCATACCGAGCGTTTCGCGGCACCACTTCTCGAATTCGGCGTTGACGTCAAGCGTCCCCTCGGAGCCGTCCGAGATATACTCGCCCCAATTGTAAACGTACAGGGTGACGGTATCGCCCGACGCCTGCACCTGATCCGTTCCCTCCTCCGCACCGGAGCAGGCGACCAAAAGGAGCGAAAGCGTCAGAACCAAGAGAGCGAAAAGCTTCCATTTCTTCATCATTTGCTTCCTCCCTTCGCGTGCGCATCCTTACGCTGCTTTCTTTCTCCGATCGAACCCGCAAGGTTGACGGTCAGAAGCAAGCCGGCGATGACAACGATCATGAGAGCACACAGCGCGTACATGCTGAATTTGACCTCGTGCGCTGTCTGCGTGTAGATATACAGAGGCAGAGTCTTGAAGTCGGGGGAGCTTACGAAGTGACTGATGACGAAATCGTCGAGCGAGAGCGTAAAGCTCATCATAAGTCCCGAAAGAACACCGGGTAAGATCGAGGGGAGCTCCACGCGGAAAAAGGTCTGAAGCGGTGTGCATCCCAGATCCAGAGCCGCCTCGGTCAGGTTCTTGTCCATCTGTCGGAACTTGGGAAGGACCGAGAGAATGACGTAGGGCAGATTGAAGGTGGTATGCGCGATCAGCATGGTCCAGAATCCGAACAAATAAGAGCCGTCGAAGTTCTGGGACAGATTGAGCACGCGCAGAAGCCACCCGAGAAGGGATACAAAGCCGACAAAGAGCAGCATCATCGAAACACCCGTGACGATATCGGGATTCATCATCGGGATGTTGGCAACGCTCTCCATGATCTGCTTGGTCCACTTCTTGCGCGCACGGGCGATGCCAAGTGCGGCAAAGGTACCGATCACGGTCGCAAGTGCCGAGGAGCTGACTGCCAGCAAAAGAGAGTTTTTCAGTGCGGAGAACGCGTCGCCGTCGCGGAAAAGCTCCTGATACCAGTACAGCGAAAAGCCCGAAAAGTTGCTAAGGCTTTCGGATTCGTTGAAGGAAAAGAGCACCACCACGAAGATGGGAGCGTACAAAATGGCAAAAATGATAAAGATATAGCATTTGGACAAAAATTTCATACGATGATGTCCTCCCCGCTATCCGAGAATTTGTTCATGATCGCAAGGGAAAGAAGGATCAGGATCATCATCACAAGAGATACCGCCGCGCCCGTGTGGTAGGTAACGGCATTCTGGAACTGACGCTCGATGGTGTCACCGATGAGGTCAAAGCATCCGCCGCCCAGCTTTTGCGAGATGTAGAAGGTGCTGATGGAGGGAACGAACACCATGGTAATTCCGGACACAACACCGGGCATAGTCAAGGGGAAAATGACGCGGAACAGCGTCTTGGGACCGTTGCAGCCAAGGTCAGCCGCCGCCTCTAAGTAGCGGTTGTCCAGCTTTGTCATGGAGGTATAGATCGGCATGACCATATAAGGCAAAAAGTCGTAGATCATACCGAGAATGACCGCCGCCTCGGTGCCGATGAAATTGAGCTTCTCAAAGCCGTGATCGACGAGGAAGGAGCTGATCAGTCCTCCGTTATCCAGAAGCGCCATGAGCGAATAGGTACGGATGAGCAGGCTGATCCACATCGGGAGCATCAGAAGGATCATCAGGACGCTTCTGGTACGCTCCGAGGTGCGCGCCATGCAGTAAGCCAAGGGATATCCGATCAGAAAGCACACCGTGGTGGCGATCAGGGAGAACCCAAGGGACATCACAAAGGTCTTGGAGTATGCTCCAAGAGAAGCAATGTTTTGGAAAGAAAAGCCGCCGTCGCTGTCGGTAAAGGCGAAATACGCCACGAACAGCAAGGGAGCGATGATAAAGAGCAACGACCACACCACGTAGGGGCTTGCGGCCAGACGCTCAAACGAAAATTTCTTTTTCATTCTTCTTCCACACCCTCCGAAGCATCAGAAAGCTTGTCCAGCTCGTCACTGAACGAGGAATAATCTCCGAACATACCCGAGAACTCGGATTTTTTCATAATATGAATGGCGTCGGGATCAATAGAGAGTCCGATGGTTTCTCCCTCGGCAACGAAATCCGTGGTCTGGATCATCCACTTAAAGCCCGCGACGTCCACGATGATCTCGTAATGCACGCCCTTGAAGGTCACACCCGTGACCGTTCCGCAGAGCTGACCGGCATCCACCTTGACCACGTCCACGTCCTCGGGACGGATGACGACGTCCACCGGCTCGTTCTTGCCAAAGCCGCCGTCCACGCAGTCAAAGGTATGCCCCGCAAGACGGACGCGGCGGTCTGCCAGCATCACGCCGTCGACGATGTTGGATTCTCCGATAAAGTCGGCAACGAACGCATTCACCGGCTCGTTGTAGATATCGGTCGGCGTGCCGATCTGCTGAATTCTTCCGTGCGCCATCACCACGACGGTGTTGGACATGGAGAGCGCCTCCTCCTGATCGTGGGTAACGTAAATAAAGGTAATTCCCGTTTTTTGCTGGATGTTCTTCAGCTCGTTCTGCATATCCTTGCGGAGCTTGAGGTCAAGTGCCGCCAGGGGCTCGTCCAGAAGAAGAACCTTGGGCTGATTGATGAGTGCTCTCGCGATGGCAACACGCTGCTGCTGTCCGCCCGACAGGGTGCTGACACGGCGGCGCTCAAAGCCGCGGAGGTTGACCAGTGCCAGCATCTCCTTGACGCGCTCGCGGATCTCCTCGCCCTTGCGTTTCTGGATCCGCAGACCGAAGGCGATGTTATCGAACACGTTCAGATGCGGGAACAGCGCGTATCTCTGGAATACCGTGTTGACCTGACGGCGGTAAGGAGGCAGATCGTTGATGCGCTCTCCGTCGAAAAACACGTCGCCCTCGTCCGGCGTTTCAAAGCCGCCGATGATGCGGAGCGTGGTGGTTTTGCCGCAACCGGAGGGGCCCAGAAGCGTAATAAATTCCTTGTCGTGGATCTCCAGCGAGATGTTGTCCAGAACGACCTCCCCGTCGTACGCCTTGGAAATGCCCTTGAGCTGAATCAATACATCCTTGTTCATTCCGAATAAATACTCCTTTGAAGAAAAAAATATTCATGGAACAAAACGGGCGTGCTGCCCGTTGCCGCGCGTTGCCGTTTCGGGCTCGATTTCCCTTGTGGCGGCAAGGCTTTGGCACTCTGGCCATAAACTACGCCATATATTGTAGCAGATGTTCGTCATAAATGCAATACGTTTGCCAAAATATTTCAAATTTCGTCATTATTCACAACGAACCATTTTTATCCGTGTTCAAATGGATTTATCTAACGAAAAACACCAAAATTCTCCCGTTTCCTCGCTTATGCTCCGCGATCCTCCTTTTTTACAGCTCGGGATTGTGCTCAAAAAAACGGTAAAACAGACTCATGGAAAAGCAGAACAGAGAAAGCCCCTCTCCGACCTTGAGAAGGAAGTAGATCGCCACCGCCCACAAAAGGAACAAAAAGAAGAAGGAGATCAGGCGCATCAGAGCCAGCACCCTCCCCTCGGGCAGAAAGCAGGAGAGCAGGCTTTGCAGCATTCTGCCACCGTCAAAGCTGCGGATGGGCAGCAAATTCAAAATTCCAAGCAACAGCGACGCGCAGGAAAACCACTGCGCGATCTGCCCGCACCTCCAAAAGGGGCTTGCGGCGGCGGATGCGAGAAGGCTTGCAAAGGGACCTGCCGCACAAAGCAGCCACTCCTCCCCGTAGGAAAGCATCCGTCCTCTGACCGAAAGCCGCGCGCCCAGAAGCCCGATGCGCAGGTTTTTGATCGGGATATGAAGGCATTTTGCCGCCAGAAGATGCCCCATTTCATGCACAAGCGCCGCCAGCAGCGTAACGAACCATACGCCCGTATGATCCGCAAACAGCATTCCCAGAAACAAAATCGCCACGATCGGTGTCATGCGCAGCTCCAACCGCTTCCCCATGCTCCCCCTCCCAAAAACAAACACTCTCTTTACCATATGCGCACAGCGTATATGCTATGAGAGCGTAGGATAAAAAAGGAGAACTCCCTATTGACAAACCTTTTTTTGTGTGCTATAATGCATAGGTAAACACGAAGACGGAGAGGAGTAGGCTCTTACGGTGCACAGAGAGAGGACGGTTGGTGCGAGTCCTTGACACGGAGAGTTGAAGTCGCTTCCGAGTGGTGCGGGTGAAATTTGGAGTAGTCCGCGACGGTTCCCACCGTTATGGGCAGAGTGCGCATAAGGAGATCCTTGTGCGAAATCAGGTGGTACCGCGTGCTTCCACGTCCTGATGGGACTTGGGAGCTTTTTTCTTTTTTGCGAAAACAATTACACAAGAGTAATATTAGGAGGAACCGTAATGGATCGCTACAACGAGCTGTCCAAAACCTACACACCGTCGGAGTTTGAGGACAGAATTTATCAAAATTGGTGCGAGAAGGGCTACTTTACCCCTGACGTCACCAACGACGCCGAGCACTTCTCGATCGTCATCCCGCCCCCCAACGTCACGGGACAATTGCATATGGGACATGCCCTGGACGAAACGCTTCAGGACATCCTGGTGCGCTACAAGCGCATGCAGGGCTTCAATACCCTTTGGCTTCCCGGCACCGACCACGCAGGGATCGCGACGCAGATCAAGGTCGAGGAGCGTCTGCGCGAGGAGGAGGGTCTGACCCGATACGACCTCGGTCGCGAGGCATTCCTGGAGCGCGTCTGGGCTTGGAAGGACAAATACGAGGCTCGCATTACGGGTCAGCTGAAAAAGCTGGGTACCTCCTGCGACTGGTCACGTCAGCGCTTCACCTTCGACGAGGGCTGCTCCCGCGCCGTCCGTGAGGTCTTCGTAGGCCTTTACGAGAAGGGACTCATCTACCGCGGTCACCGCATCATCAACTGGTGTCCCAGATGCCTGACGGCTCTTTCGGACGCCGAGGTTGAGTACAAGGATCAGCCCGGCAGCTTCTGGCATATCAAGTACCCCATCAAGGGCGAGGACGGATACGTGGAGATCGCCACGACGCGTCCCGAAACCATGTTCGGTGACACCGCCGTTGCCGTCAACCCCGAGGATGAGGCGATGAAGCATCTGATCGGCAAGACGCTCATTCTGCCCTTGGTTGGCAGAGAGATCCCCGTCATTGCCGACGATTACGTCGAGATTGGCTTCGGCACCGGCTGCGTCAAGATCACGCCCGCGCACGACCCCAACGACTTCCTCGTCGGTCAGCGTCACTCCCTGGAGCAGATCAAGGTCATGAACGACGACGCTACCATGAACGCGCATGCAGGAAAGTACGAGGGCATGGACCGCTATGCCTGCCGCAAAGCTCTGGTTGCCGATCTTGAGGCAGAGGGGTACCTGGTCAAGGTCGTTCCCCACGAGCACAACGTCGGTGTCTGCTACCGCTGCGGCACCACGGTCGAGCCCATCACCTCCGATCAGTGGTTCGTCAAGATGAAGCCCCTGGCAGAGCCTGCCATCAAGGCGGTCGAGGACGGAACGATCAGATTTATCCCCGAACGCTTCTCCAAGAACTACTTCAACTGGATGAACAACATCCTTGACTGGTGCATCTCCCGTCAGCTCTGGTGGGGACACCGCATTCCCGCATTCTACTGTGACGCCTGCGGTGAGATGACCGTCTGCCGCGAGGACATCGAGGTCTGCCCCAAGTGCGGCGGCAAGGTCCGTCAGGATGAGGACGTGCTGGACACCTGGTTCTCCTCCGCCCTCTGGCCCTTCTCGACCATGGGATGGCCCGAAAACACCGCGGATCTGCAGAAATACTATCCCACAAGCGTGCTTGTCACGGGATACGATATCATCACCTTCTGGGTTTCCCGTATGATCGTGTCCGGTCTTGAGCAGATGGGACGCGAGCCCTTCCATACCGTATTTATTCACGGTTTGGTGCGCGACGCGCAGGGACGCAAGATGTCCAAATCCCTGGGCAACGGCATCGATCCTCTGGAGGTCATCGAGAAATACGGCGCCGACGCGCTCCGCTTTGCGCTCTCCACGGGTAACTCCCCCGGAAACGACATGCGCTTCTCGGATGAGAAGATGGAGGCGGCTCGTAACTTTGCCAACAAGCTCTGGAATGCATCCCGCTTCGTGCGCATGAACCTGACCATCGACCGCGTCGAGCTTCCCGATGCATCTAAGCTTTCAATGGAGGACAAGTGGATCCTGACCGCCTATGAAAAGACCGTCGCGACGGTCGTCAACGCCCTTGATCACTTTGAGGTCGGCGTGGCGCTTGCCTCGATCTACGAGTTCATCTGGGACGTTTACTGCGACTGGTATATCGAGCTGACCAAGAGCCGCCTTGCCGAGAAGGATACCGAGGGGAACCTCGTCGCGCAGAACGTGCTTTGCTACGTCCTGCTCGGAACGCTCAAGCTCCTGCATCCCTTTATGCCCTTCATCACCGAGGAGATCTATGGGGCACTCCCCCACGGCGAGGATGCCGAGAGCATCATGATCGCACGCTATCCTGTGCATGACGAGAGCCTGGAATTTGCCAAGGAGTCCGCGGAGCTTGACCGCGTCATCGCCGTCATCAAGGCGATCCGCCTGCGCCGCAACGAGATGAACGTTCCTCCCTCCCGCAAGGCAAAGGTCTATATCGTCACCAAGTACGAGGAGTCCTTCGCTCCCTCCACGCACGCGTTCTTTGCGCGCCTGGCTTCGGCGTCCGAAACCGCTGTGGCTGCTTCGTTCGGTGAGGACGTCGTCAGCGCGGACAACGCCGTGCAGATCGTCACCGATTCGGCAACGGTCTATCTGCCCCTTGCCGACCTTGTGGATATGGAAAAGGAAAAGGCACGCCTTGAGGGTGAGAGCAAGAAGCTGACCGATGAGATCGCGCGCCTGGAAAAGAAGCTTTCCAACGAAGGCTTTGTCGCAAAGGCACCCGCCGCCGTCGTCGACGCAGAGCGAGCAAAGCTTGCCAAGTACCAAGAAAACCTGGACGGCGTCAAGGCAGCACTTGCAAAGCTGAAGGCGTAAGTAAGATAAAAGAAAAAAAGAGCATCACGCCTTTGCCGTGATGCTCTTTCCCTTGATTTTCCGATTATCTGTTTTGCGCCTTTTTGCGCGCCCGGTCGGTCAGGATCCCGAAAATAATGGAAACCAGCACGATGCCACCCGCAATGCCGAGCGCCACCTGTCCCGTAAAGATGATTTTATCCAATGCCTGCGCCATATCGCCCTGCAAAAGGAATTTCATGGCGTAGTAGGAATCTCCGCCGGGGACGATCGGAATCAGTCCCGTCACCCAGAACACAACGGCGGGGGCACGGAACCAGCGTGCGCACATCTCGCCAAAGGTTGCCACAACCAGCGCGCACACAAAGCTTGCGGCAAAGACCGATGCGGTGGTATACAGCATCGAGTGATAGATAAAGTAGGCTACCATGCCGGAAAATCCAACCAGCCAAAGATGCCGACGGTTGATCTTGAACACGATCGCAAAGGCGCAGGAACCGATATACGAGGTGATCAGGCGAATCAGCAGCTGTGTCGTCCAAAAGCTCATATCACGCCACCTCCTAAGATCGTCGCGGCAAGGATATAGCCAAAGGCGATCATCAGCGCCGTAAGACATGCCTGCAAAAGCTTCATGCTTCCCGACAGAATATCTCCGCAAAACAGATCGCGCACAGCCGTTCCGATCGCCATACCGGGAACGAGAAGCATGATCGTGCCCATGACGATGGCACCGCCGTCCTGCCCGATGCCGAGAAGCACGAACGCACCCGCGATCAGGGAGGCAAGCAGCGAGGAGAACACGGTCTTGGCGATGCCGTTGATGCGCTTGGAGCTGTAATGCTCCACGCAAAACATCACGCATCCGGCAAACATCGCCGCCAAGGTATCAAACAGAGCACCGCCGTAAAAGACGGCGAACGCGCCGGCAGCGACCGCCCATGCCAGCAGCTGCAGCCATACGGGATAGCCCTTTGTGAGCTTGACATCCTGCACGTATCCGTCAAATACGGCAAGCGCAGGCTTCTCCGAGCAGACCTTGCGGGAGATGGCGTTGAACTGCTCCAGGCGCGCAAGATTCATCGAGGTCGTGCGCACGCGCCGCATCTGGGAGGAATAGGTTCCGTCCTCCATGCGGATGCTGGCGTGGATCACCGACACGATGGTAAAAACCTCGACGTGCGAGGCACCGTAGGAATAGCAGATGCGCTCGATGGTGTCCTCTACCCTGCTGACCTCACCGCCGTTTTTGAGCATTCCCTCGCCAACGTCCAGTGCAAGGCAGAGCAGATACTCCGCAAACACGTCCTTATATGTGTTGATTACTTTCGTTTCCATTCATTTCCCCATCCGAATACCGTACTTTGGATTTTGGATGATACCATTATACACCACGCATCGGCAAAAATCAAGCATTCTTTTTCAAAAGGCAAGCGGGTGGCGATAAAATCAAAAGCGGAGCTCATCACTCCGCTTTTTTCTGTTCCAGAAGCCACGCAAGCAGCTCCTCCGAGAAGGCACGCTCCCAGGAATTGTGGCGTACGCCCTCGTAAAGATCGTATCTTAGGTTTGGGTTCTTCCCTTCCAGCTTTTCGATCATCTGAATGGTCAGAATGGGAGGCACGACCGTGTCCTCCATTCCGTGAAACGCCCAGATCGGCATGGTCAGCACGTGTGCCGTCCAGGACATTCCGCCGCCGCAGCAGGGCGCGATCGCGGCAAACAGATCGGGAAATGCCTCAGCGGTATACCAGGTTCCAAAGCCGCCCATGCTAAGACCGCAAAGATAGATTCTGCTCGGATCGACCGAAAATTTTTGCATCATCAAGTCAATAAATTTGCGGATGCTCTCGATCCTTGCCACCCAAAAGCTGTCGGTCGGACACTGCGGCATCACAAGCACGCAGTCCGTAAGGTTTTCGTCGTTGACGATATTGGCAAAGCCGTTGACCAGCACGCCGTCAAGCGCATCTCCGCCTTCTCCGCGCTCCCCCGCTCCGTGAAGCTGGATCAGAAGGGCGGGATGTGCGCTTCTGTTTTCAGGCGCGTACGCAATATACGGGAAGATTTCCTCCGATGTTTCTTGTCTGATAACCTTCATCCTTCATCACCTCGCAAAGATTATATCACAGTCATCCAAAAAAAGCAAGACCGAAAGTATAAATCCCCTTCTTTTGCAGATACTAACAGCACGGTTGCATTTTTGTGTAGGGGCGAGCAGTGTTCGTCCGCAAAAAAACCGAACGGACGACCGATGGTCGCCCCTACAATCGTAATTGCGAAAAGGAGATTTTATATATGAAAGCCACAGGAATTGTTCGAAGAATCGATGATCTTGGACGCGTCGTCATCCCCAAGGAGATCCGCAGAACCATGCGCATCCGCGAGGGTGACCCGTCGCAGACAACATTGACACCATTCAATCGGTTCTGCTACGCTATGCTTGAAATGTCGAAAAGAATTGGAGATGTGAGAAAGGACACATCTGACGACAAAAACTCAGGCAGAAGTACGGAAAATATACTCCTATAATACATAGGGAGAAAGGATGGTCAATGACATGACACAAAATTATTACGAACAGCTTGGAGGTACATACCGCGAGGAAAACGGCAACCTCGTTCCCGACGTGGAGCTTCCCGAACAGAAGTCCATCGGCAAATATGGACGGATGCACCTCGACTACCTCAAGCAGCACCGTCGCGGAAGGTATTCCGCCCTGCTCGGTGAAGGACGGCTCAATGCCTACCTTGCCGACGTGGACGAACAGGCGCACAAGATGCTGACCTCTCTGACAGTAGCGTTTGCCAAGACACAAGGAATCGACGAACACCTCAAGGCAACCGATCAAATGCGGTGGGTACAGATGATGAACAACGTTCGGAACTCTGCCGAAGAAACCGTAATGCGTGAACTGATACTCGCATAAACCGAAAGCAAGGGGTGTTCCCAAACGGTTCACCCCTTGCTTTTATAAATTTTTTATGAAAGTTTTGATTTTGCTGTTGAATTTTACGAAGAATTAGTGTATAATAAATACAGCAGAATACAAACAAAGGAGGAATTTATGATGCCAAACATTAAGCCCGTATCAGATCTGCGCAACTATAACGAGGTGCTGCGCGACATCGCCGTTGGCGAACCCGTATTCCTCACCAAGAACGGTCGGGGCAGATACGCCATCGTTGATATGGAAGAATTTGAAAAGACACAGGCAACGCTCAAGCTGATGAGCGAGCTTGCCAAGGGTGAAGCTTCTGCTAAAGAAAAAGGATATATTGATATCTCGGAGGTCGAAGCACTTCTGGGGGTAAGCAATGGCTAAAATCAATTTTACGCCCGATGCTCTTGAGGATATGAAGGAGATCAAAGCCTATATCACCGACGAGCTGTGCAGCGAGCAATCGGCAATCAACACGATTGAAAAGATTATGAAGCGCATCCGTCAGCTTGCGGATTTCCCCGAAATCGGTGCGCCGCTTTCCTCTATCATCAGCCTTGAAGTGCCGTATCGTTTTCTTGTTTGCGGTAACTATACCGCGTTTTACAAGGTCGAAAGCGACGAGGTTCATATCATCCGCGTACTCTACGGCAGACGGAACTTTATGCAGATACTTTTCGGAAAGTCATACGACGAATAACACGAGATCGCTATCCTTCGGGGTAGCGATTTTTCTTATTATTTTTCTTATTATTTTTTTGTAAATTTTTTTCAAATGTATTGAAAAATGAAGAAAATGGTGGTATAATATCTACGCTAAACTAACTAAATAGAAAAACGCTTCTTAAATATCCAAGGGGGTACTATACCCTTTTGTATATTCCTATCGTTAGAATTTGATAAAAATGCAAATTCCACTTGATAGGATATACAGTTATGTTTTTCTATGTAAGGTTAGTTTAGCGACTCGGAGTTTGTGTTTTTTGTGCGTGGCTTCGGTCACGCACTTTTTAATTTGGAGGAAATAACAATGAAAGCTATTGTTTATACATCTAACACAGGACATACCGCAAAGTATGCGAAAATACTTGGTGAAAAAACGAGTTTGCCCGTATATGCTTTGGGCGAAGCTAAAAAACAGTTATCAAGCGGAACGGAGATTATATATCTTGGTTGGCTATTTGCCAATGGAATCAAGGGATACAAAAAGGCGGCGAAGAAATACAAGATTTCTGCCATTTGCGCCGTTGGTCTTTGCGATACCGGAACTGCCCTTGATGAAGTTCGTAAGGCAAACGCTCTTTCCGAGGAAATTCCGCTTTTCACTATGCAGGGCGGTATGGATAAGACCAAGCTCCGTGGAATCAATAAGTTTATGATAAATATGCTGACAAAAGGAATAGATTCCCAAAAAGATAGGACGGAAGAAGATGAGCGAATGCTTTATCTTTTGAAGAACGACAAAAACTATGTCAGCGAAGATAACACATCCGCTTTTATGGAGTGGTATTGCAAACAGTGAGGCGTAAA
>JAFVXH010000022.1 GCA_017501225.1 Clostridia bacterium
AGATGGACGGCGCTATCCTCGTAGTTGCAGGTACCGACGGTCCTTTGCAGCAGACCCGCGAGCACGTTCTGCTTGCTCGTCAGGTAGGCGTTCCCGCAATCGTTGTATTCATGAACAAGACTGACCTTGTTGATGACGATGAGCTGCTCGATCTCGTAGAGATGGAAGTTCGTGACCTCCTCTCCTCTTACGATTTCCCCGGCGACGATCTTCCCATCGTTCGCGGCTCTGCCCGTAACGCTCTGGAGTCTACTAGCACCGATCTTTCTTCCCCTGAGTACGCTCCTATTCTCGAGCTCATGGCTGCTGTTGACGAGTACATTCCTACTCCCGAGCGCCAGGCAGACCTCGACTTCCTGATGCCCGTCGAGGACGTATTCTCCATCTCCGGCCGTGGTACTGTTGCTACCGGTCGTGTTGAGCGTGGTACCGTTAAGGTTTCCGACGTCGTTGAGATCGTAGGTCTTTCCGACGAGAAGAAGACCACCACCGTTACCGGTGTTGAGATGTTCCACAAGCTCCTGCCCCAGGCAGAGGCCGGTGATAACATCGGTGCTCTCCTCCGCGGTATTGCTAAGGAAGAGATCGAAAGAGGACAGGTTCTGGCTAAGCCCGGCTCCGTTCATCCTCACACCAAGTTTGTTGGCCACGTTTACGTTCTGACCGAGAAGGAAGGCGGCCGTAAGAAGCCCTTCTTCGCTGGCTACAGACCTCAGTTCTATTTCAGAACCACCGACGTTACCGGTACCATCGAGCTCCCTGAGGGCGTTGAGATGTGCCGTCCCGGTGACAACGTTGATATGACCGTTGAGCTCATCACTCCCATCGCTTGCGAGGTAGGACTTCGTTTCGCGATCCGTGAGGGTGGCAGAACCGTTGGTTCCGGCGTCGTATCCACCATCCTTGCTTAATTATAATTAGCATCTGCTTTTTATAGAAAGCGCTTTTGGAGCTACTGCGTGAAGGCGCAGTAGCTCCTTTTGCTTTTTCCCGAAAGGGAAAACCAAACCAAATATCTTTGGGGATTGGTGAAATTCCATACCGGCAGTACAGTCTGCGAACTTGGGCACCGCGGTGCCGAGCCGAACGGGTGAAATTCCCGTACCGACGGTAAAACGCTCGCACAAGATTGCCAAGCAATCTTGTACGGCAAGCCAAAGGCTTGCCTTGCCGATGCGATGCATCGGCAAGCACTCGTTTTGAAAGTCCGGATGAGAAAGGAAATGGCAGGGCGGCACCTGCTGTGCCCCGTGTCCTCACGGGGATTTTTGTTTTGGAGGACTTCACTATGAAGGAACATACACAGGTCAATAAGGTTCGTTACATCGTTGTGGTTGGCATCCTATCCGCCATTTCGACGGTTTTGATGATGCTCAGCTTCTCGGTTCCGTTTATGCCCAGCTTTATCAAGATGGACTTTTCGGAGCTTCCCGCACTTCTCGCTTCGTTCAGCTTAGGGCCCCTGGCGGGGGTTCTGGTGTGCCTGATCAAAAATCTGATCAACGTAACCATGACCACCACGGGCGGCGTTGGCGAGCTTTCCAATTTCATTTTAGGAACTGCCTTTGTGCTTCCTGCAGGATTGATTTACTGCAAGTATAAAACCCGTAAGAGCGCTTTGCTCGCGGCTCTTTTGGGAGCTGTTGCCATGGGAAGCATCAGCATCCTGACCAACTATTTTTTGATTTATCCGATTTATACCAAGATTATGCCGATTGACGTCATTATCAAGGCGTATCAAGCCATCCTGCCCTCGGTAGACGGCTTGCTTGGCTGCCTTCTGACCTTCAATCTTCCGTTTACGGTCTTGAAAGGGCTTGCCAATACCTTGCTGACGTTTTTGATATACAAGCGTATTTCTCCTTTGATTAAGGGGAAGCACTGAACGCAATAAAGGATTGAAAAGATGGGTATTGTAGAAGTAATTGAGGAGTTTTTTCTGGAAACGGTGGGCAAGGAGCTTTGCGTGCTTTTTTGCTCTGCGATTCCGATCATCGAGTGCCGCGGAGCCGTTCCGATGGGAACTGCGCTGGGACTTCCGTGGTGGCAAACGGCACTGTTCAGCTTTGTCGGAAATATACTCCCGGCTCCGTTTATTCTGCTGTTTATCCGTTCAGTCCTGAAATGGTTTGCGAGCAGTAAGATCAAGTTTTTCCGTTCGCTGGAGGAGTGGCTGAATCGGAAGGTGGAAAAGCACAAGGGGAAGATTGAAAAATACTCCTATTGGGGCATCCTGCTGTTTGTTGGAATTCCGCTCCCCGGAACGGGAGCCTGGACGGGAACGCTGATTGCGTCCGTCCTTGGATTGGAATTCAAGAAATCCCTGCTTGCAACGGCGGGCGGTGTATCCCTTGCGATCCTGATCATGATGACGGGCTCTTACGTCGTCAAATTTATCGTTGGCTTGTTCTGACAAAAAAACTCGCGTAGCAAAACCGCTACGCGAGTTTTTTATTTTGTGATCAGCTGTTGAGAAGCTCTTGCAGATCCGCCAAGGTCATGCCGCTGACGTACTTGGAAATATCCGGCTTGGAAAGCGAACGGATGCTGCCGCCGACAAGGCTTGCCTCCAATTCGTCAAGGGGGGAGATTCCGAAGAAGTCACCGGAAAGACGAATGCTCTCAATCACGTCGCCCAGCAGAGTCATCTCCGCGCAGACTACACCGAAGGGAAACTTCTTCTTTTTATATACCGTGTAATTCGTCAGATAGCGCTTATCGGAATAGATCCACTCGTCACTTGCGTTGCGCGCACGAAGGGCTTCAATGTTTGGATGACCTGCTATCCCCGATTCCTCCACGCGCTCTGCCTTCAGGCTGCGGAGGACGTAAGCCTCAATGCTTTCGATAAATTCCTCGACCGCAAGGGGCTTTTCCAAAAGCGTGTTGAGATTGACCACGCGGCTCTTGTGCGACTTGACCGCCTTGAACTGCATTTTCTCCTTGTCTACCTTGAGGACGGAGGAAAGGACATTGGTGTCGGTCTGCAAAAGGAGCGTACCGTGATGCAGGATGCGTCCGTTTGTGGAATATTGCGCATTGCCGGAGAATTTCTGATCCCCGCAGACCAAGTCGTTTCGACCGCTCAGAGAACACTCCAAGCCCATTTCTGCAAGGGCATCGATGATCGGACGGGTAAAATACGCATAATCCAGCATCTCCGCCTTTTGAGCAGAGGTAATGAAGCTGTAATTGACGTTTCCGAGATCGTGATACACCGCGCCTCCGCCCGTGATACGGCGGCAAACGTCGATGCCATGTTCCTTTGCGTAAGCGAGATTGACCTCGGCATAGGCGTTTTGATTTTTTCCGATCACCACCACGGGACGGTTTTGCCAGAGCAGGAAGAAATCCTCATCCCTTTGTGTCAGAAGATATTCTTCGAGTGCGAGGTTGTAATAGGGATCGGTTGAACGAAGTCTGATATATTTCATAATAAAACAAATTTCGGGCATATTGCTATGCCCGAAATCCTTTGTTAGATTTGATTAGATACCCTTCTTGCTGCGCTCGATCTTCTCGATGTCAGTGAAGTTCTGCTCGGGAACATAGCCGGGGATGGGCATGATCTTCTCAGCCAGTGCATCGATGATCCAGCTGGGCTGCGGGAAGAAGCTCTTCTCAAGCTCGAATGCAGGAGTGATCCAGTTGCGGGAACCGACAACAACGGGAGGTCCATCGAGGTAATCGAATGCCATCTCGGTGATGTTGGAAGCCATGTCACGCATGACGGAGTCACGCTCGCAAGCGTCACCCACGATCAGGATCTTGCCGGTCTTCTTAACAGACTCCAGAACCTTCTCATAGTTGAAGGGAACAACGGAACGGGAGTCGATGACCTCGGCAGAAATGCCGTACTTCTCCTCCAGGATCTTTGCAGCCTCCATTGCGCGGTACAGAACTGCACCAATGGTCAGAATGGTAACGTCCTTACCTTCCTTCTTGATATCGGGCTCGCCGAAGGGAATCTCGAAGTGACCAACGGGAACGCCGTCCTTGCGGAACTCCTCGCCAAAGCCGTAAACTCTCTGAGATTCGAAGAAGACAACGGGGTCAGTGCCCTCAAGCGCGCTGGTCATAAGACCCTTTGCATCGGTAGGAGTGGAGGGGAATACGACCTTCAGTCCGGGGATGTGTGCGCAGAGTGCGGTCCAGTCCTGAGAGTGCTGTGCACCGTACTTGGAGCCGACGGAAACGCGGAGAACGATGGGCATCTTGAGGATGCCTGCAGACATTGCCTGCCATTTTGCCATCTGGTTGAAGATCTCGTCGCCTGCGCAGCCGATAAAGTCTGCGTACATCAGCTCAACGATCGCACGGCCGCCGCACATTGCGTAACCGACAGCGGAGCCAACGATCGCGGACTCGGAAATGGGAGCGTTGAAGAAGCGGTGGTAGGGAATTGCCTCGGTCATCTTCTTGTAAACGCCGAATGCGCCGCCCCAGTCACGGTTATCCTCACCGTAAGCGATGAGAGTGGGATCCTCATAGAACTTGTCAATGATCGGCTCGAACAAGCCGTCGGTGACGTTGTACATCTTCATCTTGGAAACAGGCTTGCCGTTTGCATCCTTTGCGGTACGAACCTTGCCTGCGATCTCCTTCACACGGGGGCACTCCTCCTTGGGCATCAGAACGTCGGGCTTGCGCTCGGGGTCCAGGCTTGCGACCTTCTGGTTGGAGAACATGATGGAGGAGATTGCGTCGGGCTCCTTGACGAGGTCCATACGGGGAGAGATCTCATCGTTGATGGCAAGTTTCATGATCTCGGTCATGCGCTTGGTGATATCCTCCTGAATGGTTGCGAACTCGTTCTCGGTTGCAACGCCGCCCAGAATGAGCTTGGTCTTGAACGCGAGAATCGGATCTGCTGCCTTCCAAGCCTCGATCTCCTCTGCGGTACGGTAGGTGGAGGAGTCGGAGGGAGAGTGACCGGAAACACGGTAGGTAACAACGTCAAGCAGTGCGGGACCCTTGCCCTCAAGCAGAAGCTTCTTCTTGCGGGTAACGGCGTCGATGACAGCCAGCGGATCGTAGCCGTTGACACGCTCTGCGTGCATCTGCTCGGGGTTGAAGCCGGCACCGAGGCGTGCTACCATGTCATAACCCATGGTCTCACCTCTGGTCTGACCGCCCATACCGTAGTGGTTGTTGAATACGTTGAACAGGATGGGGAGTCCTCCATCGCTGTACTTGCCGTCCATACCCCAGAGCTTGGTGATCTGGTCCATGGAGGAGAAGTTGAGGGACTCGAGAACAGGGCCTCTACCGGTTGCACCGTCACCGCAGTTGGAAACGATGATACCGGGCTTATGGTTGGAGCGCTTGTAAAGAGCTGCACCCAGCGCGATGGGAGCGGATGCACCGACGATCGCGTTGTTGGGCATCAGACCGAAGGGAATGAAGAAGGCGTGCATGGATCCGCCCAAGCCGCGGTTGAAGCCGGTCTTGCGGGCAAAGATCTCAGCGAGCGCACCGTAGAGCAGGAAGTTGATTGCCAGCTCCTTGATGTTACCGCCTGCGTTCATGTGCTTCTCAACGACTGCGAGAACGGAGCCTCCAAGGAACTCCTTCATAATGTCGTAAAGCTCCTTGTCATCCAGCTTCTGGATGGAGGAAAGTCCCTTTGCAAGGATCTCACCGTGGCTGCGGTGGGAGCCGAAGGAAAGGTCGTTGATATCCAGGCAGTAAGCCTCACCGACGGCGGATGCCTCCTGACCGATGGAAAGGTGCGCAGGACCGGGGTTGTTGTACTCAACGCCGTTGTAAGCGCTCTTGGTCTTGACCTCGTTGAGCATGGTCTCAAACTCGCGGATGATTGCCATGTCGCGGTAGATGCGCATCATGTCATCCTTGGAGTAGATCTTGAGCTCCTGCTTCAAGGTCTTGTTGTATTGACATACGGGAATGTCTTCAAAATGGATGTAACCCGCCTCAAAGGCTTTACCGGGGTCGACGTATTGACTCTTTGGCATAGTAATTTATCTCCTTGTAATTTTTTTACATGAACATGGATTCACGAATGACTTCGCAAACGGTGGGATGGGGGAATACGATCTTCTGGATGTCCTCAACGCGCATCTCGGTTTCCACCATCATAGCGGCACCGTAGATGATCTCGGAGGCGTAGCTTCCGATCATATGGAGTCCCACGATATTTTTATGCTTTTTGTCGGTCAGAACCTTCAGGATGCCGTAGCCGTGCTCGTTTTCTGCGATGTATCTTCCGCTGTACTTGAGCGTTACGGTCTGAACGTTGACGTCCAGTCCCTTTTCCTTTGCGCTCTCGGTGGTTTCACCGACCGACGCGACCTCGGGATTGGTGTAGATGACGGAGGGAATGGAGTTGTAGTTGACGCGATCCTTCTTGCCGAGGATGTTGTTGATGCAAACCTCACCCTCACGGTAAGCGGTGTGCGCCAGCATGGACTTGCCGTTGACGTCGCCTGCTGCCCAGACGCCGGGAA
Organism: Clostridia bacterium; assembly: GCA_017501225.1. Lineage (GTDB taxonomy): Bacteria > Bacillota > Clostridia > Oscillospirales > CAG-272 > UMGS1865. The sequence continues at coordinate 6,468 of JAFVXH010000022.1, forward strand.
CGTTGGTTTTGCCCAGCTCGTTGGTCACGATCGCACCGCGCTCGAGCTTCAGTCCGATGTTCTCACATCCAATTCCTGCGGTTCTTGCGCGTCTGCCGATGGAAACCAGCGCGTAATCTGCGGGAAGAACGGTTACCTTGCCGTCCTTTTCATAGGAAACGCTCTTGTTCTTGATGGAGGTTACCTTCGCTCCCAGGATGAACTCTACGCCGCGGGATGCGTAATCCTTCTGCAGGAGCTTGGAGATCTCTCTGTCTACGGGACCTGCGATATGATCGAGCATTTCAACCACGTAGACCTTTGCGCCTACCGAGTTGAAGTAGGATGCCATCTCAAGACCGATGACGCCGCCGCCAACGACGACGATGGTCTTGGGGATCACGGTCAGATCCAGAATTTCGCGGTTGGTAAGAGCGAAGCCCTCCTTCAAGGATTCCTGAAGTCCGTCGATGGGAGGAAGTGCGGGAGCAGAGCCCGTTGCGATCAGGAGCTGCTTGCCGACGTATTCCTTACCGTCAGCGGTGACAACGAAGCCCTCGCTGTTGCGCTCTTTGATCGTTGCGGTTGCCTTGACGACCTCAACGCCACTCTTCTTGAGCTTTGCGCCAACGCCTGCAACCAGCTGCTTGACAACGCCGTTCTTACGGTTGACGACGAATGCGTGGTCGATATCGGCAGAGCCGAAGGTCACGCCGTAGTCCTTGCCGTGCTTTGCGTAGTCGTAAATCTTTGCGGAATAGAGAAGGGTTTTGGTGGGAATGCAACCCTCGTTGAGGCAAACACCGCCAAGGGCTCTTTCCTCAATGACAAGGGTCTTCAGACCTGCATGACCTGCACGCTCAGCGGCGTTGTAGCCGGCAGGGCCACCGCCCAAAATGATTAAATCATACATGTTCTATGCTCTCCTTATTTATTTTACCAAAAGCAGATCGATGTTCTCGAGTGCGAAGCAGAGATCCTTGAGGAATCTTGCTGCGTCTGCGCCGTCGAGTGCTCTGTGGTCAACGGTCAGGGACAGACCCATTGCGGGGTAGCCGACGTCAACGCCGTTCACCTCTTTGAGTCTTCTGGTGACAGAACCAACGCCAAGGATTCCGGTCTGAGGAGGATTTACGATGGGAGTGAATGCCTCAACACCCATAGATCCGAGGTTGGAAACCGTGAAGGTTGCGCCCTTGAGGAAGTCGGGGCTGATGGTGCCGCCCTGCGCCGCGGAGATCACCTGCTTCGCCTGTACGGAAAGCTCGTTGAGGGAAAGCTTCTCTGCGTGGAAGACGGTGGGAACCATCAATCCTCTGGGCGTGTCGACCGCAACACCGAGGTTGACGGTGTTGAAGTATCTCATGGTATCATCCAGATAGTGCGCGTTCAGACCCTTCTGCTTGAGCAGTACGCGGGATACGGCATAGAGGATGATATCGTTGATGGTGATGTTTGCAAGCTCCATCTTCTCAGCGCCTGCCTTGAGGGTCTTGCGGAGCTCCAGGACCTTGGTCGCATCAAAGGTGGTATGGAAGGACAGCTGTGCCATGCTGGTGAGCGACGCGCACATCTGCTTTGCGATGATCTTTCTGATGTTGGGAAGCTTGACGTCCTCGTATTCGGGAAGATCGGATGCAGGAGCTGCGGCAGGAGCTGCGACAGGAGCTGCAGGTGCGTTCAGATCGGCAAGCATGACCTTACCGTTGATGCCGCTACCCTCAACAGGGCTGGTATAGGATGCGGATGCTGCGCCGGAAACGGTCAGACCGCGGTCAACAAGGCTCTGTACGTCGCGCTCGATGATGCGTCCGTTGGGACCGGTGGGAGTTGCCTTGAGCAGATCGGCGCCGGTCTTCTGTGCGAGTGCCTTTGCTCTGGGAGAGATTGCGCCGGTTGCCTCGGTTGCAACGGGAGCAACGGGAGCGGCCTGTCCGACGGGCTCTGCCTTTGCGGGCTCCTCTGCTGCGGGAGCGGGAGCTTCTGCTTGAGCTGCGGGAGCCTCCTCGCCTGCGGGTGCGAACTGAGAAGCATCCTCTCCGTCCTCACCGATGACACACACATTTTCAAGGCAGGGGACGTCATCGCCTTCTTCTCTGAAAATTGCCAGAATTTTGCCGCTGATGGGAGCGGTTTCATCGAAGGAAGATTTGTCGGTTTCGTAGGAGAACAGGATCTCGCCCTTTTCTACAACATCGCCAACCTTTTTGTTCCAGGATGTAATGATGCAGGATTCAACGCTTTGTCCCTGGCGGGGCATAATAATCGGTGTTGCCATTCTTTTTGTTTCCTTTCTATAAAATGAAATTTTTACATCTACTATTTTAGCACTTTGCGTCGGGAAAGTCAATACGTTTTTGATATTTATTATATATAAATAAAGGTTAGAATGAGTGCGCGGTTTTCTTAATTTCGCACAAGAGAGAGAAAAAAGAAAACCACCGACGTTGTCGGTGGTCGTTACATACGGGAATCTGAACCCAAACGTGCGATATAATGCGGTGCGAATCATTTGTCAGCGATGTCGCCCGTTATAGCAAATCCTGCGGATTTGCGTGGGTTCGATTCGTGACGAATAACAAAAAGAAAACCACCGACAAAGTCGGCGGATATGGGATACGGGAATCTGAACCCAAACGTGCGATATAATGCGGTGCGAGTCGTTTGTCGGCGATGTCGCACGTTATAGCAAATCCTGCGGATTTGCGTGGGTTCGATTCGTAAAGAGTATCGACAAAAAAGAACAGACACCACGTTGTGGTGTCTGTTCTTTTTTTGGTGACCCCTACGGGAATCGAACCCATGCCTTCGCCGTGAGAGGGCGACGTCTTAGCCGCTTGACTAAGGGGCCTTATTCGCTGACTTGCCCATTATAGCATACTTTTTTTCAAATTGCAATAGGTTTTTTCAAAAAAAATAAAAAATTTTTCTTTTTTTGTTTTTTACGTGAAAACGGAGATGCGGTGTCGCATCTCCGTTCCTTTTTTATTTGCTTTTAATCCTTTTCCAATACTCTGCGGCTGCCTGCTCGGTCTTATTGCTTCCCGGCTGATAGAAGGTTGTGCCGATCAGATCATCGGGCAGATATTGCTGCTTGACGTAATGATCCTCGTAATCGTGCGGATATTTGTATCCCTTATAGAGTGGGCTTTGCAGGTGTGTCGGGATCACGTTGCCCTTGCCTGCCTGCACCGCGGCATTTGCCGCCATGATCGCAGCCTCCGCCGCATTGGATTTCGGCGCGGTCGCAAGCACGATGGTGGCGTGGGCGAGGGGGATCTGTGCCTCCGGGATGCCGAGCTCCTTTGCCGATTCACAGCATGCGCGCGTCACGGCGGCAGCCATGGGATAGGCGGGGCCGATATCCTCGGACGCGATGACCTGCAATCTTCTGCATACCGACAAAAGCTCGCCCATTTGCAACAGCTTTGCAAGGTAAAAGACCGCGGCGTCGGGATCCGAGCCTCGGATGGATTTTTGCAGGCAGGAAAGCAGATCGAAGTGGATATCCTCGCTGTAATTGCCGATGGAGGTGTCAAAGCTATCTACGTGCTCGCGCCGAATGCACTCGTCCGCAGCGTGGTAAGCGTTTTCAAACAGAACGATAGAATGTCGCACGTCACCGCATGCGACCGTTGCGACGTAATCCAGAAGGCTGTCCTCCACCTGCTTTTGCGCGCCGTTTTCCGAATTGAGATAGTCAAGCGCGCGCCGCAGAACGGGGCGCAGCGCGATGGGGGCTACCGGCTTGAACTCAAAGAGCGACGCGCGGGAGAGAATGGCGTTGTAGATGAAAAAGTGCGGATTTTCGGTGGTCGAGGCGATCAGCGTGATGCGTCCGTCCTCCATATATTCCAGAAGCGATTGCTGCTGCTTGCGGTTGAAATACTGGATCTCGTCCAGATAGAGGAGAATTCCGCCCGAGCCAAAGACGTTGTTGGTCTGCTGAATGATATTTTTGACGTCGGCAAGCGTGGCGGACGTCGCGTTGAGGCGGTGAAAGGTCATGCCCGATGCCTTTGCGATGATGCCTGCGGCGGTGGTCTTACCCGTGCCGGGAGGGCCGAAGAAAATCATATTGGTCAATCTGCCGCTTGCCAGCATACGGCGGATAACGCCGCGTTCTCCAAACAGATGCTCCTGACCGACGATGCCGTCCAGCGTATCGGGGCGTAACAGATCCGCGAGTTGTGCGTTCTTCATGGATGTCCTTTCCCAAGGAGGCATCCCGCCTCCCTGACGGTTACTTACCCCTATTATAAAGCATTCCAACGATATTTGCAAGGTCTTTCTCCGCTTTTTTTCGCATATCTCTGACGCAATCCGCCAAAATCGGTGCATGGATCTGCCTTGCGGCGATGCTCTCCTCCATTGCATCCACAAGCTCTCCCACCGAGATACCGTGTGCATTCAGGGCACGAAGTCCCATTTCCTTGCAGAATGCGGTCAGTTTGCTTTCGGAGCGATCCGTAAACACCGCGACAGCCGGCGTTTGCGCAACGCTTGCAAGGATCAGTCCGTGAAGCCGCATGCTCAGCACCAATTCGCTCTCTCCAAGCAGCGCGAGCGCGTCCTCGGCACAGTCCGGGCGCACGGGAATTCCACCGCACTGCTTTGCGAGCAGATGGGAGGAGGCGCGATCCTCCCGCCCGTCAAACGTACAGAATACGGGAAACAGTCTGTGCCGTCTGCAAAGGATGCGTACCGCCGCGGGCAAAAGCACGCCAAGCGAGGTGCGCTCCACCTCCTTGTGCGGCACGATCACAAGATAGCGTCCTGTCCTGGGAAGATGCGAGGCGCGACGGACTGTCAGCATCCGTCCGGCAGAGGGAGCGGAAAGCCAGAACGCCGCGTCCGCACCGCAATACAGGTGCTCGGGAGAGATACCGTGCGTTCGCAAAAACCGAAGCGAATCTCTGTCACGCAGGCTGATATAACGGCATTTTGACAGAACGGAGAGCACCTGCTTTGTCGCACGCGCTCCTAGCAGAGGTCCGATCCCCGCGGCGTACAGACCGATATCGCAAAAGAGATTTGCCACGCGGAGCAGGGAAAGATAGTAAAGCAGCGAGCGGCTGCTGGTCGCGTTTTGCAAAAGAGAGCCTCCGCCGCAAAAAAAGAAATCCGAGCGCAGAAGGCAAAACAGGATCGCGATGGGATTGTATCGGTGATAGCAGGCAACGCCGAATCGCGCACGATCGGCCCGTGGGGAGCCGGAGAGTGCAAGAATGCGCACGTCGGGAGCATACGCACGAAGGCCCGTTACCATCCCGAAAAAGATGGCGTCATCTCCAAGGTTTTTACATCCGAGATAGCCACCTACGGTGATTGTCGAGCGTGGCTTTACGTGCAGATATTTTTGGTAGAGCGCGCGGGTTTTTTCGCACATGACCGTGGCGTTGCAGTGCGTAAGAACCAGCTGACGCGCTTTGCTGGCGCAACGCTGACGGAATACGGGAGCGTGCAGAAGATAACACAGGTCGCTCAGCAGCGCGTCCTCCGTCGGCGAAGGACACCCTCTTGCCGAAAGATTGGTGTGGAGTGCCTCGCCAAAGACTGCGGGCTCCAAAATCCCGAAATAGCCTTCATTGCCTGCGAGAATGACCGCACACTCGGATGCGGCAGCCTCCATTGCGGCACGGGAAACACCGATAAAAATATCAGCCGTTTGTAAAATACTTGACATATGCTCCACCGTCCCAAGCATCTCCACGGCGTCAATGCCCAGCCTTCGGTTGAGTGCGAGCGCTTTTTTGCGAAGTGCTTCGTATTCCGTTCCGCCTCCTGCGATGCGCAGGCGCACATTGGGGAATTCCTCCAGCAGGGAGGGAAGGATGCGCAAAAGGATCCTTGGCACTAAGCTGCAATCGGCGTCCAAGCGGCTGACAAACAGCAGCCTGATCGGTGCGTCTGCCGATTCCTCCTGACGCACATCCGGGATTGGCGGAAAAAAGCGCCTTGGGTCGATGCCGTTTTGGATGACCGTGATGCGCTCGGAGGGGATGCGGTACGCCTTTTTGGCGTACAGACGCAGATCCTCGCTGACGGCAATCGTGCGTTCCCCCCAATGACAGATCAGAGGGTAGGGGAAGCTTGCGCGAAAGTGCGCGTGCAGTGTGACGATCTCCAGAGTGCCGAAGCGCCCGACGCCCTTGATCAGGAGTGCGGGAATTCTTGCGTGCGCGTGGGCGACGTCAAAATGCTCCCTTTTGATCAGGCGAAGGACTTTTCTGCGCAGGAGAAGAAGCCTTACGGGATTGTGGGTGCGCGTGTCAAGGGTGTGCAGAACAACGCCTGCTTGCTCCAGTGCATCGGCAAGCTTTCCGCCGCCCGAAAGCAGGTGCACCTCGTCCCCCACATCCAAAAGGGAGGTGGCAAGCTGCGCGATATGTGTTTCCGCACCGCCGCATTCCATGCGGTCGGTCAGTAGTAAGATCTTCATGTTGCAGGTCTCCGTCCGTTGCGTGTTTTTGATTAGTTTGTGCTGTGCAGGGGCTTTTATCCAAAAAGAAAGCCGCTTCGTTTTTTCAACTGTTCCATTTTTGACCGCTTTGGATTCCTGATTTTTGTAAAATAGTAAGAAAATGGGAAAGTAGGTCAAAAATTTCACAAAAGCCCTTGATAATTTGCAAATTTGTGGTATAATAATTTTATATGATTTTTATACTACGATATCGGAAAGGAAACCAAAGAAATGACCTACAACAAAAAGTCTATTGAAGATGTTGCAATCGCTGCAGGCCAGAAGGTGTTTGTTCGTTGCGACTTCAACGTTCCCATGAAGAACGGTGTCATCACCTCCGACAAGAGAATCATCGGAGCACTCCCCACCATCAAGTATCTGATGGAAAAGGGTGCTAAGGTAATCCTCTCCTCGCACATGGGCAAGCCCCACGCAATCTTTACTCCAAACTTCAAGCTCACCAAGAAGGAGCTCGCAAAGATCGAGGCACTCCCCGAGGCTGAGAGAGAAGCAGCAGCTGCCGCAATGAAGGAAAAGGCACTGGCTGAGGACGGTAACAAGTTTTCCCTCCGTCCCGTTGCAGAGCGACTCAACGCAGAGCTTGGCGGCAAGGTCGCATTCGCTACCGATATCATCGGTGAGGATGCACAGGCGAAGATCGCCGCTATGGAAAACGGCACCTGCGTGCTGATCGAGAACGTTCGCTTCGACGCGCGCGAGACCAAGAACGACGCGACCTTCGCAAAGGCACTTGCTGACCTGGCGGGCGAGGGCGGTCTGTTCGTCAACGACGCATTCGGTACCGCGCACCGCGCACACGCATCCACCGCGGGTGTTGCAGATTATCTGCCCGCTGTTTGCGGATACCTCATTCAGAAGGAGATCAGCGTCATGGGCAAGGCTCTGGCTGATCCCGCACGTCCCTTCGTTGCCATCCTTGGCGGCGCTAAGGTATCCGACAAGATCGGTGTTATCAAGAATCTGATCGAGAAGTGCGACACGCTCATCATCGGTGGCGGTATGGCTTACACCTTCTTTGCCGCAAACGGATACGAGGTCGGCAACTCTCTGTGCGAGACCGACAAGATCGAGCTTGCAAAGGAAATGATGCAGAAGGCAGCAGACAAGGGTGTTCGCTTCCTGCTTCCCATTGATAACGTGATCGGTAAGGAATACGACGAGAACACCGAGTACAAGGAGATCCCCTCCGATTCGATCCCTGCCGGCTGGATGGGACTTGATATCGGTCCTAAGACCCGTGAGCTTTACACCAACGCCATCATTGGCGCGGGCACCGTTGTCTGGAACGGACCGATGGGTGTTTCCGAGTGGAAGAACTTTGCGGCAGGTACTGAGGCAGTTGCAAAGGCAGTAGCGGATTCCGGTGCTGTTTCCATCATCGGCGGCGGCGACTCTGCCGAGGCGGTTGAAAGACTTGGCTACGGCCCCAAGATGACGCACATCTCCACCGGTGGCGGCGCATCTCTTGAGTTCCTCGAGGGACTTGAGCTTCCCGGTATTGCATGCCTGCAGGACAAATAATTTGAAAAATAAACGTGGGGGAACGGACAGACCGTTCCCCCATATCAAGGAAATTGGAAAGGAATCAGAATATGAACCCGACAAAGAGAAGAACCGTGATCGCCGGCAACTGGAAGATGAACTTCACCCCTGCCGAGGCGACCGCGTTTATCAAGGAGATCGCCCCCATGGTGGCGGGCAAGGATGACTGCGACATTATTTTCTGCGCTCCCTTCGTGACCATTGCGGCAGCGCAGGAGGCAGCCAAGGGCACGAACATCAAGATCGGTGCCGAGAACGTGCATTTTGCAGAAAAAGGCGCGTACACGGGTGAGGTCAGCGCGAAGATGCTGACTGCGTGCGGCGTGGAATACGTCATCATCGGTCACTCCGAGCGCCGTCAGTACTTCGGTGAGACCGACGAAACCGTAAATCTGCGCACCAAGGCAGCGCTTGACGCGGGCATGAAGGTCATTCTCTGCCTTGGCGAGGTCAAGGAGCAGCGCGTCAACGGCGTGACGGACGAGGTCGTTTCCATGCAGACCAAGCTGGATCTGTTGGGCGTCAGTGCTGAGCAGATGAAGAACGTCATCATCGCTTACGAGCCCGTCTGGGCGATCGGCACGGGGCTGACCGCAACGCCCGAGCAGGCAGAACAGACCTGCGCGGTGATCCGCAAGACGCTGGTTGCGATGTACGGCGAGGAGGTCGCGGAGGCAACCACCATTCAGTACGGAGGATCCATGAACGAAAAGAATGCCGCAGAGCTTCTGTCCAAGACCAACGTGGACGGCGGACTGATCGGCGGCGCTTCCCTGGTGGCTGAAAAATTCACCGCCATCGTGGATGCGGCACAGCTTTAATTGCATACACGTGATCAAAAAACGGTGGACCGATTCAAACAGAATCGGTCCACCGTATCTTTATTTGACGTACAGATTGAGATCCCATGCGGGAATCCCGCGAAAACGGCGCAAGTAGAACTCACGGTAGTGCGGGAACAGACGGTGCACCAGAAGCGGGAGCGAAAAAATGTCCTCGTTGCGGTGATAGAGCGACACGAGCAGTGTCGGGCGGTATTTGCGGATGCTTTCCACCGAGCCGTAAAGCGCGCGCGCTTCAGCCCCCTCGACGTCGTACTTGATATAATCGACGGGAGCGCCGTCCAGGATGCGGTCCAGGGGAGCAACGGGAACCGCGATCTGCCTGATCGGGCGGTCCTTGATGACCGAGGAGCGGTTTTCTCCCAAGGAGGCGTTGCGATTGCCGCTGCCGTCAAAATATAGGGTTGCCTCCCTGTCCCAAGCACCTACGGGGAAGGGGAGAACCTTGGCGCGCACCTCTGCTTTTGCATACGCCTCCAGCTTGCGGAAGTTGCGTGCATCGGGCTCCATGGCATAGACCGTTTGTATCGCGCCGTCCGCGTGTGACAAAAGCGCGCGGATGCTGTCCCCATTGTAAGCGCCAAGGTCTGCCGTCACCGCCTTTTCGTGGGGGGCGACCAGCTCTCTCATCACACTTTCCTCATCGCTCTCGGCGTTTTTCAGAAAAGAAACGTCGCCCGTCAGCTTAAAACGCAACACGTTCTCAAAGATTTTGCGCGATTCCGCATCGGAAAGAAGGTCATACGCCGCGTCAAGCTCCTCTCGGTGCGCCTCAAAAAACGCTCTGTCAAAGAGTCCGTCCCCGAAGGCGGGGACGTCGGGTGCGTAGAGCTCTGCCTCTCGGGCGACACGGTCAATGCACTCCAGAACCTCGGGGCGTGAGGAGCCGAAGGCGAGCAGAACGATGACTCCGTCGGCACCGTAAAGCTCCTTGATCTCGCTCCAGGTACGCACGGGCATGCCGCGGAAGCTGTGTCCTCGGACAAAGCCGTCGCTTGCAAAGACGGCGGAAATCTCGATCCCTCTCTGCGCGCACACGGCAAGAATTTTTTCCGCGCCGTTTCCCATGCCGTAAAGCACGATTGTTTTTTTAGTGCCCGCAAGGTGTTCCCAAAGATCGGTGCGGCATTCAAAATCCATAAAGCAAACTCCTTTTTTGGCGTTGACAAACTCGACGTTTTGTTGTATACTGAAATCAGAAAAAAGAAAAATGGAGGATCCAATTATGTCCGACTGTTTGTTTTGTAAGATCGTAGCAGGTCAGATTCCCTCAACCAAGGTTTACGAGGATGAAACCGTATATGCCTTTCGGGATATCAATCCCATGGCACCCGTGCATATTCTGGTCGTGCCCAAGCGCCATATTTCGTCCGCAGACGAGGTGACGGCTGAGAACAGTGCCGATATCGCACGCATTTTCGAGGTCATTCCGCGCATTGCCAAGGAGGAAGGGCTTACCAACGGCTACCGTGTCATCACCAACTGCGGTGCTGACGCATGCCAATCGGTCAAGCATCTGCATTTCCACATTCTCGGCGGCAAGCAATTGCCCGACAATATGGGTTGACAGTATTGATAAGAGGGGCGCTTGGCGCCCCTCTTTTTTGCTTCTTATTTTACAAATTCCGCGTAGATGGCGCGCTGAGCCTTTTCCAGATCATGCTCCTCAACACCGATGATGATGTTGAGCTCGCTCGAGCCCTGGTCGATCATACGAATGTTGACGTCCGCCTTGGAAATGGCGTTAAAGACTCTTGCCGCCGTTCCCTTTGCCTTGACCATACCGCGTCCGACGACGGCAAGCAGGGCAAGACCGTCCTCGATCATGATGCTGTCGGGGCGAACGCGCTTGTTGATGGTTGCGATCACACGCTCACGGCGTCCCTCCAGATGCGCGGAGGAAACGATGACGCTCATGGTGTCAACGCCCGAGGGAAGATGCTCAAAGGAGATATCGTGATCCTCCAGAACGTCCAGCACGCGTCTGCCAAAGCCGATCTCGGCATTCATCATATCCTTTTCGATGGTGATGACCGAAAAGCCCTTTTTGCCCGCAATGCCCGTGATGATACGCTTGGAATCGTACTCGGCGGTGCTCGCGACGATCATGGTGCCGTCGGCGGTCGGCTCATTGGTGTTGCGGATATTGATCGGAATTCCCGCGTTGCGAACGGGGAAGATCGCCTCCTCGTGAAGCACCGATGCTCCCATGTAGGAAAGCTCGCGCAATTCACGGTAGGTGATGGATTGGATGGGGGCGGGATCGTCCACGATGCGGGGATCTGCCATCAGAAAGCCCGAAACGTCGGTCCAGTTTTCATACAGCTCCGCATCTGCCGCCTGTGCGACGATGGAGCCCGTAATATCGGATCCGCCGCGGCTGAAGGTCTTGATGGTTCCGTTGGGCATCACGCCGTAGAAGCCGGGGATGACCGCGCGCTCGTGCTTCTGGAGCTCCATACGCATCTCGCGATTGGTGCGCTCCTCGTCATAAAGACCGTTGTCGCGGAAGAAGATGACCGATTCGGCATCAATGAAATCATAGTGCAAAAATTTTGCTAAGATCAGGGAGTTGAGATACTCACCGCGGCTTGCGGCAAAATCTCTGCCCGAGTGATGCAGAATGGCGTTGCGGATGTATTCCAACTCTCCGGAAATGTCAAAGTCCAGCTCCAGATCACGGATAATACTGTTATACCGTTCGGCGATCTGCGCATAGTATTCGGTGATATCCTCGCGGTTGTGCACCATGTCATAGCAGCGGTAGAGCATATCGGTGACCTTGGTATCGGCACTGCATCTCTTACCGGGGGCAGATGCGACGACGAAGCGGCGCTTCGGATCTGCCTTTACAATATCGGCTACTCTGCGGAAATGCTCAGCATCTGCCAAAGAGGAGCCGCCAAATTTTACAACCTTGATTCCCATGGGTTTTATCCTTTCCTGCCTGCCCGCGTTGAGTTTGAAAAAAGCAGGCTTACGTCTGTTATTATACATTATATGAAAAATGGGAGGCTTTGTCAAGATAAAATCCCTCAAAGCATCAAAAAATGTCACATTTTCAAGGATTTTTACAGAAAAAAGGGCGGTAGAAAGCCACCGCCCTGCGATATTCGTACCGTCAGAAGGTCTTTTCGAAAAAATCCGGAGTAAAGACGCTTGATGCGGACTCTCTCTCCTGAACGTATCCGTCAAATCCAAGGCGCTGTGCTTCCTTGCAGACCGCATCGTATTCAAAGGAGGTCACGCGGCGGTGCAGCTCGGGGAAGGGACAGTCGGTTGCAAATTCGGGCGTATACTGGCTCATCAGAGAAAGCGGGAAGGCTTGGCTTCCGAATTCTTTTTCGAGCGCTTGCAGAAGCGCGATCGAATCCTGTCTGCCGCCCGGCAGCACCAGATGCCGCACGATCACACCGCGCGTCATCATTCCGTCGGTATCATATTCGCACCTGCCCACCTGGCGGAGCATCTCGCGGAGTGCCGCGACCGCAGTGGGGAAGTAGTGGGGGGCGGCGGAGTAAAGCTGTGCGCGATGTCCGTCAAAATACTTGATGTCGGGGAGATAAATATCGACAAGACCATCGAGCGTGCGCAGGGTTTCCGTCTTTTCATAGCCTCCGCAATTGTATACGATGGGGATATGCAGTCGCGGCTTGATATGCGCGAGAAGGGGACGCAGCTGCAGGGCGTAATGCGACGGCGTGACCAGATTGATATTGTGCGCGCCCTCCTCCTGAAGGCGAAGCATCTGCGCCTCCAGCTCGTCGGGCGTCAGGATCTCCCCCTTTGCCGTGTGGCTGATGACGCGGTTCTGGCAATAGACGCAACGCAGATTGCAGCCCGAAAAGAAGACCGTTCCCGAGCCGTCCTTACCGCTGATGCAGGGCTCCTCCCATGCGTGTCGCGCGATCCGCGCGATAACGAATTCGTTTGGTGCTTGGCAAAATCCAAGCTCCTCGCCCACGCGGCTTTTGCCGCATTCCCGCGGGCAGGCGGTACAACCGTTTGCGCTCATTCCGTCACCTCCGTTCCATGCTTCATTATACCGCGCAGGACGCCGAGTTGCAAGACGTTTTGCGAATTTTGAAAACTTTTTTCGGAAACGGTGAGCGGAAAGTTGACATTTTCTCAAAACTGTGGTATGATAAGGAACGGAAATCAAGCAATAGAATTGAGGAAACACAAATGCGCATTCTGGCACTTGGCGACGTGGTGGGTGAGGGAGCGATCCTGCACCTGGAGCACAAGCTTTGGAAGTATCGCTTGCAAAATCAGATCGATATGACGGTGGTCAACGGGGAGAACGCCAGCGCTGTCCGCGGACTTTGCCAAAAGGACGCAAGACGCCTTCTGGATGCGGGCGCCGACGTCCTCACGCTCGGCAATCACACCTACGGTATGCGGGATCTGTATCCCTTTTTGGAGGAGGAGTCCTGCATCATCCGTCCCGCCAACTATCCGCCTACGTGTCCAGGCGCCGGATATACGGTGATCACGGTGTGCGGCTATCGCGTGCTTTGCATCAACGTCCAAGGGCGGGTATATCTCGATCCTCTGGACTCTCCCTTTGACGCCGTAGATAAAATTCTTACGCGCGAGGCGGGGAATTACGACTTTTCCATTCTGGATATCCACGCCGAGGCGACCAGTGAAAAGCTTGCCATAGCGCACTGGTTCGACGGCAGAATTCCGATGATGTTCGGCACGCACACGCACGTTCCGACGGCGGATGCGCGTGTCCTTCCGAAGGGCTCGGGATACGTGACCGATCTTGGCATGACAGGACCTGTGGACGGGATCATCGGCACCAAGGCAGAGCAGGTGATCGAGCGCTTTCGCACCGCGATGCCCACGCGCTTTGACGTGGCGGAGGGCGAAATCGAGGCACAGGGTGTGATCTTCGATTACAATACGGACACAGGGCGCGTGCAGTCGGTTACGCGTATTTCGTTCTGAGCGATGTAAAGGAATCCCAAGGGGAGAAATTCAAGCAGAATTTCTCCCCCGTTTCGTACTCATTCCTCTATTTGGTCAAAGCTTTCGCGCGCACGGAAAATCAAAGAAATACACCAAACGCCTGCAAGACCTACCACCGTATAGATAATACGGCTGAGCAGGCTTGCGGGGCCGCCGCAAATCCAGGCGACAATGTCAAACTGAAACAGACCGATGCTGCCCCAGTTGAGCGCGCCGACTACGGTAAGAATCAGCGCAATGCGGTCTAAGATCATCATATAGCTCCATCCTTTCTGGTTATGCGGGAACCTTTTGGTTCCACCGCTTTTAGTATGCAGTCCTGACCTGCAAATGATGAGTGGAAAATGTTGCTTTTGACGCATTTTCTGGAATTCGGCGGTATTGAGTGCCAAAATCGACAACAAAAATGCAAAAAAATGTCAAATGTTTGTAGGATTAAAACTTGACAATTCCGCAATACTCCTATATAATAGGGGTAGTTGCAAACAGATGCAACAAGAAGAGTAAAGGCACAAGCGTTGGACGCAGTCCTCAGTGCCGCCCGGACGGGGAGTTGTCGGGTGGACGAAAAGCGTATGCTTGCGGTTTGTGCTTTGCATCCCGCTTCATAATATGGCTTCGATTGGGGACAGTATACCGTTTCTGTTTTATCTCCTTTCTTTCGCCGTTATGGGCGGAACAAAGGAGGTATTTTTTTATGAAAAAAGCAACAAAAGGCTCTCTGCGTTCCGGTATTGTCCGTCTTTGTCTGAACGCGCTGTTCGTAGCGCTTTACGTGGTGCTCAGCATTTATCTGGGAATTAAAATTTCCACCGTGGAAATCTCCTGGGCAACGCTGCCCGTTCTGCTTTGCGCATTTCTGCTTGGTCCCTGGGATGCTCTGGCGGTCGCACTGCTCGGCTCGTTTCTGGAACAGATGCTCACCTTTGGACTGTCGCCCACTACGTGGCTCTGGATGCTTCCCGTGGTGCTGCAAGCGCTCTTTGTGGGCTTGCTTGCAAAGGTGATTGCCAAGCATACGGCGGGGAACAGGACCGTTTTGTTCTCGGCAATTCTGATCGTGGTGGCGGAGCTCTTGCTGACCGCTATGAATACGGGCGCGCTTTATCTGGACGGCGCGATCATGGGATATCCCGTAAAAGCCCTTTGGGTGCTCCTGCCCACGCGCTTGATCAACGGAAGCGTGCGCGCGCTGCTTTCGGCAGTCCTCATTTGTGACCTTTTGCCCGCATTGCGCCGCGTGACGAAGAAATTTCTCTGATGCTTACAGTGCCGCCCCTCTGCGCAGGGGCGGCACTGCCGATGCAACGCCAAGATAGGACGATCGAAAAAGAGAGGAGGGGACTGCATGACCTATTTGGAAACCATTGACTATATTCACGCGCGCGGAGGAGCGAAATGTAAGCCCGATCTCTCTCGCATGCGCCGCTTGCTGGCGCGCCTTGGAAACCCGCAGGATGCGCTTCGCTGCATTCACGTAGCGGGCACCAACGGCAAGGGAAGCGTTTGCGCGATGCTGGACTGCGTCCTGCGCTGTGCGGGATATCGCGTAGGGCTCTTTACCTCGCCCTATATCCGCCATTTTGAGGAGCGCGTGCGTGTAGACGGTCAGAGCATTGACCGAGAAACCCTTGCGGAGCTCGGAACGCTGACCAAACGCGTGATCGAGGAATGCGGTGAGGAATTCTCCGAATTTGAAGTGATCACGGC
Organism: Clostridia bacterium; assembly: GCA_017501225.1. Lineage (GTDB taxonomy): Bacteria > Bacillota > Clostridia > Oscillospirales > CAG-272 > UMGS1865. The sequence continues at coordinate 22,002 of JAFVXH010000022.1, forward strand.
AATCGGATTTTTGTATTTTGCAAGGCAAAAGGTGGACTACGTGGTGCTGGAGGTCGGTCTTGGCGGACGCTTGGATCCTACCAACGTCATCGACTTTCCCGTGCTTTCCGTCATTACGGGAATCGATTTTGACCATACCGCCGTTCTCGGCAATACCATTCAGAGCATTGCGACGGAGAAGGCGGGCATTATCAAGCAGGGGAGTCCCTGCGTCTTTGGAGGAAGCGACGGCATCGCTTGCCGTACGGTCAAGGACGTTGCCGCTGCCAAGGGTGCACCCTTTTATGCCGTGGATCACGCGCCGCTTTGCGTAAGCAGGATGGATCTTGACGGCACGGTGCTGAGCTTTGGCGGATATACGGATCTTCGGATCTCCCTGCTGGGGACCTATCAAAAGGAAAACGCCGCTACGGTGCTGACGGCACTCTCCGTCTTGGAGCAAGAGGGAATCAGGATCGGTGAGGATGCCGTGCGAAACGGGCTTGCCACGGTCGCATGGCCCAGCCGCTTTGAATTGATGAGAAAGGATCCTGTCGTGATCTGCGACGGCGGACACAATCCGCAGGGCGTGGGTGCTGCGGTTGCGAGCGTGCGGGAATATTTTCCCGATCAACGTGTCAATATTCTGACGGGCGTGATGGTCGATAAGAGCTACCGAGAGATGATCGAGCGATTGATGCCCGTTACGCATCGCGCGTATACCGTTACACCGCAAAATCCGAGAGCGCTACCCGCAAAGGAATATGCCGCACAGCTTTTGTCGCACGGCGTGGATGCCGTTGCCTTTGATTCGATCAAGGAGGGCTTACAAGCGGCAATCGACGCCTCACGCAAGGAGAAAAGGCCGCTGCTATGTCTTGGCTCGCTTTACTTATACGGAAGCATTGCCGAGCTTTTGGAACAAATGGAGAATTGAACGAACAAAGGACCGAGAACGTGCCGTTCTCGGTCCTTTTTGATTTGTGCGGCTTACAGCTTGGGTGTTTTATAAAGGTCTTTGCTTGCGTTCTGGCAGCAACGCTTCAATTTTTTGACGCCTGCCTCGCTCAAATCGCCTGCACTGACGACTTGATAATCCCAACGCGTAACCTCGTAGAGATCACGCTCGCTGTCGCCAATGGTTTTGACCCACTTCTCACGGTTGGTTTCGACGCGCTCGATCGTATAGTTGTGCTTGGGGCACTTGAGCGTCCAATAGGTCGTTCCGGGTTTGCGCGCTTCCTTGTATTTTCGCGTTCCTGCCTCCAGCTCGCCAAAGGAATTCAGGCGCAAAACGTTGACCTCGTGCGCTGCGCTGATCAATTCCCCTTGTTCCTGCCGAATACTGCCATATTCCAGCTCCTTGCCGCAAAAGGGACATTTATTTTTATTCAGTGATCCGCCTGCAAACAGTCCGAAAATTACCATGATGAAAACCGATCCTTTCGTTATTTCTGCTTTCATTATACCTTTGCAGAGGTGTTTTGTCAATAAGGATCGCAAAAAATCGGAGAGAAGAAAAATAGGAGCCCTATTTTCAAAAAAGATTTGAAGCCGTGACCTTACCAAGACGGTGAGATCACGGAAGCAAATCACAGATATTGATAATATTCTTTTTCTTTCGCTTTGCAACCTTGAGTGACTGATACGCACCGCCATAATCGTGATTTACATATGCTATAATCATATCGGCGTTTGCCATCATCCATTCATTCCTTTTTGAAATTGCGAATTTTGCAGGTACGCGCTCGATAGGTGGATAAATTGATGTATCGCAAACTCCGTCTTTCTGCATCTGTTGGATTTTTGCTTGCTCTGATAAACTGATGAATGGTGTTATGTAGACAAGCTCAATATTGGTATGCTCTTGCTTCAATTCCCGACACACACGGGCACAGATTGCATCGAATTCTCCGTAACCGCCAAGATAAAAAGTAACCTTCTTTTCGTTGATGAGGTGCTTCTGTATCTGTTCCCTTACAAGTTCTTTCACTCTGCTTTTTAAAGGAACACAAGAATGACCTGCAAAGCTGATGATCATATTTCTCTCCTCGCTTTTGTGGAATTCCACGATTTCTGAATATATTATACGTGAAATTAAAAAGTTTGTCAATATCGTGGAACTCCACGAGATAAAAAATTCATATTTTCCTATAATAATTGTGGAATTCCGCAAAAAAACGGAGGATATGAATTTGAAATTGAACGACGCGATCATCAAACGCATTGAGGAAGTTTGCAAGGAACGTGGCAGCAACGTATGTGATATCGCCCTGAAGGGTGGAATGTCACCCTCGGCAATTTACGATCTGATCAAGGGAAGGACCAAATGCTCAAAGATCATCACTGTCAAACGCTTTTGCGAGGGTGCGGAAATAACGTTATCCGAGTTTTTTGACAGAGATTATTTTAACGCTTCCGAGGAAGATTGATTTTTACAAATGCAATTAAAAAGGACGGAGAGCTGACTCTGTCCTTTTTGTTGTATATGACAGTCCTTTCAAATAAATATTGACTCTTTATCGATTTTGTGGTATAATAAGCGAAGTGAGGCGATTTTCAAAGCATGGAAAAAGCCTTACGGGTGAGTTCGAAACCATCCTCACCGAAAACAAAACTAAGGAGTATATCATGAAGCGAAACACACAAAAGAAGAGGATCCTTTGGATCTGCCAAGGGGGGCTTGTTGCCGCCCTGTACGTCGTCCTGACCGTGCTGATCAGCTCGATCGGGCTTGCAAGCGGAGCCATTCAGCTGCGCGTATCGGAGGCGCTGTGCATCCTGCCGATCTTTATGCCTGCGGCGATCCCGGGACTGACCGTCGGATGTCTGATCTCCAATCTGATCACCAACGGCATCTGGCAGGACGTGGTATTCGGAACGCTGGCGACGCTGATCGGTGCCCTCGGAGCATACGGTTGCCGCTACATCCGTCCCGACACACTGGGGGCGTTCTTAGCTCCTTTTCCGACGGTGCTTGCCAACACGCTGATCGTGCCGTTCGTCCTGGCTTACGGATACGGAATGCAGGACGGGATCCTGCTTTTGATGTCGACGGTCGGGATCGGTGAATTTTTGTCGGCATACTGTCTGGGACTTCTGCTTTGGGTCAGCCTGCGAAAATATAAGGACAAGCTGTTCATGTAAAAAATACGAGTCAAATTCGGGAAAGGAGGGCGTTATGGAGCACCGTTGTAATCTGATTTTGCCGGATCCTGTCGCGCATGCGCTGGAGCGCTTGGAGCGTGCGGGATACGAGGCGTATGCCGTCGGCGGATGCGTGCGGGATTCTCTTTTGGGAAGAGCTCCGAACGATTGGGATATCACCACCTCCGCCCGCCCCGAGGAAACCGCGCGCGCCTTTTCGGATTGCAGAACGGTCGAGATCGGCGTCCGTCACGGAACGCTGACGGTGATCCTTGAGGGAATGCCGCTGGAAATCACCACCTTCCGAAGCGACGGTGTCTACGAGGACAATCGCCATCCCGTGCAGGTGCGCTTTTCCATGTCCGTCGAGGAGGATCTTTCGCGCCGCGATTTTACCGTCAACGCGATGGCATATCATCCGAAGCGGGGACTTGTGGACGTATTTGGAGGTCTGGAGGATCTGCACGCCCGCCGCATTCGCTGCGTGGGGGATGCCAAGACCCGCTTTTGCGAGGACGGTCTGCGGATTTTGCGTGCCATCCGCTTTGCATCCGTGCTGGATTTTTCCGTCGAGGCGCAGACTGCCTCTGCCGTGCACGAGTGCCGTGGGCTTCTTTCCAACATCGCGCCCGAGCGCATCCGTGTGGAGCTTTGCAAGCTGGTGTGCGGCAAGGGTGCCGTTGCTATTTTGCGCGAGTACGTGGACGTGTTGGGTGAGTTTCTCCCCGAGCTCCTTCCCATGGTGGGGAAGGATCAGAACACGAAGTATCATTGCTTCGACGTCTACGAGCACACCCTGCAGGCGCTTGCGTTTGCGGACGAAAGTGCCGATCTGATCACACGTCTTGCGATCCTGTTTCACGATATCGGAAAGCCCTTGTGCTATACCGAGGACGAGCTTGGCGGGCATTTTAAGGGACACGCCGGTAAGGGAAAGGAGATTGTGGAGGACATCTGCCACCGTCTGCGTTTCGACAATGCGACAAGGGATTCGCTCGTTCTGTTGGTCGAGCGACACGATCCGCCGCTTTCCGCCGAGCCCAAGGCAGTCAAGCGATTGATGCGGCAGATGCGGGACGAGGATATTTTCCGCCTTTTGGAGGTCAAGCGGTGTGACCGCTTGGCGCATGCAAAGGGATATGACGCGCCACCTCCCGAGCTGGAACAAATTCCGCAGGTGATGCAGCAGATCCGCGAAGCGGACGCTTGCCTGTCCCTGAAAAGCCTTGCCGTCAAGGGGGATGATCTGATGAAGATCGGGATCCCGAAGGGCAGGGCGATCGGCGAGATCCTTGCCGGGCTTTTGGAATCGGTATTGGATGAGGCGCTTCCCAATGAAAAGGATGCCCTCCTGACAGCGGCGAAAGAGCTTTGGAATACGAAAAAATAAAAAAGAAACCGAGGAACGGATTTCCGTTCCTCGGTGTTTTTTGCATATGTGAATTATTGAGGCAAATCCACCTTCTCATTCGTCATTGTGGGCATGGTGATGCTGGTCTGAGCCGTCTGCTCCGGACCCGCGCCGGGCTGTCCGCCGGGATCGTTCTCGCTTGCGATGATGCGATCGTACTCAGCGAGTGCGTCCTCCTTGGTTTTCAGGATCTCCTCGGTGATCTCGGGGAAGTTGGTCACGGTTTCGGTAATGCGTGCCGTCAGGGTCATATCCGTCACGGCTTCACCGTTCTGCTTTTCAAGCATGCCGATGCTAACGGTCCAGCCCTCCTCAGTGGTATCACCGACGACGGTGAAGGTCGTATCGGACAGGTAAGCTGCCTGATATTTCTCGGTTGCGGCCTGATCCAGGATCTGCTCGTAGGTTTCCTTGTCCCAGGTGTATGCCTTGACGTTGGTGGTGGTCTGGTTGAAGGTCACGTTTGCAAACTGATCGCCTGCGTTCTCGGTCTTGGAAAGGTCAAGCATCAGATCAAGCTTGACGTTGGTATCGCCGTAGATATCAAAGTCCTCGCTCTCATAGTAATCGCCCTTCTCGGGGTGAGTTACCAACTTCTCTTCCCACTCAGAGCCAAGATAGTCTTCCACGGTGGTAACGTCCAGCTTTACTTTTGCGCCGCAGATATCGTCACCCTGGTACAGGATCTCAAGGGAAGCGGACTGCGTCACAAGAGCACCGTCCTCGCCCTGAGGCAATGCAGCGGTGATGGCAAGCTTCTGGGGAAGCTCCGCGCCTTCGTTCATTGCAAAGGATACCTCGATCTTGAAGGCGTCAAGCTCAAAATCCTCGGTGTCAATGGCTTCCTTTACCTCGGCGAGAAGGTCGAGGGCGAGAAGCTTCTGATTCTTCATGGTTACGTCAAGCTGGAAGGTGATGGCATCAATAGCGGCATCGATCATGCCCTTTGCGTAGGTCATCGCCTCCTGAAGCTCTGCGTCGGTAGCACCTTCCTGCTCTGCCTTGAAGCCAAGGTACTGCTCAATGTAAGCATGGGCAACCTTTTGGATGTACTCCTTCTTGACGGAGAAGACGTTGTCCTTTGTCATGGTCAGGTCGTCTGCGGTGAACTCGGGAATGTCAAATTTGAATTCGGGGGCATCGTCCTCCTCGGGGATCTCACTCATAAAGGGGGAAATGACACCGCCGTTGATGGAATCGAAGTTGGGAATCAGATCGCTGACGTTCCAGCCGTCACCGACGAACTTGCCGGTCTCCGGATCCTGCTGCAGGAAAACGGCCTTGAAGTCCTCCTCAAGGAAGAGAAGGAATGCGCCCTGGTTAGGAGCTGCTACGTAGAGAATACCGTCCTTGATCTGCAGAGTGGCAAAATTGGTGAGCGTCTGCTCGCCCTGCGTTGCGTCTACCTTTGCCTCGAGCGTGATCGCGGCGATCTCGTCGTAAAGCTCTGCGAGTGCTTCATCGGTCAGAACGTCCTCGACGGAGGGAGTCTCATCGGAAGAAGCGTTGGTCAGGAGCTCGTTGATGCCGCTGACCAGAGCTGCCTGGTTTGCCTCAGGCGTATTGCTGACGGTGGGGGGAGTTAAGGGGGTGTCAGGATTGGCGGTAGTGGTTGCCTCGGTGGTCTGCTCGCCGCCGTTGGTTCCGCCGCAAGCGATGAACAGCATGCTCATGCACAGAAGAACTGCGATGAGAGCCAAAAGCTTGGTTTGTTTCATGATTACAAATTCCTTTCGTAGATGTATTGGTCGGTGAATACCGACCGTTGGTTACATTATAGCACAGATGCGTTTGATTTGTCAATGTTTTCTCCGATTTTTTCAACGCTTTTTCTGACAGAGAAAAAGATGGGAAACGTCGGTTGTGCGTGTCTTTCGGAAAAATCCCCCGCATGCTTGCGGCACGCGGGGGAAAAGGGGATTATTCCTCGATCGGTTCTTCCGCCGCCGGAGCGTTCTCCTCTATCTTTTTACCAAGGAGAGAGGGAAGCTGCATGCCTGCCATGGTAAAGACCTCATCCAAGGGAGGAACGGATTTCATCATTCCCGAGATGAAGTTTGCCGTGGAGGTCTTTCCGTCGGCACCCTGTCCTCCGTCCCAGACGGTGACCTTGTCGATCTTGATGTTCTTGATGGCGTCTACCTGAACGCGCATCAGATCCTCAAGCTTGTCGGCGATCAGGAGCTTGAGAGCTGCGTCGGAATCTCCGCCCGCGGACTGCACGATCTCAGCAAAGCCCGCAGCCTGCTTTTTCAGAATTTCCTCCATACCGCGCGCCTCAGCCTGCATCTTTGCGTAGATGGCGTCTGCCTCACCGCGTGCTTTTCTGCGGAGCTGCTCTGCCTCAGCCTCAGCGGCAAGCTCCATTTCCTTCTTCTTTGCCTCGGCGCGGACGATGATGTCTGCCTCAAGCGTTGCCTGCTCCTTGGCACGTCTTGCTTCCTCGGCGGCACGCTCTGCGGCGTAGGATTCCTCCAACGCTCTTGCGGCCTGGATTTTTTCTGCCGTGGTCGAGATCTTGAGCGCCTCGGCTTCCTTTTCCTTCAGGGCAGCCTCGGACATCGCGATCTTCATCTTGGCTTCGTTTTCACCCTGGATCGCTACAGAGTTTGCCTCTGCGACCTTGATTCTCTGATCCATCTTTGCATTCGCTTCACCGATCGAGCCGTCTCTGTCCTGCTCGGCGACGCTTCTCTTTGCGTCGTTGATCGCCTTAGCGGCAGCTTCCTTACCAAGGGCTGCGATGTATCCCGACTCGTCGCTGATATCGGTGACGTTGACGTTGATCAGGCGCAGACCGATCTTTTTCAGCTCGGTTTCGACGTTGCTGCTGACAGCGGCCAGGAACTTGTCGCGGTCGGTATTGATCTCCTCAATATCCATGGTCGCGATGATCAGACGGAGCTGACCGAAGATGATATCCTTGGAGAGCTCCTGGATCTCGGAAAGCTGAAGACCGAGAAGGCGCTCTGCGGCGTTCTGCATGACACCGGGCTCGGTGGAAATACCGACGGTGAAGCGGGAGGGAACGTCAATACGGATGTTCTGTCTGGAAAGCGCATTCTTCAGGTCGACCTGGATCGAGATGGGAGTCAGATCCAGATAGGAGTAGGACTGGAACACCGGAATGATGAATTCCGCGCCGCCGTGAATGCATTTCGCGCTGCGGTTGGTACCGTCCTTGTTCTTTCCGATCGAGCCGTAGACGACCATGATCTTGTCGGAGGGGCACTTCTTATATCTGGAGCAGATCCAGAATATGAAGGACACCAGGATCAAAACCAAGGCACAGATGAGATAGATGATTTCGGGCTTCATAAGTAAATCCTCCTTGTTTGTGTTTATTTTTTAAAAACTAAGACCTACGTTATTTGCGCTTGACCAGAAGATCGTTCTCTCCGATCAAGCCGATCACCGTGACCATGCTGCCCGTGGGGATGGGCTCTTTGTCATCGGTAAAGGCTTCACGCTCGACGTAAACGCCCTGCAGAAGCAGATGGACCTTGCCCTCACCCGTGCGGGAGGGGGGAATGGTCAGATGCACCTTTGCATCCTTGCCAATGGCATTCCGATTGTCCAGATTTCCGTCGCCTCGCAGCTTCATGACTCCACGGAACAGAAAAGCGAGCGCGATCATCATGGCGGCACCGCAAACGAAGGCTACGGGAACGGAGATATACAGCGCAACCCCAAGGCTCTCCATCACCACGCCGACCCAGCCGAATACGACGAGGAAGGCGATGATGCCTCGCACGGTAAAGATACGCAAGCCGTCAAGACCGGACACGTCGTGGTCAACGGGGAGGTCCTCGTTACCGAATACGCCGTCGGGAGCATCGGCATCCACGTCCGCATCAAGATCCACGTCCCCGTCACCGAAGCCGTCGGACTCACCCGAGAGTCCCAAAAACATCAACAGCGTCTGGATCAGCAGGACCAGAGTAGAGGGAATTGCGATACAGTAAAAGATCTGCGCCGCAAGTCCTAAGTTGTTCCACCATTCCAACATCATTTTTCTCCTTTCTGAACCGATGGAATTTGCAATATTCAAAAGTCTATGCGTCGATCTGCCGTCTTGATTTTTGATTGCTTGACGGAGTGAGGAACGCACTTCCTGAATACGCTTTGATTATATCACACGGTCATGTGATTGTCAAGAGGTTTTGGTGAGATTTTTTCGATTTTCCGTTTTGCACAATTTTGAAAAATGCTTTTGTGGACTCTATACAAAACGCTCCCACGCCGCAATGACGTGGGAGCAAAAGGTCTTATCCTATTTATTATTTTGCGGGCTCCTCATCCTCGGTTACCACGTCGACCGCGTCCATTCCGTAGAGCGAAAGAAGCGCGGCGGTCTCCCCCGTGATGCGCTCACCGCACAGAACGATCGGAATGGCGGGGGGACAGGAAAGCGTGGGGATCGCGCAGACGCGTCCGATTGCTGCCTGCGTAGGAATGCGCTCCTTGCTTGCAAGCAGAGCCTTGCGCATCGTCATTGCGGGGGAAGCGGGAGTGGGGATCGGGTGGGAAAGTGACGCGAGCGGTGTCTTTTTCGGCAACGCGCACAGCACCGAGCAAAGATGCTCGATCTCCGCGTCCGTGTTCGCGGGGGAGAGCATCAGGACGGCATAGGCGTCGTCGTGGAATTCGATGAAGATATGATGCTCCGAAAGGTACGAAGCAAGCTCATGCCCCGAATATCCGTACGCGCGTGTCGGGAGCGTCAGCTTCAGAGGCTCGCCATCGGGGAGCGTCCAGCCGTTTTCGCGGAGTCTTTGCTTGACGGCGGTCAATTTCTCGATGGTATGGGCGAGCGCCTTCGGGTAGTCCGACGAAAGGATTGCATTGCACAGATCCAAGGATTGCAAAATCAGGTAGGACGGACTTGTGGATGAGAACACCGACAGCAAGGAGCGCGCGTTCTGCGCGTAAATGGCGGGGGCGTCGGCAGAAATATGCAGATAAGCGCCACCCGTCAGGGCGGGAAGCGTTTTATGCGCCGAATCGCAGCACATGGTCGCGCCAAGCGCGATCGGATGCTCAGACGGAGAAAGAAACGCAAGGTACGCTCCGTGCGCGTTGTCCACGAGAAGCGGAACCCCGTATCTCTTGCAGACGGCGGAAAGTCCGGCGATATCCAGGCGGTTTCCCAGATAATCGGGCGAGGTTACGTAGCAAGCGGCAACGGGTGCTTCGCTTGTCCGTAAGGCACTCTCAAGATCTGCGGGCGTGATGGGGCATTCGCACAGATGTGCGCGTTCTTTTGGGTAGAGCCACGCGACGTTGACATCCAGCAGGGCTGCCGCGAACACGAAGGCACGGTGCGCGTTCCGAGCTGCCAAAACCGTGGGGACGGTACCTTTTTTTGCACCCTGTACCGCAAGAGCGAGCATCGCCTTGATGGCAAGGGTCGATCCTTCGCAGGAATAAAAGGTGTGTCCCACGCCGAACAGAGAGGCGGCGTTTCTCTCACTTTCCGCAATGATTCCGTGGGCGGCGGACAGATCGTCCGCACCGTCGATCTCGGTAATATCCAATGCCTCGCAGCCAAGAATTGCGCATCCCTTGTGCGCGGGCATATGAAACCTTGCAGGGTTCTTTTCGGCGTATGCCCTTACAAAATCCGCGATCGGGGTATTCATGCTTCCTCAGCCTCTGCAACCTGCATCATGATCGCGCACTCCATACGCTTTTTGAAGAGCTCGCAGCCGTACTGATATACGCCTCCGATGCTTCCCGTTGCGTGATAGGAGTTTGCGGCGCAGCCGCCCGAGCAATAGAGCTTTGCCCAGCATTCGCGGCACTCGGGACGGGAGTAGGCATTACAATGGCGGAAGCCCTCCTGAACCTCGGTGTTCTGCACGCCGTTCCAGATGTCGCCAAGACGGTACGCCTCGTCGCCCACGAATTGGTGGCAGGGGTACAGATCTCCCCAAGGTGTGACAGCCAGATATTCCGTGCCCGAGCCGCAGCCCGTGATCCTTTTATAGATGCAGGGACCGTGCTTCAGATCGATCATGTAATGGTAGAACGTGAAGGGACGTCCCTCCTTTTTGCGCTTGAGCATCTCCTTGGCAAGGATCTCGTACTGCTCGAACAGAACGGGAAGATCCTCGGGAGTCAGGGCATAGGGGTCGGTCGGAGGGCAGACGACGGGCTCCATGCTAAGCTCGGTAAAGCCGAGATCCGCCATGTGGAACAGGTCGTTTGTAAAATCGGTATTGTTATGGGTAAAGGTGCCTCTGACATAGTAGCTCTTATCTCCGCGCTTTTCGATGAAGCGCAGGAAGTTGGGAAGGATCTTATCGTAGCTTCCCTTGCCGGCAAAGTCGCGGCGGAAGTGGTCGTGCACCTCGCGACGACCGTCCAGACTGAGAACCACGTTGGACATCTCGCGATTGCAGAATTCGATGACCTCGTCATCCAGAAGCACACCGTTGGTGGTCAGGGTAAAGCGGAAATTCTTATTATGCTCCTTTTCGATGCTGCGGGCGTAAGCGACCAGCTGCTTGACCACGTCCCAGTTCATCAGGGGCTCGCCACCGAAGAAATCGACCTCCAGATTGCGGCGCGTGTCGGAATTTGCGATCAGAAAATCAAACGCCTGCTTGCCGACCTCAAAGCTCATCAGCGCGCGCTCGCCCTGATATTTTCCCTGGCTGGCAAAGCAGTAGGAGCAGTTGAGATTGCAGGTGTGCGCCACGTGAAGGCAGAGCGCCTTTACCACCTTGGAGTTGTTCTTGTAATCGATCGCAAGTCCCTCGTAGGTGTCCTCGGAAAAGAGCTTTCCGGCACTCTCCAGTGCTTCGATGTCCGAAATGCAGGCAAGGATCTCCTCACGCGTGACGTCGGGGCGCTGACCGTATTTTTGCAGAATTTCCCCGACAATTTGCTCACGTGTATGCGTTTTATAGAGCGCGATGATGTCATACGCGACCTCATCGACGGTGTGGACCGAGCCGCTTGCGGTATCCAGCACGATATTGTATCCGTTGAGTTTGTACTGATGTACCATGTACAGTCTCCTTTTTTGACAAATATAAAACGCTGGCTTATACAAGACAGCGTTTTTGAGGTTGTTTTGTTGTTTAAGCGTTCTTGTTTTCGCAGTTCTGATTGATCACGCCGCAGGAGGTCTTGCAAGCGGACTGGCAGGAGGTCTGGCACTCGCCGCAACCGCCATTCTTTACGGTGTTCTGAATATTCTTGGTTTCAATGGTCTTAATTCTTTCCATGTTCAAAGTCTCCTTATCTCGTTTGTTTCGGGCGGACGCACCGCCCCTTATTCAATTTGTTATTATATCATATTCCGTTCTCTCTGTCAAGGCGAAATCGAAAAAAAACGAAAAAAGCGGGCTTTTATTTTCCTCCGCCTTCAAAAATGAGAAAAGGAGTGCGTTCCCATCCGTCCAAAGCCCTGCATTTTTGAAGATACGTATGCGTTTTTTCGCATTTTTTATGAAAAGAGGGTAGACAAATTCCGCAAAACGTGTTAGAATGAAGGAAACAAGTCAGCGCACAACGGTTTGCGCGAAAGGAGCTTTGGATTTATGAAAATCGCATTGATCGCACACGATAAAAAGAAGGATGCCATGATCGAATTGGCGATCCGCTACCGCGACGTATTGAGCCAACACGAGCTTTGCGCCACGGGAACGACGGGCACGCTCGTCATGGGAGAAACGGGGCTTCGGATCACCCGCATGAAAAGCGGTCCTCTGGGAGGAGATCAGCAGATCGGCTCCATGATCGCGGAGGGAAATCTGGACCTGGTCGTGTTTCTGCGCGATCCTTTGACGGCACAGCCTCACGAGCCTGACGTTTCCGCGCTGCTGCGCCTTTGCGACGTGCAGAATATCCCGCTTGCCACCAACGTACAAAGCGCGAAGATCATGCTGGAATGCCTGCGCGACGGCGGCTTCGAAAAATAACGGAGATGCGGCGCGGAGCCGCGGAATTTACCGATCTGCACGCGCGGACGTCCGCTAAGATCAAAATTTCCAAACACGCAACGGTTTGTTCATAAAATCCTGCCGGTTGTTTCCCGTTTTTCGGGAAATCACCGGCTTTTGTTATTATTGCACATTTTTCTGCTGTGATTTTCGACCTTTTAGACAAACGCGCCGTTTTACACCCTCCGTTTTTCGATTTTGGAAAGCGCAAATCGAGGTACGTGTTGCGTTATTTGCGTATTTGCGATGTGGGGAGCAGCCTTGCATATCATGAATACGGACATTAATCCGGCAAACATGTCCTAATTGTTCATTGCCTTTTGCGGCAAAATCAGGTACAATAAATTGGATATCGGCGCGCATTCAAACTGTTTATTATTATATATAAATAATATCGCACGCATGTGCGGGAATGCTGCAATGCCGGAGAGCGGTATTTTACCGCCGCTTCCACCAATCAACCGAAAAATGAGGTACCGAAATGACGAACAAAAAAAGATTACCCACCGCCTTGATCTGCTTGCTTCTCTTGATCTCCGTTGTGCTGATCTCCTGTGCCGGCGGCACCGATTCGGGTAGCTCGACCACGGAAAAGACCACTGCAGAGTCCACGCCTGAGGCAACCACGGATGCAACCACCGAAGCAACTACGGTGGCAACGACAGAGGCAACGACAGAGGCAACGACGGAAGCCACCACGGTGGCAACGGGCTCGGACGGATTTCCGCTGATCCCCACAGATCTTACCGCCGAGGTGATCGGAAAGGGAAATCAGATCCTTTCCCGTCTTGTGGACGATCCCATCACCGTGGAGATTCACGACGGCGTGACCATTGATCTCAAATATCAGGGCTGGCCTACCATCTGTACCAGTGCCGACGGAAGCGTCATCTACGCCGTTTCCTCGGTGCGGATCGCCCACGTTGATATTTTCGGAGCCATCGGCTTTACCAAGAGTACGGACGGCGGCAAGACCTGGGAGCCCCTTCGCATCATCAAGGATACCCCTCTTGACGACCGTGACTCGGGCATCGTGGACCTTGGAAACGGACACCTGATGGTGACCTGGTTTACACACGACGCAGTCAAATACCTGGATGGCGGAGTCTACCAGGCCTATCGCCGCAATCTTACCCAAGAGCAGCGGGATGCCGTGGATGCGCGTCTTGGTGCTTTGAGCGGAGAAGCGGCATTGGAAGGCTCTTACGTGATGCACTCCTTGGATTACGGACAGACCTGGGGCGAGCCTATCGCCATTCCCGTAACGCTGCCGCACGGCGCAACCCTGATGCAGGACGGAAAAACCCTGATCTGCATCGGACTGAAATGGGGAACCGCGGGCGCTTCCTTGGAAGGCGGCAAACGTATGCACATATTCAAGAGTGAAGACGGCGGCTATACCTGGAAATTCCACGGAACCCTTGATACGTCCGGCTTCAGCAGTCCCAGTGAGGCACATATTATTCAGCTGCGCGACGGCTCCTTCCTTGCCGCGTTCCGCTACGTTGTGGATGCGGGCAACAGTCTCGCGATCGGAACGGCAGTTGCTACCTCCCGCAACGGGACGCATTGGCAGGCACCCGTATCGGTCGGAGCGTCCGATCACAACGGAGCGCCCCCGCACCTGTTGGAGCTCTCCAACGGAATCGTGGTTCTGACCTACGGTCACAGACTCTTTCCCACGGGCATCCGCGCCCGCCTGAGCTACGACGGCGGACACACCTGGGAGGACGAGATCGAGCTTTCCCGCTCACAGACCTGGGAGCAAACCGACCTCGGTTACCCCTCCACGGTCGAGCTTGCCGACGGAACCCTCCTGACTGCATACTATCAGCCGTATGGCAAGGACGGTCAGTGCTCCTTCCTGTTTGTGAAGTGGCAGCTGGTATAATCAGCTTGCCTTTCGATTGAGATCAAAGCAAAATTCGCTCCATAACGCAAGGAGGTACCAAACTGCGTATGAAAACAAAAAGCTTGCTTACATCCTTGATCTGCCTGCTTCTGATGCTTTCTGCCGTGCTGATTTCCTGCGGCGAGGGCGCAAATCAGGGTCAGGCAACGGGAGAACCTACGACCGAGGCAACCACCGGCGTGACTACTGATGCAACCACCGAAGCGACTACCGAGGCAACCACGGAAGCTACCACGGAAGCTACCACGGAAGCCACCACAGTGGCAACGGGAGCGGATGGTTTTCCGCTCATTCCCACAGGCCTTACGGCAGAGATCATCGGGGAGGACAATCAGATCCTTGCCCGGCTTGTAGACGATCCCATTACCGTGGAGATCTATAACGGTGTCACCATCGACCTGCACTATCAGGGCTGGCCTACGGTCTGTACCAATGCTGACGGAAGCGTCATCTATGCCGTTTCCTCGGTGCGAAACGCACACGTTGATATTTTCGGTGCCATCGGCTTTACCAAGAGCACGGACGGTGGCAAGACCTGGGAGCCCCTTCGCATCATCAAGGATACGCCTCTGGATGACCGTGACTGCGGTATTGTGGACCTTGGCAACGGACATCTGATGGTAACGTGGTTTACCCACGACGCTGTTAAATACCTTGAAGGTGGCAAATACGATTATTTCCGTAGGGCTCATACAGAGCAAGAGCTGGACGCTGTTGATGCGCGCCTTGCTGCTCTTAGCGGAGCGGATGCACTTGGGGCATCCTACGTGATGCACTCTTTGGACGGAGGACAAACGTGGGGCGAGCCCATCGTCATTCCCGTGACAACGCCACACGGCGCGACTCTGGCAAACGACGGCAAGACCCTGATCTGTGCCGGAACCCGATGGGGAACTGCCGGAAAACAGCTTGCAAGCGGATACGCGCATATTATCGTCAGCACGGACGGCGGATATACGTGGCAGCGGCGAAGCGGCGTGAACGTTATCGGCTTCAGGGGCGCGTGTGAGGCACATATCATTCAGCTTCGCAACGGTGGCTTCCTCTGTGCCTTCCGATATGCGGTTACGGTCGGAAGCAACACAAGTGCACTTGCAACGGCAATCTCAACCTCTGCGGACGGAATCGATTGGACTGCTCCCGTCCCGATGACGGATATCAATCAGGAGAACGGCGCACCTCCGCATCTGTTGGAGCTTGACAACGGCGTCGTGGTGCTGACCTACGGACGTCGCCTGACTCCGACGGGCATCCGCGCCCGCCTGAGCTACGATGGCGGCAAGACCTGGACCAAGGAGATCATCCTTGCCGTTTCGGATACCTACAGCAAGGCTGATCTTGGATATCCCTCCACGGTTCAGCTTGCGGACGGAACGCTTCTGACGGCTTATTATCAGCCTAAGGGAAATGATGGCTACTGCTCCTTCCTCTTTGTGAAGTGGCAGCTTACATGATCGGATTTTTTTGCAATCACGATAAACGTATCAAAAGGAGATTGAGGCTATGAAGAACCGTACGTTTCGGGCAAAGGTGTTGCCCGAGAATTACAACAAGCGTCTGGGAGATAAGCCCATCACGGTGGAGATCTGCAACGGTGTGACCGTCGATCTGGATTATCACGGCTGGCCCAGCATTCACAGAGGCAAGGACGGCGTACTGTACGCGGTTTCCTCGATCCGCACGCAGCACATCTGCCCCTTTGGCGCGATCGGACTGACCAAGAGCTACGACGGAGGAGAAACCTGGACGCCTTACCGCATCATTATTGATACGCCCTTGGACGACCGCGATTGCGGCATCGTCGATCTTGGCGAGGGGCACCTGATGGTTTGGTGGTTTACACACGATGCGGTGAAATATCTGGAGGGTGAGCCCAAGACGCACCCGTACCGCCACTGGAGATACAATCCGGCAAGAACCCCCGAGCAGCTTGCCGCAATCGATGAAAAATACGCAAAGCTTGACGAGGAGGCGGCATGCGGCGGCTCTTACGTGGCACACTCCCTCGACGGCGGAGAAACCTGGGGTGATCCCATCCGCGTTCCCGTCACCTGCCCCCACGGACCTACCCTGATGAACGACGGGAAGACGTTGATCGTGGCGGGATATCCGTGGTATTCCTACAAGGTCATGGATCCGCCTCTGCCCGGAAAGCACGTCCATTTGCTCACCAGCACGGACGGTGGATACACCTGGAGCATGCTCAATTCCATTCCGTTCCCCGCGCGTATCTTTGGGGACGCGTCGGAGTTCCACGTGCTTCAGCTTCGCTCGGGCACCATTCTCGCCGTGTACCGCGACAGCGGAACGGGGGAGAACCGTGGGCATCTGAAGACCAGCGTCGCGAGAAGCGAGGACGGAGGCAAGACCTGGAGTGAGTTTGAGCGTGTTCCCACCGCTACGGGTGGACCTCCTCACCTGTTCCAGCTTGCCGACGGCAAGGTGCTTCTGACCTACGGCTGCCGTACGGCTCCCGCTTGCGGTGAAAGATGTGTGGTCAGTGACGATGACGGACTTACCTGGAGCAACGAGATGGTCATCAGCGTTGCAACCAGGGGCTTTGACATTGACCTCGGTTACCCCTCCTCCGCACAGGCGGATGACGGTAGCATCGTAACGGTTTACTATCAGAAATTCGGCGAGGAGCCCAACTGCTCCTTCCTTTACACCAAATGGGAGCTGATCGAGGAAGGCACCATCGAGATCTGATACACCTCCCAAGGATGAATACAAAGCAGGGAACTGCACGGCATAAAAAAATTGAAACTCAGAGGTATGATTATGAAAAAGAATCGCACGTTTCGAGCAAAGGTGTTAAGGGAAAACGCCGAGATCAATCTGGCGCCCAATCCCGTGACGGCAGACGTTTATGACGGCGTGACCATTGACCTGGACTGCCACGGCTGGCCTACCATTCATAAGGGAATGGACGGCACGCTTTATGCTGTTTCCTCGGTCAGAAAGACGCATATGGATCCTTACGGTGCCATCGGTATGACGCAAAGCTCGGACGGAGGACAGACCTGGACGCCTTACCGCATCATCATTGATACGCCCCTGGATGACCGCGATTGCGGTATCATCGATCTTGGTGGCGGACACCTGATGGTATGGTGGTTTTCTCCCGATGCAACTAACTATCTGGGAAAGAACTACCGCGATTGGTACTACTATCGCTGTAACGCCGCGCAAAGAGATGCGCTGCTCAAGAAAATGGAATCTATCGTCGGTACGGAGGCGGCGCTCGGCGGCTCCTTCGTGTCGCACTCTCTGGACGGCGGAAAAACCTGGGGCGAGAAGATGCGCGTTCCGGTATCCAGCCCTCACGGACCTACCCTGATGAATGACGGAAAGACACTCTTGTCCTCCGGTCACTACTATTTCTCCGAGCGTTACGACGGACAAAAGTGGGTGCAGCCCAACATTTACGCCGTGATCAGTAAGGACGGCGGATATACCTGGGAGGTGCTCGCATCTCTCCCGCGTCCCAAGCCTACGTTCGGATGCCCCTGCGAGCCGCACATTCTGCAGCTCAAGGACGGAACGATCCTGCTGGCTTACCGCGACAACGGTAACGGTCCTGACCGCGGAGAGCTTAAAACCTCGATCGCGAGAAGCGAGGACGGAGGCAAGACCTGGAGCGAATTTGAGCGCGTGCTCAACGCCAACGGCGGACCTCCTCACCTGTATCAGCTGAACGACGGCAAGGTGCTCCTGACCTACGGTTGCCGCACCGCTCCCGCGTGTGGGGAACGTTGCGTCGTCAGTGAGGACAGCGGCAAGACCTGGAGCAACGAGATGGTGCTCAGCGTCGCAAAGGCAGGCTATTGTAACGATTTGGGTTATCCCTCCTCCACACAGCTGGACGACGGCACGATCCTGAGCCTTTACTATCAGCGTCTTGACAACAACGAGGCGGATGACGACAAGTTGATGTACGCCCCCTCACTCCTGCTTACCAAATGGAATTTGATCGAGGAAGCGGGCTGGTACGAGGACGAGGAATGAAAAAACTGCTATGAAGAAGAATCGTACGTTTCGGGCAAAGGTACTGAAAGAGAACGCCGAGATCAATCTCGCTCCCAATCCCGTGACGGCAGAGGTCGGCGGTGGTGTGACCATTGATCTGGACTATCACGGCTGGCCAACGCTTCACAAGGGACTTGACGGAACGCTTTACGCGGTTTCCTCGGTGCGCAAAACGCACGTTGATCCCTACGGTGCGATAGGCCTTACGCAAAGCTTTGACGGCGGCAAGACCTGGACGCCCTATCGCATCATTATGGACACTCCGTTGGATGATCGTGACTGCAGTCTGATCGACCTGGGTGGAGGACATCTGATGCTCTGGTGGTTTTCTCCCGACGCGTCCTCTTATATCGGCGACCGCTACCGTGAATTCTATTTCCGCCGTTGCTCCAGTAAGGAGCAAGAGGTGGAGCTACTCAAGAAAATGGAAGCTCTTGAGGGTGAGGATGCCCTTGGCGGCTCCTTCGTGTCGCACTCGCTGGACGGCGGTAAGACCTGGAGCAAAAAAGCGCGCGTTCCGGTATCCTCTCCGCACGGTCCCGTCCTGATGAACGACGGAAAAACTCTGCTTGCGGCAGGACACTACTATTTTTCCGAGCGTTACGACGGACAAAAGTGGACGAAGAACATTCACCTCGTCTGCAGCCGTGACGGCGGATATACCTGGGAACGCTTTGCGGAGCGTCCGAGACCCGCTATCAACTTCGGAACTCCGTGTGAACCTCACGTGCTCCAGCTTCGCGACGGCACGATCCTGCTTGCCTACCGCGACAGCCACAGAATGTCCGATGAGGTGCGCGGAGGGCTGAAGACCTGCATTGCCCGTTCCGAGGACGGCGGCAAGACCTGGACCGATTTCGAGCGCGTCATCAACGCAAACGGAGGACCACCTCATCTGTATCAGCTCAGTGACGGCAAGGTGCTCCTGACCTACAGCTGCCGTTACGCTCCCGCGTGCGGTCAGCGCTGCGTTGTCAGTGAGGACGGCGGCAAGACGTGGAGCAACGAGATGGTGCTCAGCGTCGCAAAGGACGCCTTCCACCACGATCTGGGCTACCCCTCCTCCGTACAGCTGGAGGACGGCACCATTCTGACACTGTTTTATCAGCGTCTGGACGATGATCCCGAAGCGCCAAAAACGCTTCTTTACCACTGCTCGCTTCTCCTGACCAAATGGAATCTGATCGAGGAAGCCGGCTGGTATGAAACCGAAGATTGAAGTTCTGAAAAATACGCATAAAAGCACAGAGGTGTAATTATGAAAAAGAATCGCACGTTTCGAGCTAAGGTGCTCAAGGCAAACGCCGAGATCGATCTGGCGCCCAATCCCGTGACGGTCGAGCTTGGCGACGGTGTGACCGTTGACCTGGATTACCACGGCTGGCCCACGCTTCACAAGGGACTTGACGGAACGCTTTACGCCGTTTCCTCGGTTCGCAAGACTCACCACGATCTTTGCAGCGCGATCGGTATGACGCAAAGCTCCGACGGAGGCAAGACCTGGACGCCTTACCGCGTCATTGTGGATACTCCGCTTGACGACCGTGATTGCAGCATCATTGACCTCGGAGGAGGTCACCTGATGGTTTGGTGGTTTTCTCCCGACGCCGCGGGCTGTCTTGGTGAAAATTACCGCGATTGGTACTTCCACAGATGTACCGCAGAGCAAAAGGAGGTGCTCCTGAAGCGCCTTCAGTCCCTCGAGGGGGATGACGCGTTGGGCGGATCCTTCGTATCTCACTCCTTGGATGGCGGCAAGACCTGGAGCAAGCGTATGCGTGTTCCGGTATCCTCCCCGCACGGACCTGTTCTGATGAACGACGGCAAGACCCTGCTTGCATCGGGACACTACTACTTCTCCGAGCGTTACGACGGACAGACTTGGGCAAAAGCAAATATCTATGCCGTGATCAGTAAGGACGGCGGATATACGTGGGAGGTGCTTGCATCTCTGACGCGCCCCAAGCATATGTTCGGAGGCCCCTGCGAGCCTCACATCCTGCAGCTCCGCGACGGTACCATTCTGTTGGTTTGCCGTGAGTGCGGAAGAGGCGAGGATGCCGGTCAGAACCGCACCACCATCGCACGAAGCGAGGACGGCGGTAAGACCTGGAGCGATTTCGAGCGTGTCATCACCGCAAACGGAGGACCTCCTCATCTGTATCAGCTCAGTGACGGCAAGGTGCTCCTGACCTACGGCTGTCGCATCGCGCCCGCTTGCGGTGAGCGTTGCGTCGTCAGCGAGGACGGCGGCAAGACCTGGAGCAACGAGATGGTACTCAGTGTTGCAAAGCAGCCCTATCACAACGATCTGGGCTATCCTTCCTCCGTACAGGTGGAGGACGGCACCATTCTGACGCTTTACTATCAGCGTACGGACGATACGATCGATACGCCGAACCTTTCCTACGTTTGTAAGCTTCTCCTGACCAAATGGAACCTGATTGAGGAAGCCGGTTGGTCCGAGGTCGAGGATTGACCAAACGGAGGTTTCGAACTATCCTATGAAAACCATGAAAAACCGTACCTTTCAAGCAAGGGTGACACGCGAAAAGGCAAATCGCAAGATCGTGTCCGAGCCCATCACGGTCGAAATTTACGACGGTGTTACCATTGATCTGAATTATCACGGCTGGGCAACCCTTTGCAAGGGAGAAGGGAATACCGTTTACGCGGTTTCCTCCGCACGTATCCAGCACGTTGATCCCTTCGGTGCGATCTGCTTTGCCAAAAGCACAGACGGCGGAGAGAGCTGGGAGCCTGCCCGTATCATTATGGACACGCCCTTGGATGACCGCGATGCGGGCATCGTAAATCTTGGCGGCGGACACCTGATGATCTGGTGGTTTAACCATGATGCCGAGAAGTACCTGGAGGGAGATCCCAAAACGCACCCTTACCGACATTGGAGATACAATCCCGCAAGAACTCCCGAGCAGCTTGCGGCACTTGACGCAAAATTCGCAGCACTGACTCCCGAACAGGCGCGTGGCGGTGCTTACGTCGCACACTCGCTGGATGGAGGCGATACGTGGGGAGATCCCATTCGCATTCCCATCACCTGCCCGCACGGACCAACCCTGATGAACGACGGAAAGACGCTGCTTGCGGCGGGTCTTGGCTGGTATGCCGATCAGCTGCTTGACGAGCCGCTTCCAAGCCACCATTTCCACCTCTTCAAGAGCTTTGACGGAGGATACACGTGGGAGAAGTTCTGTTCGGTTCCGTATCCGCCTCTGCTGTTTGGCGCGGTCTGCGAGCCGCACGCCCTGCAGCTTCGTGACGGCACCATCCTGGTTGCCTATCGTGATAGCGGAAAGATCCGAGGCGTGAACGACTGCGAGCTGAAAACCTGCGTGTCCCGTTCCGTGGACGGAGGAAAGACCTGGACCGAGTTCGAGCGTGTTCCCACGGTTAACGGAGCGCCCCCGCACCTGTTGGAGCTTTCCGACGGCAAGGTGCTCCTGTCCTACGGCTGCAATACCTCTCCCGCATGCGGCGCGCGCGTCGCGGTCAGCGATGACGGCGGCGAGACCTGGAGCAACGAGATGGTCATCAGCGTTGCCAACAACGGATATGACGATGACTTAGGATATGCCACGTCGGTGCAGCTGGATGACGGCAGGATCCTTACGGGCTACTACCAAAAGTACGAGGATGAGCCGAATTGCTCCTTCCTTTGTACCAAGTGGGAGCTTATAGAGCAGACCGGCTGGGATTGGACCCGGCAGTGATCGGACAAAAAAGAAACCAAGTAATCAATAAAAAGGAGATATACCCATGAACAAACACAACATTTTAGTGGTACTGACGTGCCTTCTGATCGTGTTCGCAACCGTTCTGACCGCTTGTGGCGGCGGCGGTGACGATAACGGTGCGGAAACCACGAAAAGACCCAAGAAGACCACCGAAAGAACCGAAGCAACCACCGCTGCAACCACTGCACCGATGGTTACCGCCAACAACCTCGTAGCACAGGTCAACAAGGCAGATCAGAACAACGTTCTCTGCCGCCTGACCGAGGGTGTTGAGATCGAGATCTTTGACGGCGACCCCACCTATGACGGCGTTACCATCGAGCTCAACTACATTGGCTGGCCCACCATCTGCAAGGGTGACGGCAATACCCTGTACGCTGTTGGCTCTGCACGCCTGGAGCACGTCGATCCCTTTGGCACGACCATCTTTATGGAAAGCCAGGATGGCGGCGTGACCTGGAGCAAGCCCCGTGTGATCGTCAATACTGCTCACGACGACCGTGACGCAGGCATCGTTTACATGGGCAACGGCCGCATGCTGGTATCCTACTTTACCGTTGACATTCAGGGCTACATCGACGGTGAAAACTCCTATTGGAGAAACCGTCCCAACGTCAGCGAGGAGCAGGAGAACGCACTGCTTGCACGCTGGGCAACCATGTCCACGGCACAGATGCAGGGCGGCTCCTACGTTATCTATTCCGACGACTACGGACAGACCTGGGGCGAGCCCGTACAGGTTCCCGTTTCCGCACCTCACGGACCGACTCTCGGTGCTGACGGAAAGACGCTGTATTATTTCGGACATCCCGAGCATTCCGGCGCTGCAGGATTTAGCTTCGATACCACGAAGCTCCACCTCATTTACAGCACCAACTACGGACGGGAATGGAGACACCTCAGCCAGGTCGATAAGCCCACCGGCATTTCCTCCTACGAGCCTCACGTCATTCAGCTTACGGACGGTTCCTTTGTCATTGCGGTCCGTTCCGATACCAATCAGGCGGATGAAACCGGAAATCGCGGAATGGCAGTCTTTACCGCAACCTCCAAGGACGGAAGAACCTGGACTCCTCTGAAGCGCGTCGCACAGGACATGTTCGGAGGACCTCCTCACCTGCTGCAGCTGAAAAACGGTGTTGTCGTTCTGACCTACGGCTACCGCCTCAATCCTTGCGGCAACCGTGTCCGCCTGAGCTATGATGGAGGAAAGACCTGGGGCAAGGAGATCGTGCTTTGCGCGTCGGTTACTCCTAAGGACAACGATATGGGTTACCCCTCCACCATCGAGCTGGATGACGGTACTCTGATCACTGCATACTACCAGCCCTACAGTATGACAGATAAGAACGCCAACGGTAAGAACGAGCTGTTCTGCTCCTTCCTCTACACCAGATGGACTCTGGTAGAAGCAGGCTAATTATTTCTTGATAAAGGAATATATCATGCGAAAACAGACATTGACTGCGATCATTTGTCTTTTGATCGCGTTCGTCACCGTCCTGACCGCTTGCGGCGGGGGCGGTGACGATAACGGCGACGCCACCACGGCAAGACCGAAGAAGACCACGGAGAGGACTGAGGCGACTACCGCCGCGACCACGATGCCGATGGTAACGGCATCGAACCTGATCGCACAGGTGAATAAAGAGGATCAGAATCAAGTTCTTTGTCGCTTGACCGAGGGCGTTGAGGTCGAGATCTACAACGGTGTGACGATCAATCTTGAATATATCGGCTGGCCCACAATTTGCAAGGGCGACGGCGACACGCTGTACGCAGTCGGCTCTGCGCGCCTTGAGCACGTCGATCCCTTCGGCACGACCATCTTCATGGAAAGCCATGACAATGGAGCCACGTGGAGCGCACCCCGTGTGATCGTCAATACCTATCTTGACGACCGCGATGCAGGTATCGTTTATATGGGCAACGGCCGCATGGTCGTGAGCTGGTTTACCGCCGAGGTTCAGCCTTATATCGACGGTGATTCCTCTTATTGGAGAAACCGCCCCAACGTGACCGAGGAGCAGGAGAATGCGGTGCTTGCAAGCTACGAAACGCTGACTCTTGCGCAGAAGCAAAGCGGCTCCTACGTCATCTATTCCGATGACTATGGCAAGACCTGGGGAGATCCCGTTCAGGTTCCCGTTTCGTCGCCTCACGGCCCGACTCTGGGTGCTGACGGAAAGACCTTGTACTACTTAGGACATACCGAGCATCCCGGTGCTGCAGGCTTCAGCCTTGATGCAAAAAAGCTTCACGTGATCTACAGCACCAATTACGGACAGAGCTGGCGTCATTTTTGCGAGATCGACAAGGTCTCGGGCATGTCCTCCTACGAGCCTCATCTGATTCAGCTGAAGGACGGCTCCTTCGTGGCGTCCGTTCGAGTGGATACCGACAAGACCGCCTTCAAGCGCGGTATGGCTGTCTTTACCGCGACCTCCAAGGACGGCCGCACCTGGACGCCCTTCAAGCGTGTGGCTGCGGATATGTTCGGAGGTCCTCCTCACCTGATGCAAATGAGCAACGGCGTGGTGGTACTGACCTACGGCTATCGCTTGACTCCCAGCGGAACCCGCGCCCGTCTGAGCTATGACGGCGGAAAGACCTGGGACAAGGAGATCGTGATCGCCGTTACGGTTCAGCCCGATTTTGCTGACGTAGGATATCCCTCCACCATCCAGCTTTCCGACGGTACGCTTCTGACCGCATATTATCAGCCGTATAGTAAGGAAGACATCAGTGGCAACGGTAAGAATGAACTGTTCTGCTCCTTCCTATATACCAAATGGAGCTTGACAGAAGCAGAGTAGAAAAAGGAGATTTTACATGAAAAACCATACATGGGTCATGGTTCTTTGCCTTTTGATCGCGTTTGTCACCGTCCTGACCGCTTGCGGCGGGAGCGGTGACGATAACGGCGACGCCACCACGGCAAGACCGAAGAAGACCACGGAGAGGACCGAGGCAACAACCGCCGCGACGACTGCCCCCATGGTGACAGTATCCGATCTGATCCCTCAGATCAATGAGGCGGATCAAAATCTGATCCTTTCCCGCCCGATGGAGGGGATCGAGGTTGAGATCTACAACGGCGTTACCTACAACCTACATTATCTCGGCTGGCCCACCGTTTGTAAGGGAGATGGAGAGACCCTTTATGCGGTCGCATCCCTGCGCCTTGAGCACATCGATCCCTTTGGAACGACGGTATTTATGGAAAGCCACGACAGTGGCAAAACCTGGACCAAGCCTCGCGTCATCGTTGACACCGCCCACGATGAGCGCGATTCCGGTATCGTTTATATGGGGAACGGTCGCATGCTGGTCAGCTATTTTACCCCTGACGTACAAAGATATATCGACGGCGATTACTCCTATTGGCAAGGTAGGGAAGATATTACCGAGGAGCAGAAGAAGGCAGTGCTTGCCCGCTACGAAACGCTTTCCTTGACGGAAAAGCAGGGAGGCTCCTATGTCGTTTACTCGGATGACTACGGACAGACCTGGGGCGAGCCCGTACGGGTTCCCGTTTCCGCTCCTCACGGACCGACTCTCGGTGCTGACGGAAAGACGCTGTATTATTTCGGACATCCCAATAATCCCGGTGCCGCAGGCTTTAGCTTTGATACAACCAAGCTGCACGTGATTACCAGCACCAACTACGGAAAAAGCTGGAAGCATCTGTGCCAGGTGGAAAAGCCCACGGGACTTTCCTCCTATGAGCCTCACCTGATCCAGCTGTCCGACGGCTCCTTTGTAGCCGCGGTTCGCTCGGATACCGATAAGACCAATACGGCTACTCGCGGAATGGCGGTTTATACCGCAACCTCAAAGGACGGAAGAACATGGACTCCCATGAAACGCGCGAGCAGAGATATGCTGGGAGGACCCCCTCACCTGATGCAGATGGACAATGGCGTTGTCGTTCTGACCTACGGCTACCGTGAAGGAGAATGCGGATCCCGCGCTCGCCTGAGCTATGACGGGGGACAAACGTGGGGAGAGGAGATCGTGCTTGCCATCTCGGCATTGCCCGATAGCACCGACTGCGGATACCCCTCGACTGTCCAGCTTGCGGACGGAACACTTTTCACCATATATTATCAAGAGTACGCTCCCAAGGATTATTTCTGCTCCATTCTGTATACCAAATGGAGCTTGGTAGAAGCGGATGCGCAATAAACAGAAAAGACTAATAACGAACTACGGAGAACTACTTATGCAACTCAAAAACCCTTTGGTGCTTGCGGTGTGCCTTCTGATTATGGTATCTACCGTTCTCGCTTCCTGCAATCCGACGGGTAGCGGCTCGAACGCAACCGGTGAACCCACAGAACCTACTGCAGACGCGACAACAGAGGTAACGACCGAAGCTACAACCGAAGCTACAACCGAAGCTACAACTGAAGCTACCACCGAGGCGACAACCGAAGCCACCACCGAAGCTACTACGGGTGGAACAGAAAAGCCTCCCGTCACAACGGTAACGCATATGACAGCAGAAATTTTAGCAGGAAATCAAATCATTGGGCGTTTGCAAAACGACCCGGTTACCATTGAAATTTACAACGGAGTCACCATTGATCTGCATTACATCGGCTTTCCTACCATTTGCAAAGGCGAGGGAAGCACTCTTTACGCAGTAGGCTCTGCCCGATTTGAGCATATCGATCCCTTTGGAACGATGGTGATGTTTGAAAGCCACGACAACGGCGCGACCTGGAGCGAGCCTCGCGTGATCGTGGACACCCCCCTGGATGACCGCGATTCCGGAATTGCTTATCTTGGCAACGGACGCATCCTTGTCAGCTGGTTTTCGCCAAGCGCGAAGGAATTCATTGACGGCAATTACGCATATTTTCTGGAAAAACGAAAGCACGTCACTGATGAACAAAAGCAGGCGGTCTATGACCTTTACGCAAGCCTTTCCGAGCAGGAACAGGCAGCGGGATCCTGGGTCATGCTCTCCGAGGATTACGGCAAGACCTGGAATACGCCCGTTCGCGTTCCGATCTCCGCGCCTCACGGTCCGTCCGTGGGAATTGACGGAAAGACGCTGTACTACTTCGGTCACCCCAACAACCCGAAGGCGGCAGGTGCCCCTGACGTCCAAGCGGGACTCCTCTACGTGTATACCAGTGCGGACTACGGTAAGACCTGGCAGCAGATGAGCTATCTGACGCGCCCCCTTACCTGCTACGAGCCTCACATCCTTCAACTCAAGGACGGATCCTTTATTGCCGCCGTTCGTGCGGATACCGATAAGAGCAACGACAGGACGCGCGGAATGGCGGTCTACGTTGCGACCTCAGAGGACGGCGTGACCTGGACGGAGCTGACGCGTCTTACCGAGGATATGCTGGGAGGACCTCCTCACCTGATGCAGATGTCCAACGGTGTGGTGGTTCTGACCTACGGATACCGCGAGTCGCTTTGCGGTACTCGCGCGCGTCTGAGCTATGACGGCGGCGTTACGTGGGGCAAGGAGATCATACTTGCCGTTTCCGCTTCCTCGAACAACACCGACTGCGGATATCCCTCAACCGTTGAAATTGAGCCCGGTGTTCTGATCTCGGCGTACTATCAGCCTTACTCCCGTCAGGATATTATCCAGAACGACAAGGGAGAGCTGAACGGATCGCTGATGTATACGAAGTGGATGCTCACCGAAACCAAGTAATCTTACTTCCCAAAATACCAAACTACGGAGGACATTTATGAAAAGAAAAAGCCTGCTGACCTTGGCGCTTTGTCTGCTGATCGCGTTTTCCACCGTTCTTGCCGCTTGCGGAGGGGACAGTGACAACGGCGACGAAACCACGGCAAGGCCGAGGAAGACCACGGAACGGACCGAGGCGACCACTGCCGCTACGACCGCTCCCATGGTAACCGCTACCGATCTGGTGCCCCAGATCGACAAAGCGGATACCAACCAGATCCTTTCGCGCCTGACCAAGCCTCTGACCGTCAATATTGACGAGAACACCACCATTGATCTGCAATATCAGGGTTGGCCCACCGTTTGCAAGGGCGAGGACGGCACGCTTTATGCGGCAGCAAGTGCGCGTGTGCTTCACGTCGATCCCTTTGGCGTCGTCGTATTCTATGAAAGCCACGACAACGGAAAGACCTGGAGCGAGCCCAGCATCGTTTACGACAGTCCCTTGGATGACCGCGATGCGGGAATCGTTTACCTCGGGAACGGCAAGATTCTGGTAAGCTGGTTTACCAACCTTGGACAGAGCTATATCGACGGCGATCTCTCCTCCTGGAGAAACAGCAATAAGATCTCGGATGAGCAGGAGGATGCCTACATTGCACGCTTCAATCAGCTTCCGCTTTCCGAAAGACAGAACGGATCTTACGTCATCCTCTCCGAGGACTACGGAAAGACCTGGGGAGAGCCCATCCAGGTTCCCGTTTCCGCTCCTCACGGACCGACACTGGGCAAGGACGGAAAGCTTTATTACCTCGGAACGGCACACAATGCCTCGGCAGCAGGCTTTAGCAGCTTCAACGGCAGCCGCTATCTGTACGTCATTTCCAGCGCCGATGGCGGAAGAACCTGGAGAGAGGTTTCCGCGCTTGAGAAGCCCACGACAAGCTTTGATTTCTGCGAGCCTTACATCATTCAATTGACCGACGGCTCCTTCATTGCCGCCATTCGCGTGGCCATCGCACTTCACGATACCACCGATCCCACGCAGGGAATGTGTACCTTCACCGCAACCTCCAAGGACGGTCGCAATTGGACGTCTATGGCACGCGTCAGTGAGAACATGTGGGGAGGGCCTCCTCATCTGCTGCAGCTCTCCAACGGCGTTGTGCTTCTGACCTACGGATACCGCATCACACCAACCTGCAGCATCCGCTACCGCCTGAGCTATGACGGAGGCAAGACCTGGAGCAGTGAGGAGCTGCTCACGCCCGCCCACAATCCCAACAATAACGACATGGGATATCCTTCCACGGTTGAGCTTGAGGACGGTACGCTTCTGACTGCCTATTATCAGACGTATCGGACGGATGGCTATTGCTCCTTCCTGTATACGACCTGGAAGCTGGTAGAGCAGGAATAACCCCCCTCGGTTCACTTTTGAACATCACAGTTCTATTCCATTTGACGTTTTTTTACATTTTGCCGTTTGGAAAGCCGCAGCGTAATAAAAACGCTATGACTTGTCCGTCCTTTTGGCAGTGTGTATGAAAATAGATAACAAAAAGGAGAAATCAGACATGAAAGTAACATCAAAGATCATTGCCATCTTGCTCTGCCTTGCCATGACGGCGGGGGCGCTGATTCCTTGCGTATCCGCTGCGGCTGACGTGCTGAGTGAGCAGGGTGACACCGTTTCTGCGCCGATCAACCTCAAAGACCTTTTGGCAGAGACGGATCAAACTCCGGAGCCCCCGTTTGATCTTGACATGCTCAAGGTATCCTATCAGTTCAACACCGATAAGAGCGCGATCCGTCTGGTCACCACCGTTGACGGATTGGAGTATACGGAGGCAGGATTTGTTCTCACCCTCGGAGATCAGCGTGCAAGCATTACGATCCACGAGGTCTACGGCTCCATCCTCGGTGCGGGACAGACCTATACGCCCACTATGGCAGGTGCTCCTACCTCGGAGTATTTTGCACTGTTTAACGTTACGGATCTCCCCGAGGAGTTCTCTCTCCTTGCCAAGGCGTTCGTTAGGACCACGGACGGAAATACCTATTTCGGCGCGGAACGTGAGATCATCAAGAAGCGCGGAGAATTGATTCTCGACACAAATGGCACCGTCAGCGGTTCCGTCGTATCCTGGAATGATCTGGGGTGGGAGGTACACACTCATACCGCTGATGAGTGGGTGGTTACTAAGGAAGCGACTTATGACAGCGAGGGCTTGATGGAAGGTGTCTGCGCTTGCGGCGAGAAGTTAACGCAGGTCATCGCGAAGCGTGTTCTCGAGCTGGATCACGCTTTGAATGGCGACGGACAGAGCTATTCCATTACCGGTATCGGTGATTGGGAGGATCCCGACGTCGTCATCCCCGTAACCTGTAATAGCCTGCCGATTACAAGCATCGGCTCCTTTGCATTCTACTCTTGCCTGGACATTGAAAGCATGACGTTTGCAGGAACCAAGGCACAGTGGGAAGGCATCAGCAAGGGAACGAACTGGGCACCCGCTAATTTGTCCCAGGTCGTTTGCTCCGACGGTACCGTAGCCGTTCAGCATGACGTTGCGGTGACCACCTCGGGTATCGTTTCGAATTTCAGCACAAAGCCCATGACCTACACGCTTGGCGATGTTAGTGTCAACCTCACCTTCCACGGCTGGCCTTCCATTACCGTGGATGAGAACGGCACGCTGTACGCAGTCAGCTCGGCTCGTCTGAGACACTCTTTGCCCATCGGCTGCAACGTATTGATGAAGAGCACGGACGGAGGCACGACTTGGTCGAATCCCGTCATCATTCACGATACTCCCATGGATGACCGCGATACCGGTATTGAATACCTTGGCAACGGTAAGTTCCTCGTTACCTTCTTCACCACGGGTGTTGATAAGAAGAGCGACGGTACTTACACCACGAAGTTCTTAAAGGAAGGTCAGAGCATTACCACCAAGGACGGTTACACGATCGTAGGTAAGGCGGGTGACACCGGTTGGCAGGATCAGGAGCCTGCTTGGGCTAGCGATCTGCTCACTTACTGGACGACCTGCAATCTCGCAGACCTGATGAGTGGCTACCATTGCCTGATCTCTGACGATTACGGACAAACGTGGGAGTTGAAGTACAATACTCCTGTTTCCGCACCGCACGGCGCGATCCAGCTGGCAAACGGTGACTTGTTCTACGTCGGTCACAGCAACCAGAATAGAATTTTCGCATACGTCAGCAAGGATGGAGGACTTACTTGGACTCTCAAATCCACCATTGCGGTCGGCACTCCTTACTCTATGCTCGAGCCTCACGTCGCAGAGCTGCCGAACGGACGCCTGATCGCAACCTGGCGCGTCAACCTGACCAAGGTCACGATCGGCGATATTACGTACGAAGGTGCGGATGTCGGTGGACTTGATGCGAACGGTATCGGTATCTTCAAATACGGCGACCATTACTATCGCATCTACCACGACGGCAACGACGGCAACAATAGCAACAACAGGATTGAAGATCTGGGCACGACCAAGCCCGCAACGCTCTATAGCGGATGCACCTACATGGCGTACTCGGATGACGGCGGAGCTACCTGGAGCAAGTGTGAGCCCGTCTTTGACAAAAACGGCAAGCTGATCAACGGATATCCGCCCGAAATGACGGTAACGCCCGAGGGAATCCTGGTTCTGACCTACTCGATCAGAGAGCCCGGTAACTACACCACCTGCGTGACCTACAGCTTCGACGGCGGTCTGACCTGGGAGCCCTCCGTAACCATCCGTACCGCTTCCACCTCTACGACCAAATACACCGACCACGGATATCCTTCGACGACTTATCTTGGCAACGGCGAGTTCATCACGGTATACTATGAGGATTATAATGCCCAAAACCAGGGTATTCTGCGTTATACCAAGTGGACGCTCCAGAGCGGTCTTAGCGCGTAAGCGAGGTCGGAGTATATTCTGTTCGACAGTGCCCGGATCTGATCCGGAAAAACGGACGGTAATTCCGTCAAACACACAACAAAGGGGAGCCTTTTCAAGGCTCCCCTCATTTTTGTTGTCAATATCCGTTTTTCTTGCCAAACAGACGGCAAAGTGCTTTTCGCAAAAGATCTGCAGGAAACACCGAGAGAGAAAGCAGCATGGTGAGCAGCAGCTCCCTTGGGAGCAGCGGGGCGGTGCGCAGAACACTCCCTCCAAGATAGACGAACACAAGCTGGATCGCAAGGATGGCAAGCATGATGATCAGAAAAACGGGATTTTTGGAAAGCCCCGTCAGCATCTTGAGCCGGTCGGAGCGCGCGTTGAAGCAGTTGAACACGGAGGAAAAAATGAACAGCGCGAAGAATGCGGTCAAAAGATAGATCCGATTTTGTGCCGGACGGAAAAGCGCGGTTATGGCAGGCGAGGTTAAAAAGTAAAGGCAGAGTCCTACGGTAAAGCTGCCGAGCAATAGGATCTGATTGATCATATATCCGTTGAGGATCGGCTCCTCCCGTTTCTTCGGAGGCTCCTTCATGTAATCGGGCATGGGCGGCTCTCCCGCAAAGGCAAGCCCTCCCAAGGTATCCATAATGATGTTGATCCAGAGCATTTGCACCACCGTGACGGGGGAATCAATTCCCAAAAACGGACAGATCATGGTCACTCCCATGGCGCAAAAGTTCATGGTCAATTGCAGGGTGATAAATTTGCGGATGCTCTTGAACACGGTCCGTCCGTAAAGCACGGCACGCACGATGGAGGCAAGGCTGTCGTCCAAGATGATGATATCCCCCGCATCCTTTGCCACCTGTGTGCCGCTTCCCATGGAGAAGCCAACGTCCGCGTAGCGCAGGGCAGGGGCATCGTTGATCCCATCCCCCGTCATTCCAACTACCAGCCCACACTCCTGCGACAGGCGAACCAGCCTGCTTTTGTCGCTCGGGAGTGCGCGTGCCACCACCGCAAGGGTGGGGAGAAGCTCCTTCAGTTTTGCATCGGATAATTGAGATAGCTCCTCCCCCGTCAAAAGTAGGGGACGCTTCGTCGTCAGGATTCCCGCCTGCTCGGCGACCGTGCGTGCGGTTTCGGGGTTATCACCCGTGATCATCACAACGCCGATCCCCGCCTCCTGTAGGGATCTGACCGACGTCCTGGCATCGCGGCGCAGAGAATCCTTGATACAGACCATGCAAACAAGCGAAAACGAGCCCTTGGGGCGGCTTTCATGCAACGTAGCGGGGATCGCGTCATCGGAAAGGAGCAGGGCAAGCACGCGTTCCCCCGCCCGCGTGTGCTCCGATTGCATGCCTTGGATTTTCCGCCGATCCAAGGATACGCGTCCAAGGTCTGCGTCCAGAGCACCGCCCGCAAGAGGCAGGAGAATTTCGGGAGCCCCCAAAAGGAGTGTCAGATTCCGCTTTCCCCCAAGGCTGACAGCGCAGTATTTGCGTGCGCTGTCAAAGGGAAGGCGGGATAGCACGCGATAGCCCACGGGCTCGGGAAAGGAAAGCACGGACTGCAGAAGCGCGCGCTCGGTCGAGCTTCCGCCCAGGGCGATGGGAGAACCGCTTGGTGCCTTTCCCACGCTTGCCTCGTTGCCAAAGCGAAAGCAAAGGGAAGCGAGCTCCGCATGCGCGCGCGACGTCTGAAAGCAGGATTTGATGCTCATTTCCTCACCGTTTGGCAAAATCAGGGAGGAAACCTGCATTTTTCCCTCGGTCAAGGTTCCCGTTTTGTCGGTAAAAAGGATATTCATGCTTCCCGCCGACTCAATGCCGACGGGCTTGCGTACCAGCACCTGATCCTTCACCATTTTGCGGATGTTGGAGGACAGCACCACCGCGATCATCATGGGAAGTCCCTCGGGGACAGCGACCACGATCACGGTCAGAGCAAGCGTCAGCGCGTGCAAAAGCTGCTCAAACAGATAAGGTATGTTGATAAGCTTCAGGCGAATGAGCTCCGGATTCATCCCACTGTCGATGAAGAAGGTATTGAACAGATAGGCAAACGCCACCAGGAGTGACGCGATATATCCTAAGACGCTGATTTGCCGTGCGAGCTTGGAGAGGCGTTGCTTTAAGGGACTCTCCCGCTGCTCGGATTGGATCTCACGCGAGATCTCTCCGAGTGCGGTATGATCCCCGACCGCAGTCACCAGATACTCGCATGCACCAAGCGTTACGGTACATCCCCGAAAGAGTGAGCTCTTGGATGCGGGTTGCATCTGCGTACTGCCAACGGTTTTGCGTATTTCGCGATTTTCACCCGTCAAGGGCGATTGATCCGTGCGCACCTCGCCCGACAGCAGATACCCGTCGGCTGGAATCTGTTCCCCGGCTGAGAGGAGGACCACGTCCCCGACCACGATCTGCTCCATGGGGATCTGTCGCACGCTTCCTCGTCTGACGCGAACCGATGTGTTGGAGGCTTCCCGACGCAAACGCTCAAAGGCTTTCCCCGAGGTGTACTCCGAGAGGGTAGAGATCAGGGTAGCAAGCAGGACCGCAACACCGATGCCAAGCGTTTCGATCCAATCCGCGCCCCGGAACAGCAGCAGAAGATTGATGCACAGAGCACCGAGCAGGATGCGGATGACGGGATCGTTGAGATTGGAAAAGAACTGTCCCAAAAAGCCTTTTCCCTTTTGCTTGGTTAAGATATTCGCGCCGTGTGCCTCGCGGGAGCGTGCTGCCTCCTCCTCGGTAAGCCCGATGCGTGCGGATGGATCGGTTTTCTTTTTTTGCCCGTTCATTTTTTATCCTCCATACTTTTTCTATCCCAATATATGAGATCGAAAAGGGAAGTATGAGGTTCGTCCGCGATTTTAAGACGTAAAAACGCCCCGCAGAGCTGTTCTCTCTGCGAGGCGTCTTTTCTGTTTTTTGATTACCCGACGGTGTTTTTGCTGAGCGCCGCACCGATGACGGTACCGAACTGCGAATTTTCGGGAATGATGAAGCGCACGCCAAAGCTGTCCGAAAGATTTTCGAACACGCTGCGGATGGAGGAGATCGTGGTCAGATTTCCCGTCAGAACGATGTTCTGAAGCTTGTAGCTTCTTGCCGCAAAGATGGAAAGCATGGCAATGGTTTCCGCTACCATGTTGGCAATACCGAGCGCAAGATCTCCGGAGCTTGCAAGATCCGAAACGTTTCCGAAATTGGAGGCGGTCAGATTTTCGTTGATGCCCTGATAGGTATGCGCGTGCGAAAGATCCTTGATACGAAGGTCAATGTTGGCAAGATCGCCCTCGGAGCAAAGCTGCTCGATGTGGTCGATGTTGTCCACGCCCAGAAGCTTGCGGGAAAGTCCTACCAGCGTGCCGCCGCCGACACCCGTACCGCCAAGGTATTCGATCTGACAGCCGCCGTTCTCCTTTTTTGCGTGAATGAGGGCCGTGCCCGTGCCCATGCTGACGACGATTGCCTCGTCAAGCCCGGAAAGATAAAGACCTCCGATTCCGATGGAGGAGAATTCCGGCACCGGACGGCAGTCCAGATCGTAGATCGGTCCGCGCAAATGTCCCGCACCTGCGCCTGTCATCAGGACCTGCGAGATATCCGAAAGTCCCAAGCCGTTCTCTGCCGTGAATTTTCCAAATGCGCCGTAAACCGACGTCAGCGGATCGGTCGCGCGCACGAATTGAGGCGCGATCAATTCCTCCGCTCCGTTTTCCAAGCTGCGAAATCCGACGATCTTCGTCGTGGTTCCGCCAACGTCAATGCCGATGACAGCCTTACTCATACCGATCTGCCTCCTTTTGCTTTGCTTTTGATAAGCCTTCTCGAAAAAACTTTTTTATATTATACCATTGACTTGTAAAAATTGCAACCTTATGCTATAATATTTTCGTAACTTTTTGAAAGGGGAGGGCAAAACGATGGCTTTTGATGCGGGAATGCTTGCTTGCGTGCTGGCGGAAATTCGGGAAAAAAGTCTTGGCGCGCGGGTAGAAAAGGTCTTTCAGCCCGAAAAGGATGAGATCGTTCTGCAGATGCGAAGCATCGAGGGAGGCAAGCGCCTTCTGATCAACGCAGGCTCCTCTACGCCCCGTATTTGCTTTACTACCGAGCAAAAGGAAAATCCCATGTCCCCTCCCATGCTGTGCATGCTTTTGCGCAAGCATCTGCAGGGCGCAAAGCTTTGCGCCGTCCGTCAGTGCGGCTTTGAGCGCGTGGCGGAGCTGGAATTTCTGACGCGGGACGAGATGGGATTTGAATGCAAGCGTTATCTGATCGTGGAGATCATGGGAAAGTATAGCAATCTCGTCTTTGCCAACGAGGCAAAAAAGATCTTGGCGGTGCTTCATACCGTGGATTTTTCCACCTCCTCACGCCGCCAGCTCCTGCCCGGAATGACCTACGAGCTTCCCCCTAAGCAGGATAAGCAAAATCCGCTCGACTGCTCCCGGGAGCAGCTCCTTGCGCTCACGACGGAAGCGGGAGAGGACCGTCCGATCGACAAATGGATCACGTCCGTCTTTTGCGGCATTTCCTCGGCGATCGCGCGCGAGGTTGCCTTCCGTGCAGGGGGCTCGTGCGACGCGACGGTGTCCTGCACTAGCCGTGAGAAGATTGCGGACGCCTTGGACGAGGTATTGACGTGTATCCGCGAGGAGCGCTTTGCTCCTACGATGATCCTTCGGGACACAACCCCTGTCGAATACGCCTTTTATCCGCTTTTGCACTATGGAGAAGGCTTTGAAGTACAAGGCTATGAGAGCGCGGGAAAGCTTCTCGACGTCTTTTTCCAGAAGAAGGATCACGAGCAGCATATCCGTCAGCGCGCGGGGGACATTCTGCGTATTTTAAGCAACGCCGACGCACGTCTGCGCAAGAAGCTGGATCTGCAGCGTGGGGAGCTTGCCGACTGTGAAAAGGGCGAGGAGTACAAGAGAGATGCCGATCTCATTACGGCAAATCTCTATCAGCTCTCCCGCGGCATGTCGCGTGTGGAGCTGACCGACTACGGGGACTATCACGAGGACGGCAGCTTCGGCACGCGTGTCATCACGCTGGATTCCCGTCTGTCGCCTGCCGCGAACGCGCAGCAATATTATAAGAAATACAATAAGAGCAAAACGGCAAAGGTCGAGCTTGCGCGCCAGATCTCGCTTGGCGAGGCGGAGCTTTCCTACATCGACAGCGTCCTTGATGCCCTGACGCGTGCCGAAACCGCCGCGGATCTTGCCGAGATCCGTGATGAGCTTTACCGCTCGGGATATGCCTCCCGCATGAAGGGACACGCGCTTCAAAGAAAGCAAACGACCCCCACCGTGGCGCAATTCCGAACCTCGGGCGGATACGTCGTTCTGTGCGGAAAGAACAACCTGCAAAACGAATATATTACCCATAAGGTCGCGGGCAAGCAGGATTATTGGTTCCACGTCAAGAATCTTCCCGGCTCCCATACCGTGATGCTTTGTAACGGAGAGGAACCGAGCGAGCGTGATTTTACCGAGGCTGCCGAGATCGCGGCGTATTTTTCCAAGGGAGCTGACGGGCAGAACGTCGAGGTGGATTACACCTTGGTCCGAAACGTCAAAAAGCCCGCGGGAGGAAAGCCCGGACTTGTCATTTACCATACGAACTGGTCCTGCATCGTCACTCCTGACGGAGCGAGGGTGCAAGCTCTCAGAGAAAAATAAACAGAGGAGAAAATATGTACGATATTATCATAGTCGGCGCAGGCCCTGCCGGAATGACGGCGGCACTGTATGCTTTGCGCGCACAAAAGAAGGTGCTCCTGATCGAGGGAGAGAGCTACGGCGGTCAGATCGTCGAATCGCAGGGCGTTGAGAACTATCCCGGATTTACCGAGATCAACGGATACGATCTGGCGGAGAATATGATGCGTCAGCTGCGTGCTTTGCAGGTAGAGCTTCTCCCTGCGCACGTGGACGGTATTGGGCAGACAGACGGCGGATTTGAGGTCAGAATGGGCACAAAAACCGCGTGCGGACGCGCGGTCATCCTTGCTACGGGACTGAAGCACCGAAAGCTTGGCGTTCTTGGCGAGGAGCAATTCCTTGGCAGAGGCGTGTCCTTTTGCGCGCTGTGTGACGGCGGATTTTTCCGTGGGCGTGAGGTCGCGGTGGTCGGTGGCGGAAACACCGCTCTGCAGGACGCGCTCTATCTTTCCGAGCTTTGCGCAAGGGTTACGCTGATCCACCGCAGAGAGGGCTTCCGTGCCGAGGAGGCTCTTGTCGAAAAAGCAAGAAAGAACGAGAAGATCACGATCCTGACCGACACGGTGGTGAAGGAGATCCGCGGTGAGATGACCGTCCGTGAGCTTCTTTTGCAGAACGTGCGGACAAAAGAGGAAAGCACGCTTGCGGTATCGGGGATCTTTGAAGCCGTCGGTCAGATCCCGCAGAACGGGGCGTTCGCGTCGCTTGTTGCTCTGGATGAGAGCGGATACCTGACAGCGGGCGAGGATTGCAAAACGGACGTTGCGGGCATCTTTGCGGCGGGGGATTGCCGTACCAAGGAGGTGCGCCAGCTTACCACGGCAACCGCGGACGGTACGGTCGCGGCGATCAGTGCCATTGCGTACCTGGACGCACTGTAAGAATGTCACTGTAGCTCGGGGGCGAGTCGGTTTGATACACCGCTCGCCCCTGACCGCTTCATTTTTTCCAAAAAAATAACATCCTGTAAATATTTATTTGGAACTATTATAATCTTGAATTTTTGGAAAAAATATGCTATAATGATAATTGTAATTTTTTGGAAGAGAAAGGAAAAACCCAATGCAACTTATCAAACGGTTGGCAGGATGTGTCAGGGATGCGAAGAAATACGCGATCTGGACCCTGATCTTTATCGTGGGCGAGGCGATCATCGAAACCTTCCTCCCCTTTATCACTGCCGATCTCATCAACAAAATCAGTAAGGAGAATATGGATACGGGCGAGGTCGTCAAGGTTGGCATCCTTCTGGCGGTCATGGCGCTTCTTTCGCTGGCTTGCGGCGGAATTGCAGGATTCACCTCCGCGCGCGCAAGCTCGAGCTTTTCCAGGAACATACGTCACGATCTGTTCGACAAGATCCAGACCTACTCCTTCACCAACATCGACAAATTTTCTTCTTCCTCTCTGGTAACCCGTATGACGACCGACGTTTCCAACGTGCAAATGGCGTTTATGATGCTGATCCGGATCGCTGTCCGCAGTCCGCTGATGCTGATTTTCTCGCTGATCATGTCCTTCCGCATGGGCGGTTGGCTGGCGATGGCATTTGTGATCGTGGTTCCGGTTCTGGTGATCGGTCTTTTGCTGATCGCGAAGTACGCAATGCCCGCATTCCGTGCGGTATTCCATAAGTATGACCACCTCAATGAATCCATTGAGGAGAACGTGCGCGGCAGCCGCGTGGTCAAGAGCTTTTCTCGCGAGGAATACGAAAAAAAGAAATTCGGCGAGAAGGCAGAGGATATCCGTGCGGACTTCACAAAGGCGGAGCGCATCGTGGCACTCAACACGCCTCTGATGCAGTTCTGCATGTATTTTAACATGATTTTCGTCCTGATCGTCGGATCGATGCTGGCGATCAAGTTCCGCGGCACCACCATTGACGTCGGTCACATTTCGGCAATTTTGACCTACGGTGTGCAGGTTCTGATGAGCCTGATGTCGCTTTCTATGATCTACGTGATGCTGACCATGTCGATCGAGTCGGCAAAGCGTGTGTGTGAGGTGCTCTTTGAGGAGAGCGCTCTGAAGAATCCCGAATCCCCCGTTATGACCGTCCGGGACGGCTCGATCGTTTATGAGGACGTCAACTTCAAGTATTCCGCGGCGGCACAGAAGAACGCGCTTTCGGGAATCAATCTCACCATCCCCTCGGGTGCGACTGTCGGAATCATCGGAGGCACCGGCTCGGGAAAATCCTCCTTGGTGCAGCTTATTCCGCGTCTGTATGACGTCAGCGAGGGAAGCGTCAAGGTTGGCGGCGTCGACGTGCGTGATTACGATATGGACGTTCTTCGCTCGGAGGTCGCGATGGTTTTGCAAAAGAATCTTCTCTTCTCGGGCACCATCAAGGAGAATTTGCGTTGGGGTAACGAGAACGCAAGCGACGAGGAGCTGATCGAGGCTTGCCGTCTTGCGCAGGCAGATGACTTCGTGCGCTCCTTCCCCGATGGGTACGATACCAAGATCGAGCAGGGAGGCACCAACGTATCGGGCGGACAGAAGCAGCGCCTTTGCATCGCGCGTGCACTCCTGAAAAAGCCCAAGATCCTGATTCTGGACGACTCCACCAGCGCCGTGGATACCAAGACCGACGCCCTCATTCGTCAGGGCTTTGCGTCCTATATTCCGCAGACCACCAAGATCATCATTGCACAGCGCATCGCGTCCGTGCAGGAGGCAGATCTGATCGTGGTGATGGAAAACGGACAGATCCACGCGTGCGGCAATCACGAGGAGCTGATGCAAACCAGCACCATTTACCGCGAGGTTTATGAGCAGCAAACGAACGGAGGTGTGAAGGCATGAAAAGAAAAGCACAGCACACAGCCGATCAGAAGCCGCAAATGCCAAACGGCGGTACGGTGCCCCACAAGAAGCCGAAGTTCAATCCGGGACTCCTCGGCCGCGTCATCAAAATGCTGATTGGCTATTATCCCGCACTCTTTCCCATTTCCATTCTCTGCATCATTTTCACCGCCGTTACGTCCGCGATCCCCGCTCTGTTTTTGCAGAAGGTCGTTGAACTGATCCGCGTATGGCAGGTATCGGGTGACTGGGCAAGCGCCTCCAAGGAGATCTTGCCGCAGATCCTGTTTTTGGCGTCCATGTACGTCTTGGCGCTCCTTTCCATTACCGTTGAGTCCCAGCTCATGGCAAGCATCACGCAAGGCTTCCTTTGCAAGATGCGCCGCACCATGTTTGAGAAGATGCAGAATCTTCCGATCAAGTATTTTGATACGCACAAGCATGGCGATATCATGAGCTATTATACCAACGATATCGATACCTTGCGTCAGCTGGTATCGCAGTCCATCCCCACCTTCGTGCGTTGCAGTGTCATCGTCCTGACCGTACTCTTCATCATGCTGTATTACAGCATTTGGCTGACATTGCTTTTGTTGGTCGGTGTCGCTTTGATGATGCTGGTTTCCAAAAAGGTCGGCGGCGGCTCTGCCAAGTACTTTATGCGCTTGCAGCGCTCGGTCGCATCCCTGGAGGGATATGCGCAGGAGATGATGAACGGTCAGAAGGTCGTCAAGGTCTTCGGACGCGAGAAGCAGTGCAAGGAGGGCTTTGACGAGATCAACGATGCTCTCTACAGCGATTCCTACCGTGCCCATGCGTATGCGAACATGTTAGGGCCGATCATTATGAACCTCGGCAACATCATGTACGTGGCAGTGGCGCTGGTCGGAGGACTGATGGCAGTCACCGGTGCGCGCAATCTCAGCCTGTTTGGAACCTTCCCGACCGTCGGGGTGGACATCATCGTGCCGTTCCTTAGCATGACGCGCCAGTTTACGGGTAATATCAACCAGCTTTCCCAGCAGATCAACTCGATCGTAATGAGTATCGCGGGAGCGAAGCGTATCTTTGAGCTGATGGATCAGATTCCTGAGCCGGATGACGGATACGTGACGCTGGTCAACGCGACCGTCGGAGAGGACGGAAGCATTTCGGAAAGTGACGTCCGCACGGGCGTCTGGGCATGGAAGCATCCGCATACAGACGGAAGCATCACGTATACGCTCCTGCAGGGCGACGTTCGCATGACTGAGGTGGACTTCGCGTACGAGGAGGGCAAGACGGTATTGCATGACGTATCGGTCTATGCCGAGCCCGGACAAAAGGTCGCGTTCGTCGGTGCTACGGGCGCGGGTAAGACTACCATTACCAACCTGATCAACCGATTCTACGATATCGCGGACGGAAAGATCCGATACGACGGTATCAATATCAACAAGATCAAAAAAGCCGATCTGCGCAGATCCTTGGGCATCGTGCTGCAGGATACCAACCTCTTTACCGGTACGCTGATGGAGAATATCCGATACGGCAACCTGGATGCGACGGATGAGGAATGCATTCGCGCGGCGGTCTTAGTCGGCGCGGACGATTTCATCACACGTCTGCCGAACGGATATCAGACCGAGCTTTCCAACAACGGAGCGAACCTCTCGCAGGGACAGCGACAGCTCATCGCCATCGCGCGCGCAGCCGTTGCGGATCCTCCCGTTATGATCCTGGATGAGGCGACCTCGTCCATCGACACGCGCACCGAGGCGATCGTACAAAAGGGCATGGATGCTCTGATGAAGGGCAGAACCGTGTTCGTCATCGCGCACCGCCTGTCTACGGTACGCAATTCCGACGTGATCATGGTGCTCGACCACGGACGCATCATCGAGCGCGGAAGTCACGATCAGCTCATCGCCGAAAAAGGGCAGTACTATCAGCTCTACACCGGCGCGTTCGAGCTGGAATGATCAAAACAATCAAGCAAGCCCCCGTTTCGAAAAAAACGAAACGGGGGCTATTTTTTTGCTTTTTGGGGTTTACAAACGGAAAAACGTGTGATATAATGAAAAATGCCAAACAAATTTCATAAAGCAATGATTAGGGTATTTCTCTCTTTTTTGAAAAAGGGTGAATGATACCTTTTTTCGGCGTACACAATTAACATGTGAATTTGGCAAAAACGCGGGTTCCCATGGTAATTGTGCAAGGAATATCCTGAATAATTGCTTGAAATTTGTTTGGCGACAATTGGAGCCTGCGTTTTTCGGTGCGTTGACTTCGGTTGGCGCACTTTTTTATTTTTGTGCAGGACCGGAAACTCGGAATGGTATGAATATTTCCAAAAGGGGGATCGTAACGTGAGTTTTTTGGACGAGCTGCAGCGAGTCAGACAGGGGAAAATTGATTTCGAATGGGTTGAAAAGCAAAGGGAGCTTGCATTGCAGAACGCTGCTGCAAGCTATTATGAAATATTGAAGGAGCGTTTATTGATACGCGCAAGAAATGCCGGGCTTCACATACTGGAGGGATACTATTTTATTGATTCCCATTCTCTGTATTCCAATCAGATGTATGATCTGGGACGGGATATGAGGGAAAAGATCGGAATTGAGGTTCTCTCGCCAAAACGGCATTTTGACGGTACACGTCCGGATTATAGCGAGCTGATTGAGGAAAAGCATATTGATTATGGATACCATAACCCCTCCGGTTATTGCCTGAAACAGGATCGGGATGTACGGTTGCATGCTGAATACGGTTATTACAGCTGCGCCCTGAGTGTTGGCGTGGCGTTATACGGAACGGTCAATTGCACGGCTTGCGGCGTGTTAAAAAACAAATTTCATTACAGTGTGGAATTTAACAAGTATATGCATGTTTTTGCGGAGCTGTTAAAAAGTATGGCGCAAAAGGATGGGATTTCGTTACACGGGCCGTTTATCAAAAGCTTTCGGGCGGGGATTGAAATTGCCGAGGATGACGGGATCATTCTGTCACAGCAGCTTGATTGCAGCCGCAGCAGCGAATGGATGGCAGCCATCCGGTATCAAATTCTATTGTGATCAAGAATTTTGGAGTATGAGAAATATCAGCCGGCATTTACATAAAATTGATAGAAAACAGCCCCACCATCCGAAAGAATTCGAATGGTGGGGCTTTTTTATAAACGCTTTCTCACTTACTATTCTTCGCAATGACTGCCTTGATGCCCTCGATGACCTTTTCGATGTGCTCCTTTTCCCAGGAGGGATGCAGGAAAAGCGACACCGTCTGGTCACGCAGCGATCTTGCGACGGGGCAGACGACCTTGGAATAATCCACGGTCTTAGGATCGGTGTATTCCTTGGACTTGAACGGGAACTGCGCATCTCCAAAGCCTACGCCCTCCTGATATGCCTGCTCGAGATAGCTCTCGGGCCACAGAATACCGGAGCAGGGGATACCCAATGCGATCAGCTCCTTGATAAAATCCTTTGCGGTGATGGTGACGACGTCAAGATCCAACAGGATCGGGTACCACCAATATGCGTTCTTGCGCTCCGCGGTATTGACGGGCACTGCCTTGATGCCGCGAAGTCCCGTGAGTGCCTTGTCGTACATTGCGGCGTACTCAAAGCGGCGCGCGAGGTTCCAATCGTCAAAGCGACGGAGCTCGCAAAGACCGATCATGGACTGCATCTCGGTCATGCGGTAGTTGAATCCGACGCGACGGTGGATGTAGGGAAGCTTTTCCTCAAGTGCCAGCATGTTCATACGCGTGCGGACGTCGTATCCGTGGTCGCGGAAGGAGCGGCACTCCCATGCGAGATCCTCGTTGTTGGTGATGACCATACCGCCCTCACCGCCCGTGGTGAAGTGCTTGGACTGGCAGAAGGAATAGCATCCGACGTCGCCCACAAGTCCTACCATGGTATCCTTGTATTTGCCGCCGATGC
Source organism: Clostridia bacterium (assembly GCA_017501225.1). Classification (GTDB taxonomy): domain Bacteria; phylum Bacillota; class Clostridia; order Oscillospirales; family CAG-272; genus UMGS1865. Next base: position 66,270 of record JAFVXH010000022.1, read on the forward strand.
ACTGCGCGCAGTCCTCAACGACGTAAAGCTTGTGCTTCTTTGCGATCTCCAGAATGGGACCCATGTCGGCAACCACGCCGTACAGGTGCACGACCACGATCGCCTTGGTTCGGGTCGTGATGAGTGCTTCAATACATTTGGGATCCAGCGTGTGATCCTCGGTCACGTCACCGAACACGGGAACGGCGCCCGCCTGAACCACCGAGAAGGAGGATGCGATAAAGGTGTAGGAGGGCACGATGACTTCATCCCCGGGGCCTACGCCAAGAGCTGAGAGCGCGATGTGGAGCGCCGCTGTTCCGTTGGTGCAGGAGATCGCGAATTTCGCGCCCGACCACTTTGCGAACGCGTCCTCAAACTCCATGCCGACCTTACCCGTCCAATAGTTGACCTTTCCGGAAAGCAGAACCTTGGACACCTCCTCGGGCACCTCGGGTGCAAATTGCGGCCAGCCGGGGAAGCCGATCTCCTCAACGCCCGAGCCGTTCATTACGAGATCTTTTTTTGCCATGATTTCAGTACCTCATTTCATTTTGATTTATCTTTTTGATAAAAATATTTAGCATTTCTTCTTTTGCAAGAATCAGACATCCGCGCAAGAGAGGGGGAGCGCGGATGCCTTTTGAAAAAATGTCAAGAATATTGACATTTCCTTGCATATATGATACAATATTTTTGACGGAATGTATTTATCCAAGATTTCCGAAAATTTATCATTTCTTCCGCGAGGTAAATTATGGACTTTCGACAGCATCCGATCAAGCGCGAAATTGAGATCGAGGGCTTTCACAGCATTTATTATTTTGAGTTCGACAAGGACTTTTATTATTTGCCCGAAAAGTACGATTTCTGGGTCATGACCTATTGCGATATGGGAAAGATCATTTCCATCGCGGACGGTGTCGCGCAGACCGTTGAGCAAGGGCAGCTGGTGTTCAATCCTCCAAACGAGGTGCACGCGCACGTTTCCAATAAGGTCGATCCCAACAATATGCTGATCGTGGCATTCAGCTGTCACAGCCCCGCCATGGAGTTCTTTGAGCACAAGACGTTTACGCTGGGCAAGACCGAGAAGACGCTCTTATCCCTCTTTGCCAAGACCGCAAGGGAGGCACTGGGGAAGCTGCCGGGGGATTATTACAACCGCGATCCGCTGGATTTTACCGACGCTCCCGTAGGCACGATGCAGCTGCTGGAATGCTATCTGACCGAGCTTTTGCTCCTGCTTTTGCGCGGAGGAGATGAGGCATCCTACAGCACGCCGCTTGCAGGCGAGGCATCGCGCGAGCTGGTGCAAAGCTCACTTGCGGAGATGATCGTTTCCTATCTGCGTGAGAACGTACGGAATACGGTTACACTGTCCGATCTTTGCGACCGCTTCTTTATGGGCAAATCCGGACTTTATAAGCTGTTTGACGAGCATCTGGGGCAGAGCCCGATGGAATACTTCGCCGCGCTGAAAATTGCGGAGGCAAAGCGCCTGTTGCGCCATGGGGAGCTTTCGGTCGGTGCTATTTCCGATATGCTCTCTTATTCCTCCATCCATAATTTTTCCAGAGCCTTCAAGAACGCCACGGGAGTATCTCCCATGGATTACCGAAAAAAGTCGGTGCACCGTGAAGAATAAAAAGAACAGACACGCCGCAAGACGTGTCTGTTCTTTTATTGGTTGCTTTACGCGTTCAGGATCAGCGCGATAAAAATAAGATCCTCTGTGCCGATATTCTTGACGCTATGTCCTTTGCCAAGGGGCGTGTAGGTGACGTCACCCGCCTCGACGCGCTGCGTCCGCCCATCCTCGGTATATTCCCCGACGCCGGAGAGGAAATAATACGCCTCGGAGTCGGTCGTGTGGACGTGATAGCCCACCTCGCCGCCGGGGGCAAGCGTTGCCCTCGCAAGGGTGCCGACGCTGTCGGGAAGACTTACGGCAAGCGACATTTTGTCAAGGGAGAGATGGCCTGCACCACCCATGGGGGAAAGCTCCTCAAATTGAGGGATCTGTTCTTTTTTTGCTAACATAGGTTCCTCACAACGGCTTGATTTCCCCGGCGCTTACAGCTTGCCATACAGGGATTGAAATCATTATAACACATTTTAGAAGGGATTGCAAATACTTTTGAAAATCGGATCAGTCATGTGATCTCTCTCCGCTTTCCTGGCGGTTTTGCATTCTCTGCCAGTTGATGAATCCGTAGACGTCGTGAAGGAGGAATGCTGCAAAGCACACGACGACGGAGAGATAACGGATATCAACAAGGCTTGCCAGGATCCATAAAACGATCAGCACCACGTCGTTGGCGGCATAAGCCAAGGCAAAATAGGGGCTTCGCCGGAAGGTCAGGTATGCCGCGAGGAAGCTGGTGCTCACGGAAAACGTGCTTGGGATCAGGTTGCTCGTTCCAAAATGGGAAAGAATGAAATAGAATACGACCGTGGCGATCACAGTCGCGATCCACATCAGGATCTGCTCGTTTTTCCCGATGCGATTGACCTTTACCTCAGACCGTTTGCCGTTATAAGGGTTTTTCAGCCAGGTGACCAGAGCGAATGCCGCCATCGGCATGGACATGCCAAGATAGGTGATCATTTCTCCGTAGTAGGCAAACCGATAGGATATGATGCCGTAGATGATGCTGAACACGATGATCAGCACCTGCCCCAGCGGATTTCCCTTGGCATTGAATATCAGAGAGGTCACTCCGATCAGAGAGGCGATGAGCGTCAGATAGTTGACACGGTCAAACAGGAAAAAGGAGATCACGATCAGGAGCACGGAAGACGTCCATAGCAGGATCTCGGTCATTGAAAAATATCGGAATATCCGTTTCATTGATACCTCCAAAAAAGCACCCGAATACACATCTTCAAAGACCTAACGATGTGTAAGCGGATGCCTGTTGCATCTCGCTACCCGGTGGCAGCTTTATTTTTTAAATTGGGGAAGGGGATTTGCTCTTTTTTTGCTAACATAATAACCTCGTCATCGTTTATTTTCCCATACGTCAGGGATGGGAGTAAAAGGGGGGGAGGAAGGATAGGTCAGCTCGGTCCTGCGCCAAGCTCCATATTGACGCATTCCTCGTCGTCGCGGATTGCTTCAAAGATCTGTGTCAGACGATCCACGGACATTTTGACCGCGGCTTCACCCAAGGTTTTCGAGCATCCGATGGGATCGGTTCCCATGTAAGAATTCGGATAGTTGGAGGGCCAGGCACACGCGGTGCTAACGCCAAGCTTTGCCAAATAATCTGCTCGATGCGTGGAGAGACCGCTTTCCTCGCCAAGGCGCTCAGGTGCAACCAGCTCGGGATAAGTACCGTAGATGAGCATGGTTTCCATGAAGCAGGCGTGTCCTAAGACCGTGCTTGGATCGGAGAACTTTTCAAGCGTAGCATAGTCCTCCTCCGTCAGCATCGAGAAGTAAGCGGGATCCTTCTTTGCCAGCGCAAGCATATTGGCGGGGCGCAGGTGAGCACCCATATCGTAGGCGTTGCAGGTCATCGTAACGTAGCTCTTCTTTTTATAGCGCTGTGCGCGCAAGAAATAGGCGAGTAATCCGGTGTTTCCGCCGTGGGAGTTACAGATCAGGATTTTGCGGAAGCCGTTTCTTGCGATTTCATCACACAGCTCCTCCAAAACCGTCAGGAGGGTGTGCGGGTTGATGCCGATGAATCCGCGCTTATTTGTTGCCGCGGGATCGGTGATGGAATGAGCGGATACCACGTCCCCGAGCCACGCCGTGGTGGGGAACATCACAACGCCCGCGCGGTCAGCGGCAAGCTCCACGATCTTATCTCCCTTCAGAGAATCGGTTCCCACGGGGAGATGCGTTCCATGCTTTTCAAGACATCCAAGGCACATCACGCACAGTCCGCCCGATTTTTCGATCGCGGGTCCAAATTCTTCCTCGCGCATGTATTCCCATTTCATAAAAAAGCCCTCCGAGAGTGATTCTTCAGGGTAATTATACCCTCTGCCGCACACATTGTCAAGCCGTTTGGAGTAAATGGCCTTTGAAAAATTCAAATGTAAAATCAAAATCGGACACATCAAAAGGGCAAAAGTCCCGGATGATGTGTCCATATCTTTTTTATCTGTTCACGTTAAAGGGCCACCAGAGCCAGCGTCCGTCGTATTCAAAGACCATGAATCGGGTAGCGCATTTTGGCCAGATCAAATAGATGTCGCGTCTGTAGATTACCCAGATCATTTGCATGTCACCGAGCTTGCTCTCGTCGAATTTCTCGCCGCCGTAATACCGAAATGCTTCTATCAGTTCTTCGCGCTCCTTCTCGGACGGCGTCATGGGGTCCTCAAGGTAAAAGGAGTATAATTGCTCGGAAAACCATTTCACCTCGCGGTCGGCGTTCATCAGATATTTTTCCTTGTCAAGCTGATCGGAGTCCAGATAGAAATCCGGTAAATAAGAAAGCACCTCGTCGACGTCGGCTCTCTCAAGCGCCTTCATGATGCGCCTTACCGCTGCTTGCGGAGTGGCGTAATAAACGGCGTACGAAATTGACGAGACCAGCAGAAGCACCGCGAGGATTGCAAGGATGATGCGGATTCTTCTTTTGCGATAGATGTGAGAATCGTTGAATTCCGTTCTGCACATGACGCATTTCCTGGCACTGTTGTGGTATCTGACACCGCATTTTTTGCAGACCTTAGACATGATTCTCACCTCCTTTTCTACATTATACCATTTGAACGGAGATAAGTCAAGATGCTCTGTCGATCCCGTAAGGATAAACCGATCTTTTCTCAAAACAAGCGGACACATCACATGGAGAAAACTCCAAAATGATGTGTCCGCTTGTTTTTGGGATGCATTATTTGATTTCTTGCTCCAGATAATCAAAAAGAGAGGAGGAAAAGAAGTCCCGGATGGTAATTTCCAATCCGTCGCAAATTTTTTGGATCGTAGACACCGTGGTGGTGGCGTTGCGTCCGCTGATGATGTTGTTCAAGGTTGATTGCGTAATGCCACAGATGGTAGACAGCTTGTTCAATGTGATGCCGTGTTGTTGACATAATTCCATAATGCGCAGCCTGACCGCTTCGTTAACTCTCATGAAACCCTCCTAACTCAAATGGGTTAATCCTATTTTACTCTACAAAAGAGAAAAAAATTACCCCTTCAGGGTTGACAATCGAGAGGCGTTGTGATATTATGGTCGTATAACTCTAAAGAGTTAACTTTAGAAGTCGCGTTTTTCGGTGCGCTGACTTCGGTTGGCGCACTTTTTATTTTGCCGAAAAAAACACAGCCAAACAAAAAGGAGATAAGTAATGAAGACAGCATCAAAAATCGTAGCGGTCCTGCTATGCCTTGCAATGACGGTGGGAGCACTGATCCCTTGCGTGTCCGCAACGGCAGACGTGACGGACGCACAGAATGACGTCCTTTCCGCTCCGTTGTCGCCCGTAACGGAGGCTTTAGAGGAGGAAGAAGAAATTCCGGAGCCTGCGTTTGACCGTGATATGCTCAAGGTGTCCTATCAGTTCAACGAGGACAAGAGCGCGATTCGTCTTGTCACCACCGTGGACGGATTGGATTACGCGGAGGTAGGGTTCGTTTTGACTCTTGGAGATCAGCGTGCAAGGATCACGATGAACGAGGTGTACAGCTCCATCCTCGGCGCGGGAGAAACCTACACCCCCGACATGGCGGGCGCTCCGACCTCAAAGTATTTCGCGCTGTTCAACGTGACGGATATCCCCACGGAGTTTACGCTGTTTGTCAAAGCATTCGTCACAACCGAGGGCGGCGATACGCATTATGGCGCAGTGCGTGAAATCAAAAAAGGAAGCGGAAATCTGGCGTTTGATCCCAACGGCACCGCGAGCGGTCCTGTCGTATCTTGGCGCGATCTGAATTGGAGCGGCGTTCCGACGCACGCACATCTCTTTGGCGAATGGATCACGGTCAAAGAACCCTCCACGACCGAGGAAGGCTTGATGGAAAGACGCTGTGCCTGCGGTGAGAAGGAAACGCAGACGATCGAAAGGCTTGCTCCCGCGCTGGAGTATACCTTAAACGATGACGGACAAAGCTATTCCGTCACCGGCATCGGAGAATGTCAGGAAACGGATATTGTGATTCCCTCCACGTACAAGGGACTGCTGGTGAAGGGCATCGGTAACCGAGCGTTCGCAAATTGTTCGAACTTGACTGGTATTGTCATTTCCGATAGTATAACGAGCATCGGTGAGTATGCATTCTTGAACTGCACAAGTCTCGCGAATGTTACCATTGGGGACGCGGTGACAAGCATCGGTGATAGTGCGTTCTACGATTGCACTTCACTTATGAGTATCACGATTCCAAACGGCGTAATGAGTATTGAAGATGGTGCGTTTTGTGGTTGTTCGAGTCTTACGAGCATCGCCATCCCCGACAGCGTCACGCACATCGGTATGAGTGCGTTTGGTGGTTGCTCAAACCTTACAAGCATCATCATTCCAGACAGCATAACGAGTATTGAGGATGGTGTGTTTTCTGGTTGTACAAGTTTGACAAGCGTCAAAATTCCCAACAACATCACCAGCATCGGTTCTTATGCATTTGCTGCGAGCGGTATTTCGAGCGTTATATTTGGTGATAATAGTCAACTGACTAGAATTGGGGATTGTGCCTTTTTTTGGTGCGTAAACCTTACAACCATTACATACAACGGAACCATTGCACAGTGGGATGCCATCAGTAAGGGGCAGGACTGGGCATCTTCTGACTCAATTCAAATTATTTTCCTGCCCGCGCTTGAATACACCCTGAATCCAGATGGAAAAAGTTATTCCGTTACCGGTATTGGAGAATGCCAAGAAACCGATATTGTCATTCCCCGAATTTATAACAGGTTGTTGATCACGGAAATTGGGAACAATGCGTTCAATGATTGCTCAAAGCTCACGAGGATTGTCATTCCCAACAGTGTGACACGCATTGGATCCGGTGCATTTTTAGGTTGCACGAATCTCACGAGCATCACAATTCCTAACAGTGTGACAACCATCCATAATTCTGCGTTCCACAGTTGCACGAGTCTTACGAGCATCATAATTCCCGATAGTGTAACAACTATCGGTGCCAGTGCATTTATGAATTGTACGAGTCTCACAAATCTTACGATTGGAAATAGCGTAACGAGCGTCGAAATGTATGCATTTGCCGGTTGCTCAAATCTTACAAGTCTCACATTCAAAAACGACAGTACTCTTACAACTATTGGCGAAGGAGTGTTTGCTTATTGCGAAAAGCTTACAAGCATCGTACTTCCTAATAGTGTAAAGAGTATCGGTGACTATATGTTCTCCGATTGTAGCAGTTTGACAAGTATTATCTTTGAAGGTACTGTCGTACAGTGGAATGCCATCAGCAAAGGAACGCACTGGGCACCTCCTAACGCAAGCAAAGTAGTTTGTTCCGACGGAATCGTGTGTATCAAGCACATTGAGGTTGTTGATGTTGCAGTACCTCCCACCTGCACCGAAACGGGACTTACCGAGGGCAAACACTGCTCGGTTTGTGGTGAAATTCTCGTGGCACAAGAGACGATTGCGGTAGCAGATCATACTTTCGGCGAATGGAGCATAATCAAAGATGCAACCTTTGCTGAAGAAGGATTAAAAGAAAGAACCTGTATCTGCGGCGAAAAAGAAACGCAGATCATTGAAAAACTTCCTCCAAATCTTGTATACACCTTGAATGCCGATGGAGAAAGTTATTCTGTTACCGGTATTGGACTGTGGAATCAACCCACATTAGTTATTCCGGACAGTTATGAAAATTTACCCATAACTAACATTGGAGACTCTGCATTCTCTGGATGTAGGAGCCTTACGAGTATCACGATTCCCGCCCGTGTACAGAGTATCGGTAGCAGAGCATTTGAAAGTTGTATAAATCTGTCAAGTGTCACGTTTGAAGATAAGAGCATGCTGATGTTTATTGGTGAGGAAGCATTTCAAGATTGCTTAAGTCTCACAAACATTACAATTCCTGACAGCGTATCTAGTATCGGCAACTATACATTCAGGTATTGCAGTAGTCTTGCAGAAATCAGTATTGGAGATGGTCTGTCGACCATTGGTGTTGGTGCGTTCTATGATTGTATAAGTCTTACAAGCATTACAGTAAGCGACAATAATGCTGCATATATGTCAAAGGATGGCGTTTTGTATAACGCGAGCGGTATAACGTTAGTTTGTTATCCCGCTGGAAAAGAAGATACACATTTTACCATTCCCAGTACAGTGTTTAGTCTTGGTGATAATGCTTTTGCTTGTAGTCAAAATCTCACAAGTGTCACGATTCCCAGCCGCTTAACGAATATTGGCGAAAGAACATTCGCTTCTTGCAAGAACCTTACGAGTATCATATTTGATGAGAACAATAGTGCGCTTATGAGCATTGATAGTGAAGCGTTCTACGGTTGTACGAGTCTGACCAGCATCGTCATCCCCGACAGCGTCACGAGCATCGGAAACTCTGCGTTCCAAAATTGCACAAACCTTGCGAGTGTCACGATCGGAAATGGTGTGGCGAGCATAGGAAACTTTGCGTTCCGCGGTTGCTCGAGCCTAGCCAGTGTCATCATCGGCAACAGCGTCACGAGCATTGGAGACTATGCGTTCTACGGTTGCTCGAGCCTGGCCAGCATCGTCATTCCCGACAGCGTCACGAGCATTGGTGGCCATGCGTTCTACGGTTGCTCGATCCTTAAAAGCATCGTCATCCCCGACAGCGTCACGAGTATCGGTGACTGGGCGTTCTCCGGTTGCAAGTCCTTGACGAGCATCGTCATCCCCGACGGCGTCACGAGCATCGGCTACGAGGCGTTCTCCGGTTGCACATCCTTGACGAGTATCACTATAGATACTAATAATAAGACTTACATGTCAAAGGATGGCGTTTTGTACAGTAAGGATGGGGCGACATTAATCCGTTATCCTGCCGGAAAAACGGCAACGCACTTTACTATTCCCAACGGCGTCACGAGCATCAGAGGCTCTGCGTTCTCCTATTGCTCGAGCCTGACCAGCATCGTCATTCCCGACAGCGTCACGAGCATCGGAGACGATGCGTTCTACAGTTGCTCGAGCCTGACCAGCATTGTCATTCCCGACAGCGTCACGAGCATCGGCTACGAGGCGTTCTACTATTGCACGAGTCTGACAAGCATCACAATCCCCGACGGCGTCACGAGCATCGGCTACGAGGCGTTCTCCGGTTGCAAGTCCTTGACGAGCATCACTATAGATACTAATAATAAGACTTATATGTCAAAGGATGGCGTTTTGTACAGTAAGGATGGGGCGACGTTGATTCGTTATCCTGCCGGAAAAACGGCAACGCACTTTACTATTCCCAACGGCGTCACGAGCATCAGAGGCTCTGCGTTCTCCGGTTGCACATCCTTGACGAGTATTACGATTCCCGACAGTGTCAAAAACATCGGTGAGCATGCGTTCTCCGGTTGCACATCCTTGACGAGTATTACGATTCCCGACAGCGTCAAAAACATCGGTGATCATGCGTTCTCCCGTTGCACGAGCCTGACCATCTACTGCGAAGTCGCATCCAAGCCGAGCGGATGGAGTTCCATCTGGAATTCTTCCAACCGCCCCGTCGTTTGGGGATATACGGGCTGAGCGTTCAGGTAGTATTCCAATAATAACCACAACACAAAAATCACCGCCGCACCATAGGTGCGGCGGTTCTTTTATAAAATATTGGACACATCACCTTCGCATTACGCGAAAATGATGTGTCCAACTTTTTGTATTTGATTTTGTAGGGGCGTGCATTGCACGCCCGTGGGCGACCGACGGTCGCCCCTACACAGGCTTCAAAAAGCCTTACGCCGCAAGGATTATTTGCTCGCCTCCTCGATGGCAAGGGCATTTTTACACTGTGTGCCAATGCCGCAGGCGCACGACAGGGCGCGCAGGGCGAAGCCCAAAGGCTTGCGTCAGCAAGACGTTCTGCGGCTATTATACTGCGTTTGGATGTGTTTGCGAACGAGGCATGGGAATTGTTTGCGGAAAGTTTGCGATTGGAGGATAAAAGAGAACAAATATGGTATGAAAACGAATCTGTTATCGACGATTTTTTTGCAAACCTTGGCAAAATTTATGAAACACCTTGATTTATTAAAATTTTCATGCTAATATAATAGTATAAAGCAATATTTCTTGCGGAAGAGGATTACATCTATGTTTGAATTTGCGCGAATCTTTAATAGCCGGATCTACAGGGATCATACTGTCCTCTTTTTGCGTGCCCAAAAGCATAAATATTGAACGAAGCCCTCTGTAAGATGTAAAATACCGCCTTGCAGGTGGCTTTTGTGTTTTCGTAATAAAAGGAAAGGACCGAAAATATGCCAAGTATTTATTTGCCGTATGTCAGTATTGCGTTGGATGCGTTTGCCCTGATTGTAACGCTGATCATTCTGGCGGCGTGCCTGGAGGAGTTTTCCGGCAAACGGGGCGCGTCCAAGCATTTTCTGCTGCTGCAATTCGCCGTCGCGATCGCGCTGGTAGCGGATATGATCTCATGGATCGGAGAAGGGCATCCCTCCCTGTGGGTGATGACCGCGGTGTCCAACACGGTTGCGTGCTGCTTCTCTCAGCTTGCCATCATCTGCTTTCTGGGGTATCTGACGGAGAGTCTGTACGTCAACAGCCGCGCGGCATCCTTTATCCTCAACGTATTCCGTGTGCTGTGTGCGGCATCCATGGGATTTTGTATCGGCAACTCGCTCTTCGGCTACGTCTTTTCGGTCAACGATCAGGGACATTACATCCACACCGACAATATCGCGCTTGGAATCGTGCATCTTTTGTTCCCGGTCCTTTCCTTCCTTGCCGTGATCTTGATGGCGATTTTCGCAAAGAGCTCGGCAAAAATCAACCGCTTTGCGTTCTTTGTTTACACGCTGTTCCCCCTTGCCGGCTTGATCGTGGATTTCTTCATTTACGGCATTTCTTTGACCTATGCGGGCTTTACCGTCAGCGTTCTGTTCATTTATACCAGCATCTATCTGACCAAGCAACAGCAATTGGAGGCACAGCGCAATGCTCTGATGCTTTCGCAAATCAACCCTCATTTTATATATAATACGCTTTCCACCATTGCGGCGATGTGCGAAAGCTCCCCCAAGCAGGCAAAGTACCTGACCGTGGATTTCTCACAGTATCTGCGCAGGAACATTGGAACGCTCTCGAGTGAGGAGCTGATCCCGTTCGAGCAGGAGCTGGAGCACGTATCCTGCTATCTCAAAATCGAGAAGGCGCGCTTTGGCGAGCGACTGAACGTCAATTACGCAATTCACTGTAAGGATTTTTTAGTGCCTCCTCTGACCGTTCAGCCCTTGGTGGAGAATGCCGTTAAGCACGGAGTGACCAAAAAGGCGAGCGGCGGCACGGTCAAGATCACGACCTACGAGCAGGATGCGTATTATGTGATCGAGATCATCGATGATGGCGTAGGCTTTGATACCGAGCATGCAGATCTGCACGTCGGTCTTGCCAACGTAAAGAGCAGGATCGCGGCGACCTGTCGCGGAGAGGTCAGCGTCAAGAGCACGGTCGGCATCGGCACGAGAGTGACCATTGAAATACCGAAGAAGAAGGGAAAGCGGCGATGAATATTTTGGCAGTGGACGACGAATATTACGCGCTGGAGCTGATGAAGGAGGCGCTGACCGAGGTCGCGGGAGGATCGACCGTTTATCTTTGCCGCGACGTGCACAGCGCGCTGCAAACGGCGTATGAGCACAGGATAGACGTCGCCTTTCTCGATATACATATGCCCGAAAAGAACGGCGTGGAGCTGGCGCGTGACCTCAAGGCGCTCAATCCCAGAGTCAATATCGTGTTTGCCACGGGGTTTTCGGAATATATGAAGGAAGGCATCGACCTTCGTATGAGCGGCTATCTCCTAAAGCCCGTCACGCCCGAGGCGGTGCGGACGGAGCTGGAGAATTTGCGCAACCCCATTGAATGGAACAACGGGAAGCGGATCAAGATCCTGACCTTCGGCAATTTTGATCTGTTTGTTGACGGAGCTCCTGTCAAGTTCGAACGCAAGCAAGCCAAGGAGATTCTTGCGTACCTTGTGGACAAGCGCGGAACCTCCGCGACCTACCCTGAGCTTGCGGCGGTCCTCTGGGAGGACGAGGAATACGACAGAACCAAGCAGAAAAATCTGCAGGTCTACATCGCGAGCCTTGTCAAGACGCTTCACTCGGTGGAGGTTAAGGATCTGATCCTGAAGAACCGACAGGGCATTCTTCTCAACACCAGGATCGTGGATTGCGATTATTATCGGTTCTTAGAGGGTGACGTTCGCGCCATCAATTCCTTTACGGGGCAGTACATGAGCGCATATTCCTGGGCGGAATTCACCGTCGGATACCTCGAAAATCAGCTGCAAAAGCTCACAAAATAAAAAAATTGGCACTTTTCGAAAAAAAATTTCGATTTTGTGCCAATTTTTTTATTTTTGTAGTCACTCTGTAGTCATTGCGTGATAAAATGCCGATTACAAAGCCCAAACTATCGGGTTTTGGCAAAAACGGGCGGTTAGGGAACGCTCAAAATCAATTTTTTTCTGAAAAGGAGAACATCACCATGAAAAAAAGAAGAACACTCGTTATCTCGTTTTTGCTCGTAGCAGCACTCACTCTTGGCATCGGTTACGCAGCACTGTCTGACGTACTCGACATCCAAGGTACCGCAGAGATCAGCGCAGGTATCGCTGAGGAAGCGTTCAACCAGGACGTTTACTTCTCCAAGGCTGAGCCCGGTGCAGGTGCTACCGCAAGCATCAACCCCGACAACAACGATAAGGCTACCTTCACCGCTACCGGCTTCTCTCAGGTTGGCGATAAGGTTACCGTTACCTACACCATCAAGAACGACTCCGAGCACTACGCAGCAAACGTAACGCCTAAACTGCTCCAGAACTCCAACGAGGACTACTTCACGATCACCAGTGACTGGGCATCCGCGATGCAGACCATCGCTGCAGGTGGAGAGAAGACCATCACCATCACGGTTGAGCTTGTCAAGCTCCCCACCGCTTCCGAGGGTCTGACCACTGCTTCCTTCAACATTGAGTTGACTGCTGTTACCGCTGAATAAGAAGCATTAAACTTTACGAACGAATAAACGTGAAAGGAGGACAGTAAATGAATAAGGATAAAAGACGGATATACGCGCTTTCGATCACAGCGTTTGCTGTCCTCCTGATCGCGCTGTTCATCAACGTCAAAACACCGCGCTATCTTGCAACGGTGCTGACGGTATCCCTAGCGGTTGCAACCCTCGTGCTCGTTCGGAAGAGAGTTTCCTTTTCCATTAACAAAAAAGAGGTGCTGCTGCTCAATGCCGTCGTGGCGGTGCTGTTCGTCGTCCTTCGGGAAATGACAGGTCTGTATTTTGAGTATTATAAAAATCCCTATTTTATAAGCACCAAAATTCTGCTGGAATACGTTCTTCCCTTGGTCGCGATCATCGTATCGTCGGAGCTGCTCCGATCGGTGCTTTTGGCGCAAAAGAGCAAGCTTGCCACGGTCCTCTCGTTCTTCTCCTGCGTGTTTGCGGAGGTGCTTTGCTTCTACAGCCTGGCAGGTGTGAACAATTTCAACCGATTTATGGATCTTGTGGGGCTGACGCTTTTCCCTGCGATTACAGCCAACGTTTATTACCACTATCTCGCAAAGCGTTACGGACCGCTGCCCGGCATGACGTTCCGGCTAATCACAACGCTTTACGTTTACCTCATGCCAGTCTGTGCGCACGTGCCGGATGCGCTGGTGGCATGTATCACACTCATTCTCCCCATCATTCTTCTTGGTCTTGTTGCGGCTTTGTTCGAGAAAGAGAAGAAGAAGGCCGTGAGGAAGGGCAAGAAGCTTGGAGCGATCGCAACGGTGCTGACGCTTGCGTTTGTGCTGGCGCTCTCCATGCTGATCTCTTGTCAGTTCCGATTTGGGGCTCTGGTCATTGCGACCGAGAGCATGACGGGCGAGATCAATCGGGGAGATATGATCCTCTATGAAAGGTACGACGGTCAAGTCATCAAGGAAGGACAGGTAGTCGTATTCCTTCAGGACAAATCCAAGATCGTGCACAGAGTTGTCAAGATTGAAAAAATCGGAAACGAGACCCGGTACTACACCAAGGGTGACGCCAACGAGAATCTTGACATGGGGTACAGAATCGATTCCGATATCTTCGGTCTGACCGATTTCAAGGTCGCGTATATGGGATATCCGACTCTGTGGCTCCGAGAAATCATGAAAAAATAAAGAAGGGAGGTTACTAAATGTCTGAATCCGAGAAGAAAAGACGCGGTATCTACCGCAAGAATCGCGAAAAATGGATCTTTGCTCAGTCGGTCATCATTGCCGTCGTTGCCATTGCCGTGCTGATCTCCGGACTGGTTTCGTACCAGCTGAACGAAAAGTACTACATCGGCTACACCGAGCGCGGAAACATCGACTACGACGTGTATCTCAAGGAAAACGAATTTTACGATTCGCCCTATCTTGAGAAGGATCAATCCTACGTCGCGTCCCTGATCGACCGAATTATCACGAGCTTCAGCTACCAGATCGACATGGATACCGATGATGTCTATTACCGGTATTCCTATTCCATCAAATCCAGGCTGGAGATCATCGACGATACTTCCAAGGTTGCGATCTTCAATCCCGAATACGATTTGATCGAGGTCAACAACAAATCGCAGAGCAGCTCCAACCGACTCATCATCAATGAGATGGTGGTTCTGAACTACGACGAGTACAACGAGCTTGCAAACCGTTTTCTGGAAACCTACGCCCTGACCGAAACGACGAGCCATATCGTTCTGACCCTGAGCGTTGACGTTTTGAGCGATTGCGATGCTTTCTCGGGAAGCAGCGTAGATACGTATTCCTCCGAATTACGTATACCTCTGACGACCAAAACGGTCAACATTCACATGACGTCGTCCGTTCCCGATGCAGAGGCAAAGATGATCGCCTGCACAAGAGGTGTGGGTAGCGAGGCGTTCAAGACCACGGCAATCGTGCTGAGTGTCGTAGACGTTTTGCTGATCCTTCTCCTTGTCGCATTCATCTATCTGACCAGAACGGCAGACATCACCTACACCGCACGTGTCAAGAAGATCGTTTCTCAGTACAAATCGTACATCCAGAAGATCAAGAACATGTTTGACACTCGCGGCTACCAGGTCATCCTGGTGGATACCTTCGATGAAATGCTTGAGATCAGAGATACCATTCAGGCTCCTATCCTCATGTTTGAAAACGCGGATAAGACCTGCGCGAAGTTTATGATCCCCACGGACAGCAAGCTTCTGTATCTGTATGAGATCAAGATCGAGGGTTACACCGATCCCGAACCCGAGCCCGAGCCCGATCCGACTCCCACTACCATCGTAAGACCCAACATTACCAACGTGGTCCGTCCCGTGGTCAAGGTCACGGTCAATCAGCCCACGAAGGCTTCTGCCGACGAATCCGACGCGGATATCCGCACGGTCGTTGAGGATGCCGAGGTTGAGGTGATGACGGACGATGGCGAGCTTCCGGAGGTGATCGCAACCGTTGAGGAGAACGAGGAGCTCGTTCCCGAGGCAATGGAGGTGATCGCAACCGTCGAGGAGGCGACCGAGGCGTTGAACGAGGAGGACGAGGAGCTGACCACCGTCATCGACGGAAAGGTCGTACAGTTCCGTTACAGAAAGTCCTTCGAGTCCAGACTGATTCAGTCCGATGACAGAATCAAGGGCTACTATGGCGCAATCAAGAATAAGCTTCTCTCCTACAAGGGTGTCAAGGCACGCACAAGCTGGAGCTTTGAGTCCTGCAACAAGGGAAGAATTCAGTGCGCGAAGCTGAACATCCGCGGAAAGACGCTGTTGCTTTACCTCAATCTTGACACGGATGGCTATAACGTCAACAAGTATCACTTCAAGAACGTAGCGGATAAGGCAAAGTACGAGGACGTCCCCATGCTCCTCAAGGTCAGAAGCGACAGAGGGCTGAAATACGCTCTGGAGCTGATCGGCGAGATGATGAACGTGCTGGAAATTCCCGAAGGGGAGATTCGAAACGACGAATATCATATCCCGTACAGAACGACCGAGCAGCTGATCGAGGAGGGTCTGATCAAATTGATCCTTCCCAACGAGGATGAGGACGTTGAGGACGATGCGGAAGGTCTTGATTCCGAGGTCGAGTCGATCCTGGCATCCATCCCGAGCGCGGATGATTCCCACACTCAGGGCAACGTAGTGGACGCCATCGACGTATTCCTTGGCAAAAACCAGACCGCAACCTACAACCCGGACGGCAACAGCTTAGAGCGCGGTGACGTGGTTCTCGTTCCCACCAGGGATGAGGCAAACGATAAGGACGTCGCTGTTGAGGCTGAGGTCGCGCGCGGAAACTACAAGGTCGAGGCGGCTTCTCTTGACCGCCCGCTGCAAAAGATCATCGGTGTCGTCAGAAAAAAGGCGGAGCAGATCTTTACCGCCATGATCACACCGACGGAAGAAAACAAAGACTAAACACTCAAAGAAAGGAGAGTGAATATTCATGAAAGCATGGTTGAAGATTCTTTTGGGGATTTCACTCTCCTTTATGTGTATCTTCTCCAGCGTCGGATACGCGGCGCTGAGCGATACCCTTGGCATTACCGGTACGGCAAGAACCGATATCCCCGAGGGTCTGTTCATCACAAACGTTGCAACGCAGGGCACCAACCGCGTGGACAGCAACGTCGTAAGCTACTTAAAGTACACCACTACGCTGGATTCCACCATTGACCGTTCCAACAGTGGAGCAGGTAGCGTGACCTACCGCATCACCGTTTGGAACAACACCAAATTGACTTATTCCTACCGAGGAATCTACTATCAGACCAACCTGACCGGATACAACGGAAACAATTCGGTTTCCACAACGAACGGCAACCGCAATATCGGTGTCGTTTGCTCGCTGGCGAGCGCGTCCTCGGAGGCAAAGAAGGTCGCTCCCGGCGAAAGCCTGGACTTCACCGTTACCTATACCGTCGGAAGAAGCATGGATGCCTACACAAAATGGAGGACGCTGGTCAACTTCCAGTTTGGTATCAACGTCGACGGAGAAAGGGAAGCGCTTGAGGTCGTTGAGGATAAGTTCCTCAATATTTTGAATACGCCTACAACCTATGCGCAGCTGATCGATGCGCTGGATAACAAGTTTGACGGACGTCAGGAATGGACGTCGAACTATATTGGAAACGTCACCGGCTCCTCCTCCGCGGACTCCATGGCAGTCAACACACTGTTTGCGGGTCAATTGCAGATCACGGTCGGAGAGGAGCAAATGGACGCAACAGTTCTGATCAAGCACGAAAATCTGGACGGAAATACCCTGACGGGTGACGATTACGTCGCAACCAACTCGAGCAATGGCGGCGTCTTCCGAGGATACGGATGTGAAATGACGCTGTATCTGACCGTCGACCCGCTGACAACAGCAGGAAGATACGTTCCCGTATACGTCGTTGTTTTCACCTGCGACCGCGATCAGAACGGCAACATGATCGGCGAATGGTACCGCATCGGTGAGACCTATGCGGGCACTGCAAACGTCGTTACCTACGACGGTGGCAACGGAACCGGATCCTTCGTTACCGACAACTGGATCGCGGATGCCGCAACCTATCGCCTGATCGACGGATATTCCTACAACATCGACGGTGAGATCTTCGATCTTGACGCGTACTCTTATAACGTCGCAAGCGGTGAGAGCATCAAGAACATCGTTACAAAGAGAGATGCCAACGCAATCGGAACGCTGCAGTCGCTTCTGGACGATGCAAAGCGGCTCATTGACAGCCCGGAATATGCCGGTGTCGGTATCCATCTGATCGAGGAAACCTACGAGAAGCTCTCCGCGTTTTATACCGTGGATGCGGACGGCAATCATACCGTCGACGCGGATGCGACGATTGCACAGCTTTCTCCCGCAATTCTGGAGCTTTATCAGGTCGTCAGCGATGCGCTTCTCCAAATCGAAGCACTCACTCAGCAACAATAACCGTTATTTAAAATAAAAAAGCATAAGAGGGGTCAGTTCAAAAACTCCCCTCTTATGCTTTTGCCCTTTTTCAATACCCCTCAAAATCTGACCGACAAAATAGCAATTTGCGGATCGTAACAAAGGGGACGGTTCTTTGTGTCCTCTCCCAAAGGGACGTCTTTGGTTTACACCATAAAATTACATTTGTCGAACACATCGTTTGTGTATTTCCTGAAAACATTATACAAAGTATTTTTCGTATCGATATAGTTTGGCGACTAATCGGAGTTTGCGTTTTTTGTGCGACTGTTTCGGTGGTCGATTAAAACCTTTTTGCCTAGATTATATTGAATTTATCAAAATATGTGCTATAATTGACTTTAAAGGATACCGTGTTTATTTAAGAATAAATACAGAGAAAGGACCAATGTCATGTTCGGTAAGAATTGCCACTTTTTACTTGATAGCACAACCCTCACCGTGGGGAATGCTTTGTTTTCCAAGGAGTTTGGCTCTATTACATCGGCAGAGGAATCACTGATCTTTCCAAAAAGCCGCTCTCTCCCATATCACAGAGTGAGAGCCGAGCGTGAGGACGGAAGTCGAGTATCATTCGACGTATGGGATGATATTCCCCTGATCCGTATAGGCGACGACAGTGAGAACACACTATTTAAGCTCATCGGAGAGCATTGGACGGTTCGTGCTATAAAGCTAAACGCGTTTACAGACGACGTCGATACACTCGCCGAGGAGGTTCAGTATAATTATTTCTATCAGGGCTTCCAGAAGCCTATCGTAGGCGATATATTCTTTTTCGAAGATCCTGAAACCGATAAAGCTATGATAGTTATATCCGAAACTCCCGATTGGACACGAGGAGAGCTCAGAATTCCTCAGCGTCGGGATTGCTCGGTAATGCTTAAAAATAACGGATACCCCGTAGTGATCGGATTTTGTAAAAAAGGCGAATGCGAAGCTCTCTGCCGCAGCTATTTCCGTCACACAAACGATTGCCCCGAGCTTGTTACTATGTCGAATACCTGGGGCGACTGCAACGGAGATGAGCGAGTCTGTGAGAAGTTCATCGTTGGAGAGATCGACGCGGCATACGACATAGGCGTGGATATAGTACAGATCGACGATGGCTGGCAGGTGGCGGGAACCGTTTACCCGAGAGTATCGGACGAGAACGGACTTATCTTCCAAGACGACGCATGGGAGCACAATATCGAGCGCTTCCCGAACGGAATTATGCCGCTCACCGAGAAGGCAAAGCAGCTCGGCGTTAAGGTAGGACTGTGGTTTGCCCCCGCAAGCCGCCATTGCTTTGAAAGACTTGAGCATGATAAAGCCGTTATGACAAAGTGCTACAATGAGTACGGAGCGCGTTTTATAAAGTTAGATATGTATCAGGCAACGAGCAAAGAGCATACCGATAAATTCATTGATTTTCTTGCTCACATACACTCGCTCGGTGATGATATTACCGTTCAAATGGACGTTACAAGACACGGTCGACTCAACTATCTGTGCGGTGGCGAATACGGAACCATATTCGTCGAAAACAGATACACAAAGACCGCCAACTCGTTCCCTCACAGAGTACTGCGCAACCTATGGACAATTTCCAAATATCAGCCCTCAAACCGTTTCCAATTTGAGCTTATAAACCCCGATCTAAATAGAGATTCCTATCGCAATGGCGATCCCTTTGCTCCCGCAAATTACGATATGGACTACCTGTTTGCAAGCGTAATGCTCTCTAACCCGCTGTTCTGGATGGAAATGCAGTTTCTCTCAAGCGAGAGAAGATCGCAGCTCGTTCCACTGATAAAGGTGTGGAAGGAGCATAGACGGACGCTTGCAAAGGCGGATATAATGCCTATTGGAGAAATCCCATCGGGACGCAGCAATACAGGCTTTTACGTATCTGCAAACGGAAAGCCCGAGTACCTGCTCCTTTTCCGCGAAGCTAACGACAGCGAAATCGCAAAGTTCACGCTTCCCGTCGAGAAAGCTGATGCAAAGGTGCTTTACTCCAACGCCGACGTATCGCTCACTATCGAGAAAGGCGTGGCTACCGCCAAATTCTCAAAGCCCAGAGCATACGCATTTATTAAGCTGAACTAATGTAGTTTAATAAAATGCCGGCACGTCACTAAGGATTTTGATCTTTTTCACCTTGAAAATCCTCCTTTAAAATAAAAAATATTGGACACATCACAGGAGAAAAACTCTAAAATGATGTGTCCAACTTTTTATTTAAGTTTTTGCGGAGCTTTTTTCAAAAAGCGACCCGCATCCTTTTACTTGCTTGCTTCCTCGATCGCAACTGCAACGGCAACATGTCATCAAAACAACCTGCGATTGTTTCCAGGCATGGGGCAGTGCCGAGTATTTTTTAAGCAGAGCACAGTTTCTTTACTTACTTTCTCTCCCAACCAGGTAG
Source organism: Clostridia bacterium (assembly GCA_017501225.1). GTDB lineage: Bacteria > Bacillota > Clostridia > Oscillospirales > CAG-272 > UMGS1865. Next base: position 86,814 of record JAFVXH010000022.1, read on the forward strand.
TCGAGTGTAATGTTATAGTAATCGGCAAGCTTTATCGCCGCCCAAAGAGGGAGCTCGCGTTCTCCCCGTTCATATCTCTGGTAAACGGTAAGCTGCATATTAAGCAGCTCGGCAATCTGCTTTTGTGTTTTATCATTATCTTCTCGCAAATCACGCACTCTTGGATATATAAACATTTTCTCACCTCACATATTATTATGTGAGATAATTATACAAAAAAGCACCAAATGGTGTTGACAAATAACACCATTTGGTGTTATAATGTAAGTGCCATATGCTGAAGCTTGCGTTTTTCGGTGCGCGGATCTCGGTTGGCGCACTTTTTATTTTATTACTTTTAGAAAGGAGAAACCCAATATGAACAGCGACAACAAAAGGATTATTATTTGTTTGCCAAATCAACCAATTTTATCTGGTTTAATGACATTAGAGAATGCAAAATCACTTGCGAAAGCACAAAGTCCAGACATAGCCGAATTTGTTTTAATAATTGTAATGGATGTTAATAATGATGTTATTTCTTGTTATGAAAGAAATGCCGGTACATGGACAGAGAAAGAAATTAAATCTATTATTTGATAACTTACATGATTAAAATGTCGGATCCCTTGAATAAAAAATTTTAAAAATTATCTATAGGAGTAAAAACATGGGCGAATTATTGATATATGTTATACTAGCACTTTTGTTCGTTGGAATTATCTTTGCAATACTATTCATTTCCGATGCAATCAGCAAACGTAAGACTGAAAAAGAGAAAGAACTTGTCGAGAGATTAGCACCGAATGATATTGAGCAAATAAAACAAGCATTAATCGAACATGAAATACCTATTCCATCCGATTCCGATAACAACTATAAAACATTAGCGGCGTATTTTAACGCTTTGTGCTCTTATGCCGATATAAAAGCTAGGGAAGCCATAGAAAAAGAAGGAAAATATAAGTACGAGAAATTCCCTCATGCGACTTTCTATATAATGTACAATGAAAGAACAGTTATAATACCTTCCGATTTTTTATGTCAATTAAACAAACATCACTGGCAACAAAATCTACATGCAACAGAAGCTGGAATAAGATATTTCGCGACCTCAAAAGGAACAGATGGGATTGATGTTAAGACTTTAATCAACAACATAAAAAGGCTTGATGAGAAGAGTTTTTTGAAATCCAACTTTCAAGTTCTCAACTGGGGGGATGTAATTTGGTATTTAGATGGTGTGCGAGCTTATGGACGCATGGCAAATGTGGGGGTAGGAGCAGTCGGGGGGGCTTTATTACTAGGACCTATCGGCGCACTTGCAGGAGCGGTTTCTGCAAACGAAAAATTTGATAAGAAAACCAAAGAAATTAATCAGAAAATGAAATTAGTGTTTGGTATTCAAGGAGGAAGGAAATGGATAATTAACACAGACTGGGAGTCCTCCTCTTTTCAGTCCGACTTTAAATTTTTCCGTGAAGTATGCCCAGATAGACGAGGAAGCGACATCGTAATCAAAGAATAAAAACATAAGTTAACCGCCGCACCCACTGGGTGCGGCGGTTCTTTTTTATTTGGTTAACCCGTAGGGGCGAACTTTGTTCGCCCGCGGGCGTTCACAGAACGCCCCTACAAAGCGGTAAAAGCCTTATAAATCAAGACTTATTTGCTTGCTTCCTCAATAGCAACTGCAACCGCAACGGTCATACCGACCATGGGGTTGTTACCTGCGCCGATGAGACCCATCATCTCTTTGCAGTAGGCAACTTTTAAGAGCTTCAGAGCGGGGAGACTTTCTGAAAAGTCTTATTATTATAAGACTTAAGGAGCTTTTGAACCACAAAATCATATTCGCCGAACACATCGTTTGCGTGTTTTCTGAAAACATTATATCGCGTTTTGATGTCGCCGTAAATGATGTGGTCAAAAAGTTTGCAAAAATGTTGCAAAGCAAAATAAAAGATTCTATTTTGAAATATTATATTGCAAAACAGAAAAATATGTGATATACTGTAATTACTATATTTTACAGGAAGGTGTATTATGGCTGTAAGTTATAAAAAACTTTGGATACTCCTCATTGAAAAGAATATGAAGAAGACCGATCTGCGTATTCAGTCGGGAATTTCCACCGGCGCGCTCGCGAAGCTTGGTAAAAACGAAAACGTTAATACTGAGGTGCTTGCGAAGATTTGCAAAGCACTTGATTGCAAGATCGAAGATATTATGGAAATGGTTCCGGACGAGGAGGAGTAATCGAAATGGCTTCTATCATAGACAACAGAAATAAAACAATGCTCGACTCGCTGAAGAACTCATTGAAGCAAGCCGAGAGCGTTGATATACTGACCGCATTCTTCTACTTTTCGGGATTTAATGCATTGGCAGAAGAATTAAAGGACAAAAAAATAAGAATTTTGGTGGGCAATACTATTGATCCGAGTGCTATTGCTGACCTCTGTAATGCTGTAAAGGACAGCCCAGATGAATTGCTTGAAACCTATGCAGTTCGTGGCTATACAAGACTGAATAATTCTCAAAAGAAGAACTATTACGTGGATAGCTTCGTGGAGTTGTTCAACAAATCCGCTTTGGCAGATGAGTTTGACTCTACCGATAGCCAAGCAATCTTCAAGATGTTCCTCGATAAGATTGCAGACGGCACTCTTGAAATAAGACTAACCGCTACCCCCAATCACGCAAAGGCATATATTCTTACGAATATGTTTGAATATTCTTGCTTTGGTGATCAGAAGGGCGTTGTTTTCACGGGTTCTTCAAACTTCACCTACAACGGACTTCGTGGTCAAGGTGAAATGAATGAGAGATTTAGTGACAATAGCAAGTACGAGGAATATTCCGAGAGCTTCGAAAAGCTTTGGAATGACAGTAAATCTATTGACGTTTGCGTAAAGGACGGCAATCAAGACTTTATCAATGAGTTGAAGAAGAAGCTTTGGATCTTTGCAAAGCCTACGCCGTATCAGATATTCATTCGCATTTTGTTTGAGCTTTACGCTTCTCTTGAAAGTAACGTGGTTAAATCTCCCTACGAGATCACCGACGGTAAGTTCTCCAACTTGAAGTATCAGTTGGATGCTATCAAATACGGCGTGGATTGCATTAACAAGAACAACGGTGTAATTATCGCAGACGTTGTAGGTTTGGGTAAATCCGTTATTGCTTCGGCTATTGCCCATAACTTGGATATGAAGCGAACCGTTATTATCGCGCCCCCTCACCTTGTAGATCAATGGAACGATTATCAGCAGGACTTCGGACTTCGCGGTGTTAGAGTATGCAGTAGCGGTAAACTTGAAGAACTCTATAATACATACGCTGCCGACCCTAACCCCATCCTCTACATCATAGACGAGGCGCACAGATACCGTAACGAATTAAGCGATGCTTACCAATGGTTGCATCAGCTTACCCGTTCTCACGCAGACAACAAGGTTTTGTTGCTTACTGCAACACCCTATAACAATAGACCGCAAGACCTCTTTGCACTTATAAAGCTTTTTCAAACGCCGAGCCGTTCTACTATTCATTCTGTTGATAACCTCGGTGTCCGTTTCCACGAGCTGATTGCACAGTACAACCGCTTGGAAAAGGAAGGCAAGAAGGGCTTAACTTCGGAAATTAAATATGAGTTGGATCAGCTTAGCCAACAGCTTAGAATACTGATTGATCCCGTTATCGTAAGACGTAGCCGTATTGATCTGCAAGAAATTAAGGAATATGCCGACGATTTGAAGGTTCAAGGCATTCAGTTCCCGCAGGTCGTAGGTCCCGAGCTTGTAGAATACGACTTGGGAGAAATTCGCCCGTTGTATCTGCACACTCTTGACCTGCTCAGCAACAAGTTCATCTGCGCCCGTTATAATCCTTCGGCATATCTTGTAAATCCCGAAGCCTTTATGAAGCAGTACGGCGAGGTGTTCGGTGAAATGAACATCCAGCTTTCGCAGAGAAACTTGGCTATGTTCATTAAGAGATTGCTCGTTATGCGCTTTGAAAGCTCAAAGTCTGCCTTCAAATCAACACTTACAAGCATTCTGTCCTCTTATGAAAACATCATCAAGTGGTGGGAAAAGGGTTACGTTCCGATCAAAAAGAGTGGATACTTGTCCGAGCCCGATGATGAGGAAATCCAAGAAACTCTTGATGAAATCAGCAGCATCGACGAGCTTGGTATTGATTTGAACAAAATCAAGAAAAAGGCTATTCCGATTGAAAAGAGCTTGTTCCGTGAGGAATTCATCGAAGCGGTTAAGAGTGATATTGAGCTTTTGAAGGGGATCTATACCGAGTGGTTTGAAAGTGACGATATTGGCGTTGACCCCAAGTATAACGTGGTTAAACAAAAGATTGCAAAATCACTTGAAGAAAACAAGAACCGTAAGCTCGTCGTTTTCTCGACCTTTGCCGATACCGCAGAGTACGTTAAAGAGCATCTTGAAAGAGATGGCTTTAGAGTATTGCTTTACACGGGTGGAGCTTCACAGGTTGACCGCAGCATTGTAAAGTGCAACTTTGACGCATCCTGCAAACCTGCCGACCAAGCAAACGATTACGATATTATTGTCGCAACCGATGCTCTGAGTGAAGGTTTTAACTTGAACCGTGCGGGAGTCATCATAAACTACGATATTCCTTACAATCCCACAAGAGTTGTTCAGCGTATTGGACGTATCAACCGTATCAACAAAAAGATGTTTGATAGCATCTATATTTACAACTTCTTCCCGACAGATATTGGCGAGGAAAA
>JAFVXH010000023.1 GCA_017501225.1 Clostridia bacterium
ATCAAATTTGAAGCTGCTGTGCCCCGTTCTTTGCTTTTGCAAGGATAGAGCACAGCAGCTTATCTTTTATTCATCCTATTTTTTTAAGAAAGGTTCTTGGGGGTGTCGGGACCTTCTTGCAAGAAGGTCCTGACAAAAAAACAGGGGGTGCTTTTATCAAAAGCACCCCCACGTATCTCTTATAAATAATCCTCAAGATTTACAAAATAGGTAGGCGTATGGAACCAGGGGCGCATGGTGGGACTCAGTGCAAAGAGGTGTTTATCCATCTCGCCGCCGTCGGTTTCGATGCGGTAGGCGTTGAAAAAGATGGGTCCGTCGCCCGTTTTGATTGCTGAGAGAGGGAAGGTGAAGGATGCGCGGTAGCCGTCCTCGGTGAGCTCTGCGTGTCCTGTGACGAAGCAATCGTCCACGAAATCCAGGTCCATAATGGGTCCGTTCTCGCCGTCCTCTCCGCGATATCTCATTTTTCCGAGCATCAGATCTCCCTTGGGGCTGATCTCCATTTCGTAATAGCTGAGATGATCCTCGGAGGAGCCGATGAAGACCTCGCAGACGTCACCCTCGGAGTGCAGGGCGTTGTACTGACCGTGATAGGGGCAGTAGAAGTCCGAGTGCTTTGCCTCGAACAAAAAGGTAATGATACCGTCCCCTACGGTGATATCCACGGTGGTGGGGTAGATCGCTTCTTTTCCCGTGCGGGAATCCTTTAATGGATGGATCATAATGTTCTCCTTTGAAAAGGGGCTGACCGTTGGTAAACGCCAAGGAGAGCCCCGTTTTGATTTTTTGATGCGTGATGCGTCAGTTGCAGTTGAGCATGGTCTTGCCTTTTCCGCAAAGCGCTTCGAAATCCCGGACGAATTCCTCGACGGCGGCGGTAACGGACGCGTTTTTCATCAAGCCCTCGATGACCTCGGGTGCTGCTGTCGCGGCGCCCACGCCGTATTCGCAGAGCTCCTGCATCTGCTTGGAGTTCTTAAAGCTTGCGGCAAGGATCTGCGTTTTGAAATTGTTGGTCTTGATGATATTCTGGAAGGTCTTGGTAAAATCAATTCCGTCAGCGCCTAAGTTGTCAATGCGGTTGACGTAGGGGGCTGCGTAGTTCGCGCCTGCCTTTGCGGCAAGATATGCCTGCATGGGGGTATAGATGACCGTCGCGGTGGTCTTGATCTCCTCTGCGGCAAGCAGCTTCATCGCCTTCAGGCCTTCCGGGATCGTGGGGATCTTGATGTAGGTATTCTTGCCAAGGACGTCGATCATCTGGTGCGCCTCCTTGACCATATCATCGGCGTTCAGAGAAAGCACCTGCGCGTGCAGCTCATGGTTATATCCGATAAAGGAACGGATCTCCTTGAGCACCTCGTAAGGGGGGCGTCCGCACTTTGCAAGGATGGAGGGGTTGGTCGTGACACCGTCAACGGCGTATTTGTCATAGATGGCACGGATCTTTTGAATATCAGCATCATCAATTAAAAGCTTCATAACAGGGACTCCTTATACTGGGGGATTTTAAAAAAATTACAGGCTCTTGTGGTTCAGACGCTCACCGACGGCTCCGCCCGGATGAATGAGGGCGAACTGCTCCTTCTGGTATGCGGTTTCCTCGATGACGGCGGTCTGGAGCGCGTGGAAGATCATGCAGAGCGCCGTGGTGCTGGTTGTGCCCTGCATATTGTATTTGTCGGTCTCGCGGTTGACGTGCTGCTTCAGCACCACGTCAGCAGCCTTTGCCAGGGGGGACTCGAGATTCTCGGTCACGGTGATGGTGGAAACACCCTTCGCTTTACAGATATCCATGATGGGGAAGAGCTCCTTGGTGCTACCGCCGCGCGACGCAAAGATCATGACGTCGCCCTTTTGCAAAAATCCGGTGGCGCCGTGTACTGCCTCGGCAGGGGAGATAAAGCGAGCGGGACGCTCGATGCAGCACATCAGATGCGCAAAGTGCTGGCAGGCAATGCCGGAATGTCCGCAGCCTGCAGCGCCGATTCTCTCCGCCTTGGAAAGAAGCTCAACAGCCTTGCCGAATGCTTCCTCGTCCAAAAAGTCCTTCATCTCAACAATGCACTGTGCTTCGATGTCGTATGCCGCTCTTGCGGCGTTCAATGCTTCTTGACTGATCATAAGATTCACCTCGCAGTTTTGTATGATACGATATTATCATATCACTTTCGCGCCCTCTTTTCAAGCCCTATTTGTATTTATTTTGTAAAGCTTGCCATTTTTTTGTCACAGTCGCCTCCCCGGGGGAAATATTTTGTAAAATCTCCTTGACAATCAAGGAAAGATAATGTATAATGAAATTTGTAAAATATTGCCTGAAGCTATGTATTTTCAAAACCAAAAACACAAAATCAACGGAGGAAACAAACATGGAATTTAAGGTATTTCAAAAGGAGCTCGAGCTCCAGTCCCGCGGTTGGATTCCCACCTTCCACGACGTATCCAAGGAAATCATGGAGATCGTAAAGGCATCCGGCATCCAGAACGGTACCGTTTGCATCGCATCTCACCACACCACCTGCTCTGTTATGATTCAGGAGTGCTCTCACGACGTCGACACCTTCGATCTCGAGTACCTGCAGCACGACCTGCTTGACATCATGCGCAAGCTCATCCCCGACTACACCGATGAGGGCGACTACCGTCATCCCGGCCCCATCCACGCACAGTTCGGCAGATACGTCAAGGAGCCCGGTAACTACACCAGCATGAATACCGACGGTCACCTCCGTTCCGTATTCTTCGGCAGAAGCGAAACCATGACCATTAAGGACGGCGTCCTCGATGGCGGTGAGTTCGCTCACATCTACTTCATCGACTGGGACCACGTTCGCGCTCGTCACAGACAGCTCAACGTTACCGTTATGGGTACCACCGATGCCGTTGAGGACCGCAAGTGGAACAACGGCGAGGTCATCAACACCCTGCGTAAGTTCACCGAGGAGGAGACCGCTTACGATCCCCGCTTCGATCTTCAGCAGAAGAGATAATTGAGAGAACAAAAGATATATGTGGGGGAGCTTTTTGTAAAAGCTCCCCTGCTTATTTTTTTGTCAGGACCTTCTTGCAAGAAGGTCCCGACACCCCCAAGAACCTTTCTTAAAGAATAGGATGAATAAAAGAGAAGCTGCTGTACTCTATCCTTGCTAAAGCAAAAAATGGGGCACAGCAGCTTCAAATTTGATTTTATAAACCCTTTCCCAAAAGGTTTTGCGGGGGCGTGGGGGAGCTTTTACGAAAAGCTCCCCCACATAAATCCCTTTATACATTTATCTCGACTCAATGATCCAGACACCGCCGCGGCGGACGTCGATGAGTGCGCAGTTGCCGACGATCTCGTTGGAAACGGTCAGGGAATTGCCCGTGCGGACAAGACGCGCGTTTTTCAAGGGATATTTTCCGCCCTCGATGCTGACGCCCTTGACGACGGGGTCGGCGGCGATGAGGGAAAAATAGCGGAATTGGCTGCGCGGGATGAGCGTGCTGTTGTTGCGGAGAAAGCGCGCACGGTTGAAGCCGTCGGTCATGAGCGCGTGGCATCCGCGAGCGTCCAGATCCTCCAGAAGCGAAAGATTGGCAAGGGTGTGATCGAGTCGCCCGCCAAGTCCTCCGATGATGACAAGCTCGCGAGCACCCTTTGAGAGCGCGTACTGAATGGCGAGCTGAGTATCGGTTTCATCCTTTTGCGAGGGGAAGGTATAGCGCGTGACGGTCGGAGGGAGGAGATCCTCGCTCATGGAGTCAAAGTCGCCGAGCGCGATCTGCGGCGTGACACCGAGAGAGATCGCGGTCTGATATCCCGCGTCCGCGCAGAGGATCAGATCCTCGTCCTCGGGGCGTTCGGTGATGAAGTCGGCACAGATCTCGCCGCCGGTATAAATGAATGCTTTCATATCGTTTGATCCGTTCTGTGATGGCAGTCAGTTGATCGCCAATTCTTTTTTGTCAGCGGAGGTAAGCTTGTAGGAGATCCAGGGCAGGGGCGCGTCGTAAAGACAGAGCGTTCCGTAGGGAAGCTTTTCGTAATTGACGTCCCCAAGATAGTAGACGTCTACGAAAATTCCCGCCGTCACGTCCTCGATGGTGATGCCGTCAAAGACGTAGCGATAGTAGGTATAGAGCGAGGTGGTGTCGCGCTCGGTATACGCTGCTGTAGGGAAGAAGCGCTCGGAGGACAGCGTTTCGGGAACGATATTGTCCTCCTTGTTGTCGGGTGTGAGGTCAGTGGTTTTGACCAGCGTGACGTCAAAATGCGTCAGCTCTTTGTCAGGGATGCCCTCAAGACCGTAATCCTTTGCAAGATGCTTTAAGGTGCTGTCGTTGTAACGGAAGACCAGTTGCACCTGCTGGATTTCGGGGATAAAAATGACCTGCGGAACACCGAAATAGCCGTAGCTTCGGGCACTCTTTGTGACGGTTGCCTGCTCCTGATAGCGAAGGATCAGGGCATCTCCGCTTTGCGCGTAGGCGGCGCGGAGTCCGTCGGTCGGGGTGAGTGTCTTGATCTCGGCAGGAATGTTAGCGGAAAAGAAAACGCGCCAGATCAGGAGCGTGTTGATCGCGATGACCAACAGAGAAGAAAGAATTTTCAGGATGCGCCGGATGATGCGGGGCGCGCGAGAGGTTGCCTTCATATGCGCTCCTCCTTCCGTGTCAGATCAGAATTCCCCTTGCTTGGGGAGCATAGACGCCACAGCTCGCCCTCAAGCGCCACGCCCTCACGTACGGGTGTGGGGAGAGAGGAGGAGGTCGTGATCAGAAGTGTGATAAAATCAGCCGCCGCTGCGCAGGACGCTTCAAAGCTCTTGCCGTCCAGAAGCTCCCCTAAGAGCACCGAAGCAAAAATATCTCCCGTGCCGGGATAAGAATGCGCAAGCAAGGGACGCTCGACGCAAAATCGCGTTCCGTCCGTATCGCGGCCGAGGTTTGCAAGCCGCCCGTCCGAGAGGAAGATCCCCGTGATGACGATGCGGTCACAGCCAAAATCCTGCTCCAGACGGGTAAGCACGTCCGCGGCAAGCGCGAGCGCCTCGCAGGGAGCTAGGGCAGAGAGGTCACAGAAGGGCGTGTCGGTCAGAAAGCACGCCTCGGTCCAGTTGGGTGTGAGCACGCTTGCGTGACGGGAAAGACGCTTCATACCAAGCATCAATTCCTTCGTGTAGGTCGAATAGAGCACACCGTCGTCCCCCATCACGGGATCCACGAGAATGAGAGGACGCGATCCTTTTGCGTCTTCCTTGGCGAATGCTTCAAAGAAGTCCTCGACAAAATCGATCTGCGCCTCGCTTCCCAAAAATCCCGTATAGATGGAATCAAAGGAGAGTCCAAGACGCGAAAAATGCGCCGCCGTCTTGTGCATATCGTCGGTCAGATCGCGGAAATGGAGGTCGTCAAAGCCTCCCGTATGCGTGGAAAGGAAGGCGGTTGGCAGAGGAACGACCTGATATCCCATCACCGAGAGCGTCGGAATGACGACGGTCAGCGCGCATCTGCCAAAGCAGGAAAGATCGTGGACCGCTACGATGCGGGGTGGGATCCTGTAACGGTTCTCCATATGCTGCCTCCTTTCTGTGAAGCTTCAAATTTGAATTAAGAGAGATTTTTCAGACGATCCAATGCGTTTTGCAGAAGGATCTGTGCCGAGAGCGTGTCGATGACGCCCTTTCTTTTGGCGCCTCGAGTGTTGGTTTCGTTGAGATAGCGTGACGCGCTGACGGTGGTCAGCCGCTCGTCCATCATGGCAACGGGGATCTCATCTCCCAAAAGCTCCTGCAGGCGCGCGGCGAACTCGCGGCAGCGGTCCGAGCGAAATCCCAGGGAGCCGTCCATGTTTTTGGGAAGTCCGACGACAATAGCAGACGCGCCCTGCTCGCGCGCGGCATTTGCCACTGCCACGGCGGTCTTTTCAAGACCTCCGGGAGAAATATACCCGATGCCGGATGCCAGAAAACGGGAGAGATCCGAAATGGCAAGTCCCGTGCGCACGTCCCCGAAGTCGACGCCGAGGATGCGCCCCTTGGTGTCCTTCAGGTCAAGGACGGTCAGTTCAGCTTTGCTTGTATCCATTGATAAATTTCACTCCATACCATCTCTTTGTCCAGCTCGTTCAGAATTTCATGCCGCATCTGAGGATACAGACGCAGGCTGACGTCACGCACGCCTGCCGCCTCCAACCGTTGATGAACGACCTGCAGACCTTTTCCGTATGCGCCGACGGGATCCTCCTCGCCTCCCGTGATCAGAATGGGGAGATCAGAGGGGATCTTGCCCGCCCAATCCTTGCGGGAAACCTCTCCGAGGATGGTGAACAGATCGTGATAGGCGCGCAGGGTAAAGGTAAAGCCGCAGGCGGGATCGGCATTATAGGCGTCTACGACGGATTCGTCGCAGGAAAGCCACGCGTTGGGGTCGCAGTCCTTGCCGCAACGCTTGTTATATCCCGAAAAGGCGATTTTTTTGAGCAGCCTTGAGCGGTGGTATTCGCCAAAGAACAGCATCAGAAGATTTGCCAACAGCTTGCCTGCCGCCGTGGGCGCCTCGGGGCCTGCCGTTCCGCAAAGAATGGCGGCACTGTAATCGGTTCCGTAGCGCGCAAGCACGGCACGCGCGATGAAGGAGCCCATGCTGTGTCCGAACAGAACGAGTGGGATATCGGGGTAACGCTGCTTCATCAGCATAGAAAGACGGTGTACGTCCTCGATCAGAACCTCGGAGCCGCCTGCGGGTACGGTGAAGCCCAGGGCTGCCGTGCTTTGTGCGGAGGCGCCGTGACCGATGTGATCGTGTCCGAAAACAAGGATGCCGTTTTGCGAGAGAAAGGATGCAAAATCCCCGTACCGCCCAAGGTGCTCACACATGCCGTGCGAGATCTGCAGCATGGCGCGGATCTCCCCCGATGGGATAGATTGATAGGCGGCGATGGTCGTGCAGCCGTCGTGTGACAAAAAGGAAAAGTGTTGCATAATAGCCTCCGATTTCGTTGTTTGGAAAGCGGGGATCGGGAATTTCTTATTTACTCAGAAGCGTGATAGCGTCGGCAAGAGAGAGCTCCTGCTCCTCGCGCGTTGCCAGATTTTTGACGCGGACTACACCCTTTTCGGCTTCGCTGCCGCCCATGATGACGACGTGCGTATATCCGTCCTTGACGGCAAAATCAAGCTGCTTGCCGAACTTTTTGCTTCCGAGGTAGATCGCGCTGACGATGCCCGCATTTCGGAGCGCGTCGACGATCTCCATATATTTTTCATAAGGAACGTCATCAAAGCGCGTGACCAGAACCTTGGTTTTCGCCCCCAGAAGCTCGGGTACGAGCTTGTGCGTAACGAGGAAGTTTTCCAAGGTGACGTCGCCCATGCCGTAGCCCACGCCCGAAACCTTTGCGTTTTTGACGAACAGCCCTACGAGGTTGTCGTATCTGCCGCCGCCGAACATGGCGCGGTTGTTCTCGGGCGCGTTGTCAAACACCTCAAAGACGGTGCCCGTGTAATAATCAAGTCCCCGGATGATGCCGAAATCAAAGACGCAGTATTGGTCGAGTCCGCTCTTTTTCAGCGCATCGAACAGAAGGCGGAGCTCCTCGGAGCCCACGGAATCGGGGCAGAGCGCGATGGCGTCCTCGACGGGCATGGTGTAAAGAGAATCGATGGTTGCGATCTGCCCGTCCGAGAGTCCGAGCTCACGCAATTCCTTTTCGTAAGCATCTCTCGGAATTTTATTCTTGCGGTCGATGACCTTGGAAACGCGGCGGCTTCCCTCGGAGTCAGTCCCTGCGATGGCAGAGATGACGTCGTTGAAGAAGCGGCGGTTGTTGATGTGCACGGTGAACATGCTCGCATCCGCGCCGTACGCGCACAGAATATTGATCGCGCTGGAGATGCACTCCAGATCCGCCTCATAGGTATCACAGCCGAAGATATCGACGTTGATCTGCCAGAACTCGCGCAAGCGGCCTCTCTGCGGACGCTCGTAGCGGTACATGTTCGGGATCGAGAACCACTTCAAGGGGAAATTCAGCTCCCCGATCTTTGCCGCCACCATGCGAGCGACGGTGGGCGTCATTTCGGGACGGATGGCAAGTCTGCGCTCGCCTCTGTCGGTAAAGTTATAGGTCTGCTCGTTTGCGATCTCCTCGCCGCTCTTTGCGGCGTACAGATCCAAGGACTCCAGCATCGGTCCGTTGTACTCGTCAAACGCAGAACGCTCCAGCACCTCGCGGATGACGCCGAAGAACCAATTTCTCAGCTTCATCTCCTGCGGGTAGAAATCTCTTGTTCCCTTGTAGGGCTGTACCGATAATTTATCACTCATGTTGCTTTTCCTCGCTCTTTGTGGATTCGTTACCCTTCATTATATCACATCCCCCTGTTTTTGTCAATCAAAACAAGGGAAAAGGGCAGAAAAAAGCAGGGCACCTTGCGGTGCCCTGCCATAGATCTTATTCCTCGTCCTTGGTGATCTCGTTGTAATCGTCCTCGTCGACGATGCAGCTGAACTTTTCGCCGCAAGCGGGGCAGACGATATCGTCCTCGTCCAGATCCTCGTCAAAGCAAACGGTTTCGCCGCAGGAGGGGCAGATGATCTCGAAGTAATCCTCGTCATCGCACTCGCAGCCGTCGCAGGCGTCACAGTCGCCGTCACAGTAGTCGACGTCCTCGTCAAGATCCTCCTCGTCGAGCTCGTACTCGTCGTCCAAGAAGTCCTCAACTACCTGCAGATCCTCGTCGATCTCCTCAATGTAGTCGTTGAGGTAGTCCAGATCGTTGTCGATCTCCTCGATGTCACACTGAACGTCGGCAACCTCGGCTGCCAGCTCGTCCACCAGGTCGATCAGAGCGGCAATGATCTTGCCCTCCTTGGTGGTCTTGTCGTACTCAAGGCCTTCCGCAAGGCCCTTCAGATATGCGCTTTTTTCAGTCAAATTCATAACGGGTACCGTCCTTTCTTAGGTAGAAATTGAAATTGAAGAAAGGGGGAAGCCCAAAGCATGGTCTTCCCCTTACAACGATTATGCTCTGGAAAGGTATTCGCCTGTTCTGGTATCAATTTTGAGCACGTCGCCAATGTTGATGAACAAGGGAACCTTGATCTCAGCACCCGTTTCCAGCGTTGCGGGCTTTAAGGTGTTGGTTGCGGTGTTACCTGCAAAGCCGGGATCGGTTGCGGTAACCTCGAGTTCTACGAACGTAGGAGGCTCGATGCCGAATACGTTGCCCTTATAGGAAACGATCTTGCACATCATTTCTTCCTTGACAAAGCGGAAGTTGTCGCCGACCTTGTCGTGCGCGATGAGGGTTTCCTCCCAGGTTTCGGTGTCCATGAAGTGGTACAGGTCACCGTCGTCGTAGGAGTACTGCATATCCTTTCTTTCGATATACGCGTTCTCGAACTTATCCGTGGGGCTAAAGGTTCTTTCGATAACCGCGCCGGAAATGACGTTCTTCAGCTTCGTACGGACGAAAGCCGCACCCTTTCCGGGCTTTACGTGCTGAAATTCCACGACCTGCAGGACGTTGCCCTGACCGTCGTCAAAGGTGATGCCGTTCTTAAAATCGCCAGCTACTACCATGGTTTACCTCCAATGTTTTACAATCCAAATTTGCAGTATTTTAAAACAACTACACAGTTACTTGTATTTTACACTATTCTTGCCGAAATTGCAAGGGGTTTTGCAAAAAAAATCCAATGACGCCCTCTTTTTCACTGCTTTTTGGCGTTTTTTGAGGGGATTTGGAAGCAGAGGAGCGCAAAAGCGCGTCTTTTATCTTCGCTTTTTACGCCCTGTGATCAAAAAGCCCGTCACCAGGACCGCCGTCGGTGCGCAGATCGAGAGCAGAACACCGAGGACAAGAATGCCGCTTCCCGTGTTCAGGCGTCCCGTATCCATGGGATTTGCCGCGACCGTAACGGAGAGGTCGGGAGCATCGGTCAGCCACAGAACGGTTCTCTTGGCAAGCAGGAGGTTTCCTCCCTCCGAGAAGGCATCTCCCGTCGAGGAGATGGCGTCGGGGGTGGAGATCCAGACCACCGTTCCGCTGCCCCTTTGCGCGATCACGCCTGCGTGATAAACTGCGCGTGCAGGCTCCTCCTCCGCGCGCTCCTCCGCAAGGGAGGCAAGGTAAGCCCGATCCGAGGTGTAGAGCCACGGCGTCAGCGTCACGCCCTCGACCTCGGTACACTGAATGCTGTGCGCAAACGGCAGGAATATACGCTCGGCAAAGCCTTGCGTCGTAGGATGCTCCGCTGCGTGCGCATAGAACAGATGGGGATATTCCGCGGAATATGCGTAGGATGCGTTCCCCTCCAGAATGACGCTGTCGGCAGGGCCGTAGGAAAGTCCGAACTGCGAAAGCACCGATTGCAGACGGGGAAGGATTCCTGCACGATAAGAGGTGGTCAGAAGGAGCTTTCCGCCCGACGAAAGGTAGGAGGAAAGCGCCGCGGCACCCTCCGCGGAAAGATCTTTGGTGGGGGAGTGAAGCAGAAGCAGGTCGCAGTCCGCAGGGACCGACGCGCCGACTGCCAGATATTTGATCCCGACGCCTGCCTGCTGCAAGGAAAAATACAACGCGTCGTCGGGCACGCTTCCGTTTCCGTCCGCCATCAGATAGAGAATGGGAACACGCTCGGCACAGACGAAGCCGATCGCGTTCAAAAGCGTTGCCTGCCCGTCAAAATAGGGCGTGGTGCTTTCGATGAACTGATAGAGATAGTCGTCGCCGTAGCCTTTTTCCTCAATGTACGCGCATTGATAGAGGTATTCCGAAACGGTCATGCGCTCGTATCCAAAGCTGGCGTTTTTGTAATAGTACAGAGCGTCGCTTGGCAGAACGCGCTCGCGCCGTGCACTCTGCACGATGAGATATCCGTCGGATTCCTTCGGATCCAGCCCGTGCTCTGCCAGCAGATCGGGTCTGTGCAGGGTGTCGATGACCTGCAGAGTAAGATTGGGAGAAAGGGATGTGAATTCCTGCAAAAAGTCGTAGATCTCGCCCTCGGCAAAGGACTTGCCCCCCGCGACCGCAAACGAAACGGTGACGGTCTCGGAAAGAGAGGCGAGAAGATCCTTGGTCTTTGCGGTGATCGAAAAAGCACCGTCCTTGGCAAGCGCGGGGTGTAAAAGCTGTCGCGGAAAGACGCAGGAGAGGGAGGAGAAGATCAGGCAAAGGCACAAAAGCAAACAAGCCAGAAGATCTGAGCGCACGGCGTGCGCACGCTTTTGCGTCAGAGCGAGGGGAGAGGCTTCTTTTTCCTCGGTGTCTTCCGCGCCATCCAAAATGCGGCGGTTATTCAGCTGACGGACGGTCAAAAACAGCAGGATCGCAACCAGGGCGATATCAAGAAGCAGGGAGATCAGATCGATCCTTCCGTAGGAAAAGCCTCTGCTTTGCAAAAAGGGATTGAGCGAAGAAAGGCAAACGGAGAGGAGTGATGGGAAATCTTTCCCTGCTGCAAAGTATGCGATCAGAGAGGCAAGTGCCAGACCACCTCCGACCAACAGAGGGGGCAGGGGCTTTCTTGCGCGCAGCCACAGCGGAACGGATGCCGCTGCGGAAAGAAGAAGGGCGCATACAAGGGATACCCAAGGAGCGCTCGGAAGCCATAGGGGTAGATTTGCGAGCAGATTGAGCGCAAGCATCCCGAAAAGGGAATAGAAATACGCCGCACGGGGTGTTTTTGCAAGGCTTGAAAGGAACAGACAAAGCGCAAGCGATACTGCTGCCAAACCCAAAAATCCGATCCATGCCGTAAAAATGGACAGAACCGATGCCGTGCCCCAAACGGAAAAGAGCAGGGAGAGCAGCATGGACGCCGACGTCGGGATCAGGAACAAAAGAAGAATGGCGAAATATTTGCCAAGCGCGATCGAGGCGGTGGAAAGTGGGAGAGAGAAAAGAAGCCTCTCGCTTCCGCTTCTGCGCTCCTCGGGGAGTGCGTACATGCTGACCAGCGGTGCAAACAGGACGAGAAGCAGGGAAAGCACGGTCAACGCTCCCGAAAGATCGGAGCTTTGTGAGCCGAGATTGAAAATTGTCAGCGCGCCAAGCCACGCAAAGAGCAGCAGCGCGGTGGCAAGGTAGCCGAATTTGCGTTCAAAATAGGAGCGGAGCTCCCGACGGAGAATATTTGTCATCGGTCGTCCTCGCTTTCCTCATCGATCAGCTCGTATTTCCCTTCGCGCTCGGGCAAAGGCTTCTTTGCGGCTTCCTCTTTTTTCGCGGCGTTTGCGCGGCGGCAAAGCTCGCGGTACTCCGCGGTCGAAAATTCAGAGGGCAAGACGTCCGACACGAGCCGTCCGCGATCCAAAACCAGAAGGCGGTCGCAAAGCGGGAGCAGATGATCGGGATTGGGAGAGCTGACAAAGACGGTTCTCTCCCTTGCCAGGAGCGAGATCAGCGTGCCGACCTGCTTTGCCTCCTGCTCGCCTAAAGCGAAAAAAGGCGTATCCAAAACAAGGGTATCGACCGAGCCGACGGCGGTCTGCAGCACGGCAAGGCGCGCTCTCTCCGAGGGGGTCAGATCGCGGATGCGCGTATGCTTGCAATCCGAAAGATCTGCCGTATCAAGCAGATTTTGAATCTGTCGCATGGCACTTTCATAAGCAACCGAACGTGCCGCCGCCAAAAAGTGCAGAAAATTGCCGACGGTCATCTCTCCGTAAAGGGGCGCGCCCTTGGGAAGAAATCCCGTGCAGCTTCTTGCGCGTATCGAGTCGGTTTTGGTGTCAAATCCGTTGATCTTGACACTCCCCCCGAGCTCTTGCGCAGATCCCGCCAGCAGGGAAAGCAGTCTTTCCTTGCCCGCGCCCGCAGGACCTAAGATGCCGTAGATCGCACCCGACGGCAAGCGCAGATGCAAGGGGGCGCCGTCGCGGTCGGTCAAGGCTTGCAGATGCTTCAGCTCTATCATAGGGACTTCCCCTTTCCTGTGTTTTCGGTACGCACCTCTTATGCGTCCCCGTTTTCAAACTCGGACAGATCTATTGCGCGCAGGGCTCCTGCGTCCATTCTGCCCTTGGCGCGCTCAAAATACTGTACGTTGTTGCGGAGCAGCATCAGGATGTGATTGTTTGGTGTGCGCCCCTCCGCCTCGGATACGTACAGAAGCTTGCGCAACAGATCCTCGGGAATTCGCAGGGTAATCTCGTATTGGTTTTTCATAATATGGACCTCCAAGGTATCAAAATGGATACGGATTTAGTGACTGATCTGCTCACGGTCGATGGCGCGGGGCTGATAGTAGCGGATCAGCTTGCGAGCCTTCTCGTCGGGCTCGAACCACAAAAGACAGGATTTTCCGCCCTCCTGCCAGATCGCGGCGTAAACGGCATCGGAATCGGGATGCGAGATGGCGGTGTAAAGCTCGTCGACCAGCATACCCTCCACGCGCGCCTTGCCGCTCTGATCGTTGGGAAATACGGCGTCCAGACGGCGCAGATCCAGCTCCAGCATCCTTTTGCGGCTTTTTCCGCCCAAAATCTTGTGGACGGTGAGCGTTCCCGAAAAGAAGGAGTATTCGTACTCGATCTCGGTATATCTCCAGGTCAGGAAGACGATGATCCAGAGCGAGATGGGAATCAGGGCAAGAAAGGGCACGATCCACTTGATCCGGAACGCAAGAAAGAGCCAGCCTGCCGCCCAGAGGACGTAGAGCAAAATGAAGGTGACCTTCTTTGCCGTGCGTGCGGGGGTCTTTTTCTCGGCAATGATGTATTCGTACGGCGCGCCCGAGCCGCGCCCAAGATCATTGTTCATGAAAATCTCCTTTGTTGAGTCAAGCTCCCGTGAGGGGGTGAATCTTTGTTTTATTATACCATTGATTTCATTCGCTGTCAATTTGAACATAAAAAATTCACGGTTTTGGCGGGAGAATTTACAAAGTCGGGCGCTGATGGCGTCGCAGGTCTGTGCGCTTTTGCAAAAATGCGTGTCGGATTGAAAAAAATCTTGACAAATCCACCCGAATGGGATATGATGTTAATAAACGATAACCCCTTGAAAGGAATGGTAAAATGAAAGCAGTCATCACCGTAACGGGAAAGGATACCGTGGGCATTATCGCAGACGTTTCCGCGGTTTGCTCCAAGTACAACGCAAATATCGTAGAGATCACCCAGACCGTGCTCAGCGAGTACTTCGCCATGATCATGCTGGTCGATATCTCCGCGCTCAACAGCGAATTCGCTTCCTTCGTGGACGTTCTGGCATCCCTTGGTCAGAGCAAGAATCTGGACATCCACACCATGCACGAGGATATTTTCAATACCATGCACCACATCTGAGGAGGCAGACATGCTCAATACGCAGGACATTCTGGAAACCATTGGCATGATCCGTCAGGAAAATCTGGACATCCGCACCATCACGATGGGAATTTCCCTGTGGGATTGCGTGAGCGAGGATCCTGACCGCTTGTGCGAGAATATTTATAATAAGATCACCGTTACCGCAAAGGACCTGGTGGCGGTCGGCGGCGATATCGAAAAGAAATACGGCATCCCGATCGTAAACAAGAGAGTTGCCGTCACGCCCGTTTCCCTCATTGGCGGCGGCTGCGGTCCCGAGGGCTATCTCAAGATCGCGCACACGCTGCAGCGCGCAGCGGATGCCATCGGCATCAACTTCATCGGCGGCTTTTCGGCGCTGGTGCAAAAGGGCATGACACAAGGCGCCCGCGACATGATCTCGGTCATCCCCGAGGCGCTGGCGCAGACGAACAACGTCTGCTCCTCCGTCAACGTCGCAAGCACCAAGGCGGGCATTAACATGGACGCGATCGCACTGATGGGATCGACCATCAAGAGAGCCGCGTACCTGACGAGAGATAACAGCTCCATCGGATGCGCAAAGCTTGTGGTATTTGCCAACGTTCCCGAGGATAACCCCTTTATGGCGGGCGCGTTCTGCGGCGTGGGTGAGCCCGATGCCGTCATCAACGTAGGCGTCAGCGGTCCCGGTGTTGTGGCATCCGCTATCAAACGCGCGGGCGACTGCGATCTTTCCGAGCTTGCCGACGTCATCAAAAAGACCGCGTTCAAGATCACGCGCGTCGGTCAGCTGGTCGCAAGCGAGGCGGCGGAGCGCCTGGGCGTTCCCTTCGGCATCATTGATCTGTCCTTAGCACCCACTCCTGCCGTAGGTGACTCGGTTGCCTACATTCTGGAGGAGATGGGACTTGAGTCCTGCGGCGCGCACGGTACCACCGCAGCACTCGCGATGCTCAACGACGCCGTCAAAAAGGGCGGCGTGATGGCGTCCTCTCACGTAGGAGGACTTTCCGGCGCGTTTATTCCGGTTTCCGAGGATGCCGGCATGATCGCGGCGGTCGAGCGCGGTGCGCTCACGCTTCCCAAGCTTGAGGCGATGACAGCGGTCTGCTCGGTAGGACTTGATATGATCGCGATTCCGGGAGATACCCCCGAGGCGATCATCAACGGCATCATCGCGGATGAGATCTCTATCGGTGTCGTCAACAATAAGACCACCGCCGTGCGCGTCATTCCCGCATACGGCTTGGGCGTTGGTGACAGCGTCAGCTTCGGAGGGCTCCTCGGCCGCGCACCCGTCATGGAGGTCAAT
Organism: Clostridia bacterium; assembly: GCA_017501225.1. Taxonomy (GTDB): domain Bacteria; phylum Bacillota; class Clostridia; order Oscillospirales; family CAG-272; genus UMGS1865. The sequence goes on from JAFVXH010000023.1 coordinate 15,582, forward strand.
CCCCATTCCCCCGCGCGCCTGATCGCTCGCGGCGGACGCGTGCCCGCACCGATCCATAGCTTGAAGAATTGATTTTATGTAAAAAAGAATGTGGGGGTGCTTTTGATAAAAGCACCCCTGTTTATTTTTTTGTCAGAACCTTCTTGCAAGAAGGTTCCGACACCTCCAAGAACCTTTCTTAAAAAAATAGGATCAATAAAAGATAAGCTGCTGTGCTCTATCCTTGCAAAGGCAAAGATCGAAGTACGGCAGCTTCAATTTTAATGAAATAAACCCTTTCCCAAAAGGTTTTGCGGGGGTGTGGGGGTGCTTTTACCAAAAGCACCCCTGCATCTATTTTTATCCCTCTTTTGTAATTTTTGCATATTTGAGAGAGCGAAATTGCAAAAAAGTGGTTGAAATGGTCGAAAAGGAGGCGAAGGGGCTTTTTTTTGCAAAAAAGTCTTGACATGTGCATCAGAAGTGAATATAATAGGGGTAAGGTTTTACTTTGCCAAAGTAAAGTGATAAAATGGCAACCAAAAATGAAGAAATTCGGAGGAAATTCGTATGAACAGAGTGTACAATTTTTCGGCAGGCCCTTCCATGCTGCCCCTTTCCGTGCTTGAAAAGGCCGCAAGCGAGCTGGTCTGCTACGGAGAGTCGGGAATGTCGGTCATGGAGATGTCACACCGATCTCCGGATTACGAGGCGATCATTGCGGACGCAGAGGCAATGCTGCGCAAGCTGATGGAGATCCCCGATAACTATAAGGTACTGTTTTTGCAGGGCGGCGCTTCCACGCAGTTTGCGGCAGTTCCCCTGAACCTGATCAAGCGCACGGGCAAGGCAGACTACGTCGTCAGCGGTCAGTTTTCGGGAAAGGCGTTCAAGGAGGCGCAGAAGCTGGGTTATGACGTCAAGTGCATAGCGACCTCCAAGGAGGACAACTTTACCTACGTTCCCGTCGTGACCAAGGATATGATCCGTCCCGACGCCGCATATCTGCACATTTGCTTCAACAACACCATTTACGGAACGAAATACCCCTACATTCCCGAAACGGGAGAGATTCCGCTGGTAGCGGATTTGTCCTCCTGCATCATTTCCGAGCCGATCGACGTCAGCAAGTTCGGCGTGATCTACGCAGGCGCGCAGAAGAACATGGCGCCCGCGGGCATGACGCTCGTCATCGTTCGTGAGGATCTTCTCGACTATGCCGAGGAGAAGATGCCCACCATGCTGGAGTGGAAGACCATGGCGGAGAATGGCTCGATGTACAACACGCCTCCCTGCTACACCATCTACATGGCAAAGCTGGTTTACGAGTGGATCCTGGAGCTTGGGGGTCTGAAGGTCATGCAGCAGATGAATCAGAAGAAGGCGGCGCTCCTGTACGATTATCTGGATTCTCAGGACTACTACAAGGCACCTGTTCAGAAGGAAAGCCGTTCGATGATGAACGTGACCTTCGTCACGGGAGACGCCGATCTTGATAAGAAGTTCGCAAGCGAGGCAAGCAAGGCAGGCCTTAAGAACCTCAAGGGACATCGCTCGGTTGGCGGTATGCGCGCGTCCATCTACAACGCAATGCCCTACGAGGGCGTGGAGGCACTGGTTGCCTTCATGAAGGAATTCGCGAAGAACAATCCCAAGAACTGACCGAAGGGGGAACGAAAGATGAAAATTCAATTACTCAATAAAATTGCAAAGGTAGGTCTTGCCCGCCTTGGAGAGGGCTTTGAGGCAAGCGACGCGATCGAAAATCCCGACGGAATTCTGGTGCGCTCCGCTGCGATGCACGAGATGGAGTTCGGAAGTGAGCTCAAGGCGATCGCACGCGCAGGCGCGGGTGTTAACAACATTCCGATCGAGCGCTGCAGCAAAGAGGGGATCGTGGTATTCAACACCCCCGGCGCGAACGCGAACGGTGTCAAGGAGCTTGCCGTATGCGCACTCCTTCTGGCGGCGCGTGACGTCGTGGGAGGTATCGCTTGGGCGAATTCCCTGGCGGGTACTGCGGACGTCGCAAAGCAGGTCGAGAAGGGCAAATCCCAATTCGCGGGCACCGAGATTGCAGGTAAGACGCTGGGCGTCTTCGGACTTGGCGCGATCGGAGGTCTGATCGCGAACGCGGCGATCGATCTTGGCATGAACGTCATCGGCTACGATCCCTTCCTGTCCGTTGAGGGCGCATGGAACCTCAATCACCTGGTCAGACGCGCCGCATCCTACGACGAGCTCTTTGAGAAGGCAGATTATCTGACGCTTCACATTCCCGCGACCAAGGATACCAAAAATATTATCTGCAAGGAAAACATCGTGAAGATGAAGGACGGCGTAAAGCTCCTCAACCTCTCCCGTGCGGACCTTGTCAATGCCGAGGATCTCAAGGCGGCGCTTGCCGAGGGTAAGATCTCGACCTACGTCACCGATTTCCCCACTGAGGAGATCCTGAATACGCCCCACGTTGTAGCCATTCCGCACCTTGGTGCTTCCACCGAGGAGTCCGAGGACAACTGTGCCGTGATGGCAGCAAACGAGCTGCGCGACTACCTGCTTGACGGCAACATCAAGAACAGCGTTAACTTCCCCGCGATCGTTATGCCCCGTACCGCGCCCGTGCGTATCTGCGCTCTGCACGCAAACGTACCCGCGCTCATTACACAGCTGACCGCGGCGGTTTCCGCTGAAGGGCTGAACATTGAGAACATGACCAACAAGTCCAAGGGTGAGAACGCATACACCGTTCTGGACTGTGGGTCTGCGCCCTCCGCGGAGGCGGTCGCACGCATTGCCGCGATCGAGGGTATGTTCAAGGTTCGCGTCATTTAAACCGCACGGAGCATCGCGATTTGCCCAAAGGGTGTCGCGATGCTCCGCTTTTTGATTTTTTTGGATTGAGAGGAAGGTATTTTGAAAAACTATTTCGAGGAGGTCAACACCTCGTTCCCGCAAAGGCGTAAGATCTGTGATAAGGAGAATTTTCGCGCATACGTATCAAAAATTGCGGAGGAGTACGGATACGAAAGCCATACCGAGGTGCTGGAGGACAAGCATCACAATTTGATCGTCGGCTCCTGCGAGGAGGCGGAGGTCATCCTGACGGCGCATTACGATACGCCTGCCGCATCGCTTTTTCCCAATATCATGATGCCGCGCAATCCGATCCTTGCAATTGTTTACGGCATCGCCGTCCCCACACTTTACGCCCTCGTGGCATTGGGACTTGCGTACGGCGCAAAGGCACTGTTTTCACTTTCGTATGCCTGGATGATCGGAATTTATCTTGCCGTTTACTATCTGATCTTTTACCTTGCGATGATGTGCTTTGAGAACAAGCACAATTATAACGACAATACGTCGGGAGTCGCAACCCTTTTGACTGCCATGAGCATTCCGAGCAATCGGAAGATCGCGTTCGTGTTCTTCGACAACGAGGAAAAGGGGCTGAAGGGCTCCAAGGCGTTCGCGAAGGCGCATCCCGAATGGGGCAAGAAGCTTCTTCTCAATCTGGATTGCGTCGGAAACGGGCAGAACCTTCTGTTCATCGCAAAGCCCGAGGCGGAGCAGCATCCGATCTATCGGCTGATCACGGAGTGCCTGACGGATACCGATGCGCACAAATTCCATTTCTTCCCGATCAAGGGCAGCGGAATGAATTCCGACAACAAGAGCTTTTCGACAAGCGTTGGGATCTGCGCCTGCAAGAGAGCGAAATTTCCAAGCTTTTATACGCCGCGGATCCATACCGCAAAGGACACCGAGGTCGATCCCGAAAATATTTCCGTGCTTGCAAACTCCTTGATGGAAGCCATCAATGCATAAGGATACCGCCCACTCCCCGAGTGGGCGGTGTTTTTCAATAATGTTGCCTGCGGCAAATGATGTTGCGCCTTACGCAAACGGAGGCGCTTGCGCCTCTCACCCCTGCTCGATCCTTGCCGCAAGCTTACGCAGCAGGATGCTCAAGGGGAGTACGAAGCATCCCGCGGCGAGATTGCCGACGGTATGGAGCGCATCAAAGCCGATGCCGCCGATGATCCAGGCGACCGTTTCCTCAAAATTCAATCCGAAGAACAGCGCCTCGGCGGGTGCGTAGAGGATGCCGAACAGCATCCCGTGTAGCGCGCACACGGCAGGATAGACGATGGCGGCTACCTTGTTCGGCATATTCCTTGGCAGGAGCATCGTCACGCCCCAGAGGATGGTCCAGATGTAGAGATAGGGGATCCACCACACTGAAAATCCCGCGATCAGCCCGTTGAGGAATACGTAGAGATAGATCGGGATGAGAGCCTTTTTGCGAAAGGCAAGGGTATAGACCATGGTGAGCATGCCAAGCGGATGGATGTTGGGGAGAGCCTCCATGATCAGCTTGGAGCAAAGCATCAACGCGCCCAGCATGGCGAATACCGCAAGCTCGCGCAGATGCCGTGAAAGCTTGCGTGAGCGCGAGAGAGCGTCCCGGTTATTTGGTGTAGACGAATCGGTACTGTGCATTGTTCTCGATCACGGTGTCGTTGACGCCATAGTTCATCATGGTGTCCCCCTGGTAGTACGCCCACCAAGCCTGATCAGGAGTCCATTTTGCCTCCATGCCGTTTAAGGTAGAGAAGAAGGATGCGTCCTCGACAAGACCCACCTCAAACATCGCGTCGCCAAGCTTTTCCTTGTTGGTTTTGAGGGTGACGGTGATCGATTTTCCTTCTGCCTCGATCAAAATGGTGACGGTGGTATCTCCCGTGCCGAGTGTGACGTCCTCGGTATAGGTCGCGTTCTGCCAAAGTTCTGAGGGCGCTTCCGCAGAATCGTCACAGCTGACGAACACAAGGAGTGAGCAGACGCAGCACAGAGCAAGGAGAACGGAAAGTGTTTTTTTCATGTGTTTGACCTCCAATGTAAGATAAATTTGCAAAAGAATAAAAAATCGCACGCCCCCAGGCGCGCGAAACAAGAGATACCCCAAGGAGTACCTCGATTTTCACCGCGCCCTCCCCCATTTGCCCGGGAGGCTTGTACGGTCACAGAACGATAAGCATTCCGACTGATGAAAATTCAGACACGAATTTTCAATCACGGCAATGGCTGTTGCTGCGGATTTGCACCGCATTTCCTTATCCCCGCGTGCAAAAAGCACGCGACAACGAAGATGACGCCAAGGCGCCTCCCCGATGAGCTGCGTATTCTTTTGTCGATTTATTGTAGCATATTATGCGTACGTTGTCAAGAGGAAAACGTGGGGGTGCTTTTGGTAAAAGCACCCCTTTTTCTTTTTTGTCAGGACCTTCTTGCAAGAAGGTCCCGACACCCCCAAGAACCTTTCTTAAAAAAATAGGATGAATAAAAAACAAGCTGCTGTGCTCTATCCTTGCCAAAGCAAAGAACGAGGCACAGCAGCTTCAATTTTGATTTGACAAACCCTTTCCCAAAAGGTTTTGCGGGGGCGTGGGGGTGCTTTTACGAAAAGCACCCCCACATTTCTTCTGTCACAATCTTTTTATCAGGTTATTTCTTCTGCGCTTCCAGCTCGCGGCGGCGGCGCATCATTTCCTTCATGCGCTGCTCGGTGTTCAGGATTTTCTTGCGCAGACGGATGGACTTGGGCGTGACCTCGATCAGGTCGTCGTCACTGATATACTCGATGGCTTCCTCCAGGGTAAAGAACTTGGGGGGAGTCAGGAGCAGCTTTTCGTCAGCCCCTGCCGAGCGGATGGCGGTGAGCTGCTTTTTCTTGCAGGGGTTGACGGCGATATCGTCGTTCTTGGGGTTCTCTCCTACGATCATGCCCTCGTAGACCTGCGTCTGAGGACCGACGAAGAGTTGACCTCTTTCCTGCGTGTTGTAAAGACCGTAGCGCGTGGTTTCTCCCGCCTCGGAGGCGATCAGAGAGCCTGTAAAGCGCATCACGATCTCGCCGCGATAAGGCGCGTAGCCGTCAAAAATCGTGTTGATGACGCCCTCGCCGTGCGTAGCGGTCAAAAACTCGGAGCGGTATCCGAACAGACATCTGGAGGGAATGGAATATTCGATGCGCGTGCGGTTTCCGATGGGGTTCATGGAAAGCAGATCACCCTTGCGCTGGCTGAGCTTTTCCACAACGACACCCACGTAATCCATGGGAACGTCAAGCGTAACGCGCTCCATCGGCTCGTGCTTTTTGCCGTCGATTTCCTTATACAGTACACGGGGATTGGAGCAGGCGAGCTCAAAGCCCTCGCGGCGCATGGTTTCCAGCAGAATGGAAAGGTGCATCTCACCTCTGCCCGCGACGCGGAACTCGTCGGTGGTGTCGCCGTCGGACACGCGCAGGGATACGTCCTTGAGCAGCTCGCGGTAGAGTCTTTCGCGGAGCTGACGGGAGGTGACGAACTTACCCTCCTTGCCCGCCAAGGGGCTGTTGTTGACCATAAAGGTCATTTCCATCGTAGGCTCGGACACCTTGACGAACTCCAGAGGCTCGGGATTGGAGGGAGAGGCAAGGGTATCGCCGATGGTGATATCTCCCGCGCCCGAGAAGCAGACGATATCTCCGACGGTCGCGTTCTCCACGGGAGTGCGGACAAGTCCCTCGATCTGATAGAGGGATACGACCTTGGTTTTTTTGACGTTTCCGGGGTTGTGGTAATTGCAAACGGCAACCTCAGCGCCGACGCGGATCGAGCCGCGCTCAATGCGTCCAATGCCGATGCGTCCGACGTAATCGTTATAGTCGATGGAGGAAACGAGAAGCTGCAGATCTCCGTTCTCATCCCCCTCGGGTGCGGGGATGTAGTCCAAGATCTTTTGGAACAGAGGAGAAAGATCGGTGCCCGCAACGTCGGGGTCCTCGCTTGCCGTGCCCGAGCGTCCCGAGCAATACAGCATGGGGCTGTCCAGCTGCTCGTCGTTGGCGCCCAGATCCATCAGAAGCTCTAAGATCTCGTCCTCGACCTCGCCAAGACGCGCGTCGGGCTTGTCGATCTTGTTGATGCAAACGATGACACGGTGGTTCAGATCGAGCGCCTTCTGCAGAACGAATCTCGTCTGGGGCATCGGGCCCTCAGCGGCGTCCACGAGCAGAATGACACCGTTTACCATCTTCAGGATGCGTTCTACCTCACCACCGAAATCGGCGTGTCCGGGGGTGTCGATGATATTGATCTTGACGCCCTGATACTGCACGGAGGTGTTTTTTGCCAGAATGGTGATGCCACGCTCCTTTTCCAGATCTCCCGAGTCCATGACGCGGGTAACGGTTTCTTGGTTCTCGCGGTAAATGCCGCCCTGCTTGAGCAGTCCGTCCACAAGCGTCGTCTTTCCGTGGTCAACGTGGGCAATGATTGCGATATTTCTTAAGTTTTCTCTGATCACGCTTCGTTTCCTGCCTTTTTTCTTCATTAAAATTGGAACATTCATATTATTATACCACAGATTTCTCCGACAATAAAATAGGCACGTTCACGATTTTCAACAAAATGCGCCTATGTTTTTTGTCACTTTTACCAAATTGCGATTTTTTTGCACTTGTCTTGACTTGCCTGTGCGAATATGGTATACTTTTATAGAACGAAACCAACCGAGAAAGAGGCAAACGCATGATACGTGCGATTTTATTTGATTTTGACGGAACCATTGCGGACTCCATCGACGCTATTTGCGCCGGCGTCAACCAAGTGATGGAAAGCCGCGGCTTTCCGCTTCACGATTATAACGACGTCCTGGGATTTATCAATCACGGTCCTCGCGAGCTGATGCGAAAGGCGTTGCCGGAGGAGTATCGCGCGGACGAGACGTATCTCGACGGCGCGTACGCGGAGTATAACGAGGCGTACGGAAATGTCTATCACATCACCAACCGCGCATACGACGGCATCTGCGAGCTGGTGACACAGCTGCACGAGGAAGGATATCTGATCGGCGTGCTCTCAAACAAGCAGGATTCCTTCGTGCGCCTCCTGACCGAGCAGATCCTGCCGAAGGGAACGTGGGATTTCTCTGTCGGCTGCATGGACGGAAAGCCCACAAAGCCGCATCCCTATCTGACCGAGCTGATCATGCAGGAGCTTGGCGTTACGGCGTCGGAGTGCATCATGATCGGGGACAGCGACGTGGATATTAAAACCGGAAAAAACGCGCACATGCCCGTCATTAGCGTGACCTGGGGCTTCCGTGACGAGAAATTCTTAATCGAAAACGGCGCGCAGTATCTCGCACACACGCCGCAGGAGCTTGGCAAGATCATTCGCCAAATCGCATCCGAGAACGTATAAAGGAGAGAACGTATGATCTGTTTGGAACGTACTACCGTTATGAATTTTGAAAACGCCATCCGCGGCGCGCGCAACCCTATGAACAGCTGGGCACGCATGGACAGCGGCTACGACACGGAGGGGAACTATGTTTTGGGCGAGAACGATCTTGATCTTGCGCGCCGCCTTGCGCATGCGGGCAGCGATCACCGCAAATTTTTGCGTCAGATCTTCGTTTGCGTGGATATCACCGCTCCTCTGTATTGGTGGAAGGAGTTTGACACCTACAAGGTCGGCACCGTCGCGAATTCTACGTCGACCATGCACAAGCTGCACGCAAAGCCCATCGAGCGTACGGATTTCTCCTGCGACCGTCTTGACGAGGGCGGACTTGCGGCACTGGATGCCCTGATCGCGTATCTGGAGGCTGAGCGACAGAAGTTTGTGGAGGACAAGACCAACAAGCAAAGCTGGCACAATATGATCCAGCTGCTGCCCTCCTCCTACAATCAGATGCGCACGGTCAGCATGAACTACGAGAATCTGATCAACATTTACTACGCCCGCCGCACGCACAAGCTTGCCGAGTGGCACACGCTCTGTGATTGGATCCTGACACTCCCTTACGCAAAGGAACTGATCTGCATCAGGGACGGAGAATAAATTACATCAAAGCAATGCCGACAAAGCACAAAACCGTGTTTTGTCGGTATCTTTTACCCGAAAAAATTAGAAAAAGAATTGAAATAATTCTAAAACATGGAAATTACAGGGAAGAAACGGAAGGAGATTGGACGGAGGGGAAAAAGGGAAAGCAAACGGATTTTTTGGGCAGGGGGGCAGATTGACATAAAAAGACGAAAAAATCGTTCCGAAAGGTGAAAAAGTGTTGCGAATACCTATTGACAAAAGTGAATATAAATGGTATTATATATAATATATAGGTATCTCTATGCGGCGTGCGCGATTTTTTACTGAAAAAATGCGCCCGTCACGGGTTGAACCATACGCAAGACCGTCCGTTCGGGGCGGAATCCCAAGGAAAGAAACGAGGTTTAGTTATGAAGGCTTTCAACAAGGTTCTTGCCGTTATTCTTGCCGTCATCACCGTGGTAGCAATGCTTCCCATGAGTGTATTCGCGCAGGAATGGGCCAAGATCGAGGTAGAAAATGAGGGAGCGACCTCCAAGCTCACCCTGACGGTGGACGCGGATAAGCTGACCGAAATTTTGACCGGCAACGGTGTATCCGAGGAGGGTGTCAAGGATATTCTTGGCAGCATTTCCTTCGATCAGAACGATTTGTTTGAAATCGTAAGTCTGGAGGAGCTGTTCGAGATCGTCTCCAAGGAAACGCTGATGGAGCATCTGAAGATTGACAAATTGGTCAATACGCTGGATGCTGCGACCGTGATGGGATACATCGAGGACTATGCCGCTCTTCTGGAGGGCGTGGATCTGACGCAGCTCCCGGGCTTTATTCCCGAGGGCACGGATCTTTCCACCATCTTCGTATTCAGCCTGCTGATGAACTACGTTGGCTTTGAGGATGCTGCAAAGTATCTCAACGACGCGGCTCTGAAGGAGCTGCTCAACGAGCGCCTGACGGATGCAGCTGTCGTTCAGAAGTTTGTGCAGGATATCGGCATGGACGTGCTGGCTGACGTCGTTTTTGTCGGCGAGCTGCTGGAGGATGGCGTGATCGTACTGAACAAGGACGTCATTTCCTATGAGGACGTAAAATCCCTGGTGGATTTTGCCGCTCCCGATCTGGCGAGCGATCTGATCGAGGCGGGCGTGTTTGATCTGACCGGCATCGAAGGCTTTATTCAAACGCTTCCGAATCCCGAGCAGTACGTGGATGCCGTAGCCCTGATGAACAGCATTCAGGACTATGAGGCTCTCTTGGAGGGATGCGACCTGACAAAGATCCCGGGCTTCATTCCCGAGGGTACGGATCTTTCGACTATCTTCGTATTCAGCAAGCTTATGGAATACGTCGGCTTTGAGGATGCTGCAAAGTATCTGGATGACGGCGAATTGAAGGCACTGATCAACGAGCGTCTGGCGGACGAGAGCGTCATTCGGAAGTTCGTGAAGGATCTGAGCGCCAAGACTCTGAACGAGGTCGTCTTTATCGAGGATCTGCTTGAGGACGGCGTGATCGTTCTGAACAAGGATATCGTTTCCTTGGCGGACGTAAAATCCCTGGTGGATTTCACTACCCCCAATCTGGCAAACAGCCTGATCAATGCAGGTGTGTTTGATCTGACGGGATTGGAAGGCTTCTTTGCATCCCTTGAGAATGCAAAGGATTACGTGGATCCCGTCAAGGTCAAGGCTCTGATCAATATCAACGACTATATCGGAGATTTTGACTACACCTCCTTTGACGTTGACCATTCCGTATTTGGCTCGTCCGATCTGGACACAAGCAAGCTCGTCGCCGGCGATTATACGGTAGGCGCCGACCTCACTGTTTCGCTGACGGAGCAGGGCATTGCAAAGATCAAGGCGAATCCTACCTATTATCTTACGGCAAGCGGCATGCAGAAGCTGGAGGCGCAGGTTGATATCGATGATATTTACGCCCAGCTCGATGCCGGAAAGCTTGTCGAAGATCTCGGTATGGTAGCACTTGCGGACTGTCTGTATCTCGACCTCGCCGTTGCGATTGAGGGGATCGATGCGTACATCAATTACGCAAAGCTTGTCAATTATATCGTTTCTCTTTCCGACGGTGACTACAGCGTATTCCTTTCCAACCCCGACATCACCATCAACTACGACGCCATTGATTGGAGCGGACTGCAGAACGCGGAGAATATTACGGACTACGTCGATATGGCAAAGATCGTAGATCCCGAGATCGTTTCCCGCGACATTCTGTTTGAGGTCGCAGGTGGTGAGGGCCGTCTGATTGCCTGCGCTGACACCTCGGCGATGTTTGCCGACAGCAAGCTGCTTCAGAGCGTCATGACCAAGATCAACGCCGATCCCGACACTTCTCTTGTCGACGTTGTCAACGTTTCCAATTTCATCAACTGTGTGACCGATAAGGTAGGTCTTGTGGCTCTTATCGGCATCAATAAGCTGATCGACGAGCTCGGCATCAACACGCTTGCCGGCTGCCTGTATCTGGAACAGGTCGTTGCCATCGACGGCATTGACACGTACATCAATTATCCCAAGCTCGTTGGCTATATCGTAGATCTGGCGGGCGGCTATGACGCGATCCTTTCCGACCCCGATATTACCATCAACTACACCGAGATCGATTGGAGCGGCTTGCGCGAGGTAGAGGATATCACGCTTTACTTCGATATGGAAAAGATCGTAGATCCCAACGTCGTTCCCCGCAGCATTCTGTTTGAGGCTGCAGGCGGCGAGGATCGCGTTCTGGCGTGTGTGAACACCACCGCGATGTTCGCGGATTCTGCTCTTTTGACAAAGGTCATTACCAAGGTCAACAACGATCCCAACGTCGAGCTTACCGACGTTGTCAACGTTGCGAATTTCGTAAACTGCATCACCGATAAGGCTGCATTCGTAGAGTTTATCGGAATGGATAAGCTGATGGCGCAGATCGATTCCGAGGAGATCACGGCAATCGTTCAGGGCGCCGGTGACATTTTCTCCTATATCGAGGATAAGGCAGCGTTTGCCAAGATGATCATCAATCGTCTGTCCTGGGTTGTGGATGAGATCACCGTGGACGGCTCCGTCGTTGCATCCGAAAATCCCAACACCGCAACTCTGAAGGTAGATCCCCGCGCGCTGGTTGACGCCCTCATCAAGGTCCTCCCCACGCTTGACGATATCGCGGAGCTTGAGGACGGCAAGCTGATCGATACCACGGTTGGTATCAAGTATCAGGCAAACGAGGAAGCTCCCGTAACCGAAAAGAACGTTCAGATCGAGGTCGTCGTTGTCGGCGATATCTCCAAGGTTCAGGCGGCTGCTGAAAAGCTGTCCAATCTGATCGCCAAATACATTGAATTTAAGAAGCTGGGTGACGGCAACGTTTACCTCGGCATCAAGCTTCCCGATGCGACCACTCCCGAGGAATTCACCGTTCTTTACGAGAACGCACTGAACACCGACCTGCTTTCCGACGAGCTCAAGCTCAAGCTGCTTGGCATCTCGCACAACGGCTTTGAGGGCTTTATCGATACGCTGACGTTGGAGGATCTGGTAGCGATTCTGAACGCTGTCGATCTGGAGGGCCTGTATGAGGCACTGACCGCCATCAGCTACGTAGAAACCGTTCTGGAAAAGCTGGAGGCAAAGACCGGACTGAACGTAAGCGACGTGACGCTGGATGAGTTCAAGGATCAGTTGACCAGCATTCCCAGCGCAGAGCACCTCTGCCAGAGCATTCAGGAGCGCACGGGACGCGACATCATGGCGATCCTCGAGGGCGCAGCCGAGGGCTTTGACGGACTTGCCGAGAATGAGATGGTCAGCCAGATGCTCGAGCTGGTTTCCGCCCGCATCGGTTACGACCTGTCCGACATCTCGGTATCCGAGATTCTGGACCGCGCCGCAAACGTTTCTATTTCCGAAAAGATCGCATCGGTCGTTTCTCAGCGTGTCGGCCGCGACGTGCTGGAGATCTTGAAAACGCACACCGTCGAGGAGCTTCGCGCTCTGGCAGTCGAGAAGATCAGCACCAAGGTCGATGCCTTTGAGAAGGTTCGCAACTACGCAAAGTTCCTGCTCGGATATCTGCCCGAGGAGATCGCAAAGACCGGACTTTCCAGCCTGTATCTGGGCGACGGCAACTTCGGAGGCTCCGTCACCGTTACGGTAGATTATAAGCCCGCTCTTACCAAGGTGATCGAGAAATCCGCCCAGCTGCTGGAGCTTCCCATTGAGAAGGATCTTCTGGATAAGATCATCGCACGCATCCCTGCCGGAACGGTGACCTTCTGTGTCAGCGCTTCCAATATTCACGTTACCAACGTTTACGAGATCACCTACAAAAACCGCGAGGGCAACGAGGTTCTCTTCCGTGCCTTTATGCCGGTTGGCGCTGATCTCTCGATCTTCAAGCACAATCTGGAGCTGGTGGGCTACGAGTTCACCGGTTGGTCGGATGCCGACGGTAATCCCGTTCTGACCATGCCTGCAGGCGATACCACCGTATATGCGGATCGCGCAGCGGCTGAGATTTCCCTGTACGATACCGACGGAGTTACGCTGCTGACCAAGATTTACGCATACAAGGGTGCTGTCGTTTCTCCCGAGCTGGTCGCAACGATCCTTGATATGGTAACGCTTCCCGAGGTCAACGAGCATCTGCACGAGGACTTCCACATCCTTTGGAAATATCAAAACGCGCAGGGCGCGTGGGTTGATGGCATCACGCTTGATAGCGCAACCTTTACCGCCGATACCGCTCTGTACGCTTATGCTGAGCCCGATCACTTCCTTGAGGTTGAGGATCACGAGCATGAGGTTACTTACGAGGACGGTAAGTACAACGTGACCGTCAAGAAGGATCTGGAGGAGGTCGATGAGGCAACCTTCCGACTTTCCAGAGACAAGGTTCTGAAGAGATTCGCGCAGAGCACGGAATATCAGTCCATCACCCTCTCCTTTGAAAAGGAGGGCGCGGCTGAGGAGATCGGTCTGTTCACCCTGGACCGCGACATCCTGCTGCAACTCTACAAAGCAACCGCGGAGGGCGATGAGGTATACATCAATTACGCGACCGTGAATTCCGCAAGCATCGTCAACCCCATGTATCAGAATCTGGACGGTGCAAGCTTCTTTGATTTCAATTTCGTCGTACAGCACGCAGATCAGACCGAGAACGAGCTCTCCTTGGGCAACTTCGAGGGCGACCTCACCGTTCGTCTGCCTTACGGCAATATCGTGACCAACGACGCAACCGGTAACAGCAAGACCTTCGTTTACATCCTGACCGAGAACGGACGTGAGCGCGTTGAGGCAACCTTCAAGAACGGCTTGGTTGAATTTGTCGCACCGCACTTCTCCTCCTTCGTCATCAACACCGAGTACCGCGTTTCTCAGCAGTTCCTGTTCAATCACAACAACGCAGCGGTTCCCGGAAACAACTACTTCGCAGGTCTTGACGAGTACTACCCGAAGGGCACGACTCTGACGCTTGATCCCGTATTCCACAGCAAGTACGAGCTTGCAAGAATTACGGCAAGCACCGGCACGCTGAGTGCCGACGGCAAGACCTTGACGACGCCCGCAAGCGGCGAGGCTGTCACCCTGACCGCATATCTTGCCGACGCGCAGGCACACATCTACTATGTCGTCAACGGCGAGATCTACAAGACGATCACCTACCGCGCAGGCGATAACATCACGCTCCTCGATATTGCGGACGTGATTGCAGACGAAACCGTTTCGGCTCCCGCAGGATACACCAAGACGGGTGCTGAGTGGGTAGGATACGATCCGAGCAAGCTTGGCGTTCAGGATATGTACGTATTCGCTGAGTGGAAGCCTATCGTTTATACCATCCTCTTTACCTATGGCGAGGATCCCACCGCTCCTTATTCCGTTCAGTTCACCGCAGATAACTATCAGAACATCATCGTTCCCGAGGTTCCCGCGCGTCCCGGTATGTCCGGCGCATGGGAGGAATTCGATATTCTTGAGTTCCTGGCAAGCGGTGAGACGACGCTGACGGTCAAGGCGGTCTACACGCCCGTGACCTACGCAGTGGTCGTCAAGTACCTCTACAACGGCAGTGACGCAGTGCTTCAGGTAGCGCCCGGTGCGATTGCGAATATTCCCGCGTTCACCGTTCTCAACTACAAGACCACCGCGACCGCTGTGGATGCAGAGGGCAACGAGATCGAAGTCACCGGCTGGACGTTCACCATGCCCGAGAGCACGGTTTACGTAACGGTCAAGTATGAGCCCGTAAGCATGAGCTACACCGTCAACGGCGTCTCGGGCGCGGCAAAGTACGGTGACACGATAACCGTGGAGATCCCCTTGGCAGCAGGACAGACGCTGACCTCCATTTCCGATATCTGCACGTTCGTTGGCAGAGCTGCAAACGAGAGCAAGGAGACCCTGACTTATCAGTTCGTGCTTCTCAAGGATAAGACTGCCGTGACCTACGTCATAGCGGATGTGAAGGCGCCCATTCTGAACATCTACAACGGCAACGTTCACAAGAACAACCACTTGGCGGTTAACAACGACAACGCGGAATTCGCGGGCTGGGCAAGCGGTGTTGCAGGTATGAACTTCGCAACGCTCAAGTATCACAAGACGGTATCGCTTTTGTGGCTGTGGATCGTTCTGGCGATCGCTCTGGTCGTCTTCCTGATCGGCTGGATCTACAGAATGCACACCACCGGCAGAATGAAGCCCTCCTTCCTGACGCGCTTCATTGTATGGCTCGTAACGGGTATTTACAAGCTTTGCCTTGGCGTGGAGTCGCTGGTTACAAAGATTGTGGCATCCTGCAAAAAGAAACAGTAAGACAAACAAGGATGTAAGGGCATAGCCCTATCATCGGACAACGGGGGATATCGCTTGGCGGTATCCCCCAAAATTCCCGTATAGAAAGGATCGACCATGAAATTCACCGCACATTATAAGATCAATTGGCACGACACCGATGCAAACCGCCGTCTGCGTCCATCCCGATGGATCGTTTATATGCAGGAAACAGCGGATGCGCATCTGCGCGCGTTCGGCACGTCCTTGGATGATATGAGGGATCGCCAAGGTCTTGCGTTTCTGCTCAGCCGCATCACGGTGCGCATTTACGAGCAGCTGCACGTAGGGGACGAGATCGACGTCATCACTTGGGTGTGCGAGGGACACGGACTGAGCTTTGACCGCTGCTTTACGGTGGTCAAGGACGGAAAAACCGTCGGGGAGGCGTTCTCGGTTTGGGGACTGATGAGCCTGAAACAAAAGCGCCTTTTGCGCACGAGCGAATTTTCTTACGGCTTTCCGCCAGACGAGGCACCCGATAAGGCACTGACGTCCCGCGTCAGATATCCGCAAATTGATTGTATGGAGTGCGTGGGCGAGCGAAAAATCGTGTACTCGGATATCGACTACAACGGGCACATGAACAACACGCACTATCCCGATATGCTGTGCGATTTTACACCCGATATCCTTTCCAAGCAGGTGACGGGCCTTGCACTCTCCTTCTTGCATGAGGCGGCGTTCGGGCACACACTGCGCGTCTATCGCTCCAAGCGGGAGGACGGATGCTGCTTCCGTACGCTCGACGAGGACGGGAACTGTTGCCTTGAGGCGCTCCTTCTGACCGAGAGTACACCGATGATAGAATGATATAAATATATGGAAGAAAAAAGCACCGCCAAACGGATCTGACTCCGTTTGGCGGTGCTTTTTATTGGATGAGACTTTTACCGGATCTCTTGCTCCAAGCCTCGAAATTCCTCAGTGTCGAAAAACTCAATGAGTGTGATGCCAAAGCCGTCACAGAGCATCTTCAGGGTGACGATGCCCGGGTTTTGACTTTTTCCGTAAAGAATATTTTTGATCGAGGAAGGGGGAACTGCGGATTCGGTTGCAAGCTTGTAGATCGACATGTTTTTCTCTCCCAGCAGCTGCAAAATACGGTTTTTGACCGCTGTGTATGTGCTCATATGGTCCTCCTTATCAAATATTTGGTCTAATTATAGCCCAAAATGCTTGACAAAACGGGCTATATATGGTACAATTTAGACTATATATAGCCCATCGGCGATATAAAATTCAGTTTAAGGAGAAGAAAACATGAAAACGATCAGATTGTTGTCCATTTTTCTGGCTTGCATGATGTTGACGCTTTCGCTGGTTGCCTGTGTAGGTCCGCAGGGCGCACAGGGACCTCAAGGCCCTCAAGGTCCTCAAGGCGTGCAGGGCTTGCAGGGACCTAAGGGAGATCAGGGTGAGCCCGGTCCTAAGGGTGAGCAGGGAATCCAAGGCGTGCAGGGCGAACAAGGTCTGCAGGGAGAAGAAGGCCCTCAGGGCGAGCAAGGAATTCCCGGCGAGGATGGCAAAACTGCCGAATTCCGCACCAAGGACGGCTGGCTGCAGTGGAAGTACACGGATGAGAGCGAGTGGAAAAATCTTTACGAGTACGGCCCGACTGTAAACGACGTTTATTTCCCCGTTCCCGACGGCGTTCCCTCGGCTACCATCTCTACCTATTCCAGAACCGACAATTACGGCCTTGCGGGAGAGTACACCACCATCATTGACAAGAAATATGCCGTAGGCGCTACCGTGATGCTGAAGGCGACCGTCAACGAGGGCTACGTGTTCGAGGGCTGGTACGTAAGCGGCCAGCGCGTGTCCGAGGAGCTGGAATGCGCGTATACCGTATCGCAATACAATGCTGATATTGAGGCAAGATATGCCTTCTATTCGCTGACTGTGACCTCTAATCTTGCAAAGCTTGGTCCTGCCGGTACGCATACCGCGATGACGGACAAGAAGATCACGCCCGGTACCGAGGTCGAGCTTGTCGCAACCGTGAACGAGGGCTACAATTTTGACGGCTGGTATATCGGCGACCGTTGCATTTCGAGATCGCTTTCCTTTACCTATACGATGGATACGTTTGACGCCGAGATCCGCGCCGAATACAGTGCGTATACGCTGACCACCGTTGGCAGAGCTAAGAATGCGAATGGGAATTTTGAAGACACCTTCGCGGCGGGAACCTATACCAAGTATACAAAGCAGAACGTATCCGTAGGCGAGGAGATCACGCTGACCGCAACCGTCAACAACGGCTACAACTTCGTCGGCTGGTATATCGGTGACGCGTGCGTCAGCACCGACCTGACCTATACCTACACCATGGGTAGAGAAAACGTTGAGATCGTGGCGGTGTACGTTTATTATACCTTGACGACGCTGGCATCGTATAGCGACGAGAGATATTATTCGTATGAAATTTTCTACACCAGCTCCGGTTTGTATATCGACAAGGTTTACAAAGACGAGAGAATTTCGGTTGGGACGGAGATCACTGTAACTGCAAGAGCAATCGACGGATGGAGATTCGCGGGTTGGGAAACGGATGACGGCAGCTTCCTGTCGTCGGATATGACCTTCACATTCGAGATGTCGGCAGGAAATCTCTGTCTGTATGCAAAATATACCTACGTAGAATAAATATAAATAAGTATTTGAGGATCAGGCTACCGCCTTTTGGCGGTAGCCTTTTTCTGTCAAAAAAGTCTGCAGACGGGAAAGAATCAAGAATCAAATCAAACAAAACGAAAGCTTGTAGGGGCGTGCATTGCACGCCCGCGCTTTTGCTCTCTTTCCGCCCTCTTACCCCTGGCGCGGGAGCTCTCCCATAGGGAGAGCCTTTTTGATGTTTCGCCGTTCTTAGCCTCCCTCCGAGAGGGGGGGGGACCGCCAAAGGCGGTGGAAGGAGAGTGCGAGCACGAGGTCATTTCATTTTGTAACGAAATGCGAGTGCTTCTCCCTGATTGCGCAAGCTCCTTCCGCCTCGCAGGCTCGCCACCTCCCTCTCGGAGGGAGGCTATCACAAGTTCTATCCAAGGTCGTTCCCTTTATTTTTCACGACCTCGCCATCAGCGGCATATTGACGAGCATATTTTCTAAGAAGATGCCGTATCCTGTGGTGGGGTCGCCGACCAGTACGTGCGTCACCGCCCCCACGATCTTGCCGTTCTGAATGATGGGAGAGCCTGACATGCCTTGCACGATGCCGCCAGACGCGGCGATCAGATCCTCGTCCGTGACGGTCACGGTGAAGCATTTCGAGCCCTTGGCGTCCTGCTTGATGCCCGAGATTTTTACGTCGTATTTCTCCATTTTGTTGGTATCCAGCGTGCAGAGAATATAGGCATCGCCCTCCTGCAGGTCCTCGCGCAGCCCTACGGGCATAAGCTCGTTTTGACATTCGGGGGGATCGGTAAACAAGCCCCATACACCGCACGAGGAGTTACCGAGGAGCGTGCCCACCTTGCCTGCGTTGAAATAGCCCTTCAGCTCTCCGGGAGCTCCCGGCGCTCCCTTGACCACCGAGCTGATGGTGACGTCCGAAACGTTGCCACGCCGCATTTCGACAAGCGCCCCGGTTTCTGCGTCGCAGATGCCGTGTCCAAGGCCCGCGAAGGCTCCGGTTTCTGGCAGAATAAAGGTGACGGTGCCGATTCCCGCGCCGCTGTCCCGCACCAAAATGCCTGCCTTATACCGCCCCTCCTTTTCGCACCACGCAGGGGTCAGAGTCAGCTCGAGCTCCTCTTTTCCGCGCTTGCATCCAAGCTTTAGGGCATTCCCCTGACAGCCCTCGATCTGAGAATTGAGATCCGAAGCACCCGAGAGCGCATTTCCGTTTACTCGCAGAATGACGTCACGCTGACGCAGTCCCGCCTGTGTCGCGGGATTGACCTTCCCCTTGCCCGTTTCCACGTCACAGAATCCCACGACGCTGACACCCTCTGTAAAAAATTTAATACCGAAGGGCATCCCTCCGGGATATAAGCACAGCCCCTCCAGATCCTGACGCGACAGGGCGCCGCGTGCGTCGATTCCATCGGAATCGATCGCAAAGCCAAGATCAGGGGCGATTGATAAAATGGAAGAAGCGTTTTTGGACATTGCTTGGACGCTGATCGCGTCCTCCTCCTTTTTGGGAATGCCTTGCCCGAGCGAAGCACTCATCGGAGTCAGCAGTAAGGCTACCGCCGACAGAAAGCAGCCAAAAGCCTTCCATACGGAATGTTTGTTCATAACTACCTCTCTATACAAAGCCACGGCGAGATCCGCCGCGGTGATTTTGGATTTTTTTCTTGTCAAACACGCATGTAGTGCGTTTGAGGCTGCTATTAATTTGTGCGCTTTTTCGGGCTTTATAAGTAACAATTATGTCCATGTCAGGGAGGATGAAAAAGGGAAAAGAATGGGAAATCGCGGCGGCTTTGCTTTTGCTTGAGCATTTCCCTTTGATGGGAAACGCGCCAATTGTTACAATTTTTCGACGGCACTTGACAAACACCGAGGCATCTGCTATAATAGTTCTGCGCAAAACGATTTTGTGTAAGCTGCCGTATCGGGAAAGGAGGATTTTGCTTGGATCAGGAAGAATTGCACCCCGGGTTGAATGAGCCAAACGCGGATCTGTTTCACACGCTGTGTGAGATGGCAGACGTTGGAAAATTTTTCCGCGCATATTGCTATCGCGAGGTCTTGGAGCTGGGGTACACCGTCAACGAGATCGATGTTCTGCTCTCCCTGAAGCAGCATCCCGAGAGAAACACCGTCAAGGGGATCAGCGAAACCATGCATCTTTCCAAGGGCATGATCAGCCAGGCGGTGGAGAGTCTGCGGAAGAAGCAGCTTGTGCGTGTCGATCATAACGAGCACGACCGTCGCTCGGTGAAGATCCACCTCAATCAGGTGGCGCACCCCGTCTTAAAGGCACTCAAGGAATCCTCGGTCAGCTTCATGGAGCACCTGAGTCAGGGGATCCCGCGTGAGCAGCTCTTACAAATTTCCCAGGCACTTACCCAGATGTGCAGCAATAAGGACAGCATGAAGCGCTCCGCGCGCAAGCAAAACGAACAACAATCATCAAGGAGGAGCCGCAAGGTCGGCGAACAGATTTTATGAGTCGCAAGCAACAAACCGAACGTATCTTTACTCCCATTGAAAGCATGAGCCATTTTGCCACAAAGATCGGCAAATTCGGTGACAAAACCGCATACCGTTATTTTGATAAGGATCGCAACCTTTTATCCCTGACATACCGTAATCTTTCCGCAAAAATTTTGCAGCAGGCGGCAGGATATCATGCGGCAGGGCTTGCGGGCAAGAGAATTGCCGTCATCGGCGAGACCTCTGTCGAGTGGGTATGCTCCTACGTAGCAGCCATCGCATCGGGCGGTGTGGTCATTCCTATGGACCGCGAGCTGGATGTTGAGCAGATCAAGGGCTTTTTCACCTTTGCCGAGGTGGATGCCGTCGTTTATTCCCGCTCCTTCAACGACAAATTCGCAACGCTTGCGAAGGATCATCCGACTGTCAGCCTTCAGATCCCCATGGCTCCCGTCAAGGGCACGTGGGAGAACGAGCCCACCATTCTGCCCTACGCAAAGCTGATGGAAATGGGCGAGGAGGCAGTTGCCGCGGGATATCGCTATCCTGAGGTGACGGATCTGAACCGTATGGTAGAGATGCTCTTTACGTCGGGCACGACGGGAAGCAGCAAATGCGTCATGCTGAGCGAGAAGAACATCGTGTCTGTTGTAAACTCCGCCTGCGCGACCGTGGATTTCTCCCCCGAGGATTCGATCGTATCGGTCCTTCCCATTCACCACACCTACGAGCTTGCCATCATGATCAGCGCGCTCAACTACGGTATGAACGTCGCCATCAACGACTCCATCAAGCACGTGCTCAAAAACTTTGCGCTCTTCCAGCCCACGGGTCTTGTACTGGTTCCTCTGTTCGTCAGCACGATGAATAAGCGTATCTGGGACGAGGCGCGCAAGGGAGGAAAGGAAGCACTGCTGAAGAACATGACCAAGATATCCCGCGAGCTGCGCAAGATCAACTTCGACTTCCGCAAGACCATGTTCAAGCAGATCACCTCGGCGTTTGGAGGCAATCTGGAAAAGATCGTCTGCGGAGGAGCGGCGCTCAATCCCGAGCTTGCCGAGAACTTCGCGGAATTCGGCATCGAGATCTACGAGGGCTACGGTATTACCGAATGCGCACCTCTGATCGCGGTCAGCCCCTACTACAATCCCAAGAAGGGCTCGGTAGGTCCTGCCGTTCCTTGCTGTCAGGTCCGCATCGAGGCGGATCACGTCAATGACAAGGGATACACCGAGGGTGAGATCCAGGTCAAGGGTGACAACGTCATGCTCGGATATTACAAAAATCCCGAGGAAACCGCAAACGTCTTTACCGATGACGGCTGGTTCTGCACGGGAGATATCGGATACATGGATAACGATGGCTACATCTTCATCACGGGCAGAAAGAAGTACGTCATCGTGCTGGAGAACGGCAAGAACGTATTCCCTGAGGAGATCGAGGAATACCTCGACAGAATCGAAACGGTTGCCGAGAGCGTTGTCCTCGGACGCAAAACCGAGGGAAGTGACGAGATCGTTCTGACCGCTATCGTATATCCGCAGATGGATAAGTTCGAGGATCCGAAGGATCACGAGAAGATCGAGGCGGAAATCCGCGCTCAGGTCGCCAAAATGAATAAGAAGCTTGTCAGCTACAAGCAGATCAGAAACGTAACGTTCCGTTACGAGCCCTTTGAGCGCACCACCTCGCGCAAGATCAAACGGCATCTGATCCGATAATAGATAATAAAATGTGGGGGTGCTTTTTGTAAAAGCACCCCCACACCCCCGCAAAACCTTTTGGGAAAGGGTTTGTCAAATAAAAATTGAAGCTGCTGTGCCCCGTTCTTTGCTTTGGCAAGGATAGAGCACAGCAGCTTCTCTTTTATTCGTCCTATTTTTTAAGAAAGGTTCTTGGGGGTGTCGGGACCTTCTTGCAAGAAGGTCCTGACAAAAAAATAAGCAGGGGGTGCTTTTGGTAAAAGCATCC